>NZ_JBFOCI010000049.1:0-503 GCF_040813675.1 Mesorhizobium marinum | reverse complement strand
TGATACGGCCATCAGGCTTGATACGAACGACGATGGCGAACTTTTTTGCAACACCGCCTGCGACTCTTTCACGGTTACGTGAGTTCGAGTTGGCGGATTTCGCTACAGGGTCTACAATAGACATTGTTGGTCCTTCTTTCAGGTCCTGGGAGGCTTGGTTTTTCAGATGGATCAGCATCCGGGGAGTAAGCGGTCACGTCGCCAAACTTGACCCGCTTATTCCCCGTCCTTCTTGGCTCTTGGATCGCCTATCGGCAGACCGTCGAGCCATGCTTCAGCGTCAACTCGCCTTATGAGGGTCCTTCTCCCCACCTTACGAATGTGGAGACGGCCGGCACCGATTTCCTTGTAGGCAAGGTTTCGACGGATACCGTAGGCTTCGCAGAACGAGTTGATCGTGAACGCGCACAGGGCACTTGCTTCCATACCTGTCCTTTCATTTTCGAAGCGACACTCATCAACGCAAAACCATACTCAGATACTACCACGGCCACCGGCAAACG
>NZ_JBFOCI010000048.1:0-507 GCF_040813675.1 Mesorhizobium marinum | reverse complement strand
GTAATGGAATGGATGTTGGAGAAACAAAAATGGAAGTTGCCAAAAACGACCCAGGTAATTGCACCATTGTTGCCTAAGCAATGGAGCAATTCCGTTGGTCAAAAGAGTGTTCTAAGAGGGCGACCGATAAATGAAATAGTTCTTCCGTCTACATGTGATTACCGTGATGGCTTGGTTCTTGCGTGTGATGCGTTTGATAAACTTTGTCTTTCATATTCACGGGATCTGACTATTTCCATTGTTGGAATCTTCGGCAAGATACTCGGTGAGCATACCGGCGGAATGGTATTGAGACGTGCGAGGAACTGGCCGTTTCATGTCAATTTGATGGGCAGGATGGAACCGGAAGAAGTCCTCCGGTACGTGACAGACCGCAACTGCGCGGTTCTCATGTCAGGATATTCTGCTTCGACCAACCTGTGGGCAGCTTTCGCTATCGAGCGGGGCATCCCACTAGTGTCGACCGATGGCGGCGGACTTCCAGAATACATGGGGGTCAATTCGACA
>NZ_JBFOCI010000047.1:0-515 GCF_040813675.1 Mesorhizobium marinum | reverse complement strand
GCCGAAGTTCATTCGCCCCGGTCGCGCCTTTGCGGCCGACGCCCTTGCCCCCGGGATGATCGGTGGGCCAACCGGCTTCGACGGCGCAGAGCGCTACCAGTATGGCGCAGATACGCCCGAAGGGCGGGCGATCGAGGCGGCCAAGGCGTTGAAGGCGTCGGGGGTCGACAAGATCGTGCTCGGCCTTTCGGACGGTTCGATTGGCCAACTGACCCAGCCATTCCCGGCCGGCGCCCCGTCCATCAAGGAGCTCTGGGAAAAGGAAACCGGCATTACGCTCGACATCGTCGGCGTGCCGAACGGCCAGGAATTCACCAAGACGATGCAGGACATCTCCACCAAGGGTGGAGCATTCGACATCTACGCGGTCGAGTGGAACCGCCTTGGCGACCTCGCAGAGACCGGCGGCATCCTGCAGCTCGACGATTTCGTCGCCAAGCACAAGCCGGAGTGGGACAATCCCGAAAACGGCTATGTCGGCGGCGCCAAGGGCGTCTCGCTGCTCAATCAGTATC
>NZ_JBFOCI010000046.1:0-518 GCF_040813675.1 Mesorhizobium marinum | reverse complement strand
TGGCATCATGCTCTCCATTGTAGATGCGGTCCCTGTGCCGGATGCTGCCGACATAGATGACATTCGAGAGCAGATGATAAAGATTGCCCCGGCCGAACGGGCGGGTCAGGACTGTCGAACCATCTTTCCGAATGGACTTCCGACCGAAGTGCCCATGCGATGCTGCTTTATCCACAAGCGCACGAACCGACTTCAGCTCGAGGTATGTTTTAAACAGCCAACGGACGGTTTTGGCCTCATCGGCATGGACGAGAAGCTTGCGGTTCTCCACCCGATAGCCGAGCGGCACGACACCGCCCATCCACATGCCCTTCTTCTTCGAGGCCGCGATCTTGTCGCGAATACGCTCGGCGGTTACCTCCCGTTCGAACTGGGCAAAGGACAAAAGCACGTTGAGCGTCAACCTGCCCATCGACGTCGTGGTATTGAACTGTTGCGTGACGGAGACGAAGGAGGCGTCTGCCTGATCGAACACTTCCACGATCCTGGAGAAGTCGGTCAGCGAGCGTGTCAGCCTG
>NZ_JBFOCI010000045.1:0-523 GCF_040813675.1 Mesorhizobium marinum | reverse complement strand
AGGAAAGGCATGGCGCCATCCGCCTCGGCACCGAAGCCGAACTTGCCATGATGCGCCGCGTGTTTGCCGTGATGGGCATGTTTCCCGTCGGCTACTACGACCTGAGCGAAGCCGGCGTGCCGGTCCACTCGACCGCCTTTCGGGCCGTCGACGCGGCGGCGCTGAAGGTCAACCCGTTCCGCGTGTTCACCTCGCTGCTCCGGCTCGACCTGATCGCCGATCCGGACCTGCGCGAAGCGGCGCGCAAGACGCTTTCGGCGCGGCGCATCTTTTCCGACGGTGCCGTTGCGCTGGTGGAGAAGGCCGAGCGCGACGGTGGGCTTTCGCACGCGGACGCCGCGCGCTTTGTCGCCGAGGTGCTCGACACCTTCCGCTGGCACGAGGTGGCGAGCGTCAACCTCGCAATGTATCAGCGCCTGCACTCGGCCCACCGCCTGATCGCGGATGTCGTCTCGTTCAACGGGCCGCACATCAACCATCTCACGCCGCGCACGCTGGACATCGACGCCGTGCAGGAAGGCAT
>NZ_JBFOCI010000044.1:0-534 GCF_040813675.1 Mesorhizobium marinum | reverse complement strand
GAGCATACCGCATCGGACACTTTGGCTGTTTGACTCTTCGCTGTCCGTACAGGTTGACTTTGATCATCGGACAGCCTACTCATCGGACGAGACCCTTTCGAACAGGAGCCGTCGGTGCCGAAGACTGTCCTTTATGCGCGTGTGTCGACCGCAGAACAAAACCTCGACCACCAGAAGAAGCAGGCCGAGGCAGCCGGATTCAAGATCGACAAGGTCATCTCCGACAATGGTGTGTCGGGTATCTCGACGAAGCTCAGCGATCGACCGCAAGGGAAGCGATTGTTCGACCTTCTTCAAAAAGGGGATACGCTCGTTGTCCGCTGGGTGGATCGGCTAGGAAGAGACTACCGAGACGTCTCAGATAGCATCCGTCACTTCATGCGAGAGGGTGTTGTCATCAAGACGGTGATCAACGGCATGGTTTTTGATGGCGCAACCAAAGACCCAATTCAGCAAGCCGTGCGCGATGCCCTCATCGCTTTTATGGCCGCAACCGCCGAAGCTCAGGCTATTGCCACGAGGGAAGCTCAGCGT
>NZ_JBFOCI010000043.1:0-538 GCF_040813675.1 Mesorhizobium marinum | reverse complement strand
GGGATCAAGTTCGCAGATTTCGAGAGCGCTTCTTGTTTCACTTTAGCAAAGCTACCGGATCTCCTCGGCTCAAATGAAGCGCCAATCGAATATGTCTGCTTCTCCGATTCGCACCTATTCGCCGCAAAGCCGGAGACCCGAACAATCGCGAGTTGGCACGCGTTCCTAGGGTTTGCCGTAGCGGCCGATCCGACCGTGCTTGATCAGTCAAGCGTTTGCAGCGGAGATGCTGGCTCCCACTTCTTTGATAAAGAAGCGTGCTAGATGATATCGCGTCAAACCTTGGAGCGGTCCCGACGTCATGCTTAAGCAGCGACCAACAACGGCTTGACGGTTGCGGCCTGAAAGGTACGCCGGGGCCACCTCACGCCCTTGGCGGCATTTTCTCGAACGCCGGAAGCGCCGGGTCGACGCGATCCCAGGGCTGCGCGGCGGCGGTCCAGGTGACGATGTTCGCCCGGTAGCTCGCCGGGTCGTCGAGGCTCGCGGGCCTGACGATGAAGATGTCGGGCATGTCGGGGAAGGTCATGTAGACCGG
>NZ_JBFOCI010000042.1:0-549 GCF_040813675.1 Mesorhizobium marinum | reverse complement strand
CGTGACTAGCCACCTTGCCCCGGTTTCCGATACGAGTTCGTTCGCAAGGTCGACGACGTAGTCCTTCGTCGATTGCGTCGGATACGGCAATATGCAAGGAACTGCGCCAAGACAAATAAGCCCGAGAAACGCAAGCACAGTTTCGCCGTTGTGGCCAGGAAGAACAAATACCCGATCGCCCGCTTCTATCCCAAGATTGCGCGCTCCCTGACAGTAGCCTGAAATTCCTTCTAGCAATTCGCCTGCGGTCAAATTGATCTGTCTGTCTGAAAGAACGAGTACGAGGATAACCTCGTCGCTTGGCTTTGAACTCGCAGAGGAGATAATGATTTCTAAGAAGTTGGTATCGACCATCGATTCAGCTAAGTTTTCAAAAAGGCCATGTGAACGGTTCGCTCGTTCCGCATTGGAGAGACGCTAGTTTCTACAGTTTAGTCACTGCCCGACACGATGACCGGCTAGGTTGCGGTGGACGCGCATCCGAGCAAGCTTCGTGTGCCACCGATTTGTTGCAACTAACGTAGCCGCATATCCGGAGCTAAGACAATG
>NZ_JBFOCI010000041.1:0-573 GCF_040813675.1 Mesorhizobium marinum | reverse complement strand
GTGGTCAGCATGTGTTCCCTCTTCATCTAAAAACTATGTATCACACACAGAAAAAAGTTGACAACGGCTAAACGCGTTTCTAGTGTATAAACACAGTTAACAGTATCCAAACTACAGGGAGCATGCAATGCCGAACACCGCTGTTCGGGCAGCCGCCGAAGGCGTGCCCAAGGTCATCTTCAGGACGGTCGCTGAGTTCCCCGAGCTCTACATCATGGTCTTCAGCGGCAACGATTTCGCGCCGCGCATCGCCGATGGTGACTCGCTGGTGTTCTCGAAGAGTGAGACGCCGCAGCGTGACGACATCGTCATCGCCTGGGAGCGGCCCGACAAGATGCAGCCGGGGGATATCCAGCCCGGCATCTTCACCCTGTCCCTCGGCCAGCCAGGCATCATGTTGCCGTTCGACGACCATCCCCAATCGGAGGTCAAGCCGGTCTTCGTTCTGATGCAGGGCGACGGACGACGGGCGCTCGTCGAGGCAAGCAAGCTGCTGGCCGTCCACAAGTGCGTCAACATCGTGAAGCGGGAGGACTGATCCAATGAAGATGACGCTTAAGAGCGCCGCACGTG
>NZ_JBFOCI010000040.1:0-597 GCF_040813675.1 Mesorhizobium marinum | reverse complement strand
CTGGCAGAACACCCTCGACCTCTATGCGAAGATCGGGGAGATCAAGCCGGGCATGAAGGCTGCGGATGTGTTCGACGACCGGGTCCTCAAGGCTTCCAACCGTTCGAACAGGTAGCCGCGATGCTGGCGACACGGACAGGCCAAGCCGAAACCGCGCCTTCTCAAAGGACGGCTGGAGCGGCCATCGACATCGACAATGTGGGCGTGACCTTCAAGGGAAGCGCTCGCAGCGTCAAGGCCATTGACAACGTGTCGCTCGCTGTCCGCGAGGGCGAGTTTCTGACGCTGATCGGGCATTCTGGATGCGGGAAGTCCACACTGCTGCGGGTGATCGCCGATATCATCGAACCCACCGAAGGTTCTGTGTCGATATTCGGCGGCACCCCCGCCAATGCGCGAAGGTCGCGCTTGTTCAGCATGGTGTTCCAGCAGTCTGTTCTTCTGCCGTGGGCTAGCGTGACCGAAAACGTTCGGCTGCCGTTCAAGGTTGGCGGCGTGGACCCCAAGGTCGGCAATTTCATGGACCCGATGGAAGCGCTCGAGTTGGTGCAACTCGGCGGCTTCGAGAACAGCTTGCCAGCCGAGTTGTCCGGCGGG
>NZ_JBFOCI010000004.1:0-422972 GCF_040813675.1 Mesorhizobium marinum | reverse complement strand
TCTTCAAAAGACCAGCCACAGCGCCGCTATCCAGAACGCGGCGCTGGCCGCGCAGACGAGAAGCAACCCGTAGGACCAGCGCTGCGGTCTTTTCGATATGCCATTGTCGATCAAAACAGCACCCCCCGGTTTGTCTTGAAAGCGGCGATGTCAGGACTTGAATGTCTGTCGGCAGTCTCTCTTCATTTTCTGGTGCGGCAGCAAACCCGGTTCGCAGCCACGTCAAAGAGTTAAGCTGGACTAAACTAATTTAGCAAGGGCGCATGATGCAAAAGCGATTTCCACGTAATTTCAAACCTCATTCGAATATTTCCGGGAAGCAGCAGACATTCGTTTGATGTAGCCGAACTGGAATGCCAAAAAGGTCCCATGCGAAACAAACGTCGTTGGACAATTACGGAAAAAAGACCTTTCCGGACACTTCGCTGCAACCCAAAGTCCAGACCTCCGTGGGAATGTGATCGAGAAGCGGACCATCGAACATCGGCGCTTGCAACACCGCGATTTCACGATCTAAAATAATGTGACCTGATGCGCCAAAGCCCACCAAATCAGGCTGCGATCTGTCTCAACAAAGTGACGAACATATCGGCTCAGTTGAAAACGGTCCGAGTGTTTGGGGTTAAATCGATGCGATCCAACTGCATTGCGATGCCATGAAAGTTGCTGGCGGAAAGATCGCAGCATTCGCTTTCCTGCTAGTTCTAGGCGCATGCACGACGCTGTCATACGATTATCCACGCCAGGCAACATCGGCTTTCGCCAGCTATAATCAGACATATCTCGGTCAACTATTCAGTGCTGCGGAAACCAGGAATCCAGGGAAATCGGGCGTCGTCCTAGTAACCGCCGGGCGCGACGCATTCACTTCCAGAATGGCGATGACTGAGCTGGCGCAGAAGAGCCTGGACCTTCAATACTATATCTGGGACGAGGATCAGAGCGGCCGTATTCTGGCGGACGCTATTCTTAGAAGCGCGAATCGCGGCGTGCGGGTACGCCTGCTAGTTGACGATCTTAATGTCGGAAAGCGGGACAGCGCGGTTGCTGCCCTGGATGCTCACCCGAACATCGAAATCCGGTTGTTCAACCCGTTCGCTAATCGTGGTTCGAAGTTCATAGAAATAGCCGGTGATTTCCGCCGCCTGAACCACCGGATGCACAACAAGCTGATGGTGGCCGACAATGCATTGGCTTTGCTGGGCGGACGCAACATCGGCGACCACTATTTCGACGTTTCCGACGATGCCAATTACAGGGACCTGGATGTTGCTGTCGCCGGCCCAGCGGTGCGTGAAGCGTCGCAGATATTCGACTATTTCTGGAACGGCAAATGGTCTTTCCCGGTTGCAGCGGTGATCAAACGGTCATTCTCAGCTGAAGAATTGAAGGCCGCCAGGCAAGCGTTGAAAAATACGATAAACCGAGGTGGGTATCCGTATCCTGTCTATGAGGAAACCGCTGTCATGAGACGGCGCATTGCCGATATCGGCAAAAGCCTCGTATGGGCTCCAGCCTATGTCGTGTGGGACGATCCGGCGAACACAGCCGCCGGTCAGGAGCACGGCGAGATTGTCAGGGCACTTGCCGGAAAGCTCGACAAGCTGAATTCGGAACTCATCATGGAGAACGCATATTTCGTTCCCGGTGAACGGGGCACGGATGCACTTCGCACACTCAGCGAGCGGGGCGTCCGGGTTCGCATACTGACCAATTCGCTCAGTTCGAATGATGTGCTGGCGGTTCATGCCGGATATGCAAAATACCGAAAACAGCTGCTTGAGGACGGAGTCGAGTTATTTGAGGTCCGCGCCGATTCGGCAAAGGTGCAACAAACGCTCATATCGGGCGACTCAAAGGCAGCGTTGCATACCAAGGCCTTCGTCTTCGATCGGGAATCGATTTTCGTAGGCAGTTTCAATCTCGATCCGCGTTCGGCCAACATCAACACCGAGATCGGTCTCTATGTCGAAAGCCCGCAGCTAGCCGCCCGTCTTGCTAATTTCATGGACGAGGGTGTGCGGCCTGGAAACAGCTATAGGCTGGACCTGGATGCAAACGGCAATATCATTTGGATCACAGAAACCGATGGCCAGGTCGTTCGGTTCACCAGCGATCCAAATTCGACTGTCGGCCAGCGGGCAGTGACGACTATCATCGGAGTCCTTCCAGTCGAGGGTCAGCTTTAGGTGGCGCCTTTCGCCAGGGCACATTCTGGCTTGCAACGTTCACAGCCGCCATTCGGCGTAACGTCTGCTTTTCGCCATCGGTTCTCGTGTCCGAAGCTGTCTCACCGCAATGCGCCCCCACATCGGCCGTCAAGAATGACACCTGCGCGCCTAAGAAGCAGACGCTCGACAAGATTTTTGATGGCCTAACATGTGGGCAAGGCGGTGCTCGCTGCGGCTGCAGAACTTCCCGCAGTCGCGATCGGGTCTATTGTGCAAGTGAATGAGATGGATTGTGAAACAATACGTACGTCAGTTGACGCAGAGCCAGCACGCCGAGTTCGGCATATACGATGTCGTCCATGGCACGACGCGTATCCTGCTGTCCGCAACCCTCGTCCTCGTGGCGCCGAACTGGACACCTGACGGCGAGCGCCTGTTGTTCAATGCCGGCGGCGAACTCTGGTTTATCGAGGTCGCAAACCCGGCGACACCGGAGAAACTTGATACCGGGGCGCTCGACAACTTCAACAATGACCACCTGATTTCCCCTGACGGCGGCATTGTCTATGCGAGCAGTGACGACGGGCACATCTATGTCATTCCGATGGTCGGCGGAACGCCGAAACGCGTAGAGTGTCGGAGCACCACAAGGCACCGCTGCTACCTGCACGGCATTTCCCCCGATGGGCGAACCCTTCTCTACGTCGGCCTTGAACAGGTACAAGGAACAGTTCGCACCAGCCTGTTTGCCGTGCCGGCCGAAGGTGGCATTAGCCAGCAGTTCACCGACCTCGCCGAACCGCACGACGGCCTGGAATACTCGCCAGACGGCGAGTGGATCTACTTCAACTCCGAGCGGGCCTCTCCCGGGCACGCGCAGTGCTTTCGGATGGCGACGAAGGACGGGCGGCTCGAGCAACCGGGCTGCAGATACGGTCCGCATGATCTTCCAGCGATATCGTTCCCTACAATCAGTTCCAGCCGTCGCTGACGAACTGAATGCTGGCGGCGAAAGTCACGTCGATGCTTCGGACGCAGATCGAACGGATGCAGGTGCAGAGCTTGATTTGCCCGCATCAGGGCGAGGCAGCAGGCTACCATCCTTCACCCGGGGCAAACTCTACCACATGCTCTCCAATGTCGTTTACATCGGCAAGGCAAGACACAAGGACCGCATCTACGATGGTGAGCATGAAGCGATCATCGACGAAGGCACGTTTAGGTCGGTTCAAGCGCTGTTGAAGGGCCAGGCTCCGAACCGGAGAAGCGGGGCCAACAGCAAAAGCCGACACCTGCTCACAGGCCTGCTGTTTGACGAGACCGGCGATCGTCTAAGCCCGGTCTTCACGGTCAAGGATGGCAAGCGGTACCGCTACTACATCTCCAATCGGCTGGAGACGACCGGCAAAGACCCTTCCGGCTGGCGGCTGCCGGCGGATGAGTTGGAGCGCACAGTCCTGCATCAACTGGACACTATACTGCAGGACAAAGTGCGGCTCTCTCAGTGGGCAGACACGGACACATCAACAGAAGTCGCCATAGCCGGGGCAGAGGCCTTCCGCGATTCGCTGAAAGCATCCTTGTCCAAACAATCCGATATTTTGAGGCGCCTGGTTCGATCGATAAAGGTAATGCTAGGCGAACTTGTCTTTTCGATCGACCTGGCTGCGGTGATCACCGGCACGGGCGGGATGGCGCCTGATGATACAGAGCGACCGGAATGCGTACCTGTGACGATCTCAGTACCGATGACGCTGAAGCGCAGGGGCGTCGAGGCAAGGCTGGTCTCGAAGGCAACACGCCGGCCCGAAAACCCGAGCAGGCTCTCGTCGAGGCTGTGGCGAAGGCCCATGTGCAACTGCGCAAACTCACGGACGGCTCAGGTCAAACCATCGCGGATGTCGCGAGAGATTTGGGCATGCATGGCGCTGATGTCAGCCGTATCCTGCCGCTCGCCTTCCTGGCGCCAAAGGTCACCGATGCCATCCTGCGCGGTCGGCAGCCGGTTGACCTCACGGCCCGTACGCTGGTCCGAGATGACCTGCCTCACCTCTGGGCCGATCAACTCAGGCAGTTCGCTCTGTAGCCAGCGGCAGGCGAACGACCTTCGCTTTCCCGGATTACGCAGCATCGCTCCCAAAAAGTATTGGACACGCTCTCCCCGCAAGAGAGACGAACCGGCACACAGGGCGCTAACGCGGCGTCTCACTACGTCTCGTGCCCAATAGTTTGCAGAAACCAGCCGCCAAGCGCCTGAAAACACGACGGCTTTCTAGTGTTCGGAAAGAGACGGGAGAACTGGTGGACTGAATGGTGGAGCCAATCGGAATCGAACCGACGACCTCTTGAATGCCATTCAAGCGCTCTCCCAACTGAGCTATGGCCCCACACCCGGCCGGTGGCCGGCGCCGTTTCCGGCGAAGAGATGGCGGCTTCTAGCGCCGCCGCGTTGCAATATCAAGCCTCCCGGCAGGCTTATTTGGGGATGCCTGCCTTCGGTTTTCGCGCCGGCCCGAAATCCGGGCCGGCGAAGCCGTCAGACCTCGTCTTCGTCCTCGCCGACGCCGATGATGTCGGTGACGTCGTCGTCTTCCTCTTCCTCGTCCTCGAGGAAGGTGTCGTCCTCGTCGTCGCCGAGATCGACGTCGTCGTCATCGTCCATGTCCGGAACGTCGTCGCCGTCCTTGGATTCCTCGTCCGCCTCTTCGAGCGAGATCACCTCGGGCGCGTCGTCCTCGTCGTCGCTGTCCTTCTCCTTGTCCTCGACCTCGTCCTCGAGCACCTTTTCGCTGCCGGACTCGAAGAAGGAACGCGGATAGCTCTTGCCCGTGTAGGGAGAGACGATCGGATCCTTGTTAAGGTCGTAGAATTTGCGGCCCGTCTCCGGGTCGATGCGCTTGCTGCCAAGTTCGGGTTTCGCCACTGCCGATCCTCGTCCGTGATTTGCGGCTCCCATAGCCACAGAACGGCTCTCTGTCAAAGCCTAATGCCGGCCTCGTCGAGACGCGGCGGAATGCGCGCCGGGCCGCGCTTCGGGGGCCTCCCGGCGGGGGATGACCGCGTGACGACACCGTGATAGGAGAGCCGCCGAAACGACAGCCTTCGCCCGCACGCGGGCGCGCCCGCCCGAGGAAACACGATGACGCATGACGCAGAACCGCGCCCGGCCGTTGCCCGGCGCTCGCAATCCTTGAAGGGCGCGGCGCGCGTTCCCGGCGACAAGTCGATCTCGCACCGCTCCTTCATGTTCGGCGGCCTGGCGTCGGGCGAGACTCGCATCACCGGCCTGCTCGAGGGCGAGGACGTCATGCGCACAGGCGCGGCCATGAAGGCGATGGGCGCCCGGATCGAGAAGAAGGGCGACGAGTGGATCATCCAGGGCGTCGGCAACGGCTGCCTGCTCGAGCCGCAGGCGCCGCTCGACTTCGGCAATGCCGGCACCGGATCTCGGCTCACCATGGGCCTCGTCGGCACCTATGACATGGAAACCACCTTTATCGGCGACGCCTCGCTGTCGGGCCGGCCGATGGGGCGCGTGCTGGAGCCGCTGCGTCAGATGGGCGTGCAGGTGATCGACGCCGCGCCCGGCGACCGCATGCCGCTCACGCTGCGCGGGCCGAAGCATGCCGCTCCGATCACCTATCGCGTGCCGATGGCCTCGGCGCAGGTCAAGTCCGCCGTGCTGCTGGCCGGCCTCAACACGCCGGGCGTCACCACCGTCATCGAACCGGTGATGACGCGCGACCACACGGAGAAGATGCTGAAGGGTTTTGGCGCCAATCTGAACGTCGAGACCGGCGAGCAGGGCGTGCGTCACATCTTCATCGAAGGCCAGGGCAAGCTGTCCGGGCAGACGATCGCCGTGCCGGGCGACCCGTCGTCGGCCGGCTTCCCGCTGGTCGCCGCGCTGATCGTGCCGGGTTCGGACATCACCATCGAGAACGTCCTGATGAACCCCACGCGCACGGGCCTGCTGCTCACGCTGCAGGAGATGGGCGGCGACATCGAGGTCCTCAACCCGCGCAATGCCGGCGGCGAGGACGTCGCGGACCTTCGCGTCCGCGCCTCCGACCTCAAGGGCGTCAAGGTGCCGGCGTCGCGCGCGCCGTCGATGATCGACGAATATCCCGTGCTCGCGGTCGCCGCCGCCTTCGCCGAGGGCGAGACGCTGATGCAGGGGCTCGAGGAACTACGCGTCAAGGAAAGCGACCGCCTCGCGGCGGTGGCGCGCGGCCTCGAAGCCAACGGCATCGATTGCACCGAGGGCGAGGCGACGCTCGCCGTGCGCGGCCGGCCCGGCGGCAAGGGCCTTGGCGGCGGGACGGTGAAGACCCATCTCGACCACCGCATCGCGATGAGCTTCCTGGTGCTCGGACTGGCGACGGAAAAGCCCGTCACCATCGACGACGCCAACATGATCGTCACCAGCTTCCCGGAATTCATGGGATTGATGGAGACGCTCGGCGCGGACATCGGCCAGCCGGTCTAGGCCGGAGGCTGCTTCTTCCCGGCCGGTCGGGCCAACCCGGCCGAAGCCGGGTCCGCCTTCAGGACTGCATTTGGCGAGGCGGCCGGTCAGGCCGCCTTCTTCTTGGGCTGGATCAGGCCGCGCGCGATCAGCAGTTCCGCGATTTGAACGGTGTTCAGCGCGGCGCCCTTGCGCAGATTGTCGGAGACGATCCACATGGACAGGCCGTTGTCGACGGTCGAATCCTCGCGGATGCGCGAAATGTAGGTCGCGTCCTCGCCGGCGCTTTCGACCGGCGTGGCGTAGCCGCCGTTTTCGCGCTTGTCGATGACAAGGCAGCCCGGCGCCTCGCGCAGGATGTCGCGCGCCTCGTCGGCGGTGATCGGGCTCTCGAACTCGATGTTGACGGCTTCCGAATGGCCGATGAACACGGGCACGCGCACGCAGGTCGCGGTCAGCTTGATCTTGGGGTCGAGCATCTTCTTGGTCTCGGCCACCATCTTCCATTCTTCCTTGGTGTAGCCGTCCTCCATGAACACGTCGATGTGCGGGATGACGTTGAAGGCGATGCGCTTGGTGAACTTCTTGGCTTCGACCGGGTCGGCGACGAAGACGGCGCGGGTCTGCGTAAACAGTTCGTCCATGCCCTCCTTGCCGGCGCCAGACACCGACTGGTAGGTCGACACCACCACGCGCTTGATCCGGGCCTTGTCGTGCAGCGGCTTCAGCGCCACCACAAGCTGCGCGGTCGAGCAGTTCGGGTTGGCGATGATGTTCTTCTTGCCGAAGCCAACGATCGCGTCGGGGTTCACCTCCGGCACGATCAGCGGCACATCGGCGTCGTAGCGCCATGCAGACGAGTTATCGATGACGACGCAGCCCTGCTGGCCGATCTTCGGCGACCATTGCTTGGAGATCTCGCCGCCGGCCGACATCACGCAGATGTCGGTATCGGAGAAATCGTAGCTCTCCAGCGCCTTCACCTTCAGCGTCTTGTCGCCGTAGGACACCTCCGTGCCGACCGAGCGGCGCGAGGCGAGCGCCACCACTTCGTCGGCCGGAAATCCGCGCTCCTCGAGGATATTCAGCATCTCGCGACCGACGTTGCCGGTGGCGCCTGCGACTGCAACCTTGAAACCCATGAACCTTCTCCTGCCCTCTCCGCCTGTGTTTGTGTGGAGGAACCCGCCGACCGGCGCGGGCCTCGTCTCCCCGGGCCAGACCCGGGAGGGACGGTAAGGCCAAGGGAGATCAGACCGTTTTGCCGGTCGTTTTTGTGGTGATCGTCTTGGCTTTGGTCGTGCCGAAAACGGCATCGGACAGGAACGGCACACCGATCCACCCGGCCCAATGGTTGGCCCTGAGGGAGCCGCCATGGCCGGGGAATTCAAGTGCAAAGTGCGCCATCATAAGGCCGCGCATCGTCCGAAATTCCCGTTCGCGGCTGGCTTTTACCGGGAATCGGCAAATAGTCAATCCGAGCCCGCTGGAACTGCGGGGTACAGGCCGACGGCCGTTCAGCCGCTTGTGATTTGGAACGAAGGAAGCGCTGGCCTAGAGTCTTGCGAGGCGGCAAGCGACGGAGACTGCCAATGGCGACCGACAGGCGCACGCTCATGTCCGGCGGATGCATCGCGGCGGTCGCATTGTTCCTGGCCGGTTCGACCCTTGCTCATCACGGATGGTCCTGGACCGGGGACGGAATGTTCCAGCTGGAGGGCGTGATCAAGGACATCTACCTCGGCAATCCGCATGCGACGCTCGACGTCGACGTCGAGGGTGAAATCTGGCGGGTCGAGCTCGCGCCGCCGTCCGCCACCGCACGCTCCGGCTTCACCGAGGACGCAGCCGGGATCGGCGACGAAGTGACGGCGCTTGGCAATCGTTCCCGCGACGAGACCGAGAAGCGCATGAAGGCGGTGCGGATCACCGTCAAAGGCAAGGCCTACGACATCTATCCGGGCCGCGCCCCGAGCTGACGGCCGGCCCTGCGGATGGAGTTCCTTCAGGCGATCGAGCAGGCCGAGCCGGTGCGGCTCCTGAAGACGTCCTTCCTCGCCTATCCCGTCGTCAACGCCTTGCACATCGCCGCGATCGGCGTTCTGTTCGCCAGCATCGTTCTGATGGACCTCTGTGTTCTGGGCGCGATCCGCACGGCGCAGTGCGACCCCCTGGTCGCGCTTCTGAGGCGCGCCGCGCTTGCGGCCTTTCCCGTGGCGGTGCTCACCGGCGCCAGCCTCTTCTCGATCCAGGCGACGACCTATGTGCGCAATCCCGCGTTCCAGGTGAAGCTCGTGCTGATCGCGCTGGCAGGGGCCAACGCGCTTACTTTCATGGTGCTCGATCGCGGACGCTCTTCGCAGGCCTGGCCGAGGCTGCGCAGGATGCTCGCGCTCGCGTCTATCCTGCTGTGGAGCGCCGTCCTTCTTTGCGGAAGGCTGATCGGTTTCGTCTGACCGGAGGGTCTGTCCCTGACCATGCCTCGGTGGTAGATCAGCTTCAGCGGAATCTGCAGGCGGACATGTCGATGCGCGGCGAGGTCATTCACTACGACGAGGCCCAGGGTTTCGGCTTCATCTCCGGTTCCGACGGCAACCGCTATACGTTCAGGCGCGAGGATCTCCGGCCGGTCTTTGCCATCTCGAAGGGCGCTTCGGTCGAGTTCCGGGACACGGGAGGGCAGGCGCGCGCCGTGTCGCCCGTTTCGGCCGAGGCTACGCCAACGCCCGCCTCATTGACGGCAACGCCGATCGCCACGCCCACGACGGCCCCTGCGCCGCGCCGCTATGGCCGCGACGCCGTCGCGGGAGCGCCGGCGGCAATCGGGCTATGGAGCGCGTTCCGCAACGCCATCACGGTCAATCACGTCAATTTCCGCGACAGGGCGACGCGCAAGGAATATTGGGGCTTCTGCCTGTTCTGGCTGCTCTTCTTCGGCGCCGGTTTGGTCATCACGCTCTTTCTCGACGACTCCTCGGGCAATTTCGACATGGGCAGCGACTTGCCCGCTTACAGCGTCGGCTTCGCCGCCTTGTTCATCCTTGCCACGTTCCTTCCGGGCCTGGCCGTCACCATCCGGCGTATCCACGACATCGGGCTCGCGGGCTGGTTCTACCTGCTCGTCTTCCTTCCCTATGTCGGCTGGCTGATCATNTCACCATCCGGCGTATCCACGACATCGGGCTCGCGGGCTGGTTCTACCTGCTCGTCTTCCTTCCCTATGTCGGCTGGCTGATCATCCTCGTCTTCGCGCTGATCCCGTCGCAGAAGCGCGAAAACAGGTGGGGACCGGCGCCCGCGGGCGCAGGCGGCTAGCCAGCGAGAGGGTTCTTCGGCGCCGACCGCCGGGCGTCACGAAAGCTTCATCGTGACCGTCATCCGCCTGTCAACCGGCGCGTCTAGCGTCTCCTCCTGTCCAATGGATTTGCAGGAGGGCTCGAATGCTCAGGACGATTGGCGCGATCGCCGCGCTGGCGATGATGACACTGACGGCGACGGCGGCCGATAAGGTGCGGTTTGCGGTTACCGATGTCGAGGGTCTGGAAAAGCTGCACCAGGAGTTCGGGCCGTTCCGCGATGCGCTGCAGACGATTACCGGGCTCGAGATCGAGTTCTTCCCGGTTAGTTCCCGTACCGCCGCGGTCGAAGCGCTGAGCGCGAACCAGGTGGACCTGGTGCTCACCGGACCGGCCGAATACGTCGTCATGAAGGAACTCACCAACGCCGAGATCGTGACCGCCTGGCAGCGTCCCGACTATTACGCGCAGATCGTCGTCCTCGCCGACGGTCCCGTGAAGTCGATTGCCGACCTCAAGGGCAAGAAGGTGGCGTTCGGCTCCGTCGGATCGACGTCCCAGCATCTCGGCCCCGCCCAGGTGCTCACCGACCTCGGCCTTGCGCAGGGCGCCGACTACACGCCGGAACTGATCAGCCGAAACGTGGCGGTGGAAGCCATGGTCAACGGCGACATCGCGGCCGTCGGGATGAACCGCGGTCATCTCGAGAGCGTCCGCGAGGCCTATCCCGACGTCGCCTTCGTCGTGCTGGCGCGCGGCCGCGACCTGCCCAACGACGTCCTGGTGGCGCGCGCCGGCGCGGATGCTGGCGCCCTACAGAAGATCCGCGACGCCTTCGTCAACGACGGCAAGACGCTGATGAACGCGGTCATCGAGACGACGGACGACAACAAGAAATATAGCGGCGGGCACTTCATCACCACTGTGAAGGATTCCGACTACGACTACGTGCGCGCGATGTACCGGACGATCGGCGTCGACAGCTTCAATGCCTTCGTCGGCGACTGAGCCCGGCCTGAGCGCTGCGACAGACTCCGACAGGGCCGCGCGATTTGCGCGGTCCTCTTCGGTCGTCGAGAGCCTGCGTCCGCCGCGGACGCCGGTTGCTGCGCTGATCGAGGCGCAAGGCCTTGTGCAGCGCTATGCCGGGACGTCCGTCGTTCTCGATCATGTCGACCTGACAGTGCGCGAGGGCGACACCGTCGCCCTGATCGGCGCGAACGGCGCGGGGAAGTCGACGCTGCTCAAGACTCTGATCGGCCTGAACGCAGTGGACGCCGGCAGCGTGACGATCTTCGGCGAACGCTTCCACAACAGGCCGAGTCGCATGCAGACGGGGGCGATCCGCAGCCAGCTCGGCTTCGTCTTCCAGCATCACGGCCTCGTGCGCCGGCAGACGGCGCTGACGAATGTCGTCCAGGGCATGCTCGGCGTCGCCGGCGGGTGGCGTGCCGTGCACCAGTCCATCGCTCCCGCAGAATGGCGCGAACGGGCGATGCAGGCCCTCGCCGAAGTGCGCCTGGCCGACAAGGCGCAGTCGCGCGCCGACCGCCTGTCGGGCGGGCAGGCACAGCGCGTCGCCATCGCGCGGGCGCTGATCCGGCGACCGCGCCTGCTGATCGCCGACGAGCCGGCCGCGAGTCTCGACCCGGCTGCCGGCCACGACGTGATGCGCACCTTCGTCGATGTCGCCGGCGCGACAGGCACGACGCTGGTCTTCACCACGCACGACATGGACCACGCGCTTGCCTATGCGCGCCGCGTGGTGGCGCTGAAGGCGGGACGCGTCCTGCTCGACGCCGAGAGCCGGGACCTCCGTCCCACCGATCTGGAGAAGGTCTATCGTGTCTGACATCGTTGCCCCGACGCCCTCGGCGCCGCCGCGTGCGGCAGGCGTATCGGCGCTGCGTTTCACCATACTGGTGGCTGTCGCCGCCGTGGTGATCGCCTCCATCGGGGATGTCGCGCCGTCGCCGGAACGGCTCGCCATCGGATCGGAAAGGATGGTGCGTCTCGTCGGCCGCATGCTGCCGCCGGAAACCGATCCCGACTTCCTGTGGCGCATGATGCAGCGTCTCGTCGAGACGTTTCAGATCGCGATAGCCGGAACCGTGATCGGCATAGCGGTCAGCCTCCCCATCGCCTGGCTGTCGGCGCGCGGCGTCACCCCGGTGTCGACCGTGGCTTTCCTCTTCAAGGGCCTGGTGTCGTTCTTCCGCACCGTCCCGGACCTCGTCTGGGCGCTGGTCTTCGTGGCGTCGGTCGGCCTCGGGGCGGTCGCCGGGACGATGACCATCATCGTCGACACGATCGGCTTTTGCGGACGCTTCTTCGCTGAAGCCATGGAGGACGCGGACAAGGAGCCGCAGGAGGCACTGGGCGCCATCGGCGCGAGTCGTTTCGGCATCCTTTGCGGCGCGGTGATCCCCGACGCGCTTCCGTCCATGATCAACACCGGTCTCTTCGCGCTTGAAAAGTCGGTGCGCGCCTCGGTCGTCCTTGGTCTGGTCGGCGCGGGCGGGATAGGCCAGGAGCTGAAAGTCGCGTTCGACCTCTTCCAGTACCGCAGCGCCTCGACCATCATCATCGCGGTCTTCGCGGTGGTGCTGGTCATGGAATGGGCGACGGATCGCCTTCGCGCCCGGCTGTCGTAGTCACGAAAGCCGGGCGGCTCTCCCGTCGGCCTAGAGGCGCTCGGCCACCGCGTGCCAATGCCAGTGGCCCGGCTTCTGCTCGATGTCGGCAAGGCTCTTCAGCTCGAAGCCCGCAAGCAGCCCGACCAGCTCGGCCGCGTTGCAGTAGAAATGCGGATGCACCTTGTCGTCGGCCGCGTCCGGGACGACGAAGGTGTCCTTGGCGATCTCGTCGCCGACGCCGAAGTTGACGTTGCGCTTGGAGAGCATCGTCAGCTGCAGTGTGCCGCCGGGCCGCAGGACCCGCGCGATTTCCGCGAGCGTGGCCGCGAGGACCTCGGGATCGCCGTGATAGATGACGTTGAACGCCAGCAGGTAGTCGAAGCTGTCACCCGCAAAGGGAAGCTCGCTCATCGATCCCTGGTTGGCCTGGATCGGCAGGCGTTCGAGCGCTGCGTCGCGGCGAAGCTGGGCGATGCCGGCCTCGCTTCCATCGAGCGCGTCGACATTGAATCCCATCCGCGCCAGCGCCAGTGCGTGCCGGCCGACGCCGCAGCCGAGGTCGAGCGCGTCGGAGCGGCCGCTCGACAGAACTGCCGCCGAACAGGCAAGCACCTGCGGGTCGGCCTGCGACCAGTCGCGCCGGCCGTCCTCCGACTGCCAGGTCTCGTTCCATTTCCGGTGGGCCGTGTCGGTGCGCATCGCTCTCTCCGTAGTTGCTCGGCCGCAGATATCGCGTTTCCATGACAACCAAGCGTCAGCTTGCGGGACCTCGGACGAGGCTCTTGCAAGGGACTGCCTTGGCGGGCAAGAAGATCGCACCCAGAGCATCACGAGGTCGGACGGCCAGATGAACCCGAGCAGACATCGTCAGCGCCGCAGCGTGCTCTTCGTGCCGGCGTCCAGCGAGAAGGCGATCGCCAAGCTGCCGTCGCTCGCCTGCGACGCGGTTGTCTTCGACCTGGAGGACGCGGTCGCCCCGGAAGCCAAGGAAGCCGCGCGCGAAAGGCTGAGGGCATGGTTCGCCGCGCGGCCGAAGGACGGCCCGGAACTGGTGATCCGGGTTAATCCGCTGGACAGCGAATGGGGCACCGAAGACCTGCTGGCGGCGCGCGCCTGCGCGCCGGACGCGGTTCTCCTGCCCAAGGTCGACACGCCGCGCGACATCCACGATTTCGACGACGCGCTCGACAAGACCGACGCGCCGGCGGACCTGAAGCTTTGGGTCATGATCGAGACCCCGAAGGCGATGCTGAACGTCGGCGCGCTGGCCGAACTAGGCCGCGACGCGGCGGCGCGGCTCGACTGCTTCGTCGCCGGCACCAACGACCTGGCCAAGGAAACCGGCGTCCTGGCCACACCGGACCGGCGCTACCTGACGCCGTGGCTGATGCAGATGGTGCTCGCCGCCCGCGCTGGCGGCCTCACCGTTCTCGACGGCGTCAGCAACGACTTCCGCGACCTCGACGCCTTCGCACGCGAATGCGCGGAGGGCGCGGCGATGGGCTTCGACGGCAAGACGCTGATCCATCCCGGCCAGATCGAGCCGGCGCGGGCGGCTTTTTCGCCGTCAGCCGAAGCGGTCGCCGAGGCGCAGGCGATCCGGGCGGCCTTCGCGCTGCCGGCAAATGCCGGCAGGGGCGTGATCTCGATCGGCGGCAGGATGGTCGAGCGGCTGCATCTGGCGCAGGCAGAACGCCTGCTTGCGCGGGCCGGCCGCCTCTAGATCGAACGCCTGCAGAAATATGGAAGAGGCAGCGCCCTAACGCTCGCCGCGCCGCGCCGCGACCGCGACGCACAGCGTCATGGCGATCGCCATGGTGGCCGCCATCGAGCGGAAACCCTCGAAATCGGCCTCGCCGACCTCGACCAGCACATCGGCGGGCGAGGCGATCGGCGAGAAGACGGAATCGGTGATGGTGGCGATCCTCGCGCCGCGCGCCTTGGCGCTGGTCGTCAGCGCCACCGTTTCGCTGGCGTAGGGCGCAAAACTGATGGCCAGCACGGCATCCTTGGCCGACATGAAGCTTGCCTGTTCGGCCGCCATGCCGGCAACGGCGTCGACGAGGACGTTGCGCACGCCGAGCTTGCCCATCGCGTAGCTCATGTAGGACGTGATCGGGAAGGAGCGCCGCAGGCCGATCAGATAGATGGTATCGGCGCGCGCCAGGAGGTCGACGGCGCGTTCCAGCGCGTCGGGATCGGCATGCGCGCGGAAGTCGGCGACAGACCGCTCGGTGGCCTCGATGAAGCCGTCGAGGATCAGGCTCGACCGGCTTGCCGCGATACCGTGCTTGCGCATGCGCGAAAGCCGTTCATCGTAGCTCAGCACACGGTCGCGCAGCCTGGCGCGGAACACTTCCTGCAACTCCGAGAAGCCCTGGTAGCCGAAGGCCTGGGCGAAGCGCACCAGCGTCGACGGCTGGACCGCGGCCGCCTGCGCGACGCTGGCGGCGGTGCCGAACGCAATCTCGTCGGGGTTGCCGAGCGCGTAGTGCGCAGCCTGCGCAAGCCGTTTGGGCAGGTCAGGCCGTCGCGCCAGGATCGAGGCGCGCAACGTCTCGAAGTCCTGCGGCGCCTGCATCGTTTGCTCGTCTGACGTCATCTGCTCCTCCCGGGCGGCCAGCGGTATCATGACCGGCGGCGCTCCGCGAACCGAAATCACGGCTTGACGGACCATGGCAGAAATGGAATAAATATTCCAGCAGCAAAAACAAATGATGTTTTTATTCCGTTTTTCCTGCGGAGGCGAACGGGGAGGAGGAGCCGCCCGGTCGCCGGTGTCATGTATCCTGGGAGGAAGTCATGAAATCCGTGTTCAAATCCATGCTCGCCGCGACCGCACTTGCTGCGTCGCTGTTTGCCGCCAATGCGCAGGACGCTTCGATCATCGTCGTCAGCCATGGCCAGGCATCCGACCCGTTCTGGTCGGTCGTCAAGAACGGCGTCGCCCAGGCGGCGACCGACATGGGCGTCAATGTCGACTACCGCGCGCCCGAAACCTTCGACATGGTGGCGATGGCGCAGCTCATCGACGCTGCCGTCAACCAGAACCCGGCCGGGCTGATCGTCTCGATCCCGGACGCCGACGCGCTCGGGCCGTCGATCCAGAAGGCCGTGGCCGCGGGCATTCCGGTCATCTCGATGAACTCCGGCTCGGACGTCTCGAAGGGTCTCGGCGCCCTCTTGCATGTCGGCCAGGACGAATACGATGCCGGCAAGGCGGCCGGCGAGAAGCTGAAGGAACTCGGCGGCAAGAAGGCCATCTGCATCAACCAGGAGGTCGGCAACGTCGCGCTCGACCTGCGCTGCAAGGGCTTCGCCGACGGCTTCGGCGACTCCACCGTCCTGCCGGCGAGCATGGATCCCGCCGAAGTGACGGCGAAGGTCAAGGCCGCGCTGTCCTCGGATACCGCGATCGACACCATCCTCAGCCTCGGCGCTTCCACCGCGGGCGAACCGGCGCTGACCGCGATTGCCGAATCCGGCATGGAAGGAAAGATCAATATCGGCACCTTCGACATGTCGGCCGGCTTCCTGCAGGCGATCGTCGACGGCAAGGCTACCTTCGCCATCGACCAGCAGCAGTACCTGCAGGGCTACCTGCCGGTCGCTTTCCTCGCCCTCAACGCGAAGTACGGCCTGATGCCCGGCGGCAACGTGCCGTCCGGCCCGAACCTGATCACCAAGGACAAGGCTGCCCAGGTCATCGACCTTTCGACCAAGGGCATCCGCTGAGCCGACAGGCTTGAGCAATCGGAAAGGCCGCCTGGCGGCCTTTCCGACGCCGGCAAATGACGACATCGACCGGCCGGCGACGGCCGGCATGGGAGGCAGTCATGTCAGAGCAGAATGCCGCAGCGATCGATGAAGCCCGGGACGAGCGGCTGAAGGAAGCCCCCTTCGTGCTGCGCATGATGCGCCGGCCCGAACTGGGTGCCGTGATGGGGCTGGTCATCGTCACGCTGTTCTTCATCGTCGTGGCCAACGCCACGATGTTCGAATTCTCCGGCATCATGAACTTCCTGGCTCCGGCCGCCCAGCTCGGCATCCTGGCAATCGGCGCGTCGCTGCTGATGGTCGGCGGCGAGTTCGACCTGTCGGTCGGATCGATGGTCGCCTTCACCGGCCTGATCTTTGCCGCCTGCGTCGTCACCATCGGCCTGTCGCTGCCCGTCGCCATCCTCCTGACTTTCGCCTTCGCCGCAGCGATGGGTTTTGCCAACGGCCAGATCGTCATTCACACCGGCCTGCCGTCGTTCATCGTCACGCTCGCCTTCCTGTTCATCCTGCGCGGCCTGTCGCTGGTCGGGCTGAAATGGGCGACCGGCGGCTCGACGCAACTGCGCGGCGTGCGCGAGGCAGCGACCGACAGCGGGATCGACGCCTTCTTCTACGAAATCTTTGCCGGCGAAGCGTTCGAAGGGCTCTTCGCCTGGCTTGCCGCCAACGACTGGATCGCGAAGTTCCCCAACGGCCAGCCCAAGGTGACCGGCATCCCGGTCGAGATCATCTGGTTCGCGCTGATCGCCGCGCTCGCGGCCTGGGCGCTGACGCGTACCCGTTACGGCAACTGGATTTTCGCAGCCGGCGGCGATGCAAATGCGGCCCGCAACTCCGGCGTTCCCGTGCGCCGGGTCAAGACTTCGCTCTTCATGGTCACGGCGGGCTGCGCGGCGCTGGTCGCCATCCTGACGGTGCTCGACTCCGGCTCGACCGACGCGCGCCGCGGCTTCCAGAAGGAGTTCGAGGCGATCATCGCGGCCGTCATCGGCGGCTGCCTGCTGACCGGCGGCTACGGCTCGGCGATCGGCGCGGCGATCGGCGCCGTCATCTTCGGCATGGTGCTGATCGGGCTGACCTACACCACCATCGACCAGGACTGGTACCTGGTCTTCCTCGGCGGCATGCTGCTGATGGCTGTGTTCTTCAACAACATCATCCGCAAGCGCGTGACGGGAGAACGCTGATGGCCGCCCCGATCGTGGAAATGCGCGACATCGAGAAGCACTTCGGCTCGGTCATCGCACTGGCCGGTGTCTCGGTGGCTGTCAATGCCGGCGAGGTCCACTGCCTCCTCGGAGACAACGGCGCCGGCAAGTCGACCTTCATCAAGACCATGGCCGGCGTACATACGCCGACCAAGGGACAGATGTTCCTTGATGGCAAGGAAGTGCGCTTCTCCGGCCCTCGCGACGCGCTCGACGCCGGCATCGCGACCGTCTACCAGGATCTCGCGATGATCCCGCTGATGTCGGTCACCCGCAACTTCTTCATGGGCCGCGAGCCGGTGAAGGGCATCTGGCCTTTCCGCCATGTCGATTTCGGTTTTTGCGACCGGGTCACCCGCGAGGAGATGAAGAGGATCGGCATCGACGTGCGCGACCCCGGCCAGGCGGTCGGCACGCTGTCGGGCGGCGAACGGCAATGCGTCGCGATCTCCAGGGCCGTCTATTTCGGCGCGAAAGTGCTGATCCTCGACGAACCGACCTCGGCGCTCGGCGTGCGCCAGACCTCGATGGTGCTCAAGTACATCGACATGGTGCGCAAGAAGGGGCTGGGCGTCGTCTTCATCACCCACAATGTGCGCCATGCCATGGCTGTCGGCGACCGTTTCACGGTTCTCAACCGTGGCCGGACGCTCGGCACGGCGGCGCGCGGCGAGATCACGGCCGACCAGCTGCAGAACCTGATGGCTGGAGGCAGGGAACTTGCCGAACTGTCGACCGAACTCGGCGGGACGGTTTAGGAATTGGGAATTGGGAATAGGGAGTTGCCAGGCTTGAAGCCTTCGGCAAACTGACTCCCGTCTCATCGAGGATCTCCAACCCCAATATCCTACTCCTACCAGCCTCATATCCGGAGCTACTTCCTTGAAATCCATCAATGTCGGTCTGATTGGCACCGGGTTCATGGGTAAGGCCCATGCGCTCGCCTGGAACTCGGTACGCCCCGTGTTCGGCGACGTGCCGCCGGTCAGGCTTCTCCACCTTGGCGAGGCCAATGACGAACTGGCGCACAGGAAGGCCGCCGAATTCGGTTTCGAGAAGGCGTCCGGCGATTGGAAGCGCGTGGTTTCCGATCCGGAGGTCGACGTCGTCTCGATCACCACGCCGAACAAGTTCCACCTGGAAATGGCAACGGCCGCGCTCGCCGCCGGCAAGCATGTCTGGTGCGAAAAGCCGATGGCGCCCAAACTCGCCGAGGCCGAGGCGATGCTGGCTTCCGCCCGCGCTTCTGGCAAGGCAGCCGTGCTTGGCTACAACTACATCCAGAATCCCGCGATCAGGCACATAAGGAAACTTCTGGACGAGGGCGTGATCGGCCCCGTCAACCATGTCCGCATCGAGATGGACGAGGATTTCCTTGCCGATCCGGAGGCGCCGTTCCAGCAGCGCCACGAGGCGGTCAACGGCTGGGGCGCGCTCGACGATTTCGGCGTGCATCCGCTGTCGCTGCTCTACACGCTGTTCGGCCGTGTCACCCGGGTAATGTGCGACATGGCGAAGCCATACCCGACCCGAAGGACGCCCGAGGGAGACCGCGAGGTCGAGGTGTTTGACATCGCGACCATCATGCTGAGGCTGGAGAACGGCGCATCGGGCTACATCGCGGTCAGTCGCACAGCCTGGGGCCGCAAGGGGCGCATCGCCATCCAGATATTCGGCGGCAAGGGCTCGATCCTCTATGACCAGGAGCGAATGAACGAACTGCAGCTCTACGTTACCTCGGACCGCGCAACGGAGCAGGGCTTCCGCACGGTGCTGACCGCGCCTCACCACCCGCCCTACGATCGCTTCATCCCCGCAGCCGGCCACAATCTCGGCTTCAACGATCTGAAGATCATCGAGTGCCGTCAGCTGATCGCCCGCATGCAGGCGCAGCCGAGCGTCTCGATCGGTTTCGAGGAAGGCATCCTGATCGAGCGCACCATCGCCGCGATGGCGCGCTCGTTCCAGGACGGGCAGTGGGTGGAGGTTCCCGTCTAGTCGGGCTCCGCGACGCATCCGCAGCCGGTTGCCCTGCGCCCAGCCTGCCTGCTAAGGCGCGCGTGATGCCGCCGCTGCCGATCCTTCCCGTCACGGAAGTCCTGCCCGCGATTCTTGCGGCGCTGGATGCGGAACGGCGCGCCGTGCTGGTTGCCCCGCCGGGCGCCGGCAAGACGACACTCGTTCCGCTCGCCCTTCTCGACGCGCCCTGGCTGGAGGGCAGGATCGTGCTGCTCGAGCCACGCCGGCTGGCGGCGCGCGCGGCCGCGCGCCGGATGGCTTCGCTGCTCGGCGAGGAGCCCGGCGGAACCGTCGGCTATGCCATGCGCATGGAAAGCCGGATGTCGGCGAAAACGAGGATCATGGTGGTCACCGAGGGCGTGCTGTCGCGCATGATCCTCGACGATCCCGAATTGCCGGGCGTGTCGGCGGTGCTGTTCGACGAGTTCCACGAACGCTCGCTCGACGGCGATTTCGGTTTGGCGCTGGCGCTCGACGTCCAGGGCGCGCTGCGGCCCGATCTTTGCCTGCTCGTCATGTCGGCGACGCTGGACGGCGCGCGCGTGGCCAGGCTGCTCGACGGCGCGCCGGTCGTCGAGAGCGCCGGCCGCGCCTTTCCGGTCGAAATCCGCTACGACGAGCGTCCGGGTGGCACGCCGGTCGAGGATGCGATGGCAAAGGCGATCCGCGAGGCCATCGCGACCGAAGCCGGGAGCGTGCTCGCCTTCCTGCCGGGTCAGCGCGAAATCGAACGCACGGCCGAGCGGCTGGCCGGTTGGCTGCCTGAGAGCTGCGATGTCGTCCCCCTCTACGGCCAGCTCGACGCCAGGGCTCAGGACGCCGCGATCAAGCCGGCGGCCGCGGGTCGCCGCAAGGTGGTGCTGGCGACGTCGATCGCCGAAACGTCGATCACCATCGACGGCGTCAGGGTCGTCATCGATTCCGGCCTGTCGCGCCTGCCGCGCTACGAGCCTGCGACGGGCCTCACCCGCCTGGAAACCGTCCGCGCATCGCGGGCGTCCGCCGACCAGCGGGCCGGCCGTGCCGGCCGCACCGAACCGGGCGTTGCGGTCCGGCTCTGGCGCGCCGAGCAGACGGCCGCGCTTCCAGCCTTCACGCCGCCGGAAATTCTCCAGGCCGATCTGTCGGGTTTGCTGCTCGACTGCTCGGCCTTCGGCGTGGCTGATCCCGGAACGCTGCGCTTCCTCGATCCGCCGCCGGCCCCGGCGCTCGCCGAGGCGCGGGCACTGCTTGTCGGGCTCGGCGCCGTCGATGCAGCGGGCCGGCTGACCGCCGCCGGCGAGGCAATGCGCGAGCTTGCGCTACCGGCGCGCCTTGCGCACATGGTTGCCGAGGCAGCCGGTCGCGGCTTGGCGCAGGCGGCGGCCGAACTTGCCGTTCTGGCCACGGAGCGGGGTCTTGGCGGCGACGGCGTCGACCTCGAGCGCCGGCTGGCGCGGTTTCGCTCGGATCGCGGGCCGAGGGCAGTTGCGGCGAGGGGACTGGCCGCGCGGTTGGCGGCGCAGGCCGGCAAGGCGGCTTCCAGACAGCAGGAGCAGCAATCCGCACCCGAACTGGCGGGCGCCCTTCTGCTGCAAGCCTGGCCCGACCGCGTCGCGCGGGCGCGCGGCGAGCGCGGGCGGTTCGTGCTCGCCAACGGCAGCGGCGCGCAGCTCGATCCGGCCGATCCCCTTGCCGGCGAGACGTTTCTGGTCGTGACCGACCTGCAGGGCAAGGCCCAGAACGCGCGCATCGCCTCCGCGGCGGCCGTCTCCGAGGGCGACGTGCGCGCAGCCCTTGCATCCCGCATCGAGATGCGGCGCACAACAGCCTTCGATAGGCAGAAGCGCACTGTGCGGGTGCGCGAAACTGCCATGCTCGGCGCGATAACGCTGTCCGAGCGCATGCTTCCGGCTCCCACAGGCGCTGACGCCGACGAGGCGATCCTCGAAGCGATCCGCCAGCATGGTCTCTCCCTGATCGACTGGCAGAAGGAAGCCGAGACGCTGCGCCAGCGGCTCTCCTGGCTGCATCGCGGCCTCGGCGCGCCGTGGCCGGACGTTTCCGACGAGGCGCTCGTCGCAACGCTCGACGACTGGCTGCGGCCGTTCCTGCGGGGCGAGGCATCGCTCGCCCGCATCGACGCCGGCACGCTGCGCGACGCATTGACGTCGCTCGTCCCGCACGACCTGCAGCGCAGGGTCGCCTCGCTCGCGCCGACGCATTTTGATGCGCCGTCGGGAAGCCGGGTGCCGATCCTCTACGAGGGCGAATGGCCGGTGCTGGCGATCCGCGTCCAGGAGCTGTTCGGCCTCGACGTCCATCCCTCGATCGCTAACGGTAAAGTCCCGCTTGCACTGGAGCTCCTGTCTCCGGCTCACCGGCCGATCCAGAAGACGCGCGACCTGCCCGGCTTCTGGCGCGGCTCTTGGGCGGATGTCAGGGCGGACATGCGCGGGCGCTATCCCAAGCATGTATGGCCCGACGATCCGCTTGCGGCCGAGGCCACCGCCCGCGCCAAGCCGCGGCCGAGATAGATCCCAGCCGCCTCGCGCCGGAACATTACCGAGCGCCCGCGGAGCCGAACAACTATAGTGTGAGCATGATGGACCTAAACGCGCCCCACCTCGGCCAAAGCCAGCGACTTCGCCTCAACACGCTGGTGCGCCTGCGCTGGCTGGCCATCGTCGGCCAGAGCGTCACCGTCCTGATCGTCTCCTACGGCCTGGATTTCCCTTTGCCGGTCGTGGTCTGTTTCGCGCTGATCGCATGCTCGGCGGCGCTCAACGTCTACCTGGCCATCGCGTACCCTTCCACGCACCGGCTGCCGCCACCGGCCGCCTTCGGCATCCTGACCTTCGACGCGCTGCAGCTGGCTGGCCTGCTGTACATGACGGGAGGGCTGACCAACCCGTTCGCGCTTCTGATGACGGTTCCGGTTGTTGTGTCCGCAACATCGCTGCCGGCAAGGATGACGGCCCTGCTCGGCGCAATGGTGATCGCGATGGCGACGGTGCTTGCCTTCTCCCACCGGCCACTGCCGTGGTACGACGGTGCGGAACTGGCCATGCCGTTCATCTACGTGGCGGGATCGTGGGTCGCGCTATCGTCATCGATCGCGTTCACCGGCATCTATGCCTTCCGCGTGGCGGAAGAGGCGCGCCTGCTTGCCAACGCGCTGTCTGCGACGGAACTCGTGCTGCAGCGCGAACAGCATCTCTCCGCGCTCGACGGACTGGCAGCTGCCGCCGCTCACGAACTCGGCACGCCGCTCGCGACCATCGCCCTTGTCGCCCGCGAGATGGAGCGCGCGCTCGGCTCCGACCACGTTCACGCCGAAGACGTCAGGCTCCTACGCTCGCAGTCGGAGCGCTGCCGCGAGATCCTGAAGCGGCTGACCAGCCTCTCGACCGAGGGCGAAGCGCATCTCGCCCGCCTGCCACTGACATCGCTGGTCGAGGAGGTCACTGCGCCGCATCGCGACTTCGGCATCTCGATCAGGTTCCAGCCGGGCGAACGGCATGGAGCGGAACCGGTCGGGCGACGCAACCCGGGCGTCATCTACGGGCTCGGCAACCTCGTCGAGAACGCTGTCGATTTCGCCAGGAAAGAGGTCATTGTCGGCTGGCGCTGGAGCGACGATCTGGTCGCTGTCTCCATCGTTGACGACGGGCCGGGCTTTCCCGCGGAAATCGCGAGCAGGATCGGCGAGCCTTACATGTCGACGAGACAAGGGGCAGAGCGCGGCGGCGGTCTCGGTCTCGGCCTGTTCATCGCCAAGACCCTTTTGGAGCGCTCGGGCGCGACGCTTTCCTTCCGCAACTCCAACACGCCGGGCGAGGGCGCCGTCGTCGAGGTATCCTGGCCACGCGAAGCCTTCCTAGCCCCGATGCAGGCGCCGGAACCCATGTTCGACACCGCCTGACGGCGACGATAATTGGACAATATGGCCCAGCGGTCATATTTGAGGGGCCAAACGACGCAGGCAAGCTGTTAGAAAGACGAGATGATGACCGCTGACGAACCACACGAGATTTCCGGAGACGCCTCGCTGCTGATCGTCGATGACGACAAGCCGTTCCTGACCCGGCTGGCGCGGGCCATGGAGGGGCGCGGTTTCGACGTCGACACGGCCGAGAGCGTCGAGGAGGCGGTGGTCAAGGCTCGGGCCCGCCCGCCCGCCTATGCGGTGGTCGACATGCGGCTCGGCGACGGCAACGGGCTCGATGTCGTGGCGGCGATCCGCGACGGCCGCGACGACGCCCGCACGGTCATCCTTACGGGCTACGGCAACATCGCGACCGCGGTCACCGCCGTGAAGCTCGGCGCGATCGATTATCTTTCGAAGCCGGCCGACGCCGACGACATCTTCGCGGCGCTGACGAGGACAACAGGCGAGCGCGCCGCGCCGCCCGAGAACCCGATGTCGGCCGACCGCGTGCGCTGGGAGCACATCCAGCGGGTCTACGAGATGTGCGAGCGCAACGTTTCGGAAACGGCGCGGCGGCTCAACATGCACCGCCGCACCCTGCAGCGCATCCTCGCCAAGCGCGCGCCGCGCTGAGCGCGTTGCCTGGCGGTCTGGTTCGCGCCGGTTCGTCCTAGAGCCGGCCGATCCGCTCGACGAGCAGCCCGAAGAACGCCTCGTGGTTCACGTCGCGCAGGTATTGAACGTTCTTCTCGCGTGCGGTGACGCCCCACCAGTCTGCAACCGTCATGCCCATGGTCAGTTCGGATGCGGTCTCGACCGTCACGTTGATGTGGCGGCCCGAGAACAGCGTCGGATCGAGCAGGTAGGCGATCACGCAGGGATCGTGCAGCGGGCCGCCGTCAGTGCCGTACTTGCTCTCGTCGAAGCGCTCGAAGAACTCGAGCATCTCGGCGACGGCAATGCCGGGCCGGGTGCCCAACGCGCGGAAGGCGGCGACGCGGGCAGCCGTCGTCAAGGCCTGGTGCGTGCAGTCGAGCGGCACCATCACGACGGGGATGCCGGACTTCAGGACGACTTCGGCCGCGTGTGGGTCGACATAGATATTGAACTCGGCGGCCGGGGTGACGTTGCCGCCCTCGAAGAAGCCTCCGCCCATCAGGACGATCTCGCGGATGCGTGGCGCGATCCTCGGCTCGCGCACGAGCGCCATTGCGATGTTGGTCAGCGGCCCGAGCGCGCACAGCGTCACCGAGCCGGCTTCCTCGCGCATCAGCGTCTCGACGATGTAGTCGACGGCATGTCCGTCTTGCAGCGGCATCGTCGGCTCCGCCAGGTCCGGCCCGTCGAGGCCGGTCTTGCCATGCACGTTTTCGGCGGTCACCAGCGTGCGCACCATCGGGCGGATCGCGCCGGCAAAGACCTTCGTGTTCGGCTTGCCGGCCAGTTCGCAGATCTTGCGGGCGTTCTTCTCGGTCAGCGACAGCGGCACGTTGCCGGCCACAGCGGTGATCGCGAGCACGTCGAGTTCCGGGCTCGCCAGTGCGAGCAGGATGGCCACGGCGTCGTCCTGGCCGGGATCGGTATCGATGATTATCTTTCTGATTTCAGGCATTTCTTTTCCTTGGACGGCGCCGGAAACAGTCCGGCGCAAACTCTTGAACTCGCTGGCGGCGCGGACCATATCAGCAACAGCGGGAAAGATGCCATCCGGGTTTTTCCCTTATATGTCGCTCGTAGAGGACAGTGTTGCATGAGCCGTATGACGCCATTTTCGAGCCCGTTGCTGCTTGGGTTCGACGCCATGGAAAAGACGCTGGAACGTCTGGCGAAAACAGGCGATTCGTATCCGCCCTACAACATCGAGCGCCTCCGGAGCGTCGACGGAGCCGCCGAAAGGCTGCGGATCACGCTTGCCGTGGCGGGTTTCGCGGAGAACGATCTCGAAGTCACCACCGAGGAGAACCAACTCGTGGTGCGCGGTCGCCAGGCCGACGAGGCGGAACGGGAATACTTGCACCGCGGCATTGCCGCCCGGCAGTTCCAGCGCTGCTTCGTGCTCGCCGACGGCATGCGCGTGACCGGCGCTGAGCTGAGGAACGGCCTGCTTGCGATCGACCTCGATCGTCCCGAGCCTGAAAAACTCGTACGGAAAATAAACATTTCGGTGAAAGACTGACCGCAGTCCCGCCCGAAATGCGCTCCCGGCGATGAACCGGACAATTGGCTCTATGGCGGGTTGGTCCGAAGGGACGCCCCGTGCTCAGGAGGCTGACATGACCAGGAACGACGAAACCCACACCTTCACCGAAGCGGACCTCGCCCATCTGGGCGAAGGCACCGTCGCCTATCTGCGCGAGATGGGCGGCGAGGAACTGAATGGCAAGTTCCCCGGATTGCCGCGCATCGCGCCAGACGCAAAGCTCTGGGCGCTGTTCGCGGCCAACGGGCAGCCGATCCTCCTGTCCGATGAGCGCGACCGCGCGATCGCCAGCGCGTTCGAGAACGACCTCACCCCGGTGAGCATCCACTGAAACGAAAAAAGGGCGGCATGGCCGCCCTTTTTGTTTGGACCGGTTCGAATCAGGCTGCCTTCGAGCCCTGGGTGTCCGACAGCAGCGCGTGGATGGCCGTGGCATCGTGCGTGCCGCGCACCTTGGCGACCGTCTCGCCGTCGCGCAGCACGCGGGCGATCCGCGACAGTGCCTTCAGGTGGTCGGCGCCGGCGCCTTCAGGGGCAAGGAGCAGGAACACGAGGTCGACTGGCTCGTCGTCCAGCGCCTCGAAATCGACCGGCGTATCGAGCCGGGCGAAGACGCCGGTGATGCGCTTCACGCCGGAAAGCTTGCCGTGCGGTATCGCGATGCCGTTGCCCACGCCGGTCGAGCCCAGCCGTTCCCGCTGCAGGACAGTATCGAAGATTTCACGCTCGGGAATGCCGGTTATCGACGCGGCCCGTTCAGCGAGAATCTGAAGCAGCTGCTTCTTCGAATTCGCCTTGAGCGTCGGCATGATCGCCGGCACGTCGATGAGATCGCTGAGATCCATTTCCAATAAATCCTTGTGCTTCGCCCGGCGCCGCCGCCATTTTTCGCTGGAGCGGATCGGGCGATGCTGTTTGCCTCAGGCTGTCATGGCTGCGGATGGGTCGATCCAGCCGATGTTGCCGTCGGAACGGCGGTAGACGATGTTGATCTGGTCGTTGCCGGCGTTGCGGAAGACGAAGACCGGGCTGTCCTTGATGTCGAGTTCGACGATGGCGCGCGCGACCGACATCGTGGTCAGCGAGACCGTCGATTCGGCGACGATGGCCGGAGCGAAGTCCTCCGGCACCTCTTCGATCTCCTCGGCTGCAGGCGCCATGACGCGGTAGGCGACGTCGACGTTGCCGCCGGCAGGTGCTCCCTCATAGGATCGCAGCTTGCGCTTGTAGCGCCTCAGGCGCGTTTCGATGCGGTCGGACGCGGCCTCGAACGCCGCCTGCGGATCGTAGGCCTGGCCGCCCGCCTGCAGGCTCATGCCCGTATCGAGAAAGATGACGCAATCGGCGGAGAATCGCGGCCCCGACTTCTCGACCGTCACGTGACCCGAAAAACCGCCGTCGAAATATTTGGCGATGGTCTCGTCGATCCGCCCCTGTATCCGGGTACGAAACGCTTCGCCGATCTCCATGTGCTTTCCCGATATCCGCAGGCTCATCTTCTTATTGACCTTCCCTGTTCAGACACTGGATATCCGTGAGTGTATACCCGTGGCCGTCAGGCACAAGCTTGGCAGCGGCCTCAGGGCCGAATTCCGGTTTGAACTTTTCGGTTGATCACAAGCCGTCTCCCGACGGTGCTGGGCAGGCGGGCCTGCAGCCCGTTCCTTGCGGGCGGGCTTCTAGTCACTTCGCCGGGAATTGTCAATCAAGCGCCAGAAAGGCGCCCGCAAGGCGGTATTTCAGCGGCCGGCGGATACCCTTGCGCGCTTCTCCCGCCGGCGTTGCACCGACGAGGGAATGTTCATGCTTTCCCGGTACTTGGCGACCGTTCTCCGGGCAATATCGACACCGCTTTTCCTCAGCATATCCACAATCACGTCGTCTGAAAGCACGTCGGCCGGCTTCTCGCCGTCGATCATCTCGCGGATGCGGTCGCGCACCGCCTCGGACGAATGCGCTTCGCCGCCGCCCGCCGCGGCGATCGAGGCGGTGAAGAAGTAGCGCAGCTCGAAGACCCCACGCGGCGTCAGCATGTACTTGTTGGCAGTGACGCGGCTGACGGTGGATTCGTGCATGCCGATCGCGTCGGCCACGGTGCGCAAGTTCAGCGGCCTCAGATGCCGCACCCCGTGGGCGAGAAAGGCGTCCTGCTGGCGGACGATCTCGCTTGCGACCTTCAGGATCGTTTTTGCCCGCTGGTCGAGGCTGCGGGTGAGCCAGTTCGCGTTCTGCAGGCATTCGGACAGGAAGTCTCGCTCGGTCTGGTCCTTTGCGTGGCTCGTCACCTGCGCGAAATAAATGTGATCGACGAGGACCCGTGGCAGCGTTTCGGGATTGAGCTCCACCGTCCAGCTGCCGTCGCCGGCCGCCCGCACTTCGACGTCGGCCACGATCGCGTCGGCATTGCCGCCGACGAAACGCGTGCCCGGCCTCGGGTCGAGCGCGCGGATTTCCGCCAGCATGTCGAGCAGGTCCTCTTCCTCGACGCCGCAGATGCGCCTCAGCGACGCAAAATCGCGGCGAGCCAAGAGGTCGAGGTTTTCAAGAAGCGCCTGCATCGCGGGATCCAGCCGGTCGCGCTGGGCCAGTTGCAGCGACAGGCATTGCGCGAGGTCGCGGGCGAACAGGCCGGCGGGCTCGAAGGTCTGGCAGACCGCCAGAACGTCGGCGACGTCCTCGCCTGACGCGCCGAGCCGGGCCGCGATCTCGTCGAGGTCGGCCCGCATGTAGCCGTCGTCGTCGAGGTTTTCGGCGAGTTCCCTGGCGATCAGCCGCCGGGCGGGATCGGCAAGCGCGAATGAGATCTGCTCTCCGACATGGTCGCGCAGGCTGATCGCTCCTGCCGCCATGTCGTCCATGTCGAAGCCTTCGGCCGGCATCGCGCCGGCACCCGCCGACTTCCATTGCGCGGTCAGGTCCGGGCCGAGCCGCTCGGATCGGCCGGGATCGTCGGGGAAGACATTCTCCAGCGAGCTGTCCAGCTTGTCGGACATCGCCTCCGCGGTCCAGGCGCCCTCGGCCTCGATCCAGTCTCCCGCCGATGCGGCCTCGGCGAGGTCCTGCTGCTTCTGCACCTGGTCGGTCGCCGCATCGTCGCGCGGCTCGGCGCGGTCGAGCAAGGGGTTGCGCTCGATCTCTTCGTCGACGAAACGCTCCAGTTCGGCATGGGTGAACTGAAGCAGCTTGATCGACTGCATCAGCTGCGGCGTCATCACAAGCGATTGCGACTGCCTCAACTGGAGTTTGGCGGTCAGGCCCATGCCGACTCGATTGCCCCGCTACGCGCCCGTGGCGCAATACACGGCCACGGTTCCTGGCGGCAATAAAAAGTGGCCCGGCTTTTGCTTGTCAAGCGTTTAACGGAGAAGTGTTCGCCTGCCGTTGCGGCAGCGGGCGTCAGAGCGTGAAGCTCTCCCCGAGATAGAGCCGGCGCACATCCGGGTTGGCGACGATCTCGTCCGCCTGGCCGTGCGTAAGCACTTCGCCGGCGTGAATGATGTAGGCGCGGTCGATCAGGCCGAGCGTCTCGCGCACATTGTGGTCGGTGATCAGGACGCCGATTCCACGCTGGGTGAGGTGCCGGACGAGCTGCTGTATGTCGGCGACCGCGATCGGGTCGATGCCGGCGAAGGGCTCGTCGAGCAGCATGTAGTTCGGCCGGCTGGCGAGCGCGCGCGCGATCTCCAGCCGTCGCCGCTCGCCGCCCGACAGCGCCAGCGAGGGGGATTTGCGCAGATGCGAGATGTGGAATTCGTCGAGCAGAGCGTCGAGGTCGCGGTCGCGCTGCTTGCGGCTCTTTTCGACCACTTCGAGCACGGCGCGGATGTTCTGCTCGACAGTCAGTCCGCGGAAGATCGAGGATTCCTGGGGCAGGTAGCCGATGCCTAGACGCGCGCGACGGTACATCGGCATCGCGGTGACGTCATAACCGTCGATCTCGATCGTACCCTGGTCGACCGGCACCAGTCCCGTCACCATGTAGAAGCAGGTTGTCTTGCCGGCGCCGTTGGGGCCGAGCAGGCCGACGGCCTCGCCGGCCCTGACGCCCAGCGACACGCCGTTGACCACGCGCCGGCTCTTGTAGCTCTTGGCCAGGCCCTTGGCGATCAGCGTGCCCTTGAATGCGGCGATCTCGCTGCGCTTGACCGCGGGCGCGGCCAACTGGCCCCGCCCGAAGAGGCGCGACAATAGCGAAGGCTTTTGCGCCATTACTGCCGTGACGACGGATCGAGCTTCATCTGGACGCGGCCGCTTCCGCTGCCCTTCGAGCAACCGTCAACCTGGGCGCGGCCCGACTTCATCTGCACCGTCAGCTTGCAGCCGCGAAGGACGTTGTTACCCTCCGACAGGACGACCTCGCCGCCCGACAGCACGAGGACTTCCGTCTTCATGTCGAACACGCCCCTGTCGCCGGTCGCGATCTGGTTGGCCGACCTGACATAGACCTTGCCGTCGACTTCGAGGCGGTCGATGTTGGACGATCCGGTCGCGGCCGAGCCGCCGTCCTTGGCGTAGAAGACCGTCATCACGCCGGACTTCAGGATCGTCGGTCCCTGCGTGACGCTGACATTGCCGGTGAAGATCGCCTTGTTCTCGGCTTCGCGCACCTCAAGCTTGTCGCTTTCGATCTCGATCGGCTCGCTGCCGTTGAGGCGCAGGCCCGTCAGCCGGCTCTCGACCGCGCTCTGGGCCAGGGCATGGGCGCTGACGAGGCTCAGGGCGACCGCGGACAAAGCTGCAACGGACCTAATTCGACGCATTCGCTTCACTCCTCGCCGCCTGCGCTGCCTTCAACTGGACCGGATCGATGTACACCTTTACGCGGGTTTCGAAAATGACCCGCTTGCCGTTTTCGAGGACGCTCATGCCGTCCGCCCGGATGCGTGAACCATGCGCCTGGATCTCGACCGGCGTGGAGCTCTTCAGGCTGCCGCCGTTGATGTCCAGGTAGGCCGATTTCAGCTTTGCCACCAGGCCGTCCGTGGTGGTGACGAGGATGTCGGTCTGCACGTCCAGAGTGTTGGCAGTCCGGTCATAGACGCCGCTGGTCGCTTCTACCCGCGCCCAGTTGGCCTCCTCGACCGGCATCTTGGCGTCGATCCCGTCGAGGTTGATGATGTCCTGGGCGTCGAAATCCTGCGTCGCCCGTGTAGCGGTCACCGAATAGGCGCGTCCGTCCTTGGTGAAGCCCTCCAGCTTCGGGCTGTCCATCACCAGCTTGCCTTCGGCGATGTCCGACTGCTCGGTGTCGATGGCGATCGAGGCCGGCTTCTTTGCAATGCCGTAGGCGATGAAGCCGCCCGAGATGAGCAGTGCCAGCGCGGGCAGGAGAACCTTGAGGCGGCGAACGCGCCGGGAGTGGCGCTCGGCGCGGCTGAAGGCAGCCGCGCGCGAACCGGCCGCGTCGGCGCCCGTCGCGATGGCAAATCCCGCCTGAATATCGGATCGTCCGACTGGTCGCGCCAACGCGCTCGCCTTCCGTTCGCCAAGCCATGGAGTGCCCGGGCGGTTCGCCGGACAACCCCAAACAATCTGAATGTGCCCGACCGCTCTCGCCCCATGGGCCGGACCCTTGTCGTCGTGGCGATCCCGCGCGGCCGCTCCGCCTCATCACGAAATCTTACACAGACGCGAATTGCACCCCAATATGGTTATTTTGGGAAGTTTGACCAGACCAAACCGCATCGGCACGACCCATAAGCCGCACCGCCGCATCGGACAAACCGGGTAGCGAGCGGCCCGGTCATGCTCTAAAACGCTCCGGTTTCCGCCGGAACAGGAGAACGCCATGGCCCCGCGCGCCGACGACCTGATCGACCGCCGACGCCTCAGGCGAAAGCTCACCTTCTGGCGCATAGCCGCCTTCGCGGTCGCGGCGCTTGCGCTGGTCGGCGCGTCCACCTGGATGGTCGGCGGCGATTTCGCCGGCGCCCGGGCCGCGCATATCGCCAAGGTGCGCATAGAAGGAACGATCACCGAAGACGAGGAACTGCTTGAGCGGCTGGAGGCGGTGCGCAAGTCGTCCGCTGTAGAGGGGGTGATCCTGTCGATCGATTCGCCGGGCGGAACCACCGCAGGCGGCGAGGCCATCTTCGATGCCGTCCGCAAGCTGGCCGCCGACAAGCCGGTGGTCGCGCAGGTGGGCACGCTGGCGGCGTCGGCTGGCTACATGATCGCCAGTGCCAGCGACCATATCGTCGCGCGCCAGTCCTCCATCGTCGGGTCTATCGGCGTGCTGGTCCAGTTTCCCGACGTGACGGGGCTCATGGAGAAGCTCGGGATCAAGCTCGAGGAGGTCAAGTCCTCTCCGCTCAAGGCGGAACCTTCGCCGTTCAACCCGACCACCGAGGAGGAACGCGCGATGATCCGCTCGATGATCCTCGACAGCTACGACTGGTTTGTCGGCCTGGTCGACGAACGCCGTCCGATGACCCGAAGCGAGGTCGCGGCCGTCGCCGACGGTTCGGTCTTCACCGGCCGCCAGGCCCTGCAGAAGAAACTCGTTGACGAACTCGGCGGCGAGGATCAGGCGAAGGCATGGCTGGTGACGAAAGGGGTGGACGCCGACCTCGAGATCGTCGAATGGAAAGCCAAGGGAAGCGGCTGGCTGCCCTCGTCCCAGGCCCTGGCGGCGGCGCTCGTCCGTATCGTCGGGCTGCCGGACGGCGGAGCGACGCTCATCAGGGAACTTGGCGGAGAGCGCATGTTCCTTGACGGTCTGCTGTCGGTCTGGCAACCTGACAAAGCCGTGTGGGGCGACTGAAAAATACAATAAAATCATTTGCATAATCCAGCGATAGCTCGACAGTCTACAAATTGACGGGGACCGGCTCATGATAAAATCCGAACTCGTGCAGATCATCGCCTCGCGCAATCCGCATCTGTTCCTGAGGGATGTCGAGAACATCGTCAGCGCCATCTTCGAAGAGATCACCGACGCTCTGGCCGACGGTAACAGGGTCGAGTTGCGCGGCTTCGGCGCGTTCTCCGTGAAGAATCGTCCGGCACGAACGGGCCGCAACCCGCGCACCGGGGAATCGGTCGATGTCGAGGAAAAGTGGGTGCCGTTCTTCAAGACCGGCAAGGAACTCCGGGAAAGGCTGAACGGCGACAAGTAACGCCGACAACGGACCTTCGCATGCTCAACCGATTCGTGCTGATCGCGGTGTTTGTGCCGCTTGCCATCATCCTGGTGGCGCTCGCCGTCGCGAACCGCGGCGTCGTTTCGTTCACCGTCGATCCGTTCAATCCGGGCAATCCGGCGCTGACCTGGCAGATGCCGCTGTTCGTTCTGCTGTTCGCGGCGGTCGTCGCCGGCATGGTCGTCGGCAGCCTGACGACGTGGTGGAAGCAGGGCCGTTATCGCCGGCTGGCCCGGCTGCGCGGGCAGGAGGCCGAAACGCTGAAGCAGGCAGCGGCGCGCGCACCTGCGCATCCTCAACTCCCACGCCCCGAACAGCCGCAAAACTGATGCTGAACATTTCCGCCGATGACGTCGACCGCGCCCTGAACTTTCCCGGTCTGGTGGAGACGCTGCGTGCTGCATTCCGCTCCGGCGCGATCCAGCCCGTCCGGCACCACCATTCGATCGAACGCCTGGCGGGCGCCGCCTCCACGCTGCTGCTGATGCCGGCATGGACGGACTTCGGCGCCGCCGCTGCCGGCGCCGAAGGCTATATCGGCGTGAAGATCGTCACGGTTTCGCCCGACAACAACGCGCTCGGCAAGCCGGCTGTCATGGGCATCTACCTGCTGCTCGACGGCGTTACCGGCGAGCCGAAGGCGCTCATCGACGGGCCGCGACTGACCCTGTGGCGCACGGCCGCGGCGTCCGCCCTTGCCGCCGGCTATCTGGCGCGCGAGGATGCCTCCAGGCTGCTCGTGGTCGGGGCCGGCGCGCTTTCACCGTTCCTCGCCCGTGCGCATTCCGCGGTTCGCCCGATCCGCGAGATCCGGGTGTGGAACCGCACGCCCGCGAATGCCGCAGCGGTCGCGTCCCAGCTGTCGGCCGGAGGCCTCAACGCCTCGGTCGCCCAAGACCTGGATGACGCGCTGGGCTGGGCCGACATCGTCTCCGCCGCGACCATCACGACGACGCCGCTGATCAAGGGCGCGCTGCTCAAGACGGGCACGCATGTCGACCTCGTCGGCGCGTTCACGCCCGCGATGCGCGAAAGCGACGACGATGCGATCGCCAGGTCGCGCGTCTATGTCGATACGCAGGCCGGCGCCACCAAGGAGGCCGGCGACATCGTCCAGCCGCTTGCAAGCGGTCTGTTGCGGTCGGACCAGATCGTCGCCGACCTGCATGAACTCGCTCGCGGCGAGAAGGCTGGCCGTGCCGGTGCCGAGGAGATCACGCTGTTCAAGTCGGTTGGAGCGGCGCTCGAGGACCTGGCGGCCGGCGTGGCGGTCTTCAAGGCTATCGCCGCGGACGGGACCGCGGCCTGAACTGATCCGCGCGGCCTTGTGGCGGAACGCGGCCGGTTGCCGCGCCGACGCCCGATCCGGCTTTGTTGCGCGCGGCGATGCGCTATGCCAAAAGCGGGCGCCATCGTCCGGAGAGCCCGTTGAAGCCGACGCGCGATAATCGCCACGACCGACGTCCAGAACCGGGCCGCTCGCAACCGCGTCCGCCGCAGCAGCGGCATGGGAACCGGGTCGCCGCCGAGGCCCCGGCACAGCGCGAGGCGCCGCCACGCCGCGCCGGCGCATTACCCGGCGAGAGGCTGCCGGTGATCCTCGAAGTAGCGCCCAACGCCGACTATGCGTTGCTCGACAGCGGCGACGGCCAGAAGCTCGAGCAGTACGGCCCCTACAGGATCGTGCGTCCCGAGGGACAGGCGATCTGGCGGCGCGCCCTGCCGGAAGGCGAATGGAGCCGGGTCGACGCGATCTTCACCGGCGATACCGACGAAGAGGGCATGGGCCGCTGGCGGTTCCCGAAGACGCCGCTCGGCGAAACCTGGCCGATGAAGCATGACGGCATCCACTATCTCGGGCGCTTCACCTCCTTCCGCCATGTCGGCGTGTTTCCCGAGCAGGCCTCGCACTGGGACCACATGGCGGGCCTCATCGAGAGAGCGCGGCGGCCGGTGAAGGTGCTCAACCTTTTCGGCTATACCGGGCTCGCCTCGCTGGTGGCGGCGCGCGCCGGGGCCGAGGTCACGCATGTCGACGCGTCGAAGAAGGCGATCGGCTGGGCGCGCGAGAACCAGGAGATCGCCGGCCTCCTGCAGAAGCCGATCCGCTGGATCTGCGAGGACGCGATGAAGTTCGCGGAGCGCGAGGTTCGCCGCGGCAGCCACTACGACATCGTGCTGTTCGACCCGCCGGCCTACGGGCGCGGTCCCAAGGGAGAGGTATGGCAGCTCTTCGAGGACCTGCCGGCGCTGACGGACCTGTGCCGCCGGGTCCTGACGCCCAAACCCCTTGCGGTTGTCCTGACGGCCTATTCCATCCGGGCGTCGTTCTTCGCCATCCACGCGCTGATGCGCGACAGTTTCGCCGGCATGGGCGGGACGGTCGAGTCGGGCGAGTTGATCATCCGCGAGAAGTCGGCCGGGCGCGCGCTCTCGACATCGCTTTTCTCGCGCTGGGTCGCAGCATGACCGGGCACCGCACCGCAGGCGCGCCGGGCAGGGTCAAGGAGGTCACCAGCCTCGCCAACCCGCTGGTGAAGGAAATCAAGGCGCTGTCGCTGAAGAAATTCCGCGACGAGCAGCAGGCCTTCATGGCCGAGGGACTGAAGCTGGTGATCGACGCCCTCGACCTCGGCTGGTCGATCAGGACGCTGATCTTCGCCAAGTCCGCACTCGGCAATCCGGCGGTGGAGAAGGCGGCGGCGAGGACCGTGGCCGCCGGCGGAACCGTGCTCGAGGTGACGGAGAAGGTGCTCACCGCGGTCACGCGCCGCGACAACCCGCAGGCGGTTGTCGGCGTTTTCGAACAGAGGCTGGTGCCGCTGAAAGACATCCGCCCGGCGCCGGGCGACGTCTGGGTCGCGCTCGACCGCGTGCGCGATCCGGGCAATCTCGGCACGGTGATCCGCACCGTCGATGCGGTCGGCGCGAAGGGCGTCATCCTGGTCGGCGAAACCACCGATCCGTTCTCGCTGGAAACGGTGCGCGCCACGATGGGCTCTATCTTCGCCGTGCCGGTGGCGAAAGCGTCGCAGGATGCGTTCATGGCGTGGCGCAAGGGCTTTTCCGGCCTGGTCGCGGGCACCCATCTCAAGGGCGCGGTCGACTACCGTTCGGTGGATTTCAGCGGCCGGCCGGTGCTGCTTCTCATGGGCAACGAGCAGCAGGGACTGCCGGACGCTCTGGCGGAAATCTGCGACCGGCTGCTGCGCATTCCGCAGGCCGGCCGCGCCGATTCGCTCAACCTGGCGGTCGCCACCGGCGTCATGCTTTTCGAGATACGGCGATCCGGGCTCACGCTCGATGACGGAGACGCGCGCGCGTGAAACAGCTTCCCCTCTATGCCGCGCTCGTCGCGGTGGCCGTGGCGCTCGACCAGTGGATCAAGTACCTGGTCGAAACGCGGCTGCAGATGCACGAGATGGTCGAGGTCATTCCGTTCCTGGCGCTCTACCGCACCTACAACACCGGTGTCGCCTTCTCGATGCTTTCGTCCTTCGGCGACACGCCGCTGATCGTCGTCTCGCTCGCCGTGATCGCCTTCGTGCTCTATCTCGCCAGTCGTTCGACCGGCAGCCAATGGCTTTCGCGCGTCGGCTTCGCGCTGGTGATCGGCGGGGCGATCGGCAATCTTATCGATCGCAGCGTCTACGGCCACGTGATCGACTATATCCTGTTCCACACGCCGGTCTGGTCGTTCGCGATCTTCAACCTGGCCGACGTTTTCATCACGGTGGGCGCGGCCATGGTGGTGCTTGACGAGTTCATCGGCTGGCGCCGGCAGCGCGCCGACGCAGGCACGGCCAACTGATCCGCACAGCCGGGAGGAAGCGATGTCCGAAAGCTTCAAGGCGATCCTGATCACCCGCGACGACGAAAACAGGCAATCGGTGGCCACCACCGAGTTGACCGAGGCCGATCTCATGGACGGGGACGTGACCGTCGCCGTCGAGGCGACCACCGTCAACTACAAGGACGGGCTGGCGATCACCGGCAAGGCGCCGGTGGTCAGGCGGTTCCCGATGGTTCCGGGCGTCGACTTCGCGGGGACCGTCGTCGCCTCCGACCATGCCGACTGGAAGGCCGGCGACCGGGTGATCCTGAACGGATGGGGGACCGGCGAGACGCATTTCGGCGCCTATGCCGGCAGGGCGCGGGTGAAGGGGGAGTGGCTGGTGCCTCTGCCGACCGGCCTGACACCGCGCGAGGCGATGGCGATCGGCACGGCGGGATACACGGCGATGCTCTGCGCGATGGCTCTGGAGCGCTACGGGGTCACCCCCGCCGCAGGCCCGGCTATCGTCACCGGGGCAGCCGGCGGCGTTGGCTCGATTGCCGTCTCCATCCTCTCCGGCCTGGGATTCCACGTCGTTGCGTCGACCGGAAGGATGTCGGAAGTAGGCTATCTCAAGGACCTTGGTGCCGCGGAGGTCATGGCGCGCGAGGAACTGAGCGGCGCGGTGCGGCCGCTCGGCAAGGAGCGCTGGGCATGCGGCGTCGACAGCGTCGGCAGCCACACGCTGGCCAACGTGCTGTCGATGACGTCCTATGGCGGCGCAATCGCCGCCTGCGGCCTCGCCGGCGGTATGGATCTGCCCGCCACCGTCGCGCCCTTCATCCTGCGAGGGGTCGCCCTGCTCGGCGTCGATTCGGTGATGGCTCCCAAGCCGCTGCGCGTCGAAGCGTGGCGGCGTCTTGCCGCCGACCTCGATCGCGACAAGCTCGCCGCGCTCACCACAAGCATCGGTTTCGACGGCATCATCGACGCTGCGCGCGGCATCGTCGAAGGCAAGATCAGGGGCAGGGTCGTCGTCGAGATGTAGCGCCCTGGCCGATCGGAAACCCTGATTTTTCAGGCGCTTGCGCAGGTCGTTAAAATACGAGTGAGCACTCGAAAGCTTCCCTAATCTGTCTCTGCCATGGTGCGGCATGGCTTCGCAATCCGCGCAGGAAGACAGATTGGCCGGCACGAACTCTCCCGCGGGCGCGCCGGCGCGAAGGCTCGTCGCCGCGCCTCCGCTCGCGCCGGATCTGCCGCGGCGCACCTGGCGGCCGCTTTCCCTGCTCACGGTCACGGCCGTCATCGCGCTCGCCGGCGTCGCCCGCCTGACAGGCGCTCCGGATTTCCTGGTCATTGCGCTCGCGGCGGTCGGTTTCGCGTGCCTGGCCATCCTGGTGCGCTCGATGCGCACCGAGAGCCGGGCGCGCTCGATCATCGCTGAGAACTCGGCGCGGAGTCGCGCGGAAGTCGAGACGCTCGCCGACCGCATGTGGGAGATGCAGGAAAGCGAGGAGCGTTTCCGGGGCCTCATCGATGCGCTCGGCGATCTCGTCATCCATCGCGATCGCGAGGGACGCATCGTCTACGCCAACAAGGTCTTCGCCGAACTGGTCGGCATAGATCACCGCGACCTTGCGGGGCAGACCCTGGCGCAGCTCGGCGTCGATGTCGGCATCGTACCCGATGCGGCATTCGCCGAAGGCGAGTGCCTGAGTTCGACCGATGTTGCGATCCGCTCCCCCACCGGGCCGCGCTGGTTTTCCTGGATCGAGCTGTCGGTGCAGGACAAGGCGACGGGCCAGGTCTCGCACCGGGCGATCGCGCGGGACATCACCTCGCGCAAGCGGGCCGAGACCGCGCTGATCAACGCCCGCGAGCGCGCGGAGTTCGCCAGCCTGGCGAAGTCGCGCTTCCTGGCGACCGTCAGCCACGAGATACGGACGCCGATGAACGGCATCATGGGCATGGCCAAGCTGCTCGCCGACACCGAGTTGTCGCCGGAACAGCGTACCTATGTCGGTGCGGTCTCGACATCGGCCTCCGCCCTGCTGGCCCTGATAGAGGACCTGCTCGACTACACCAAGATCGAGGCGGGCCGCTTCGACGTCGAGCCGCAGCCCATGTCGCCACGCGAGATCGCCGACAACGTCGTCGAGCTGCTGGCGGCCAAGGCCTTCGCCAAGGACATCGGCCTCGGCTGCCACGTCGCGCCCGACGTACCGCAGATGATCACGTCAGATCCCGGTCGCGTGCGCCAGGTGCTGCTCAACCTGCTTGGCAACGCCATCAAGTTCACCGACGCCGGCGGCGTTCTCCTGACCGTGACAAAGGCCGGCGAGGGCGGGGACGGCATGATCCGCTTCTGCGTCGCCGACACCGGGCCGGGTCTGCGACCGGAGGACACGAACCGCATCTTCGAGGAGTTCGAGCAGGCCGATGGAAGCTCGACCAGGGCGCACGGCGGCGCTGGCCTCGGCCTGGCCATCTCCAAGCGACTGGTCGGTTCGATGGGCGGCACGATCTCGGTTTCCAGCCAGCCAGGCAAGGGTTCCGAATTCGCCTTCGAGATCCCGGCGGCAGAGGCTGTCGCGGCTCCGCAGATGCGCGGCGAGGTGCTCGCCGGGCGCAAGGTCGTCGTGCTTTCCAGGAACGCCGTCGAGGCCGAAGCCATCGCCATGACGGTGCGCGCGCATGGCGGCGCGGTCGAGATCGCCGCTACAGTCGCGCAGGCTGCCGCGCTCGGCGACGGGTGCACCGCGCTTCTGGTCGACGCGGCGGCCGAGAAGTCGGACGGGCGGGTGCTCAAGCGCCTGCGCCAGGGCGGCTTCACGTCGGCCGATGCGGTCACCATGATCGCGCCGACCGACCGGGGAATGCTGGGCGAGTTCCGCGCCAGCGGCTATTCGACGTTCCTGGCCCGGCCGGTGCGCGGCGAAACGCTGCTGCGGATACTGGTCGCGGGCATCGCGTCGCCGCAGGAGCCGGCAAGGCCGGCCGTCGGCATGGGCGCGCCGGTTGCGGCCCCACTCGCCCGGAGCAATCGATTGCCGGGACTGGCCATCCTCGTCGCCGAGGACAACGACATCAACGCCATGCTGGCGCGGGCGACGCTGCTCAAGGCCGGCCACCGCGTCGATATCGTCGGCAACGGCAAGGCGGCCGTCGAGGCGGTCACCGGCGGCGGCCGCAAGCGGCGCTACGACGTCGTGCTGATGGACCTGCACATGCCGGTCATGGATGGCCTCGACGCCATCGCGGCCATCCGCCGGTACGAGGAGGAAGTCGGCGTCCCGCCGGTACCGATCATGGTGCTGTCGGCCGACAGCCAGGAAAAGACGCGGCACGCGGTCCTCGCGCACGGCGCCAGCGGGTTCGTCACCAAGCCGCTCGACCCCGAAGCGCTGGTGCGCAGCGTCGAAGAGCGCGCGGCAACCGCAGCAGCATGATCCGCGGGCGCTGCTGAGCCGGCTGCCTTTCCGAGCGGCCGGCTGTCGCCCGGCAAACTATTGCCGGGTCTTGCCGATCACGGTAGTGTCACAGTCCTGTTGCATATCGTGCGTATCCCGCGCCAAGTGGAATGGCTCGAAGGAGAATCGCCCGTGCGAGCATTGCCGGATCGTGACGCTCATGCGACCCTGCCGACAGCCGTCCTAGCCGGGAGCTTCCCGGAAAATACCGCGGCCGAGCCGCTCGGGCGCATCGGCGTCCTGGAAGTTCGCCTCGCCCGCAACGCCTCTGAAATTGCTGCGGCACAGGAAGTCCGCTACCGCGTCTTCTATGACGAACTCGGAGCGAGACCGAACGGGCCGCAGGCGGCGGCAGGGCGTGACACCGACCGCTTCGACGAGGTCTGCGATCATCTCCTGGTTTTCGACACCTCGCTTCCCGGACCCGATCACAGGCGCATCGTCGGCACCTACCGGCTGCTGCGCCAGGAAGTCGCCGCGGAGGCCGGCGGGTTCTATTCCGAGGACGAGTTCGAGCTGAGGAATCTCGTCGCGCGCCATCCCGGGCAGCGCTTCCTGGAACTCGGCCGGTCATGCGTGCTGCCGCAATACCGATCCAAGCGCACCATCGAGTTGCTGTGGCAGGGCATCTGGGCCTACATCAACCTGCACCGTATCGGCGTCATGACCGGCTGCGCGTCCTTCCACGGTACGGTGCCCGCCGTGCACGCCGAGGCGCTCTCCTACCTGGCGCACAACTGCCGGGCCAGCCGCGAATGGGACGTCCGCGCCGTTGCCGGCCGGTATTGCCCGATCGACCTGATGCCGGCCGAAGCGATCACCATGAAGTCCGCGCTCGCCGCCCTGCCGCCCCTCATCAAGGGCTACCTGCGCGTCGGGGCCAAGATCGGCGACGGCTGCGTGATCGACCATCAGTTCGGAACCGTCGACGTCTTCATCGTCATGCCGGTCAAGCAGATCGCCGCCCGCTATGTCAGCTACTACGGAGGGGAGGCGGAGCGCTTCGCCGCGTGAGTGCCAAGGCACCCGTGCTAAGCGGCAGGCACGATCAGGGAATGTCGTCGGGATGCCGTCCGGGCCGGCCCCGGTAGGTCGGGACGCGCCAGCCGAACTTCAGCGCGCCGCCCCGCACCAGAAACGCGGCGGCGAAGGCGATGGCGGCTGAAACGCCCACTGGAAGCATCGCCATGTCGGCGACGGTGTAGACCGCGGCACCCGTCATGGCGGCGGTTACGTAGATTTCCGGCCTCAGCAGGACCGAAGGCTCACCCGTCAGCAGGTCGCGCAGGATGCCGCCGAACGTGGCCGTGAGCAGGCCCGTGACGATCGCCACGACCGGCGATCCCGTGATGGCGAGGCCCTTGGCCGCGCCCATGACGGAAAAGGCCGCAAGGCCGACCGCGTCGAGCCAGAGCAGCAGCCGGTAGCGCGACTCGACCAAATGCGAGGTGAAGTAGGCAAGCACGGCAACCGCCGCGCAGATCGTCACGTAGGTTCGGTTGCCGACCCAGAAGACGGGAATGTTGAGGATCACATCCCGGAACGTCCCGCCGCCGATGCCGGTGACGCAGGCCAGGAACAGGAAGCCGATGATGTCGAGTTGCTTCCTCGAAGCCGCAAGCGCGCCGGTCGCCGCGAAGACGGCGACGCCGGCATAGTCGAGCAACTGGATGAGGTCCATCCGTCAGCAATAGACGAATGGCACGGCCGCAGGAAGGTCAGGCGTCGGTTTCGGCCTGGCCGTCCACCGGCCCAGGCTCGGGGACCGCGTCGGACACCGGCTTGGGCCCGCCCTTGGCGACGCCGACCATGGCCGGGCGCAGCACCCGGTCGCCGATCGAGTAGCCCGGCTGCACGACCTGCACGACGGTGCTGGCCGGCACGTCCGGGTTGGGGACCTCGAACATCGCCTGGTGGAAGTTGGGGTCGAACTTCTCGCCTTCCGGCTGCAGCTTCTTGACGCCGTGCCGCTCGAGCGCCGCGAGCATCGCCCGTTCGGTGATGTCGACGCCTTCGATCAGAGCCTTGAAACCGGCGTCGCCGGCCGCCATCGCCTCGGCCGGAATGGCATCGAGTGCCCGGCGCAGGTTGTCGGAAACCGAGAGCATGTCGCGTGCGAAATTGGCGATCGCGTAGGAGCGCGCGTCATGCACGTCGCGCGCCGTGCGGCGGCGCAGGTTTTCCATCTCCGCCGCGGCGCGCAGCGCGCGGTCCTTGAGCTCTTCGTTTTCCTTGAGCAGACGCACGACGGCTTCGTAGTCGGCGTCGGCCGCGCCTTCCGCCTTGTTATCGGCGGCGTCGGCGGACTGGTTCTCGTCGGGCGCGTGTTCGTCGTTTGCGTGGTCGCTCATCGATCGTCCGTCAGTGCTGGAATTTTGGGGCGGATATCGATGTTCGGGGAGCAAAAATCAAGGGTCAAAGGCAAACGAAGCGGCCAGCCGCAGGCCGGCGCGCTCCGCGGTCGGCATCTATGGCATTTAATTCAAAGTTTACCGTGTTCGCGGTGTCGCCTTGTCGAGACTGGCGCGGGAGGGAACAATTTGGGTGGAAGCAGGGTTTCGGTTTCAACGAATGGTGGAAACACGATGTCCCGAGAGAAAGCAGACAGCAACGAAATCCTCCGTCAGGAGATCAGGAAGCAGCTGGGATCGGCGCCGACGAGGCGCTTTGCCCGGACGCTGCCGCTTTTCCGAATCGAGCATCACATGCCGGAACGGTTTCTGACGCTGATGGCCGAACTCGACAGGGCGGAAGCGGAGGCCGGCCCGACGTCCGCCGCCAGCAAAGGAGGCTGATCGCCACCTATCCGCTAGCGGGTGCGCCGCCAGGAATAGGCTCCGGGCTTCTCTGCCTGTGACGTGGTCGGCTGGTAGTAGAGGCCGAGACCGCCCGCATTGCCGCTCTCCAGGCGCCGGATGAGCACCGGATGCGAAACCTCGAATTCGTCGAAGCCGAGCCGCAGCATGTGCGGCAGCTGGTCCACGAGGACTTGCCCCGTGGCGCGGATCGGCCCTGCGAAACCGTGGCGCGACCGCAGCAGCTCCGCCTTGGAGAAGGAGCGGCCGTCATTGAAAGCCGGAAAGGCCAGCGCGACGAGCGACAGGTCGTCGAGAATGCCCGCAATCGCATCCAGCTTGTCGCCGGGCTGTAGCAGGACGCCCAGCCGCTCGCGCGCCGACTTCCTGGCGTCCGGGTTGAGCGCGAGCACTGCGGCGAGCGGCAGGATGAAGCGCCCATTGCCGGAAAGCGCGTCGCCGCTTTCGGCGTGCGTCCACTCGTCGTCCCGGAAGCCGCCCGGCGTCCACAGGCGCGGCGCCGGCTGCGCGTCGGCGGCAGTCTTGGGTTCGAGCACAGTGGCTGAGATCATAGCGAGGAATCCGTCAATGAGGCGTCGAGCCCGGTGAGGTGGATGCCGCATTCGACCTTGGCCTGCCCGGCCCAGCGTCCGCTGCGCGCATCGTCGCCGGGCTGCACCGGCTGCGTGCAGGGGAAGCAGCCGATCGACAGGTAGCCGTAGGCGACGAGCGGGTTTTCGCGCAGGCGATGCGAGCGCATGTAGTCGGCCTGGTCGGACGTGGTCCAGCGCGCCAGCGGGTTGATGCGGATGCGCGAACCAACGGACTCGAAGACCGGCAGCGTGGCGCGCGTCGCAGCCTGGAAGCGCTTGCGGCCGGTGAACCAGGCGTCGAACGGAGCGACGCCACGTGCCAGCGGTTCGACCTTGCGGACGGCGCAGCACGCGTCGGTGTCCGACTGGTGAAGCCGTCCGTCGGGATCGACCCGCTCGAGCGCGCCTTCGTCCGGTTTCAGAACCTTGACGTCGGTCAGGCCGAAGTCGGCCGCAAGCGCGTCGCGGTAGGAAAGGGTTTCTTCGAAATGCTTGCCGGTGTCGAGGAAAAGAACCGGCAGGCCGCGGTCGACGCGGGCAATGATGTCCAGCAGGACGGCCGAATCCGCGCCGAACGAGGACACGGCGGCGATCCGACCGGCAAACTCCTCGCGGATCGCCAGTTCGACGATCTTCTCGGCCGGCAGGTGGCCGTACAGCGCTTCGAGGCTCGCGGCGTGGCCGAGCGCCTCGGCCTCGCCGTCACGCGGCCTTGGCTTCGCCAGCATAGAGCGCCTCCTTGAACGGCGCGGGACCGATCCTGCGATAGGCGTCGAGGAACTTTTCGCCGGCGTCGAGGCGGATCGCCAGATAGGTGTCGACGATCGTCTCGATCGCATCGGTGATCTCGTCCGGCCCGAAGCCGCGGCCGATGATCTCGCCAACGGAGGTATTCTCGTCGCCCGACCCGCCAAGCGTGACCTGGTAGAGTTCCGCGCCCTTCTTCTCGACGCCGAGTATGCCGATATGGCCGACGTGGTGGTGTCCGCAGGCGTTGATGCAGCCCGAGATCTTGAGTTTCAGCTCGCCGATATCGCGCTGCCGTTCGAGCGACGCAAAACGCTTCGAGATGTTCTGCGCCACGATGATCGAGCGGGCGTTGGCCAGCGCGCATTAGTCGAGGCCCGGGCAGGCGATGATGTCGGAAATCAGGTTCGAATTGGCGGTGGCGAGCCCGATATCGACCAGCGCGTCGTGAACCGCCTTGAGGTCGGCGCGCGCGACATGCGGCAGGATCAGGTTCTGCTCGTGGCTGACCCGGATCTCGTCGAAAGCGTAGCGCTCAGCAAGATCGGCCACCGCGTCCATCTGGCTGTCGCTGGCGTCTCCCGGCACCTCGCCGATCCCCTTCAGGGAAATGGTCACGGCGGCATAGTCGGGATGCCGGTGCGTCGTGACGTTCTGGTCGAGCCACGCGCCGAAGCTTCGGGAATCGAGCCTGGCGGCCCGCAAGGCGTCGTCGCCTTCGGGCCGGTCGGCCAGCGGCGGCGGCTCGAAATAGGCTTCGATCGCCCGGATGTCGGCTTCCGGCAGCTTCAGTCCGCCGTTCCTGAGTTCATCCCATTCGGCCTCGACCTGGCGCGCGAACTCCTCCGGTCCGGTCTCGTGGACGAGGATCTTGATGCGCGCCTTGTATTTGTTGTCGCGCCGCCCGTAGAGATTGTACACGCGCATGATCGCCGTCGTGTAGGACAGCAGGTCTTCCTCCGGCAGGAAGTCCCGGATCTTCTTCGCCACCATAGGCGTGCGGCCCTGGCCGCCGCCGACATAGACGGCAAAGCCCAGCATGCCGCCGGCGTCCTTCTTCAGGTGCAGGCCGATGTCGTGCGTCTGGATGGCTGCGCGGTCGCGGCTGGCGCCGGTGACTGCGATCTTGAACTTGCGCGGCAGGTAGGAGAACTCGGGATGCACCGACGACCACTGGCGCAGGATCTCGGCATAGGGCCTGGGGTCGGCGACCTCGTCCGCCGCCGCGCCGGCAAAATGGTCGGCGGTCACGTTGCGGATGCAGTTGCCGCTGGTCTGGATGGCGTGCATCTCGACCGAGGCGAGGTCGGCGAGGATATCAGGCATGTCGGAGAGCGCCGGCCAGTTGAACTGCAGGTTCTGGCGCGTCGTGAAGTGGCCGTAGCCCTTGTCGTAGGTGCGCGCGATATGCGCCAGCATGCGCATCTGCTTCGAGTTCAGCGTGCCGTAGGGGATGGCGATCCGCAGCATGTAGGCGTGCAGTTGCAGGTAGACGCCGTTCATCAGCCTGAGCGGCTTGAACTGGTCTTCGGTGATCTCGCCTGCAAGGCGCCGGGCGACCTGATCGCTGAATTCGGCGACGCGGGCGCGTACGAAATCGTGGTCGAACTCGTCGTAGCGGTACATCTTCGTCTTCCCTGGCGCGTCCGCCGTGTCCTGTTACGCCGCCGGACCGGTTCCGGGGCGGGCCTGTTTTCCAAGATCGGCGCGGTTGGTCGGGCCGGCCGCGCGGATCCGCTCGCGCAGCCGCAGCGGCACGATTCCGCCGTCGAGCAACTCGACGTCGATGAGATTGACGTCGACAACCTGGTTGGCTTCGCTGGCCGCCTTGCCGATCGCCTCGAGCCTTGCCTCGCCGTCCTTGTCTCTGGCGGTCTCGGCATCCTCGATGCCTTCGGCCCAGATGCCGTCGCGGGCGAGCCAGACGGCTTCGCCGTCGGTAAGGCGGTTTGCAGTCAGAATCTTCATGCGTCCGTCCCCTGGTGCTCGGCCGGTGCGACCTGCCTGTGCGCCGCGAGCGGCGTGGAATGTTCGAAATTGGCGCCGGCGACCGCGTCGCCGATCACGGTCATCACCGGGCCTGTGAGGTCCGCCCGCGATTCAAGCGAAGGCAGGTCCGCGAGCGTGCCGTGGAAACGCCGCCGGGTCGGCAGGCTGGCATTCTCGACGACGGCGACCGCGGTGTCAGAGGGCAGGCCGGCGTCGATCAGGCGGGCGGCGACATCGGCTGCGACGGAGCGACCCATGTAGACGGCGACCGTCGCGCCAGAGATGGCGAGGCTCGCCCAGTCGGGCAGCGTGCCGCCCTTGAGGTCATGCCCGGTGGTGAACACCATCGACGACGAGACGCCGCGCAGCGTCAACGGCAGTTCGAAGTCAGCGGCGGCGGCAAAGGCGGCGGTGACGCCCGGCACCACCTCGTAGGAGACGCCGGCATCGCGAAGCGCGGCCATCTCCTCGCCGGCGCGGCCGAAGACCAGCGGGTCGCCGGACTTCAGCCTGACGACGCGCTTGCCCGAGTTACCGAGGTCGATCAGCAGCGCGTTGATCTCGGCCTGGCTCTTCGAATGGCAGCCCTTGCGCTTGCCGACCGGCAGGCGCTCGGCGTCGCGTCGGCCCATGGCCACCACCGCGTCGGGTACGAGAGCATCGAACACGATGGCGTCGGCGTCCATCAACAGCCGCTGCGCGCGCAGCGTCAGGAGGTCTTCGGCGCCCGGACCGGCGCCGACCAGGGCGACATGCCCCCGCGTGGCTGTGGAACGCGCAAGCAGTTCGGTCGCGGCCTGCCTGGCTGAGGCGGCATTGCCTGCCTCGAGCGCGCGGGCCGGCGCGCCCGTGAAAAACTCGTTCCAGAAGCGGCGGCGCGGGCTGCCCTTCGGCAAGAGCCGCTCGGCGGCGTCCCGGAAGGTGTTGGCCAGCGTCGCGAGTGGCCCGAGCGATGGCGAAAGCAGCCGGTCGATCCGGGCGCGGACGATCTGCGCGAGTACCGGCCCCGCGCCTTCTGTTCCGATGGCGATCGCCAGCGGCGCCCGGTTGACGATGGCCGGGGTGAAGAAGTCGCAGAGATCGGGGCGATCGACGGCGTTCACCGGGATGCCGGCGGCGCGGGCGTCGTTCGAAATCCTGTGGTCGAGCGCCTCGATGCCGGTCGCCGCGAAGACCATGACGGCGCCCTCGATCTGGTCGGGGGCGTATGGCGCACGGACATGCTCGGCATCGTTGGCCTCGATCCAGGACAGCAGGGCGGGGGTTGGCCGCGCCGTGACGACGCGAAGCAACGCGCTGGACTGGGCGAGCAGGCGCGCTTTCGCAAGTGCCTCGTCGCCGTCGCCGATGACGACGACGGTCCTGCCTTGCGCCCGCATGAAGATCGGGAAGGCATTCAGCCTGGGGGCGTCCTCGGTCATCGGTGAAAGTCCGGCTGCCATATCGCGGTTTTACCGCTGCGGGCCCCGGCCCTGAAGGAAAGCCGTGGCGTGGCTGCGGTGTCGCTGCAATCGATTTTCCCCCGCGCGCGACATGCGCGCAAAATTTTTCCTGTGTCCGCTCGCCGACCTCAAAGGCGCCGTAGTCACGCTGTTGCCTGAACGAGGAACAAGGCAGTTCCGTCCGCGTTCCGGACTGGCGGGGGCAATAGCAGGAGAATACACATGGACCGCATCGTACTCAGACATGGCCTCTGGCTTCTGGTCGCCGACGGCGAAAAGGCGCTCTTCCTGGAAAACCAGGGCGATACGGTCCATCCGAACTTCCAGATCGTGCACGGTGTCGTGCAGGAGAATCCGTCGACCCGCGAGCAGGGCGCCGACCGGCCCGGGCGCTTCAGCGACGGCCCGTCGGCGCATCGCAGCGCCGTCGAGGACACCGACTGGCACAGGATCGGCAAGGTACGCTTCGCCGACGACCTGGCCGACCGGCTCTATCGCCACGCCCATGATGGCGACTTCAGGGAGATATTCTTGATCGCGCCGCCGCTGGTGCTCGGCGAACTGCGCAAGAAGCTGCATCCGCAAGTGCTGCGAAAGGTCGTCGGCGAAATGCCGAAGACGCTCACCAACCACCCGGTGCACGGCATCGAGAAGCTGCTTCTGGCCGCCTGACCGGGCAGCCCCGCAGGGCGCTCAGCCACCTGTCAGGATGTCGAGGATCGAGTTCGAGCGTCGTGCCGCCGGAGCGCCCACGTCGCCGGGCGGCACGATGCGGCGGATCGATGACGTCGGCTCTTCCTGCGGCGGCGGCGCATAGCCGGCGCTTTCGGCGCGCGGCGAGATCGGGGCGGGGCTCGCGGGTGCGTCGGCGACCGGCAGGTCGGGCCGAACCTGCGGGTCGGCGCCAGACCCAGACGGTCCCTGGCCTGCCTGCCAGGTGCCAGGCAGGCGCGCCACCGGGACGCCCTCGTGTGCCGCGACCATGAATTCGTGCCAGGCCTGCGCCGGAAGGGCGCCGCCTGTCACCCGCTGCATAGGCTCGCCGTCGTCATTGCCGAACCAGACGCCGGTCGTCAGGTTCGCCGTATAGCCGACGAACCAGGCGTCGCGCGAGTTCTGGCTGGTGCCGGTCTTTCCGGCGGCCGGCCAGGCGAAGGCCGCCTTCTTCGCGGTGCCGGTCTCGACGGCGCCGGCCATCATGGCGTTCATCATGCCGACGACGTCGGAGCGCACCACGCGCGGATTGCCGCCACCGGTGAACCCGTAAAGTACCTCGCCGTCCGTCGTGGTGACCCGCTGCACGAAGTGCACGTCGGGACGGTAGCCGCCATTGGCGAACGGCACATAGGCGGCGGTGAGTTCGAGCGGCGTCACCTCGGACGTTCCGAGCGCGATCGACGTATTGGCCTGCAGGTCGCTTTCGATGCCCATGCGGTGCGCTGCCTCGACCACGGCTTCCGGGCCGACCTCCATGGCCAGCTGTGCTGCCACCGAGTTCAGCGACTTCGCCAGCGCCGTCGCCAGCGTGACCTTGCCGTAGTACTTGCCGTTGTAGTTCTCGGGCGTCCACTTGCCGATCCTGATCGGCGCGTCATTGCGCACGCTGTCCGGCGTGCGGCCCTGTTCGAGTGCTGCCATGTACACGAACGGCTTGAAGGCGGAGCCGGGCTGCCGCCGCGCTTCCGAGGCGCGGTCGAACTGGCTGGTCGCGTAATCGTAGCCGCCGACCATCGCACGCACCGCGCCGGAATTGTCGATCGACACCAGCGCGCCCTGGCTGACGTTCAGCTTCTTGCCGTTTTCGTCGACCAGCCGCCGGATCGACTTTTCGGCCAGTTCCTGCAGGTCGAGATCGACGGTGGCGTCAACGATGATGTCGGTGCGGACCTCGCCGATCAGGCCCGGCAGGTCTTCCATGATGCGGTCGGCGACATAGTTCTCGGAGCCGGTCCAGTAGGCCGGCGCGCGCGTGGCTGGCGCGCTCATCGCCGTGGCAAGCTCCTTGTCGCTGACCATCTTCTCCTCGCGCATCGCCGCGAGAACCAACTGGGCGCGGGCCTCGGCGGCCTTTGGATCGCGCGCCGGCGAAAGGCGGGACGGCGCTTTCAGGAGACCGGCGAGTAGCGCCGCCTCGGCGAGCGTCACGTCGCGCGCCGGCTTGCCGAAGTAGCGCCGGGACGCGGCTTCCACGCCATAGGCGCCGGAGCCGAAATAGACCCGGTTTAGGTACATTTCGAGGATCTGGTCCTTGGTGTGCTTGTGCTCGAGCCAGAGCGACAGCAGCACCTCCTGCACCTTGCGCTCCAGCGTCCTGTCGGGCTTCAGGAAGAGGTTCTTCGCCAGTTGCTGCGTCAGCGTCGAGCCGCCCTGGCTGAGGCGGCCGTGGAACAGGTTGGTCGCCATCGCCCTGGCGAGCCCGATCGGATCGATGCCGAAATGCGAATAGAAGCGCCGGTCCTCGATCGCCATCACCGCCTGCGGGATGTAGGGCGACATCTCGTGCAGCCCCACCGCCTCGCCGCCGGTCATTCCACGGTTGGCGAGGAGGCGTCCGTCCACCGAAACGATCTTGATGTTGGGCGACCGGTCGGGAATCGACCATGTCGTCGCCGCGGGCATCTGCGCGCCGTAGTAGATGACGACGCCCGCGCCGGCGATGCCGCACCAGATCATCAGGACGAAGGCCCAGTAGAAGAGCCGGCCGAAACCGCCGATCAGTCTGCCGCCGCTCGCCTTTCTGGCCCGGCCGCGCCCGCGCGCCGGCCTGGCCGCCTTCTTCCGGCCCGGCTTGGCGCGCCGCGGCTGCACCACGCGGTCGTCCTCGCTGACCGAAAGGTCGCGCGCGGCGCGGCCCTTTGCGGGCCGCTCGAATGTCGGTTCGACGCGCCGGTCGTCTTTTCTTGCCATGAACTCCGCCGGTCCAATCCCAAAGATGGCCTCGGGTTGGACGCTAAATGCGGCGATTTAAGGTGGGGTTAAGTATGCCTGTCCGCCGGCCCGCGCCTGAACGGCGGGGGCGTTCAGTTCTGCTGGATGGAAACGCCGGATTCGTCGATCCTCAGTTCCACGCCGTCCGGTTTCGATTCCTCGCGCCAGACATAGAGGCCGAGTGCGACGACCGCGACAACCAGAGCGCCGATGATCAGATAGAGCGTGTTCTGCCTCATCGGCGCTCCTTGTTCAGGGTCAGGCTCGCTTCACCAGGCGGATCAGAACGAGCAGGATGACCGCGCCGATGACGGCGTGGATGATTGCGGCGACTACCCCGGTGCCAAGCGATATGCCGAGCGCCGGAAACAGCCAGCCGGCGATGAAGGCGCCAATGACGCCGACGACGATGTTGCCGATCAGGCCGAAGCCGTAGCCCTTGACGAGCATTCCGGCGAGCCAGCCGGCGACGGCGCCCACGATGAGGAAGACGATAAGACTTTCAACGCCCATGGCTATTCCCCTCCGATCTGCAGCACGAGCCCGAAGACGGCGATAGGCACGAATCAGTCGTGCATGGGCGCCATGTTAGTCGATAAAGCGCATTGCGGCGAGGGCGCGCCCGGGCTCACTTGTTCGCCGCGGAGGCTATTCGTCCTCGTCGGCGCCGACCGGAATCCATCCATGCGGCTGGATGCGCTTCTGGGTGTCGCTGTCGACATAGGCCCACCAGCCCGCGTCGCTTTCGTCCCAGTCGCCGCCGGCACGCTTCAGCCGGTCGAGCGAACGGTACTGCGCCAGGCTTTCGTTTTCCTGCCCGTCGCGGTCGGTCCACACGACCATGACCTTGCGCCCGTCCAGCGGGGCGCTGTTGATCGGTTGCGGTTTGGCCATGGACATCCTCCTGACTGCCTGATCCCGACTCTAGGACAGAAGCCGGAGAATGTCCCAGGGCCGAAAAGGTTGCGGGTCGCGATGATGCTAGCTGTGTGCGAAGATGTCGTCCTCGGGCCAGCCCATCAGGTCGAGCCTGGCGCGGGTCGGCAGGAAGCGGAAGCAGGCGTCGGCGATGTCGGCGCGGTTCTCGCGTTCCAGCCGCATGACAAGCGCGTCGCGCAACCGGTGCAGGTAAAGTACGTCGGATGCCGCGTATTCCAGCTGCTCGGGCGTGAGCGTCTCGGCGGCCCAGTCGGACGACTGCTGCTGCTTGGACAGGGTGACGCCCAGAAGCTCGGAGCAGATGTCTTTCAACCCGTGGCGGTCGGTATAGGTCCTGGTCAGCCGCGAGGCGATCTTGGTGCAGAACACCGGTTCGGCCATGGCGCCGAATGCATGGAAGAGCACCGCGATGTCGAACCGCCCATAGTGGAAGATCTTGGTGATCGAGGGGTCCGAGAGCAGCCTAGCCAGGTTGGGCGCCTCCTTCTGGCCGGGCGCGATCTGCACCACGTCAGCCGTTCCGTCGCCCGGTGAGAGTTGCACGACGCAGAGCCGGTCGCGATGCGGGTTGAGCCCCAGTGTCTCGGTGTCGATCGCCACCGCCGGCACGGCGTAGCGCGCGAGGTCGGGCAGGTCGTGCCTGTGAAAGCGTATCTCGGTCATCATGTTCCCCGGCGTGACAGCGCGTCCAGGATCCGCGCCCAGGAGCGCTGGCCCTTGTGGAAGGAGGTGAGGTCGTATTTCTCGTTTGGCGAGTGGATGCGGTCGTCGGGCAGCGCAAAGCCGACCAGCAGTGATTCCATGCCGAGATAGGTGCGGAAGTCGCCGACGATCGGGATCGAGCCGCCGCTTCCCACCGTCACCGCCGGCTTCGGCCATTCGTCGGACAGTGCCTGCCGGGCCTTGGTCAGGAGCGGTGAATCATAGGAAAGCTGGATCGCCGGGGAGCCGCCATGCGGCTGGAACTCGACGCTGCAGTCCGCCGGCAGGCGTTCGCGCACGAACTGCCGGAATGCGGCGCGGATCTTGTCCGGATCCTGCCTGTGTACCAGCCGGAAGGAAACCTTCGCCGAGGCCTGGCCGGCGATCACCGTCTTGAAGCCCTTGCCTGTATAGCCGCCAGAGATGCCGTTGAACTCGGCGGTCGGCCGGGCCCAGACCATTTCGAGCACCGAACGACCCTTTTCGCCCGCCGGAACCGAGAGGCCGATCGGCCCCAGGAAGTTTGCCGCGTCGGTGCCCATCGCCTGCCAGGACTGCAGAACCTGCGACGGCGTCTCCTCGACGCCGTCGTAGAAGCCGGGGATCGTCACACGACCGTCGTCGTCATGGATGTCGGCGAGGATTTTCGCGAGGATGCGCACCGGGTTCGCCGCGGGCCCACCATACATGCCCGAATGCAGGTCGCGGCTTGCGGCGGTGATGGTGATTTCCTCGCCGACCAGGCCGCGCAGCGACGCGCATATCGACGGCGTCTCGGGGTCGAACATGTCGGTGTCGCAGACCAGCGCGAAATCGGCCTTCAGTTCGTCCTTGTGAGCCTCCAGGAAGGGTTTCAGCGACGGCGAACCGCTCTCTTCTTCGCCCTCGAACAGGATGGTGACGCGGCACGGCAGATGGCCATGCAGCGCCTTCCAGGCGCGGCAAGCCTCGACGAAGAGCATCAACTGGCCCTTGTCGTCGGACGAACCGCGGCCGGTGATCACCTTGCGGCCGGGCTCGATTTCCCTGATCCCGGGGGCGAAAGGCGCGGCCTCCCAAAGCTCGATCGGATCGACCGGCTGGACGTCGTAGTGGCCGTAGAACAGGACGTGCGGGCTGTCGGTGCGGACGCCAGGATGGTGGGCAACCACCATCGGGTGGCCGGGCGTGTCGCGCACGCTGGCCTCGAAACCGATCGAGACCAGGTCGTCGACCAGCCAGCGCGCTGCGTTCCGGCATTCCGCCGCATAGTCCGGATCGGTCGAGATGGATGGGATGCGCAGCAGCGCGAACAGTCGCTCGAGGCTGTCCTCGAGCGTGTTGTCGAGATGGTCGAGAACGGCGGCGAGTTCGGTCATGGAAGCTCTGGATGTTGTATCGGTCCGGTGTCCTACAGCATGGTCGGCGCGAAGGAAACCGCGCAACCAGCGCCGTCAGGCGGCTTTCGTGGCGGCAGTTTCGGCGTTTCTGTCGAGCTGTGGCGGCGCCAGCACCGTGATCGCCTCGGGATGGACGAGGAACCGCGCCGGCGTGGAGGTGACGATCTCGCCATCGGTGTTGATCGGCATCGGCCTCTTTGTGTGGATCTCGAACTCGACGCAGCGTGCCGTGCGCACCTCCTTCCAGGCGCCATGGGTGCCTGCCCGGAACGAGCGCAGCATCGCCGCGAGCTTCCACACGGTTCCCAGTTCCAGGCTGTAGAGGTCGAGATGGCCGTCGTCGATCTCGGCGTCGGCGCGGATCACGTTGCCGCCGCCGTAGTGACGGCCGTTGCCAACCGCGATCTGCAGCGTCTTTACCTGGGTGGCCTGGCCCTTCTCGAGGATCGTCGCGGTGAAGGGGCGCGCCTTCGCCAGCACCTTCACGGCGGCAAGTGCGTAGCCCAGCCGCCCGAAGCGCTTCTTGAGGGTCGGGTGCAGTCCCTGCGCCAGGTCCGCCGAAATCCCCATGCTGGCGACGTTGAAAAAGGCGTAGCCGTTGACGCTGCCGAGGTCGATCCTGCGGCTGTTGCCGGCCAGGATCACGTCGGCCGCCTGGACCAGGTCCATCGGGATGCCGAGCGTTCGTGCTAGGTCGTTTGCGGTGCCCATCGGGATGATGCCGAGCGGCAGGCCGCATTCCACGACGGCCAGGGCGCCCGAAGCGATGGTCCCGTCGCCCCCGCACAGAACGATCAGATCGGCGCTTTCGCGCAGGCGCACGATGTCGCGGGCGATCTCGGGAAGCGCATCGAACGGCTCTATCGTCACCTGCATGCCGCCGCGGTGGAGCCGCCCCACGACCGCGTCGATCGTCTCAGTGCCGCGTCGCGCCTTGGGATTGACCAGGAGCAGCGCCCGTTTCCGCGTCGTTTTCAAGCTAATCCCTTCACTGGACTGCGCGTTTGCGATGCGCCGACTTCTCGACGATCACGATATCTGATGAATCGGGCGAGTTGGCAGGGGCGGGCATCGACCTGGCGGACAAAAAAACGCCGCCGTGGCGGAGGGGACAACCACGGCGGCCTGCTACAAATTGCGGCAACCCGGAGAGGGGGATGAGGCTGCCGCCTTGTCCGGTATAGGCGGGGGACGGGCCTTGCTCCGGACTTCGGCAAAAACTGCCGATACGGGGTATTTGGATAGCGGAACATGGCGATTCAAGGGCACGAACATTACAGTTATGTAACGAACGCGTGAGCCTTGCGTTCCATGGCCTCGCGGCGTCAGGAGTGAATTGCTCCCGTCGCCTTTGCGGTGGACAGTGTGAAGGCCCCGCGCTACGGCTTCCGCCATGAAAAAGGGCGATCATCTCTTCCTCGTCGACGGCTCCGGCTACATCTTCCGCGCCTACCACGCGCTGCCGCCGCTGAACCGCAAGTCCGACGGGCTTCCGACCAATGCGGTGCTAGGCTTCTGCAACATGGTGTGGAAGCTGATGCAGGACGCGCGCAACACCGATGTCGGCATCGTGCCGACCCATTTCGCCGTGGTCTTCGACTACTCCTCGAAGACGTTTCGCAACGAGCTCTATGCCGACTACAAGGCCAACCGGTCGGCCCCGCCGGACGACCTGATCCCGCAGTTCGGGCTGATCCGCGAGGCGACGCGCGCCTTCAACCTGCCCTGCATCGAGATGGAGGGCTTCGAGGCCGACGACATCATCGCCACCTATGCGCGGCTGGCCACGGAGGCCGAGGGCGACGCCACCATCATCTCCTCCGACAAGGATCTGATGCAACTCGTCCGCCCGAACGTCACCATGTACGATCCCATGAAGGACCGGCAGATAGGCATCCCCGAGGTCATCGAGAAGTGGGGCGTGCCGCCCGAGAAGATGATCGACCTGCAGGCGATGATGGGCGATTCGGTCGACAATGTTCCCGGCGTGCCGGGTATCGGCCAGAAGACCGCGGCGCAGCTTCTCGAACAGTTCGGCGACCTCGACACGCTTCTGGCGCGGGCCGGCGAGATCAAGCAGGAGAAGCGCCGCCAGACGATCATCGAGAACGCCGACAAGGCACGCGTCTCGCGCGAGCTGGTGCGCCTCAGGGACGACGTGCCGCTTGCCGAAGGCCTGGACGAACTGGTGCTCGGCAACCCGGACGGTCCAAAGCTGATCGGTTTCCTGAAGGCGATGGAGTTTTCCACGTTGACGCGGCGCGTCGCCGAAGCGACCGGCACCGACGTGGCCCAGGTCGCGCCATCGTCGATCGCCGTCGACACGACGGACGTGCACGGCCCCGATGTCGGCGCCGACGGGCCGCCGCGCAGGCCTGCGACCGATGGCGCGTCGGCAACGCCCGCAGCCGCGGCGAACACGCCGGCGGCCCTTGCGGCGGTGCGCGCGAGGGCCGCGGCCGATGCCGCGCTCGACCACAGCCGCTACGCCTGCATCCGCCATCGCGCCGAACTCGAGGCCTGGGTCGCCGAAGCCCGCGAGGCCGGCGTCGTCTCCTTCCGGACCGAGACCACCTCGCTGGAGCCGATGCGGGCAGAGCCGGTCGGCTTTGCGCTTTCGCTGGGGCCGGGCCGCTCTGCCTATGTCCCCGTCGGCCACCGCTCGGCGGCCGCGGACCTGCTCGGCGGCGGGCAGGTCGAGGGACAGATCACCCTGGACGAGGCGCTGGCGGCGCTGAAACCCCTGCTCGTCGATCGCTCCGTCCTGAAGGTAGGGCACAATCTCAAATACGACTGGCTGATGGCGCACCGGCTCGGCGTGGACGTCGCGCCGTTCGACGACACCATGCTGATCTCCTACGTGCTCGGCGCGGGAACCGGCCGGCACGATATCGCCGCGCTTGCCGAGCGCTGGCTCGGCCATCCGATGATCCCGTTCAAGGATGTCGTCGGCTCGGGCAGGAACCTCGTCACCTTCGACCTGGTCGACATCGAGCGGGCCACCACCTACGCCACCGAGGGCGCAGACATCGCCCTGCGGCTGTGGAGTGTCCTGAAGCCGCGCCTCGCCGCCGAAGGCCTGGTGTCGGTCTACGAGCGGCTGGAGCGGCCGCTGGTGCCGGTACTGGCGCGCATGGAGGAGCGGGGCGTTTCCGTCGACCGCCAGATGCTGTCGCGCCTGTCGGGCGAGTTCGCGCAGCGCGCCGCGGCCCTCGAAGAAGAGGTCTATGCCGCCGCGGGCGAGCGCTTCACCATCGGTTCGCCCAAGCAGCTCGGCGACATCCTGTTCGGCAGGATGGGCCTGCCCGGCGGCACCAAGACGAAGTCCGGCCAGTGGTCGACGACGGCTCAGCTCCTGGAGGAGCTGGCGGCAGAGGGCCACGAACTGCCGCGCCGCATCGTCGACTGGCGCCAGCTGACCAAGCTGAAGTCGACCTACACCGACGCTCTGCCGGAGTACATCAACCCCGAGACCAAGCGCCTTCACACCTCCTACGCACTGGCCTCGACGCCGACCGGCCGCATCTCGTCGTCGGAACCCAACCTGCAGAACATTCCGATCCGCACCGCCGAGGGCCGGCGCATCCGCACCGCCTTCATCGCGGCTCCCGGCAACAAGCTCGTCTCGGCCGACTACAGCCAGATCGAACTGCGCGTGCTCGCCCACATCGCCGACATCCCGCAGCTGACGAAGGCCTTCGCCGATGGCGTCGACATCCATGCGATGACTGCGTCGGAGATGTTCGGCGTGCCGGTCGAGGGCATGCCGGCCGACGTGCGCCGGCGCGCCAAGGCGATCAACTTCGGCATCATCTACGGCATCTCGGCCTTCGGGCTCGCCAACCAGCTGTCGATCGAGCGGTCCGAGGCCGGCGACTACATCAAGAAGTATTTCGAGCGATTTCCAGGCATCCGCGACTACATGGAAAGCCGCAAGCAGATGGCGCGCGACAAGGGGTATGTGGAGACCATCTTCGGCCGGCGCATCCACTATCCCGAGATCAAGTCGTCCAATCCCTCGGTCCGCGCCTTCAACGAACGCGCTTCCATCAACGCGCCGATCCAGGGTTCGGCCGCCGACATCATCCGCCGGGCCATGATCCGAATGGAGGATGCGCTGGCCAGCGAGAAGCTGTCGGCGCGCATGCTCTTGCAGGTGCACGACGAGCTGATCTTCGAGGTCGCCGCCGACGAGGTCGCCGCGACGCTGCCCGTCATCAAGGCGGTGATGGAGGGATCGGCGATGCCCGCGGTGGCGCTGAAGGTGCCGCTTGCCGTCGACGCCCGCGCCGCCGACAATTGGGACGAGGCGCACTAGATAGTGGGCGCGACCTAGGAAACGGGCGGAAGTCGGATGGAAGTCCTGGCATCGGCGGCCACTTGGTCGAACCTTTTGTCCTTTGCGCTCACCGCGTTCCTCATCGAGCTGACGCCCGGCCCGAACATGACGTATCTGGCGCTGGTCGCCGCGCGTGACGGCCGGCGCGCCGGTTTCGCCACCGTTGCTGGCGTCGCGCTCGGGCTTTCGGTCGTCGGTCTGGTCGCCTCCGTCGGCGTCGCCGAACTGGTCCAGTCGTCGCGGCTGCTCTACGAGGGGCTGCGCTGGGCCGGCGTGCTCTTCCTGCTCTATCTCGCCTGGGAGGGCTGGGCCGGGGAACCCGGCGCGTCGGCGGGCGACGGGCGTTCGAACGGCCACCATTTCACGCGCGGTCTGGTGACCAATCTTCTGAACCCCAAGGCGGCCGTCTTCTACGTGGCCGTTCTCCCGACCTTCGTCGAGGCCTCGCGGCCGGCGCTGCCGCAGACCGTGTCGCTCACCGTCATCTACGTGCTGGTCGCCACGCTGATCCATGCGGCGATTGTCGGGCTGGCCGCCACGCTTCAGCCGTTCCTCAACGATCCGCGCCGCGAGCGGATCGCGCGCCGTCTTCTTTCGGCTCTGCTCGCCTGCGTGGCGATCTGGTTCGGCTGGTCGACGGCGATGTGAGGCGTCAGGCGGCCTCTGCCAGGCACTTGGCGCAGGTTCCGCGGAACTCGATGACCGCCTTCTTTGCGGCAAAGCCGGTGGAGCGCACCCATGTGTCGAGCTGGTGGCCGACATCGTGGTCGGAAAGTTCCGCCACCTGGCCGCAGCGGTCGCAGATGGCAAATGCGGTCATGTCGTGGCTGTGGTCGTGCGGTTCGGCGCAGGCGACGAAGGCGTTCAGGCTCTCCAGCCTGTGCACGAAGCCGCCCTTGATCAGCGTGTCGAGCGCCCGGTAGACCTGCAGCGGCGCGCGGAACCCGTTGTCGCGCAACTGGTCGAGCAGCGTGTAGGCACTCAGCGGGCCGTCGGTGGCCTCGAGGCGTTCGAGAACGCAGAGCTGGTTCTTCGTCAGCGCGTCGCGTGCAGCCATGTCCGTGTTCCGCTCGTCATCGCCGTCAGATGGTGACGGCATGCCCCCGTTGCTAGCGGCTTCGCCGCGCAAAGACAATCGCGCCCGACCCGGCATGCTCCGGCGCCGGCCGCCTATTCGCTCTCGCCATCGAGCGCCGGCAGCGAAACGCCGGCGAGTTCCGCCGCCAAGAGGCGCGCGGCGCCTGCGCGGGCGATGCGCAGCATCAGCGCCTTGCGGGTCGCGGGCGCCATACGGTGTTCCGGCGCCTCGCGCAGGATTTCCGCGCCGTAGCCGTCGGAAAGGATGAAGCCGCATTCATCGGGGAAGATGTCGGCCGGCACGTCGGGATGGGTGGCGAAGAAGAAGCGGTCGGAATGCAGCCGGTAGTCAGGCCATTTGCGATCGACGCGAAAATCCTCGACCGACGACTTGATCTCGATGATCCAGACGTCGCCCTGCCGGGTCAGCGCAACGAGATCGGCGCGACGGCCGGTCGCCAGGCTGATCTCGGGCAGCACATGGGCGCCCATCTGCGACAGCAGCCGCTGCACGCCGCGCCTGACGAGCAGCGCGCGCTCGGACTGGCGGCCGTCCAGGAGGGGGTTTTGCAGAATCGGCGATACGATGGGCATGCCCCACCATGCCAGAGTCCGTTCACGATTTGAACTTGGCCGGCGGGGGTGCGTCAGTCCGCCGGCTTGCCTGCCATGTCGTCGAGGATCGGGCAGTCCGGCCGGTCGTCGCCGTGGCAGGCGCGGATGAGCTTGTGCAGCGTGGCGCGCATCGACTGCAGTTCGGCGAGCTTGGCGTCTATCGCCGCGACATGGCTCTTGGCGATCGCGCGCACGTCCTGGCTGGCCCGGCCCTTGTCGCGGTAGAGCGCCATCAGCTGGCGGCAATCCTCGATCGAGAAGCCGAGCCCGCGCGCGCGCCGCAGGAAGGCGAGCCGGTGGATGTCGTCACCGGAATAGTCGCGGTAGCCGTTGTCTGCGCGGGCCGGGCTGATGAGGCCGATATCCTCGTAGTAGCGGATAGTCTTGGCGGGCAGGCCCGTGCGGCGGGCGGCGGTGCCGACATTCATGCTGGAAACTCCTCGTATTCGCCGCGCCCCGCCGCGTTTCGCCAAAGCGCCGATCGTTGATTTTGCTTCACAATTCCGTGAGCGCTGTTGCCAAAATGCCATAGTGGAGACGTTACTTGGCGTCATATTCCGCATATAGGCAATCCGCGCTTGGCAGACAAAGCCCGCCCACCCTAAGAATGGCGAAAATGAGGCCCGAATCGGGCGCTCTGGCCGACCGGGACCGGGGGGACAGACCGAAGCATGCGCATCAGATCACTGCTCATCGTCGTCGGAATGGCGCTGGCCACGGCACTGGCCGGCTGCTCGACCGACAGCGTCACCGGCGTGTCCTTCGCCAGCTACGGGGCGCGCACCGACGCCGGCTATCGCGTCCCCGCCATTCCGATCACCAAGGTCGCGTCGCAGTACCGGCGCCAGACCGTGAACTACCAGACCAGCGAGAAGCCCGGTACCATCGTCGTCGATACCGGCACCAAGCACCTCTATTTCGTGCTCGGCGGCGGCAAGGCCGTCCGCTACGGCATCGGCGTCGGCCGCCAGGGCTTCGAGTGGAAGGGCGTCGCCCGCGTCGGCGCAAAGCGCGAATGGCCGGTGTGGACGCCGCCGCCGGCGATGATCCGCCGCCAGCCGGAACTCGCCAAGTGGCGCGGCGGCATGCCCGGCGGCCCCAGCAACGCGCTCGGAGCGCGCGCGCTCTACCTGTTCAACAAGAGCGGCGACACCGGCTACCGCCTGCACGGCACGCCGGAATGGTGGTCGATCGGCAAGGCGATGTCGTCGGGCTGCATCCGCATGATGAACCAGGACGTCATCGACCTCTACGAACGTGCCGGCGTCGGCGCCAAGGTCGTCGTCAAGTAGAAGCGAATAGTCCGCGGACCGTCTCGGCAACATGGGTGGTCCTAGACAGAAAACCGGGCCGGGGGGCCCGGTTTTTTGTTGTCTGCCCCTGCGTGAGGGCCTAAACCGGACGAAAGCGCGGCGCCGCCTGCGAGTCGGGGGCAGGGCCAGGCGGGGATCGCGCGGCAAGGCGGCATTCGAAAAGCACGCTGGTCGGGGGGAACAGCGACGGTACGCCGTCGCCGTGCCGGTTTGCGTGACACCGAGAGGTTGGCGATGAACATGAGCGAGCGGTTCGAGACACGGGGCGAGATCGGGCATTCGATCGCCGGGGTCCGGGACCAGATTGCGGTGCAGGCGCGCGTTTTCACCGTGGCGGTGGCCATCTCGGTGGCGGTGCTCGGCTTCCTCTACTACCAGAACATGGGCCTGGCCGAAAAATACGCCGCCCTGCAGGAGGCCAATGTGCGCGTCGAGGCGCAACTGGCCTCGGCGCTCGCCGCCGTCGAGCGCGTCAAGCTCGACACCGAGCAGGGACGCGTCGATGCGCGCGAGGTGAAGACGTTGCTCGAGGCCGCGCTGAAGCCGCCGACGCCGGGTAGCGCCGCCTTCCCCGGCTGGCTCGGCATCAAGGCCGACGGCGTCAAGGAAGCCAAGGCGCTGATCGATCAGTACAAGACGCCGGTCTGGATCTTCGCCACCAGCCCCACGGAATAAGCCCGGCGCACGAGGCGTCGTTCCTGGCGGATTCGCCCCGTGATAAAAAGGCCGCTAGCGCTCCGGCGGCGTAAAGCCCGAGAACACGACGTGGTGTTCGACGAAATCGGGCTTCTCGATCAGGTAGATCTCGTCGATCGTGTAGTAGTGGGCGCGCCCCGGCTCGTCGCCGACCAGCGCGCGGATGGCGTCCATGCCGGTCCACCAGGAAAGCGCGGTGATCTCGGTCACGCCGCCGCCGAGATCGCGCAGCACGATCTGGTGGCCGAGATTGCCCTCCGTCGTCTCGATCTCGTTGAAGCCGGTCTCGGCCATGTACTTCGCATATTCGGCCGCGCGCTCGGTCGCGACCTTGCCGGTCCAGCGGCGCAGGATGACTTCGTCGGGCATATTTGGCGGCTCCAGGGAAGGAAGCCCATGGTGGCATGGGGCGGGGCGCGTGTCGATTGGGGCGCTGCCGAGGCGGCGCTTCCGTCCGGCGCCGCTGATCGCCAGGTCGGTGAGGCGATGGATCGCTGGCCGGCTTGCCTTCCGGAGCGAGTTTTGCAATCGGTCGGCACTGGAGGACAAGTATGTGGACATCTGACTGGGAGTTCGGCCTGCCGCTCGCGGTGGCCACGATCGTGTTCCACGTCGCCGCCTTCATGCTGACCACGCGCGCGCTGGTGCCGGAGGTCGCCGGGCGAAACAACGGGCACTACCGCTTCATCGCGACCGTCGGGCTGCTCGCGGTCGCCGCCGCCCTGCTGCACGGTCTGGAGGGGCTCGCCTGGGCGCAGCTTTACGTGTGGCTCGGCGCGCTGCCCGATTTCCGGACGGCGGTGCTCTACTCGCTCGGCGCGATGACCAGCTACGGCCATGCCGACATCTACCTGGAACGGCAATGGATGCTGCTCGGCACGATCGAGGCGGTCAACGGCCTCATCCTGTTCGGCCTTACCACGGCGTTCTTCTTTGCCGCGATCCAGAAACTGTGGCCGCCGAGGTCATAGTCAACGGATAGGGAAAGCGACAGCCCGCAAGGGGGAGGCGTTGGCGCTAGTTCTAATCCGGCCCGAACCCCGGGCTCGTCGTAGCTCCGTCGTCATATTTCGACAGCCACTCCAACACCGTCGGCCGGTAGCGCGTCAGGCCCTTGTAGGTCGCGAGTTCTTCCGGCAGGTCGCGCAGCACGCGGTGGAGGCGGCGCGCCCATTTCTTCGAGGTGACCAGTTCGTCCATCTTGATCAGGTAGCAGCGGATCGGGAAGACCAGCGCGTTGGAGCGCGGCAGGCGCCAGAAGCTCTGCAACTCGACGCGCAGGTGCACCTTCTGGCCGACGTTTTCGGGCGTCACCGTGGTCCGGTCCGGGCCCCATTTGTGATAGTTCTCGGGCGAGGTGTCGAGGCGCGGGTTGATCGTCATCGTCCAGTTGAGACGGCGCGCCGGCTTGCCCTGCTGGATGTTGAGCAGGAACTTCAGGGCGCGGGTGAAGACGCCCTTCTCATGCGCCAGCGGCACCGGCGCGTGCCATTCGAAGAAATTCATGCCGATGTCGAAGTCGAGCGACCAGTCGGCCTGGGTGGTGACGATGCCGGCGTCCATCCACAGGTTGCCGTCGCGCTGGTCGAGGATGCAGAAATCGCCCTGGCTCTGGCGGGTGATGTACTCCATCGGGCCGTAGGGCAGGGTGGAGAGGTCGCCGAACACGAACTTCTGGTCGATGCCGAGCGGCCTGTTGATCCAGTGCCAGTTGTCGCCGTCGCGCGTCAGCGAAAAGTGCTCGGGATAGCCCTTGGCCTGCTCGGTCATCAGGAGTTCGAGCAGGTCCCAGCCGGCGAGCGTCATGTGCGGCAGCGACTGGCAGCGCAGCGGGTCTTCGGCCAGCACCAGCGCGCGGTCCTCCATCTCCGAGACATAGTGCTCGTCGACGTCGATCAGGTTTTCGAGAACGCTGCCCTCGGGGCCCGGCACATGCGGCTCGATGTTGACCGCGTACATGTAGCTGTCTTCGTGGAAGGGGAAGGGAAAGCGCCGGACATGCTCGGGCGAGTTCCTGAAGGTGAAGTCGTCGCGGAAGGTTTCTTTCCGGAAGTTGATGCCCATAGGACTACCTCTCGAGAACGAGCGAACGGCCTTCGAAGCGCGACACGCAGGGCATGATCTTCTTGCCCGAGCGGTGCTCCTCTTCCGAAAGCCAGTGGTCGTTGTGCAGGAATTTCCCGTCGGCGGAGACGACGTTGGTCTCGCACTGGCCGCAGACGCCGCCGCGGCAGAGATAGGGCGGGTCGACGCCGGCGGCCTCGATAGCCTCGAGCAGGCTCTGCTGCTCGGCCACGTGGATGGTCTTGCCCGTGACGGCGAGCGTCACGTCGAAGGGTTTTCCCGGCTGCGGCGCCGCGAAGTGCTCGTAGTGCACTGTCTCCGGCGGCCAGCCGGCGGCGGCTGCCGTGTTGCGCACCCAATCGATCATCGGCGCGGGGCCGCAGATATAGAGATGCGTGCCGAGCGGCTGGGAGGACAGCAGGTTTGCCAGCTCGATCTTCTCGCCACGGTCGTCATGGTAGAGGTGGATGCGCCGGCCGTGGCGCTCGGTCAGTACGTCGCCATAGGTGAACAGCGCGGCGGTGCGGCAGGCGTAGTGCAGCTCGAAATTGCCGCCGGCGGCGGCAAGCTGCGCGGTCTGCGCCATGAACGGCGTGATGCCGATGCCGCCGGCGATCATCAGGTGCTTCTTCGCCCTGAGATCGAGCGAGAACAGGTTGACCGGATAGGAGATGACCATGCGGTCGCCGGGCTTCACCCGGCGATGCATGAACAGCGAGCCGCCGCGCCCCTGGTCGTCGCGGCGAATCGAGATCGTGTACTCAGACGTGTCGAGCGGCGACGACATCAGCGAATAGGGGTTGAGGCGCGGCACCGCGCCCTCGTGCTCGCGCATCTCGACGACGACATGCGCGCCGCCGGAGAAGGTAGGCAGTTGGCCGCCGCCGGTCGGGCGGAAGTGGAAGCGGGTGACCAGTTCGTTGACCGGAACGACGTCGGCGACGGTGACGTCGAGTTTCGTCGTGCCCGCGCTCATCGGAAGACCTCCTCGACCGGTACCTGTTCGCTGCGGTCCTCGGCGTTGATGCAGACGCCCTGGAAGGCGGCGAGGCGGCGGGAATAGTGGTCGCGCACCAGCAATGTGAGGCCGCAATGCGCGCAGGTCGCGGGCTGCGTGGTGACGTCCTCGGTGATGCCCTTGCAGTGGACGCACTGGACGCGCCGCGCCAGCGACCCGCGATGCTCGGTCTGGATGGAGGCGTGGTCGATGCCGGCCTCGAGAGCCGCCTGCATGGCCTGGCCGATCAGCCCCTCGGTGCCGGCGAGGTAGAGGCGCAGCCCCATATGCGCGGTGGCGAAGGTCTGGCGCAGGCGCGGCAGCGCGGCGGCGATCGAGGGACCCTCGTAGAAGCGCGCGGGGTTCAGCGCCTGCAGCGCGGCGAGGTACCGGTCGCCGGAAGCGCGCGGGATGAAGACGATCTCGGCGGCGTCGAAGAAGCCTGCCGGCGCCGATTTGGCGAGATCAAGGATCGCCTCGGCGCCTTCGGCGTCGGCGATCAGCAGGTGTCCCGCGCCCGGCTGGGGAGAAAGCGTGCCGTAGACCGGCCGGCTCTTGATCGACGGTTCAATCGGCAATGGCGGCCTTCCCTGTTCTGCCCGAAACTCCCCGCCGCGCTCAGCCCTTGGCCGTGCGCTTGAGCTTCTTCGGGTCGTCGAAGGGCAGCGGCTGCGCGGTCGCCTTGATGACGCCGCTGCGGTTGTGGATCTCCAGCGGTGTGCCGGCGACCGCGGTGTCGACCGAAAGCCTGGCGATGCCCATCGATTTTTTCGCCAGCGGCGAATACATGGCGCAGGTCACGACGCCGACCTGCTTGCCGCCGGCATGCACCGGCGCGCCCTCGTCGGCGGGTTCGGTGCCGTCGAGCAGGACGCCGAAGATCCTGAAGCGCTCCTTGCCCTTCAGCCTGTAGTGTTCCTCGGCACCGCGGAAACCGGTCTTGCCCGGGCTGACTGTGAAGTCGAGGCCGAGTTCCCACAGCGTGTCGCCGGGGCCTTCGTTCTCGAACGGATATTTCTGGCTGTTGTCGTAGGGATAGAAGAGCAGGTAGCTCTCGACGCGCAGCATGTCGAGCGTGGTGAAGCGACAGGGGATGATGCCCATCTCCCTGCCCTCGTCGAGGATGCGGTCCCAGATGGCGACCGCGTCCTGCCCGCGGCAGAAGATCTCGTAGCCGCGCTCGCCGGTGTAGCCCGTGCGCGAGATCATCACCGGGAAGCCGAACAGCTGCGTCTGCATGTGGTGGAAGTAGGGCAGGTCGCGAATGCCCGGCACATGCCTGGCCAGATAGTCGACCGCGAGCGGGCCCTGCAGCGACAGGTCGTGCAGGTTGTCGTCGAAGCGGATCGACACGTCGCGGCCCATCGCCGCCTTGGTCAGTTCCTCGTGTCCCGTGCCCGAGCCGTGCACCACCATCCAGGAGTTCGGTCCGGTGCGGTAGAGGATGCAGTCGTCGGTGAACTTGCCCGCTTCGTTCAGCATGCAGGCATAGGCCGACTTGCCGGGATAGATCTTCTCGACGTCGCGGGTGGTGGCGAGGTCGAGCATGTGCGAGGCGTGCGGCCCGTTCACATGCACCTTCTTCAGGCCCGACACGTCCATCAGCCCGGCCTTGGTGCGGATCGCCGTGTACTCCGCGTCGGGGTCGCCGGAGTAGCTCCAGGCGGTGCCCATGCCGCTCCAGTCCTCGAGGTTCGAACCGAGCGCCCTGTGGCGATCGATCAGCGTCGAAAATCTCCAGGACCGCGTCATGCCGGCTCACTCCCTCGTCTGTTCACGCGGCGGGGCCGTTCCCTTGGCTCTCTCTGCCGCAATCGAATTCTGACTCGATTTTTCGACGCAGCGCAATACCAGCGTTCAAATTGTTTTCCTGAGAGGCAACTCGTGCACCCCTAGGCGATGCCTGCGACCAGGCATTCTGCCTCCTGCTTATGCAAATGCACAACGATGCCGCAGCGCAGCACAATCGACACCTTGACGCAGGTCTGGAAAGGGCTGACATTCCTCACAGGCAATTAGTTTTCACAAGAAGCAATAGAAGCAATTGCCCCGGGGAGGAAAAATGGAAGCCAGACTAAGGGAGAGGGCCAATTCGCCCGAGCATGCGGCGCGTGTCGACCGGATGCATCAACGTGACCGGATGGGGGCGCTGGCGTTCGTCGCCGGCCTCTGGGTGACGATACTTTTCGCGCTGTTCACGATGTGGCCGCTCATCGGCAACGGCGCCATCCGCGTGGTTCTCGCGGTCGCCGCCATCCTTGTCCTGGCGTTCAACACCGCGGCCATTCTCGCGATGCTGCGCCACTACGGCGACGACAAGCACTTCATCTACGGCCTCGACATCTTGCATCTCGACGAGATGCGCCTGCGCAAGCGGCGTTAGGGAGCGCTCACATGGCATATCAACCTCCGAAGCAGAGCCTCGTGGGCCAGATCGTCGACGTCGTCGTCCTTCTGGTGCTGACCGTCGGCGCCCTCTATTTGCCGCTCTACCTGGGGCTGGCCGGCGCCGCCAAGGTGCCCAACCCCATCGAGAACCCGACCTGGGAAGCGCTCGGCCAGAACGCTGCCGAGCAGCAGCAATGGGCGGCTCTCGGCTACGCCGACGCGGCGTCGGCCAACGAAATGATCACCGCCCGCTTCGACTACACCTTCAGCTGGACTGCGCTGATCGTGATGGTGATCGCGGTTGTCGGCTACTTCATCCTGGTCGTCAGGCTGTCCGACAAGGAATACCGCGACGTCATCGAAGAGCGGTTCGGCAAGGGCCAGAAATAGGAGGGGACGGGCGATGGATGTCTGGAATTACCTGGAATACGCGGCCTGGGCGCTGTCCGCGCTGGTCGCCCTCGTGATGGTCCTCGACATGATCAAGGTCGACACCACCTACGACAACGAACTTCTGACGTCGTCTCGAGAGGGAGAGCTCGAGCTGACGCAGGAACGCCACGAGCTCTGAGGGGAAATCGATGAGCAACGTTACAGCTACAGAGGCGTCGCAAGAACGCCTGGGCCTTCTGCGCGTTCTCGGCCCCGGACATGTGTGGGCGCTCGGCGTCGGCATCGTTCTGGTCGGCGAGTACATGGGATGGAACTTCTCGGTCGGCAAGGGCGGCATGATCGCCGGCCTCGTCGCGTGCTGGGTCGCGGGTCTGCTCTACACCTGCGTGGCCATGATCGATTCCGAGGTCACCTCGACGGTGGCCGCGGCCGGCGGCCAGTACGCCCAGGCCAAGCACATCGTCGGACCGCTGATGGCCTTCAACGTTGGCCTCTTCCTGGTCATGGCCTACACCATGCTGGAGGCGGCCAACGCCATCACCATCGGCTTCCTGCTCGACACCGTGGCCGGGATGCTCGGCCACACCGGGCTCAACCAGAAGCCGTTCATCATCCTGACCATCCTGGCGCTGGCCTGGCTGAACTATCGGGGCGTGCTGGCTTCCCTGAGCTTCAACCTCGTCATCACGGCCTTCGCTTTCGTGGCGATCATCGTGCTGTTCCTGGCGGTGCAGTTCGGCGCCTCCGCGGTGCCGCTCGACTTCTCGGCGGTCACCAACGAGCCGCTGCCCTACGGCTGGCTCGGCGTCGTCGCCGCGCTGCATTTCGGCCTCTGGTACTATCTCGGCATCGAAGGCACCTGCCAGGCGGCCGAGGAGGTTCGTTCGCCGGCCCGCTCGCTGCCGTTCGGCACCATGGCCGGCATCATGACGCTGCTCATCGCCGCCACGCTGACTTGGTATGTCTGCTCGGGCCTGATCCCGTGGGAGTATCTCGGCAACGCCGGCACGCCGCTGTTCGACGCCGCCCGCGTCACCGGAAACACCGGCCTGATGGTGCTGCTGTTCATCGGTACTGCCTTTGCGACGACGGCGTCGGCGAACGGCTGCATCAACGACGCCTCGCGTGCCTGGTTCTCCATGGGGCGCGACCGCTACCTGCCGAGCTGGTTCGGCGCGGTGCATCCGCGCTACCGGACGCCCTATCGCTCGATCGTCTTCCTTGTTCCGATCGCGCTGATCTTCGCGCTCGGCGCGCCGCTCGACCAGGTCATCACCTTCTCGATCCTGTCGGGCCTGCTCGGCTACACCTTCATGACCTTCAACATGGTCATGTTCAGGAAGAAGTGGCCGCTCGGAACGATCAAGCGCGGCTATGTGCATCCGTGGCACCCGCTGCCGGCGCTGGTCCTGCTGGTGCTCTGCGCGGCGACCTACTTCGCGGTGTTCCTGGGCTACGGCACGCAGCTCATCGCGATGCTGTGCTTCTACATCATCGCGTCGCTGTGGTTCCACTTCTGGCGCTACCGCTTCGTGAAGCGCGGCGACCAGTTCACGATGCCCTGGCCTCGGCCGCAAGGCTACTGAGGCCAGGCGGAGTTCGTCCATGTCCTCGGCGCTGGAGCATTTCGGTTTGCCGCTGTCGCCCGAGGGCATGGGCCTCCTCGTTTTCTGCATTGCGGGCGTGGCGGCGATCGCCATGCTCGCCAGAAAGGAATTCCGTGCCGACCTCAGGCGGCGTGGAACTCTGCTCGATGCGGCCGCCGGCCTGGTCGGCGATGCGCAGGTGACGATCGGCGGCGACGGCTACCCCCGTCTGCTCGGCACGAGTTCCGGCAACAGGATCAGCATGGAGGTCGTGGCCGACAGCCTGGTGCCGCGCCGCCTGCCGCAACTTTGGCTGAAGCTGACCATGCTTGCGCCCGAGCCGAGGCCGCGGCCGTCGATCGGCGTGCTGGCGCGACCCGTCGGCACCGAGTTCTATTCGCGCGTGCTGGGGCTGCCTGATACCATCGCGCCGAGCTTTTCGAGCGATATGCCCCTCCTGATGCGCGGCAGCGACGTGACCGACGATGCGGTGCAGCGCACCAGCGGTCTCTTCCGGACGCTTTTGTCCGATCCGGGACTGAAGGAGATCGTCATCACCCCGCGCGGCGCAGGGCTTGTTCGCCAGATCGCCGAGGGCGATCGCGGCGCGCATGTGCTCTACCGGCAGATACGCTTCCCGGTGGAGCAGGTTCCGGCCGACCTCGTGCGCAACGCGCTGGACGAATTGCGGCTGCTGAACGACGTTCTCGATGCCGCCCCGCAAACGCTCGAGGCAAGCCGATGATATCCTCCCTGTGCGCAGATGTCCTGAACCCCCGCCTGGTCCTCGTCCTCGCGATCCTCTTTCCGGGCGCCGGCCACGTTGCTGTGGGACAGGCCAGGCGCGGATTGTGCTTCACGCTGTTCGCCGTCCTGTTCATGGTTCTTTCATACCTGACCACGACGCCCGAACATTCGTTCGTCGGACGGCACGCCGGCGGGCTCTTCGTGTGGGCGCTTTCGATCACCGACGCCTATCGCCTGGCGCGGATCCGGCAGGAAGCGTTTCGCCGCGCCGCGGCGCGGCCGGGAGCCTAGGCCGGTGCCGGACGAACGGCTGCCCGCCGGGTTCCCCGTTCTATTAATTTTCAGGAATATTTTTTTCATCGTAGTTGAAAACGGCCGGGCCATTCGCTAGACATTGGCGAATGCTCTCATTCGAGAAAGGACAGGGCCATGTGCGGCATTGTTGGTCTGTTTCTGAAGGACAAGTCGCTTGAGCCGAAGCTCGGCGAGATGCTGTCGGACATGCTGGTGACGCTGACCGATCGCGGCCCCGACAGCGCGGGCATCGCGATCTACGGCGCCGGCGACAGGAACCACAGCAAGATCACCATCCAGTCGGCCGATCCGGCCCATGACTTCGACGGGCTGGCAGCCGAACTCGGCGCCAGGATCGGCGGCAAGGCGGACATCGTCGTGAAGTCGACCCACGCGGTCATCGAGGTTCCGACGGCCAAGGTCGAGGCCGCGCGCGACGCCATCCTCGAACTGCGCCCCAGCGTGCGCATCATGGGCGTCGGCGAGGTCATCGAGATATTCAAGGAAGTCGGCCTGCCGGCCGACGTCGTCAAGCGGTTCGATCTGACCAAGATGTCGGGCACCCACGGCATCGGCCACACCCGCATGGCCACGGAAAGCGCGGTGACCACGATGGGCGCCCATCCGTTCTCGACCGGTCCGGACCAGTGCCTCGTGCACAACGGCTCGCTTTCCAACCACAACAATGTCCGGCGCGAACTGAGACGCGAGGGGATGACCTTCGAGACCGAGAACGACACCGAGGTCGCCGCCGCCTTCATCTCCAACAAGATGGCGCATGGCGACAATCTCGGCGGCGCGCTCGAGAAGACGCTGACCGACCTCGACGGCTTCTTCACCTTCGTCGTCGGCACCAAGAACGGATTCGGCGTGGTGCGCGACCCGATCGCCTGCAAGCCTGCCGTCATGGCCGAGACCGACCGCTACGTCGCCTTCGGCTCGGAGTACCGCGCGCTCGCCAACCTGCCCGGCATCGAGGATGCCAGGGTGTGGGAGCCGGAGCCTTCAAAAGTCTATTTCTGGGAACACTAGCCGATGCCGGCGCAAAGGTCGGGCGAATTGGCGAGGCCGGGGTCTGCCCTGCGCAATCCCGAATGGCCTGGCATGGTCGCCGGCAAAACGTTGCAATCGAACAAGGACATGGTCTGAATGCCCACCTTCGACTTGGCCAAATCCTCGCTGCGCGAGCTCAACAAGGCGCTTCATGACATCAAGGAGGGCTCCAACGAAACCTCCTGGGAAGTCGTCAATCCCAAGGGAAGCCATGCGGTGGCCGCGGGGGTCGACCAGCCGGTCGCGATCGATGTGCGCGGTTCCGTCGGCTACTATTGCGGCGGCATGAACGACGGCGGCGCCATCACGGTGCACGGCTCGGCCGGTCCGGGCGTCGGCGAGAACATGATGTCGGGAACCATCGTCGTGAAGGGCGACGCCAGCCAGTATGCCGGCGCCACCGCGCGCGGCGGCCTGCTGGTGATCGAGGGCAACGCCTCGTCGCGCTGCGGCATCTCGATGAAGGGCGTCGACATCGTCGTGCACGGGGACATCGGCCACATGTCGGCGTTCATGGCGCAGTCTGGCAATCTTGTGGTGCTCGGCGACGCTGGCGATGCGCTGGGCGATTCCATCTACGAGGCCAAGCTCTATGTCCGCGGCAAGGTGAAAAGCCTTGGCGCCGACTGTGTGAAGAAGAAGATGCATCCCAAGCACATCAAGCGCCTGCAGGACCTGCTCGACCGCGCCGGCGTGAAGGGCGTCAAGCCGGAGGAGTTCACTCGCTACGGCTCGGCCCGCACCCTCTACAACTTCAACATTGACAACGCCGACGCGTATTGAGCGGATTAGAGGCACCCATGACCTACAAGAACCCGCCCACCACGCCGCGCAAGTCCGCCACCTTCGACGACTACACGTTGTCGGAGATCCGCCGCGCCGCGGCGACCGGTATCTATGACATCCGTGGCGGCGGCGCCAAGCGCAAGCTGCCGCATTTCGACGATCTCCTGTTCCTCGGGGCGTCGATCTCGCGCTATCCGCTCGAAGGCTACCGCGAGCGCTGCGACACCTCCGTCGTCCTCGGCTCGCGCTATGCGAAAAAGCCGATCGAGCTGAAGATTCCGATCACCATCGCCGGCATGAGTTTCGGCTCGCTGTCAGGCCCCGCCAAGGAGGCGCTCGGTCGCGGCGCCACGCTCGCCGGCACCTCGACGACCACCGGCGACGGCGGCATGACGGAAGAGGAGCGCGGCCACAGCCAGACGCTCGTCTACCAGTACCTGCCTTCGCGCTACGGCATGAACCCGCGCGACCTCAGGCGCGCCGACGCGATCGAGATCGTCGTCGGCCAGGGCGCCAAGCCCGGCGGCGGCGGCATGCTGCTCGGCCAGAAGATCTCCGACCGCGTCGCCGCGATGCGCAACCTGCCGCAGGGAATCGACCAGCGCTCGGCCTGCCGCCATCCCGACTGGACCGGCCCGGACGACCTCGAGATCAAGATCCTGGAAGTTCGCGAGATCACCGACTGGGAGAAGCCGATCTACGTGAAGATCGGCGGCGCGCGCCCGTACTACGACACCGCGCTGGCGGTGAAGGCGGGCGCTGACGTCGTCGTTCTCGACGGCATGCAGGGCGGCACGGCCGCGACGCAGGAAGTGTTCATCGAGCACGTCGGCCAGCCGACGCTCGCCTGCATCCGCCCGGCGGTCCAGGCACTGCAGGATCTCGGCATGCACCGCAAGGTGCAGCTCATCGTGTCCGGCGGCATCCGCAACGGGGCCGACGTCGCCAAGGCCCTGGCGCTTGGCGCCGACGCGGTGTCGATCGGCACCGCGGCCCTGGTCGCGCTCGGCGACAACGACCCGCACTGGGAGGCCGAATACAACAAGCTCGGCACCACGGCCGGTGCCTATGACGACTGGCACGAGGGCAAGGACCCGGCCGGCATCACGACGCAGGATCCGGAGTTGATGAAGCGCGTCGACCCGATCGCCGCCGGACGGCGCCTGGCGAACTATCTCAAGGTCATGACGCTGGAGACGCAGACGATCGCCCGCGCCTGCGGCAAGAATGACGTGCACAACCTGGAACCGGAGGATCTCTGCGCGCTGACGGTCGAGGCGGCCGCGATGGCGCAGGTGCCTCTCGCCGGCACCGGCTGGATACCCGGAAAGGGCGGTTTCTGATCTAATCCGACGTCTGGCAAGAACAACAACAAGGCCAGGGGAACGCATACCAAATCAAATGGGGAACTCCATTGCCAACTGATCTCTCGCAATACGCCAAGAAGAACGGCGTCAAATATTTCATGATCTCGTTCACCGACCTGTTCGGCGGCCAGCGCGCCAAGCTGGTTCCGGCGCAGGCGATCGGCGACATGCAGAAGGACGGCGCGGGCTTTGCCGGTTTTGCGACCTGGCTCGACCTGACCCCCGCGCACCCCGACATGCTGGCGGTGCCGGACCCGAACTCCGTCATCCAGCTGCCCTGGAAGCCGGAAGTGGCCTGGGTGGCGGCCAATTGCGTGATGGACGACAAGTCGGTCGCCCAGGCGCCGCGCGACACGCTGAACCGGCTGGTCGCCGAGGCGGCGCAGGAGGGGCTGCGCGTGAAGACCGGCGTCGAGCCCGAGTTCTTCCTGATCTCGCCGGACGGAACGGCGATCTCCGATCCCGCCGATACCGCGGCCAAGCCATGCTACGACCAGCAGGCGGTGATGCGCCGCTACGACGTCATCGCCGAGATCTGCGACCACATGCTGGCGCTCGGCTGGCAGCCCTACCAGAACGACCATGAGGACGCCAACGGCCAGTTCGAGATGAACTGGGCGTTCGACGACGTGCTGGCTACCGCCGACAAGCACTCCTTCTTCAAGTTCATGGTTCGCTCGATCGCCGAGAAGCACGGCCTGCGGGCGACCTTCATGCCCAAGCCCTTCCCCGGCCTTACCGGCAATGGCTGCCATGCGCATATCTCGGTCTGGGACAAGGCCGGCAAGGTCAACGTCTTCGCCGACCCCAAGATGGAGCTGGGCCTGTCGGCCAAGGGCCGCAACTTCCTCGGCGGCATCATGAAGCACGCCTCGGCGTTCGCCGCCATCACCAACCCGACGGTGAACTCCTACAAGCGCATCAACGCCCCGCGCACCATCTCCGGCGCGACATGGGCGCCGAACACGGTGACCTGGACCGGCAACAACCGCACCCACATGGTGCGCGTGCCCGGCCCCGGCCGCTTCGAGCTGCGCCTGCCCGACGGCGCCGCCAACCCCTATCTGATGCAGGCGGTGATCATCGCGGCCGGCCTCGACGGCATCCGCTCGAAGGCCGATCCCGGCAAGCGCTACGACATCGACATGTATCAGCTCGGTCACACCGTGAAGGGCGCGCCGAAGCTGCCCCTCAACCTGCTCGACGCGCTCCGTGATTTCGACAAGGACAAGTCGCTGAAGGCGGCGCTGGGAGAGGAATTCTCGTCGGCCTACCTAAAGCTGAAGCACCAGGAATGGAATTCCTATGCTTCGCACTTCACCCAGTGGGAACGGGACCACACGCTCGACATCTGAGGGCGGACGGAAAATCGGCGCGCGCGGCATTCGCAAGATGAAATACTCGATCTTCTCCCTGGCGCGTGCCGCCCTTTCGGGCCACAAGAACTGGCCGCGCACCTGGCGCGACCCCGAGCCCAAGCCGCGCTACGACGTGGTCATCATCGGCGGCGGCGGGCACGGCCTCGCCACCGCCTACCACCTAGCCTTCGAATACGGCATTACCAATGTCGCCGTGCTCGAGAAGGGCTGGATCGGCTCAGGCAATGCCGGCCGCAACACCACCATCATCCGCTCGAACTACCTTCTGCCCGGAAACATCGGCTTCTACGAGCTGTCGATGAAGCTCTGGGAGTCGATGGAGCGCGACCTCAACTACAATACCATGGTCAGCCAGCGCGGCGTGCTCAATCTCTACCATTCGGACGCCCAGCGCGACGCCTATGCGCGGCGCGGCAACGCGATGCGCATCAACGGCATCGACGCAGAACTGCTCGACGTGTCGGGGGTGCGCAAGCTCGCGCCGTTCCTCAACTACGACAATTCGCGCTTTCCGATACAGGGCGGCCTCTTGCAGCGGCGCGGCGGCACGGCGCGCCACGACGCCGTCGTCTGGGGCTACGCCCATGCCGCAGACGCACTCGGCGTCGACATCATCCAGAACTGCGAGGTCACCGGATTCACGCGCGACGCGGCGGGCAGGGTCACCGGCGTCGAGACCACGCGCGGCGCGATCGGCGCCGGCAAGGTCGGCATGGCGGTCGCCGGCAGCACGTCGCGTGTCGCCGCCATGGCAGGGTTGCGCCTGCCGATCGAAAGCCACGTGCTGCAGGCCTTCGTTTCCGAAGGCATCAAGCCGCTGATCCCGGGCGTGATCACCTTCGGCGCCGGACACTTCTACGTCAGCCAGTCGGACAAGGGCGGGCTGGTCTTCGGTGGCGACCTCGACGGCTACAATTCGTACGCCCAGCGCGGCAACATGCCGACCATGGAAGACGTCTGCGAAGGCGGCATGGCGCTGATGCCGGTCATCGGCCGCGTCAGGCTTCTGCGCCAGTGGGGCGGCATCATGGACATGTCGATGGACGGCTCGCCGATCATCGACAAGAGCCCGGTCGACGGGCTCTATCTGAACGCCGGCTGGTGCTACGGCGGCTTCAAGGCGACGCCGGCCTCCGGGCTGGTCTTCGCCCATCTGATCGCCCGCGATGCTCCGCACGAGGAAGCGATGCGCTTCCGGCTCGACCGGTTCAGCCGCGGCGCGATGATCGACGAAAAGGGCCAGGGGCCCCAACCGAACCTGCATTGAGGACGGCAGACAAGAAATGCTGATAGCCTGTCCCTTCTGCGGCCCGCGCGAGAACGGCGAGTTCACCTATCTGGGCGACGCCAAGCCGAAGCGGCCCGAACCAGACGCCGGCGCCGACGCCTTCTACGACTACGTCTATCTGCGCGACAACGTCGCCGGCGAGATGGACGAGTTGTGGTACCATGGCGGCGGCTGCCGCTCGTGGCTCAAGGTGTGCCGAAACACCATGACGCACGAGATTTCCTCGGTCGAGCCGGCAGCCGGCGCAGGCGCGGCGAAGGTGGCGTCGTGAGCACCGCCGCGCAGACACACCGCCTCGCCTCCGGCGGCCTTGTCGACCGGTCTCAGCGGCTCGATTTCTCCTTCGACGGCAAGTCGATGTCGGGCTATGCCGGCGACACGCTGGCTTCGGCGCTGATCGCCAACGGCGTGAAGCTGGTCGGCCGCTCGTTCAAGTATCACCGCCCGCGCGGCATCCTGACGGCCGGCTCGGAGGAGCCCAATGCGCTGGTCGAGCTGCGCAGCGGCGCACGCCGCGAGCCGAACACGCGCGCCACCACGGTCGAGCTCTACGGCGGCCTCGTCGCCGCGAGCCAGAACCGCTGGCCCTCGCTTTCGTACGACCTGCTTTCGGTCAACCAGCTCGCCGCTCCGATTTTTGTCGCCGGCTTCTACTACAAGACGTTCATGTGGCCGTCGCGGCTCTGGGAGAGCTTCTACGAGCCGCTGATCCGCCGCGCCGCTGGTCTCGGACGCGCTGCCGAGGCGGCCGATCCGGATCACTACGAGAAGGCCTGGGCGCATTGCGACGTTCTGGTCGTCGGCAGCGGCGCCACCGGGCTTGGCGCCGCGCTGGCCGCTGGCCGGGCGGGTGCGCGGGTGATCCTCTGCGAGGAGGAGCCTTCGCTCGGAGGACGCCTGCTGTCGGACGGCGGGGTCGTCGACGGCCGGCCTGCCGCCGAATGGCTCGTCGATGCGGTTGCCGAACTCAGGGCGATGCCCGACGTCCGGATCATGACGCGGACCACCGTGACCGGCGCCTACGACCACGGCGTGCACGCAGCGCTCGAGCGCGTGAACGACCACGTCCCGGCGCCGCCGGAGCACCAGCCGCGCCAGCGCCTGTGGCGCATCTGCGCAAGGCGCACCGTGGTTGCCGCAGGCGCGCTGGAGCGTCCCGTCGCCTTCGGCGGCAACGACGTGCCCGGCGTTATGCTCGCCTCGGCCGTTCGCACCTATATCAACCGCTACGCGGCGACGCCGGCGAAGCGGCTGGCGATCTTCACCAACAACTCCGATGCCTGGAAGACCGTCGACGCGGCGCTCGCCGCAGGTTTGACGGTCGCCGGCGTGATCGACGCCAGGCCGGAGACGTCGTCGGAGAAGCGGGCGCTGGCCGCGAAGCACGGTTTCGCGGTGCTGAACGGCGTCGTCGACCATGTCGACGGCGGCAAGTCGGGCATCGGCAGGATCAAGGTGGCGCTGGCCGGTGGCGCGCGCGCCTCGCTCGAGGCCGACGGACTGGCCGTTTCCGGCGGCTGGAATCCCGCCGTCGGCCTGACCTCGCAGCATCGCGGCCGGCCGGCATGGCGCGACGACATCGCCGCCTTCGTGCCCGACGGGGCACCGCCCGGAATGACGGCCGCGGGCTCGGCGAACGGCGCGTTCTCGCTTGCCGACTGCCTGGCGCAGGGTCACACCGCAGGCGCCGCTGCGGCCGCCGACCTCGGGTTCGGCGGGAACGCGGGCGCTGCGCCGACGTCGGACGGCGAGACGCCCTATTCATTGAAGCCGCTCTGGCATGTCGAGGGCAGGAAGAAGGCCTTCGTCGATTTCCAGAACGACGTGACGACCTTCGATGTCGCTCTGGCCGCGCGCGAGGGGTTCCAGTCGGTCGAGCACCTGAAGCGCTACACGACGCTCGGCATGGCGACCGACCAGGGAAAGACCTCCAACGTGCAAGGCCTCGCCATCATGGCCGAGCTGACCGGGCGGTCGATTCCGCAGGCGGGAACGACGATCTACCGGCCGCCCTACGTGCCGGTGGCGATCGGCGCGATGGCCGGCCATCACCGGGATGAGAACTTCCACAGCGTCCGGCTGACGCCGTCGCATCACTGGGCGGCCGAACGCGGCGCCGTCTTCGTCGACACCGGCCTGTGGAAGCGGGCGCAGTGGTACCCGGTGGCGGGCGAGAAGGACTGGCTGGAATCGGTCACCCGCGAGGTCAACGCGGTGCGCGGCGGCGTCGGCTTCTGCGACGTGTCCACCCTCGGCAAGATCGACGTGCACGGCCCCGATGCCGGCGTCTTCCTCGACCGCGTCTACATCAACGCCTTCTCCAGCCTCGCCGTCGGCAAGGCGCGCTACGGCCTGATGCTGCGCGAGGACGGCATCGTCTACGACGACGGCACCACGTCCCGGCTTGCCGAGGATCGCTATTTCCTGACCACCACCACCGCCAAGGCCGGGCCGGTGATGCAGCATCTGGAATTCTGCCGCCAGGTCCTGTTCCCGGAACTGGACGTGCAACTCGCGTCGGTCTCGGACCAGTGGGCGCAGTTCTCGATCGCGGGGCCGAAGGTGCGCGACCTCCTCGCGGAAATCGTCGATCCGGCCGAAGACCTGTCCAACGAGGGCTTCCCCTTCATGGGCGTGCGCGAGGTGGCCCTGCGCGGCGGCGTCAGGGCGAGGCTGTTCCGCATCTCCTTCTCGGGCGAGATGGCGTTCGAGATTTCCGTGCCGACGCGCTTCGGCGACGCGCTGGTGCGCAACCTGATGGCGGCGGGCGAACAGTTCGGCGTCACCCCGTACGGCACCGAGGCGCTCGGCGTCATGCGCATCGAGAAGGGCCATGTCGCCGGCCCCGAACTCAACGGCACGACGACCGCCGCCGATCTGGGCCTGGGCAAGATGATGTCGACCAAGAAGGATTTCATCGGCCGCGTCATGGCCGGGCGCGAGGCCCTTGTGGCGCCGGACCGTCAGGTCGTCGTCGGCATCCGGCCGGTCGACACGGCGCGGCGGCTGCGCTCAGGCGCGCATGTCATCGCCAAGGGCGCGATCCCCGGTCCCGACACCGACGGCGGCTACGTCACCTCGGTCTGCTATTCGCCGACCATGGGCCAGTGGCTCGGGCTCGGACTGGTCGCCAACGGCCGCGAGCGCATCGGCGAGATCGCCATGGCGCACGACCCGCTGCGCGGCGAGGCCTATGAAATCGAAATCTGCAATCCCGTCTTCTACGATCCGGAAGGAGGGCGCCAGCGTGGCTGATCTGTCCTGGTCCGAGACGACGCCCCTCTCGCGCATCTACGAGGCTGGGCGTCACGGCGTCAAAGAGGGTCCGGCCGGCGTGGCGCTGGCCGAACTGACCAGTTTCGACCTGGTGCAGGTGATGGCGCGTCGCGGCCGCTGGCAGGCGGCTGTCGAGGCATGCCGTGGCCTCAACGGCAAGGATGCCCCCGCGAGGCCGCAGGCGCTGCCAGCCGGCGAGGCAAGGCTCATCTGGTCGGGGGCGGACCAGTTCCTGGTCCTGTCACGGCGCGGCGCAGGGTTTGAAAAGGCCGCTTCCGCCTTCGCCGGCGTCGCCTCGCTTTCGGAGCAGTCCGATGCCCGCTCGCTGCTTGAGATATCGGGACCCCGGGCGCGCGACCTGCTGGCAAAGGTCTGCTCGGTCGACCTGCATCCGGCCGCGTTCCCTGTCGGCGCCGCCGCAGCCACTTCGATCGACCACACCGCGGTCAATCTCTGGCGCGAGGACGACGCCGATGGCGGGCCGGTGTTCCACCTGCTGGTCTTCGCCACCTTCGCGGAAAGCCTCTGGCACACGCTGCTCGATTCCGGCGCCGAATACGGCGTTTCGATCGATGCCGCCCGGGCATGGCAGCCATGACCGGGCAGCCCTTCACGCGGCAATGCCGATGGTCTATCTAGGCGCTCGAGGACGACCTCGGGCGCTTTGCCTTTTTGTCGAAGGGACGACCCTTCCCGCGAAACGCCAGGAGGTTCTTCCATGAACTGGGCCATTCTTTTCTTCGCCGGCCTTTTCGAGATCGGCTGGGCGATCGGCCTCAAATACACCAACGGTTTCACGCGTCTCGTGCCGACGGTTCTGACCGCGGTCAGCATGGCAATCAGCCTCGGCCTGCTCGGCATCGCGCTGAAGACGCTGCCGGTCGGCACGGCCTATGCCGTGTGGACGGGCATCGGTGCGGTCGGCACAGCGATCCTCGGCATCTACCTGCTCGGCGAGCCGGCTGCCGTGGGCCGGATCGTCTGCATCGGCCTGATCGTCGCCGGCATCATCGGGCTGAAGCTGGTGTCCTGACCGAACCCGCTGCGACCGCCGGCTACCGGTAGCCGGCGGCCTGCAGTTCGAAGAGATCGGCGTAGACGCCACGGGCTGCGACCAGTTCGTCGTGCGAGCCGGCCTCGATGATGCGGCCGCCCGACAGGACCAGGATGCGGTCGGCCATGCGCACGGTCGAGAAGCGGTGCGAAATCAACACGGCCGTCTTGCCCTTGGCGAGACTCTTGAAGCGCTGGAACACCTCGGCCTCGGCCTTGGCGTCGAGGGCGGCCGTCGGTTCGTCGAGGATGATCAGTTCGGCGTCGCGCATATAGGCGCGCGCGATCGCCACCTTCTGCCATTCGCCGCCGGACAGGTCGCGGCCATTGGCGAACAGCTTTCCGAGAGGCTGGTCGTAGCCGAGCGGCAGCTTCTCGATCACCGGCGCAGCCAGGCTCTGTTCAGCGGCTGCCTCGATGCGGTCGCGGTCGGGCGCCGCCTCGATTCGGCCGACGCCGATGTTTTCCGCCGCCGTGAGGGAATAGCGGATGAAATCCTGGAAGATGACGCCGATATGCGTGCGCAGGTCGACGAGATCGATGTCGCGGAGATCGATGCCGTCGACGAGGATGCGCCCCTCGTCGGGATCGTAGAGGCGCGTCAGCAGCTTGACGATGGTGGTCTTGCCGGCGCCATTCTCGCCGACCAGCGCCACCGCCTCGCCTGCCTTCATCGAGAAGTTGAGGCCGCGCACGGCCCAGTGTTCGGTGTCCGGATAGCGGAAGCCGACATTCTCGAAGACGATGCCGTCGCGGATCGGCTGCGGAAACGGCTTGGGAGTGTCGGAAAGGGTGATGGTCGGCTTGATGTCGAAGAAGGAGAACAGGTCGTCCAGATAGAGCGACTGGCCGGCGATCTGGGTGACGCCGATCAGCAGCTGTCCGAACAGGCCGTTGAGCCTGAGGAACGAGCCGGACAGGAAGGCGAGGTCGCCCAGTGTGAATTCGCCCTCGACGGTGCGCCAGACGATATAGGCGTAGGCGCCATAGTAGGCGAGGCTGGAGAGCGCCGCGAACAGGCCGCCCCAGATGGCGCGCTGCGTGGCGAGCCGCCGGTTGTCGCGCATGATGGTGTCGGCCAGCCGCCTGAATCGGGCGACGAGGAACGAGCCAAGCCCGAACAGCTTGATCTCCTTGGCCGTTTCGGCGCTGGCGCCGACATAGCGGAGATATTCGAGTTCGCGCCGTTCGGGCGAGCGCAGGCGGTTGAGGTGATAGGAGCGCGTGTTGAACTTGGCCTCGCTGACGACCGCCGGGATCAGCGAAACGAGGAGCAGCAGGATCAGCCAGGGCGCATAGACGAGCAGGCCGAAGGCAAGCGTGGCTATGGTGACGAGCGACTGGCCCTGTCCGAAGATCTGCGCCAGCAGCGCGTTGCGCCCGGCCGCCTGGCGTCGCGCGCGCTCCAGCCGGTCCTGATATTCGCTGGACTCGAAATGCCTGAGGTCGAGGCTCGCCGCATGCTGCATCAGCTCCATGCTGACGGTGTTGGAATGCAGTTCGGCGAGGATGCCGTCGACCAGCGAGATGCCCCTGGACAACAGGTCGGCGAGCACCACGAGCGCGAATTCCAGCGCCAGCAGCGCCGCGACATGGGCGAGCCTGCCGCTGGCGATCCAGTCGGAAAGGGCTGGTCCGGGCGCCGGCTGGCCCGCCTGGAGCACGACCTCGTCGATGATCAGCTTGCCGACATAGAGCAGCAGGAGCGGCTGCACGGCGGAAACCAGCCTGAGCGCCACGCTCGCAACGGTCAGCGGAGCGCTTGTGCGCCAGACCTGCGCGAAGAACCGCTTTAGGTGTCGCAGCGTGGCGAGCTGCTGGCCGAGCGGCGGCTGGTCGGCCGTCGAGCTGCGGAACGCCAGGCGCGCGGCAAAATTCTCGCTTGAACTCATCTCGCGCCGAAGATGGTGACTATGGGCCCCTTGCGCAATCCACCGCATGGCCTTGCGTCATGCATTCTGGCAATTGACATCGACGGCAATGCGCCCGCAGTTTGACATCCCGCGTGGCAGGCGCCCCGCGACTGAAATTGGAAGCCAGATGACGACAGTCGCGATCGCGCTCTTCGCCTTGTTGCTGGTCAAGCATTGCCTAGGCGACTTCGTCCTCCAGACGAAGTGGCAGGTGCACGAGAAGGGCATCTATGGAGCGCCCGGCGGGCTTGTCCACTCCGCCATCCATGTCGCGGGAACGCTGGTTGCGCTGCTCCTGGTGCAGGCGTCCTTCCCGGTTGTCGCGACTGTTCTGATCGCCGAGTTCGTCGTCCACTACCACATCGACTGGGGAAAAGAGAAAGTCGTGCGCTATTTCGGCTGGCGCGACGGCGCCCGCTTCTGGAACGCGATCGGCTTCGACCAGCTGCTGCACGGGCTGACCTATGTCGCGATCGTGGCCTATGTGTGCGGCCACGTCGCTTCATGAAGGCGGCACGTCGGAATTGCTTCCCGCCGGGACTGGCCGACCCTAGCCATTCTTCGCCAGAAGCGCCTTCGCTTCCTTCGGTCCGAGCGGCGCCGGCCGTTCGCAGGTCGTGCGCATGGCGACGAACCTGCCCGTCTCGCCGGACTTGAGGATCGACGTCATCACCTCGACCACATGCAGCGCAAGCTCCATCGAGCAGCGGTGCGGCCTGCCGGACTGGATCGCCAGCGCCATATCGGACAGGCCCGCGGTCCGGTAGTTGGCCATCATGCCGTGGCTGTGCCTCTGGTTGGGCACGCCGAACGGGTGGTTCCAGGCCGGCAGCTTCTTCACCTCCTGCGCGCCCTTCGTGTAGCGGACGTCGCCGCCGAAGAAGTTCGGATCTGGGATGTAGACCGTGCCGGCCTCGCCGTAGAGTTCCATCGGCGCGTGCCGGTGGTCCCAGACATCCCAGCTCGCGCCAAGCGTCACCACGGCGCCGCCGGCGAACTCGAGCAGCGCATGAATGGTGGTCGGCGTGTCGACGGGCACCTTCTCGCCGTTGCGGGGGCCGTTGGCGATGACGCGCTGCTTGCGCGGCGTCGCCGAGAGCGCAGCGACGCTCTTCACCGGACCGAGGAGCTGGACCAGGTTGGTGATGTAGTAGGGCCCGATGTCGAGCACGGGCCCGGCGCCCGGCTGGAAGAAGAAGTCGGGATTGGGGTGCCAGTGCTCCATGCCGCGGCCCATGACGTGGCAGGTTCCGCCGGTGATCTCGCCGAGCCGGCCTTCGTCGATCAGCCGCCGCACAAGTTGGTGAGCGCCGCCGAGGAATGTGTCCGGTGCGGAACCGATGCGAAGATCCTTCCTTGCTGCGCGCCTGGCGAGGTCGAGGCCGTCCTTGACCGAAAGCACGAAAGGCTTTTCCGAATAGACATGCTTGCCGGCGTCGAGTGCCCGCCGCGAGATGTCGTAGTGGACCGACGGGATGGTCAGGTTGACGACGATGTCGATATCGTCGGCCCCGAGCAGGGCATCGACGCTTTCGGCGCGCACGCCGTATTCCGCGGCCCTGGCCTTCGCCGCAGCCGGGTTGATGTCGGCGCAGCTACGGACCTCGATGCCTTTGAACAGCGGCGCGAATCTGAAATAGGTGGTTGAGATGTTGCCGCATCCGACGATGCCGACACCAAGCTTGCGTGCCATATGCGTTTGCTCCCGGGAGGCTGCTCAGTAACTCTGGACGGATTCGATCGAACGCCGTGCGAAGCGGGCGAAGTCGTTCGGGTTGTCCTGCTCCATGATGAAGTGTCGGGCCGGCGTCCCAGCGCGCAGCGCCTTGAGCAGGCCAGCCCAGTCGATCGTGCCGTGGCCGACGTCCGACCAGCCGTCCTCGTCGAGACCTTCGCCCGGCTTGGCGATGTCCTTCACATGCACCGCCACGATGCGCTGTCCGTAGCGGTCGATCCAGGGCATCGGGTCGGCGCCGCCGCGCACCACCCAGGCGACGTCGATCTCCCAACCGACACCGGGCGCGGCGTCGAGGATGTGCTGCTGCGGGACCGACCCGTCGGCCAGCGCCTTGAACTCGAAATCGTGATTGTGCCAGGCGAAGCCGTAACCCTCCCTGGTGGCCTTTTCGCCGACAGCGGCGAGCCGCTCGCCGAAGCCGCGCCAGCCGGCGGCCGTCGCTTCCGGCCGCGCGTCTGGCACGAGGTAGGGGCAGACCATGGTGCGGACGCCGAGCGCGTCGGCAATCCGGCGCGCGCCATCGAAATCGGTCTCCAGCGTATCGATGGCGAAATGGGCGGTCGGCATGGTGAGGCCGTTCCTGTCGAGTTCCGCGCGCAGTCCCGCAGGATCGGCGTACACGCCGCCATAGCCCTCGACCTCTTTATAGCCGGCTTCGCGGAGCACTTTCAGCACCTTGTCCCAGGGCTGGAAGTTGCGCGCGCTGTAGAGCTGAAACGACCAGTTCATTGCAATGACCCTTCTGCGGTGGGGCGCTTGGGAGCCCCGTTGGTTGCAGGCTTTGCAGCCCGGTTCAGATGCGTTCGCCCGTGGCCGCGTCGAACAGCGACGCGTTCATGGGATCGAAGCCGATGGTCACCGTGTCGCCGGTGGCCGGGGAGCGTTCCGAGGAGACGCGGATGGTCAGCGTCTGCGCACCGAGCTTCGTCCAGACCAGCGTGTCGGACCCCATCGGATCGACGATCTCGACCTGCGCGACCGCCGAGAACGGCCAGTCTTCGCCGGAATTGATGCCGACATGCTCCGGACGGATGCCGAAGACGGCCGGTCCGGGTCGTCGGGTCTCGAAGCTGTAGCGCGCCAGCGGAATGTCGATGCCTTCGGCGACGAAGCGGGGCTCGCCGTCGGTTTCGACGACCGCCCCGTCGAGGAAGTTCATGCCGGGCGATCCGATGAAGCCGGCGACATAGAGATTGACCGGCCGCTTGTAGATCTCCTGCGGCCGGTCGAGTTGCTGGATCAGGCCGCCGCGCATGACCGCGATGCGGTCGGCCAGCGTCATCGCCTCGATCTGGTCGTGCGTGACGTAGATCATCGTGTTGGCGAGCTTCTGGTGCAGGCGCTTGATCTCGACGCGCAGTTCCGAGCGCAGCTTGGCGTCGAGGTTGGAAAGCGGCTCGTCGAACAGGAAGACGTCGACGTCGCGCACCAGCGCCCGGCCGATCGCGACACGCTGGCGCTGCCCGCCCGAAAGCTGCGAGGGCTTGCGCTCGAGAAGCGGCTCGATCTGCAGGATCTCGGCGGTGCGCCCGATGCGGCGATCGATCTCGTCCCTGGGCACGCCGGCGTTCTTCAGCCCGAACGAAAGGTTCCCTTTGACGGACATCTGCGGATAGAGGGCGTAGGACTGGAAAACCATGCCGATGCCGCGGTCCTTGGGCTCGTCCCAGGTGACGTTCCTGCCCTTGATGAAGATCTGCCCGTCACTGACGTCGAGCAGCCCGGCGATGCAGTTGAGCAGGGTCGACTTTCCGCAGCCGGACGGGCCGAGCAGGACCAGGAACTCACCGTCCTCGACGTCGAGATTCAGGTTCTTCAGCACCGAGACGGCGCCGAAGTCGAGCGACAGGTTCTTGACGGCGACGCTGGTCATCGGTCCTAGCCCTTCACGGCGCCCGCCGCGATGCCGCGAACGAACAGTTTTCCGGAGATGAAGTAGATGACAAGCGGCACCAGGCCGGTGATCAGCGTAGCCGCCATGTTGACGTTGTACTCCTTCACGCCCTGCACGGAGTTGACGATGTTGTTGAGCTGCACCGTCATCGGGTAGGTGTCGGGCTTGGTGTAGACGACGCCGAACAGGAAGTCGTTCCAGATGCCGGTCACCTGCAGGATGATGGCGACGACGAAGATCGGCAGCGCCATCGGCAGCATGATCCTGAAATAGATGCCCCAGAATCCGGCGCCGTCGACGCGAGCCGCCTTGAACAGCTCCTCGGGCAGTGACGCGAAATAGTTCCGGAACAAAAGCGTCAGGATCGGCATGCCGAAGATCGAATGCACGATCACCAGGCCTGACAGCGAGCCGTAGAGCCCGATCTCCCTCAGCACGATGACGATCGGGTAGATCATCACCTGGTATGGAATGAACGCGCCGACGATCAGGATGGTGAAGAAGATGTCCGCGCCCTTGAAGCGCCAGTTGGCGAGCGCGTAGCCGTTCACCGAGGCTATGGCTATCGAGACGATCACCGAAGGCACGGTGATGCGCACCGAGTTCCAGAATCCTCGCGACAGCCCGTCGCAGTTCAGGCCGGTACAGGCCGTCGCCCAGGCCTTCACCCAGGGTTCGAAGGTGATTTCCACGGGCGGTGCGAAGATGTTGCCGAGCCGGATCTCGGGCATGCCCTTCAGTGACGTCACGATCATCACGTAGAGCGGGATCAGATAGTAGACCGCCGCGAAGATCAGTGTTCCGTAGATGAAGATGTTGCGGCGCGAGAAGGCGACGCGCGGCTTCGGCCCGCGCGGGCCGCTGAGTTCGCCAGCGATTGCGTCGGCGCCGGCCACCGTGACGGCAAGGCTTGCTGGATTTGACATCTCAGCGCCTCCGCCCGAATTCGAGATAGGCCCACGGCACGATGATGATCGCGACAGTCAGGAGCATCATGGTGGATGCGGCGAAGCCCTGGCCGAGATTCTGCGCGGCGAACATGTAGTCATAGACATATTTTGCGGGCACTTCGGAGGCGAGCGCCGGCCCGCCGCTGGTTTGCGCCACGACAAGGTCGTAAACGCGCACGATGCCGCTCGCGATGATGACCAGCGTGGTGACGAAGACCGGCCGCATCATCGGGATGACGATGAAGAGATAGGTTTTCCACATCGGGATGCCGTCGACGCGCGCAGCCTTCCAGATGTCCTCGTCGATGCCCCGCAACCCGGCCAGCATCAGGCACATGACCAGTCCCGTGCCCTGCCAAAGGCCGGCGAACAGGATGCCGTAGATCACCAGTTCCTTGGTGTAGAGCGGGTTGAAGGAGAAGCTTTCCCAGCCGAGGCCGCGCACCACGTGCTGGACGCCGAAATCGGGATTGAGCAGCCACTGCCAGACGAGGCCTGTGACGATGAAAGACAGCGCGAACGGATAGAGGAAGATGGTGCGGAACGTGTCCTCGAAGCGGATCTTCTGGTCGAGCAGCGCCGCCAGGACGAAGCCGATGACCAGCGAGAAGACCAGCGACAGGCTGCCGTAGATCAGCAGGTTCTCGATCGATGTCAGCCAGCGCGGCGTCGTCCACAGCCGCTCGTACTGGTCGAGGCCGACGAAGTTGAGCCGCGGCAGGAGCCGCGAATTGGTGAACGAGTGGACGATGGTCCAACCGGTGCCGCCGACGAAGATCACCACGGCGGTCAGGATCATCGGCACGGATGCGATCTTCGCATTAAGATTGCGAAACAGCTTGTTGGGCCGCCCCGTGGGACTGTCGGTCATGCCTGATACACTCCGGCGACGTCTTGGCGTTCGGCGCCGGCCCCGCGCTTGCGGGGCCGGCACTGGAAGGAACGCGCAACCTCAGTCGGCGTTGGCGATGATCTCGGCGTAGCGCTTCTGCGCCTCCTCCGGAGTCAGCGAAGGCGTCTTGAAGAACTCGACGAACAGGTCGTTGAGCTGATTGTTGGTGTCCTCGGTGTTGAGCTGGTTGGTGTCGGGGATGATGTTGCCCGACGCCAGGATCTCGAGCCCCTTCTTCATGCAGTCGTTGGCCGCGTTGACATCGACGTCGCCGCGCACCGGAACGGACCCCTTCTTGAGGTTGAAGGCGACCTGGGTTTCGGGGCTGAGCATCGTCGATGCCAGCACCTCCTGTGCCGCGCTCTTTTCCGGATCGTCGATAACGGGGAAATAGAACGAATCGCCGCCGGTCGAGATCAGCTCGTTGACGCCGAGGCCCGGCAGGCAGAAATAGTCCTTGCCGGCGACCTGGCCCGCGACCTGGAACTCGCCCTGCGCCCAGTCGCCCATGATCTGGCCGCCTGCCTGTCCGGTGATCACCAGGTTGGTGGCCTGGTTCCAGTCCTGCACGTTCGACTTGGCCGACAGCCTGCGCGCGTCGTCGGCGGCCTTGAACACCTTGGCGATCTCGGGTCCGGCGGCGGCTTCCGCGTCATGATCCTTGTAGACCTTGAGGAATACGTCCTTGCCGGCGATGGCGGGGATCAGCACGTTGAACGCGCCAGTCGTCTGCCAGGGCTGGCCGCCGATGGCGAGCGGGATCTTGCCGGCCTTTTCGAGCGCCGGCCCGGCAGCCACGAACTCGTCCCAGTTCTTCGGCACCGGCACGCCCGCGTCGGCGAACGCCTTGGCCGACAGCCACAGCCACTGCCACGAGTGGATGTTGACGACGACGCAATAGACCTTGCCGTCGACGGTGCAGCCGTCGAGCAGGCTCGCCGGCCGGATGACCTCGCGCCAGTTTTCCTTGGTCGCGATATCGGTCAGGTCGCGCAGCAGGCCGGCCTCGATCAGTTCCTCCGCCTGGCGCCCGGTGTTGAACTGGAAGGCGCCCATCGGGTCGCCGCCGGTGATGCGGCTGACCATGATCGGGCGCGCCGTGTTGCCGCCGCCGGCGATCGCCGCATCCACCCAGTGGTTGCCGGTGGCGTCGAAGGCCTTTGCGAACTCGGCGACCGCTGCCGATTCGCCGCCCGAGGTCCACCAATGGGCGACTTCCAGGTCGGTAGCGCCGGCCGGAGCCGCGAACGGAAGTGCGACCGATGCGGCAAAGGCAGCGGTCAAGAGCTTATAACGCATGGAGTTCCTCCCGAAATCTGAAACGTTACAGGTCGAACCATAGGCGAGCAAAAATGGGTGCGCAATGCTCCTTCAGGCGCAGAAGGATATTTTTTCCGAGTCTCGAAAAATCTTTGTTCCTAGCGATCACCGTTGGGCCTGGCGTAGCGAAATTTGCTGCAACGCAGCAGAATCAAGGACGATTTCGGGTTAATCGACTGAATCCAAAGGTGCTGCGTTGCAAAATCCGGGGGTGGCCTTAGGGGCCGGTCACCGCGCTGGAAGTCGCCGGTTGCCGGACTGCGCGCGCCGCTCCTGGGCATTCATTGTAACGTTACAGCTTGCGATGAAACCTGTGCGGGTTCATGCTGGCGAAGTTGCCGTTGCGTCGGAAATGCGCGATGTAGGGGCGGGGATCATGGACGAGCCAGCAGACCTTAAGAGAGCGGAAACCGCCAGCGGCGACGCCGGCGCGGGCAGCGGCGGCCGTCCGACGCTGAAGACCATCGCCTTCATGACCGGTCTTGGCGTGACCACCGTGTCGCGCGCCCTGAAGGATGCGCCGGAGATCGGCGAGGAGACGCGCCGTCGCGTGCAGCTGGTGGCGCGCCAGGTGGGCTACCGTCCGAACCGGGCGGGCGTTCGTCTCCGGACAGGCAAGACGAATGTCATCAGCCTCGTTCTCAACACCGAGGAGCAGATCGGCGGTTTCGTCTCGGACATGATCTACGGCATCTCCGAGCATCTGGCGCAGACGCCCTACCATCTGATCGTGACGCCCTATTCGCGCACCAACGATCCGCTCGAGCCGGTCCGCTACGTGGTCGAGACGGGCTCGGCCGACGGCATCATCATCTCGCGCACCGAGCCCGACGACAAGCGCGTGCGCTACATGCTCGAGCACGGCTTTCCCTTCGCCACGCACGGCCGCACGGAGATCGCCGCGCCGCATGCCTTCTTCGACTTCGACAACTATGCCTTCGCACGCGACGCGGTGAGGAAGCTGGCCTCCCTCGGCCGCAGGCGGCTTGCACTGCTGGCCCCGCCTTCCGTGCTGTCCTATCACGACCACATGCGAAACGGCTTTCTCGACACCATGGCCGAGCTCGGTTTCGCCGAAGTGCCGTTCAACGGCGTCAACGTCGATCATTCGATCGAACAGATCCGCGCCCGCACGCTGGAGATCATGCAGCGGCCGAACCGGCCGGACGGCATCGTCAGCGGCGCCGGCGGCGCGACCTTCGCGCTGGTCGCCGGGCTCGAGGACGCCGGCCTGAAGGTCGGGTCGGACGTGGACATCGTCTCGAAGCAGTCGGCGCGCCTGCTCCACCTGTTCCGGCCGCAGCTTCACGTCGTCAACGAGGACGTTCGGCATGCAGGCCGCGAACTGGCGCGCTCGCTGATCGCCCTGATCGGCGGCGCACCGGCCGACACGCTGCAGGGCCTGAGCCAGCCGGGGCCGGTACTGGCGATCGGCGAATGAACGGGCAGCCGGCGCCGCCGGCCGCCCAGGCAGCCTTGCGCTAGAGCTTGGCCAGCAGTTCGGCGAGTTGCTCGGCGCACTGGCTCCAGCCCTGGTGGAAGCCCATCTGCTCGTGCGCTTCGCGGTCTTCCACGCTTGCATGGCGGGCGCGCGCGACGTAGCGGGTCTTGCGCTCGGCTCCCGAGCCGATGTCCTCGAAGGTGACGATCGCCGTCATGAACGGCTTTTCGGCAGGCTCCCATGCCGAGCTGAAGGCATCGGTGAAGACCAGCTTCTCGTTCTCGACAACCTCGAGGTAGACGCCGCGGCTCGGATGGTCGTTGCCGTCGGGGTCGCGCATGACGATCAGGCACGACCCGCCGGGCCTGACGTCGAGCGCGGCGCCGGGCGTCGTCCATGGCTTCGGCGCGAACCATTGCTTCAGGAGCTTCGGTTCGGTCCAGGCGCGGTAGACCTGTTCGCGCGGGGCGTCGAGCACGCGCTCCAGCACAAGCTCGCGTTCGACCGGGAATTCGGCGTCGACGTCGACATGGACATTCATCATGACCTCCTGCAGCTTTGTATCCATTCTCCCTAGACGAATGGCGCAGCCCTGCTGCGACATCGCGCCGGAACTTTTTTTCAGGAGCTGTCAGGAGCGCGGTGTCAGGACGCCGGCGTCGGGGCCCGGCGGACCGGCGTGTCGGAGGCCCCGGCGGCCAGCCGGTCGAGATGCATGCGGATATGGGCGGCCTCGGCCGCCGAATTGGCGAGCGAAATGGCCTTGCAGAAAGCGTCGCGCGCTTCCTCGTTCCGGCCGAGCTGCATCAGGAGCCCGCCCTTGACGCCGAAGAAGTGAAAATAGCCCGACAGCTTCGGCGCCAGCGGTTCGATCATGTCGAGCGCGGCCTGCGGACCCCGGGACTTCGAGACTGCAACCGCCCGGTTGAGCGTGATGACCGGCGACGGCTGCATCGCCTCCAGCGCACCGTAGAGCAGGTCGATCTGCGGCCAGTCGGTATCCTCGGCCCGGGCCGCGCGGGCATGCAGCGCCGCGATCGCCGCCTGGATCTGGTAGGGTCCCGGGGCGCGGTGACGCATCGCCTTGTCGACCAGGGCGAGCCCCTCGGCGATGTCGTTGGCATTCCACGTCGCGCGGTCCTGGTCCTCGAGCAGGATCACCGAGCCGTCCGCGTCGAACCGCGCGTCGGCGCGCGCATGCTGCAGGAGGAGCAGCGCCGTCAGTCCCATGATTTCCGGTTCGGCGGGAAACAGGCGCAGCAGCAGCCGGGCCAGCCTGATCGCCTCGTCGCACAGCGGCAGGCGCATCGCGACGTCGCCGCCACTTGCCGAATAGCCCTCGTTGAAGACGAGGTAGATCATGGCCGCGACGGCGGCGAACCGCTCCGAGCGCTCGACCGGACCGGGCACGTCGAACGGCACGCCGGCATTGGCGATCTTCGCCTTGGCGCGGGTGATGCGCTGCTCCATGGCGCTTTCGCCGACGAGGAAGGCGCGGGCGATCTGCCTGACCGTCAGCCCGGACACGATGCGCAGCGCGAGCGCGATCTGCTGCGTTGCCGGCAGGTCCGGGTGGCAGCAGATGAACAGCAGCCGCAGGATATCGTCGCGGTAGTCCGCCCCGTCCAGCCGGTCGGCCATCGCGTCTTCCGCGTCGTCCAGGTCCGACAGCACCCTTTCGTCGGGCAGCGGCGCGTCCTTCGAGCGCCGTCTCACCCCGTCGATCGCACTGTTGCGGCCGACGAAGATCAGCCAGGCGGTCGGGTCGCGCGGCGGGCCGTTGCGCGGCCAGGTCCTGAGCGCACGCAGGCTGGCGTCCTGGAAGGCTTCCTCCGCCGTGTCGAGGTCGCGGAAGTAGCGCAGCAGCGCCGCAATCGCGCGGGGCCTCGCTCCGGCGAGCAGGGGACCTATCCAGGCGACATCGGTCATAGTGTGGGCGCGACGGGATTGAGGAGGCCGACCGGTCGGATCTCGTACGAGCCGCTGGCAGGATTGGCCTCGGAGAGTTCGCGCGCGAAGGCGACGGCCTCGTCGAGGTTCGCGCAGTCGATGGTGTAGAAGCCGAGCAGTTGTTCCTTGGTCTCGGCGAAGGGGCCGTCGAGGATCAGAGTCTCGTTCCCGGTCTTCCGCAGGGTCGTCGCCGCCGTCGTCGGCAGGAGCCTTGCGACCGGGCCGAGCCGGCCGGCTTGCGCATAGCGCTTCTGGATGGCGACGAGGTTGGCGATGACCTCGTCGTCCTTCTCCTTGCTCCAGGCGGCGACGGCATCTTCGGAAGCATAGCAGAGGACGGCATAGATCATGTGTCGGGTCTCCTTCATCGAGGACGAAAGAGTTAGGGCAACCCCGACAGGGCGTCGACAACAATTCGTCCTTCAGGCCGGCGAGCCTGTCCGAGACCGGACGCAACGGGACTTGCCGGCGTGCCCCCGGTGGCGCATGAGGGGGCACTGGAACCGCCGGACGACAGCCGGCCAGCCCCGGCAAGGACAGGATCATGCCCGAAGCATTCATCTGCGACTACATCCGCACGCCGATCGGCCGTTTCGGCGGTGCCCTCTCGCCAGTCCGGACGGATGACCTGGCAGCGATCCCCCTCAAGGCGCTGCTCGCCCGCAACGCCGGCGTGGACTGGGCCGCCGTCGACGATGTCGTCTACGGCTGCGCCAACCAGGCGGGAGAGGACAATCGCAACGTCGCGCGAATGGCGCTCCTGCTCGCCGGCCTGCCGAAGGACGTGCCGGGTTCGACGGTCAATCGCCTGTGCGGCTCGGGCATGGATGCGCTGACCATCGCCGCGCGCGCCATCAGGGCAGGCGAGGCCGAACTGATGATCGCCGGCGGCGTGGAGAGCATGTCGCGCGCGCCGTTCGTGATGCCGAAGGCGGATGCGGCGTTCTCGCGGCACGCCGAGATCCACGACACCACCATCGGCTGGCGTTTCGTGAACCCGCTGATGAAGCGGCAGTACGGCATCGATTCCATGCCGGAGACCGGAGAGAACGTGGCCGACCAGTTTTCGGTCTCGCGCGCCGACCAGGACGCCTTTGCCGTGCGGAGCCAGGCCAGGGCGGCCGCCGCGCAGGAAAACGGCCGGCTGGCGAAGGAAATCGTGCCGGTGACCATCCCCCAGCGAAAGGGCGAACCGGTCATCGTCGAAAAGGACGAGCATCCGCGCGCCACCAGCCTGGAGGCGCTGGCCAGGCTGCCGACGCCGTTCCGCGAAGGCGGCACGGTGACGGCCGGCAATGCATCGGGCGTCAATGACGGCGCGGCCGCTCTCATCGTCGCCTCCGAAGCCGCGGCCGGCAAATACGGACTGACGCCGATCGCCAGGATTCTCGGCGGCGCGGCGGCGGGCGTCGAGCCGCGCATCATGGGCATCGGCCCGGCGCCGGCAACGCGCAAGCTCTGCGCGCGGCTCGGGATCAAGCCCGCCGACTTCGACGTGATCGAGCTCAACGAGGCTTTTGCCTCGCAGGGCATCGCCGTGCTGCGCGAACTCGGCATCGCGGAGGACGCCGGGCATGTGAACCCCAACGGCGGTGCAATCGCGCTCGGCCATCCGCTCGGCATGTCGGGCGCGCGCATTTCCGGAACGGCGGCGCTGGAGCTCAGGGAGCGCGGCGGCAAGCTCGCGCTGGCCACGATGTGCATCGGCGTCGGCCAGGGCATCGCGCTTGCACTGGAGCGTGCATAGAGCCGTCAGCATCTTCGACGACATTGTGATGAACCTTTCCTCCTTCCGGCGCGACTGACGCCAAGGCGCCGCAATGGTGCGGCCCGGAATGGAGAAGGAAAGCCCATGACCAGACACACATTGTCGGGGTCAGCGGGAACATCCGGCATCCGGCGCGGGGGCCATCGGCCCGGCGCGGCGGATGCCGTCCCGATTCAATTGACCCAACGTAACGCACGGCCTATGCTCCCTTCGAGGGGTTCCGCAAGGAACTCAAAGGGCGAAAGTGCCGGCGCCGTGCGCTTAGCTCCTTGCCGCGCGTACCTGCAGGCAGTTTCGCCGACCCGCATGGGGAGGATGAGCATCATGCCACGCAGCCGCGGCGACCTGCGTTCGCTTGTTTGCAACCTGAAAATCGAAGGTCTCAGTGCAAGGCTGGCAGGCGGCAGCGCCCTGCTTGCGCTCGCGCTCGGCGCAAGCATGCTTGCGGCCGTGCCGGCGCGCGCGCAGGAAGGCCAGATCATCAATCCCGGCGCCATGGCCGTTACCGGTTTTTCCGGGACGATCATCCCCGGGATCGAGGAAGGCCTGCCTCCGGGCGTCGATCCGGTCGACGAGACCTTCATCGACACGCAGCGCGCGACGCTGCGCATCTTCGACGTGTCGGCGCTCGGCGGTCCGCCGTCGGGTCAACTGGTCTACACGCCGCAGCCCTTCGAGGTGCTGGCCAACCAGATCGGCCAGGTCTTTGCGCTGACCTATGACGACGGCGTACGCGACGGAACGCCTTCCGGCGTACCGGACCTCTTCGCCGGCGCGACCTCCCTGCACGGCATCCGCATTGTCACGCCCGACGCCGACGGCGACGGACGGCCGGAGCGGGAGCGCCGCGGCAAGGCAGGCGCCACCTTCATGGACGGGCAGTTCGCCGAGGCGAATGGCGGCTCGCCTGGCGCGATCTGGCGGATAGACGGCCAGACCGGCGCCGTGTCGCTGTTCACCACGATCGAGGGCAACAGCGGCCCCGGCATCGGCGACGTCAGCTTCGACAAGGTGCACCGCCAGTTCTTCGCCTCCGATCTCGACACCGGCCTCATCCACCGCATCGCGGCGGACGGAACGGTGCTCGACGCCTTCGACCATGGTGTCGACGGCCGGCCGACGCGGGGCCTCGCCGCCGTCGCCGACGATGGCGCGGTGATGGACATCCAGGGCGCCGCCTTCGACAGCGAGAACCCCGACACCTGGGGCATCACGCCGGAGGAGCGCGCCGTCTGGGGCGTCGGCGTGCATGGCGGCCGCGTCTACTACGCCGTCGGCGAGAAGGCCGAGATATGGTCGATCGGGATCGCGCCCGACGGCGACTTCGCGGGCGACCCGCGCTGGGAGCTGACGGTCGACGCGGAGGAGGATCTCGCCGTCACCGACATCGCGTTCGACGGCCAGGGCTTCATGTACCTGGCGCAGCGCGGCGAGATCGAGAACCGCTACGACTACTCGCAGTTCGCCGATTCCGGCGACGGCGAGGTGCTGCGCTACTGGCGCGAGAGCCCGGACGATCCGGCCACCGAATCGATCTGGGTGCCGGTGCCGCAGAAATACGCCATCGGCTTCCCGGAAGGGCATCGCCAGGCGGCCGGCGGTCTCGACCTGCAATACGGCTATGACAGCGAGGGATATTTCAATCCCAACGCCTGCTCGGCCACGCTGGTCGCCACCGGCGACAAGCTGCGTGACAATCCGGCGCTCGCCGACCAGCTCGCCGCGGGCGGACCGCTCGCTGTGCACGGCGTGCAGATCAACTCGACAATGCTGGTGCGGCCGCAGAACGAACCGCCCTTCGGGTCGTGGTTCGTCGACTTCGACGGGTTCTTCGAGGACCCGGAAGTCGAAGGCCATGTCGGCGACGTCGAGGTCTGGCGTCCCTGCGAAGGGCGCGCCGGTTACTATGACGGCATCCCCTATCCCGGCGACTATCCGGATCCGTACTGGCCTCCGGGCTTCCCGCCTCCGGGCAACTTTCCACCCTGCATCGACGTCGATGCGGTCGAGTACTACTGCACGCCGGCCGGGCTCGAGGCCGACATCTACCTCCGTGACGTTGCGGGCATCGGCGGCGACTCGATCAAGGCCGATTCCAGGACGCCGGGCGTTTTCGTCAGTCCGCTTCAGCAGACCCAGCCTCCGGGCGCTCCTTTCACCATCGGAATGAGCGGCTTCTTCCCGGGCGACAGGGTTGATGTCGGCCTCTGCTTCTACCGGCAGTCCGACGCGGACGCTGGCGGCTACTATCCTTGCTGCAAGGTTGTGGTCCCGCTCGATACGCCCTTCGAAAGCTGCGAGCCGTGAGGGAGGATGAGATGAACGCTCTTCACCATTCGCCGCTCGCGACGAGCGCAAACGCAACGTTCATGGAGACGATCATGCAACCCCTGTCATTCGCCAGGCGCCCGGCGCGCTGGCTGATGGCGGCCGGGCTCGCGCTCGCCGCCATGCAAGGCGTGCCGGCTGCGATGGCGCAACCGGCCGACGAGGGCCTCGACGTCGATCACGGCCCGACGGTCCATCCCGAACCGGGCGAGGCCGAACCGTTCTTCTGGAAGACCGGCGAGCAGCGCGACTGCGACTATGTCGTCTATCGCCTGCGCTTCGGCGCCCAGGGTGATCCGGCCAAGTTCCTCGACCCGGCCTTCACGGCCAATCTGCAGAATGTCCGGATGGACTTCCGCGACACGCTTCCGGCCGGCCTCGAGATCGTCGATGTCCAGGCATCCGGTGACGGCACCGACGCCGTCGGCGGCCCGTTGCCGACACCGACCGTCTCGACGGTCGCCAATCCGAACGACACGGCGGAGATCACCGACTTCCGCCTGACCACTGCCGACCTCGACGCCTCGGGCGAGCCCGACCGTCGCTACATCGACATCGTCATCACCGCGAAGATCGACCAGGCGGCGTTTCCGGCGCCGACGATGGTCGACAACCAGGGCTTCGTGACGATCACTCTCGGCCCTGACATCGGTTCGAAGGAGGTGCCCTCGCACGATCCGGCGCTGCCCGACGATGGCGACTTCGAGACCGGCGAGCCGACCTCGATCCTTATCGACGTCACCGACTGCGAACCGCCGCCTCCGCCTCCGCCGCCTCCCCCGGGTGGTGGCGAGGAGTGCTTCAAGGTCGAGATCGGCGAAGTCGACTGCGTTCCCGGTGGCGGCGCCTACATCTACCACATGCCTGTCGGCCCCGAGCTTGGCGGCAAGTGGGTGCAGGTGAGGACCACCACGCCCGGCATCGATGTCGCGCCGATGGCGCAGCTCGTGCCGATCGGCGGCGGGGTGCTCAACTGGACCATCACCGGCGGCCTGCCGGGCGATGTCATCCACCTCATCGTCACCGGCATCGAAACCTATGCCCGGCCTGCCGACGGCGTCGGACTCTGCTGCACGCAGGTTGTCGACATCGTCATTCCGGAGGATCTCGAATGCCCGCCGGAACGCGGCGAACCCGACATCGAGGTGCTCAAGCGGGCCGACGACGCCTTCTGCCTGCCTGAAGGCCCCTGCAACTTCACCATCCGGGTCACCAATGTCGGTGACGCCCCCTACAACGGGCCGATCGTGCTCGAAGAAGTGACGACGCCCGGCAACGCGCCGGTGGTTTCGGGGCCGAACGCGCCCTGGGCCTGCCCGCCGATGGTCAGCCCGATGGTCTGTACGCACCCTGCCACGACTCTCAACCCCGGCGAGTTTGTCGATCTCAAGCTCGGCTTCGCGCCCGGACCCGGTTGGGAAGCGCCCTATATCGGCAACTGCGCGGAGTATGACTACACGGCAAGCGGCTTCCCGGAAGTCTTCGGCTCGACCGAGAACGACAGGGATTGCGCGCGCATCCCGATCTGCCTCCCGGGCGATCCGAGATGCAACCCGCCGGTCGATGACAAGCGGCCCGACCTCCGTCTCGACAAGGAGGCGACGTCGCTGTCCTGTACGGCCGATGGCGTCTGCCATTTCGTCATCCGCATCTTCAACAACAGCGACGAAAACTATGTCGGTCCGCTGACGGTGATCGACACCTATCCTACGGGTGCGCCGGTCTCCTCGTCATTCGAGCCGACGCCGCCGTGGGTCTGCGGTCCGGACGGTCCGGCGCAGTTCCGCTGCGACAACGCTGGCGTTGTGATCCCTCCGGGCGGGTTCCTGGCGATCACCGTGACGGCGGTCGTTTCGGACAACTATCCGGGCGACCTCATCCGCAACTGCGCGGAAGTGCAGCCCATCCCGGACGAGACGGACCTCACCAACAACCGGGACTGCGCCGAAATGCGCATTCCCAACCGCGAGCCCGGCCAGCCGGCGCTGCGCATCCTGAAGACCTGCGAACAGGCCACGGCTCTCGGAGCTCCGGTGTCCTGCCGCATCACCGTCGTCAGCGTCGGCACCACCGCGCCGACCGGCCCGGTTCGCGTCCATGACGCGGCTACGGTCATCGGCTCGGGAACGCCTGTCCAGATCCTCACCGTCACGCCCGACGGCGCGGAGTGGACCTGCGGTCCGGTTCCGGCCAACACGCTGTCGTGCGAAATCCCTGGGGCGGTCATGACCCCCGGCACCAGCCGCCACTTCGACGTGACGGTGCAGGCGCCGACCTATGGCCGTTTCGAGAACTGCGCACGCGGCAACTGGGGGCCGGCCCCCGGCAATGACATCGTCTATCCGTTCGGCGAGGCCTGCGCGGAAGGCGGTGGCAATACCTCCGTCAACGTCGAGAAGACCGGCGACACGGAGTGCCGCATGGGCGAACCCTGCACGTTCGAGATCACGTTCGACGGCGGCGAGACCGGCTTCTCCGGCCCTGTCCGCATCGGCGATGCGATCGGCGTGGAGGGCCTCGGCCGTCTCGAGGGTGTGGAAATCGTCTCGATCGAGCCGCCGTTCGGCTGTTCGCCCGAGCCGACCACGCTGCCTATGTCCTGCGTCACCGACCTGACGCTGGGCGCCGGCGAATCCCGGGTCCACCACGTGACCGTGATCATTCCGGAGGGTGGCGCGCTGGCCAACGCGAAGGAACCGCTTTCGGCGCGCAATTGCGTCGGCGTGGTTCCGCCGAATACGCCGGTCGCCACCGCCGAACGGATGATGTCGGAAGCCCCGACGACGACCGGGCGGCCCAATGACGTGCCTTATGCGTGCCATCCCTTCACCATCTCCAACCCGGTGCAGGAATGCTCGCCCGGCTTCGTCATGAACGACGCTGGCCGCTGCGTGTGCCCGCAGGGCACGACCTACCGCAACGGGCAGTGCCGTCCGGTCGATGACGGCACGCCGCCCCCGCCGCCGCCTCCGCCGCCGCCGGTGGAGGAGTGCAGGCTGCTGCCGGGCCAGATCCGGACCCAGGACGGGCGCTGTGTCTGTCCGCGTGGGACGAGCCTGGTGCGCGGCGAATGCCGTCGGGACGAACCGGTGCAGTGCCGTCTGCTGCCGGGCCAGATCCGGACCAACGACGGGCGTTGCGTCTGCCCGCGGGGAACCCGCCTTGAGAAGGGCGAGTGCCGCAAGGTGGAGCCCCCGCAGTGCCGTCTGCTTCCGGGCCAGATCCGGACCAATGACGGGCGTTGCGTCTGCCCACGCGGTACCCGTCTTGAGAAGGGCGAGTGCCGCAAGGTGGAGCCCCCGCAGTGCCGTCTGCTTCCCGGCCAGATCCGGACCAATGACGGGCGTTGCGTCTGCCCACGCGGTACCCGTCTTGAGAAGGGCGAGTGCCGCAAGGTGGAGCCTCCGCAGTGCCGTCTGCTGCCGGGTCAGATCCGGACCAAGGACGGACGTTGCGTCTGCCCGCGGGGAACAAGCCTCGTCAACGGCGAGTGCCGCAAGCGGCAGGTCGAGTGCCCGAGAGGGACCATCCTGCGCAACGGCCGCTGCGTGAAGATCGAGGTTGAGCGTTGCCCGCGCGGCACGGTCGGCACGCCGCCGAACTGCCGCAAGCTGCAGATCAACCCGAACCTTCCCCAGTTGCTGGACCCCAAGCAGAGACAGACGATCCAGTAGGGACGACGTCTCGATGACAAAGGCCCCGCCGGTTCGCCGGCGGGGCCTCTTCTTTGCGGTATGCCGGTCTGCGTCAGGCCGGGTGTGTCCGGCTCCCGCCGATCCAGACGCTGCGGACCTCCAGGTCGTCCGACAGCGCAATCACGTCGGCGGCGGAGCCGCGCGCCAGGCGGCCCACCGGTCGGCCTATGATGCCAGCCGGATAGAGCGACGCCATGCGTAGGGTCTCGTCGAGACTGAGGCCGATCGTGCGATGCATGAAGCGGACGGCCGAGATCATGTCGAGGTCTGCGCCGGCGAGCGTGCCGTCGGCGAGCGTCAGCCTTCCGTCCTTGCGGTGGATGGTGCGCCCGTTCAGCGTGAAGCTGGTCATGTCCGTGCCGATCGTCGCCATGGCGTCGGTGACGAGCACGATGCGCCCGGGGCCGCGCTTGCCGCGCACGGCGATGGCGACGGTCGACGGATCGACATGGATGCCGTCGGCGATCAGTCCGGCCGACAGCCTGCCGTCGTCGAGCGCCGCGCCGGCCATGCCCGGCTCGCGATTGCCGATCTGGCTCATCGCGTTGAAAAGGTGCGTGGCCATGGCGGCGCCGGCCTCGGCATAGGCGCGCGCGGTGGCGCAGGTCGCGTCGGTATGTCCGAGGCTGACGACGACGCCCGCCCGGGTCAGCGCCGCAACCTGCTCAGGCGTGACCGATTCCGGGGCAACGGTCGTCAGCAGCGCGGGCAGGTTCGCGCGCGCCCTGATCAGCAGGGCAAGGTCGGCCTCCGTCATCGGCCGGATAAGCTTCGGGTCGTGCGCGCCCTTGCGGGCGATGGAAAGATGCGGCCCCTCGAGATGAAGGCCGGCGAAACCCGGCACCTTGCGGCGTGCGGCCTCGACGCCCGCCGCGATCGTCTCGGCGGTGATCTCGGGCGTGTCGGTAATCAGCGTCGGCAACAGGCCGGTGGTCCCGAACGGCGCATGCGCCCGGCAGATCGTCTCGATGCCGCCGACGTCGGGATGGTCGTTGAGCATCACGCCGCCGCCGCCGTTGACCTGGAGGTCGACGAAGCCGGGCACGAGCATCGCGCCCGCGTCGGAGACGGCAATGCTCTCCGGTATCTGTGTCCGCGGGACGACCGCCTCGACGGTGTCGCCATGGATGACGAGGGCGGCGTCCTTGTGCCAGCCTTCGCCGTCGAAGATGCGTTTTGCCGCGAGGGCGAGATCGGCGCTCATATCGTCTCCGTCACCTTGCGCAGGTTCGGCGGCTGGTCCGGATTGAGGCCGCGCTGCCTGGCGAACGCCTCCACGAAGCCGTAGAAGGACACGATCAGCGGCAGGGGATCGGTGAGCGGATGTCCGGTCGCCGCAAAGGGTAGCTTTGCCGCCTTCTCGGCCAGCGCCGACGTGATGAACGTCGATGCGCCCTTGCCGGTGAGAAGGTCGGCGGCCTCGGCCATCGACCGCTCCGACGCGTCGCGCGCCGCCAGCGCCACCACCGGGAAACCCGGCCCGACCAGCGCGAGGGGCCCGTGCATCACCTCGGCCGCGCTGTAGGCCTCGGCGTGCATGGAGCAGGTCTCCTTGAATTTCAGCGCCGCCTCGTTGGCGATCGCGGCCGACGGGCCTCTGCCGAGGAAGAACAGGGAGTTCTCGCCGGTCAGCGCCTTGGCGATGCCCATCCAGTCGCAGTCGACGGCGTTGCGAAGATGCTGCGGCAGGTTGCGCAAGGCCGCGTGCAGGGCGTCGTCGCCTGTCCAGTGCGCGAGCAGCAGCAGTCCGGCGACGGCCGAGTTGACGAAGCTTTTCGTGGCGGCGACGCTTTTCTCCTCGCCGGCCAGGATGTCGATTGCGTGGTCCGAGGCTTCGGCGAGCGGCGAACCGGCCGTGTTCGTGATCGCGATCGTCAGCGCGCCGCCGGCCCGCGCGGCCTGTGCCATTGCGACGATGTCGGGGCTCTTGCCCGACTGCGAGATGGTCAGGCAGGCGGTGCCGCCGACCTTCAGCTTCGCGCCGTAGATCGACGCGATGGACGGACCGACGGACGCAACGGGCACGCCGGCGGTCAGCTCCGTCGCGTATTTCAGGAAGGATGCTGCGTGATCCGACGAGCCGCGCGCAACCGTCGTCACAACGGGTGGCGAGAGCGCTCGCAGCTGGCGACCGGCCGCGGCGATCACGCCGTCGCCGGCGTCGAGCAGCCGCGCCGCTGCGTCGGGGATCTCCAGGATTTCCTGGCGCATATAGGTATCGGTCACGCTTGGTCTTTTCCTTCGGCCGTGTCGGCGAGCCTGAGCTCGACGACGAAATCATAGGCGTCGCCCCGGTAGACGGAGCGGGTGAACTCGACGACCTTGCCGGTCGCCAGATAGGAGATGCGCTCGATGTTCAGGCTCGCCGATCCGGGCGAGGCGCCGAGCAGCCGGGCTTCGGCTTCGCTCAGGTTCTTGGCCGAAAGCCGCTGGATCGCCCGCACGGGCCGGTGTGCGGTTTTCTCGAGCGCGGCATAGAGTGAATCGCCGATCGCCTCGGGGTCGGGCAGGATCGTGGCCGAAAGCGAGGCGCGTTCGATGGCGAGCGGCGTGTCGTCGGCGATGCGCAGGCGCGCCACCCGGGCGACCCGTTCGCTGGGCGAGAGACCGAGCGTCATCATTTCTTCGGGCGAGGGCGTATAGAGGCCGCGGTCGAGCCACTCGGAGCGCACCGTCATGCCGCGCCGCGCCATGTCCTCGGTGAACGACGTGAGGCGCGACAGCGGCTGCTCGACGCGGTTGACGCGCGGCGCGACGAAGGTGCCGGAGCCGTGCCGCTGCACTAGGATGCCGCCGCGCACCAGATCCTGCACGGCCTTGCGCACGGTGACGCGCGAAACGTCCGCCCTGATCGCGATATCGCGCTCGGAGGGCAGTGCGTCGCCGGGTCCGACGATGCCGGCATTCACGGCGTCCTCGATGCTCTTCCTCAACTGTACGTAGAGGGGCGCGCCCTTCTGCTGCGCGTTGCGCACTGCCTGGAAGATGCGCTCGGCCGCGTCAGACATCGGCGCGTTCCGTCCCGCCGAAGAGCCGGGCCGCCATTGCGACCGCACCGCCGAGCGCGTCGGTTCGGGGCTCCCTGAGCAGCGCCTGGTAACGCGGCGAGAGCCGTTTTGCATGCAGCGGCGCCAGCCCGCCGAGCAGGCAGAGCGGCATGCCCTCGTCGAGGTCGAGCGCCGCGAGCGACGCCTCGACGGCGGCCACCGCGCGCGCCAGGATCATCTCCGCAACCGGATCCCCCCTGGAGGCGTACTCGAAGACCTTGGGGGCGAACCCGCCGTAGTCGCCGGGGGATGCATTGATCGTGAACTCGACGACATCCTGCGGGTCGCCGCGGAATACGGCGAGGATCTCTGCGGTCAGGGGCGAGGCCGGCCTGATCCCGTCATGGGCCAGCAGCGTTTCCTCCAGCAGGTCGCGGCCGATGCGCCCGCCGCTGCCCTGGTCGCCGACCTGGAAACCCCATCCACCGACTGCGCGCGCCTTGCCGTTGCGGCGCACCAGATAGGCCGTGCCGGTGCCGAGGATCGCGATGGCGCCGTCGCGGCCTTCGCCGACGGCTCCATCGAGGGCGATCAGCGCGTCGTTGACCACGCGGCTCTGCGCGAAGGGAAGGATTGTTTCGAGTTGCTGCGCATAGGTGCCGACATTGGTGCCGGCAAGCCCCAGGACGGCGCCGGTGGAGGTGATCAGCGCAGGGTCGTGGCCGGCTTCCTTGAAGGCCTGCGTCGCCGCGTCCACGATGTTTTCCCGCGCACGTGAAAGGTCGGTTCGGATATTGGCCGGGCCGGCCTTGCCGCGCCCGACGATCTGGCCGGCCGCAGTCGCCAGCGCCGCCCGGCAACCGGTTCCGCCGCCATCGATGCCGACTACGAATTTCACGGGAAATCCTCCATGAAGAGGATAATACCAATAAAATACCAATAGCCAAGCCTTATTTTAGCGCTGGGGCAATCATGTGTCGTACTTTATTGAATTTGCTCGAATATTGCCCGATTGAATCGGTTGAAATCGACCAACTCGTTGACGGCGCTGGACAAGTGGTATTTTTTTGGTATTGTCGCCGAAGAGGAGGTGGCTGATGGCCGAAAAGCGGACGGAAGCGCTGCACGCGAATGCTGGAGGGCTGGACGAGCGCGAACCTGGCGCCGTGCTTGGCATTCTGGCAGACGCCCAGATCGAGGCGGCCGGTGCCGTCAAGGGCGCCATTCCCGCCATCGCCGCAGCCGCTTCGCTTGTCGCGGAAACGCTCGCCTCCGGCGGCCGGCTCGCCTATGCGGCGGCCGGTAGCTCTGGCCTCATGGCGCTGGCCGACGCGCTAGAACTTCCGGGCACCTACGGCATATCACGCGACCGCATCGTGATCCTGTTTGCCGGCGGCGCGGCGGCGTTGAACGACATGGCCGGTGCGCCCGAGGACGACGCGGCCGGGGCCGCCCGCGAGGTGGCCGATGCCGCGCTTGGCGCCGGCGACTGCCTGATCGCTCTTTCCGCCAGCGGCTCGACGCCCTATGCGCTGGGCGCGCTCAAGGCAGCGGCGGATCGTGGCGTGCGCACCATCGCCATCGCCAACAATGCCGGCTCGGAGCTGCTTTCGTTCGCTGAGATCCCGGTTCTGCTTTCCACCCCACCCGAGGTCATTGCCGGTTCGACCCGCATGGGCGCCGGCACGGCGCAGAAGATCGCGCTCAACATGATGTCCACGCTGGCCGGGGTCCATCTCGGCCATGTCCATGACGGCTACATGGTCAACCTTTTCGCCGACAACGCCAAGCTTCGCGGCCGCGCCGCGCGCATGGTCGCGTCGGTGACGGGCTGCGACGAAGCGACGGCGCTTGCCGCGCTCGGACAGACGGAAGGACGGGTCAAGCCGGCCGTCCTGATCGCAGCGGGCGCGGCGGACGCCGCCGCGGCCGAAGGACTGCTCGACAAGGCTGGCCGCAGGCTGCGTCCCGCTCCGTCGAGGCTGCATACTCTAGAGGGAAGCGGATCCAGGCCCTAGGCCGAACCCGCAGCCGCCAAAAGGAACCTGAGAAAGGTCAACAGGGAGACTGAAGATGACACGTGTTACGCTTACGGCTCTGCTTCTCGGCACGAGCATCCTGGGCACCGCCGGCATGGCCTTCGCCCAGGACACGACCCTCACCATCGAGAGCTGGCGCAACGATGACCTGCCGATCTGGCAGGAGAAGCTGATCCCAGCCTTCGAGGCCAAGAACCCCGGCATCAAGGTCGTGTTCTCGCCGTCCGCGCCGACCGAGTACAACGCCGCTCTGAACGCCAAGCTCGACGCCGGCTCGGCGGGCGATCTCATCACCTGCCGTCCGTTCGACGCGTCGCTCGAACTCTTCAACAAGGGCCATCTCGCCAGCCTGAACGACCTTGCCGGCATGGAGAACTTCTCCGACGTCGCCAAGTCCGCCTGGCAGACCGACGACGGCGCCACCACCTTCTGCGTGCCGATGGCGTCGGTCATCCACGGCTTCATCTACAACAAGGACGCCTTCGACCAGCTCGGCATCGCCGTGCCGACGACGGAAGCCGAGTTCTTCGCCGCGCTCGACAAGATCAAGGAAGACGGCACCTATATCCCGATGGCGATGGGCACCAAGGATCTCTGGGAAGCCGCGACCATGGGCTACCAGAACATCGGCCCGACGTACTGGAAGGGCGAGGAAGGCCGTCTGGCGCTGATCAAGGGCGAGCAGAAGCTGACCGACCCGCAGTGGGTCGAGCCGTTCGCCACGCTCGCCAAGTGGAAAGACTATCTCGGCGACGGCTTCGAGGCGCAATCCTATCCCGATAGCCAGAATCTCTTCACGCTCGGCCGCGCCGCGATCTACCCCTCGGGCTCGTGGGAGATCTCGGTGTTCAACCCGCAGGCGCAGTTCAAGATGGGCGCCTTCGCACCGCCGGTCAGGAATGCCGGCGACGCCTGCTACATTTCCGACCACAACGACATCGGCATCGGCCTGAACGCCAAGAGCGCCAATGCGGACGCGGCGAAGACCTTCCTCACCTGGGTTGCCTCGCCGGAATTCGCCTCCATCTACGCCAACGCGCTGCCGGGCTTCTTCAGCCTGAACTCCGCTCCCGTTCAGATGGAAGACCCCTTGGCGCAGGAGTTCGTCTCCTGGCGCGAGAAGTGCAAGCCGACCATCCGCTCGACCTACCAGATCCTGTCGCGCGGCACGCCGAACCTGGAAAACGAGACCTGGGTCAAGTCGGCCAACGTGATCAACGGCACGGAGACGCCGGAAGCCGCTGCGGCCGAACTGCAGAAGGGCCTCGACAGCTGGTACAAGCCGGCTAACTGACGATCCAGCCCGGGCCCTCCCCTTCGGGGGAGGGTTTTCTGGACTGAACGGGCGCGGGCATTGCCGCCCGCCCCCAATTTCGATTGCCGGCGCCGCCCCTCACCCTTACCCTCTCCTCTTGAAGTTCGGGGACGACGGGGCGCCGCCGTCGTGGCCTTTGTTCATCTCCCCGCCTCGTCGAAGCTGACGTCAGGCGGGCGAGGCGCAGTTTCTGACGATTGACGAAACCGGGAAGGCGCGAGAGACGCGCATGGCGACCGAAGCAAGAAAACCCGTCCGCTGGCATATCGCCGCGTTCCTCGCGCCGGCGGTGCTGGTCTACACGGCGGTGATGATCATCCCTCTTTTCGGCACGCTGCAGCTGTCGCTGTTCAACGCCGAGAACCAGCAGCGCTACTTCGCGGGCCTGCAGAACTTCCGCACGCTGTTCGGCGATCCGCGGTGGTCGGCCTCCTTCTGGAACGCGCTCTGGAACAACACCTGGTTCTTCATCATCCACATGGTGGTGCAGAACCCGATCGGCATCGCGCTGGCCGCCCTGCTGTCCAGTCCGCGACTGCGCTTCTCGGCCTTCTACCGCACCGCCATCTTCATCCCGACGATCCTCTCCTTCGTCATCGTCGGCTTCGCCTGGAAGCTCATCCTGTCGCCGCTCTGGGGCGTCGCGCCGAACCTGCTCGACCTTGTCGGGCTGAAAAGCCTGTTCACGCCCTGGCTCGGCAAGGAGGCGTATGCGCTGACCACGCTCGGCCTGATCTCGGTCTGGCAGTTCGTCGGCATCCCGATGATGCTGATCTACGCCGCCCTGCTGTCCATCCCCGACGAGGTCATCGAAGCAGCCGAGATGGACGGCATCACCGGCATGGCGCAGTTCTGGAAGATCAAGCTGCCGCTGATCCTGCCCTCGATCGGCATCATTTCGATCCTCACCTTCGTCGGCAATTTCAACGCCTTCGACCTGATCTATTCGGCGCAAGGCGCGCTCGCCGGGCCGAACTACTCGACCGACATCCTCGGTACCTTCCTCTACCGCACCTTCTTCGGCTTCCAGCTGCAGGCCGGCGACCCCTACATGGGTTCGACCATCGCCTCGATGATGTTCCTGATCATCCTGACTGGCGTCTGCATCTACCTGTTCACCATCCAGACGCGCCTGCGTCGGTACCAGTTCTGAGGGGGACAGGATGAGCCGCGCGACCTCCTCGCTTCCCCGCACGATCGGCGCCCATGCCGCGCTCATCGCCTACACGGCGATCGCGCTGTTCCCGGTCGTTGTCATCGTCATCAACTCGTTCAAGTCGCGCAATGCGATCTTCCGCACGCCGCTGTCGCCGCCGACGCCCGAGACCTTCGATCTCATCGGCTACACGACGGTGCTCAACCAGGGCGACTTCTTCCTCTATTTCCAGAACAGCCTGATCGTCACCGTTGCCTCGCTGTTCTTCGTGCTGCTGTTCGGGGCCATGGCGGCCTTCGCGCTCTCGGAGTACCGCTTTCGCGGCAACACGATGATGGGCCTCTACCTGGCGCTCGGCATCATGATCCCGATCCGCCTCGGCACCGTCGCCATCCTGCAGCTGATGGTGGCAAGCGGCCTGGTCAACACGCTGACGGCGCTCGTCCTCGTCTACACCGCACAGGGCTTGCCGCTCGCCGTCTTCATCCTGTCCGAGTTCATGAAGCAGGTGTCCGGCGACCTGAAGAACGCCGGCCGCATCGACGGGCTCAGCGAATACCGCATCTTCTTCCGCCTCGTGCTGCCGCTCGTGCGCCCGGCAATGGCGACGGTCGCGGTCTTTACAATGATCCCCATCTGGAACGACCTCTGGTTCCCGCTGATCCTCGCGCCGTCGGAGGCGACGAAGACGATCACCCTCGGCGCCCAGCTCTTCATCGGCCAGTACGTGACCAACTGGAACGCGGTGCTGGCGGCACTGTCGCTGGCCATCCTGCCGGTCTTGGTCCTCTACCTCATCTTCTCGCGTCAACTGATCCGCGGCATCACCTCCGGCGCCGTGAAATGAACGTTCCCGACAACAAAGAGCGGAGGCCGGTTTGGGCTCGCTGACCATCGACAACGTGAAGAAGAGCTTCGGCAAGGTCGACGTGCTGAAGGGCATCGACCTCGAGGTGAAGGACGGCGAATTTGTCGTCTTCGTCGGCCCGTCCGGCTGCGGCAAGTCCACGCTGCTCAGGATCGTGGCGGGGCTGGAGGACACGACGTCGGGCCGTGTGATGATCGACGGAGCCGACGTCACCGTGACGCCGCCGGCCAACCGCGGCATCGCCATGGTGTTCCAGACCTACGCGCTCTATCCGCATCTGACGGTCCGCGCCAATATGAGCCTCGGCCTGAAGCAGATCGGCACGCCCGCCCAAGAGATCGAAAAGCGGGTCGCCGCTGCCTCGGCCATGCTGTCGCTCGAGCCCTATCTGGAGCGCCGCCCGGCCGAGCTTTCGGGCGGCCAGCGCCAGCGCGTCGCGATCGGCCGCGCCGTGGTGCGCGAGCCGAAGCTGTTCCTTTTCGACGAGCCGCTGTCGAACCTCGATGCGGCGCTGCGCGTCAACACGCGCCTCGAAATCGCCCAGCTCCACCGCCGGCTGAAGGCGACGATGATCTACGTCACGCACGACCAGGTCGAGGCGATGACGCTGGCCGACAAGATCGTCGTCCTGAACGCCGGGCGCATCGAGCAGGTCGGCGCGCCGATGGACCTCTACAACAAGCCGGCGAACGAGTTCGTCGCCGGCTTCATCGGCTCGCCGAAGATGAACTTCATCGACGCGGCGAAGCTCGGGGAAGCGCAGGCCAAGACGGTCGGCGTCAGGCCCGAGCACCTGACGGTCGATACCGCATCCGGCGCGTGGAAGGGAACAGTCGTCCATGCCGAGCACCTCGGCGCCGATACCAATCTCTATGTGGATACGGAGATGGCGGGCCTGCTCACCGTGCGCATCTTCGGCGTCTACGATGCCGAGCCCGGTTCAACGCTCTACGTGACGCCCGATCCCGCCCGGACCTACCGTTTCGACGCCGACGGCCGCAGGCTGGCTTGAACGAAAATCTCCTCCATCGCATCCTGCGCGGGCCGGCTGCGAGGAACACGATGAACGACCCCGACATTGCCTCGATCACCGCATGGACTGTGGAGCGCGGGCTTGCCGGCGACGGCGAGATCGCCCTGCTCCATGGCTTCTGCGAACGCTGTGCGGCCGCCGGCCTGCCGGTCACGCGCGCCATCGCCATCATCGACACGCTTCACCCGGTCTACGAGGGGCGCGTCTTCTACTGGAGCGGCGACCGGCCTCTCGACACGCCGATGTCGCAATACGAGCCGAACAGCGGAGGCGACGGCGAGCCCGGCTGGCTGACCAGCCCCTTCTACCAGATGTTCAACAGCGGCGAGGGCGAAATGCGACGCCGGCTGCATCTCGGCGAGACGGCGGACTTCGCCGTGCTGGAGGACCTGCGACAGGAGGGCCAGACGGACTGGTTCGCCATGGTGCAGCGTTTCGACAAGGCGACCGCCATCGGCGAGATGGACTGTTTCATGTCGCGCTGGACCACGGCCCAGCCCGGCGGATTTTCCGATGCCGATATCACGGCGCTCCGCCGTCTGGTTCCCACGCTTGGCCTCGCCATCAAGTCGGCCTCGCTTGCCCGCGTCGCCCAATCGCTGGTGGAGGCCTATCTCGGCCGCGATCCCGGCCGCCGCGTGCTCAAGGGCAAGGTCTCGAGGGGCGCCGCCGAGCGCATCAATGCGGTGATCTGGTTCTCGGATCTGCAGGGCTACACCGCGCTCACCGAGCGCATCGGCAGCGACGAAATCATTCCGCTGCTGAACGACTATGCCGAGATCGTCATCACCTCGGTACACGCCGCCGGCGGCGATGTTCTGAAGCTGATGGCCGACGGCGTGCTCGCCATCTTCACCGCCGGCGACCCGGCGGCCGCCTGCGCCGCCGCGCTCGCCGCCGAAGCCAGCATGCGGCTGAAGCACGACGAGTTGAACGACCGGCGCGCGGCCGCCGGCCGTCCGGTTTCGTCGATCTATCTCGGCCTGCACATCGGCGACGTCTTCTACGGCAACATCGGCAGCAAGGACCGGCTTGATTTCACGGTCGTCGGCCAGGCCGTCAACGAGGCGAGCCGCATCGCCTCGATGTGCCGGTCGGTCGATCGCGAAGTGCTGTTCTCCTCCGCATTCAGGGAGTTCCTGCCGGAACCCGAACAGCACCGGCTCGTCTCGGTCGGGCGCTACGCGCTGCGCGGTGTCAGCCGGCCGGAGGAATTGTTCACCATCGATCCCGAGCGGCGCGGCTGACGCGCGCGGCCGCCGCCCTTGGGGCAGTTGCGACTCCGTGACACAATCGGCCGCGCGCACTTGGCAAGCCCCGGCAAATGCGCGCATGATCGTCCCGGAACAAGGACGACCGGACCCCGCATGAAGCTCTCCATGAACACCGATTTCACGAAATTTCCGCGTGCGGTATCGGTCGCGCCGGCCGGAAGCGCGGCAGGTCAGCCCGCCGGCAGGGCCGTGCTCGCCCATGACGAGCGGCATCTGCGCCGGCGCGCGATCGAACTCGTCGACGGCGCCAAGGTTCTGGTCGACCTGCCCGAAGCGGTGATGCTGGCCGACGGCGACCGGCTCGTGCTGGAGGACGGCGGGGAGGTCGAGATCGCGGCGGCGCCGGAAGAACTCTACGATGTCCGCGCCCGCGATTCCGTCCACCTTGCCGAACTCGCCTGGCACATCGGCAACCGGCATCTTGCAGCCGCGATATCGGCTGGTCGCATTCTCATCCTGCGCGACCACGTCATCAAGGCGATGCTCGAGGGGCTGGGCGCGACGGTCAGCGACGTCGTCGAGCCGTTCTCGCCGGTGCGCGGGGCCTATTCCGGCCATGCGCACGGGCATGACCACCATGGCCACGATCATCACGACCACCATCACGACCACCACCATGGCCATGGCGAGCGCGACGCTTACGGGCGCCTGCCCGGCGACCCGCACTACGGCCACAATCATGCCTGAAGCGGCGGCCACGCAGCTTCGTCTGATGGCCTTCCTCTCGCCGGCCTTCCCGGTCGGCGGCTTCTCCTACAGCCATGGCCTTGAGCGGGCCGCGCATGACGGCCGCCTGCCGGACGCCGAGGCACTGCGCGAATGGCTCTCCGACCTGATCGCCTTCGGTTCCGGCTGGAACGATGCCGTCCTGTTCGCCGAGGCGCATCGTCGTGCACGGGACGGCGACCTGCATGAACTCGCCCAACTCGCCGAGGCGCTGGCCGGATCGGCGGAACGCCATCGCGAGTCCATGCTGCAGGGCGCAGCCTTCGTCGCCGCCGCGTGCGCCTGGCCCCATGCGGTGCTCGACCGGCTGCCCGCCGACTGCCCCTATTGTGTCGCGGCAGGAGCGATCCTCGGTGCGCATGGCGTTGCGCTCGAAGCCGCGCTCGCCGCATGGCTCCAGGCGTTCTCGATAAATCTCATCCAGGCGGCGATCCGTCTCGGCGTCACCGGCCAGCAGGGCGCGATGGCCGTCGTCGCGGCGCTGGAGCCTGTGACGCTCGACGCGGCGCGGCGCGCGAATGGGTCCACGCTGGACGACCTCGGCTCCGCGTCGCTTTTGTCCGAGATCGCGGCGATGAAGCATGAGACGCAATCCTCGAGGCTGTTCCGCTCATGACCGCGTTGGCCGTGGCGCTCGCTTGCGTGCTGCTGGTTCTCGCCGGATTGCATGCCTATTGGGGGCTGGGCGGCATCTGGCCAGGAAACGACGCCGCCTCCTGCGCGCGCACCGTCGCCGGTTTTCAAGGGGTCGACGCCATGCCCGGTCCGATTGCCAGCTTTGCCGTCGCCGCTGCGCTCTGCTTTTCGGCGACCGTGGCGCTCGTGCTCGGCGGCGTGATCGCAAGCCCATTTCCGTTCTTCGTCCTCGGCCCGGCGGCGCTCTTCATCACGCTGGTGTTCCTCGGACGAGGCGTTGTCGGCTTCACTCCGGCCTGGCGGCGCCTGACGCCCGAAATGCCATTCGCCCGCCTCGACAGGTTCTACTATTCGCCGTTGTGCCTGCTCATCGGCGCGGCGTTCTTCACGCTTGGCATCAGGGGATTTTCCGCATGACATCGAAGAACGGTCCACTTCGTATCGGCATCGGAGGCCCCGTCGGCTCCGGCAAGACGACGCTCACCGAAAAGCTCTGCAAGGCGCTGAGCGGCCGCTATTCCATCGCCGTCGTCACCAACGACATCTACACCCGCGAGGACGCGATGATGCTCGCCCGCCTCCAGGCGCTGCCCGAGGAGCGCATCATGGGCGTCGAGACCGGCGGCTGCCCGCACACAGCAATCCGCGAGGACGCCTCGATCAACCTCCAGGCGATCGCCGAGATGAACAGGAAGTTCCCCGACCTCGACATCGTCTTCATCGAATCCGGCGGGGACAACCTTGCCGCCACCTTCTCGCCGGACCTTGCCGACCTGACCCTCTACGTCATCTCGGTCTGCCAGGGCGAGGAGATCCCGAGGAAGGGGGGGCCGGGCATCACGCGCTCCGACTACCTCGTCATCAACAAGAGCGACCTCGCGCCCTATGTGAACGTCAACCTCGACGTGATGGAGCGTGACGCCGCGCGCCAGCGGGGCAAGCGTCCCTTCGGCTTCACCGATCTCTCGCGCGGCAAGGGCCTCGACGAAGTCATCGGCTTCATCGTCGAAAATGGCGGGCTGGCCGCGCCGCGCGAGGCCGCCGAATAGAGGCCGTCCACAGCCGTCCCGCGCCGTCGCCGAACGCGCGTATCAGGCTATCGAATCCAGTTGCCCCGGCGCTGAAGCCTGGGGCATCCTCGACCCAACACGGAGGAACGCGTCATGACCGTCGCCCATCTGAAGTCAGGCAAGCTCACCAACATGCCCTTCCACGAGGAGCGGGTCGATCTCGCGGCGGCGTTTCGCTGGACCGCCAGGCTGAACATGCACGAGGCGGTGGCGAACCACTTCTCGCTGTCGGTCAGCGACGACGGCACGAAGTTTCTGATGAACCCGAACCAGGTCCATTTCTCGCGTGTGCGTGCGAGCGACCTGCTGATGATCGACGCCAACGATCCCGAGACGTTGTCCGGCCCGAACGCCCCCGACCCGACGGCCTGGGGGCTGCATGGCTCGATCCACCGCGCCGTGCCGCATGCGCGCTGCGTCATGCACGTGCATTCGGTGCATGCCACCGTGCTGGCATCGCTTGCCGATTCCAGGCTCCCGCCGGTCGACCAGAACTCGACCATGTTCTATGGCCCGCGCCAGGTGATCGACGGCAACTATGGCGGGCTTGCCTTCGAGGAGGAGGGCGAACGCTGCGCCAAGCTGCTCGCCGACCCCCGCGTCCAGGTCATGATCATGGGCAACCACGGCATCCTGGTCATCGGCCAGAGCGTCGCGGAAACCTTCAACCGCATGTACTATTTCGAGCGCGCCGCCGAGACCTACATCAAGGCGCTGTGGACCGGCCGTCCGCTGCGCATGCTCTCCGACGAGATCGCCGAGAGGACGGCCGCCGAACTCGACAACTATCCGGGACAGGCCGACCGTCACCTTGCCGAGCTCAAGGCCATCCTCGACGAGCAAGAGCCGGCCTACCGGAACTGAGAATTCCGGCCCGGGGACGTACCGACCCACCGGAGTGTATTCCCGATTGGCCGTGAGCCTTGCCGTGTAGCGCGGCGGTTATCCCTGACTTTTCAATGCTCGCTCCGATTTGGCAGCGGCGAGCGCATCGGTTCGCAAGAATTTTAGCGATTATCCGCATGTTGACATGAAATCCCGTTACGGGTGATCGTCTCCACGTTGCTCATCGTTGGCGAAGATTTCTTCGCCTGCATCTGGCATTTCTGACCGGAACGTCATCTTTTTGGGGGCGATACTGGCAGACGACGAGGATACGCATCCGATGACGGACAGGCCGGTACTGAAGGACTTCGGCAATACGATCGAGGTCCGGACCCTTGACGACTACGCCACGGGCGGTGGCTACGACGCACTCAAGTTCACGCGCTCGGCCAGCGCGCTCGAGCCGGTGAGCCCCCAAAGGGGCGGCCGCGACTTCGGCTACTGCAAGGTCTGGGCGGCGATGTCGGCACGCCAGTTGATGGACGAACTGGCGGCGGAGCTAGATCTGCGCGCCGCCTATCTCGGCGCCGAGGCCGGGGTTGCCGCCAGGCTGGTCAACTCCTTCAGCTACAACGAGACGTCCTTCGTCATCATCGCCAAGCAGACGGTCGAGGCAGGCAACCTGACGATCGCCAACGATACGGCGGCCCTGCATCTGTCCAAGGAAGCGCGCGAGAAGCTCGCAAACGACCTCGACGGGTTCCACCGCAAGTTCGGCGGCTACTACTGCCACACGGTGGTTCTGGGTGGCGAGGTCTATGTCGCCTACCAGTGCACCATGTCGACCAAGGCCCGGGCGCAGGACGTCAGCGCCGAGATCAGCGGCACCTATCCGGACCTCGGCTCGCTGATGGTCAAGGTCTCGAAGGTGATGAGCGAAACCAGCTCGGAGTCCCAGTGGCGGATGACGGCGCAAACGCTGGGCGCCGGCGGAACGCTCGATCCCTTCGATCCTGAAAAGCCGGAGACGGTGCGGGCGGCCGTCATGAAGTTCCTCAGGGATTTCGAGGCGAACGTCCGCAAGAACCCGCAGCCCTATTACGGCCGCTACGACGGATACTGGCGCTTCTTCGACGAGGCTGCCGACCTCAAGGGGCGGGTCTATGAAACGAGCCTGATTGTCGATGCGCTGAGCGACTGGGCAACCGGCTACGCCGACGTGCTGGCGACGATCCATGCCTTCCTCGATCCCGCCAACCGCGAGGGCTATCACGTCGACAGCGAAAGCCGGACCAGGCTGCTCGCCATGGAGCGCGAGATCCTTGCCGCCTGGAAGATACTGAAGGGTCGCTATTCGGTGATGGAGATGTTCGGCGACTTCGTGCCGCCGGAGCAGATCGAGGGCATCGGCGACCACCCGCCGGCGGGCTACCGCGAGGCGGTCGAGGCGATGCGCACCCAGTTGCGCACGCAGATGTTCCATGGCCAGCGGGTCTACATGCGCTTCCCGGCGAGCGCGCTCAATGTCGGCAAGGCCAGCATGACCATTCCTGCCGAAGAGCAGGGCGAGGAGATCCCCGGCAAGACCGGCCTCGACGGCGAGTCCTGGCCCTATGTCAGGCTCTCGGCTTCCCAGAAGCAGACCTACATCCTGCGCCCGGTGAACAAGAAGGACGGCGACCAGCTGTGCCACGGCGACAAGGTCAGGATCGAGCAGGTGGAGCCGGCCTACAAGGGGCAGCAGCTCTACATGCCGGACAGGTGGCGGGTCTGCACCGTCTGGACGGCGATCTACAAGGGAACCGAAAGCAAGAAGTACGAGTGGACGGTCACCATCGACGGCTGCGCCGACGCGACCCGCGTGGTGTCGACTGACGATACGATTCGCCTGACCAACATGAACGATGCGAACTGGTTCATGTGCCCGGTCTGGACCGACTACCTCGGCGTGACCAAAGACGTCGGCGACGACTGGAAGATGAATTTCGCCCACAGTCCCTGACCGGCGGGCAGTCGTGGACGGTCAGGTCCAGAGCCGGGGCGGCAGGTTCAGAGCATGCCGAGCAGCTGTCTCACGTCCTCGGCGGTGCTGGCGACATGCGCGCCGTCCGGCCCGGTCGCCGGCCGTTCCGGCCAGAAGATCGTCCGCATGCCCGCCGCCAGCCCGGCGCGCGAGCCGGTCGCGCTGTCCTCCATCACGACCGTGTCCGCCGGGTCGATGCCGGTCAGCCACGCGGCGCGCAGATAGGGCTCGGGGTGCGGTTTGCCTTCCTGCACGTCGTTGCGGGTAATGCTTTTGATGCCCGGCTCGACGATGCCGATCGCCCGCATGTTCGCCTCGACGATGAGGCGGTCCGAATTCGAGACGATGGCCTGCACCACGCCCATGCGCTGCAGGTCGCGGAAGATCTCGAGCGCGCCCGGGCGCTGCTGCAGGCGTGGCGCGTGCTGGAGGTAGTGGCTGTACTTGCGCCGGATCCAGTCGTCGTAGGGCAGCGTCAGGCCGAATTCGTCGCGCATCATTTCGTAGACCGGCCATGCCGCGATGCCGAGCACGCGTTCGTGCAGGTCCGGCGGCGGCGCGATGCCGACGCTCCTCATCGCCGTCACCAGCGCCTCGTCGTGCAGCGGCTCGCTGTCGATCAGCGTTCCGTCCATGTCCCAGTAGACTGCCTTGGGGGTCATTGCGGCTCCCTTCCTGTCCCCCTCCTTCTGCACATTCTTCCGGTAAAATCGATGACCAATATGATGCGTCGCGCCATGACCCCGGATTTTGTCGCGACAGGATCGTCGAGGATCGTTCCGCTGGCGGGTTTTCGGCGCAGGAAACGTGTGTTTCGCCTGCGTGCTGGAAATGAACATTTGCCCGACCGATCAGACAATTGCACATCGCGGAATTCCCTGTAAGACTGCGCCCGCGCTGAACAGGCTTGGGATCGATGAGCATTCGTCAGGACACTGCTGCGGCCAACCCGCGACTGGACGACGCCGCGCGCGCCGGCTGGCTCTACTACGTTGCAGGCAACACGCAGGACCAGATCGCCACGAAACTCGGCATCTCCAGGCAGTCGGCCCAGCGGCTGGTTTCGCTCGCGGTGTCCGAGGGGCTGATCAAGGTCCGTGTCGACCATCCGATCGCCAAGTGCCTCGATCTCGCGGCGCGGCTCGGAGCGCGCTTCGCGCTCGATTTCATCGAGGTCGTCCCGAGCGATCCAGGGTCCTCGTCGACCACCATCGGCGTGGCGCAGGCCGCCGCCGCCGAGATCGAGAAGCGGCTCAGGGCGGAGACGCCGCTGGTGATGGCGATCGGCACCGGGCGGACGCTGAAGGCGGCCATCGAGCAGTTGCCGCAGATGGACTGCCCGCAGCACAAGATCGTCTCGCTCACCGGCAACATCGCACCGGACGGCTCCGCCGCCTTCTACAACGTGATCTTCTCCATGGCGGACCGCATCAAGGCGCGCGCCTTCCCGATGCCGCTGCCGGTCATCGCCTCCTCGGCCGAGGAGCGCGCCATGCTGCTCAGCCAGCCGATGATACAGCCGACGCTCGAGCTTGCGGCCCGCGCCGACGTCACATTCGTCGGCATCGGCGATCTTGGGCCGAAGGCGCCGCTCTACGAGGACGGCTTCATCACCGAGGCGGAGCTGAAGGCGATTCAGAAGGCGGGCGGCGTCGCCGAGATTGTCGGCTGGGTGTTCGACCGCGAAGGCAGGCTGATCGAAGGCGCCACCAACGACCGCGTCGCGTCGGCGCCGCTGCCGTCGCGCGAGCGCTCGCTGGTGGTCGCGCTGGCCATGGGCGAGAACAAGCTGCCCGGCATCGCTGCCGCGGTCACCCGCCGGCTGGTCAATGGCCTGGTCACCGACGAGCGCACGGCGTCCGCCCTCCTGGCGGCCGGCTGAGCATTTCTGCCGGTTGGCCTAATTCAGCAGCGTGCCTTATGACGCATGGGGAAAATGCATCTCCGGCCGGTGTGCGCGTCCGTCACCCCGGGCGACATCCCGGGAACGTGCGCCGCCGTCGGCGAGCCCGAGGTCGCGACGCAGGTGGTCGGGCATCTCGTCGATATCCAAACGCTTGATACGAAACCCAGAGAACGCGGCAAACACGCGTCGAGCAACGGCTGAGGCAGGGTTGGCGTAGCTCATCGTTCTCTCCTTGGTCGGTCGTTTTCCCTGCGCCTCATATGCTGCTTCCGCAGCTTGTCCGCCAATTGAACCTGGCATAGCATGCATAAGGGAGATTTATGCATGAAACTGCCGCCGCTCGCTGCCATTCGCGCCTTCGAGGCTGCCGCCAGGCTGTCGTCCTTCACGCGGGCGGCGGAGGAACTGGCGATGACGCAGGCCGCCGTCAGCTACCAGATCAAGGTGCTTGAGGAGCGCGTCGGCCAGCCGCTCTTCGTCCGTCGGGCCCGCCACGTCGAACTCACCGAGACGGGCCGTGTGCTTTCGGCCGGTGCGTCCGAGGCGCTGCGCATCCTTGCGGAAAGCTACGAACAGGCGCGAACCGGCGGACAGGGCACCTTGTCGATCAGCACGATCCCGACTTTCGCCGCCAACTGGCTGGCGCTGCGCATGGGTTCGTTCCAGGTCGCCCATCCGGCGATCGCGGTGCGGTTGGAAACGTCCGACCGGGTGGTCGATCTCGCGCAGGACAACATCGATGTCGGCATCCGGACGGGCGCCACGGGCGAATGGCAGGGGCTCGCCGCGCATCGCCTGTTCCTGGCCGACTTCACGCCGATGCTGAGCCCGTCGCTCGCCGCCACGATCGGCGGCGTCAGGGAGCCCGCCGATCTGCTCCGGCTCCCGATCGTCGACGCCGGCGATCCCTGGTGGGCGATGTGGTTCGACCTTGCAGGCATCGACGCGCGCGAAAACCTGGCGGCGAGGACGCGCAGCCAGCTGAATTCGCAGGCTTTCGAGGGGCGGGCGGCCGTGGCCGGCGTCGGCGTCGGGATCCTGACCCGCGCGCTGTTCACCGCGGAACTCGATAGTGGCAGCCTGGTCCAGCCGTTCGACATCGTCGGCAACGACGGCCACGCCTACTGGCTGGTCTACCAGCAGGCCCGCCGCAACACGCCGAAGATCAGGGCGTTTCGCGAATGGATGCTGAGGGAGATAGGCGCGATGTCGGGGCGATCGGCCGGCGCAGACCTGGCTGGCCCTTTGGCCGCTGGCCGGTGATCAGGCCACCGCGCGTGCGTCCGTCAGGCCCGACGCGAATGCTGCGCCCTGCGGCACCACATGCACGTGCAGCGGCCGTCTGCTGCCGCGGATCGCGATCTCGCGCGCCTCGTAGTCGGAGAAGTCGAGCCCTGAAAGCGACGCGACCGCGTCCGAGACGACGATCGCGGCGTTGAACTCCTTGGCCGCGGATTCCAGCCGGCTTGCCACGTTCACGGTGTCGCCGATCGCGGTGACATGCATGGCGCCGCCGTATCCCATCGCGCCGACGATGGCCGGGCCGGCATGGATGCCGATCGCGACGCGGAGCGGGGCCGGGATCTCGGCGGCGAGTTCCTCGCTCAGCCGGTCGAGCTCGGCCAGGATGGCGGCCGATGCGGCCAGCGCCTGCCGGCAGGCTTCCGCGGTCGATCCGTTGAGGCCGAACAGCGCCATCGCGCCGTCGCCGATGAACTTGTCGAGCGTCCCGCCCGACTGTTCCACCGCCTTGCCGACGATCGCGAAATAGCGGTTGAGCAGGAAGACGATGTCGTAGGGCAGTCTGTGGTCGGCGAGCGCGGTGAAGCTTCTGATGTCGCAGAACAGCACGGCGATCTCCTGCTCGCGGCCAGGCGTCGTCGGGCGCAGGCCCGTGGTCAGGGCCCGCTCGCGGTCGGCGGCCAGCAGCGGTAGGACCGTCAGTTGCGCCGTCGGCCTGAGCTGGCAGGCGAGGCGCACTTCCGGGATGGCGTGGATGCGGGTCAGCGTCGCGCATTCGAGAGGACTCGGCGGCGGCAGGGTCTCGACGCCCGCGGTCACGCGGATGCGGCAGGTCGAGCAGCGGCCCTTGCCGCCGCAGACGGCATAGTGGGGAATGCCGCCGATGCGGCTCGCCTCGAGCACGCTGGTGCCGCGGGGCACCCGCACGACCTGCCCGCCTTCGTAGCGGACTTCGACCAGGTTGCGCCGGGCCATGACCTGGCGCAGCGCGCGCAGCGCGAGCGTTCCGGCGACAGCGGCGATCGCCACGGCATAGACGGTTGTCAGGAGAAGATCCTTGGCTGCAAGTGCCGCCCAGATGCGCTCGAGCGCGGCGTCGTCCGGCACAGGCGGCAGCGGCAGGCTCTGGACCACCTTGCCGGCGTCGGCGAAGCCGAGCAGCGCCAGCACCGGAACCAGCACCGCGGCGATCAGCAGGAAGGGCGCCGCGGTCGCATACCAGGGCCGGAAGCGCAGCCAGAAATGCAGGCCGAGGCAGCCATGCGCCCAGATGACGAGCAGCGCCAAGACCTGCTTGACGCCCGTCGCCGGTGAATCGATCCACAGCGCCCGCACCACGAACTCATAGTCGATCTCGGTGCCGGTCATCGACCCGTAGACCCGCGTTCCGATGACGTGCTCGGCGACCAGCAGCGGGATCAGGAGCCCGAGCACGACCTGCGCCGCCTCCTTGGCGGGCATGCGCAGGGTCCGCTTGAGATAGAGGGTGCGCAGCACCAGCACGAAGTGGACGGCGGCAGCGCCATAGAGAAGCACGGAGCCCACCGGCGTACGCCACGGTTCGGTCAGCCATTCGAGGCCCGCGTCGGCCGCCTCGATCGAGAACAGGTTCAGCGCGACGTTGGCCATGTGCATCGTCACGAAGAGCATCAGCGTAAGGCCCGACGCCAGCCTGGCCGTGCGCAGGGCTTGTTCCGGCACGCGCCCGCTGCGTGGCCGTGGTGAGGCGGGCGTCTGTGGCGCGGAAGTGGTCTCGGCCGGGGCGTCGTTCGTCATGGCTGCAGCTTGGCAGGGTCGCGGCACCGCATCAATGCCCTGCAGGGGGACGCTTCGTACACGCCGCGGCGACGAAGGGGCGGTTCGGTGCTGCGGCGCAACATCGAATCCGGCTTGACAGCTTTGCGGCTTGTGCGAATAAATGCCCATAACCAAGGCAAATGCTCACTTGGTTCCATGGGAGGTATTCTGGATGAAACTCAAGACGCTCATCGTGAGCCTGTGCTCGGCCAGCGCGCTTGCATTCGCCGCGCATGCCGAGACCATCACCATCGCCACCGTCAACAACGGCGACATGATCCGCATGCAGAAGCTGACGGACGACTTCGCCGCCAAGAACCCCGGCATCGAACTGAACTGGGTGACGCTCGAAGAGAACGTGCTGCGCGAGCGGGTGACCACCGACATCGCCACCAAGGGCGGCCAGTACGACGTGATGACCATCGGCACCTACGAGGTCCCGATCTGGGCGAAGCAGCAATGGCTGCTGCCGCTCGACAATCTCGGCGCCGACTACGATGCCGCCGACATCATCCCGGCGATTGCCGGCGGTCTCTCCGCGGACGGCAAGCTCTATGCCGCGCCGTTCTACGGCGAGAGTTCCTTCGTCATGTACCGCAAGGACCTGATGGAGAAGGCCGGGCTGACGATGCCCGACGCGCCGACCTGGGAGTTCATAGGCGAGGCCGCGCGAAAGATGACCGACCGCGCCAACGACATCAACGGCGTCTGCCTGCGCGGCAAGGCCGGCTGGGGCGAGAACATGGCCTTCCTCACCGCCATGTCGAATTCCTTCGGCGCGCGCTGGTTCGACGAGAACTGGCAGCCGCAGTTCGACCAGCCCGAGTGGAAGAACACGCTCGACACCTACGTGAAGCTGATGAACGACGCCGGCCCGTCGGGCGCCTCGTCCAACGGCTTCAACGAGAACCTGGCGCTGTTCCAGCAGGGCAAGTGCGGCATGTGGATCGACGCCACCGTCGCCGCATCCTTCGTCTCCGACCCGAAGAACTCGACCGTCGCCGACAAGGTCGGCTATGCGCTGGCGCCGGACAACGGCCTCGGCAAGCGCGGCAACTGGCTGTGGGCGTGGTCGCTGGCTATCCCGGCCGGCACGCAGAAGGCTGAAGCGGCAGAGAAGTTCGTGTCCTGGGCCACCAACAAGGCCTATCTCGAACTCGTCGCCTCGAAGGAGGGCTGGGCCAACGTTCCTCCCGGAACGCGCACCTCGCTCTACGAGAACCCGGAGTACCAGAAGGCGGCCCCCTTCGCGAAGATGACGCTGGACTCGATCAACTCCGCCGATCCGACCAAGCCGACCGTGAAGCCGGTGCCCTATGTCGGCGTGCAGTTCGTGGCGATCCCCGAGTTCCAGGGCCTCGGGACGACGGTCGGGCAGCTCTTCTCGGCGGCGCTCGCCGGGCAGATGAGCGTCGACGACGCGCTCGCCCAGGCCCAGTCGGTCGCCGTGCGCGAAATGACCAGGGCCGGCTACATCAAGTAGCCCACAACGAAAAGGCATCCTCCCGATGCCTGCCGTCCGGGGCCCCTGTCCCCGGACGGCGATTTCCAGGACAGCATCCTCCTCCCGCGTCGGCGGGTGGAGGCGACCGGCAGACGGTGAGGAACGCAGCCCTGCGGGCCGTTGAGACCGTTCCTCGCCCTTGCCCTCTCCCCGTGGAGCGGGGAGGCGCATGCATCGCAGGCGCCAGTCGGCGCCGGGCGACCCGACCTGAGGGGAGGAGATCATGGCTACTCGACAGACCCGGACGCTGGCGCGCTTCATGATGGCGCCGTCGGTCATGCTGCTGCTGTTCTGGATGATCGTTCCGCTGGCGATGACGCTGTGGTTCTCGTTCCAGAACTACAATCTGCTGAACCCCGGAAACGTCAGTTTCGCCGGTCTGTTCAACTACAAGTTCTTCTACACGGACCCGGCCTTCTTCCAGTCGATCTGGAACACTCTGGTTCTGGTGGTGGGCGTGCTGCTGATCACGGTGGTCGGCGGCATCCTCCTGGCGCTGCTGCTCGACCAGCCGATCTTCGGCCAGGGCATCGTGCGCATCCTGGTCATTTCGCCCTTCTTCGTCATGCCGCCGGTGGCCGCGCTGGTCTGGAAGAACATGATCATGCATCCGGGATACGGCGTGTTCGCCGACATCGCGAAGTTCTTCGGCGCGCAGCCCGTCGACTGGTTCGCCCAGTTTCCGCTGCTGTCGATCGTCATCATCGTGGCGTGGCAGTGGCTGCCTTTCGCCACGCTGATCCTGCTGACCGCGCTGCAGTCGCTCGACGGCGAGCAGAAGGAAGCCGCCGAGATGGATGGCGCCAATTTCGTCAACCGTTTCATCTACCTGACGCTGCCGCATCTGGCCCGCGCCATCACGGTGGTCATCCTGATCCAGACGATCTTCCTGCTTGGCGTCTACGCCGAGATCCTGGTCACCACCAATGGCGGGCCGGGCTACGCCTCCACCAACCTGCCGTTCCTGATCTATCGCACCGCGCTGCTCGGCTACGACGTCGGCGGGGCATCGGCGGGCGGTGTCATCGCAATCGTGCTCGCCAACATCGTCGCCATCTTCCTGATGCGCGCGGTCGGCAAGAACCTGGACCGGTAGGAGGGGACCATGGCACGCGCCGTATCGACACGCAGCAAGGTCGGCTGGACGATCGCCGCCTGGGTGGTCGCGCTGATCATCTTTTTCCCGATCCTCTACACGGTGATCACCTCGCTGAAGAGCGAGCCGGAAGCGATCGCCGGCTTCAACCTCATTCCGTCCTTCACACTCGAGAACTACGTCGAGGTGCAGACCCAGCGCGACTACTTCAGGCCGTTCATGAACTCGGTGATCATCGCGGTCGGCTCCACCATGCTCGGCGTCGTCATCGCCGTGCCGGCCGCCTGGTCAATGGCTTTCTCGCCGACCCACCGCACCAAGGACATCCTGATGTGGATGCTGTCGACGAAGATGATGCCGGCTGCCGCCGTGCTGGTGCCGATCTACCTTCTCTTCCGCGATTTCGGCCTGCTCGACAGCCGCATCGGCCTGACGCTGATGCTGATGCTGATCAACCTGCCGATCGTAGTCTGGATGCTCTACACCTACTTCCGCGAGATACCGGGCGAGATCCTCGAGGCCGCGCGCATGGACGGCGCGACGCTGTGGGGCGAGATCTGGTACGTGCTGACCCCGATGGCGGTGCCGGGCATCGCCTCGACGATGCTGCTCAACATCATCCTTGCATGGAACGAGGCGTTCTGGACGATCCGCCTCACCACCACCAACGCCGCGCCGCTGACCGCGTTCATCGCCTCGTTCTCCAGCCCGCAGGGGCTGTTCTGGGCGAAGCTTTCGGCGGCCTCGACGCTCGCCATCGCGCCGATCCTGATCATGGGCTGGTTCTCCCAGAGACAGCTGGTGCGCGGCCTGACATTCGGCGCAGTTAAGTAGTTCGGGAGGGGAAAATGGGCCAGATAACGCTGAAGAACGTGTCGAAGTCCTTCGGGGCGACGACCATCATCCCCGACATCGACCTCGAGATCGAGGACGGCGAGTTCGTCGTCTTCGTCGGTCCGTCCGGCTGCGGCAAGTCCACGCTGCTGAGACTGATCGCCGGCCTTGAGGACACCAGCGGCGGCACCATCCTGATCGACGGGCGCGACGTGACCGGCGAGGCGCCGGCGAAACGCAAGCTCGCCATGGTGTTCCAGTCCTACGCGCTCTACCCGCATATGACGGTCGCCAGGAACATCGCCTTCCCGCTGAAGATGGCCGGCGAAAGCCCCGACGTGATCGAGAAGAAGGTGGCCGACGCGGCGCGGGTGCTCAACCTGACCAACTATCTGGAGCGGCGGCCCGGCCAGCTCTCGGGCGGCCAGCGCCAGCGCGTCGCCATCGGCCGCGCCATCGTGCGCCAGCCCTCGGCCTTCCTGTTCGACGAGCCGCTGTCGAACCTCGACGCGGCCTTGCGCGGCACGATGCGGCTGGAAATCTCTGAGCTGCACAACCAGCTCAAGACGACCATGATCTACGTCACCCACGACCAGGTCGAGGCGATGACGATGGCCGACAAGATCGTCGTTCTCAATGCCGGCAACATCGAGCAGGTGGGCTCTCCGCTCGAACTCTACCGCTCGCCGCGCAACCTGTTCGTCGCCGGCTTCATAGGCTCGCCGCGCATGAACCTGATCGAGGGGAAGACGGCTGCGGAGCACGGCGCCAAGACGGTCGGCATCAGGCCCGAACATCTTTCGGTCTCGACCACCGAGGGCGCCTGGAAGGCCACGGTGGGCGTCGCCGAACATCTTGGTTCGGACACCTTCCTGCATGTCCATTCGGATGGCGTTGGGCCGCTGACCGTCCGCGCCGATGGCGAGATAGGCGCACACCATGGCGACACCGTCTGGCTGACGCCCGATCCGTCGAAGATCCATCGCTTCGGCGCCGACGGGATCGCGCTGCAATGAGATTGGCGGGCAAGTCGGCGCTGATCACGGGTGCGGCGCGCGGCATCGGCAAGGCCTTTGCCGAGGCCTATGTGCGCGAAGGCGCCACGGTCGCGATCGGCGACATCAATGCCGAGGCCGCCGAAGAGGCCGCGCGCGCGATCGGACCGGCCGCCTACGCGGTGCATCTCGACGTGACCGACCAGGCCTCGATCGACCACGCGATCGAAGCCGTCGAGGCCAGGGCCGGCGGGCTCGACATCGTCGTCAACAATGCGGCGCTGTTCGACGCCGCCCCGATCGTCGAGATCAGCCGTGCCAGCTACGACAGGCTGTTCTCCGTCAACGTAGCGGGCTGCCTGTTCACGCTGCAGGCCGCGGCCCGGTCGATGATCGCGCGGGGGCGGGGCGGCAAGATCATCAACATGGCCAGCCAGGCCGGTCGTCGCGGCGAGGCGCTGGTGGCGGTGTATTGCGCGACCAAGGCGGCGGTCATCTCGCTCACCCAGTCGGCGGGGCTGGACCTCATCAGGCACGGGATCAACGTCAACGCGATCGCGCCGGGCGTCGTCGATGGCGAGCACTGGGACGGCGTCGATGCGCTGTTCGCCCGGTATGAGGGTCTGAAGCCCGGCGAGAAGAAGAAGCAGGTCGGCGCGGCGGTGCCCTACGGCCGCATGGGCACGCCCGCGGACCTGACCGGCATGGCGATCTTTCTGGCGAGTGCGGAAGCCGACTACGTGGTCGCGCAGACCTACAATGTCGACGGTGGAAACTGGATGAGTTGAGGCGATGGATCTCGGTTTGAGGGACAAGGTGGCGGTGATCACCGGCGGCAGCGTCGGCATCGGCCTTGGCGCGGCGAAGGCCTTCGCCCGCGAAGGCGCGCATGTCCTGATCGCCGCGCGCGACCGTGATCGCGTCGAGGCCGAGGCGGCGACAATCGCGCGCGACTTCGGCGTCACGGCGATCGGCCATGCCTGCGACGTCGCGACCGCTGACGGCTGCGCCAGCCTCGTCGACCGGGCGGCCGGCGACTTCGGCGGCTGCGACATTCTCGTCAACAACGCCGGGACCGGTTCCAACGAGACCATCCTCGAGGCCCCCGACGAGAAATGGCAGGCCTATTGGGACCTGCACGTCATGGCCGCCGTCCGGCTCGCCCGCGGGCTGGCGCCGCAGATGAAGGCGCGGGGCGGCGGCGCCATTCTCAACAATGCTTCGATCTGCGCGGCCCAACCGCTCTGGTACGAACCCGTCTATAACGTCACCAAGGCGGCGCTGGTGATGCTGTCCAAGAACCTCGCCAACGAGCTCGTTCCGTTCAACATCCGCGTCAACGCGGTGAACCCGGGCCTGATCCTGACGCCCGACTGGATCAAGACCGCCAGGCAATTGTCGGCGCCGACCGGCGGCGACTGGCAGGGCTACCTGCAGTCGGTGGCCGACGAGCACGCGCCGATAAAGCGCTTCGGCACCGTTGAGGAGCTTGCCGACTTCTTCGTCTTCCTCTGCTCCGAAAGGGCGAGCTACGCGGTCGGCGCGACCTACTTCGTCGACGGCGGCATGCTGCGCACGATCTGAAAGGACAGGCCATGGCCGTTTCGCTTTCGCTCGCAAACCTTGCCAAGCTCCCGCCGGACGTGGCGAGGCCCGGCTACGAACGCAACGCGCTCAAGGCCGGCATCCTGCATTTCGGCGTCGGCAATTTCCACCGCGCCCATCTCCAGGTCTATCTCGACCGGCTGATGAACGGCGGCCGCGATCTCGACTTCGCGGTGCTCGGCGCCGGCGTCACGCCTTATGACCTGAGGATGCGCGACGCGCTGGCCGGGCAGGACTGGCTGACGACCGTGGTGGAACAGTCGGCGGACAGGTCGGCGGCGCGGGTGACCGGCGTGATGACGGGCTTCGTGCCGCCGATGGACGGTCGCGCCATCGTCGCGGCGCTGTCCGATCCCGCCATCCGCATCGTCTCGCTCACCGTCACCGAGGGCGGCTATTTCGTGAACCCGTCGACCGGCCGGTTCGATCCCGGGCACCCGGCGATCGTCGCCGATGCGCGCGACGCTGGCGAACCGAAGACCGTGTTCGGCCTCATCCTTGCCGGCCTGAAGGCGCGCAGGGCCGCCGGCGTCGCGCCCTTTACGGTCATGTCCTGCGACAATGTCCCCCACAACGGCAAGGTCTGCCGCGATGCGGTCGCCGGCCTGGCGGCCGCGCAGGATCCCGCCTTCGCCGACTGGGTTCGCGGCAATGTCGCCTTTCCGAACGCGATGGTTGATCGGATCGCGCCCGCCACTTCGGACCGCGAGCGCGCCATCACGCGCGATGCGTTCGGCATCGAGGACGCATGGCCGGTCTTCTGCGAGGACTTCATCCAGTGGGTGGTCGAGGACGATTTTCCGGCCGGCCGGCCCGCCTTCGAGGAGGTCGGCGCGGAGTTCGTCACCGACGTCACGCCGTGGGAGATGATGAAAATCCGCATCCTCAACGGCGGCCATGCCATCATTGCCTATCCATCCGGGCTTATGGACATCCACTTCGTCCACGAGGGCATGGAGGATCCGCTGGTTCGCGCGTTCCTGCAGAAGGTCGAGCGCGAGGAGGTGATTCCCGTCGTGCCGCCGGTGCCTGGGACCGATCTCGACGGCTACTTCCGCAAGGTCGAGGAGCGTTGCCTGAACCCGAAGATCGGCGACACGATCCGCCGTCTCTGCCTCGACGGCTCGAACCGGCAGCCGAAATTCATCATCCCCACAATCGCCGACAGGCTGAAGGCCGGACACGGCATCGAAGGCCTGGCGCTCGCGTCGGCGCTGTGGTGCCGCTATTGCGCCGGGACTACTGACAGCGGCGCGGTGATCGAGCCCAACGATCCGAATTGGGAGCGCCTGGCGGCGGCCGCCGCCGCGGCCAGGTCCGAACCGTCGGCGTGGCTCGGCATGCGCGACATCTACGGCGATGTCGGCGAAAGTGCCGTCTTCGCAGCGGCCTTCGCGCGCCACCTCGTAGCCTTGTGGGCCGGAGGCGCGCGCGCGACGCTGCAGCGCTACCTCACCGGGGCCTGACGCGGCCTCGCCAAGACGCATGCCGGCCGCACCGAAACTCGTCATCTTCGACTGCGACGGCGTCCTGGTCGATTCGGAGACGATCTCGGTGGGCGTGCTCGCCGAGTTCGTGCGCGCGGCGGGCACGGCGATCGGCGACGGCGACGCCTACCGCCTCTTCCTCGGCCGCAGCGTCGACGCGGTGCGCGCCGCGCTGGTCAGCGACTTCGGCCTCAGGCTCGCCCCGGCGCAATTCGACGCTATCCGCAACGAAACCTATCGGCGTTTCCGAGCCGCGCTGAAGCCCATGCCGGGCGTTGCCGAGGCGCTTGCACGGCTGCCGGCCCGACGCTGCGTGGCGTCGTCGAGCAGCCCGGACCGCGTGCGGCTCGCACTGTCGCTCACGGGCCTGCTGGAAATGCTCCAGCCGCATATATACAGTGCGTCGATGGTAGCGAGAGGCAAGCCGGCGCCCGATCTGTTTCTCCATGCGGCGAAGGAGATGGGCGTGCGGCAGGAGGATTGCGTCGTCGTGGAGGACAGTCCGGCAGGGATCGATGCGGCGAAGCGCGCGGGCATGCGCGTGTTCGCCTTCACCGGCGGCTCGCATGCCGATGCGGCCGGACTGGCAGACGCGCTCGAGGCGCTTCGTCCCGACGCGATGTTTGCCGACATGAGCCTTCTTCCCGGCATGCTGGTCGCGCCGCGCGTGCCGAAGGGTGGGCGCGCCGTTTGATGGACACCTATGTCTGCGCCGTCGATGTCGGGACGGGAAGCGCGCGCGCCGGCGTGTTCGACCGCACCGGAAGGGTCCTCGGCCGCGCCGAACATCCGATCCTGATGCACCGGCCCAGGGCCGACCATGCCGAGCACGATTCCGAAGACATCTGGGCCGCAGTCTGCCATGCCGTGCGCGGCGCTCTCGCCAGGTCGGGTGTCGCTGCGCAGGACATTGCCGGCATATGCTTCGACGCGACGTGCTCGATCGTTGTGCGTGGTCGCGACGGCGGGCAGGTCAGCGTATCGACCACCGGCGAGACGCGCTGGGACACCATCGTCTGGCTGGACCACCGGGCGCTGGCAGAGGCCGACGAATGCACCGCAACCGCTCACCGTGTCATAGACTATCTCGGCGGCGTGATGTCGCCGGAGATGGCTTCGCCCAAGCTGATGTGGCTGAAGCGCCGGCTGCCGGAAAGCTGGCGGCAGGCAGGCGCGATCTTCGACCTCGCGGACTACCTCGCCTGGCGCGCCTCGGGCACGCCGGCCCGCTCGCAGAACACGCTGACCTGCAAGTGGACCTATCTCGCGCACGAGACGTCCGGCTGGCAGCGCGACTTCCTTGCCGCCGTCGGGCTGGACGACCTGCTTGAGCGCGCCGGACTGCCTGACGTTGCCAGTCCGGTCGGCTCCGATCTCGGTACGCTGACGCCGCAAGCCGCGGCCGATCTCGGGTTGACCGAGACGTGCCGCGTCGCGACCGGCGTGATCGACGCCTATGCCGGCGCACTCGGCACGCTCGGCGGCCTGGCGGCTTCCCCGGATGGGCTGAACCGGCACCTGGCGCTGATTGCCGGTACATCGAGCTGCGTCATGGCGATGTCGAGGGAGCAGCGTCCCTTCGTCGGCGGCTGGGGGCCCTATTGGGGCGCCGGGCTGCCCGGCTTCTGGATCGCCGAGGGCGGCCAGTCGGCGACCGGCGCACTGCTCGACCACGTCATCCGCCTGCACGGCGCCGGCGGGGAGCCGACAGCGGCACGGCATCGCGAGATCGCGGACCGCATCATGGCGCTGCGAGCCGAGGAAGGGCTGGATCTCGCCGGGCGGCTGCATGTGCTGCCCGACTTTCACGGCAATCGCTCGCCGCTTGCCGACCCGCATGCGCTCGGCGTCGTTAGCGGGCTCACGCTCGACGCTTCGTTCGACGCGCTGTGCCGGCTGTACTGGCGTACGGCTGTCGCCATCGCGCTTGGCGTCCGCCACATCCTCGATACGCTGAATTCCGGCGGCTTCGTCATCGACACGCTGCACGTCACCGGCGGCCACACCAAGAACCCTCTGCTGATGGAACTCTACGCCGACGCGGTCGGCTGCACCGTGGTCGAGCCGCTCGCCGACGAAGCGGTGCTGACGGGAACGGCAGCCCTTGCCGCGGCCGGAGCCGGCCTCTTCCCCGATGTCGCCAGCGCCTGCGCGGCGATGCGCCAGCCGGTGCGCGAACGCCGGCCCAATCCGGCGGGGGCGGAGCGCTTCGGACGCGACTACCGCGTCTTCCTCGAGATGCACCGCCAGCGGCGGGCCCTGGAGGCGCTGGCCTAGCGCCTACGATCGCCCCAAGGATCGGCCCGCCTGGCCGCACTCCGCTGGCATAGCCGTTGGCCCGGCCCAGCCACTTGCCATTGCCATTCTTATCGGCCAGAAGGCTCGGTTCCGGCGCGGGTTCTTGTGCCGGCTCGAAGCGGTTTCCGGCATCGTTGTTTCGGCCGACGCACCGCGAATGGACAAGGCGAAGACATGTCTGCGATCGACACCGTGGCGACGGTCCCGGAAACGCCATGGCGCGGCGAGATACGCGCAATGCTGCAGCTGGCCTGGCCGATGGTGCTCACAAACCTCGGCCAGACGGCCATGACGGCGACCGACGTGCTGATGATGGGCCGGCTCGGGCCGGATGCGCTCGCCGCGGGATCGCTCGGCGCAAACCTCTACTTCATGCCGATGATCTTCGGGCTTGGCCTGATGACGGCGGCGTCGCCGATGATCGCCACCGAACTCGGGCGCAAGCGCCACTCCGTGCGCGACGTGCGCCGCACTGTCCGGCAGGGCCTATGGCTTTCGGTCATGGTTTCGATCCCGATCTGGCTGTTCCTGTGGCACACCGAGGCGATCCTGGTCGCGATGGGGCAGGAGCCACGGCTGGCGACGCTCGCCGGCAGCTACGTGCGGGCCATGATGTGGGCCAGCATGCCGTTCTACGGCTACCTGGTGCTGCGTTCCTTCATCTCGGCGCTGGAACGGCCGCGCTGGGCGTTGATCATCGTGTTCGGGGCGGTCGGCTTCAACGTGCTCGCCAACTGGTGCCTGATGTTCGGCAATCTCGGCTTCCCGGCGCTCGGCCTGCCGGGCTCCGGCTGGGCCACCACGCTGTCGTCGCTGCTGATGTTCGCCGGAATGGCTGCAGTCGTGATGTTCGAGAGGCGGTTCAGGCGATACCGGCTGTTCGGGCGGTTCTGGCGTCCCGACTGGCCGCGTCTCAAGGCGTTCCTCAAGCTCGGCATGCCGATCGCGGCGCTGCTGCTGTTCGAGGTGTCGATCTTCAACGCGTCCTCCTTCCTGATGGGCCTGATCAGCGCCGCCTCGATCGCCGCCTACGCGATCGCCATCCAGCTTGCATCGCTGTCGTTCATGGTCCCTCTCGGCCTGGCGCAGGCGGTGACGGTGCGCGTCGGCCGGGCGCATGGCGCCGGCGATCTCGACGCCGTGACGCGGGCGGGCTGGACCGCCTATGCGATGGGCGTCGGTTTCATGGCGCTGATGGCGACGGCGATGATCCTGCTGCCCTATCAGCTGATTTCGGCGTTCATCGACCTCGACGCGCCGGCGAACGCCGAAGTGGTCGGGCTGGCGGTAGGCTTCCTCGCAATGGCCGGCCTGTTCCAGGTCGTCGACGGCGCGCAGGCCGTCGCGGGCGGCATGCTTCGCGGCCTCCACGACACCACGGTCCCGATGATCTATGCGCTGATCGGCTACTGGGGCGTCGGCCTGCCGCTCGGCATTGCGCTCGCCTTCCCTGGCGGGCTCGAAGGCACGGGCATCTGGATCGGGCTTTCGGTCGGTCTTGCGGTCGTGGCGGTCCTGATGCTGGTGCGCTGGCTCCGGCGCGACAGGCTCGGCCTGACCCGGGTCCGGTAACCCTGTCGCACGGACGCTCTGGCCTGAGTGTGCGCTCCGCTCTATCTTCGCTGGCGGATGCGCATCCGTGTTGTGGAGCGGACTGATGGGATCGACCTTTTCGAGCATGTGCGCCGGCGCCATGGTGGCGGCGCTCGCCTGTTTCGCTGCCACGCCGGCCGGCGCTGTGCCGGCGATGCCGCAGCGCCTGCCGGATGCCGCCGGGTATTTGCTCCCGGTGGTGAGTTCGACCATCGTGCGGCGCGATGGCGCTCAGGACGGCGGCGGCGCATGGAAGAAGCGCAGGCACCGGCGCAACCATCACGACGGCGAGGGCGCCGGAAGAGGTTATCGGGGCGATAGCCATTCCGCGCGGCGCGGCGATGACAGCCGCGCCAAACTCTATCGGCCGCGGGCCACGCAGAAATTCGCCTATGACGCCTACGGCAACCTGCGCGTCTATGACGGCGACGGCTGGGACGCCGACGACAACCGTCGCGGTCGCCATAGCGCCGAACACAGGCACCGGCAGCCCCGGATCGAGTATCGCGGTCCCGGCTATCGCAAACCCTCCCGCGAGCTCCGCAGGATTCTGACGACCGTCCCGGACCTGCCGTGAAGGCAGACCGCGGCGCATCCGGGCGCGCCTGATCGACGGTCCCGCCGCAACGATCGCCGCAGGGGGGCGACGCAGTCACCCGCGCGCGCAGGAAAAATCGATGTTATAGGCTTTGGGCCGCCGCGGCAGCTTCGCGCGGCAGAGGAGCAGTGAATGGCCAAGACCGATATCGCGCGGCGTGTCTACAACCACACCTGGAAGCTCGACCCGATCGTGCGCAGCCTGCTCGACACGGATTTCTACAAGCTGCTCATGCTGCAGATGATCTGGGGCATGTACCCCAAGGTCGACGCGACCTTCTCGCTGATCAACCGCGCAAAGTCGGTACGCCTTGCCGATGAGATCGACGAACAGGAGCTGCGCGACCAGCTCGACCATGCGCGCACGCTGCGCTTCTCCAAGAAGGAGATGATCTGGCTGGGCGGCAACACCTTCTACGGCCGCAAACAGATATTCGAATCGGAGTTCCTCGCCTGGCTCGAGGATTTCCAGCTGCCCGAATACGAACTCGGCAAGCGAAACGGCCAATACGAGCTCTCCTTCCACGGCCCGTGGATGTACACCACGATGTGGGAGATCCCCGCGCTCGCCATCATCAACGAACTGCGCTCGCGCGCCGCGATGAGGAGCTTCGGCCCGTTCGGGCTCGATGTGCTCTATGCGCGCGCCAAGGCCAAGATGTGGGCCAAGACGGAGCGCCTGCGCGCCCTGCCGGGCATCACCATCTCCGATTTCGGCACGCGGCGCCGGCATTCCTTCCTGTGGCAGCGGTGGTGCGTCGAGGCCCTGAAGGAGGGCATCGGCGAGGCCTTCACCGGAACCTCCAACGTGCTGCTCGCCATGGATACCGATCTCGAGGCGCTCGGCACCAACGCGCACGAATTGCCGATGGTGCTGGCCGCGCTCGCCGACAGCAAGAAGGAACTGCGCGCGGCGCCCTACAAGGTGCTGCAGGACTGGCAGCGCTACTACGGCGGTAACCTGCTGATCGTCCTGCCCGACGCCTTCGGAACGGCCGCCTTCCTGCGCGACGCGCCCGACTGGGTCGCCGGCTGGACCGGCTTTCGCCCCGACAGCGCGCCGCCGATCGAGGGCGGCGAGAAGATCCTTTCCTGGTGGCGCGAGAAGGGCGTCGATCCGCGGCAGAAGTTGCTCATCTTCTCCGACGGGCTGGACGTCGACACCATCATCGAGACCTACCGCCACTTCCGCGGCAAGGTGCGCATGTCGTTCGGCTGGGGCACCAACCTCACCAACGATTTCGAGGATTGCGCGCCGGAAGAGGTGACCGGGCTGAACGCAATCTCGCTGGTGTGCAAGGTGACCGAGGCCAACGGGCGTCCTGCGGTGAAGCTGTCGGACAACCCGGCCAAGGCGACCGGAGATCCCCAGGAGATCGAGCGCTACCTGCGGGTCTTCGGTGCGCAGGATCGCGTCGAACAGCTCGTCAGGGTCTGAGCCTGACGTCCCCCGGGGAAATGGCGCCGGCCTCACGCGTCCGCGTTCCGGTCGCGTCTGCCGGCCGCTCGCGCGGATTGCGCGGCTTGTTCGCAGCGCTGCCGGTTGCCCTTGCCCCGGCCGACGCCCTTGCGCACGCCTCCGACCGCGGTCATGTCCTGCTCCTGCCGACTGGCCACTACATTGTCGGCGGGGCGCTGGCGGTGGCGGCGAGTTTCCTGGCGCTGCTCGTGGTGCGACCGGAAGCGCTCGAGCGCCTGGCCGGATTGCGGTTGCGGACCGGCATTTCGTCCGACCGGTTGCGCATGCCCCTCAGCCTTCTCGGCTTCCTCGTTCTTGCAGTGCTGGTCGCAGCCGGCTTCATGGGCAGCCGCGATCCGCTTTCGAACCCGCTCCCGCTCACCGTCTGGACCCTGCTCTGGGTCGGTCTGACCCTCGTCCAGGGCCTGTTCGGCAACGTCTGGGCCCTGATCAACCCCTGGTACGGCCCTTGGCGCATCGCGGTCATGGTTCTCGGAACGCGGGCGTCGGCTCCCTTCCGGCTCCCGGCATGGGTCGGCATGTGGCCGGCCGTGCTCCTGTTCCTCGCCTTCGCCTGGTTCGAGCTCGTCTATCCGGCGCCCGACGATCCGGCGCGCCTGGCCGGCGTCGTCGGCCTCTACTGGCTTTTCAGCTTCGCGATGATGCTCGCCTTCGGCCATGAAGCCTGGAGCGCGCGCGGCGAGTTCCTTTCGGTCTTCTACGGCATCGTCGCGCGTTTCGGCATCGTCGCCGGATCCTCCGGCGGCGGCCTGTCGATCGGCCTGCCCGGAGCGAAGCTCGCCGACACGCCCGCGCTGTCGCCGAGCGGCGCTCTGTTCATCCTGTTTGCCCTGGCGTCGGTATCCTTCGACGGTCTGTCCAAGACATTCGCCTGGTTCGCTCTCAACGGGCTGAACCCGCTCGAATTTCCGGGTCGCACGGCGCTGATCGGAACCAGCAGCGTCGGCCTCGCTGCCGCTTGCGCCGTTCTGGCTGCCGTTTTCTACGGCTGCGTCCTCGCCGGCGAACGGCTGGTCGCCGGGCGGCATGGCCTCGCCACGGCGGCGGGGACGATGGTTTGGTCGATCGTTCCCATCGCGCTCGCCTATCACTTTTCGCACTACCTGACGGTTCTGCTGGTCAATGGCCAGTATGCGCTGGTGGCGTTTTCCGATCCGTTCTCGCTTGGCTGGAACCTGTTCGGCACCGCCTACATGCCTGTCGCGGCCGCCGTCGTGGCGGGGTCCGAGGCGGCCTGGGTCATCTGGAACGCGCAGGCGGCGGCAATCGTCGGCGGCCACGTGCTCGCGGTCCTTGTCGCGCACATGCTTGCTTTCCGTCTGCATGGCACGGCGCGCGCCGCTGCGCTCAGCCAGTTGCCGCTGACCCTTTTGATGATCGCCTACACAGTCTTCGGCCTCTGGCTCCTGTCCACGCCCACCGCCGCCTGAGGCGTCCGGTGACGCGGCGGCAGCATTGCAGTTGCCAGCTTCCAGGATTGGTGATTTAGTTTCTGTACAAACGATTTTTGCGCCGCTGCCGGAACCCGGCGGGAAGGCGCCAGCCAACGACCAAGAACAAGCAAACCAGGGGAACCGGCATGACAAAAGATCGCGAAACCAGCTCCATTCTCCGCAGCAAGATCAGCCGCCGCGGCGCGCTGAAGGGCCTCGGCGCGGCAGCGGCCGGCCTTGCCGCCGGCCCGGGCTTCGTCCGCTATGCGCAGGCGCAAAGCTCGGCGCCCATCAAGATCGGCTTCCAGGCTCACCGTACCGGCATCGGCGCCGCCTACGGGCGCTGGTACGAGAAGACGACCAATGCCGCGATCAAGGCGATCAACGCCGCCGGCGGCATCAACGGCAGGCAGGTCGAGATCATCGTGGAGGACGACGGCACCGATCCCGGCCGCGGCGCGGAAATCGTCGGCAAGTTCGCCACCCAGCACAAGGTCGATGTTGCCTACGGTACGCTGTTCTCGCATGTCGTCATCGGCTCGGCCCCGACGGCGGGCGAACTCAAGCTGCCCTATTTCGTTGTCTCCGAGGGACACCATGTCGCCTCGACCAAGCTGAACCGCTACGTCTTCCAGCCCGGCATCACCGACGTGAAGAGCCAGATCCAGGCGATGGCGCCGTGGATCGCGGCCAATGCCGGCAAGAAGGTGACGCAGATCTTCCCGGACTTCGCCTTTGGCTACGATCACCGCGACTACCTGCCGCCGGCGCTAAAGGCGCAGGGCGCCGACGTCATCGCGCAGATCGCCATCCCGCCGACGGAGAGCAGCTTCACCAAGTACCTCCCGCAGATCCCGTCCGACACCGACGTGATCTACCACGTCATGGTCGGGCCCGCCGTGCTGACCTTCGTCAAGGAACTCGGCGAGTTCTACGGCTCGAGCCGGCCGCAGTTGTTCGGCTTCATCGACAGTCTCGAGGCCGTCGACATCAACAGCCCCGGGCTGGAATTCCTCGACGGCAGCCATTTCTGGGAGGGGTCGCCGCGTTACGCGCAGCCCGACGATTCGGCGGCGCAGCAGGCCTATCGCGCGGCCGTCGGCATCGACGAGAACGGCGCATCGGTCGATGATCCGAAGGATGTCTCGACGGCCGCCCACATGTTCGGCTGCTGGGAAACGCTCTACGTCATCAAGAAGGCCATGGAGGACGCCGGCTACCAGGGCCCCGACGACCGCGCAAAGCTCGTCGAGGCGACCGAGGCGCTCACCGAGTTCGCCGAAGGCCCCGAGCACCCGCAGGGCCCGAAGACCTTCAACGGCAAGATTCACCAGTGCTTCGGCGTCCAGAACATCTCCAAGGTCGAGGGCGGCAAGCTGAATGTCGTCCACAAGACCTCGATCGAGGACGGGCTCTACGAGCCGGAAGGCGATTACACGACCCAGCCGCTGTGAGAAGGGGCGCAGCTTCCTGCCGCCCTCCCCGCGGGGAGGGCAGGCGCATCTGAATGGCATTCGGACCCCACCTCCTTCTCGCCACGCTTGAGGGGCTGGTCACCTCGGCGGTGCTGGCCCTGATGGCGCTCGGCCTGTCGCTGGTGTTCGGCGTGATGCGCGTCGTCAACGTCGCGCATGGCGAGTTCTTCATGCTGGGCGCGGTGCTTGCCTGGGCGATCGCCTCGGCGCTCGGCGGCCATCCGGCGATTGGCTTCTTCGCGGCGCTGGTGATCTCGCCGGTCATCGTCGGCGCCATCGCCCTCGTCGCCGACCGCGTCGTGCTGAAGCGGCTGAACTACAATCCCGAGGCGACCATCGTCGCCACGATCGGCATGCTCTACATCATCCAGCAGGCGGCGCTCAGCCTCTACGGCCCCGAGGCGCGGCCGGTGGAGGCGCCGTTCAACTACCGCATCCTGCTGCCGTGGTTCGGCTATTCCGGCTACAAGCTTGCGGTCATCGTCGCCTCGATCCTGCTGCTGCTGGCCACCTGGTTCGTGCTCTCGCGAACCAGGATCGGCATGGTCATGCGCGCCACCCAGTATGACAGCGAGACCGCGCAGGCCTTCGGCATACCGGTCGGCCGGGTCTATGCCGGGGTGTTCGCGGCCGGCGCCATGCTTGCGGCGGTTGCCGCCGTGCTCATCGTGCCGATCAGCCAGGCCCACTATCTGATGGGGCGCGACCCTCTGCTGCTTTCCTTCATCGTCGTCATCATCGGCGGGCTGGGCAGCCTGCGCGGCACGGTGCTCGCCGCGCTGCTGATCGGCGTGTCGGACGGCATCATCTCGGTCTTCTTCTCGCCGACGCTGGCCAAGATCATAGCCACCTTCGCGGTCGCCATGGTGCTGGTGTTCCGCCCGCAAGGCCTGTTCGGAACGAGTTCCCGATGACGGAGGCGCAATGAGACCGGATCACGGTTCCGGCAAGGCCATTGCGCTGCATGCGGTCGTCATCGCAGTGCTGTTCGCCCTGAACTTCGCCCTTCCCGAATACCATCACGGCGTGCTCGCGCGGGTTCTCGTGCTCGCCGTCTTTGCGATGGGCTACAATCTTCTGTTCGGCTATGCCGGGCTGCTCAGCCTTGGCCACGCCATGTTCTTCGGCGCCGGCCTCTACGCCGCCGGTCTGACCATGTACCACCTGGACTGGGGGGTGCCGGCCGCCTTCCTGGCCGGCCTTGCCGCAGGCGCCGTGCTGGCGTTCTGCGTCGGCATGCTGGCGCTGCGCACCACCGGCGTCGCCTTCATGATCGTCACCATGATGTTCGCGCAGGTCGCCTACCTGCTCGTCTACTATTTCGGCGAATGGACCCGCGGCGACGAAGGCCTTGTCATCCAGCAGCATGAGCGCGTCATCGGAATCGGCGGCCTGCAGTTCGACCTGACCGATCCGTCGGTGCGCTACCTGGCGGCGCTCGCCTTGTTCTCGATCGTGCTGGTGGTGACGTTCGCGGCGGTGCGCTCGTCGTTCGGGCGGGTGCTCGTTGCGATCCGCGAGAACGAGGAGCGCACGCGGATGCTGGGCTACGACACCTTCGCCAACAAGCTGGCGGCAATGGTCGCCTCGGGCGCCATCTGTGCGTCGGCGGGCGCCGCCTACGTCATTCTGTTCGGCTATGTCGGCTCGACGCTTGCGTCGGTCCAGTACTCCATCCTGCCGCTGCTGTGGGTCCTTCTCGGCGGCGCGGCGACCATCCTGGGTCCGCTCCTCGGCACCTTGTTCATGTACTATGCGGTCGATATCGCCAGCGCCTACACGTCGGCCCACATGCTCGTCGTCGGCGTGGTCCTGATCCTGCTGGTGCTGTATTTCCCGAAAGGCATCCTCGGCACAATCCGCGACCGCTTCGCGAGGTGGCTGCCGTGACGCCGCTGCTGACCACCAGGGGGCTTGCCCGCCACTATGGCGGACTGAAGGCCGTCGACGGCGTCGACTTCTCGGTCGTTCCCGGCGAGATCCGCGCCATCATCGGCCCCAACGGCGCCGGCAAGACCACCTTCGTCAGCCTGATCTGCGGGCGCGTCGCGCCTTCGGCGGGGATGATCGTCTTCGACGGCAACGACGTCACCAACCTGCCGCCGCACCGGCGCGTCAGGCTGGGCATCGCCTACACGTTCCAGATCACCAGCGTCTTTGCCAACCTGACGGCCTACGACAACGTCGCGCTGCCGGTGCAGCGCACCTTGACCGACGGACGCCGGCATGGCGCGGTGCATGCCGGCGTCATGTCCGCGCTCGAACGCGTCGGCCTGGCCGGTCGCGAACACGACGTCGCCGGCACGCTGTCCTACGGGCACCAGCGGCTTCTCGAGGTCGCGATGGGCCTCGCGCTGAAACCCCGGCTGCTGATCCTCGACGAGCCGACCCAGGGCTTGTCCGATGGCGAGATCGAGAATTTCATCACCCTCGTGCGCGAGATCGCCCGCGACGCGACGGTGCTGCTGATCGAGCACAACATGCCCGTCGTCATGGAACTCGCCGACCGCATCACGGTGATGAACGGCGGCCGCATCCTCGCCGAAGGCACGCCCCAGCAGATCCGGGCCAACGCGGACGTGCAGCACGCCTATCTCGGCACGCCCGAGGAGGAGGGCGCCGATGGCTGACGCGCTGACTATCGCCGGCGTCGACTGCTTCTACGGCGAGACGCAGATCCTGCACGGGCTGGACCTCGCCCTTCGCGATGGCGAGGTGCATTGCCTTCTGGGCCGCAACGGCGCCGGCAAGACGACGGCGCTGAAATGCATCATGGGCCTCGTGCCCGCACGTTCGGGCTCGATCCGGTTGGGTGGAACCGAACTGACCGTGCTGCCGCCGCACGAGGTGCCGAAGGCCGGCGTCGCCTATGTGCCGCAGGGACGTCGGCTGTTCGCCGAGATGACGGTGGCCGAGAACATCGAGATCGGCCTGATGGCCAGGGGCCGGGGAAGGGCGGTGCGCGAGGCCGTGCTCGAGCTCTTCCCGGTCCTGCGCGAGCGCCTGAGGCAGCGGTCGGGAACGCTGTCGGGCGGCGAGCAGCAGATGCTCGCCATGGCCCGTGCGCTCTGCCTGGAGCCGAAGGTGCTGCTGCTCGACGAGCCGACCGAGGGTCTGATGCCGTCGATGATTGCCAGGATCCGCGAGACCGTCGCCAAGCTGCGCGAGCGCGGCGTCTCGACGATCCTTGTCGAGCAGCGCGTCGATGCCGTGCGATCGGTCGCCGACCGGGTATCCTTCATCGAGGGCGGCAGGGTGCGCGAGACGGTCGATGTCGGCCGCCTGACCGAGGATCCCGACCTCGTGAAGCGTTATGTCGGCGTGAGCTGACCCTCGACCAGCTTGACGCCGGCAGCCTGCATCTCCGAGGTCATGGCGGCCATCGAGCCGCCGAGATCTATGCCGCGGCATGCGTCGAGGCGGATCGTCGTGACGAAGCCCCTGCCGACAGAATCCAGCGCGGAATAGGCGACGCAGAAATCGGTGGCGAGACCTGCGATGGTCACAGAGCGGATGCCGCGCTCGCGCAGGTAGCCGGCGAGCCCCGTCGGCGTCCTGTGGTCGTTCTCGAAGAAGGCCGAGTAGCTGTCGATCGCGTGGCGGAACCCCTTGCGGATGATGAGTTCCGCCTTGTCGTGCCGGAAGTCGGGGTGGAAGTCGGCGCCGTGCGAGCCCTGCACGCAATGGTCCGGCCATAGCGTCTGCGGCCCGTAGGGCATCTCGACGGTTTCGAAGGGGCTGCGTCCGGGGTGGCTCGACGCGAAGCTCGAATGGTGCGCCGGGTGCCAGTCCTGCGTCAGGATGACATGCTCGAAATCGTCGACCAGCCTGTTGATGATGGGAACGATCTGATGGCCGCCTGCCACCGCAAGCGCACCGCCAGGGCAGAAATCGTTCTGCAGGTCGACGACGATCAATGCCTCGGATGCCATGAAATTCTCCTTGCCCGGGAACGCTGCCCGGCGCGAAGTTTGTCCGTAAGAAGGCTGGCGTCAATCGTTTTCTGGCCGCGCGGCGGCGCGTCCTGCTGAAAACCCGCGCCAACCGCCCTTGGGTTTGCTTTGACATTCGCAAGCCGGCTGATATCATTTGCATACGAACGAATTTGTCCAGCAATTCCGCTGGCGACACAGGCTGGCCGAGACGAGCCGCGAGGCATTGCGTGATCCGTTACGCGAAACCCAGGACGCTTGACGAGGCGCTGGCGCTGCTAGGCGAGGCGCGGTGGCGGATCTTGGCCGGCTGCACGGACTTCTACCCCGCGCTCGGCAACCGGCCGCTCACCGAAAACGTGCTCGACATTAACGGGTTGGACGCGCTTCGCGGCTTCTCCGAGACGCAGTCGCACCTGGTCATCGGTGCGCGCACGACGTGGTCTGCGATCGTCGCAGAGCCGCTGCCGGCTGCCTTCGACGCGCTCAAGCAGGCAGCCCGCGAGGTCGGCTCGGTGCAGATCCAGAACGTCGCCACGATCGCGGGCAACCTCTGCAACGCCTCCCCCGCTGCCGACGGCGTGCCGGCGCTGATGGCGCTCGACGCGGAAGTCGAACTGGCGTCGCTGGCGGGCAGGCGTTTGCTGCCGCTCGGCGACTTCATCCTCGGCAACCGGCGCACGGCGCTTGCGCCGGGCGAGATGCTCACAGCGATCCACGTTCCAAGGGCGTCGACCGGCGGCGCATCGTGCTTCCACAAGCTCGGCGCGCGGCGCTACCTCGTCATCTCCATCGCCATGGCCGCCGCCCGGCTGGCGGTTGCCGCGGACGGAACGATCGCGAAGGCCGCCGTCGCCGTCGGTGCCTGCTCGGCCGTCGCGCAGAGGCTTCCGGCGCTTGAAGCGGCTCTGGTGGGATTGCCCGCCGGCCCGGAGGTCGAGCGCGCGGTGGAGGCGGCCGACCTCTCCGACTTGTCGCCGATCGACGACGTCCGGGCCAGTGCGGACTATCGCCGCGCCGCGGCGCGCGAGATCGTGCAGCGCGCGCTGGCCGGCGCCTTCCCCGGGTCCGCAACGCAGGTCGCAGCATGAACTCGCAGGGCGGTCACCACATCGCATTCGACGTCAACGGTGCCGCCGTCTCGGTGTCCGCGCATCCGGTCGCCCGGCTCTCCGCGGTGCTGCGCGACGAACTCGGGCTGACCGGAACCAAGGTCGGCTGCGACGCCGGCGACTGCGGCGCCTGCACCGTGCTGGTCGACGGCGAGCCGGCCTGTGCCTGCCTGGTGCCGGCTGCTTCGGTCGAAGGGCGCAGCGTGCGCACGGTCGAAGGCCTTGCCAACGGCCATTTGTCCGCGCTTCAGGCCTCGTTCCTGGAGCATGGGGCGGCGCAGTGCGGCATCTGCACGCCGGGCTTCCTGATGGCCGCGACCGGCCTTCTGGAAAGGAACCCGCGGCCGTCAAAGGCCGAGGTGAATGATGCGCTGGGCGGCGTGCTCTGCCGCTGCACGGGCTACCACAAGATCGTCGCCGCCGTGATGGACGCATGGCGGCACCATCATGGCTTCGACCGCCGGCTGCCGGCGCGTGGCGAGGCGGTCGGCGCCTCGGCGGTGCGCCTCGATGGCGTGCCCAAGGTGACGGGCGCCGAACGGTTCGGGGCCGACGGATTTCCCGCCGACGCGGTTGCGGTGCTGGTCGTCCGCTCGCCGCACCATAGCGCGCGGTTCAGCCTCGGCGACATCGAGGCCTGGCGAAGCGCCAGTCCGGGCATTGTCGCCGTATTCACGGCGGCCGACATCCCCGGCCAGAACCGTTTCGGCGTCATTCCGCCCTTCGCCGACCAGCCGGCGCTGGCCGAGCGCAGGGTGCGGTTCCGCGGCGAGGCGGTGGCGCTGGTGGCGGGGGAACCGGCCGCGGTGGCGGCACTCGACATGACGGACTTTCCCGTTGCCTGGAGCGAGGAACCGCATGCGCTGCTGCCTGGCGACGCGCAGCGCCAGGATGCGGCGCTGCTGCACGAAAGCCGCCCCGGCAATCTGCTGACCAGCGGCTACGTGGCGCGCGGAGACGCCGAAGCGGCGCTCGCCGGTGCTGCCCATGTGGTGTCGGGCGCCTACGAGACCTCCTATGTCGAGCACGCCTATATCGAGCCCGAGGCAGGCTTCGCCCGGATGGACGGCGACACGCTGGTGATCTCGGCCTGCACGCAGGCGCCGCACATGGATCGTGACGACACGGCGCAGGTGCTCGGCCTGCCGCCCGAGAAAGTGCGCATCCTTCCGGCGGCGACCGGCGGCGGTTTCGGCTCGAAGATCGACGTGTCGCTGCAGCCGCTGATCGGGCTGGTCGCGCTGAAGACGGGGCGACCGGCCGCGCTCGCCTACACGCGCTCGGAATCGATGGCGTCGACGACAAAGCGCCATCCGGCGTCGATGACGGCGACCATCGGCGCGGATGCCGAAGGCCGAGTCGTCGGCATGGTTTTCGACGGCGCGTTCAACACCGGTCCCTATGCGAGCTTCGGCCCCACCGTGGCCAACCGGGTGCCGGTGCATGCGTCCGGTCCCTACAGGACGCCCAACTATCGAGCCGAGGGCCGCGCGATCCACACCAACGGGCCGATTGCCGGCGCCTTCCGAGGCTTCGGCGTGCCGCAGGCGACGATCATGCAGGAAACCCTGTACGACACGCTTGCCGGGAAGCTCGGCATGGACCGGCTCGCCTTCCGGCTGAAGAACGCGCTTCGCGACGGTGACGAGACCGTCACCGGGCAGCGCCTGGAAAGCGGCGTCGGCATCGCCGCCTGCCTGGATGCGCTGAAACCGCACTGGCAGCGGGCGCTCGCCGATGCCGAAGCCTTCAATGCGACGCACGCGAAGTGCAAGCGTGGCGTCGGCGTGGCCTCCTGCTGGTACGGCTGCGGCAACACCTCGATCGCCAATCCGTCGACCATCAAGGCCGGCGTCACGCGCGACGGGGCCGTGATGCTCCACCAGGGCGCGGTCGACATCGGCCAGGGTTCGAACACGGTGATCGCGCAGATCTTCGCCGACGCGCTCGGCGTCGCGCTGGCCGAGGTCACGCTGGTCGGCGCCGACACGGCGCTGACGCCGGATGCCGGGAAGACCTCGGCATCCCGCCAGACCTTCATCTCGGGCAAGGCTGCCGAAAAGGCCGCGAAGGTGCTGCGCGAGGCGATCCTGCGCTTCGCCAACGTCTCGCCCGGCGCGACGATGGAATTCTCCGCCGGCAGGCTCGCAGTCCGCGAGGGCGAGGCGACCAGGACCATCGATCTTGCGCATCTGCCGGCCGACGACGACGGCTACGTGTTCGCCGCCGAGGAGACCTACGATCCGCCGACCCTGCCGCTCGATGCGAACGGCCAGGGCAAGCCATACGCCGTCTACGGCTGGGGCGCGCAGGTCGCCGAGGTGGAAGTCGACATGGCGCTGGGCACGGTGACGCCGGTCAAGATCACGGCGGCGCACGATGTCGGCCGGGCGATCAATCCGCTGCTGGTCGAAGGCCAGATCGAGGGCGGCATTGCCCAGGGCATAGGCATGGCTCTGATGGAGGAGTACGTGCCCGGCCGCACGGAAAATCTGCACGACTACCTCATCCCGACGGTCGGCGACATTCCGCTGGTCGAATCGATCCTCGTCGAGGTGCCCGACCCCGAAGGCCCGTATGGAGCCAAGGGGCTGGGCGAGCATGTCCTGATCCCGACCGCTCCGGCGATACTGAACGCGATCCGCCATGCCACCGGCGTTCTGGTGACCAGGGTTCCGGCGACGCCGAGCCGGGTGCTGGCGGCGATTCAGGAGGGGCAGGGATGAGCGAACTCTCCGAACGGTTTGAAACCCACGAGGCTGGCGAGAAGCAGGTCGCCGAGAAGATCCGCTGCGACGCCTGTCCGGTCATGTGCTACATCGCCGATGGCCGCTCCGGCGCCTGCGACCGCTACGGCAATGTCGGCGGCCGCATCGTCAGGCTGGACCCGCTGACCGTCCTCGAACAGCGCGCCGCCTCGGGGGGCGAAGCGGTCGCCTTCGACGCCGGGCAGGCGGGGGGCGGCGAACTGGTCAACACCGGCAGCCGCTTCGTCACGGCGATCGGCGCGGGCACCACCTATCCCGACTACAAGCCGGCGCCCTTCATCGTCAGCCAGGAGGTCGAGGGCGTCGACCTTGTCACCGTCGTGACCGAGGGCATCTTCTCCTATTGCGGCGTCAAGGTGAAGATCGACACTGACCGCCACATCGGCCCCGAAACGGCGACGGTGCGCGCCGGCGGCGAGGCGGTCGGCCACGTCACCACCGGCGAATACGGCTCGCAGATGCTGTCGCTCGGCGGCGTCCATCACCTCACCGGCGGCTCGAAGTCCGAGGGACGCGTCACCTGCGACACGCTGCTGAACCTGTGCAACAAGCAACCCGTGGAACTGGCCATCGACGGCGGCGCCACGGTCGTCGTCCAGGCCGGCAAGGCGCCGGTCATCGACGGCAAGCAGGAGAACCGCATGCGCGTCGGCTGTGGTTCGGCGACCATCGGCATGTTCGCGACGCAGTGGCGCGGGCTGGTCGACGAAGTCGTCGTCGTCGACGACCACATCACCGGCGTGGTTTCGGAACACCAGGCCGGCAAGGTCCTCGGCTGGGAGGACACGGGCATCAAGATCGTCGGCCGGCGCTCGACCCCCGGCCGCTACTTCAAGGTATCGGAGCCTGGCCTCGGCTGGGGCGGCACGACGATTTCGGACCCGCTGTCGATCCTCGGCGACTGGAACCCGAAGAAGGGCGCGCGCCCCGGCATGTCACTTCTGATGGTGTCGACCACGGGCGAGCAGTTCGCCTATTACGAGCTCGACCAGGCGCTGAAGCCGGTCGCGATGCCGTTCCCGGAACGCCTCAGGAAGTCCGTAGAACTGATCGAGGAAAACTGCGAGCCGGCGCTGTGCACCGTTCTCTTCGTCGGCGGTGCGGGCGGTTCGCTGCGGGCCGGTGTGGTCGAAAACCCGGTCCGGCTGACGCGTTCGGTCCAGGGCCTCGGGACCTATGTCACGGTCGGCGGTGCGCCGGTCTATGTCTGGCCGGGTGGAGGCATCACGCTGATGGTCGACGTGTCGCGCGTGCCCGACAACGCCTTCGGCTACGTGCCGACGCCGGCGCTTGTGGCTCCGATCGAGTTCACGCTGCGCAGGGACGACTATGTGGCGCTCGGTGGCCATGCCGCGGAGATACGCAGCCTCGACGACATCGTCGCCTCGGGCGGCGAATACCTGAACCCTCGCGAAAACCGCGCGGCGTCAGGAGAAAATCCCTGGCCGCCGCTGGCGCAGCTGCGGCGCCTCGGCGCCGAGGGAGCCGCCTGATGAACGGCCCCCAGGAGGCGATGATCGGACGTCGGCTGCATCTCAACCACGGCCCGATCGACCTGGTCATCGAGGCGTTCGGCGAAACGGACGCGACTGCCGCCGCCTACGCCCGGGCGTCGGCGCGGTTCAGCACCATTTTGTCCGAACTCGTCGAGGAACTGCCGGCGTTGCGCGAACCCTCGGGGTCGCGCCCGCGGCCGTTCCGTGGCTCGACCGCGTGCCGGATGGAGGCCGCGGTCAGCCCGCTCGCACGCAACGGTTTCATCACGCCGATGGCTGCGGTGGCGGGGTCCGTCGCCGACGAAATTCTCGCGACGATGATGTCCGCCGGGATCGACCGGGCCTATGTCAACAATGGCGGCGACTGCGCGCTGTTCCTCTCCGCGGGGCAGGTGATGCAACTGGCGGTGGCCGGGACGGGTCGGGGCATGGCCGATCGGATCGCCGTCCGCGCCGACGATCCGGTGCGCGGCGTCGCGACCAGCGGCTGGCGCGGGCGCAGCTTTTCGCTTGGCATCGCCGATGCGGTGACGGTCCTCGCACGCTCGGCGGCCGCCGCCGATGCCGCCGCGACCATCGTCGCCAACGCGGTCGACCTGCCGGGTCATCAGGCGATACGCCGCGAGCCGGCGAACGCGATGGCGCCCGACACGGACCTTGGCGACAGGCTGGTGACCACCGGTGTCGGGCCGCTCGCGGAACATGAAGCAGCGCAGGCGCTGGAGCGCGGGCTGGCCGTCGCCGAAACCCTGCGCGAGCGTGGGCTGATCGAGGCCGCGGGGCTGTTTCTCGCCGGCGACGTGCGCCTCTGCGGTGGCGCGTTCGAGAATGTGGGCGCGCCGGGCGATTTGGCTGCCGGCCTGCCATCGCCGCGAGAAGTCCCGCTTGCGCGGCCGGCACACCATCTGGAGACACAACATGCCTGAATTCACGATCCGCAAGATCTCGGTGATCGCGGAAGAGATTCACCACGACGGCGGGCCGGCGCCCGCCCAGCCACGGCGTCGGGCGGCCGCGCTGGCGGTCGTGCGCAACCCCTTTGCCGGACGCTACGCCGAGGAACTGCAGGGCGCGATGGACGATCTGAAGCCGCTTGGGCGGCTGCTGACGGAACGGCTGATCGCGGCGCTGGGCGGCGACCTCGCTGCAATCGACGGCTATGGCAAGGGCGCCATCGTCGGCACTGCCGGCGAACTGGAGCATGGCGCGCTCTGGCACGTGCCGGGCGGCTACGCGATGCGCGAAAGGCTGGGGGCTTCCAAGGCGATCGTGCCGTCTGCCATGAAGCTCGGCGGTTTCGGGGCGAGCCTCGACGTGCCGCTCGGCCACGCCAACGCCGCCTATGTCCGCAGCCACTTCGACGCCATCACCGTGTGCGACCCCGAAGGCCCGCGGCCGGACGAGATCCTGTTTGCGCTCGCCATGTCCATCGGCGGCCGCATACACTCGCGCATGGGCGGGCTGGAGGTCGGTCAGGTCAAGGGGGAGGACGGATTGCGATGACGCGGACGCGACCATGACCGGCGAGAGCAACCTGCTCAAGCTGGTCGACGCCGAGCCGGACGACCCCTACCGCCTGCAGGAACAGGTAGGCTTCGTGCTGCGCAAGGCGCATCAGCGCCACGTCGCGATCTTCGCGGCGAAGATCTCCGACCTGACGCCCCCGCAGTTCGCCGCGCTGGCGAAGCTCGCCGACGTCGGCGAGACGTCGCAGAACCAACTCGGCAGCCTCGTCGCCATGGACGCGGCCACCGTGAAGGGCGTCATCGACCGGCTGAAGGCGCGCGGGCTGGTGCAACTGTCGAAGCACGATGTCGACCGCCGCCGCCTGATGGTCAGCCTGACGCCCGAAGGGCGCGACACGGTCGCGAGGCTGGTGCCGCTGGCCGAGGAGATCACCGCCGAGACCTTGCAGCCGCTGTCCGCCAGGGAGACGGCGACGCTCTTGAAGCTGCTCTCGCGGATCGCTTGAGCGTCCCGCGCGTTTAGGTCCGTCGATTGTCGAACTGGATGGCCCGACCGCATGACCCTTTCGCGAACCGCCCTTTGGCAGAACCTCCACACGCCCGGTCACGACACCGCCCTGATCGCTCCCGCGCTCAGCGGCTGGCTCCTGACCGGAATGGCGACGTTCCTCGGTGAACAGGGGCCGGCCGCCGTCAACTACACGGTCGAGATCGACGATGCCTGGCAGGCGCGGCGCGGCAGCGTCAGGGGCATCGCCGGCGGGCGGCGCTTCTTCCATCAGATGGAGCGCACGACCGATGGCTGGATGCTCGACGGCAAGTGGCAGGGACTGTCGGAACTGGTAGACCTCGATTTCGGATTCACCCCGGCGACGAATTTCCAGCAGTTGAAGCGGGCCGGGCTGGCGGTCGGCGAGCGCGCAGGCTTCTCGGTCGCATGGTTCGACATCGGCAAGGATGCGCTGGTCGACCTGCCGCAGATCTATGAACGGCGCGACGAGACGCATTACTGGTACCAGTCGCCGACATCCGGGTACGAGGCCATGCTGGTGCTCGACGAAAGCGGTTTCGTGCGGGTCTATCCAGAGCTTTGGGAGTTGGAACCCGCCTCAGCCGGCTGATCCGCCGAACAGCCGCTCGGCCTCCTCGGCGGTATAATAGCCCATCGCGACGTCGCGTTTCACCAGTGCCGGATCGCGTTCGCGCGGGTCGCCGTAGCCGCCGCCGCCCGGGGTTTCGACGCGCACGCGGTCGCCTGCCTTCAGCGGGATGTCCTGTTCCTTGGACAGGTGTTTCGGCACGTGCGTGGCGCCGTCGCGGAACACCGTGACGGTGTTGACCGCGCCGTCGGCGCCGCCGAGGACGCCCTGCGGCCCGACGCGGCCATGGTCCATGACGAAGGAGGCGCGCGCCTCTCCGCGCAGCAGTTCGACCTCATAGGCGAGGCCGAAGCCGCCGCGGTGTTGCCCGGCGCCGCCGGAGCCCTCGCGCAGCTTGTAGTGGCGGTAGATCACCGGATAGGCCTGCTCCATGATCTCGACCGGCGGCGATTTCGAGATGCCGATCGTCGAGCAGCCGTTGGAAAGACCGTCCTCGCGGCCATTGCCGCCATAGCCGCCGCCTGAAATCTGGTACATTACGAAGTCGCGGCCGCGCTGCGGATCGTGGCCGCCGAGCGCGAAATTTCCGCTCGATCCTGCGGGCGCCGCGGTGACGCGGCCCGGCACGGCCTGCACCATCGCGGCGAACACCGCCTCGGCGATGCGCTGCGATACCTCGGCAGCGCAGCCGGACACCGGCCTGGGATATTTCGCGTCGAGGAAGGTGCCCTCCGGGCGTATCACGGTCAGCGGCTCGAAGGCGCCGGCACTCATCGGCACGTCAGGGAAGATGTGGCGTATCGCCAGATAGACGGACGACATCGTGGTGGCGAGCACGCTGTTCATCGGCCCGGCGCAGGGTTTTGACGATCCCGCGAAGTCGAAGACGAGCTGGTCGTCCTTCTTCTCGACCGCCAGCGCGATGGTCAGCGGCTCGTCGACGACGCCGTCGGAATCGACGAACGCCTTGGAGCGGTAGACGCCGTCGGGAATGGCCGAGATGCAGGCGCGCATCTGCTCGGCGGCCCGCGACCGCAGCTCGGCGATCGCCGCCGCCACAGTGTCGTCGCCGTAGCGGTCGAGGATCGCGAACAGCCGGTCCTGGCCGACCCGGAGCGCGGCGGCCTGGGCTCGGATATCGCCGATGCGCTGGTCGGCCACGCGGATGTTGGAGGTGATGATCGCGTAGATCTCGGGATCGAGCTTTCCGCGCTTGAACAGCTTGACCGGCGGCAGCCTGAGGCCTTCCTGCTCGACCGCCGTCGCCGATGCGGAAAAGCCGCCGGGCACGGCGCCGCCGATGTCCGGCCAGTGCCCGGTGTTCGAGAGCCAGCAGAAGATCTTGCCGCCGCGCCAGACCGGCATGGCGAAGCGCACGTCCATCAAATGCGTGCCGCCGAGATAGGGGTCGTTGACGATGTAGATATCGCCTTCTTCAGGCGGCAGGCAGCGCCCCTCCGCGATCATCTCGATGATCGTCCGCGTCGAGTACTGCATGACGCCGACGAACACGGGCAGGCCCTGGTTGCCCTGCGCGATCAGCGAGCCGTCGAGCGCTGAATAGATGCCGTCGGAACGGTCGTTCGCCTCGGCGATGACGGGCGAGAAGGCGGCCCGGCTGAAGGCCAGGTCCATCTCGTCGCAGGTCTGCTGCAGCGCGGCCTGGATCACGGAAAGTGTGATGGCGTCGAGGCTCATGTCGTTCCCACCTCGATCAGGATGTTGCCGTCGGCGTCGCCGCGCGCGACGTCACCGGGTTCGAGGACCGTCGTGCAGTCGAGTTGTTCGAGGATCGCCGGGCCGCGCACGACCGCATCGAGGGGCAGCTTCTCGCGCAGATAGACCGGCGTATCGAGCCACGCGCCGTCGAACCAGACCGGGCGCGTCTCGCGCCTAGCGTCGTCGAGCGTCTCGGCGCGCCCGGCCGGGTTGATGAGCTGGCTGAGGTCGACCGCCGCACGCACGCCGATGACCGACGTGTTGAGGTTGACGAGGTTGGCCCGGATTTCCGGAAGCTCGACCCTGAAGCGCGCGAAATAGGCCTTCTCGAACAACTCCTGCAGCATGGCGCGCGAGACGTCGGCCGAAGGCAGCGGGACGTTGAGGATATGCGTCTGCCCGACGAACTGCATGTCGGCGGAATGGACGGTGCGGATCGTTTCCGGCTCGATCGCCTCCTTGGCGATCAGCGCCTCCCCCTCCTGCCTGTGGCGGTCCAGGGTTGCACGGACCAGCGCCTCGTCGATCAATGGAACCGGCTGGTTGATCGTGTTGACGAAATCGTGGCGCAGGTCGGCGACGACGCAGCCGAGCGCGTTGGTTATGCCCGGCCGAGCCGGCACGAGCACCGTAGGCAGCCCGAGTTCGCGCGCCAGCGCCGATGCGTGCAGCGGTCCCGCGCCGCCGAAGGCGAACAGCGCGAAATCGCGGGGGTCGTGGCCGCGCGCCACCGAAACCATGCGGATGGCGCCGGCCATCTTGAGGTTGCCGAGCTTGAGGACGGCGCCTGCCGCGGCGGTCGCGTCGAGCCCTGCGGCGCGGCCGATGCTGTCTTCGAACACGCGGCTGACCTGGTCGATCGTCACCGGCGCATCGACGGCGAGAAGCCGCTTCGGGTCGAGCCGGCCGAGCAGCAGGTTGGCGTCGGTGATGGTCGGCTCTGTCCCGCCGCGCCCGTAGCAGACCGGGCCGGGAGACGCGCCAGCGCTCTCGGGTCCGACCTGGATCAGCCCCGAGGCGTCGACGCGCGCGATCGAGCCGCCGCCGGCGCCGACCGTGTGCACGGCGACCATCGGCACGTGGATCGGCATCGCATACTCGATCTCGGTTTCGTTGGAGACCGCGGGCTCGGCGTCGAGGATCAGCGCGACGTCGGTCGACGTGCCGCCCATGTCGTAGGTCACGAGGTTCCTGTAGCCGGCGCGCCGGCCTGTATAGGCGGCGGCGATGACGCCGGAGGCCGGGCCGGACATGACCGTCTTGGCGGCGTCGCGCGCGACGAAGCGCGCCGAGATCATGCCGCCATTGCCGTTCATGATCAGGAAGTCGCGGGCGTAGCCCAGCCGCTCCAGTTCGGCGCGCAGCCTCTCGACGTAGCGCTCGAGGATCGGCTGCACCGATGCGTTGACCGAGGCGGTCACGCCGCGTTCGAATTCGCGCGCCTCCGACAGCAGGGAGTGTCCGGCGGTGATGTAGCGGTTGGGCCAGATGCCGGCTGCGATCTCGGCGGCGCGCCGCTCGTGGTTGGGATTGGCGTAGGAATGCAGGAAATGGATGACCAGCGCCTCGCAGCCCGCGGCGAGGAGCCGTTCCACGGCGGTTCGGACGCCGTCCTCGTCGAGCGGCGTGCGCACAGCGCCGGACGCCTCGATGCGTTCATCGACCTCGAGTCGGAGATCGCGCGGGATGACCGGCACGAACGTACCCGTCATGCCGTAGGCCTGCGGCCGCGTGCGCCGGCCGAGCTCGATGATGTCGCGGAAGCCCCGGGTCGTGATCATGCCGGTGCGGGCAAGCCTGCGTTCCAGCACGGCGTTTGTCGTCGTCGTGGTGCCGTGGACGATCAGGTCGACGCCCGATGCCTCGACACCGGCCGTGCCGAGCGCGCTGACGACGCCGAATGCCTGGTTGCCGAGCGTCGTCGGCACCTTGGCGATGCGCACGCCGCCCTGGCGCCCGTCGATCAGGATGAGGTCGGTGAAGGTGCCGCCGACGTCGATGCCGGCGACCACGCCGCGGTTGGCCTGTTGCGGGCGGCTGGCCTGAAAATTCTCAACCATGCACGAAATCCGAAACGTCGAGGCTAAGGATGGCCATCAAGTTGGAAGCCTGTTTCGCGCGGTTATCTTGACCTGATATTCATTTGTATACTAATTAATTTCCCAGACAAGGCATTGCCATTTTCAGCCGCCTGCCAACGTGCCGGACGCCGACGGGTCCGGGTGCGTGGACGGTCGAGTGCGTCGAAAGGACGAGGAATGCAGCAGGTCTCCGCAGTGCTGAAGGACGACGTCGCGGGCGAAAGCGTCGCGCGCTCTGACTTCCTCATTCCCGCGAACGTCCATGCGGAACGGGTCGTCTCGGTGCGTCACTACACCGACCGGCTGTTTTCCTTCCGGGTGACACGGCCGCAGTCCTTCCGTTTCCGCTCCGGCGAATTCGTGATGATCGGCCTGCCCAACGCCGAGAAGCCGGTGTTCCGCGCCTATTCCATCGCCAGCCCCGCCTGGGACGACGAACTCGAGTTCTTCTCGATCAAGGTGCCGGACGGCCCGCTGACCCAGCACCTGCAGCGAATCCAGCCTGGCGACACCGTTCTGCTGCGCCAGAAGGCGACGGGAACGCTGGTGGTCGATGCGCTGACGCCCGCCAAGCGGCTGTTCATGATCTCGACCGGTACCGGCATCGCGCCCTTCGCCAGCCTCGTGCGCGACCCCGACACCTACGAAAAGTTCGACGAGATCATCGTCACCCACACCTGCCGCGACCACGCCGAACTCGCCTACGGCGTCGAACTGTTCGAGAACCTGGAGGCAGATCCGCTGATCGGCGAACTGACGGCCGGGCGCGTCACCCTCTATTCGACCACGACGCGTGAGATCACGCCGCGCATGGGCCGCATCACGCGCCTCATCGAGACGGGCCGGTTCCATCAGGATCTCGGCATTGCGCCGCTGTCCCCCGAGACCGACCGGGTGATGATCTGCGGCTCGATGCACATGCTGAAGGACGTCAAGGAACTGGTCGAAGGCCTCGGCTTCAGGGAAGGCTCGCTCAGCCAACCGGCCGATTTCGTCGTCGAACGCGCCTTCGTCGGCTGATTCCCCCTTGTCGGCGACGCCGACACCTGCAAATAAGATGCGCTGCCGTACCCGTCGGTACGGTTAAACCTTGGCGGCTGGTGACAGCTCGTCGGAAACACCGACACGCCCCTCCGCCGGATGTCGTTCATGCGTCGCGCAAACGGTTGTTTGCGGGTGCGCCGTAGGAGGGAATTTCCTTGAAACTGCTGCGTTATGGAAAGCCGGGCAAAGAGCGTCCGGGCCTGCTCGATGCGGATGGCAAGATCCGCGATCTGTCCGAACATGTCGCCGACATCGGCGGCGCCGCGATCTCGCCGGCTTCGCTGAAGAAGCTCGCCAAGATCGACCCGAGCTCGCTGCCGCTGGCTAAGGGCAAGCCGCGCCTCGGCCCCTGCGTGACAGGCACCGGCAAGTTCATCTGCATCGGCCTCAACTACGCCGACCACGCAGCCGAATCCGGCATGGCCGTGCCGTCCGAACCCGTCATCTTCATGAAGGCGACCTCGTCGATCGTCGGTCCCGACGACGACGTTCTCATCCCGCGCGGCTCCAAGAAGACCGACTGGGAAGTCGAGCTCGGCATCGTCATCGGCAAGACGGCGAAATATGTCACCGAGGCCGATGCGCTCAACTATGTCGCCGGCTACTGCGTGATCAACGACGTCTCCGAGCGCGAATTCCAGGCCGAGCGCCAGGGCCAGTGGACCAAGGGCAAGAGCTGCGACACCTTCGGCCCGACCGGCCCGTGGCTGGTCACCAAGGATGAGGTGAAGGACCCGCAGAACCTCAAGATGTGGCTGACCGTCAACGGCAAGAAGCGCCAGAACGGCTCGACCAACACGATGGTCTACGGCGCGGCCTACCTCGTCTCCTACCTCAGCCAGTTCATGTCGCTGCTGCCCGGCGACATCATCTCGACCGGCACGCCGCCCGGCGTAGGCCTCGGCATGAAGCCGCCGAAGTTCCTGAAGAACGGCGATGTCGTCGAACTCGGCATCGAGGGTCTGGGCACGCAGAAGCAGACCTTCGTCCAGGACAAGTGATCGAACCGGCTCTCCGCCCGCGCAGGGCGGGGAGCCGTTGTCTCGACATGCTCGAGGGGACGCTCGTCACGATGGCCGTCGGCGATGACCGCATCACCTAGCTTTCTCGGCCTGCCAGAAAACTTCGGGGATGGCCGGAAACCCCGTGCCGTGATCTTCGGCGCCGGCCACGGCAGCACATATCCTGGCAGGGACAGCAGCTCCTACGCCATGGCTGCTGACTCCATCCGCGCCGCGAGCCAGGACGACGCGGCGCTCGTCGAGCACTGGGACTTCGATCTCGACGGTCCGCTGTTCGACGGAAAGCCGATCTCATGCATCGATATCGGCAACATCCCGACCATCATGCATGACAATGTCGGCAACCGGGCACGGATCGAGGCGAAGACGCGCGATATCCTGGCATCGGGGGCCGTGCCGATCCTGCTCGGGGGTGACGATTCCGTACCCGTTCCCTTCCTCGCCGGCTTTGCCGGCCACGGCCCCGTCTGGGTCCTGCAGATAGACGCCCACATCGACTGGCGCGACGAACTGCATGGCGAACGCCACGGCTATTCGAGCCCGATGCGCAGGGCGAGCGAGATGCCGCATGTCGCCGGTATCGTACAGGTCGGCCTGCGCAGCGTCGGCAGCGCACGCCTCGCTGAAGTCGAAGCGGCCCGGCGCTATGGCAGCCGTTTCGTCACCGCTCGCGAGGTGCATGCCCATGGCGTCGAAGCCGCCCTTCGCCATATTCCCGAGGGTGCGCGGGTCGTGGTTACGCTCGACTGCGACGGCCTTGATCCCGGGATCATGCCGGGCGTTGCCGCGCGCACGCCGGGCGGGCTTACCTACACGCAGGCGATCGATCTGATCTCGGGCACAGGCAGAAGGGCGAGGATCGAGGGGTTCGACATCGTCGAACTGTATCCTCCAGCCGACATCGACGGCCTGTCGGCAACGACTGTGGCGCGCCTTCTCGTCAACGCGATCGGCACGATCGTCAGGCAGGCCTGACGCGGCTGCGAGCCTGGTTTGCCGGGACCGGTTCTCAGAACAGGAAGTAACGCTGCGCCATCGGCAGCACGGTCGCCGGCTGGCAGGTCAGCAAGACGCCGTCGGCGCGCACTTCGTAGGTCTCCGGATCGACCTCGACGTCAGGCGTCGCGGTGTTCAGCTTCATCGCGGCCTTGCCGATGCCGCCGCGCGTGTTCTTCACCGCCACCAGCGCCTTGGCGACGCCCAGCCGTCGGGCGAGGCTGGCGTCGAGCGACGCCTGGCTGACGAACGTCACCGACGAACTTGTCCGCAGCTTGCCGAAGGCCGCGAACATCGGGCGAAAATGCATAGGCTGCGGCGTCGGTATCGATGCATTGGGATCGCCCATCGGTGCGGCCGCGATCGAGCCGCCCAGCAGCACCATTTCCGGCTTCACGCCGAAGAACGCGGGGTTCCACAGCACCAGGTCGGCCCGCTTGCCGACTTCCACGGAACCGATTTCGTGGGAGAGCCCGTGCGCGATGGCTGGATTGATCGTGTATTTGGCAATGTAGCGGCGCACCCGGAAGTTGTCGTTGTCACCGCTCTCCTCGGGCAGGCGCCCGCGCTGCCGCTTCATCTTGTCGGCGGTCTGCCATGTCCGGATCGCCACCTCGCCGACGCGCCCCATCGCCTGGCTGTCCGACGAGATGATGGAGAACGCGCCCATGTCGTGCAGGATGTCCTCTGCGGCGATGGTCTCCTTGCGGATCCGGCTTTCGGCAAAGGCGATGTCCTCGGGAATCGACGGCGACAGGTGGTGGCAGACCATCAGCATGTCGAGATGCTCGGCCAGCGTGTTGACGGTGTAGGGGCGCGTCGGATTGGTCGAGGAGGGGATGACGTTGGGCAGGCCGCAGACCTTGATGATGTCGGGCGCGTGGCCGCCGCCCGCGCCCTCGGTATGGAAGGCGTGGATGGTGCGGCCGCCGATGGCCGCGACCGTGTTCTCGACGAATCCGGATTCGTTCAGCGTGTCGGTGTGGATCATCACCTGGACGTCGTTCGCGTCGGCCACCGTCAGGCAGTTGTCGATCGCTGCGGGCGTCGTGCCCCAGTCCTCGTGCAGTTTCAGCGAGGACGCGCCGGCGAGGATCATCTCCTCCAGCGGCGCCGGCAGCGAGGCGTTGCCCTTGCCGGCCAGAGCGAGGTTCATCGGGAAGGCGTCGAAGCTTTCGATCATGCGCTCGATGTGCCACGCCCCGGTGCAGGTGGTGGCAAGCGTACCGTGCGCCGGGCCGGTGCCGCCGCCGAGCATCGTGGTGATGCCCGACATCAGCGCCTCGTCTATCTGCTGCGGGCAGATGAAATGGATGTGGGCGTCCATGCCGCCGGCGGTCAGGATACGCCCCTCGCCGGCGATCGCTTCGGTCGACGGGCCGATGACGATCGACACGCCGGCCTGCGTGTCGGGGTTGCCGGCCTTGCCGATGGCGTGGATGCGCCCGTCCTTCAGGCCGATATCGGCCTTGTAGATGCCGGTCCAGTCGACCACCAGCGCGTTGGTGATGACCGTGTCGACGGCGCCTTCCGCGCGGGTCGCCTGGCTCTGGCCCATGCCGTCGCGGATGACCTTGCCGCCACCGAACTTCACCTCCTCGCCATAGACGGTGAAGTCCTTTTCGACCTCGACGAAGAGCTCCGTGTCGGCCAGCCGAACCTTGTCGCCCACCGTCGGGCCGAACATCTGGGCATAGGCGGCGCGCGCGATTCTTGCAGGCATCTATCGGGCTCCCTGTCGGCAGGAGGTCACGCGCCGGGGAACCCGCGGCCTCGTGACATCGTTGCCACATTTCGGATGCATCGTGATGGGGCGTCGGACAACCGGAGGATGGCTGCAGGCATGGCGACAAGACGAACGCTGACGGCGGCCGCTCTTGCGGTGGCCCTGGTGCTTCCGGCAGGCGCGGCGATCGCCCAGGAAGCCGTAGAGCCGCATGCCGTGGATCCGATCATCGGAACCGAGGTGCAGGAGGAAGAAGCCAGCGCCTCGGTCGACGCGGCGCGGGTGATCGCGGCGATCGCCAAGACGGCCGAGAACGTCGCGATCGTGCGCAAGACTTCCAACGTCGCCAAGGTCGACATCGTCTTCCTGTCGGACGCCGCCCGAACCGAGGGCGGGCCGCCGCCCGAGATCGAGGTCAAGGTCAAGGAGCACGAGCCGGAGATCGCCGAACTGCGCAATGAGATCGAGGGCAACGCGATGCTGTTCCACGCGATCGACTCGCGCCAGATCCTGCCCCGGGACGTGCTGGCCGTCGAATTCAATTCGACGACGCCAACGGCGTGGTGATCTACGCGGCGGCCAAGCCTGCCGGATAGGTCTCCGGCCGTTGCGGGCGTCGCCCCCTCGCGCATCGCCTAGAGCTTCCCCATGATCTTCTGCTGGAAGCCGTACACCGTTCGGCTGCCCGACAGCGGCACCAGTGTCACGTCGCGCTCCTGGCCCGGCTCGAAGCGGACCGCCGTGCCGGCGGCGATGTCGAGGCGCATGCCGCGCGCCTTGTCGCGGTCGAAGACGAGGCCTTCGTTCGTTTCGAAGAAGTGGTAGTGGCTGCCGACCTGGATCGGCCGGTCGCCGCTGTTGGCGACCTTGAGCGTGACACTTGGCGCGCCGCTGTTGAGTTCGATCTCGCCGGCTGCGGTGATGACTTCGCCCGGGATCATGGGGGCCTCCTAGGCTCCGAAGGCGAGCCAGAGGCCGCCAAGGGCAGTCGCGCCGCCGGCCAGGCGGGTGGCGGCGGAGCCTACATCCTCGTTGAAGAACCTTGCGGTCCCAAGCGCCAGCGCGATCCCCGCGGCGTGAAGCGCAGTAGTGGCAACGGCGAAGCCGGCGCCGAAGGCAAGCGCGCCGGCGCCGCCGAGTTCGCCGCCATGCGCATGGCCGTGGAAAATTGCGAAGGAGCCGACCAGCGCCATCGCCGGCCCGGCGGGCATGTCGAGCGCGGCGGCGGCCAGCAGGCCAACGATCACAACGGAGGCGAGAATGATCGGTTCGACCGTCGGCAGCGCCATCCCGGCGATCGCAGCCGCAAAACCGAGTGCCATTGCGGCGACGAAGGCGCCAGGCACGAGCCACAGCGCGCGGCCGCCGGCGGCCCGCGAGAGCAGCGCGGCCCAGAGGCCGACCGCCACCATGGCGAGGACGTGGTCGGCTCCGAACAGCGGGTGCGAAACGCCTGCGAGGAACGAGCCGTGCTCGGCCGGGTCGAGGTGCGCCATGGCAGGCGCGGCGGACGCTGCAAGCAATGCGGCAGTTGCGGCCAAACGTCTGATCATCGGCATATCAACTCCTAGCGTATGGGTTCGTGCACGGTGACGAGCTTGGTTCCGTCGGGAAAGGTCGCCTCGACCTGCACGTCGTGGATCATCTCGGCGATGCCTTCCATCACCTGCGAGCGGCTGACGACATGTGCGCCTGCCTCCATCAGGTCGGCGACCGAGCGGCCGTCGCGCGCGCCCTCGACGACGAAATCGGTGATCAGCGCTATCGCCTCGGGATGGTTCAGCTTGACGCCGCGCTCGAGCCGCCTGCGGGCGACCATCGCCGCCATTGCGACCAGCAGCTTGTCCTTTTCCCGCGGCGTCAGGTTCATGCGCGCTCCTAGAGTGACCAAACCTTGGGCAGGCCTGCCTGCCCGTTGAGCAGCCCCACCAGGGGCGCCAGCCGCTTGCGCAGGGCATAGCCGTCCCCGGCGACTATCCTCGCAAGAAGCTTGCCAGTTCCGCCGACCGCCCAGGCGCTGGCGCCGCCGGCGTCGCCGATGATGCGCCGCGCCTCGGGCAGGAATGTCTCGGCGTCCTGCGCCACCAGAAGCACGGTGGCGAGGGCGGTCGCGCCGCCCGTCGCGGCAGGGCGAGCCAGTGTCGCGGCGATGTCGGGGCCGATCCTGAAATCCTCGGCATGGACCAGCCGGCCGCCGTGCCTGATCCTCCAGCGATCGTGGAAATGCGCCGTCGTGACGGTTTCGCCCATGGCGAGGCGGCCGAACAGGACCGCCTCGACGATCAGCCCCCGCGACCCCGCCGCCAGATCGGCCTCCAGCCGCCGTTCGAGCGAGGAACTGTCGTAGACGATGGTTTCCTGCGGCAGCCAGGCGATGCTCGCGCCGGCGCCCGCAGCCAGCCTGACGTCGACGCGGGCTGCGCCGGAGCGCGTGCGATAGACCTTTTCGCAGGCCTGTGTCGTCACGGCGACCGCCGAATGGGCCTGCGCCTCAATCTCCCAGGCGATTCGGTCGCCGCCGGTCAGGCCGCCGGCGGTGTTGATCAGGATAGCCTCCAGCGGATCGCCCTGCGAGCGCGGCATCCGGATCTTCGCCGCCCCCTCCTGGAACAGCCGCTCGATCCGGGTGCGGCCGGGACCCTGCCGCGCGGACAGGCGGGCGCGGGCGTCGACCCGCTGGGTCGAAAGCGCGGCGGATTCGCTGGCGGTCATCGGCATGCGATCGGTCCTTTGCCGGCATCGTCCGACACGCACGGCGTTTTGTCGAGGAAACTCCATTGTTGCTTCCCGACGCCCGGCTTTCTATAGAGTGCTGGTGTCCCCGTCGGCGGGGCACCCTGGATGCGCGGAGGCCGCATCCAAAGGGTCGCAGACGATCGACGCCCATGTAGGATGGGCAGGCGTTGGGGTGACGCATCATTCTGGAAGGGCGCAATGGCTGATCAGCTCGCAGAAGACATCATTTCCAAGGTCAAGGCGCATGCCGATCCGGAGATCGGCGAGATCGGCCCGGACACGGAACTGACGTCGCTGGGCATTCATTCGCTCGAACTGACCGAGATCATCTTCGACCTCGAGGAAGCCTATGACATCGAGATCGAGATGAACACGGTCGAGGCGTGGAGCAACCTCAAGACCGTCCAGGACATGGTCGAGGCGGTTCGCGCCCTGATCGCGAAAAAAGCCTAGGCAGTATGCGCAAGCGCATCGTCGTCACCGGCATCGGCGGGCTCTGCGGGCTCGGCCCCGATGCGGCGTCCGTCTGGCAGGCGATGCGTGAGGGCCGTTCGGCGATCGGCCCGCTCGACGGCGAGGTTCTGAAGGATCTGAAGATCAGGACCGGCTGCCAGATCAGGCAGCTGCCGGATCACGGCATCGAGCGCAGGCGGACCGTGACGATGGACCGGTTCAGCCTGTTCGCCGTGATCGCCGCGCGCGAGGCGCTCGCCCAGTCGGGCATCGTGGTGGACGAGAACAACACGCTGAGGGTCGGCGCCGTCGTCGGCGTCGGCGTGTTCGGCGCGGAAACGACCGACGAGAACTACCGCAAGCTGCTTGTCGAGAACAAGCCGCGCGCGGAAATCTTCACCGTCCCGAAGACCATGCCTTCCGCGGCAGCCGGCCAGGTCAGCATGAATCTCGGCCTGCGCGGGCCGACCTTCGGCGTGACGTCGGCCTGCTCGTCGTCGAACCACGCCTTCGCCAGCGCCATGGATCAGCTTCTGCTCGGGCGCGCCGACATGATGCTTGCCGGCGGCACCGAGGCGCCGTTGTCCTGGGGCGTCCTCAAGGGCTGGGAAGCGCTGCGGATCGTTTCGCCCGACACCTGCCGGCCCTTCTCGGCCGACCGCCAGGGCGTCGTGATGGGCGAGGGTGCGGGAATGGCGGTTCTCGAGACCTATGAACATGCCAAGGCGCGGGGCGCCACGATCCTCGCCGAACTGGCGGGCGTCGGCATGTCTGCAGACGCTTCCGACATCGTCGCGCCGACCATAGAAGGCCCAGCCGCGGCCATGCGCGCATGCCTTGCCGACTCCGGGCTCAATCCCGAGGACGTCGACTACGTCAACGCCCACGGCACCGGCACCAAGGCCAACGACCAGATCGAGACCGTGGCGATCAAGCAGGTGTTCGGGGCGCATGCGGCCAAGCTTTCGGTGTCATCGACCAAGTCGATGCACGCGCACTGCCTCGGCGCTTCCGGCGCCATCGAGATGATCGCCTGCATCATGGCGATCCGCGAGGGCCTGGTTCCTCCGACCGCCAACTACCGCGAGCCGGATCCCGACTGCGACCTCGACGTGACGCCGAACGTGGCCCGCGAGCGTAAGGTGCGCGCCGCGATCAGCAACGGTTTTGCCTTCGGCGGCACCAACGCGGTGGTGGCGTTCAAGGCAGTCTGACCGAAACGGCCGCCCCGGCGCTCGCGGCGTTCGCCGCCGGCGCCATTGATGGCCGCGCGCCGGAATCCTACCTGCGGGGCGCGACATCCTCCACCATCTCTTCCAGCCCTCCCGGAGCCTCCCATGACCGACCTTTCCGCATTTCCGATCGCCCTGCGCTGGAAGCCGCGGCATCCCGACCGCATCCAGCTCTATTCGGTCGCAACGCCGAACGGCGTGAAGGTGTCGATCGCTCTGGAGGAACTGGAGCTCGCCTACGAGCCGCACTACGTGGACATCATGAAGAACGAGAGCTGGACGCCGGACTTCCTCTCGCTCAATCCGAACGGCAAGATTCCGGCGCTGATCGATCCCGACGGACCGGGCGGCAAGCCGATCGGCCTGTTCGAATCCGGAGCGATCCTGCTCTATCTGGCGGAGAAGACCGGCCGGCTGATCCCTGCCGATCCGGCGCGTCGCTACGAGACGATCCAGTGGCTCTTCTTCCAGATGGCGAGCATCGGGCCGATGTTCGGGCAACTCGGCTTCTTCTACAAATTCGCCGGCCGCGAAATCGCCGACAAGCGTCCGCTGACGCGCTACGTGGAGGAGTCCAGGCGCCTGCTCGGCGTGATGGAAACCCGCCTGGCCGGCCGCAAGTGGTTCATGGACGACGAGTACACGATCGCCGACATCGCGCATGCCGGCTGGGTGCGGAATCTGATCGGCTTCTACGGCGCGGGCGAAGTCGTCGGCTACGACGGGTTTCCCAATGTCGATGCCTGGCTAAAGCGCGTGCTGGAGAGGCCGGCGGTGCAAAGAGGGCTTGCCATCCCCGCCCGCTCCTGAGGAACTGGCGCCCGCGCGGGCGCCAGTTGCCGCCCGGCCTACTTGCTGCCGGACTTGGCCGGCTTGGCGGCCTTGGCGCTCTTGCCGACCACCGCGGCCGCCATGGCCACGGCGCCCGCCATTGCGCCGGTTGCGCCCGTCGCGACCTTCCTCATCGCGCGCGCGGCGATCGACGAGGTCTCGGCGGCCTTCTTCGTCGGCGTCGCCGTCGAGGGTTTCGCAGCCGGCTTCACGGTCTTGGGTGCCGCCTTGCCAAACGTCTTCTTGGCGTCCTTCGAGCGTGTGGTCGAGGTCGTCGCGGCCTTGGCCGCAGACGGCTTTGCCGTCTTTGCGGTTGTGGAAGATGCCTTCTTCGTCCTGGTAGCCATTACCCGTTCCTTCCGGCCATTCGGCCCGATAGCGTTCTGCGCTAGACAAATCCAGTGCGGCGCGCGCCGCAGGCAAAATCAACGGCTGGGCGCGAACTTTGTTCCGCCTGGCCCGGCACGGGCTACTGGCTGAGCACGAGGTCAGCCTCGCGGCGGCGCGCAAGAACCCGCTCGATGTTGGGCATGTCGTTGGACGCGATCCAGGCGCGCGCCTCCTCGTCGGACTTGCCGTGCCCGCGCCAGCGCTGCATCAGCCTGCGCTCCAGTTCGCCGCGTGTTGCGTCCAGGAAGATGGTGAAGTCGAACAGATCGCCGAGCCGCGACCACGGTTCCTCGTCGAGCAGCAGGTAGTTGCCTTCGACGAGAACGAACTTGACGTCGGAGCCGACGATGGCCGCCCCGGCGCGCGACAGTTCCATCGAGCGGTCGAAGATCGGGATGGCGACGTCGGGCTCGCGCGCCTTGATGCGCCTCAGCAGGGCGGCGAAACCGGCCTGGTCGAACGTCTCGGGCGCACCCTTGCGCTGGCGCAGGCCCCTGCTGTTCAGCACGACATCATCGAAATGAAAGCCGTCCATGGGAACGACCACGGAGGATTGTTCCGGCAGCACCTCGTGCAGCCTCTCGGCGAGCGTCGACTTGCCCGAGCCCGGAGGCCCGGCGATGGCGACCAGGAAGCGAGGTGACTTGCCGGCGCGCTTGAAGATGGCGGCGGCGATCGAGGCGATCTCGGACATGGGGCACCGCGCTCCGGAGGCGTTTGGACCATACTGTCGCCGGCAGGCGAAAAATTCAATCGCGACCGCCGCCTGGTGGCCGGCCGCTAATGGTCGCGGCCTTCCTCGATGCGGCGCAGTTCCTCCAGCACCGGCATCGAGACGATGTGGTAGCCCGAATCGACGTAGTGGATCTCGCCGGTGACGCCTGAGGACAGGTCGGACAGCAGATAGAGCGCCGAGCCGCCGACCTCGTCGATGGTGACGGTGCGGCGCAGCGGCGAATTGCGCTGCTGGTAGGAGAGCATCTGCCTGGAATCGGCGATGCCCGCGCCCGCCAGCGTGCGGATCGGGCCTGCCGAGATGGCGTTCACGCGGATGTTCTTCGGGCCGTAGTCGCTGGCGAGGTAGCGTACGCTCGCCTCCAGGCCCGCCTTGGCGACGCCCATCACATTGTAGTTCGGCATGATCCGGACCGAGCCGGCGTAGGTCAGCGTGATCATGGCCCCGCCGCCGGTCATCAGCGGTGCCGCCTTGCGCGCGCATTCGGTGAAGGAATAGCAGGAGATCACCATGGTGCGGATGAAGTTCTCGCGGCTGGTGTCGGCGTAGAGCCCCTTGAGCTCGTTCTTGTCGGAGAAGCCGATGGCGTGGACGAGGAAGTCGATGCCGCCCCATTCGTTGCCGAGCGCCTCGAAGACGGCGTCGATCGACGCGCTGTCCTCGACGTCGCAGGGCAGCAGGAACGGCGCGCCGAGCTTTTCGGCGAGCGGCTTGACGCGCCGGCCGAACGCCTCGCCCTGGTAGGTGAAGGCCAGGGTCGCGCCCTCCGCGGAGAGCTTCTGCGCAATGCCCCAGCCGATCGAGTGATCGTTCGCGACGCCCATCACGAGGCCGCGCTTGCCCTGCATCAGCTGACCCATCGGCCCGCTCCCTACGCGGCGTAGCGCTGGAAGACCAGCGTTGCGTTGGTCCCGCCGAAGCCGAAGGAGTTCGACAGGACGGTGTCGATCTTTGCGTTGTCGATGCGCTTGCGCACGATCGGCATGCCCTCGAACTCGGGATCGAGGTTCTCGATATGGGCGCTCTCGCCGATGAATCCGCCCTGCATCATCAGGATCGAGTAGATCGATTCCTGCGCGCCGGCGGCGCCGAGCGAGTGGCCCGTCAGCGACTTGGTCGAGGTGATGTTCGGCATCTTATCGGCGAACACCTCGCGGATCGCCGCCATCTCGCGGGAATCGCCGACCGGCGTCGAGGTGCCGTGCGTGTTGATGTAGTCGACCGGCTGCGACACGCTGGCAAGCGCCTGGCGCATGCAGCGCACCGCGCCCTCGCCGGACGGGGCGACCATGTCGTAGCCGTCCGACGTCGCACCGTAGCCGACGACCTCGGCGTAGATCTTGGCGCCGCGCGCCTTGGCGTGCTCGAGTTCCTCGAGCACCAGGACCGCGGCGCCGCCGGCGATCACGAAGCCGTCGCGATCGGCGTCGTAGGCGCGGCTCGCGGTTGACGGCGAATCGTTGAACTTCGACGCCATCGCCCCCATCGCGTCGAACAGGTTCGACATGGTCCAGTCGAGATCCTCGTGGCCGCCGGCGAACACCATGTCCTGCTTGCCCCACTGGATGAGTTCGTAGGCATTGCCGATGCAGTGCGCCGACGTCGAGCAGGCCGACGAGATCGAGTAGTTGACGCCGTGGATCTTGAACCAGGTGGCGAGCGTCGCCGAGGCCGTCGATGACATCGCCTTGGGCACCGCGAACGGACCGATGCGCTTCGGGCTGTTGTTCTTCAGCGTGGTTTCGAAGGCCTCGACGATCGTGCGCGTGGAGGGACCGCCGGAACCCATGATGATGCCGGTGCGCTCGTTGGAGACGTCGGATTCGTCGAGCCCGGCATCCTTGATCGCCTGGTCCATGGCGACATGGTTCCACTGGCCGCCCTTCGACAGGAAGCGCAGCGCGCGCCGGTCGATCAGCGGGGTCGGGTCGAGCGTCGGCGCCCCCCAGACCTGGCAGCGGAACCCGTGTTCGGCAAAGGAGTCGGAAAAACTTATGCCGGATTTGGCGTCGTGGAGGGAGGCGGAGACCTCCTCCGCGTTGCTGCCGATCGAGGAGACAATCCCCAGGCCCGTCACGACGACACGTCTCATGATGCGCTCCTGATCAAGATCGCTGCGTCCGCCGGTCAGGCGGCGGACTGCTTGGACAGGCCGACCTTGAGGTCGGTTGCCGCGTATATGGGCTCGCCGTCGGCCTTCAGCCAGCCGTCGGCGATGCCGAGCACGAGACGCCCGCGCATGACGCGCTTGAAGTCCACGCCGTATTCGACCTTCTTGACCGACGGCGTGACCATTCCCTTGAACTTCACCTCGCCCGTCGACAGGGCCATGCCCTTGCCAGGTTCGCCGAGCCATCCGAGGAAGAAACCCGTCAGCTGCCACATGGCGTCCAGCCCCAGGCAGCCGGGCATGATGGGATTGCCGATGAAGTGGCAGTCGAAGAACCAGAGGTCGGGCTTGATGTCGAATTCGGCGCGGATGAAGCCCTTGTCGTAGGTGCCTCCGGTCTCGCTGATCTCCGTGATGCGGTCGAACATCAGCATCGGCGGATAGGGCAGCTGCGCATTGCCCGGACCGAAGAGCTCGCCGCGGGCGCAGGCCAGCAACTCCTCATAGCTGTAGCTGGACTTCGATACCGCCATCAAAACGCCTTCTCGTTCCTCCAGGCGACATGGCGTCGCCCCTCGTTATTGTTGCGTAGCTAACACAGCCATTGGCAGGCGGAAAGCGAAGTCAGCGATTATCGCGGCCCATCGCCGGGGTCAATCCGGGGCATTCCGGCGGGTCAAAGCGCCGCTATTGATCCGTTTCGGCTGACCGAATATATCTCGGGGGCAGGAAACCAACGAATTCGCGGCCTCCGGGGCCGTGAAAAACCGAATCTGGAACCGGATGGATCACAAGATCCGCGACGATGTGACGGCGATAGACAAGCGCGTGCGCGACGCCGGCCTGAGGCCGACGCGCCAGCGCGTCGCGCTTGCGCATCTGCTGTTCGCCAAGGGCGACCGCCATCTCTCGGCCGAGGAACTGCACGAGGAAGCGCTGAACGCCGGCGTTCCGGTGTCGCTGGCGACCGTCTATAATGCGCTTCACCAGTTCACCGAGGCCGGGCTGCTGCGCATCCTGGCCGTCGAAGGGTCGAAGACCTACTTCGACACCAACACGTCCGACCACCACCATTTCTTCATCGAGGGCGAGAACAGGGTGTTCGACATCGCGTCCGGGCCGGTGCGGGTCGTCAACCTGCCGGAACCGCCGGACGGCATGGAAATCGCCAATGTCGACATCGTGGTGAGGCTGCGCCCAAGGCGCGGCTGAGCGGTGTCCGGCGCCGGCTGCTCATGCCGCGCGATCAATCCTTCACGAGTTCGCCCGGATAGGCGCCCCAGACCTGCGACTGCATGATCCAGCCGTTGCGGCCGGCAAACGACATCTCGCACCACTGGCCGTCGCAACTGCGGATGTTGCCGATCGCGCCGGGCTCGACGATCGCCACGACGCGTCCGCTCGCCTCGGGGCGGTCGAAGAGGTCGATCCTGGCGTCCTTACCCTTCTGCCAGGGCGCGGCGATGGCGGTGCGGCGGCCGGAAAGCAGCGACTGGTTGATCCACCCCTCGGAGCCGTCGGCGTCGCGCACGCGGCGCCAGTTGTCATACTCCTGGATGATCTCCATCGGCAGGCCCGGCTTCAGGTAGAGCCAATCGACCGCGTAGTTGACGCCGGGTCCGATGCGCGAGTTCACGCGGCCGGACTTCAGGCTGACGAAGCGCGGCAGCGGCAGGCCGCTCGGTCCGCGCCTCGCGTCGGGCGACGCTTCCTGCTGCTCCGCCGGCGCGGCGGCTGCCGGCGGGGCGACCAGCGGGATGAGGGCCAGGCCTGCGAGGAACATGGCGTTCACGCCGAGCAGCGACAATCGGGGCACCTTGGATCCTATGCAATTGCGCGCCCCGCGGCAGGCACCGGGCAGGGCGACCCTTTTTCTTTGTCTTAGGCCCGGGCGCTTGTTACACAGGCAGCCGCGCCGGAGCCTGTTTCCAGTTTCGCCCCTCTTGGTTAAAGAGGTCTGAAGCGGGGCCAGGATCAACGGCTCCGAATCCGAGGAAAGCATGGTCGGCAGAAAGAAGCCTCTCGTCGTCATCACCCGCAAGCTGCCCGATCCCGTCGAGACCAGGATGCGCGAACTGTTCGACGCCAGGCTGAATGTCGACGACCAGCCGATGAGCCGCGACGAACTGGCAGCCGCCATGCAGGAGGCCGAGGTGCTGGTCCCGACCATCACCGACCGGATCGACGAGGAGCTGATCGCCGGCGCCGGCGCCAACCTCAAGCTGATCGCCAATTTCGGCAACGGCGTCGACCACATCGACGTGGCGGCCGCGAGCCGCAAGGGAATCGCCGTCACCAACACGCCCAACGTGCTGACGGAAGACACCGCCGACATGACGATGGGGCTGATCCTCACCGTTCCGCGCCGCCTGATCGAGGGCGCCAAGGTGCTTGCCGACAACGGCAAATGGGCCGGCTGGTCGCCGACCTGGATGCTCGGCCGCCGCATCTGGGGCAAGCGGCTGGGCATCGTCGGCATGGGCCGCATCGGCACCGCGGTGGCGCGCCGCGCCAAGGCGTTCGGCCTGTCGATCCACTACCACAACCGCAAGCGCGTGATGGCCTCGCTCGAGGACGAGCTGGAGGCGACCTACTGGGAAAGCCTCGACCAGATGCTGGCGCGCATGGACATCATCTCGGTGAACTGTCCCTCGACGCCGGCCACCTTCCACCTGCTGTCCGGGCGGCGGCTCGCCCTGCTGCAGCCGTCCGCCTACATCGTCAACACCGCGCGCGGCGACCTCATCGATGAGGATGCGCTGATCCAGCTGATCCAGAACGGCAAGATCGCCGGCGCCGGGCTCGACGTGTTCGAGCATGAGCCGGCGATCAACCCGAAGCTCCTCAAGCTCGCCGCAAAGGGCAAGGTGGTGCTGCTGCCGCACATGGGCTCGGCGACCATCGAAGGCCGCATCGACATGGGCGAGAAGGTGATCATCAATATCCGCGCCTACCAGGACGGCCACCGTCCGCCCGACCGGGTGCTGCCCAACCGCGCCTGACGTCACCCGGTTCGGCCATCCGGCGCGCTTGGGAGGAAGCCGACATGAAACCGCTGACGCGACTTCTCGCGGCGACAGCCCTGCTGTCGGCCGTGGCCTCGCCGGCGCATGCTGGCGAGGGATTCGACATTGTCGTCCTTGGCGCGCGCGGCGGCATCCAGGACGGCAATCTCAGCGCCTTCATGATCTCGCCGGCGGGTGACGACCGCGCCGTCACCTGTGATGCGGGGTCGCTTGTCGGCGGCCTCGTCGCGGCCGACGCCAGGGGCGCGCTGGACGGCGTCGCGGTACCGGCCGATTCGCCCTACACGCGGGTCGGCTACGTGTTGACCGACCGCATCCGGGGCTATCTCGTCAGCCATGCGCATATGGACCATGTCGCCGGCCTGGTGGCGGCCTCGCCCGACGATTCCGAAAAGCCTGTCTACGGCCTGCCTTCGGTGACCGAGCGCCTGCAGCGCAACTATTTCAACTGGGAGGCATGGCCCAACTTCGCCTTCGAGGGCGAGCCCCCTCAGCTCAGGAAGTATCGGCTGACCGACCTCGTCCCCGGCGAGGCGCGTCCGCTCGACGGGACGGCCATGCAGGTGACGGCCTGGCCGCTCTCGCACGCCGGCGTCGAATCCACGGCGTTCCTCGTCGAACGCGGCGAAGACGCGATCCTGTGCTTCGGCGACACCGGCCCCGACGAGGTCGAGAAGTCGAGCGCGATGCGTGACGTCTGGGCGGCAGTCGCAGACCGGGTTAGGCAGAAGCGCCTGAAGGCGATCATCATCGAGGTGTCATACGCCAACGCGCAGCCCGACAAGTTCCTGTTCGGCCACCTGACGCCGGCCTGGCTGCGGCGGTCGCTGGAAGAACTGGAGGCCATGGCCGGCCCCGGTTCGCTGAACGGCCTGCCGGTGGTGGTCAGCCATGTCAAATATTCGCTGAAGGCCGGGCTTCCGCCGACACAGGTGATTCTCGGCGAACTGGAGGCGGGCAATACGCTCGGCGTCCGCTACATCATGCCGGAGCAGGGCGACCGCTGGCGCTTCTGAACGCGTCAGCTCAGGCGCCCGTCCACGGCGACCGTGACGTCTCGGCCCGCGAAGCGCTCGAACTGGCCTCTGTCCAGCCTGACGGCGACGGGTGAGGGCCAGCCCATCTCCCGCGCCACGATCAGCCCGAGCAGGAGGATCGCGTCCGGCTCATGCATCACCAGCGCCGCCGGCGCGTTGCCGCGGCGGGTCAGTTCCAGCATCACCGACGAAGCCGACGACGAGCCGATCGTCCCGGGCAGGAAAAGGACGCGCCCGGCGATCGAGCAGCCGCGCTGGGGGTGGCGGACATCCACGATGTCGCCGGTCCTGGGGTCGACGCCGCCCCAGAAGCTGATCGGCGCCGACAGGACAAGCGCGGGCCCCGATCCAGCGTTTCCGGCAACCAGCACTTCTCCCTCGGCCGCTCCGCCCTGCTGCGCCGGGCTCATCGCGATCCTCCGAACGACGGCCTGCCGAGAACCGCGCTCTCCACGCAGTCGGCGAGCGAGGCGTAGAGGACCGCATAGCCGGTGTTGCCGGGCGCATAGTGCGCGAACTTGCCCGAATTGGTCATCAGCACGCCCGTCGTCCTGTCGGGCAGGATCGGCGTGACGACGACGCATGTGTCGGCGACGACGGTGACGCCGGCGTCTTCCAGCGCCTTGCGTCGGCCGGCCCGGTCGAGTTCGGCGAGCACATGGCGTCCCGTGCAGGCGTAAAGCGGCAGGGCGAGCCTGCGGCCCGAGATCGCCGTTTCGAGCGCGTCGAATTCGGCGAGCGAGAGATGCGGGCTGCCGATCGCGACGGCGTCGAGCCGGTCGGCGGAGGCGGCCGTCGACAACGACGCCTGCGCCTGCGCGACCATCTCCCCCGTCACGCGGATGACCGCCGCCGGCGGGCCTCCGCCGAGCGCTTCGGCCAGCGTCGGCGCTTCCGGCGTGATCCCGCAGACGTGAAACAGCCCGACGGCGCCGGAGGAAGCCGCCGCCGCGCCGAATGCCTTCAGGGCATCCTCGCCGGGATGCGCCGCAACGCCGTGGACGACGCCCACCGCATTGCCGACCTCGCGCCCGTAGAGGCTGCCCAGCACCGGCCAGGCGATCTCGGAGGCGAGGAATCCGGCCGGCAGCGCCGAGACGTCGAAGACGAGCGTCGCCAGGCGGTTTTCCGGTCGATGCAGCCCGCAGTCGGGGGCCCTGCCGGCGATCGCGCAGGCGATGTCCAGGAAGTCGCCGTAGCGGTTCGTCCGCGCGCCGAGCACCGAATTGCAGAAGACGACCGCGTTGGATTCGCCCCAGGCAACGTCGGTTCCCCGGGTCGGCCGGTGGCCGGCCTGGTAGGGCGCGCAGGTCCAGCTCTGCTCGCAGCCGAGATTTCGGTAGGCCTCCATCAGGCGGCGCGCCATCCCGCGCTCCGGTTCTTCTAGCCGCACCCGCGAACAGCCCATCAGGTCGAGCGCGCCGACATTGAGCGTCGAGTGCACCGCGACGCGGGCGCCACCCGCCACCAGCTTCTCGGCGAACAGCGTCCCGGAGTCGCCGTGATAGAGCGCGCCGTCGATATGCGCGGACACGATGGGCAAGAGGCGCGGCGCGGCCAGCAGACGCGCGCTTTCGGCGACGATGCGCATCGCCATCGCGGCGCCGTCGCCGGTCTGCCCGTCGGCGATAGCCCGTTCTTCGGCGGTCAGGTCCAGGCTCACGCGCGCCGCCGGCCGCCGGCCGCGGTCGTCATGTCCGGGCCCGGTAACGGACAGTGTCGAACCGTGCGGCGAGCGCGTCGTAGAGCAGCAGGCGACCGACCAGCGGCTCGCCGATGCCGGTGATCAGCTTGATGACCTCCATGGCCTGGAGCGTGCCGACGACGCCGGTCAGCGCGCCGAGCACGCCCGCCTCGGCGCAGGACGGCACCAGCCCGGCGGGCGGCGGTTCCGGAAAGAGGTCCCGGTAGGACGGGTTTGGCTGGCCGTCGCCGTCGTTCCCAGGCATCAGCACCGTCAGCTGCCCGTCGAAACGGCCGACCGAGGCATGCACCAGCGGCCGGTGCTCGGCCGCGCAGGCATCGGCGACGGCGTAGCGCGTCTCGAAATTGTCGGAGCCGTCGGCCGTCACGTCGTAGTGCGAGACCAGCGCGCGCGCGTTGTCGGCGTCGATGCGGAGGTCGTGCAGTTCGACGTTCACTCCGGGATTGATCCGCTCAAGGGAAGCGCGGGCGCTCCACAGCTTCGGCATGCCGACGCAGGCGGTATCGTGGATGACTTGGCGCTGCAGGTTGGAGAGCGAGACCGTGTCGTCGTCGACGATGCCGAGCGTGCCGACGCCCGCTGCCGCGAGATACTGGAGGACGGGGGCGCCGAGACCGCCGGCCCCGATGACCAGTACCCGGGCCCGTTTCAGGCGCTGCTGGCCGGCGCCGCCGATCTCTGGCAGCACGATGTGGCGCGCATAGCGTTCGAGTTCCTGGGGCGACAAGGGGGCTCGGGCATCCATGGCGTGAGATTACCGCGCCGGCGTCCGGTTGTCAGGCCTCAGCTGCGCCATACGCTGCCATGATCGACGGTGAGGAACTGGGCTCGGCCGGCGATACTGGAGAACAGCGCGGCGTCGGTGCCGGTCATGAAGCTCTGGCATCCGAGGTCCTCGAGGATAGAGAAAAGCGCCGCGCGCCGGCCGGCGTCGAGATGCGCGGCGATTTCGTCGAGGAGAAGAATGGGCACGTCGCCCGACATCTCGCCGGCCAGCCGCGCATGCGAAAGCACGATGCCGACGAGCAGCGCCTTCTGCTCGCCGGTCGAGCACTGGGCGGCGGGCATCGATTTGGGCCGGTGCCGCACGACGAGGTCGGAGCGATGCGGTCCGTCGAGGGTCCGCCCGGCGGCGCGGTCGCGCTCGCGCCCGCCGGCAAGGGCCACGCGGAAACGCTCCTCGATCTCCACCGCGGGCGCGTGGCCGACCATGGTCTCGAGGGGACCGTTGAGGGCAAGTTCGGCCTGCGGAAACGGGCCGTCCGGCAGCCTGCCGACCATGGCCGCCAGCAGGCCGACCATCTCGGCGCGCGCGGCCGCGATGGCCGTGCCTGATTCCGCCATCTGCGTCTCGATGGCGTCGAAGAAGGCGCCGTCGCGCGAGCCCTCGGCGAGCAGCCGGTTCCTGCCGCGCATCGTCTTTTCGTAGTCCTGCGCCCTGCGCCCGTGGCCCGGATCGATCGCCATCACCAGCCGGTCGAGAAAGCGGCGGCGGTCGCCGGCGGGGCCGGTGAACAGCGCGTCCATCGCTGGCGTGATCCAGAGGACGCGAAGCCAGTCCAGCAGGTCTTCCGCGGCGGCCTGGGCCGCGTTGATGCGTACGCGTCGGCCGCCTTCGCCGATTATCCCGGCGCCAGCGGTTCCGGTGCCGATCTCGAACGATCCCTGGGGGCCGTCGAGCGCCGCGTGCAGGGCGAAGCCGCCGGGACCGCCCTCGCGCGCGACCTCGCCGTAGGGCGCGCGGCGCAGGCCGCGTCCGGGCGTCAGCAGCGATATGGCTTCGAGCAGGTTGGTCTTGCCGGCGCCGTTGTCGCCGCTGAACACGACGAGGCCGGGCGCGAGATCCAGCGCGAGCGCGGCATAATTGCGGAAGTCCGTAAGCTTGAGCTTGCGGATATGGACCGGACCTGCGCCGTCAGCTGCAGGCGTCGGCGTCATTCCTGGAACAACCTCTCGTCGTTGCGGCCTACACGCGCATCGGCATGAGCACGTAGAGCGCGTTCTCGTCGGCGGTGTCCTGGATGAGGGTCGGCGAACCCGCATCGGCGAGCATGAAGCGCGCGTCGCCGCCGGTCAACTGCGCCGCGACATCGAGCAGGTAGCGGGCATTGAAGCCGATCTCGATCGGATCGGAGGAATAGTCCGCCGCGAGTTCTTCGGTCGCGCTTCCGGAGTCCGGATTGTTGACCGCGAGCGTGAGCTGGCCGTCGGAGATCGACAGCTTGACCGCGCGGCCGCGCTCGGAAGAAATCGTCGAGACGCGGTCCACCGCGGCGGCGAAGGTCTGGCGGTCGAGGACCAGCGCCTTGTCGTTGCCGGTCGGGATGACGCGCTGGTAGTCGGGGAAGGTTCCGTCGATCAGCTTGGAGGTCAGGACGACGCTGCCGATCGTGAAGCGGACCTTGGTGTCGGAGAGTTCGGTCGCGACCGCGACATCGGGCACGTCGACCAGCTTCTGCAGTTCGCTCACCGTCTTGCGCGGGATGATGACGCCGGGCATGCCCTCGGAGCCGGCCGGCGCATCCATCTCCGCGCGCGCGAGGCGGTGGCCGTCGGTCGCGACGGCGCGCAGCTTCAGCTTGCCGCCGGTCTCGATGGTGTGGAAGTAGATGCCGTTCAGGTAGTAGCGCGTTTCCTCGGTCGAGATCGCGAACTGCGTCTTGTCGATCAGCCCCTTCAGCGCCGCCGAATCGAGGCGGAACATGTGCGAGAACGAACCAGCGGTGAGTTCCGGGAAGTCGGACTGCGGCAGGCACTGCAGCCGGAAGCTCGAGCGCCCCGAGATGACGGACATGGCGTTGCCGTCCTCGTCGGTCTTCAGCATCACCTCGGCCCCGTCGGGCAGCTTGCGCACGATGTCGTAGAGGAGGTGGGCGGGAACGGTCGTCGCGCCGCCCTGCTCGACGGTGGCTGCCGTCGCCTCGGTAACCTCGAGGTCGAGGTCGGTCGCCTTCATCTCGAGGATCGCTCCGGTCGCGTTCAGCAGCACGTTGGACAGGATCGGGATGGTGTTGCGGCGCTCGACCACGCGGTGAACATGGTTCAGCGACTTGAGGAGGTTCGACCGTTCGAGAATGACACGCATGACAAGACGAGCTCGCTTGTAAGAAAGAACCGGAGTTCCGGACCGGAATTCCGCTACAGGCCGAGAAACAGCTTCGGAATCGCCGCAGACTGACAGGAAAATCGGCCCGAAGGCAAGTCCGACGCGCCTTGCGCGGCCGGTTTGGCGGGCTTTCTGGGGATAACGCAGCCCAACGGCTTTCGCGTGTCGCGCCAAGCGGTTTCGGGCGGCCGGTCGCGCCCGGATCGCCGGCGCGAGAGGGCGGCGGACCGGCCCGCCTGGGGCCGGTCCCGGCAGGCCGTCAGGCCTGGTCGTTGATCAGCCGTCGCAGCAGTTCGAGCTCCTGCGCCAGCGTATTGTCGGACCCGGTGAGGTCCTCGATCTTCCGGACGGCGTGCAGCACGGTCGTATGGTCGCGTCCGCCGAAGCGGCGGCCGATCTCCGGCAGCGAACGCGGAGTCATGACCTTGGCCAGATACATCGCGATCTGGCGCGGCTTGACGATGGTACGGGTGCGCCGGTTCGACAGGAGCTCGGTCTTCGACACGTTGTAGTGGCGCGCAACGATGCGCTGGATGTCCTCGATGCGCACGCGCTTCGGCTCGCCGGAGCGGTAGATGTGCCCGAGGATCTCGTCGATCCTGTCGATCGACAGTTGCGGCTCGAAGCTCTGGCGGAACAGCAGCTGGTTGAAGGCGCCTTCGAGTTCGCGGCCGCTGCCGGTCACGGTGCGCGCGATATGCGCCAGGATCTCGTCCGAGATGTCGATCGTGGAATCTTCCGCCTTGGCCGCCTGGTGGCGCATGGTCAGCATGCCGAGGCGCATCGTGTAGTCGGGCGCCGACATTTCCAGGGCGACGCCGCCGTTCAGGCGCGAGCGCACGCGCGGCTCCAGCGATTCCAGTTCCGCCGGCGGGCGGTCGGCCGCGACCACCACCTGCTTGGCGCTGTCGAGCAGCATGTTGATCAGGTGGCAGAATTCATGCTGGATCGACTTGCCCTGCAGGAACTGCATGTCGTCGATGATGAGAAGGTCGATGTCGCGAAGCTGTTCCTTCAGCGTCAGCGCATTGTTGTCGCGGATGGCGGTGGCGAAGCGCCACATGAAATATTCGGCCGTCAGGTAGACGACGCGCGATTTCGGATTCTGCCGGAGCGACTCCGCGGCGATCGCCTGCAGGAGGTGCGTCTTGCCGAGCCCGACGGTCGCATGCAGGAACAGCGGATTGAAGCGCGAGGCGGATTCCGCGACGGCGCGCGCCGCCGCAAGCGCCACTCGGTTCGACGGTCCCTCGACGAAGGACTGGAACGTGTAGCGCTGGTCGAGCGGCGAGCCGAGCACGCCCTGGCGGAACTCTGGCACGGGTGCTGTGCCGTTGGTGCGTGGCGCGGGCGCGCTTTCGGCCTTGGCGATCGTCCCGGAGCCGAGCGCGGTCTGCGCCGGCCGCGCCGGCTTGCGCACGGGCTCCATCTCGCTGTCGGCGGCCTGTCGGGACTGGCGGGTGGCGCTGCGCACCAGAACCTCGATGCGGAACAGGTCAGGCTCTTCCTGGCGCCAGATCTCGGCGATCAGGTCGAGATAGTGGCCGTTGATCCACGACTTCAGGAAGGCGGTGGGAACCGACAGGCGGACAATGCCCTTGGAGGCCTCGGCGAGCTTCATGCGCCCGAACCAGCTGGAGTAGACCTCGCTGCCGAGCTTGGCTTTCAACTGAACCTTTACGCGTTCGAAAATCCTCTCCGCATCGGACGAAGCCGCCATATCGTTCCCCTCGGTCATAGTCACAGGAAAGGGAAGGCCACCCCTGGTTTCCCTCTCGACGCCGCTTTGCATGTCGTTCAATCCCCGTTCCTCGAATTTCGACAGCATCGGAAGGGTCGCGGCTGTGCCGCCTCCCGCTCCGAGCCGCCCGGCTGTCCGCCTAGCAGCCGTACGCTTTACTCTCTGGGTCAGGTCAGCGTGATCGCGATGTCTCCCCGCCGGCATGCCGCTTGACGCCGGCAAAAGGACACCCCGTCGGTCCGGCGGCGCCGGACACGACCTGCTCACTCGCTGATGCTAACCCCACTTGTGTCCCAGCGGACAATAACGTCCCCCGCACGGAATCATCCATGCTGCAAACTTCGCCGTATTTGGCTGGTCTGTCGGGGGCCGAGGCCCGTCCGCTGTGATGGGGAGACCTTACAAAAACGGCGAAGGTCTGGGCAAGTGCGGGGCTAACTGATTTTTAATGAATCGAGGTCCCTTCGGGGACGATTCAAGAGCTCCCGCGAAGTCCGATTTCAGCAAAGCCGTTGTGATTCAAACGGTTCCGAAGCGCCGCCGGAAGGAACCGCGCGAGCACAAATTTTTCGAAATAAAACGCTTGACAGCCGCCAGCCCCCTGACTGGCGGTTGCGTCTTGTGGAATGTGTGGATAACCACCCGCAACTATCTGAAATAACAGCATTTTTTATGCTGGACAAATTGCGGCGAAAGACGGGGTGCGACTGTCTGCAGGGTCTGCAAACCGCGCCCCTGCCGGCAAAGCAAAGAGGCCCTGCAAAGGGCGGCTGGATGGCAGTCCGACGGACGGTCGCCAAGCCATTGTCCGGCAAAACAAAAACCCGGCGCGGGGCGCCGGGTGGGGCAGTCCTGGAAGTGACGGAAGGGCGCTCAGGCGGAGAGCGACTTGACCCGCTGCGCGAGGCGCGAGACTTTCCGCGATGCGGTGTTGGAGTGCATCACGCCCTTGGACGCGGCGCGCATCAGCTCAGGCTGCACGGCCTTGAACGCTGCCTCTGCGGCGGTCTTGTCGCCGGCGGCCAGCGCCTCTTCGACCTTGCGGACGAAGGTGCGGACGCGCGAGCGCCGGTTCGTGTTGATGGCAGCCTTGCGCTGCATCTTGCGCGCCGCCTTTTTGGCCGAGGATGTATTGGCCATGAAGCCTCTCTTCGTGTCTGGTCAACAAGCGCCTTGCGAAAACGGCCGGCGCGCAAAAAAACAAACGGGCAGCCGCCAGGCCGCCTCGGTTGGTGCGGGCTTATAGTGCAGCTTTTACGACGCGTCAACGCGGTTTAGGCGGAAACAGGTCAGCGGTCGAGAAAACGCGCGGGACGTTTCTCGACGAAGGCCGCCATGCCCTCCTTCTGGTCCTCCAGGGCGAACATCGAATGGAACAGACGGCGCTCGAAGCGCAGGCCTTCCGACAGGGTGGTCTCGTAGGCCCGGTCGACCGCCTCCTTGGCCATCATCACCGCCGGCAACGAGAATTCGGCGATCCGGGAAGCCGCCGTCAGCGCCTCCGCCATCAGGTCGTCCGCCGGCACGACGCGCGAAACCAGTCCGCAGCGTTCAGCCTCGGCGGCATCCATCATGCGGCCGGTGAGCACCATGTCCATCGCTTTGGACTTTCCGACGAAGCGGGTGAGTCGCTGTGACCCTCCCATGCCGGGCATGACGCCGAGCGTGATCTCGGGTTGCCCGAACTTGGCGTTGTCGCCGGCGATGATGAAGTCGCACATCATCGCCAGTTCGCAGCCGCCGCCGAGCGCATAGCCGGCCACGGCAGCGATGATCGGCTTGCGGATGCGGGCGAAATCGTCCCAGCCGGCGAAGGCGTCGGCGACGTACATGTCGACATAGTCGCGCGACTGCATCTCCTTGATGTCGGCGCCGGCGGCGAAAGCCTTTTCCGATCCGGTCAGCACCGACGCCGCAATGGCGGGATCGGCGTCGAACGCCCGGAAGGCGGCGAGCAGGTCCGCCAGCACCTGCGCGTTTAGCGCGTTCAGCGCCTTCGGACGATTGAGCGTGACGAGCCCGACCTTTCCACGTGTCTCGACGAGGATCGTTTCATAGGACATCGTGGAGTACTCCTCTTTGGCGCCCGGCGGGCGTTCAGTGTTGGCAGGTCGGGCAGTAGAACGTCGAGCGCCCGCTCTGGACGATGCGCGCGACGATGCCGGGGCAGCCCTTCTTGCGGCAGGGCTCGCCCTCGCGGTCGTAGACCGAGAAGGAATGCTGGAAATAGCCGAGCGAGCCGTCGGCACGGACATAGTCGCGCAGCGACGAACCGCCGGCCTCGATCGCGTCGGCGATGACCGAGCGGATGGCGGACGCCAGGCGTTCGGCGCGCGCGCCAGGCGCTCCCCGCGCCGATGCGATGGTTCCGGCGCGCCGCCGCGGCGACAGCCCGGCGCGCCACAGCGCCTCCGACACGTAGATGTTGCCCAGCCCGGCGATCACGGATTGGTCGAGCAGCGCCGCCTTGAGCGGCGATGCGCGGCCGCGCAGCAGGTCCGACAGCAGCCTGGCGTCGAGCGCGTTGCCGGTCGGCTCGACGCCGAGCCCGTCCAGCATCGGGTGCTGGTTGTTCTCGTCGGCGAACAGCATGAAGCCGAAGCGGCGCGGGTCGTTGTATACCACCTGTGACCGTTTCCCGTCCGGGGAGGCGAGGTGGAACACGACATGGTCGTGCGCCGTCGACTTGGACCGTTCGTGGTAGAAGGCGTCGCTCGTCGAAGCCGCGCCGTCCTCTTCGATGCGGAACGAACCGGACATGCCGAGATGGCAGATCAGGAGCGGGCCATTCTCGATCTCGGCCGTCAGATACTTGGCGCGCCTTCCAAGCGCGACGATCCGCTTGCCGGCCAGGCGTTCGGCAAAGCCCGACGGGAAGGGAAAGCGCAGGTCGGGCCGCCGCATCTCCACAGAGAGAATGCGCGCGCCTTCCATGGCGGGCTGCAGCCCGCGGCGGACAGTCTCCACCTCCGGCAGTTCAGGCATGGCCGGCGATGATCCCGTGGAAGGAGGCGCCGTGCCGGCCGGGCGCAAGCCCGAGATGTTCGGCGACGGTCTCTCCGATGTCGGCGAAGGTTGGCCGCAGTCCCACATCGCCGCCGGGCAGGCCGGGCGCCATGCCGAAGACGGGCACCCGTTCTCGCGTGTGGTCGGTCCCGGGCCATGTCGGATCGTTGCCGTGGTCGGCGGTGAAGACGAGCAGGTCGCCCGGGAGGAGCCTGGCCAGCGCCTCCGGCACCCGGCGGTCGAACGCCTCGAGCGCGGCGGCGTAGCCGGCGACGTCGCGGCGGTGCCCGAACTCCGTGTCGAAGTCGACGAAGTTGGCGAACACAAGGTCGCCGTCGCCCGCGTCGGCCATCGCCCCAAGGGCGGTGTCGAACATCGCCATGTTGCCGACGGCCTTGCGCACCTCGCTGACGCCGCGGTGGGCGAAGATGTCGCCGATCTTGCCGACCCCGATGACCCTGGAGCCGCGCCCGACCAGCCGGTCGAGCAGGGTCGGCTCCGGCGGCGGCACGGCGTAGTCGCGCCGGTTGGCGGTGCGCCTGAAGTCGCCGGCGCGCTCGCCGACGAACGGGCGCGCGATGACGCGGCCGATATTCAGGCTGTCGGCATGCCTGCGGGCGATCTGGCAGAGTCCGTAGAGGCGCTCGAGCCCGAAATGCCGCTCGTGCGCGGCGATCTGGATCACCGAATCCGCCGACGTGTAGAAAATGGGCTTGCCGGTGCGGATGTGCTCCTCGCCGAACGTCTCGATGACTTCGGTTCCCGAGGCGTGGCAACCGGCGAGGATGCCGGGCAGGCCGGCATCGCGGATGATCGCATCGGTCAGTTCCGCGGGGAAGGCGGGCACTGCCTTGGGGAAATACCCCCATTCGAAGGGCACCGGCAGCCCGGCGATTTCCCAGTGGCCCGACGGCGTGTCCTTCCCGGACGAGACCTCCTGTGCGGCGCCGTGGAAGGCGCAAGCTGCGACCGGCGCGCCGGCGGCCTGATGCCACCCGGCGGCGCCCGCCGCCCGACCGAGACCGAGCGCCATCATGTTGGGCAACTCGAGCGCCCCCTGGCGCAGTCCTTCGCGGTTCGCCCGGCCGGCAGCGCAGGCCTCGGCGATGTGGCCGAAGGTGTTCGATCCGACATCGCCGAACCGGGCGGCGTCGTCGGCGTCGCCTACGCCGAAGGAGTCGAGGACGAACAGGAACGCACGCGCCATTGGACTATGTTGGCTCCTGTTGCCAGGGGAGATCGGACGAGACATAGGGGCTGCCATTGGGATTGGCAATTCCGGACGGCGGCTGGGCGGGACGGATCCGCCTCGCCGTCAGCCTGCTCATTAACCGAAAATTCGACATGCCATTGAATAGGTGCGGCTTTCTGTATCCATTGCGCCGACCGGGGGCGGGACGAACACCTTGTTTGAATGGCTTGATACGAATATCGACTATCCCTTGATCGCGTGGATCAACGGCTTCTCCCAGCGATCCCAGATACTGGACAGGACCGTCGTCGACTTCATGATGCTCGACTCGGTCAGGCTGCTGCCGATCGTCACTGCGGTCCTGGTGGTTGCGTTGATGCGGAAGTCCGGCAGCGACACCAACCGCACCTTCGTCGTCGCGCTTGGCGGCGTGTTCCTCGCGCTCCTGGTCGCGCGTATCGCCCAGAACATCTCCGAACGTCCCAGGCCCATCTTCGCCGACATTCCGGGCTTCCGGATACCGTTCGGCACCGATTCCGACATACCGGCCGACTGGAGTTCGATCCCCAGCGACACGGCCGCGCTGGGTTTTGCGCTGGCGACGGCGGTGTTCCTGGGATCACGGCCGCTGGGCGTCGTCTGCCTGCTGTGGGCGCTGGTGGTCACCAGCCTGCCCCGTATCTATGCGGGCTATCACTATCCGAGCGACATCATGGCCGGCGGCGCGATCGGCGTGGCGTCCGTTCTGGCGGTGGCGCATGTCCCGCCGCGTCGCCTGATCGCGCTTGCCGAGCGCGCGATGGTGCGCAGCCAGCCGGTGTACTACGGAGCCGTCTTCGTCATCCTCTACGCCACCGCCACGATGTTCTTCGACCTGCGGCAGGCGCTGAGCGCGATGGCCGGGATCGTGCTGGCGTCGGATACGCAATAGGGCGGGTCGGGTTTCCCGGCTTACGAATGCCCGCCGGTTCGTGGCTAGCAGTCTGAACAGGGAATGGTCATGCTCATGCGGGGCCTGAGATAGTAGGTCTCCGACATGGCGATGCTGTCGAACGCCGAGGCCAGGCCAAGCGTCGACTTGGCGGACGCGGCCCAGGTGATGACGGGCTGATAGGCAAGCGTGGCGTCGGCTCTGACGAGGAAGCTGCCCTTGATCCGCAGCGCCGGCGGGATCACGACCGGGGTGCCCACCGTCTTGCCGGCGCTGAACGAGCCGTTCACCAGTTTTCGGGACCATACGACCTGGATCTTCGGTGTCGCTTCGTCGGTGACCTCGATCGCGGTGATCTCGATATTGGGCGCGCTTCGGTTGTAGGGCTGGAGCGTGGCCTCGCCGATCCGCATGATGCCTTCGAGTTCGGTCTTCGACATGGTCTGCTGCTGCGTGACCAGGTCGGCCACCATGCTGCCGACCCGGCCGACCTTCTTGTTTGCCTCGATCGCCTGCGCGACTTCCATCGTCACGAAGTAGAGCATCAGCAGGAGCGGCACGATCAGCGCGAACTCGAGCGCCGCAACGCCGCGCCTGTCGCGCCGCAACCGCCTTGCATGGTCAAGAATACCCGCCGCCCAATACACAGACATTTCCTTCCTTCCGGACTTCGCCCCAACGAAGCGGTTTTCAGTCGTCGAACGGTTCGTTTTGCCAGGTGACCGTCGCGAAATGCAGCGTCTTGCCGTCCTTCAGGTTAGAGACGAGCTTCGACATGAAGTCAGTGATGATGGGCCATTTGTAGAAGACCCTGAGCATGTTCTTCGACATCGACAGGCCCGGCTTGATGTCGAAGTCGCTGGTGTCGAGGTCCCGGTCGGCTGTCAGCTTGATGCGCACGGCGGCCGCGGCGGCGAAGGTCGGAAACTCGCGCAGGTCGACCTCCAGCCCGGGGCAGTCCTCGGCGACTATGATCTCCAGCCTGTCGCAGATTAGCGTCTCGAGCGATTCCTTGGTGATGTCGGCCGGCCGCAACTGGCCCGTCCGGATCTGGCGGGCCACGTCGTCGGTGATGTTGGCCATCAGCTGCTGCCCGGCGAAGGAGATGCAGCTTTCCAGGATGGCGAAGACGAGGATGGCGAAGGGAATCGACAGCAGTGTGAACTCGACAGCCGTCGCACCGCTGTCGTTGCGAAAAAAGCGCGCAGGAAAGCCCCACCGGCGCGCCTTCGCGATCTGTCCGTTCTGCGTGCTCATGTCGGGTCCCGCCGGTCTTCGTGCGTTGTCGGCTGGACCCTAGGACATTCCGGTTGAAGTCGCGTTTTGCGGACGGTCGCAATTGTAGCGCCGGTATTTACCGGGCATTAACATCGGCGCTGCCGGCGGGCGCTGCGCCGCCGACGCCGCGCGATGGCTGCCTAGTGGCCGCTCAGTTCGCTTTCGGAGGTCTGTTCGGCTTCCGTCTTGTAGGAACCCTCGCAATAGGGCGTGCACGAAAGCGTCTGGACCGACGCGCGCCGGTAGATGCGCACCGTCGAGGCGGTCGAGCGGCTCACCGTCACCTGCTCGTCGACGATGGGCAGCCCCTCCTGGTCGAAGACCACGAGGTTGGTCACGCCGAAGCCGCGGCCGGTGAGCACGATGGTCGATGCGTCCTGCACCGAGGCGTCGGCGATCTCGGGATTGCCGATGACGATGGTGTCGGCTGCCCGCGACAGCTTGACGATCTTGGCCTGGTTCATCGTCACCTCGATCCCGGTCTCGGCGTGCGCCGGAAGTGCCGAGGCGGCCAGGACCAGAAGTCCGAGGGTCAAACCAAGCTTCGCCATAACGGCTCTCCGTGGAACAGGTTCAACGGAAGATGAAGGATATTGGTGAACCAACGGTTAAGCCGGCCCGATCGAGGCTTTGCTTGCAGCCTTGCGGGCGTGCCGCGGGTTGGGCGGCGGCCGTGTTCGACACCGTATTCCATAAGGGGCGCGGTTCGGCCGGCAACAGGATGGCCTGCCGGCCGTGCTGTTTCATCGGCGTTAACCAATGCGGGAATTGGTGGCCGCAACGTTTCGGTAAGGCTGTTTCTTAAGTCGATCGAAAGAGCTTCCGCCTACAGTCCGGACCATCCGATCAACCAGTCACAGAAGTTGACGGAAGTGCTGTAACACGGAGTAGGAGCTCTAGCATGTCCAACATCTTTGCACGTTTCGTGAAGGACGAGTCCGGCGCGACCGCCATCGAATACGGTCTGATCGCCGCCCTCATCGCTCTGGCCATCATGGTTGGCGCCGGCGCCGTCGGCAACTCGATCGGCGAAAAGTTCAACGACATCGCCAGCGAACTGAACTAATCCCATCCCGCGCCGGTTCGTCCGGTCGGACTTGGAAAGGCCGCCCACCGGGCGGCCTTTTCGTTTTGGTGAAGAGAATTCAACCTCTGCTTTTCACGGCCGGTTAAGGGCGTTGCCTTATCACTTGGGCCTGGGTGCGTCGCCCTTCGGGAGCTGTTCCATGCTTGAAGCGCTTATCTTCGTCGTTTTCCCGTTCTGCATGGTCTTCGCGGCGCTGTCCGACATGCTCTCCATGACCATCGCCAACCGCGTGTCGCTGCTGCTTATCGCCGTGTTCGCCGTGGTCGCGCCGCTGACTGGCATGGGCTGGGCCGCCGTCGGCGCGCATTTCGCGGCCGGGGCGCTGGTCCTGGCGGTGACCTTTGGCCTTTTCGCGCTGGGCGGCATGGGGGGCGGCGACGCCAAGCTTATGTCGGCCACCGCCATATGGATGGGGCTCAGCCTCAATCTCGTCGAATATCTCGTGGTGTCGACCTTCATCGGCGGCGCGCTCACGCTCGCCATCGTCGGCTACCGCAACTCAGCGCTTGCCGTCTATACGGGAGGAAACCCGTTCCTGCGTCACCTCGCCGACAGCAAGACCGGCATTCCCTATGGCATCGCGCTCGGGCTCGGCGGCCTCGTCACCTATCCGTCGTCGCCGCTGATGGCGTGGGCGCTGCAAAGCCTGGCGTCCCAGTAGGCGGGCGGCTCTCGCCGCATAAACTTTCGATTAATCACGTTCGTAAGCACTGCATTAACCGTAATTTGACGATTGCCCCCGCATTGTCGGCCTTGGCTTGAGGGTATTGCCAAGGCGAGGGTTTGGACAATGGCGGCATCCCGACTGATAATTCTGGGAGTTGCGGTCGCGGCGGCGGGCGGCGCTGGCTACGTCGCGAAGAACATGATGGTCGCCCCGCCTCCCGAGGTGATCGTGGAACAGGGGCCGCAGGCACCCGCCATCGATCTCACCGAGGTACTGGCTCTCGGCGGCGACGTTCCGATGGGCGCGCCCGTCGGCGACCAGCTCGAATGGCAGTCCTGGCCGACCGAAGGCATCAACGAGAACTACATCACCCGCGACAACGACCCAGAGGCGCTCGAGACTTACAAGGGCGCCATCGCCCGCGTCGCGATGTATTCCGGCGAGCCGCTGCGCAAGTCGAAGCTCATCGGCGAGGGGCAGAGTTTCATGTCCTCGATCCTGCCCGCCGGCTACCGCGCGGTGGCCACGCAGGTCGCGGCGGACACGTCGGCCGGCGGCTTCATTCTGCCCAACGACTATGTCGACGTCATCATGACGCGCCGTTCCGACACGGCTTCGACGACCGGCGGTTTCGTCACCGAAACGATCCTCAAGAACATCCGCGTGCTGGCCATCGACCAGGCGATCCAGGAGGACGAGGAGGGACGCCGGGTCAAGGTCGGCGAGACCGCGACCCTCGAGCTAACGCCGCAGCAGGCGGAGATCATCACGGTCGCCCAGCAACTGGCTGACCGCCTCACGCTGTCGCTGCGCGCAGTCGTCGATACCCAGGAAAAGGTGACGGACGAGGCCGATTATCTGGTGTCCGGCAACGGCCGGCGCGGTTCGATCCGGCTGATCAAGTCCGGCGAGGTTTCCGAAGTGGGAGCAAGGAAATGACTTCACGGACAGCATTGCCGGCGACGGGACGCAGGGCGGTCGTCGCGGCCGCGGCGTTCGTGCTGCTCCTGAGCGGTTCGGCCCTGCAGGGCGGCGCACAGGCGGGCGGCCAGCTGAACGGCGGCGCCGACAGGAGCCAGGCCGGCGTCGGTTCGATGGTGGCGACGCAGGCCGTCAAGCTCGGCCTCAACAAGTCGGTCGTCATCGATCTCCCGGCGGATGCCTACGACATCCTCGTCGCCAATCCGGCGGTCGCCGACGCGGTCACCCGCACGGCGCGCCGCATCTACCTGTTCGGCAAGGCCGTAGGCGAGACCAACATCTTTGTCTTCGGCGCGGGCGGCGAGCAGATCGTCAGCCTCGACCTCCAGGTCGAGCGCGACACCGCGGGCGTCGAGGAATACATCAAGCGCTTCATCCCGACGTCGGACGTGAAGGTCGAACTGATCAACGACAACGTGGTGCTGACGGGCACCGTGGACACGCCGCTGGATTCGGCCCGCGCCGCCCAGATCGCCAACATGCTGGTGCGCGGCGGCGAGGCGACGACCGGACAATATTCGCAGACCGCGGCCGCGAGCAGCGACGGCGGCGGCGTCGACATCGACAATCCGGACTCCACGCGCCAGATCAGCGGCATCGTCAACCTGATCCAGATCATCGGCGAGGACCAGGTGATGCTGAAGGTGACGGTTGCCGAGATCAGCCGCAACGTGATGAAGCAGCTCAACGTCGGCCTGATGGCTCAGGGCTCCTCCAACGGGATCAACTGGGGCGCCATCAGCGAGAACCCCATGGGCCTCGGCGGCATCGTGCCTTCAAGCGCCGGCATCGCCACCTCCGCGATCGACGCATATCTGCAGGCGATGGAGCAGGCCGGCGTCATGAAGACCCTCGCGGAGCCCACGCTCACCGCAGTGTCGGGTGAGCAGGCGACGTTCCGGGTCGGTGGCGAGTTCAACATGCTGAACAGCATCAGTTCCGCAAAGAGCGATGACAACCAGGATGGCGGAGTCCAGCTGTCGTACGAGAAGATCGAGTACGGANGTCTCGGCGGCATCGTGCCTTCAAGCGCCGGCATCGCCACCTCCGCGATCGACGCATATCTGCAGGCGATGGAGCAGGCCGGCGTCATGAAGACCCTCGCGGAACCCACGCTCACAGCAGTGTCGGGCGAGCAGGCGACGTTCCGGGTCGGTGGCGAGTTCAACATGCTGAACAGCATCAGTTCCGCAAAGAGCGATGACAACCAGGATGGCGGAGTCCAGCTGTCGTACGAAAAGATCGAGTACGGCNTCACCGCAGTGTCGGGTGAGCAGGCGACGTTCCGGGTCGGTGGCGAGTTCAACATGCTGAACAGCATCAGTTCCGCAAAGAGCGATGACAACCAGGATGGCGGAGTCCAGCTGTCGTACGAGAAGATCGAGTACGGAATCGGACTTGAGTTCAAGCCGGTGGTGCTTTCTCCGGGACGCATCAGCCTGAAGGTGCGCACATCCGTCTCGGAGCCCACCAACGAGTCTCCGGCCTTCGCCAGACCCGTTCAGAGAGGCATGACGGTCAACATGATGTCGATCCGAAAGCGTCTCGCCGATACCACCGTGGAACTTCCGTCGGGCGGTTCCATGATGATCGCCGGCCTTGTCCGCGACGACGTCAAGCAGGCGGTGAACGGCCTGCCCGGCCTGTCGAAGCTGCCGGTGCTCGGCACGCTTTTCCGCAGCCGCGAATTCATCCGCAACGAGACGGAACTCGTCATCATCGTGACGCCCTACATCGCCCGCCCGACGGCGCGGAACCAGCTCGCCAAGCCGGACGACAATTTCAACGCCGCCAGCGACGGCGCCGGCATGTTCCTTGGCCGCGTCAACCGCGTCTACGGCACCATGAAGACCGATCTTCCCAACGGCCGCTATCACGGCGTCGTGGGTTTCATCTACAAGTGAGTGGGAACCTGGGCATGTCTAAGGTGTTCAAGACGAGAACCGCAGCGCCGGCCCCGAGGGGAGCTGGTCTCGTGCTGGCGGTCGTGACGGTCGGCCTGCTTTCCGGATGCGCGGCCTTCCAGAAGCGCGACTCGGTTGTCGTGGGTGCGATCCCCGACGACTACCGGACCAACCATCCGATCATCATCGCCGAGAAGGAAGAGACGCTCGACCTGCCGGTCGGCGCCAGCGACCGCGGCGCCACCGCCTCGCAGCGCGCGTCGCTGGAGGGCTTCCTCGTCGGATACGACAGTTCCGCCGCGCCGGTGCTGAACATCATCACGCCGTCCGGATCGCCCAACGCGGTCGCCGCGACTGACGCCGCACGGGACTTCGCGCACATCGCGAAGAAGAACGGCGTGCCCGGAAGCCGCATCATGATGGCATCCTACCAGGCCGGCCCGGAGGAAGTGTCGGCGCCGGTGCGCGTGTCCTTCGCCGGAATGCGGGCGCAGACCGGAAAGTGCGGCCGCTGGCCGAAGGACATGCTCGAGACCAGCGAGAACAAGCACTACGCGAATTTCGGCTGCTCCTACCAGAACAACGTCGCCGCACAGGTCGCCAATCCGGAGGATCTGCTGGGGCCGCGCAAGCCCACTCCGATCGATGCCGACAACCGCGGAACCATTATCGGCGAGTACCAGCGCGGTGACACATTCTTCAACCAGAACATTGGATACTGAGCCGGTCGGCAACTGGGGTAGGGCGATATGACGAATCTGGCTTACGAGGAGACCGAGGCGAACGAGGTCGCGGCCATGCAGGCGCTGCGTCCGGTGCCGCGCATCTCCATCCAGGCGTTCTGCGAAACCGAGGGCGTCGCCCAGCCGATCGAGCGCGCCGGCGAAGACCGCCGCATGGCGAAGGCCCATCTCAAGGTCCACATGGGCGGGGTGGCGACGGCGATCGAACTCTACCAGTCGGCGCCTACGCCCAACCTGATCATTTTGGAGTCGCGCAAGGAGCCGCGCGAGATGCTCCAGTCGCTCAACGAGCTCGCCGAATATTGCGATCCGACGACGAAGGTCATCGTCATCGGCCACTACAACGACGTCGGCCTCTATCGCGAGCTGATCCGCTCGGGCATTTCCGAATACATCGTCGCGCCGATCTCCATGGCCGACATGGTCAGCGTGGTCTCGACGATCTTCGTCGATCCCGACTCCGATCCGATCGGCCGCTCCATCGCCTTCATCGGCGCCAAGGGGGGCGTCGGCTCCTCGACGATCGCCCACAACGTCGCCTGGACGATGTCGTCGCTGTTCGAATCCGAAGTGACGGTCGCCGATCTCGACCTCGCCTTCGGCACAGCCAACATCAACTTCGACCAGGATCCTGCGCAGGGCATCGCCGAGGCCGTCTTCTCGCCCGAACGCATCGACGAGGTCTATCTCGATCGCCTGCTGGCGCAGTGCTCCGAACACCTGTCGCTGCTCGCCGCGCCCTCGACGCTCGAGCGCGTCTATGACTTCGACCAGGACGCCTTTGCGCAGATCATCGACACCGCGCAGCGCAGCGCGCCGCTTCTGGTGCTCGACGTGCCGCATATCTGGACCGGCTGGTCCAAGGCGACGCTGGCCAAGGCCGACGAGGTGGTTGTCACCGCGACGCCAGAGCTTGCCAACCTGCGCAACACCAAGAACATCGTCGACATGCTGAAGCGGCTGCGGCCGAACGATCCTGCGCCGAAGCTGATCATCAACCAGGCGGGCGTCCCCAAGCGCCCGGAGATCAAGCCGGCCGACTTCACCGAACCGCTCGGCATCGAGCCGATGGCGGTCATCCCGTTCGAGCCGCTCCTGTTCGGCAACGCGTCCAACAACGGCCGCATGCTCGGCGAGATGGACGCGGCGCATCCCATCGTCGCGATCATGCACGAGATGGCGCATGTGCTGACCGGACGCAGCGAGATCAAGGCCAAGAAGAAGGCGGGACTGGGCGGGATTCTCGGCAGATTCGCGCCGAAGAAGAAGTAGTCGGCGGAGCGGCGGGCGGACATGTTCGGTAAAAGAGGCAACGACGACGGTTCGCGGACGAAGCCCGAGTTCCGTCCTGCGACGCAGCCCCAGGGCGAGGCGCCGGTCGCGAAACCGGCGGCCGAACCGCGCGCCGACGCCGCGGCCGTCCTGACGCAGGCGCCGCCGCCACCCGCCGCCCCCGCTGCTCCCGCCGCGCCGCGCCGCCCGGTCGAAGCGCCGCCGCTTGCGGCCGAGCCGCGCAAGCTCCAGCGCGAGCGCAGCGATTCCTACTACGACACCAAGAGCCAGGTCTTCTCCGCGCTGATCGACACGATTGACCTGTCGCAGCTCGCCAAGCTGGACCCCGACAGCGCGCGCGAGGAAATCCGCGACATCGTCAACGACATCATCGCGATCAAGAACTTCGCGATGTCGATCGCCGAGCAGGAAGAACTGCTCGAGGACATCTGCAACGACGTTCTGGGCTACGGCCCGCTCGAGCCGCTCCTGGCGCGCGACGACATCGCCGACATCATGGTGAACGGGTCGCGCAACGTCTACATCGAGGTCAACGGCAAGGTCGAGCAGACCGGCATCCGCTTCCGCGACAACCAGCAGCTTCTCAACATCTGCCAGCGCATCGTCAGCCAGGTCGGGCGCCGCGTCGACGAATCGAGCCCGATCTGCGACGCGCGCCTGCCGGACGGTTCGCGCGTCAACGTCATCGCGCCGCCGCTCGCCATCGACGGCGCCGCGCTCACCATCCGCAAGTTCAAGAAGGACAAGCTGACCCTCGACCAGCTGGTCAGGTTCGCATCCATCTCACCGGCCGGCGCCGAGGTCTTGAAGATCATCGGCCGGGTTCGGTGCAACATCATCGTCTCTGGCGGCACCGGTTCGGGCAAGACCACCCTGCTCAACTGCTTGACCAACTATGTCGACCGCGAGGAGCGCGTCATCACCTGCGAGGATTCGGCCGAACTGCAGCTGCAGCAGCCGCATGTCGTGCGACTGGAAACCCGGCCGCCCAATCTCGAGGGCGAGGGCGAGGTGACCATGCGCGACCTTGTCAAGAACTGCCTGCGCATGCGGCCCGAACGGATCATCGTCGGCGAGGTTCGCGGACCCGAGGTGTTCGACCTGCTGCAGGCGATGAACACCGGCCATGACGGCTCGATGGGCACGATCCACGCGAACAGCCCGCGCGAATGCCTGAACCGCATGGAATCCATGATCGCCATGGGCGGCTACACGCTTCCGCAGAAGACCGTGCGCGAGATCATCGTCGGATCGGTCGACGTCATCATCCAGGCGGCGCGCCTGCGCGACGGCTCGCGCCGCATCACCCACATCACCGAGGTGATCGGCATGGAGGGTGACGTCATCATCACGCAGGACCTCGTCCTCTACAACATCCATGGCGAAGACGCGAACGGCAGGCTCCTCGGCGAGCACGTCTCGACCGGTGTCGGTCGGCCGCATTTCTGGGAGCGCGCCCGCTACTTCGGCGAGGAGCAGCGGCTCGCCACGGCGCTCGACTCCATGGAGAAGCGTGCGAACTAGGCTGTCGCGGCCGGGGCGGGGAATGGCATGAGTCAAATTCGGCGGATCGCATGTTTGGCATAGATACAACCGTACTGGCCTTCATCGCGCTCGCTGGCTTCAGCGCCGGCGCGGTCGCCTATGCGTTCCTGTTCAACCGGATCAGCGAGGAACAGACCACCGGGCGGCGGCTCGACACGATCAAGAAGGCCGAGACCGACAGGACGGTGATCAAGGCGAACCGTGACCGCGCCGCCGAGGCCGCCAAGCGCCGCAAGTCCGTCCAGGATTCGCTGAAGGAACTCGACGCCAAGCAGCTCGCCGCCGACAGGAACGTCAAGAAGCCGCCCTTGCGCATCCAATTGAGGCAGGCGGGACTGCAGGTGACAGTCGAACGCTTCTATCTTTATTCGGCCGTCTGCGGACTTCTCGTCACCGCTGGCGCCTACTTCCTCAAGGCGCCGGTGCTGACTTTGCCGGGCGCGTTCCTGGCAGGCGCGTTCGGCCTGCCGCGCTGGTTCGTCTCCTTCCTGCGGGCGCGCCGTGTGAAGGCGTTCCTGAATGAATTCCCGAATGCGCTTGACATCATCGTGCGCGCGGTCAAGTCGGGTCTTCCGCTCAACGACGGCATCCGGCTGATCGCGTCGGAGGCGCCCGAGCCTGTGCGCTCGGAGTTTCGCCGGATCGTCGAGTCGCAGCAGCTCGGCATGTCGATCCCGGACGCCGCGCTGCGCATGCCCGAAACCATGCCGTGCTCCGAGGCCGGCTTCTTCGGCATCGTGATCCAGATCCAGAGCCAGGCCGGCGGCAACCTGTCGGAAGCGCTCGGCAACCTGTCGCGCGTGCTGCGCGACCGCAAGAAGATGAAGGCCAAGGTGCAGGCCCTGTCGATGGAGGCCAAGGCGTCGGCGGCGATCATCGGCGCGCTGCCCTTCATCGTGGCGACGCTCGTCTACTTTTCCAGCCCGAACTACATCATGCCGCTGTTCACCACGAGCACCGGCCACTTGATCCTGGGCGTCTCCGGCATCTGGATGTCGATCGGCATCTTCGTGATGCGCAAGATGATGAACTTCGAAGTGTAGGTGCGATGCAATGACTGCCCAAGTCGTCAAGGCGATCACCGACCCGGCCTTCCTCATCGCGCTTTTCGTCGGCATCGCCGTCTTCGCGACCTTCTTCACCGTGATGCCCTCCCTGTCGGGGAACACGCTGAAGTCGCGGATGAAGTCGGTGGCGCTGGAGCGTGACGAACTGCGCATCAAGCAGCGCGCGCGGCTGGCCGCCGAGGCCGACCGCCGGCGCAAGGGCCTGCGCGAGGAGCAGTCGATCGGCATGCGGGCGATCGTCGACCGACTCGACCTGAGGCGAGCGCTCGCCGACGACAACACCGTTGCCAAGTTGAAGGTCGCCGGTTTCCGCGGCCAGAATCCGCTCACCCGGTTCCTCTTCTTCCGCCTGGTGCTGCCCTTCGTCTTCTTCGGCCTGGCCGCCGCCTACGTCTTCGTGCTCGGGGGGCTTCCCGAGCAGCCGCCGCTGATCAAGGGTTTCGTCTGCATCGTCGCCGCCTATGCCGGCTTCTACGCTCCGATCCTCTACGTCAACAACAGGGCGACCAAGCGCAAGCAGTCCATCCAACTCGCCTGGCCCGACGCGCTGGACCTGATGCTGATCTGCGTCGAGTCGGGCATGTCGATCGAGGCGGCGATCCGCAAGGTGGCCGACGAGATCGGCGGCCAGTCGGTCGGCCTGGCCGAGGAACTGATCCTCACCAACGCCGAACTCTCCTATCTGCCCGAGCGCAAGCAGGCCTACGAGAACCTCAACGCCCGCACCGGGCTGGAATCGGTCAAGTCTGTGACGCAGGCGCTGATCCAGGCGGAGCGTTACGGCACGCCGGTCGCGCATGCCCTTCGTGTCCTGGCCAGCGAAAGCCGCGACATGCGCATGAACGAGGCCGAGAAGAAGGCGGCGGCCTTGCCCCCCAAGCTGACGGTTCCGATGATCCTGTTCTTCCTGCCGGTGCTGTTCGCCATCATCCTCGGCCCGGCCGGTATCCAGGTCAACCAGCGCGGCGGCCTCTTCGGCGACGGCCAGAAGACGATGCAGGAATAGCGCGCCGCGCTTCGCGCCAAGAGAAAAGGCCGGTCGAGCGACCGGCCTTTTTCGTTCGGCTGACGCGTGCGATCAGTTGGTCGCGGACTTCTTCTTTTTCTTGTCTTCGTCCTTGAGCTGGCTCCAGGCGTTCTGCTGCGCCAGCATCTTGCGCAGGTAGGCGACGTTGGCCTGCGCCTGCTCCGGGGAAAGCTCCTGGCTGGCGATGCGTTCCGCCTCGTCGAAGCGGCCCTGCAGGCCGACCACCAGCGCCAGGTTCTGCCGCACACGGCTGTCCGCGCCGCGCTGCTCGGAAGCTGAACGCATGTAGGTTTCCGCAGTCTTCAGGTCGCCCTGCAGCACATAGGACATGCCGAGATTGGACAGGATCGACGGATCGTTCGGCTTGAGGTCGAGCGCGCGGCGGTAGAGCGTGCGCGCCTCGGCCGACTGGCCGAGCTGGTCGAGGATCGCCGCCTCCGCCGACAAAAGCTTCCAGTCCGGATACTCCGGAGTCTGCGCGCGGCGCACCGCGTCGAGCGCCGGCTCGAGTTCGCCGGCGCCGGCGAGCGCCTTGCCATAGGCGGCGAGAACGTCGCGGTCCTTCGGATAGTCGATGGCGAGCTTGCGCATCACGGCGAGCGACTGCTCGCTGTTGCCGTTCATCTGCAGCACCTGCGCGTATTTCATCGCGGTCGGCTTGTCGGAGGGGTTGGACGCGTAGGTCTTGCCGAGCGACGTGCTGGCACTGGCCAGTTCCTGCGCCGACATCTGTTCGACGGCCCGTCCGGACTTCGACACCGAGCCGGTGGTCATCTTGCTGGTGCCGCAGCCGGCGACGCCCACCGCGATGGTGATCGCCACCGTCGCCCGAAGAAGTCGTTTTCCGGTTGCGTTCATCGAGCGGGTGGTCAACATCTGCGCCGGGTCTCCCATCGCGCGGCGGACTTCCCGAGCGTCCGGCGCCGAACAGAAGCAATATTCCGTTAACCCTAACGGATGGTTAAGAGCGCGCCGCCGGCGCCGTGCAAGGACGTTTCGCATGCCTGTCCAACTCGTCGCAAAGAAGCCGCGTTCGTCGCGCCCGATCCACCTGGTCGCCGGCGGCGACCTCAAGGGGGCGGGGCTCGACGCCGCGGCTTCCGCCTGGGCCAAGGCCGCGGGCTTCAAGGGCGAAGCCGGCCAGTCGCTGCTGCTGCCTGGCGCCGGCGGCGAGGTCGCCGGCGTGCTGTTCGGCATCGGCAAGGCCGACGGCCGCCCGGCACTGGCCACAGGCGCGCTTGCAAAGTCCCTGCCCGACGGCGACTGGCATTTCGCGGCGGCGCCGGAGAAGCCGACGCTGGCCGCGCTCGGCATGCTGCTCGGCGGCTACATGTTCACCCGCTACGGCAAGAAGCCGCGCGCCAGCATCCGCCTGGCCGTTCCCTCCGGGGCCGACGCCGCCTATCTCGCGCGCGCCTCGGAAGCCGCCTTCCTCGCGCGCGATCTCGTCAATACGCCGACCAACGACATGGGCCCCGACGAGCTTGAGGCGGCGGTCCGGGCGCTGGCGCGCAGCCACAAGGCGAAGGTTTCCGTCACCAGCGGCGACGATCTCCTGGCCGCCAACCTGCCGATGATCCACGCGGTCGGCCGTGCGTCCGACAAGGCGCCACGCCTCGTCGACATGGTCTGGGGGCCGCGCGGCGCGCCGAAGGTCACGCTGGTCGGCAAGGGCGTCTGCTTCGACACCGGCGGCCTCGACATCAAGCCGCCGTCGAGCATGCTGCACATGAAGAAGGACATGGGCGGCGCCGCCAACGTCCTCGGCCTCGCGTCGATGATCATGGCGTCCGGGCTGAAGGTCAGGTTGCGCGTGCTCATCCCGGCGGTGGAGAACGCGATCTCCGGCAACGCCTTCCGCCCCGGCGACGTCCTCAGGAGCCGCAAGGGCACGACCGTCGAGATCGGCAACACCGACGCCGAGGGGCGGCTGGTGCTCGCCGACGCGCTGGCTCTCGCCGACGAGGAGGCGCCGTCGCTCCTCGTCGACATGGCGACGCTGACCGGCGCCGCGCGCGTGGCGCTCGGCCCCGAACTTCCGCCCTTCTACACCGACGACGAGGCGCTTGCCGCCGAACTCGCCGCGGCGTCCGCCGGCCTGGAGGACCCGCTCTGGCGCATGCCGCTCTGGCGGCCCTATGACGCAAAGCTGTCGTCGAAGGTCGCCGACATGAACAACGTCACATCCGATGGCTTCGCCGGATCGATCACCGCTGCGCTTTTCCTCAGGCGCTTCGTCGAGCGGGCGAGGAGCTGGGCGCATTTCGACATCTTCGCCTGGAACCCCACCGACCGGCCGCACGGTCCCGCCGGCGGCGAAGCGCAGGGGATTCGCGCGCTCGAACAGGTGATCGCCAGGCGCTACGGTTAGGCCGCGCAGCCGCAAGCCGGCGCAATGCGACCGGCAAATGATACGGATGCGAAACGATTTCGCGCTATACTGGCGTCATGATCGTTCTGCGACCGTTGCAAGCGCTGCGTCTGTGGCAGCAGGTTTCTCTCTCGGAGGTGCGTGACGAAGCGCCCGATTTGACCGTGCGCCAGATGGCGATCCTGCTCACCATCTATCTCGATCCGCCGCCGCACACGGTGCGCGGTCTGGCGGCGAAGCTCGAGGTCACCAAGCCGGTCATTACGCGGGCGCTGGATACGATGGGCGCCCTGAAGCTCGTTTCGCGCCATCGCGACGAGAAGGACAGGCGCAACGTCCTCATCAGGCGCACCGTCGAGGGCGCGCTCTATGTCGAGCGTTTCGGCGATGCTATCATCGCCAAGGCACAGGAACTCCCGCTTTGACCGCCCACGACAAGAGACTGCACGCCTTCCGTCCCGATCTCGCCGACGCAAGGCTCCAGGGCAAGGTTGCCGCCGAGCGCTTCGTCGACGGGCGTCCGGCGCGGATCGTCCAGCCGGTGGCGGACCTGCTCAGGGAACCGCGCCCGGACGCCGGTCTCGACACCCAACTCCTCTGCGGCGACGCGGTGACGGTCTTCGACGAGGCGGAAGGCTGGGCCTGGGTCCAGGCCGCCCGCGATGGTTATGTCGGCTACGTCTCCGGCGGCGCGCTCGGGCCGGGCGAAGCGCCGACCCATGTCGTCCACGCGCCCCGGAGCTTCATCTATCCGGGTCCCGACCTGAAGCTGCCGCGCATGGGCGAACTGTCGATGGGATCGGCGGTGACGGTGCGCGACTTCGCCGAGACGCGGGGCACGCGGTATGCGTTGCTGGCCAGCGGCGGCGCCATGATCGCCGCCCATCTCGGCGAGGCCGACCGGCGTGCCGACGATTTCGTCGCTGTGGCCGAGGATCTCCTGATGACGCCCTACCTCTGGGGCGGGGCCAGCGCCTTCGGCATCGATTGCTCCGGCCTGGTGCAACTCGCCATGCGCATGGCCGGGCGAGACGTGCTGCGCGACACCGACATGCAGGCGGCGACGATCGGCGCGGCGATCGAGCCTGGCGCAGACCGGGCCGATCTCAGGCGCGGCGATCTTGTATTCTGGAAGGGCCATGTCGCGATCATGGTCGATCCGCAAACGATCATCCATGCCAACGGCCACACCATGCTGGTCTCGCGCGAGGGGCTCGGCGAGGCCATCGACCGCATCGGCTACCTCTACGGCGGCCCGACCGGCTTCAGGCGGCCCTGAGAATTACTGACGGACTGAACGTTAGTATCCGGCCTTGCGATCGACGAGGTTGGCGAGCGGTTCGCCGCGCTCGAAGGCTTCCATCTGCTCGAGCATCGGGCCGACGAGATGGGACGGGTCGGAGGTGGCGGCTGAATGCGGCGTCACGAAGACGCGCGGATGCGTCCACAGCGGGCTGGTCTTCGGCAGCGGCTCGATCTCGAACACGTCGAGGCTGGCTTCCTTCAGCGTGCCGTCGTCCAGCGCGCGCGCGATGTCGGCGTCCTTCTGCAGCTTGCCGCGCCCGGCATTGATGAGCACCGCGCCGCCGAGCCCGTTGCGCTTGCGAAGCTGCTTGAGCAGGCGGTAGTCGACGATGCCCGTGGTCTGCTCGGTCAACGGCAGCAGCACGACGAGAATGTCGGTCGCGTTGAGGAACGGGGTCAGGCCCTGGTCGCCATGGAAGGTCGCGACGTCGGGCACGGACCGCTCGCTGCGGCTCCATCCATTGACGCGGAAGCCGGCGACCAGAAGCGCGCGGGCGGCGGCGCGGCCGAGCTCGCCAAGGCCCATGATGCCGACCGAGATGTCGTTGGCCGGCCGCTGCGGCGGTTCGTGCCACACCTTCCGCTTCTGCTGCGCCCTGTAGAGCATGCCCTGCCGGTGATGGTCGAGGACGCGCCAGAGGACGTAGTCCACCATGTGCTGCGTGAGATTCTCCGAGACGACGCGCACGATCGGCACGTCCGGCAGCGTCGGGTCCACGAGGATGTGGTCGACGCCGGCGCCCACCGAGAAGATCGCCTTCAGGTTGGGCAGCTTGGCCAGCAGGTTGCGCGGCTGTTTCCACACGACGGCGTAGGTGATGGAGGGGTCGTCGGGCGACGCCGGTTCGGTCACCACTTCGCGCGACTGCGAAAGAAGCTCGTACCAGGGGCGCGGGTTGGAACCGGTCATCGCAAGCAGGATGCGGCCTTTTTTGGGGTCAGACATTGTTCCTCCGAGATTCTCCGCTGCGAGCATGGCCTCGGGCCGGAGGCTTCGCAACCGTTTGGGGCCGGTTCGGACTATTCGCTGACGACGCCCGATGCCGCGGTTTCGATATGGAAGGCGGCCGAAAGCAGCGCCTTCGTGTAGTCGGTGCGCGGCCGCTCGAAAATCTGTTCGGCGGGGCCGCCCTCGACGATGCGGCCGTTGCGCATGACGATGACGTCGTTGGCCAGCGCCCGGATGACCTTCAGGTCGTGGCTGATGAAGAGATAGGCGAGGTCGTGCTTCTTCTGGAGGTCGCGCAAAAGGTCGACCACCTGCGCCTGCACGCTCATGTCGAGCGCCGAGGTCGGCTCGTCCAGCATCACGAATTTGGGCTTCAGGACCATGGCGCGGGCGATCGCGATGCGCTGGCGCTGGCCGCCGGAGAATTCGTGCGGATAGCGGAATCGGGTGCCGGGATCCAGGCCGACTTCGTTCAGCACGGCGACCACCCGGGCGTCGCGCTCGGCGGCAGACAGGGCGGGCTCGTGGATGGCCAGCCCCTCCTCGATGATCTCCGAGACCGACATCCGGGGGCTGAGCGATCCGAACGGGTCCTGGAACACGATCTGCAGTTCGCGCCGCAGCGGCCGCATCGCGCCGAAGGAAAGCTCGTTGATGTCGCGGCCGTCGAAGCGGATCTTCCCTTCCGACGAGATCATGCGGGCAAGCGCCAGCCCGAGCGTCGTCTTGCCCGAGCCCGATTCCCCGACCACGCCGAGCGTCTGCCCGGCCCGCACCGTCACGTCGATGCCGTCGACGGCCTTCACATTGTCCACGACCTTGCGGAAGAAGCCCCGCTTGATGGGAAACCAGACCTTGACGTCGCTGCCCGCCATCACTGTTTCCGCCGACGGGTCGGATGCGGGCGGCCGGCCCTTGGGCTCGGCGGCCAGCAGGTGTCGGGTATAGTCGTGCTGCGGGTTGGCGAAGATCTCCTTCGTCGGCCCTTCCTCGACGATCCGGCCGTGCGTCATGACGCAGACCCGGTCTGCGACCTTGCGCACGATGCCGAGGTCGTGGGTGATGAAGAGCATCGACATGCCCTTCCTCGCCTTGAGGTCGGCCAGCAGGGCCAGGATCTGCGCCTGCACGGTGACGTCGAGCGCGGTCGTCGGCTCGTCGGCGATCAGCAGTTCGGGCTCGTTGGCGAGCGCCATGGCGATCATCACGCGCTGCCGCTGCCCGCCGGAAAGCTGGTGCGGATAGGCGCCGAGGCGCTTTTCGGGATCGCGAATGCCGACCTCCGTGAGAAGTTCGATGGTGCGTTCGCGCGCCGCGCGCTCGCGCATGCCCTGGTGGATCGACAGCACCTCGCCGATCTGCTGTTCGATCGTGTGCAGCGGATTGAGCGACGTCATCGGCTCCTGGAAGATCATGGTGATCTTGTTGCCGCGCACCTGCCTCAGGTCCTTTTCCCCGAGCGCCAGAAGGTCCTGGCCCTCGAACAGGATCTTGCCGGAGGGATGGCTTGCCGGCGGGTAGGGCAGGAGCTTCAGCACCGAGAGCGCCGACACCGACTTGCCAGAGCCGGATTCGCCGACCAGCGCCAGCGTCTCTCCCCTGGCGATGTCGAAGGAGACGTGATCGACCGCGGTGGTTGTCGCGCCGCCTTGCGAGAAGGCGACCGAAAGGTCGCGGACGGAGAGCAGGGGGGCATCCGTCATTTGAAGGTCTTCCGGGGGTCGAAGGCGTCGCGTGTCGCCTCGCCGACGAAGATCAGCAGCGACAGCATCAGCGAGATGACGACGAAGCCGGAGATGCCGAGCCAGGGTGCGTTGAGGTTGCGCTGCCCCTGGCGCAGCAGTTCGCCGAGCGACGCCGAGCCGGGCGGCAGGCCGAAGCCGAGGAAGTCGAGCGACGTCAGCGTGGTGATCGATCCGTTCAGGATGAATGGCAGGAAGGTCAGCGTCGCCACCATCGCGTTGGGAAGCAGGTGCCGTCGCATGATGGTTGCGTTGGAGACGCCGAGCGCGCGCGCCGCGTTCACATATTCGAAGTTGCGCGCGCGCAGGAATTCGGCGCGCACCACGCCGACGAAGGCGGTCCAGGAAAACAGCAGCATCAGGCCGAGCAGGATGAAGAAGCCCGGCGGCAGCACCGCGGCCACGATCAGCAGCAGGTAGAGGACGGGGATCGCGGTCCAGATCTCGATGAAACGCTGGAACAAGAGGTCGGTCAGGCCGCCGAAATAGCCCTGCACGGCGCCGGCCGAGACGCCGATGATCGCCGAGCCGAGCGTGAGCGTCAGGCCGAACAGCACCGAGACGCGAAAACCGTAGAGCACGCGCGCCAGCACGTCGCGCGCCTGGTCGTCGGTGCCGAGCCAGTTCCAGTTGCCGATCGAGCAGTTGGGGTCGTCGACGCCGAGCGGATAGGCCGCGCAGCGCGTCGCCTTGTCGTAGAGCCAGGACGGCTTGGCCGGCGCCGCCGTGGGGATCTGGTTGTTGACCGTCCGGTAGTTGTAGCGGACCGGCGGCCAGACGAGCCAGCCGTTCGCCGTGATCTCGTCCTGGATGACCGGGTCGCGGTAGTCGGTGATGGCGTAGAAGCCGCCGAACTTCTCCTCCGGATAGTCGACCGCCACCGGCACCAGCAACTCGCCCTTGTACCACGCAAGTATGGGGCGGTCGTTGGCTATCAGCTCGGAGAACAGCGAAAGCACGAAGAGGACGAGGAAGATCCAGAGCGACCAGTAGCCGCGGCGGTTCGCCTTGAAGCTCGCCCAGCGGCGCTGGTTGAGCGGCGACAGGCGCGCGCGCTTCGCCGCGACGGGCGCCATATCGGCCAGGGCCGTCATACGTCCCTCCGCTCGAAGTCGATGCGCGGATCGATCCAGGTGTACATCATGTCGGAGATCAGGCTGACGAACAGGCCGATCAGCGAGAAGATGTAGAGGTTGGCGAACACCACCGGATAGTCGCGGTCGATGATGGAGCGGAAGCCGAGCAGGCCGAGCCCGTCCAGCGAGAAGATGTTCTCGATGAGCAGCGAGCCGGTGAAGAAGGCAGAGATGAACGCGCCGGGGAAACCGGCGATGATGATCAGCATGGCATTGCGGAAGACGTGGCCGTAGAGCACCTGCCGCTCGGTCAGTCCCTTGGCGCGGGCGGTCACCACATACTGCTTGCGGATTTCGTCGAGGAAGGAGTTCTTGGTCAGGAGCGTCGTCGTCGCGAAGGCCGACAGCACCATCGCGGTCAGCGGCAGCGCGAGATGCCAGAAATAGTCGACGATCTTTCCCCACAGGCTGAGCTGGTCGAAATTGTCTGAGGTCAGGCCGCGCAGCGGGAACCAGTCGAAGAACGAGCCGCCGGCGAAGAACACCATCAGCATGATGGCGAACAGGAAGCCCGGGATCGCGTAACCCACGATGACGATGGCGCTCGTCCAGATGTCGAAGGTGGAGCCGTCCTTGACCGCCTTGCGGATGCCGAGCGGGATCGAGATCAGGTAGGAGATCAGGGTGATCCACAGCCCGATCGATATCGACACCGGCATCTTTTCCAGGATCAGGTCGACCACCGAGATGTCCCGGAAATAGCTGTCGCCGAAATCGAAGCGGGCATAGTTCCAGAGCATCATCCCGAAGCGCTCGAGCGGCGGCTTGTCGAAGCCGAACTGCTTTTCCAGCTTGGCGATGAACTCCGGATCGAGCCCCTGCGCCCCGCGATACCGGGTCGAGCCTTCGGCCGAGCCGAGATTGTCCTCGCCGCCGAGGCCGTCGCCGCCGCCTCCGCCGCTCAGCGGATCGCCGCCGCCCTGGCCGGTCAGCTTGGCGATCACCTGCTCGACCGGTCCGCCCGGCGCGAACTGGATGACCGCGAAGGAGATCGCCATGATGCCGAACAGGGTCGGGATCATCAGAAGGACGCGCCGCAGGACGTAGGCGCCCATCAGGCCCTGCCTCCCGCCTGTTTCACGCTGTCCGCGCCGCGGTTGAAAGCCGGACGCGTCGCTCCGGGCCTTGCCTTACCCCCTGCCAATTGCCGCCGCCTTGTCCTTGTCGAACCACCACATCGTCTCGATCGGGAAGCCGTAGTCGGGCTTCGGTTCGACGAAGCCGAACATGTCCCAGTATGCCGCCCGGTGATTCGCCGAATACCAATTTGGAATCCAGTCCATCCGCGCACGCAAGACCCGGTCCAGCGCGCGCAGCGCGACGACCAGTTCCTCGCGGCTTGTCGCGCGGCCCGCGGCCTCGACCAGGCGGTCCACCGCGGGGCTGGCAGTGCCCGGCAGGTTGCGCGATCCGGGGGTTGCGGCGGCGCGCGAGTGGAAGATGGTTTCCAGCGTGCTCTGGGTCGGCGTCGCCGACAGTTGCAGGGCCATGCTGATCATGTCGAAATCGAATTCGGTCTGGCGCACCGCATACTGCGCCGGGTCGACCTGGCGGATCGAGGCGTCGATCCCGACGGCGCGCAAATTCTCGACGAACGGCGAATCGATGCGCACGAAGACGTCGTCGTTGACCAGGATCTCCAGCGCCAGGCTGTCGCCGGCGGCGTTGCGGACGAGCGAGCCCTGGCGCTTCCAGCCGGCATCCGCCAGCAGCCGCGAAGCCTCGCCGAGCAGCTTGCGGTCCCGCCCCGAGGCATTGGAAACCGGCTGCATCGGCGCTTCCCCGAGCGCCGTCCCGGGAATGTCGGCGCGCAGCGGCTCGAGCAGCGCAAGTTCATCAGGTGATGGCATGCCCTCGGCGACGAACTCCGACTGCTGGAAGCAGGACTGAGACCGCTCGTAGAGGCCGTAGAAAAGGCTCCGGTTGGTCCATTCGAAGTCGAAGCAGAGCGCGACCGCGCGCCGAACCCGTTCGTCGCTGAATTGCGGGCGGCGCTGGTTGATGGCCCATCCCTGCAGCTTCGGCCGGCGTTCCTCCGAAAATTCGCGCTTGATCACCTTGCCGTCCTTCAGCGCCGGAAAGTCGTATCCGGTCGCCCAGACGCGCGAGGTGAATTCCTGGCGATAGGTCACGTCGCCCTTCTTGAACGCCTCGAAGCCCGCCTGCCGCTCGCGATACACGTCGATGCGGATGGCGTCGAAATTGTTCTGGCCGCGGTTCACCGGCAGGTCGCGGCCCCAATAGTCTTCGACACGTTCGTAGACGATCGTCTGTCCGGCCGAGACCCGGCCGACCCGGTAGGGACCCGAGCCGAGCGGCGCGACGAGCTGCGAACTGTCGAAGGGATGCTCCGCAAACCAGGCTTTCGAGAGGATCGGATAGGTGATTGCCGTGAGGATCGTGCTGGCCGACTGCTTGCCCGAGAAGACGAGCCGCACCGTGCCCTGGTCGATCGCCTCGGCCGCCGCCAGCTCAAGCAGCGGCAGCGACAGCTGCGGGTGCCCCTTGTCCTTCAGCGTCAGGTAGCTGAAGGCGACGTCCTCGGCGGTGACCGGCGTGCCGTCGTGCCAGCGCGCCTGCGGCCGCAGGCGGAAGGTGAAGCTGTTGCGGTCGGCCGATATCGTCACCGATTCCGCGAGCAGGCCGTAGTTGGCGTCGGGCTCGTCGAGCGCCGGCGCCATCAGCGCGTCGTGGCAGAGTTCGAGCCGGGGCGGCGCGTCCCCGGTCAGCACGAAGCTGTTCAGCGTGTTGAAGGTGGTGACGTTCTGGTTGTAGAGCCAGTTGGGCGGCGAGAAGTTGATCGTGCCGCCCTTCGGCGCGTCCGGGTTGAGATAGCCGAAATGCGTGAAATCCGGCGGGTATTTGAGTTCGCCGAACGCCGAGAGCCCGTGCAGCGGCGTCTCGGTGGGGCTGGCCGCGAAGGACGCGGCCGGCAGCAGCGTTGCGGTCGCCGCCGCTGCCCCGAGGGCCAGGAACTCGCGCCGGTCGATGTCGCCCGCCCGCATCAATCGCGATGTCCGTACTTCGCCGCAAGGGCGGCTTCCTTTTCGGGATCGATCCACCAGGAATCGAGGTCGGGCCCGACGTAGTCCGGCTGCTTTTCGGGAATGCCGAACTTGTTCCAGTAGGCGTAGAAGTCGACGTCGCGAGTCAGCTGCGGAACGGTGTAGTAGTTCCAGAGCAGGACGCGGTCGAGCGCATGGGTCGCCGCCAGCAGGTCCTCGCGGTCGGTGGCGAACACGACGCGCTCGACGAGCTTGTCGACGACCGGGTTCTTGATGCCCGAATAGTTGCGCGAGCCAGGCGTGTCAGCTGCCTTCGACGACCAGAACTCGCGCTGTTCGTTGCCAGGCGATTCCGACTGCGCCAGCGAAGCCAGGATCACGTCGTAGTCGTAGTCGTTGACGCGGTTGGTATATTGCGACGGGTCGACGATCCGCAGCCGCGCCGTGATGCCGATCTTGCGCAGGGTGTCGGCAAAGAACGCAAAAGCCGGCTGGATCGATTCGTTGTTTGTCAGCAGTTCGAAGTCGAAGGGTTCGCCACTGGCGTTGACGAGTTTGCCGCCTTTCGAGGTCCAGCCTGCTTCGGTGAGGAGCCGGATCGCCTCGCGCAGGTGGGTCCGTTCGTCCTGTGGGGTCTTGTAGACCGGCAGCGTGAATTCCCGCGTGAACAGTTCGGGCGGCAGTTCGCTGCGGAACGGCTCGAGGATTTCGAGTTCCTTGCCTTCAGGCAGGCCGGACGACGCCAGGTCGCTTCCGATGAAGTAGCTGTTGACCCTTCTGTTGAGGCCGAAGGACAGCAGGCGGTTCGGCGTCTCGAAGTCATAGGCCAGCGTCAGCGCCTGGCGCACCCTGCGATCGGCGAACTGCGGCCGCCTGGTATTCAGGACGAAACCCTGGAAGTTGGCGCCGCTCGTCGCCTTGAACTCGCGCTGGATGACGTCGCCGGACTTGAGGGCCGGGAAATCGTATTTGGTCTTCCAGTCGCGCGCGCTGGGCTCGCGGTGGAGATCTTCGAGGCCGCCCTTCGTGAACGCCTGCCAGGCCGCATTTGCATCGAGGATGTAGGTGTATTTGCGCTTGTCGAAGTTCTCGCGACCGATCTTGACCGGCAGCTTGGCGCCCCAGTAGTCGGGAACGCGCGTCCAGACGATCTCCTGGCCCGGCTTCACGCTCTCGATCCTGTAGGCGGCCGAGCCGAGCGGCGGCTCCAGCGTCGGCTGGGTGATGTCGCGCTTCTTGCCCTTGGCGTCCGTGCCTTCCCACCAGTGCCTGGGCAGCACGGCCATGTCACCGAGAATCTTCGGCAGTTCGCGGTTGCCCTTCTGGTCGAAGTGGAACTCGACCTCGCGCTCGCCGACCGCCACGGCTTCCGTGACGTTCTCGTAGTAGCGCCGGTACCAGGGGCTGTTCTCCTTCAGCACCTTGAACGACCAGATCACGTCGTCGACGGTGATCGGCTCGCCGTCGTGCCACCGGGCGCGCGCGTCGAGGCGATAGGTCGCCGAGGAATAGTCCTCCGGATATTTGTAGGCTTCCGCGACGAGCGGGTGGCTGACGCTGGGCTCGTCGATCGATTGCTCCATCAGCGTGTCGTAGAGCAGCCCGCCGCCGAACGGCGCCAGCCCTGCCGGCGGCGTCCCGCGCACGATATAGGGGTTCAGGCTGTCGAAGGAGCCTTCGGCAACGGAATTGAGGGTGCCGCCCTTCGGCGCCTCGGGGTTCACGTAGTCGTAGCGCTGAAAATCCTGACCGTATTTCGATTCGCCCATCAGCGAGGAGGTCGTCTGCCATTCCTCGGCGCTGGCGTTCTGTCCCTGCGAGAGGAGCGCTGCGGCGACGATCCCGGCGAGAAGGGCGGTTGATGGTCTCATGCGATCCTCTTGAGCCACGGACGGATTTGCCTGGCGAACCCGGCGGGACGCCTGTTCTCGAACGCACCCCTTGTAACAAAAAAGCCGGGCTGAACCCGGCTTTTTCGTGGTTTCGAGCATTACAATTTCGTCATTGGGCCGGAGCGGCCTCGGCGGGCTGCGCCTCAGTGGGCGCGGCTTCGGCCGGAGCAGGTTCTGCCGGCGCGGCCTCGGGGGCGGGAGCGGCCTCGGCGGGCGCAGCTTCAGCGGGTGCTGCCGGTGCGGTTTCGGCGGCAGGCTCCGCCGCAGGCGTTTCGGCGGCAGGCGCGGCAGCCGGTTCGGCGGCGGCCGCCGGCGCTTCCGGCAGCGGTGCCGGCGTGTCGGCCAGCGTGCGCAGATAGGCGATCAGGTTGGCGCGCTCCGTCGGGTTCTTGATGCCGGCGAAGCCCATCGCGGTTCCCTTCACCAGGCCCTTCGGCGAAGCCAGGAAGTGGTCGAGGTGATCGTAGTCCCAGACGACGCTGCCGCCCTGCGCGAATTCCTTCATCGCGCCGGAATAGGAGAAGCCCTCATGCGAGGCGACCGGGCGGTTGACGATGGACCAGAGGTTGGGGCCGACCTTGTTGGCGCCGCCATTGTCGATCGTGTGGCACGCCGAGCACTTCTTCTCGGCGGTCTGGCCGGCGGCCACGTCGGCGGAAGCAAGCCTGACGGCGATAGGCTCCACAGCGGGCGCTGCTTCGGCGGCACCACCGCTTTCGGCCTCGGCGGCCTCGATGATGAAGCCTTCCTTCTCGGGATGGTGCGCGGCGAAGATCGAATCGGAAATGATGCTGACCGAAAAGACAACAAACACGGCCCCCAGGAAGGCGCCGATCCACTTGTTGAATTCGAAAGAGTCCATTCGCCCCTGGCTCCTTTGTCCCCTGGCCGGCTGCAGTTCGTGCGGCCAGGCGGCATGCTGCTTTGATCGACCGGGCCGGCCAATTTGGGCGGAAACTAGGTCTTTTGCTTGGTCGTTGCAACACCTATAAGAGCGGCGTCCCTGAGACGTTTTGCCACTTTTCCGACAACCTGCCCCGACCTGCCGGATTGAGATGTCGACCATCGTTCTGATCCCCGCCCGCATGGCCTCGACGCGCCTGCCCGACAAGCCGCTCGCCGATATCGCGGGACGGCCGATGATCGTCCATGTCGCCGAGCGGGCGCGGGCGGCCGACCTCGGCCGCGTCGTGGTGGCGACGGACACCGAGGAGGTCGCCGCGGCGGTGCGCGGCCACGGCTTCGAGGCGGCGATGACGCGGGCCGACCACCCGTCGGGCTCGGACCGCATCCACGAGGCGCTACAGGCGCTCGATCCTGATGGCGCGGTCGATGTCGTCGTCAACGTCCAGGGCGACCTGCCGACCATCGAGCCGGCGACGATTCGCGCCGTCTTCGCGCCGCTGGCCGACAGCGCGGTCGACATCGCCACCCTCGGCGTCGAGATCGTGCGCGAGGAGGAGAAGACGAACCCGAACGTCGTGAAGATCGTCGGCTCCCCGCTTTCCGAGACCCGGCTGAAGGCACTCTATTTCACGCGCGCGACGGCGCCTTGGGGGGACGGGCCGCTCTATCATCATATCGGCCTTTACGCCTATCGCCGCGCCGCGCTCGAACGGTTCGTCGCGCTTCCGTCGTCCGCGCTGGAGCGCCGCGAGAGGCTGGAACAGCTGCGCGCGCTCGAAGCCGGCATGCGAATCGACGCCGAGATCGTCCGCTCCGTGCCGCTCGGCGTCGACACGCCCGAAGACCTCGAACGGGCGCGCCGCGTGCTCGAACAACGATAAAGGCCCGTCATGCCATCCGAAAAGACCAACCGCATTTCGTTCCAGGGCGAGCCCGGCGCCAATTCCGACACGGCGTGCCGCAACATGTTCCCCGACATGGAGCCGCTGCCCTGTCCGACCTTCGAGGACGCCTTCAACGCGGTCGAGACCGGCAAGGCCGACCTTGCCATGATCCCGATCGAGAACACCATCGCCGGGCGCGTCGCCGACATTCATCATCTGCTGCCGGAATCGAAGCTGCACATCATCGGCGAATATTTCCTGCCGATCCATTTCCAGCTGATGGTCCTGCCCGGCGTCGACCGCTCGGAGATCAAGAGCGTCCACAGCCATATCCATGCGCTCGGCCAGTGCCGCAAATACATCCGCCGCAACGGCTGGAAGCCGATGGTGGCCGGCGACACCGCCGGCGCCGCCAAGCTGGTCGCCGACCGGCAGGACCGCACGATGGCGGCGCTTGCGCCGAGGCTCGCGGCCAGTCTCTACGGGCTCGACATCCTGGAGGAGAACGTCGAGGACACCGACACCAACGTCACCCGCTTCGTCGTCCTGACCCGCTCCAAGCAGTGGGCGGAGCGCCCGCAGCCCGACGCCGGCATGATGACCACCTTCATCTTCCGCGTGCGCAACGTGCCGGCGGCGCTCTACAAGGCGATGGGCGGCTTCGCCACCAACGGCGTCAACATGACCAAGCTGGAGAGCTACCAGCTCGGCGCCTTCACGGCGACGCTGTTCTACGCCGACATCGAAGGCCACCCCGAGGACGCGAACGTCAAGCTCGCCCTGGACGAGCTGCGCTTCTTCTCGCGCGAGGTGCGCATCCTCGGCGTCTATCCGCGCAGCCCGTCGCGCGAGGAGTGGAAGGTCGCCGACTAGGCTTTGGCCTTAGTCCAGCAGCACGTAGTCGATTTCGAGAAAATCCTCGACCTCGGGTACCCAGCGGTCGCGCACATATGCGACGTGGACGGGATGGTCGTTGTAGCTCTGGTACGCAGTTTGGTCGGCGAACTCCATCGAGTAGCCGAAGTGGAAGGCGTTCTTCGGACTCACCTGGCTGAGTTGCTCGAAACGCTCGACTCCGGGAATGTCGGCCAGCGCCTTGCCCGCCGCGAGGAATGAATTTTCCTCGGCCGAGCCGCGCGGGTGTCTCAGCCTGAAAGCGACGGTATGGCGGATCATTTCGGATGTCCTTTGTACTGGCTATCTTATGGCATCGAGCAGATTGGCCGCCTTGGGGGACCGCTTGAGACTGCGCTTTAGGCGTTCTTCCCATTTCGACCCGCGAGACAACGCGTCTTCATAAGCTTCAAGAAGATCGGTGGGCCTGTCTTCAGCCAATACGGCCAAAAGAAGTTCCGCCTGCACCAGGTCTTTGCGAGCTTTGATGCTGTCTGGTCCGTCAATGCGCCTGTCCGCCACTATGAGCTTGTGGATGGCGAATTTTTCCGGCCTTGGGATGTGGACCAGAATGCCGTCGCGATAGACGCCGGCTGCAGCGATGGGTTCGGCGATAAGATAGTTTAGGAAGTGCAGGGATTGCGCACTCACGCCGAACGCCACCAACTCACGCAGCTCTTCGTCTTCGCTGAACGACGGCGTAAGGAATTCAACGAGGGTTTGACTTTTCGATTGCCTCCAGCGCCAAACTTTTCCTTTGTTCGGGCTCGCGACGGGCGAGAATTCAAAATCACCGAATACTTCTTCCATCGATGGCAACACGGTCTCGCCAAGCGCCAACGACAGCTTTTCGAAACTGGCTATGTCGACGTCGTTTGTCATTGCAGTCTGGTCGAGACCCAGCCGTATGCCAAGCTCACCTTCATACATCCGGAAAGCATTTGTCCCCACGAGAACCCCGCCGAGGCGGAATACGCCGGCCTTGGCGAGCGCTCCGACCAAGCTGCCCGTTGCATTGTCCATGCCTAGAAATCGTTCGCCGCGTAAAAGCCTGACCAGCCTTGCGCGCTCCCGCCGGCGATCATCACGTTCTCCTTTCAAAGCTTCGTATCGATCTATCCTTGTGCGCAGCGCCGGGGTGTCTTCGCCCAGGTATCTTTCTGGACATCGTCGCCGATCCGGTACCGGTCGTACCAGTATCTCCGCTCACCGCGCTTGCGAGCGGTCGGTGTGCCCTTTATCCCCGCCATCATGTCGTCCAGGAGAAGCGAAACGAGATCGGCGTACGCCGCGTGGGCTGTAGTGGAATGGCGTCTGATCTGCAGATTCATATGTGTTGCCACACAACCGTTTTCTTGTGTGGTAATAGCTCGGTCACCTCTGTTCGGCCCATGCGCGGATGAGGTGATGGGCGATCGCCCCGGGCGGCGGGGTGAACAGCGTCTCGTGCGTCCGCTCCAGCATCGCCAGCACCTCGGCGCGCTCGAACCAGCGGCAGTCCTCCAGTTCGGCGAGGTCGGGGTCGATGTCGTCGTTCAGCGCTTCACCGAAGCAGCCGATCATCAGCGAATAGGGGAACGGCCAGGGCTGGCTTGCATGATAGACGACCCGGCCGAGCCGGATGCCCGATTCCTCGAGCGTCTCGCGCCGCACCGCGTTCTCGATCGTCTCGCCAGGCTCGATGAAGCCGGCCAGCGCCGAATACATGCCCGGCGCGAAATGCCGGCCGCGACCGAGAATGCAGCGGTCCCTGGTGACCGCCAGCATGATGGCGACCGGGTCGGTGCGCGGGAAATGTTCTGCGCCGCAGGCCGTGCAGGCGCGCTTGTAGCCGCCCGCCCGCATCTCCGTCGCCTTGCCGCAGCGGCCGCAGAACAGGTGGTTGGCGTGCCAGGCCAGCAGACTGGCGCCCTGTGCGAGTTCGCCGAGGTCGGCCGGGTCGATCAGCCCCTGCATGTAGACGGAGCGGTAGTCCACCGCCTTGATGGCCTCGGGCAGGGCATCGCTCTCGGTCGCCACCGGCGCCGCGACGACAGGGCCGTCCGGGCCGGTGCCGAGCAGCACCGCGCCGGCGATGTCGGCGCCGAGCGCCGATGCGTCGTCCAGGCTGAACTTGCCGCCGGCCGCCCCGTTTCCGTTGAACCGCAGCAGGATGCGCCCGTTGCCGACCAGCAGCAGCCGGGTCGTCGGGTCGGCGAGCGCCTGCGCGGTGGAGTCGTCGCTGCGCTTCTCGGCCTGCCGGTCGATGATGTTCCCGGCAAAGCCGACGAACTGGCTGGCTTCCGCTTGCGGGGCGTCGAAGAGGCGAAAGGTCATGAGGAAGGGTCTCTGGGTGGACGGGGAGACGGTCGGTCGGAAGCAGGCGGCTATAGCGCCGCCTTCAGCTTTTCCGCAAACCCGTGGGCTTCGGCGGGTGCGTAGGGCTGGCGCACGCCGTGGCCCCAGACGGGGCCCGGCCAGCCGGGGTCGTCCTCGTTGCGCGCGATGACGTGGACATGCAGCTGGCGCACGATGTTGCCGAGTGCGCCGGTGTTGATCTTGGTGCAGCCTGTGACCGCCTTCAGCGCCTGCGACACCATGTTGGTTTCGAAGGTCAGCATCGCCTGGTCGAGCGGCGTGAGGTCGTGGATTTCGACGATGTCGGGTCTCTGCGGGATCAGGATCAGCCAGGGCCACCGGCTGTCGTTCATCAGCCGCAGTTCGCAAAGGCCGAGCCACATCACCGGGTCGCTGTCGGACTCCAGCCTTGCATTCAGCGAAAATCCGGCCTTGAGCCCGCGCAGCATGGGCATTTCCCTCATGTCGCATGGAAGGCTAGAGCGGCGGCCGGCGCCCTGCAAGCAAATCATGCGTCTGGATTGCGAAAAGAGCGCCCTTGCAAACGCCGGCCGAATTGCCGATATGGGGGTTGGGAGGTTGGTGGTGGACGAGCCACTCGCCAACCGGGTCAGGTCCGGAAGGAAGCAGCCCTAACGAGCACGGAACGGGTCATTGTTCCAGCCTCCCGCCTTCCCGCCGACCGTCAGCCACGCGCCGCGTCATTGACGCCGCGATGCCGCGCGGGCGAAACTCGGCGGGCGGAATCGGCCTGGCTGCGTCAGGCCCAGGGGAGTATCGAACGGGCGGATGAGCGAAGCCGGCACCGACATTCAGGACAAGGCCGCCGGCGGCTACCGGGTTCTCGCGCGCAAGTACCGGCCGGCCGACTTCTCCGCTTTGATTGGCCAGGAGCCGATGGTGCGCACCCTCACCAACGCCTTCTCAACGGGCCGCATCGCCCAGGCCTGGATGCTGACCGGCGTGCGCGGGGTCGGCAAGACAACCACGGCGCGCATTCTCGCCCGTGCGCTCAACTACAAGACAGCCGAAATCGACCGTCCGTCCGTCGATCTCAGCGTCCCCGGCGAGCACTGCAAGGCGATCATGGAGGGACGCCATGTCGACGTGGTCGAGATGGACGCCGCTTCGCACACCGGCATCGACGATATCAGGGAGATCATCGAGCAGGTCCGCTATGCGCCGGTCTCCGCGCGCTACAAGGTCTACATCATCGACGAAGTGCACATGCTCTCCACGCAGGCCTTCAACGGCCTGCTGAAGACGCTGGAGGAGCCGCCTCCGCATGTGAAGTTCATCTTCGCGACCACCGAGATCCGCAAGGTGCCGATCACCGTCCTGTCGCGCTGCCAGCGCTTCGACCTGAGGCGCGTCGACGCCGGCATGCTGACGGACCATCTGAACGGGATCGCCGCGCTCGAGGGCATCACCGTCGATGGCGAGGCGGTCGCCATGGTCGCGCGCGCCGCCGAGGGTTCGGTGCGCGACGCGCTGTCGATCTTCGACCAGGCCATCGCGCATGGCGCCGGCACGGTGACCGCCGAGCAGGTGCGATCGATGCTCGGGCTGGCCGACCGGGGTCGCGTCGTCGACCTGTTCGAGCACCTGATGAAGGGTGACGCCGGCGCGGCGCTGACCGAGTTCCGTGCGCAGTACGACGTCGGCGCCGACCCGGCCGCCGTCCTCACCGATCTTGCCGAGTTCAACCATCTGGTGACGCGCCTGCGCTTCGTGCCGTCGGCCGCCGACGATGTTTCCCTCTCCGAGGTCGAGCGCCAGCGCGGCGCTGCGTTCGCCCAGCAGCTTTCGGTGCGCGTCCTGTCACGCACCTGGCAGATGCTGATCAAGGGCATTCCTGAGGTGCAGTCGGCCAACCGGCCGGCGAGCGCCGCCGAAATGGTGCTGATCCGCATCGCCCACGCCGCCGACCTGCCGACGCTCGACGAGGCGCTGAAGTCGCTCGCCGACGCGCCGCAGGCGTCGGGCGCCCCGGCGACCCGCCCGGCTGCGCCATCGACATCGCCGGGCAATAGCGGCGCGAGCGCCGTCGGGTCCATGCGCATGCCGGTGTCGACCGGCGGCGGCCAGACCATGCGGCTGGTGGAGACGGCGCCGGCCGAGATGGTTGTGGCGCCGCCGCCTGCGGCGGAAGCGCCGCCCGCGGTGCCCGTCAAGTCGCTGGAGGACATGGCTGCCCTTGCCGACGCCAACCGCGATATGCTGTTCAAGACGCAGCTCAAGGCCTGCGTCCGGCTGGTGAAGATTGATCCGGGCCGGCTGGAGATCAGCCTCACGGAGAACGCGCCGCGGAGCCTCGCCACCGACATCAGCGCCCGCCTCGAGAAATGGACGGGGCGGCGCTGGATGGTGTCGGTGTCGCGCGACGCGGGCGGGCCGACGCTCGCCGAGGCCGAGGCCGCCAGACGCAACGACGCGATCCTCGATGCGAAGAACGACCCCGCCGTGGCGGCGATCCTGTCGCGCTTCCCGGGCGCGAAGATCATCGACGTGCGCATACCGAACGCGCCGGAAGGCGAGGCGGTCGATGCAGACCTGCCGGTCGAGCCGGCGGACGACGACGAAACCGATTTTTGACGGAGGCAAGGATGAAGGACCTTCTCGGCCTGATGGGCAAGGCGAAGGAAATGCAGGCCAGGATGCAGGCCATGCAGGAGGATCTGGCCGGGCTCGAGGCCACCGGGCAATCGGGCGGCGGGCTGGTCAGCGTGACGCTGTCGGGCAAGTTCGAGATGAAGGCGCTGAAGATCGATCCGTCGCTGTTCAAGGAAGACGAGGTCGAGATTCTCGAAGACCTCCTGCTTGCCGCCCACAACGACGCAAAGGCCAAGGTCGAGGCGATCATGCAGGAAAAGACCCGCGAACTGACGGCCGGGCTGCCCATTCCGCCGGGCATGAAGCTGCCGTTCTGACGGCGACGGGGCATGGCGCACAGCGCGCGCTCGCGCCGGCAGGAATTCTTCCCTGCGCCGCCCGCCCTTCGCTATATCTAGCCCATGTCCACCAAGCGAATCGCCGGCCCCGAGATCGAGCGCCTTATCCAGCTTCTGGCCAAGGTGCCGGGGCTCGGGCCGCGTTCGGCGCGCCGCGCCGCGCTGCATCTCATCAAGAAGAAGGACCAGTTGCTGGCGCCGCTCGCCGGCGCCATGGGCGACGCGCTCGACAAGGTGCGCATCTGCTCGGTCTGCGGCAATGTCGACACCACCGACCCCTGCATGATCTGCACGGATGCGCGGCGCGATCCCGCCACCCTCATCGTGGTGGAGGACGTGTCGGACCTCTGGGCGCTGGAGCGCGCCGGCTCGATGAACGCGCGCTTCCACGTACTCGGCGGCACGCTGTCGCCGCTCGACGGCATCGGCCCCGACCAGCTCAACATCCGCACCCTCATCGAGCGGGTTGCCGGCGGCGAGGTCACGGAGATCATCCTCGCGGTGAACGCCACCGTCGAGGGCCAGACCACGGCGCACTACCTTACCGACCAGCTCGCCGGCTTCGGCGTCAAGGTGACCAGGCTGGCGCATGGCGTGCCGGTCGGCGGCGAACTCGACTATCTCGACGAGGGCACGCTTGCCGCGGCGCTGAAGTCGCGGACGGTTTTTTGACATGTTGGAAGGGAGGGTGGCGTGATGAAGATAGCTTCCGCCGTTGCGGCCTTGATCGCCCCCCTCCGGCCTGCCGGCCATCTCCCCCTCAAGGGGGGAGATCGATCCGCATCACGACTTTCGCCAATCTTCAACCTTGGCGATGAGGCAGCAACGTCGAAAGGCCGCTGGAAGTGTGCAGCGCTTGTGATGCTCCTCCTCTCCTTCCTCTCCTCTCCAGCCTCCGCCCAGTCGATCGACGCCCAGTTCCGTGCCTGGCTGGAGCAGGACCTCTGGCCCGAGGCGAAGGCCAACGGCGTGTCGAAGAAGACCTTCGACGCCGCCTTTTCCGGCGTGACGCCCAACCTCAAGCTGCCCGACCTCGTGCTGCCCGGCCAGAAGGCTGAGACGCCGAAGAAGCAGCATCAGGCCGAATTCGGATCGCCCGGCAGCTATTTCGCCGAGAAGACCATCGGCGCGGTTACCTCGGGCGGCCGTGCCCGCGCCGGCAGGTACGGCAAGACGCTCGCGGCCATCGAGAAGCAGTATGGCGTGCCCGGCGGCGTGGTGCTGGCGATCTGGGGGCGCGAGTCCGGCTTCGGCGCGGCGAAGATCCCCTACGACGCCTTCGAGGTGCTCGGCACCAAGGCCTTCCTCGCCACCCGCAAGGAGATGTTCCGCACCGAGGTCATCGGCGCGCTGGTCATGCTTGAAAAGGGGCTCGCGCGCAAAGCTGCGATGAAATCCTCCTGGGCCGGCGCGCTCGGCCAGCCGCAGTTCCTGCCGACCTCGTTCCTGAAGCACGCCGTCGATTTCGACGGCGACGGCGTCGCCGATATCTGGAGCTCGACGCCGGACACGCTGGCCTCGATCGCCAACTACCTTGCCGACTACGGCTGGGTGAAGGGGCGCGACTGGGGGTTCGAGGTAAAGGTTCCGGCAAGCGTGTCCTGCGCGCTGGAGGGGCCGGACCGGGGCAGGGCGATTTCCGAATGGGCGTCGCTTGGCGTCGAGCGCGTCAGCGGCAAGCCTTTTCCCCGGCACGAGCTGAAGGCCGAGGGTTTTCTGCTGATGCCGGCCGGCCGCAACGGCCCGGCCTTCATCGTCACGCCGAACTTCTACGTGCTCAAGGAATACAATGAGAGCGACCTTTATGCGCTGTTCATTGGCCACGGCGCCGACCGCATCGCCGGCGGCGACCGCCAGTTTTCCGGGCGCTGGGGCAAGGTCGGGGGGCTCTACCGGTCCGACGTCGCCGCCATGCAGCGCGGGTTGGAAAAACTCGGCTACGATGTCGGCGGCGCCGACGGCCTGCCGGGCTTCAAGACGCGCCGCTCGATCGGCGACTGGCAGGCCAGGAACGGCGAGGCCCCGACCTGCTTTCCCGATGCCGGCATCGTGAAGGCACTCCGGTAGCGGCATCCGATGAGCGAACAGGCGTTCCGGCTTCGAAAGGATCTCGATCAACCCGTTCTGCCGCCGGAATGGCCGCCGGGCTTTTCCTGTCGCACCCTCCGGGCGGAGGACGCCCGCGCGGTCCATGCGGTGATGAGCGAGGCCTATGGGGAGGGGCGCGGCGTGCCGGGCTTCCATGTCTGGTGGCCGGAATTTTCCGGCGATTCAGAATTCGACGCCTCGCTCTGCTTCCTGGTGTACCGCGGCGAAAAGCTGGTCGCCGTGGCGCTCTGCTGGACGAGCGCCTTCCTGAAGGACCTCGCGGTTCGGCCCGATGCCAGGCGCGTCGGCCTCGGCGGCAACCTGCTGAGACAGGTGTTCCGCACCTTCCAGGCGCGGCATGCCAGGACTGTCGACCTCAAGGTGGAGGCCGGCAACAAGGCGGCCATCGCGCTCTACGAGCGGGCGGGCATGTACCGCGTGCCCTGGGAGGGTTGACCGACGCCAGACGTCGCTTTGCTTCGCCCGGGGATGACGAGCGAGAGGGTGGGCACCTTGTGCGTGGGCGCAGGCCTACGCCGCCACAGACATTTCCCGGTGCGCCTCGGCCAGGATCTCGAACGACCGCAGGCGCGCCGCATGGTCGAAGGCTTGCGTCGTGACCATCAGTTCGTCGGCGCCGGTGCGCCGCAGGAATTCGTCGAGCCCGCTGCGCACCGTCGCGGCCGAGCCGACGATCGAGCAGGAAAGCGCGCCGGCCAGCATGCCCCGGGCGACCGGGTCCAGCGTCGCCTCGAAATTCTCGACCGGCGGCGGCAGCTTGCCCGGGCGGCCGGTGCGCAGGTTCACGAAGGCCTGCTGCAGCGAACTGAACATCAGGCGCGCGTCCGCCTCGCTGTCGGCGGCGAAGACGTTGAGCCCCAGCATCAGGCGCGGCTTTGCGAGCCGTTCGGAGGGGTGGAAGCGTGAGCGGTAGATGTCGATTGCGTGCTCCATCTCGGCCGGCGCGAAATGCGAGGCGAAGGCGTAGGGCAGCCCGAGCAGGGCGGCCAGCTGCGCCCCGTAGGTGGACGAGCCGAGCACCCAGACTTCCACCTCCTCGCCCTCGCCGGGCACGGCGCGCACGCGCTGGCCGGGCTCGGCCGGGGCGAAATAGTTGATCAGCTCCACCACGTCCTGCGGGAAATTGTCGACGCCGGCGTCCATGTTGCGGCGCAGCGCCCTGGCCGTCAGCATGTCGGTGCCGGGTGCGCGCCCGAGGCCGAGATCGATGCGGCCCGGGTGGAGCGCGGCCAGCGTGCCGAACTGCTCGGCAATCACCAGCGGCGCGTGATTGGGCAGCATGATGCCGCCGGCGCCGACGCGGATGGTCGAGGTGCCGGCCGCGACATGGCCGATGACGACTGCGGTGGCGGCGCTCGCGATGCCCTGCATGTTGTGGTGTTCGGCGAGCCAGTAGCGCCTGTACCCCAGCCGTTCCGCATGGCGCGCCAGGTCGAGCGTGTTGTTCAGCGATTGAGCGGCGGTGCCGCCTTCGGGCACTGGCGACAGGTCAAGGACGGAAAGCTCGGCCATGGCGATCTCCGGTGGCGGCGAAACGGGCAAGGCCACGATATAGGAACGCCGCCTTGCGGTCGCAATGAACCGGTCCGCTGCGGCTTACGCAGTAGTTCCTGCCCGGGAGGCCTCCGTCTCGGCGTCGATTTCGGCCTGTTCCTGGCCCTGGTGGGCCGACAGGAAGTTGCCGACATTCGACCAGCTATCGAAATGGTCGCAGAACACCTTGACGATGACCAGCAGCGGCACCGCGATCAGCGCGCCGACGAAGCCCCAGAGCCACGACCAGAAGGCGACCGCGATGAAGATCGCGACTGCGTTGATCTCCAGCCGCCGCCCGACGACCAGCGGCGTCACCAGCTGTCCCTCGATGATGTTGCACATCACGACGAAGGCAGGCGCCAGCAGGGCATAGGACAGGGTGTCGAACGAGATCAGCGACATGGCGGCGACGAGCAGCACCGTTGCGAGCGCCCCGACATAGGGCAGGAAGTTGAGCGCGGCCGCCGCCACGCCCCACACCGCCGGATTGGGCATGCCGAGCGCCCACAGGCCGAGCGCGATGACGACGCCGAGGCCTGCATTGATGATGGCGACCGTCAGCAGGTAGCGCGAAATCTCACGCTCCACGTCGTAGACGATGCGCAGCGCCCGCTTCTTCTCGCTGAGCCGGGTGAAGGACTGCACGATCTTCTCGTAGAACAGCGTGCCCGAGGCGAGCAGGAACAGCGAAAGCACGAAGGTGATCGCCGCCGTCGTCGCGCCGGACAGGAGATTTCCCGCCGCCTGCGAGATGATGCCCGGTTGCGCCAGCACGACCCGCTGGACGCCGGGCTCCTGCGCCGTCTCGGTCACCTTTTCGACCTGGTGCGACGCTTCCACGAACTTTTCGAACGGGTGGCGCAACTCGGACAACCGCGCCGTGATGCGCCGGCCGATGGCGGGGGCGTCGTTCGCCAGTTGGACGACCGGCCCGGACAGGAAATATCCGGCGCTGCCGATGGCGCCGACCGACAGAAGGACCAGCAGGGTCGCCGACAGCGCCTCGGGCATGCCGCGCTTCTTCAGGAAACGCACGATGGGCGTCAGCATGAGCGCCAGCAGGAAGGCGAGAACCACCGGCATCACGAAGTCGCGTGCGAAGTAGAGCGCGTAGATCCCCGTCAGGATGAAGATGCCGGCCAGCAGCATGCGGATCAGCTTGGTCTCGTCGCGCGGCGGCTGCGGTGCGACCGTGCCGGCGTCGCCGTTGGGCGGCGTCGCGGAGCCCTCGGAATCGGTGATCATGCCGTTGCCCCCCAACCGTCCGATCCGTTTGCCGGACCCGCATCAATGCGCCAGCGGCCGACTTGTTCCCTCGTTTGCCCGCGATCCGGCCTGTTCCCAGCATTTTTCATGGCAGCGATGCGGCAAACCGGGTTGAACTCTCGGCCCGGATGCGTATGTAAGCGTCGCTACACGACTGTTAGGGACCAAAATTGGCGATATTTCGAGAAAAGGACATCTTCGAGCGCCGTAATGCGGCGAACGAAGCGAAGAAGGCTTTGCTTGAGCGCTACAAGTCCAGGCCCGGCCCGGACGATCCTTCCGTGCGCGAGCGCATGGCCCAGCGGCAGGCGATCCTCGAGGCGCGCGAGAAGCGCGCCGTCGAAAAGGAAAAGCTGAAGCAGGAGCGGCTGGCCCGCGAGGCTGCCGAACGCGCGGCGCGCGAGGCGGCCGAGGCCGAGGCGCGGCGCGAGGCAGAAGAGCGCGCACGCGTCGAGGCGACCGCCCGCGAGGCCGAGGAGAACGCGCGCATCGCGCGGCTGCTCGCCGAAGAGGCGGAGCGGAAGGCCAAGCGCGACGCCCGCTATGCGGCGCGCAAGGCGCGCGCCGGCAGGCACTAAGACAGCATCCGAAGGGATGAGCGAAGTGACCGGCAGGCTGCCGGTCACTTTTCCCGTTGCCGCGTCGCCATCACGGGCGCGGCCTTGAGCGTCGGCGCGGCGGCCGGCTTCTTCGCATCCTTCTTCGGCTTGCGGACTTCCTTCTTGGCCTTCATCTGACCCTTGGCCATGTGTCGCTCCCTTGTTGGCGTTTGCCGGAGTGAAACAACTCTCTTCGTCTTCGGCAAGAGTGTCGTGCGGGAACCGCACCGGCGGCATTGCACGCCACGCCTTCTGCGCTAGATTGCTGTGGAACACGGGAGGACACCGGCCATGAAGATCGACGGCGGCTGCCACTGCGGCGCGATTGCCTACGAGGCGGACATCGATCCCGAGATGGTGAGCATCTGCCACTGCACGGATTGCCAGACGTTGTCCGGCACGTCATTTCGGGTCGTCGTCTTTGCGCCCGAAGAAAAATTCCGTCTGACGCGCGGCGCGCCGAAGGCCTACGTCAAGACCGCCGAGAGCGGGAACAGGCGCATTCAAGCCTTCTGCGCCGAATGCGGCTCGCCCATCTATGCCACCTCGGCGGACGACGGCCCGCCGAAGGCCTATAGCATCCGTCTCGGCACCGCGCGCCAGCGCGACCAGTTGCCGCCAAGACGGCAGATCTGGCACCGCTCGGCTGTGACGTGGCTCCCCGAAATGGAAGGGCTGGCGACCAGGGAAACGACCTGAACGGTCGGCGGCGTTTCTGCCGGGCTCAACCTTCGTCGACGACGCGCAGCCGCAACTGGCCGCTCTTCGAACCGACCGACGCGCTTTCGTTCGCGGCGGGCAGGGCGCGCTGCCGGTCGGCCTCGTCGGGCCCGTCGCCCAGTTCCAGCGCCTCGATCTTCTGGCCGCGCTTCACCACCTTCGACGACGACACCAGGATGTCGTCGATGTCCCGCGTGGCCTGGCCGAAATGCCCCTGCAGCTTGCGCACGCGCTCGTCCAGCCGCGACACGTCCTCCATCAGCCTGACGACCTCGCCCTGGATCAGGTGCGCCTGTTCGCGCATGCGCGCGTCCTTGAGGATCGCCTGCACCACCTGGATCGACAGCATGAGCAGCGACGGCGACACGATCACCACCCGCGCCCGGTGTGCCTTCTGGATGATCGCCTCGAAATTCTCGTGGATCTCCGCGAAGATCGATTCGGAGGGGACGAACATGAAGGCCGTCTCCTGCGTCTCGCCCGTGATCAGGTATTTCTGGGCGATGTCGCGGATATGGACCTCGACGTCCCGGCGGAAGAGTTGCGCGGCGCGCGTCGTGTCGGCCTCGTTGTCGGCGGCGCGGATGGCGTTCCATGCTTCCAGCGGAAACTTTGCGTCGATGACGATCGACGGCGTGCCGTTCGGCATCCTGACCAGGCAGTCGGGCCGGCTGCCGTTGGAAAGCGTCGCCTGGAACTCGTAGCCGCCATGCGGCAGGCCGTCGGCGACGATCGCCTCCATGCGCGACTGGCCGAAGGCGCCGCGCGTCTGCTTGTTGGACAGGATCGCCTGCAACTGGACCACCTGGCCGGCCAGCGACTGGATGTTGTTCTGCGCGCTGTCGATGACCGCGAGCCGCTCCTGCAGCCTGGCCAGCGATTCATGCGTCGACTTGGTCTGTTCCGTCATGGTTTGGCCGATGCGGCCGGTCATCGCGTCGAGCCGCTGGCCGAGCGACTGCGTCAGTTCCGCCTGCCTGGCGCCGAACACCTCGGCCACTGCGCCGAGGCGCCCCTGCATCTCGGCCTGCGCCTGGGCGATCGCGGCCATGCGGGCCTCGGCTTCGCGGGCCCGCTCTGCGGCGTCGGCCGCCGCTGCGGTGCGCGCCCTCGACGAGCGCCAGAGCGCGACCGCGAGAAGGACGAGGAGGATGGCGAAGCACGCGGCGGCCGCGGCCAGCGCATGGCCGAGCGTGATTGCGGTCGCGCCGAGGCGGGCGACGGGTTCGGCGAGGAGGGAGGCAAGCTGGTCCATTGTGCCAGCATAGCCGATTCGTCGCGCGATCACAGATCAAAACGGGAACAGGTGACGGCAGTTGACGCCTTGCCGGCGAGGTCTTAGGTGAGGCCCATGCCGATCAAGCCGCTTATCATCCTTCCCGATCCCGTACTGCGCCTGGTTTCCAAGCCTGTCGAGCGCGTCGACGCGCCGCTGCTGAAGCTCGCCGACGACATGTTCGCCACCATGTATGACGCGCCGGGCATAGGCCTCGCGGCGATCCAGGTCGGCGAGCCGCTGCGCATGCTGGTCATCGACCTCGCCAAGGAAGGCGAAGACCCGGCGCCGCAGCTCTTCATCAATCCCGAGATTGTCGAATCGAGCGACGAGCGTTCCGTCTACGAAGAGGGCTGCCTGTCGATCCCGGACTATTACGCCGAGGTCGAGCGGCCGGCCCGCGTGCGCGTGCGCCATCTCGACCGTGATGGCAAGGAACGGGAAGTCGAGGCCGACGGCCTGCTCGCCACCTGCCTGCAGCACGAGATCGACCACCTGAACGGCGTGCTGTTCATCGACCACATCTCGAAGCTCAAGCGCGACATGGTGGTCAAGAAGTTCAAGAAGCTCGCCAAGGACCGCCCGCCCGCCAGGATGGTGGGTTGACCGGATCGGCCGCCAGGCTTGACCTTGGCCGTCGTTGGCGGTTGAAACCGAGCCCCGAAAGGCCTGGATAGCGCACCACACATGCCGCTTCGTATCGTCTTCATGGGCACGCCGGAATTTTCCGTGCCGACGCTCCGCGCCATCGCCGAGGCCGGGCACGAGGTCGTCGCCGTCTACACCCAGCCGCCGCGTCCCGCCGGCCGTCGCGGGCTCGAGCTGACCCCCTCTCCGGTCCAGCGCGAGGCCGAGCGGCTCGGCGTCGAGGTCCGCTCCCCGGTCTCGCTGAAGGGCCAGGCCGAACAGGCGGCGTTCGCCGCGCTGAAGGCCGACGCGGCGGTCGTCGTCGCCTACGGACTGCTGCTGCCGCAGGCGATCCTCGAGGGAACCCGGCTCGGCGCCTGGAACGGCCACGCCTCGCTGCTGCCGCGCTGGCGCGGCGCGGCGCCCATCCAGCGCGCGATCATGGCCGGCGATGGCGAGACCGGCATGATGGTCATGAAGATGGACGCGGGGCTGGACACCGGCCCTGTCGCGCTCTCCCGCCGCGTCGGGATAGGGCCCAACGAAACCGCCGGCGAACTGCACGACCGGTTGATGCAGGTCGGCGCGCCGCTCATGGTCGAGGCGCTCGCCGCGCTCGAGGCCGGCACGCTGGCGCTCGAGCCGCAGTCGGACGAGGGGGTGATTTACGCCCGAAAGATCGATAAGGCGGAGACGCGCGTCGACTGGCGCCTGCCGGCCGGCGAACTGCACAACCGCATCCGCGGGCTTTCGCCGTTTCCCGGCGCCTGGTGCGAGATGACGCTCGGCGGCAGGGCCGAACGGCTGAAGATCCTCCGCTCGGCGCTGTCGGAGGGAACGGGCGGGCCCGGCCAGGTGATCGACGGAAACCTGACGGTCGCCTGCGGCAGCGGCGCGGTGCGCATCACGGAATTGCAGCGGGCCGGAGGCCGGCCCGCGACGGCGCAGGAGTTCCTCCGCGGCGCGAAGATGGAAGAAGGAACGATACTCACATGAGCATGATGTCGATCAGGTCGGCCACGGCCAAGGACCGCGAGGCGATCCGCCTCGTCGAGGAGCATGCGTTCGGCCAGAAGGCGGAAGCCGGGCTGGTGGACGCGCTGGTGGAAAGCGGCAACACCGTCCTCGAACTGGTGGCCGAGGAAGACGGCCACGTCGTCGGCCACATTCTCTTCTCGCGCCTCTATGTGGAGGACGCGGGCAGGCAGTTTCCGGCGGTGGCGCTGGCGCCGCTGGCGGTGGAACCCTCGTTCCACGGCACCGGCATCGGCGGCGCGCTCGTCCGCGAGGCGCATCTCAGGCTGAAGCAGGCCGGCGAGACGCTGTCGATCGTGCTCGGCGAACCCGGCTACTACGGCCGTTTCGGCTACACGCATGCGCGCGCCGCCGGCTTCGAAAGCGACTACCAGTGCGATGCGCTGCAGGCGCTCGCCTGGGGCGACGCGCCCGCCGCCGGCAAGCTGGTCTACGCGCCCGCGTTCGGCGCGGAACTCGCGGCCTAGCAAGCGCCGTGCCGCGCTACCGCCTCGACATCGAGTATGACGGAACGCCCTATGCCGGCTGGCAGCGGCAGGCCGGCCAGCACTCGGTGCAGGCGGCGCTGGAGCAGGCGATCCTCGGCTTTTCCAGCGAGACGGTGACGCTGCGCGGGGCGGGCCGCACCGATTCCGGCGTCCACGCCACAGGCCAGGTGGCGCATGTGGACCTCGCCAGGGACTGGCCGGACGACACGGTGCGCGACGCCGTCAACGCGCATCTGAAGCTGGCCTCGGAAACCGTGGCCGTCCTCGCTGCGGCGAAGGTCACCGACGCCTTCGACGCGCGGTTCTCGGCGACCGGACGCCACTATCTCTATCGCATCCTCAACCGGCGCGCGCCGCCGGCGCTGGAAAAGGGTCGCGTCTGGTGGACGCCGGGCAGGCTCGACGCCGGCGCCATGCACGAGGCGGCGCAGCAGTTGCTCGGCCGCCACGATTTCACGACCTTCCGTTCCGCGCAGTGCCAGGCGACGAGCCCGCTCAGGACCCTCGAGCGTCTCGACGTCGCCCGCAGCGGCGACCTGATCGAGGTCAGGACGTCGGCGCGTTCCTTCCTGCACAACCAGGTGCGCTCGATGGTCGGCACGCTGAAGCGCGTCGGCGAGGGCGCCTGGACCGCCGCCGACGTCAAGGCCGCGCTCGACGCCAGGGATCGCGCCGCCTGCGGGCCGATGGCGCCGCCGGACGGGCTCTATCTGGTCAAGGTCGACTACTGAGCGGCGGGCGCCGCGAAGCCGAAGGCCGTCTGCAGCGCCAGCAGAACGGCGACCGCCACGATGAACATGCCGGCGAACACCGCCGACGCCATGGCCGGACCCTTGTCCAGCGCCACGTTCGTCATGCGCCAGGAGAGCACCAGCGTCAGCACGAACAGGGCGAACGACAACAGTACGCTGACCCCGGCCGCCGAGGGCGCGAACAGGTCGAGCAGCGCCGGCGGCAGCATGATCCAGGCGATCAGCGCCGACGACCAGTTGCCCGCCACCACGAGGTGCACGAAGCGGTCGGCAATGCCCGCACGCGAGGCCACCGCGGCGAGCGCCAGCAGCGGCACGATCCAGATGGCGAGGTCGATCGTCGCGACCATGAGGACGGTGGAGAGCCTGCCCCCAAAACCGGCTGACCCGGCAAGTTCGTTGGCGAAGCCAACCCAGCCGACGATCAGCGGCGGCGCCGCCACGACCAGCGCGAAGAACGAGTTCCAGAAGCCGTCGGCGCTGAGGTCGAGCATCTTCAACCCGTCCGCCCTGCCCAGCATCATGCGCCAGGCTCCGGTCAGGTATTGCTGGATTTCCTCGGCGGACGGCATGCGGCCCTGGCCCTACGCGAACCAGTCGTCGAGGAAGCGGCTGTAGATGTCGGTCAACGTCTCCAGGTCGGCCAGCGCGACGCGCTCGTCCACCATGTGCATGGTCTTGCCGACCAGTCCGAACTCGACCACCGGGCAGTGATCCTTGATGAAGCGGGCGTCCGAGGTGCCGCCGGAGGTCGACAGGCCGGGCGTGCGGCCGGTCACTGCCCGGATCGATTCGCTGAGTGCTTCGATCAGCTTGTCGTCGCGCGTCAGGAACACCTCGCTCGGGCGGTCGCGCCAGGTCAGGTCGAAGCCGATCGGTTCCTGCCGGTCGGGCCGGAACTTGCCGCGCTTGCTGGCGCGGTCCAGCCGGTTGTGGATCTCGGCCTGCAGCGTCTCGGGCGTCCAGGTGTCGTTGAAGCGGATGTTGAAGGCGGCCGTTGCCCGGGCCGGGATGACGTTGGTCGCCGGATTGCCGATGTCGATCGAGGTGATCTCGAGATTGCTCGGCTGGAAGTCGCGCGTTCCGGCGTCGAGCGCCGGCGACAGCAGCGCCTCGGCGAGCGTGATCAGCCCGCGCGCCGGATTGTCGGCCAGGTCGGGATAGGCGACATGTCCCTGCCGACCGTGCACGGTGATCACCCCGGAGATCGAGCCGCGCCGGCCGATCTTGATCATGTCGCCGAGCTGTTGCGGGTTTGTCGGCTCGCCGACGATTGCCGCATCCCAGCGCTCGCCCTTGGCCGTGGCCCATTCGAGCAGCTTGCCGGTGCCGTTGATCGAGGGACCTTCCTCGTCGCCGGTGATGAGCAGTGAGACGGATCCCCGGATCGGGCGTCCGTCAGCGACGCGCCGCGCCACGGCCGCCACGAAGCAGGCGATGCCGCCTTTCATGTCGACGGCCCCGCGCCCGTACATCTCGCCCTTGTGGACGGCGGCGGAAAACGGCGGATGGCTCCAGGACCCCTCGTCGCCCACCGGAACCACGTCGGTGTGGCCGGCGAACATCAGATGCGGGCCATTGCCGGAACGGCGCGCATAGAGGTTTTCGACGTCGGGCGTTCCCGCCTCCGAAAACACCGGCCGCTCGACCGCGAAGCCGAGCGGCGCGAGCATCGCTTCGAGTGCCGACAGCGCTCCGCCCTCCGCCGGCGTGACCGAAGGGCAGCGTATCAGCGTGGCGAGGTTTGCGGCGGGATCGATGGGCAGCGTCATGCCAGCGGGATAGAACAAAGCGCGGTTGCTGTCACGATCAAGCGGCGGCAGCCGCATGGACCAGCCGCGTCTATCGCGGATGCGCAGCGCTGCTCTCGATCATGGTGATCTTCTGCCAGATCTTGCGCGACAGGTTGGAGCCGAGCTCCTCGATGTCGTTGACCGCGCCTGCCACCACCTCGTCGTTGACCGACTGGGCGAACAGCGCGGCCAGCTTGCCGGTGATCGACAGCATCTCGGAACAGTAGTCGAGGTAGCGGGCAAGGTCCTGCCGGTTTGTGATTCGGGCCGGCGAATGCGCCGTCGGCGTGAAGGCGTCCGACAGCGCGGCAGGGTCCTTGGTGAGCTGGTGCATGTCGATGACGTGGATCAGCGAGCGCAGCGCATGCAGTTCGGCGAACACCCGCCGCCGCTTGATGCGCTCCTCGCTGCGTGCCAGCGCCAGGAAGCCGAGCCCGGCCAGCAGCAGCGTGTTGATCGATGCCTCGATGCCCTGCACGAAGTCGAACGCGCCGGTCGAGATGCGGTCGAAGGACAGGATGGTGCCGACGAACAGGAAGACCGCGGCGCCGCCGAGTATCGCCAGGCCGATCAGGATGCGAACCCACCAGATCGGCGCCTCCAGCGCCTTGGCCGAGTCCGCCAGGTCGTTCGACAGCGTGACCAGTTCCTGCGCCACGCGGCGCAGTCCGCTATCGGGGAAACGGTCGGCGATGCGCTGTTCGAGCGCGGCTGCGGTCTCGATGATCAGCCGCGGATCGAGCTGGCGGTAGCGTCGCTGCTTGACCTGGCTGCCGGCCATCTCAGCCGCCGGCCGGCGCGTTCGGATGCGGTCCGTACCGGTTCGGCCCGCGTTCTCCGGGGATCAGGCAGAGTGCGATGAAGGCAAGGATCGAGATGATCGGGATGAACAGGGCGATCGCGATGTGGCCGGGCTTGCCGATGTCGTGCAGCCGCTTCACGCTGAGCGCGACATTGGCCCAGATGGCGACCACCATGACGATCCAGAAGGCGGCCGCCAAGGTCTGGCCGGCCGCGCTGTCTTCGGCCACCAGCGTGAAGCGGTAGAGCAGGAACGCCTGCACGATGGCGAGCAGCAGTCCCGCGAGAAAATAGGCCGCGCGGCTCACGCGGCCGGTGAAACGGAAGAAGAGCCAGATGAGCTTGTCTTTTTCAGGCAAGAAAGTCGGATCCGGTTGCGATCAATCTCTGAGCAGTTCGTTGATCGAGGTCTTCGAGCGGGTCTGGGCGTCGACGCGCTTGACGATCACGGCGCAATAGAGGCTCGGACCGGGCTCGCCGTTCGGCAGCGGCTTGCCGGGCATGGTGCCGGCGACGACCACCGAATGGGCCGGCACCTCGCCGTAGAAGACCTCGCCGGTGGCGCGGTCGACGATCTTGGTCGACTTGCCGATGAAGACGCCCATGCCGAGCACCGCGCCCTCGCGCACGATGCAGCCTTCGACGACTTCCGAGCGCGCGCCGATGAAGCAGTTGTCCTCGATGATGGTCGGCCCGGCCTGCAGCGGCTCGAGCACGCCGCCGATGCCGACGCCGCCCGACAGGTGCACGTTCTTGCCGATCTGCGCGCAGGAGCCGACGGTCGCCCAGGTATCGACCATCGTTCCCGAATCGACGTAGGCGCCGAGATTGACGAAGGACGGCATCAGCACCACGCCCGGCGCCACATAGGCCGAGCGGCGCACGACCGCCGAGGGAACCGAGCGGAAGCCGGCCTTCTCGTAGTCCGCGGCGTCCCAGCCGTCGAACTTGGACGGCACCTTGTCCCACCAGACCGCGTTGCCGGGGCCGCCCTTGATGATCTCCATCGGGTTGAGGCGGAACGACAGGAGCACCGCCTTCTTCAGCCACTGGTTGACGGTCCAGCTTCCGTCGGGCTGGCGCTGGGCGACGCGGGCCTCGCCCTTGTCGAGCAGGTGGAGCGCGGTCTCGATCGCCTCGCGCACCTCGCCGCCGGTCGATGTCGAGATGGAGTCGCGGGCATCGAATGCCTTCTCGATGACGCTTTCGAGCTGCGACAGGTCGACAACGGTCATGAATTCCCCCAATACAACGTGGTGTTAAGTCGAAGGCCGGTAAGCTCGGCCGAAATCGCGCGGACCCTATTTCAAGCCTTGGAGAGGGTCAATCGCGCCTGCGCCAAGGGGCAGGGCCGGCAGGTGAAAGAATGAATCCGAACGAGAAGACGGGCTGGACGCCGCTGCCGCATTCCGACGAGGACCTCGAGCGCGTCAGGAGCGTTCCGGACACCGCGCAGACCACGGCGCCGACCTACCGGCTTGCCTGGAACGACGAAGAGTTCATGACGCGCCGCGAACTCAGGCCGGTGCGCCTGCAGCTCGAGCTTCTGAAGCCGGAGATGACGCTTGCCGAGCGCGGCATCCGCTCGACGGTGATCCTGTTCGGCGGCGCGCGCCTGCCCGAGCCCGGCGGCCCGGCCTGGGCGGCCAAGAACGAGACGCAGAAGAAGAACCTCGAGGCCAACAGCCGCTACTACGAGGAGGCGCGCGCCTTCGCCCGCGTCTGCTCGGAGCATTCTGCGGCATCCTACTACCGCGAATTCGTCGTGGTCACCGGCGGCGGGCCGGGCGTGATGGAGGCCGGCAACCGGGGCGCGGCCGACGTCGGCGCGCCGTCGATCGGCCTGAACATCGTGCTGCCGCACGAGCAGGCGCCGAACCCCTACATCACGCCGGAACTCTGCTTCAACTTCCATTACTTCGCCATCCGCAAGATGCACTTCGTCATGCGCGCCAAGGCGGTGGCGGTGTTCCCAGGCGGCTTCGGCACGATGGACGAGTTGTTCGAGACGCTGACGCTGATCCAGACCGGGCGCATGGAGCGCGTGCCGATCATCCTCTTCGGCGGGGAATTCTGGCGCCGCGCCATCGACCTCGACTATCTCGCCGAGCAGGGCACCATTTCTCCCGGCGACCAGGACATCATCGACTTCGTCGATTCGGCCGACGACGCATGGGACATCATCCGGCGTTTCTACAAGCTCTGACGGCGCGTCCGGCATCGTCCGCCTGCGCGTCGTGGAGCGGGTGGGGTCGGTGCACCAGCGTGACGAGCACGAAGGAAATGTTCATCAGCAGGTACCAGGCGCCGAGCTTCTGCAGGGAGACCGGCGTCCAGCCCTCGGCCTGTCCCGGATAGAGCCAGGCGCGTGACCACGTCCCGATGTTTTCGGCGAACCAGATGAACAGCGCCACCAGCAGGAAGCCGACCAGCAGCGGCATGCGGTGGCGGAACCGGAAGACGCGGTAGTGCACGGTGGTGCGCCAGAACAGCAGGCCCGCCGCCGCGAACAGCGCGTAGCGGATGTCGACCACGAAGTGGTGCGCGAAGAAGTTGACGTAGATCGCCGCAGCCAGGACGATCGTCGTCCAGGCTGGCGGATAGCCCGTATAGCGCATGTCGAAGATGCGCGAGATGCGGGCGATGTAGGAGCCGACCGCGGCGTACATGAAGCCCGAGAAAAGCGGCACGCCGCCGATGCGGAAGAAGCTGTCCTCCGGATAGATCCACGATCCGGCCGACGTCTTGAAGATCTCCATCGCCGTGCCGACGATATGGAAGATGAGGATGACCGCCGCCTCGCTCGGGGTCTCGAGCCTGAACGCCAGCATCGAAAGCTGGATCGCCAGCGCGGCGAGGAACAGGAAGTCGTAGCGCGCGATGCCGAGCCCGTCGGGCGGCAGGTATTTCGTGGCGATGATGAGGAAGAGGATCGCGCCGCCGAACAGGCAGGCCCAGCCCTGCTTCAGCCCGAACACCAGGAACTCGACAAGCGCCCCGGAGAGGCCGCGCGCCGGAAGCCGGTCGAGGATGCCGTGCGCGGCGTGGTCGATCCGCGCCTCGAGCGAGGTGAAGCGCTTCAATCGGCGGTCCCGACGATGCGGCTGAGGAAGCTGCCGAGGTCGTCGGTCACGAAATCGACGTCGTCCTCGTAGTCGGCGTCCCTTTCCCAGATTTCGGAGAAGGTCGGCTCGAAATTCCTGGGCACGACGAGCACCGTCGTCATGCCGAGCGATTTCGGCACCGCGAGGTTGCGCGCCAGGTCCTCGAACATCACCGCCTTGGGGCCGGTCACGGCGTGCAGCGCGGCGAAGCGCTCATAGGTCTGGCGCGCCGGCTTCGGCGTCAGGTCGGCGGCGACGATGTCGAAGATGTCGTCGAAATGGTCGAGGATGCCGAGCTGGCGGGCGGCGCGCTCGGCGTGGCTGCGGTTGCCGTTGGTGAAGATGAACTTGCGCCCGGGCAGCTGGCGGATCGCCGTGCCCAGCGACGGGTCCGGCACCAGCCAGCTGTAGTCGATGTCGTGCACCTTCTGCAGGAAGTCGTCGGGGTCGATGCGGTGGCGCTCCATAAGTCCGGCGAGCGTGGTGCCGTATTCGCGGTAGAGCTCCTTCTGCAGCGTGCGGGCGTCCTCGCGCGACAGGCTCAGCAGTTCGCTGACATAGGAGGTCATCCGCACGTCGATCTGCGAGAAGAGATTGGTGTGGTGCGGATAGAGCGTGTTGTCGAGATCGAACACCCAGTCGGTGACATGGGAGAAGCGGTGCGGATCGGGAAGCTCTGTCATGGGTCCCTTCTAGCGCAGTTGGGCGGCGTGCGGATATCTCGGCTGCAACAAATTTGGGGACGATCCCGGCGAAACCACGGCTTGGCTAAAACTTTATCTTTCGCGGAAGGCCCTCCTTCATGCACAGGCTGCCAATGACCTGCACACACAGGGGCTTGTGCATGTATCGACTGTTGTCCAAATCCGCGGCCGTTGCGTTCGCATCGGTGGCCGCGTCCATCCTTCTTGCGTTGATCGTCGTTCCGGCGCTCGGCGGGGTCGTCGACGGCACGGCCTGGGTCATGCTGGTGATGTGCCCGCTGGCGATCGCCTGGCCGGCCAGCGCCTACATGTTCTGGCAGGGCGACAAGCTGAAGCGCGCGCATGACGAGCTGGCGCGCGCCCATGCCGAGCTTGCCGCCGCGCACAGCCGGCTGGAGGAGAAGTCGAAGCGCGACCCGATGACCGGCATGCTGAACCGCGAGACCTTCTTCCAGGCGCTCGACCGCACGCGCCGCAGGTCCGACCGCGGCGCGCTCCTCATCATCGACGCCGATCACTTCAAGAAGATCAACGACAGCTTCGGCCACCTGACCGGCGACGACGCGCTGCTTGAGATCGCCGCAGCGATCAGGCGCGCGGTGCGCGCCGGCGACGTGCTCGGCCGCATCGGCGGCGAGGAGTTCGGGGCGCTGCTCGTCGGCGCCACCGACGACGAGGCCGCGCGGGTGGCGGAGCGCATCCGGCACGAGGTGGAACTGATCCGCTTCCGCCCGGTCGATGAACGCACCGTGCCGCTGACCGTGTCGATCGGCGGCACGGTCTGTGGCCATGACACCACCGTGTCCGACCTGATGCGGGCCGCCGACAGGCGCCTCTACGAAGCCAAGAGCCGCGGCCGCAACCTGGCGATCGTCGAGCCCGTCGCGGCGGCTGCCTGACGCCGGTCAGGCCGCCCGGTCGCGGATCTGGTAGTCCTTGATGGATGCGAAGCGGATCGCGCTCCAGCGCTCGACTTCGTAGTTCAGCCCGAACTCGTGCGGCGCCAGGAACACCGGGTCGCCGTCGAGGTCGCGGGCGATGTCGCCGCGATGCGCGTCGATGAACCGCTCCACCTCGAGCTTGTCGTCGGCGGAAATCCAGCGGCACACCGAAAAGCGCGACATCTCGAAGTCGACCGGCAGCGTGTATTCGACGCTGAGGCGCTCCTTGAGAACGTCGATCTGCAGCGCGCCGACAACGCCGACGATGGCCGGTGAGCCGTCTTCGGGCTGGAACAGCTGCACCACCCCCTCCTCGGCCATCTGCTGCAGCGCCTCCTTCAGCTTCTTCGCCTTCATCGCGTCGCCGAGCCTGACGCGGCGCAGGATTTCCGGCGCGAAGTTGGGCACGCCTCGGAACACGATGTCCTCGCCCTCGGTCAGCGTGTCGCCGATCCTCAGCGTCCCGTGGTTGGGGATGCCGACCACGTCGCCGGCATAGGCCTCGTCGGCGGTGATGCGCGAGCGGGCGAAGAAGAACTGCGGCGCCGAAAGGCTCATCGGCTTGCCGGTGCGCACCAGCTTGGCCTTCATGCCGCGCTCCAGCGTGCCCGAGCACACCCGCACGAAGGCGATGCGGTCGCGGTGGTTTGGGTCCATGTTCGCCTGGATCTTGAAGACGAAGCTGGTCATCTTGGGTTCGGTGGCGTGGACGACGCGGCTGTCGGCCTCCTGGTCGCGCGGCGCGGGCGCATAGTCGCCGAGCCCCTCGATCAGGTCGCGCACGCCGAAATTCCGGAGCGCCGACCCGAAATAGACGGGCGTCAGGTGGCCCTCGCGGAACGCCTTCAGGTCGAATGGCCGGCATGCCTCGCGCGCCAGGTCCAGTTCCTCGATGAAGGCCGGGCGGTCATTGTCGGGCAGCAGGCCCGCGGCGCGGTTGGAATCGGGGCCGTTGACCGGCGTCCGCTCCTTCTCCGCATCGCCGCGGCGCACCGCGTTCTCAGTGAGATGGTAGGTGCCGGCAAAGGTCTTGCCCTGGCCGATCGGCCAGGTGATGGGCGCGGTGTCGAGCGCCAGCTTCTGCTCGATTTCGTCCAAAATTTCGAAGGTGTCGCGCGCGTCGCGGTCCATCTTGTTGACGAAGGTAACGATCGGGATGTCGCGCAGCCGGCACACCTCGAACAGCTTCAGCGTGCGCGGCTCGATGCCCTTGGCCGCGTCGATCACCATCACCGCGCTGTCGACCGCAGACAGCGTGCGATAGGTGTCGTCGGCGAAATCCTCGTGGCCGGGCGTGTCGAGCAGGTTGAAGACGTTGTCGCCATACTCGAAGGTCATCACCGAGGTGACGACCGAGATGCCGCGCTCGCGCTCGATCTTCATCCAGTCCGAGCGGGTCTGGATCCTGTCCTTCTTGGCCTTGACCTCGCCGGCCAGCTGGATCGCGCCCCCGAACAGCAGCAGCTTCTCGGTCAGCGTCGTCTTGCCGGCGTCCGGGTGCGCGATGATCGCGAATGTGCGGCGGCGGGCGACCGCCTCTCTGATGGTTTCGGTCATGTCGAAATGAGGTTCCGTTCGGGTGCCGGCTATATAGCCACGCCGGCCTTTTCTGTCGAACGGAATTGGGCGGGGCTGGGGCTCAGGCCGCGAGCCCCTCCTTTTTCAGCGTGGCGGCGACGGCGGGACGCGCCTCCATTCTGCGGGCATGGGCAAGCAGCGGCTCCGGGAGGGTGAACTCCGAGCCCCGGGCCCAGCGCACCATCACATAGAGAAGCGCGTCGGCTGTGCTGAACCGGTCGCCGAACAGGTAGTCGCCGCCGAGGCTGTCGGCCACCATGCCCAGCCGCTGGCCGATCGCTTCGCGCGCGGCCTGCTTCTCGGCGTCGGCCGGCGAGAACATCGAGCGCATGAACGGCCGATGCACCTCGGTCGTCAGGAAGGCCAGCATCTCCATGTTGCGATGTCGTCCGAGCGGGCCGTCGGGAACGAGGTCCGGGGCCTGCTCGGCCACCCAGTCCATGATCGCCACGTTCTCCGTCAGCACCTCGCCGCTGTCCAGCACCAGCGCCGGCACGTAGCCCTTCGGGTTGATGGCCGCGAAATCGTCGCCATCTTCCGTCCGCCGCGTCGCCAGGTCGACCGTTACAGTGTCCACATCGATGCCGGCTTCCGCCAGGGCGATATGGTCGGCGAGGCTGCAGGCCCCGGGGGTCATGTAGAGCTTCATGTCGCAAGGTGCCTTTCGAGTTGGTCGAGCGTTTCGTTCCATCCTTCCATGTGGCCGTCCCGCGACGACACGGTCGCAAAGAAGGCCTGGTGCAGGGTCAGGAGCGTGCCGCCGCCGTCACTGTCGGCCAGTCTGACCGTAACCGTGGTTTCAGGGCCCGCCTGGCCGGATGCGTCCTGCCAGGCGTGGCTGAACACGATCTTCAGGTCCTGGAGGATCTCGATGTAGGTGCCGCCGAGCCAGTGGTCCTCGCCCAGGGGCGATCGCATGCAGGTGCGGAACCTCCCGCCGGGCCGGATGTCGCCCTCCGAGAAGGGGATCGTGAAACCGGTCGGGCAACACCAGCGACGCAGGTGTTCGCCATCGGTCCATGCCCTGAATACAAGGGCCCGCGGGGCGGCGAAGCGGCGGCGGATGGTCAACTCGGCCGGGGTGTCGCTCTTCGGTTCTGCCTTCATCTGGGATCTCCCTCCTGCATGTCCTTCAGGTAGGCGCCGAGGCGGTCGAGGCTGTCGTCCCAGAAGTGACGATAGGTCTCCAGCCAGCCGGCGAGGTCGCGCAGCCTGTCGGGTCGAAGACGGCGCGGCCGAAACTGGGCCTCGCGCCCCTGCTCGATCAGGCCGGCCTGTTCGAGCACGCGCAGATGCTTGGAGATCGCGGGCATGCTCATCGTGAACGGCTCGGCCAGCTCGGAGACCGTCGCTTCTCCCGAGGCCAGCCGCGCGATGATCGCCCTGCGGGTTGGGTCGGCGAGAGCCGAAAGCGTCATGCTGAGCGGGTCCGTCGGCATTTAATAACCTATCGGTTAATTAACCTGATGGTTCAGTAAACCGGTGCCGAGGGAGTGTCAATACCCGGGGGGATCACAGCAGGTTCCGGTGCGTGCGGCGCGGGTAATGCCGCTAGAGGATCAGCTCGAAACCGCTCTCCGCGACGACGTCGCCGTTGGCCATCAACTCGACGCGGTGGATGCCGGCATTGTGCTTGCGGGTGGTGAAGTCCTTCACGGTCTGGCTGATGGAAAGCTGGCATTCCCCGCCGGGGAGCAGCTCGACCTCCTTCAGCTTGAACACCTTTTTCGAGACGCGGTTCTTCTTCGGATAGTGGATCGCGTAGTCGATGACGAGCCGCTGGGCGGCCGTCGCGGTCGATGTCAGTTTCGCCGTGGTCGCGATGCGTTCGCCGAGCCTTATGCTCGCCGGCTCCACCGCAAAATGCTCCACCCTGATCTCGGCCCTCCCGGTCGTGCCGATCAGGGCCAGCGCCCGTGCGTCGCCCTTCTTGATCAGCGTCCGCAGGGCATGGCGTGCGATCCACGCGGTATGCCGGTCGGAAAGGTCCCAGCCCGAGAGCCGCCCGACCAGCAGGTCCGGATGGTCCTTGCCGATGTCGTTCAGGTGGTTGGCGACGGATTTCCGGACGTAGAGGCTGGGATCGCCCTTCAGCGCCTCGAGGATCGGCGCGGTCGGCGAAGGGTCCGCGATCAGGTTCCTCAACTGGAACGACCACGGCAGGCGCGGCCGCGACCCTTCGCTGGCAAGGCGGCGCACATGCTCGTTCTCGTCGTCGGCCCATGCGCGCATCACGGCGATCGTCCGCGCGAAGTCGGCGACGAGGAAATGGCGGATCGCGAATTCGGAAGAACCGAAACGGGTCAGTACCCGCAGCGCGTCGAGCGACAGGTCGGCGTGCTCCTGGCCGTAGAGGGCCACGAATTCCGACAGCGTGATCGCCGCGAAGCCGTGCCCGATGCGGGGCGCAAGGTCGAGGAGGATCGGCAGCGCCGTGCGGAAATCCTCAGGCAGCGTCTCGCGGAAGCTGACGGCGGTCTGGCGCATGCGCTGCATGATGCCGAGCTCGTCCAGCCCCGTCGTTGCCAGCGCCAGGAAGCGCGTCTGGTCGAAGCCGGGCCAGACGGCTGCGGTCTCCAGCGCGAAATGCCGAAGGCGCTCGCGGTTGAAAATCTCCTTCAGCGCCGGCGCGGCCGCCGACTTGTCCGCCGTCGAATCGGTCATCGATGCCTCGTCCTTTTCGACGAGGCTACACGGCCCCGCTGACAAAATCTGTCAGGAGACGGGGGAAATCCGTAGCTTGCTTGACGCGATCGACGCTTTGGCAGATTCTCAGCAAATGGAGACGCTTGAACGCATCACGATCGACCCGGCGCGCAGATCGGGAAAACCGTGCATCCGAGATACGCGCATTGCCGTTTACGATGTTCTTGACTACCTGGCGTCTGGTATGAGCGAAGAGGAAATCCTGAACGATTTCCCGGAACTCGACGCCGAAGACATCCGCGCAAGCCTTGCTTTTGCCGCCGCTCGCGAACGCCGCCTCTTTGGCGCGGCATAGGTGAGGCTGCTTCTCGATCAGAACATTTCGCGACGCGTCGCCTTGGCCCTTGGCGCACACGGCATTGAGATTCAGCATGTTTCGTCATGCGGGCTGGGGTCAGCTTCCGATGCGCGGATCTGGAACTTCGCAAAGGACAATGGCTATGCCATCCTGTCAAAGGATGCCGATTTTCACCACATGAGCTTCACTTTTGGGGCTCCGCCAAAGACCATATGGCTTAGGCTCGGAAACTGCAGCACAAGGGAAATTGCGGCAAGCATAAGCCGCAACCTCCCCGCTATTGCCATCTTTCTCGATGACGCCGACAGCGCTCTGATGGTTATCACGCGGGACCGGATCGAAACCACTGGCCCAGGGCCTTCTTAGGCGGCTGCCTCCTCCGCGACACCGGCGGAGTGCGCCTTGCGGTTGCTCGTCCGCTCGTAGAGTTCGCGCACGATCCGGCTTGCGGTCGTCTCGAACAGGAAGGGCAGGACGGCATGGACGAGCGCGGCGCCGCCGGCCATGAAAAGGCGCGACGCGAACCAGGCGGCGAACGCCATGTGGCCGAAATAGCTTTCGTCGACCGAGGCCGGATGTTCCGTGAAGAGTTTGGCGATGCTCATGGCGGCGTTCCCCGTTTCTGTTGCGCGGATGTTGCCGCTGCCTCAGCGGGAAAAGGTCCCAATTTGTCATTGATTTTGCAAACTTCTTGGGACATTCATCCCGAATGGGTCAGGAAATCGATACGATTGACCGAAAAATCCTCGCCGAGCTGCAGCGCGACGGGACTCTGTCGGTCGATCAGCTGTCCGAGCGGGTGAGCCTGTCGCGCAACGCGTGCTGGCGGCGGATGCGGCGTCTGGAGGACGACGGCTACATCACGGGACGCGTCGCGCTGGTCGACGCGGAGAAGGTCGGGCTCGGCCTGTCCGTGTTCATCCTCGTGCGCACCTCGCATCACGAGACGGACTGGCTGGCGAAGTTCCGCGCCGCGGTCGTGTCGATCCCTGAAATAACCGGTGTCTATCGCATGTCGGGCGACCTCGACTACGTTCTGCGCGCGCGGGTGTCCGACGTGAAGGCGTATGACCGGCTCTACCAGCGGCTGATCGCGAAGGTGCCGCTGTCCGACGTGTCGGCGTCCTTCGTGATGGAGGAGATCAAGGAAACCACGATCGTCCCCGTCGAGCTGCGCTGAAGAAAGTCGTTGAAAGCTGCAAGCGCTCGATTGACCTTGCCGGCATGACGCCGGATGAGGGGGTTCACCCGCACAGGACGACCGGTCCATGACCTTCACACCCGACGCATCGCCCGTCTTGGGCATTGTTCGCCTGCCGCACGCCGGCGGCCTGCCGCTTCCGGCCTACGAGACCGAGGGCGCCGCCGGCATGGACCTGCGCGCCGCCGTTCCAGAAGACCGGCCGCTGGTGATCGTGCCCGGCCGTCGCGCGCTGGTGCCGACCGGCCTGGTGTTCGAGATACCGCCCGGCTTCGAGGTGCAGGTGCGGCCGCGCTCGGGCCTGGCGCTGAAGCACGGCGTCACCTGCCTCAACACGCCCGGCACGATCGACAGCGACTATCGCGGCGAGGTCAAGGTGTTGCTGGTCAACCTCGGCGACGAAGACTTCGAAGTCGCGCGCGGCATGCGCATCGCGCAGGCCGTGTTCGCCGCCGTCGCGCAGGCGAGCATCGAGGAGCGTAGCCTCGCCGGCGAGACCGGCCGCGGCTCCGGCGGGTTCGGCTCCACCGGCACCGCCTGACCCATACTGCCATTCGGCGATTTACAGTGGCGGCGCGGAGCCGTTAGAGTTGCCGCCGGCCGCATGCGCGGCGCCGAACAGCTCCGTTGGTGTGCCGAAATGGACAAGGGAAAGATCTTCCGCGATCTCCACTATGGCGACGCGCCCCTCATCATGCCGAATCCCTGGGACGTAGGGACGACGAAGCTGCTGGCGTCCTGCGGATTCAAGGCGCTCGCCACGACCAGTGCCGGCTACGCATTCTCCCGCGGCTTGCCGGATGGCGGCGTCAAGTTCGACGTCATGATCCAGCATTGCCGCGAGATCGCCGCCGCGACCGATCTTCCGGTGTCGGCCGACCTCGAGCGGGGCAAGGGCGACAATCCCGAAAGCGCGGCCGAGACGATCTTCGCGGCCGAGGCCGCGGGCCTCGCCGGCTGCTCCATCGAGGACCATACCGGCGATCCGGCCAAGCCGATCTACGAGTTCAAGCTTGCGGTCGAGCGGGTCACCGCGGCGGTTGACGCGGCGCGGGCCCTGAAACGCGACTTCGTCTTCACGGCGCGCGCCGAGAATTTTCTTTGGGGGCGGCCCGACGTCGACGACACGATCAGGCGCCTGCAGGCCTTCGAGGTGGCCGGCGCCGACGTGCTCTACGCCCCCGGCATCACCGACGTCGAGACGGTCAGGACGATCTGTGCTTCGCTTTCGAAGCCGGTCAACGTGCTGGCCGTGCCGACGCTGACGGTCAAGTCGATCGCCGAGGCCGGCGCGCGCCGCATCTCCCTCGGCTCGAAGCTGACGACCTTCGCCTACGGCATGATCGAAAACGCCTCGCGCGAGATGCTGAGGGACGGCACCTTCGGCTTCGCCCGCGCCGGCATGGCGTTCGCGCGGGCGCAGGCGCTGTTCACGAAGAAGGACGACGGCTAGGCGCTTTCCTCTCGGCCGCTTCGATCGCCTTGTGCAGGTGGACCATCATGGCGGCGGCGAAGAGCGGCGTCAGCAGGTTGAGCAGCGGCACCGCGAGGAAGGCCGCGATCACAAGCCCTGCCAGGAACACGGTGCCCGCGTGCCGCGCCCGCATCGCCTTGGCGTCCGCCTCCGGCCGGAAGCGCATCGCCGCGAACTCGAAGAACTCGCGACCGAGCAGGTAGCCGTTGACCAGGAAGAACGCGCCGACATTGATGCCCGGGACGAGCAGCAGCAAAAGCGCCACCAGGTTGCCGGCGACCACGACGGCGAAGAATTTGAGCGCAAGCACGATGGACTGCAGCGGCGGCACCGGCCTGCCCGGCGGGTCGGACGGATAGTCGGCGCGCTCGACCGCTTCGGCAATGTCGTCGAGGAAGAGACCGGCGACGATCGCGGTCACCGGCGCGATCAGCAGGGCGACGCCGATCGCCAGTCCGATGCCGGCGACCAGGGCCGCGATGAAGCTCAACCATCCGGCCCATGCCGGAAAGCCCGGCAGCAGCGCGTCGATCCACGGCAGCGCCAGCCAGTCGAAGAGTTCCTTGAGCCCCAGCCAGAAGGCCGCCAGCGCAAGCAGCGTCAGGCCGAGCGTCTTGAAGAAGACCGATCGGAACTCGGGCGAGAAGAGCTGGCGGGCGGCGTCGCGGGCGGCGTCGAGGATCATCGTTCGGGTTCCGGTTCAGCCCGCAGATAGGCGATGCGGTCGGCTGCGACAAGAATCGCGCCGCCCGGCTTGCAAATCGGGCGTCAGCGGCTAGACCGGCGCGCGGCGCGCATGCGACAACGGCGCGCCGCCCGCGGGCCGCGGGCGACTTCGGGTGTGGAAGCCGGACGGGACGCGACAGCGGCGTGGCACGGAGACCTTGATGAGCCAGTACGACGTTCTTTGCATCGGCAACGCCATTGTCGACATCATCGCGCAGTGCGACGACGCCTTCCTTGCCGAGAACGGCATCATCAAGGGCGCGATGAACCTGATCGACGCCGAGCGCGCCAGCCTGCTCTACAGCCGCATGGGGCCGGCGACCGAGGCGTCGGGCGGCTGCGCCGGCAACACGGCCGCCGGCATCGCCAGCCTGGGCGGGCGCGCCGCCTTCTTCGGCAAGGTCGCCAACGACGAGCTCGGCCGCATCTACGCCCATGACATCCACGCGCAGGGCGTCGCCTTCGACACCAGGCCGCTCGAGGGCCAGCCGCCGACCGCGCGCTCGATGATCTTCGTCACGCCGGACGGCGAGCGCTCGATGAACACCTATCTCGGCGCCTGCGTGGAGCTCGGGCCGGAGGACGTCGAGGCCGACAAGGCCACGGGCGCCAGGGTCACCTATTTCGAGGGCTACCTCTGGGACCCGCCGCGCGCCAAGGAGGCGATCCGCCTGGCCGCCGACCATGCCCACCGGGCCGGCCGCGAAGTGTCGATGACGCTGTCCGACAGCTTTTGCGTGGACCGCTACCGCGACGAGTTCCTCGAGCTGATGCGCTCGGGCACCGTCGACATCGTCTTCGCCAACGACCACGAGATCAAGTCGCTCTACCAGACCTCGTCCTTCGAGGCGGCGCTGGAGGCGACCCGCAGGGACTGCCGGATCGCCGCCGTGACCCGCTCGGAGAAGGGCTCGGTCATTGTACGGGGCGACGAGACGGTGTGGATCGAAGCGATGCCGATCAACGAACTGGTCGACACCACCGGCGCCGGCGACCTCTACGCCGCCGGCTTCCTCTACGGCTACACCGCCGGCCTCGACCTCAAGCGCTGCGGCGACCTCGGCTCGCTGGCCGCCGGCCTGGTGATCCAGCAGATCGGCCCGCGCCCGCGCCAGAACCTGCGCCAGGAAGCCCAGGCGGCCGGCCTCTTGTAGCCGCGCCCGACGCCCGGCGGCCGGCCCGGCCGGTCACTTCTCCCGCGAAGGGAACGGGCGCGGTCGCGCGCGCTCATGTCGCGATCCTCGGCCGGCCGGACGCGGTGGCGACGAGCCGCGCCTCGATGAACATGCGGCGGTCCTCGACGACGCTCGCCCGCACGTCGCGCGACACCTCCGTCTCGGCGTCGGCGGCGCCGGCCTCGAGCGCGCGCGCGGCGACGATGGCGCGGATGCGCGCCTCGGCCTCGGCCAGCGCCTGCTCCTCGCCGGAAAAATCGCGCGGCGCGTCGTCGCCGGCCGACACCCGGAAAATGCCCTCGGCCGGCTGGCTGACGGTCGCCTCGGCCGACACCCGGACCTGGCCGACGACGGCGCCCAGCGCATTCGCCACGTCGGCGTCGGCGGGCACCACGCAATCGTTGCCGACCAGGGCCGGCAGCCCGGCGTAGTGCAGGCCGGCCGACGCGCCGAGCCCGATCACCGGGCGGTCGAGCGCGACGGTGAGCCGGGCGATGCCGTGATGGCCGTCGACGGCGCGCTGGACGAGCGCATGCGCCACCGTGCCGGCGCCGTCGAGCCCGTCCTCGGCAAAGGCGGTCTCCAGGATGACCTCGGCCGACTGCCGCGCTAGCGCCGCGAGCACGCGTTCCGACAGCGCCTCAGGCGAGGCCGCCAGCGGCTGGCCGCGCCCGTCGCGCCGGCGCGCGAACAGCGCCGCGCCGAGCTTTGCGGCGGCGGCGTCCCAGTTGGACTGCCGGCCGAGCACATGCGCCGCGTCCGACGGCGTGAAGCCGGCGACATGGACGAGGCCGCGCGACACCAGCCGGTTCAGCGTGGCGAGCTGCGCCGTGGTGGAGAGCAGCGCGTCGAGCGGCAGCGGCGCATCGCCGACCGCCGCGTAGAGTTTCGCCTCGGGGCCGCTGAGGCCGGCGGCCAGCCGCTCGGGCACGCCGGTGCGCACCGCGAAGCGGCCGTCGAGCCGGCCCGGATTGGGCGCGCGCAGCTGCCGCTCCATCTCGGCCGCGACGACATCGCCATGCGCCATGGCCGCCAGCGACAGCGGCAGCAGCCGGCGCGGCCCGAGCAGGATCTTCGGGTCGAGCGCGCCGGCCTCGGTCGCCACTTCGGAATCGCCGCCGAGGCCGAAGGTGCGCATGGCGACCGCCTCCACCATGGTGCGCCAGCCGCCGACGCTGGCGCCCTCGGGGTCGAGGCGCGGGCGGCCCCGGTCGAGCACGGCGACGTCGGTCGTGGTGCCGCCGATGTCGGAGACCACGGCGTCGTCGAGCCCGGTCAGGTGGCGCGCGCCGACCAGGCTGGCGGCGGGGCCGGAAAGGATCGTCTCGATCGGCCGCTGGCGGGCAAACGCCGCCGACACCAGCGCGCCGTCGCCGCGCACCACCATCAGCGGGCAGGCGATGCCGCGCGCGGCGAAAAAGCCCTCGGTGGCGGCGACCAGGCGGTCGATCATCGAGATCAGCCGCGCGTTGAGCAGCGTGGTGAGCGCGCGGCGCGGGCCGCCGAGTTTTGACGACAGCTCGTGGCTGGCGGTGACGGGCAGGCCGGTCACCTGGCGGATCATGGCGCGCGCCGCGATCTCGTGCTCGGGGTTGCGCGTCGCGAAATAGGCGCAGACCGCGAAGCCGGAGACGGAGGCCGCGAGTTCCGGCAGGGCTGCCTCCAGCGCCGAGAGGTCGAGCTCGTGGGCGCGGCCGTGCACGTCGTGGCCGCCCGGGCAGAACAGCACGGGGTCGGAGCCGAGCGCCGCCTTCAGCCCGTCGCGGGCGAGGTCGGCCTCGGAAAAGCCGATCATCACCAGCGCGGCGCGCCCGCCCTGGCCCTCGACCAGCGCGTTGGTGGCGAGCGTGGTCGACATCGAGGCGAGCTTGATCGCGGATGGATCGACCTTCGCCTCGGCCAGCACCCGGTCCACCGCGCCGGAAATGCCGACGGCGAGGTCGTGGCGGGTGGTCAGCGCCTTGGCCTTGGCGACGACGGCGCCGCCCGTCTGGCCGGGCGCGGCGGCGGAACCCTCGGCCCACAGCACCGCGTCGGTGTAGGTGCCGCCGGTGTCGATACCCAGGAACAGGGGGCCGAGGAAGAGGGGGCCGGGAAAGGGGGCGGAGGCGGGGGGCTGGGTCATCGGGCGCGGTCGGTTGGTCGCTGAGGGCATAGAGGATTGCGGGGGGCGGGGGAAGGGCGGGCGGGGGCGGAGCATGGGGCCACGCCGGCCGGCAGGGCGCGCCAGGGCGCGCGCGGCCGGCGAGCGGCCGCGCTTTCAGGGTCGCCGGCTGCGCTGCGAAAGCGTCTCATGACGTGTCGGGCCGCTCCAGCGCGTCGAAGGCGAGGCCGTGCAGGTCGCTCAGGATGTCGTGGACGGCATGGCCGCGCAGCCGTTTCGGGCGCTGGCCGGGCGGCCGGCCCGGACGCAGCGGCCAGGCCCGGCGGGCCTTTTTGGCCGGCGCGGCGTCTTTTTCCTGCGTGCGAAACGCGCGCCAGCGGGCGAAGCGCCGGGCCTGCGCGGGCAGGTCGTCGAGCGCTGCGGCGACCGCCTGGAGGCGGAGCGCCAGGCGGGTGGCGTCCAGCAGGTCTCCGGGCGCCGGCGGGGTGCGGGGCGCGAGCGGGAACGGCTGGGTGACGCCCGGCAGCGAGATGCGGGGAACGGCGGTGGCGGCCGGGCGAAGCGGGCGGAAGGATCGCTTGAGCGGATCGAGCAGCGGCAGGGTGCCCCCACCCCTTACCCCTCCACACAGGGGGGAGGGGGACGCGGGGGCGCGTGGCGGGATGGCGGTGTGCGCCGGGCCGGGTCTTGTCCCGCGCGGCGGCGCAAGCGTCACGACGAGCCCGCGCGCGAGAACGATGATGAGCCGGCGCACGGCGGATTCGGCGGGCCTGAGCAGCCGCAGGATGGCGCGGTGGAGATGGCGCGGCAGGACGAGCGGCGGGGGAATACACCCCTCACCAGGTTCGGCCGACTGCTCGGCTTCGCCTCGCCGGGCCGAACCATCCTCTCCCGCAAGGGGAGAGGAAAGACCGTCGAGCCCCGCCATGGCGCAGAGCATGGCGGCGACGCGCTTCAGCGCCGTGGTGTTCCGCTCGATCGCCAGGTTCCAGTCCATCGCCGCCTCCTTTCACGCGGCGGGATTCTCGCTCGGGTTTTGGGGGGGTGGATAAGATGGGGGCGATTTTTTTTTGGGGCGCACCCTCTTTCGTCATCCCAGGGCGGAGCAGAGCGCAGCGAAGGCGCAGACCCTGGGATCCATTCCGTGACATCGAACATGTTTGAGACGGTGCAGAAAGAGCCCCTTTTCTGCGCCGCTGGGTGCGGGAGTCCTGTAGGTTGGAAAATCTACCGCTCTACGCAGGTTGCCAACCGAGTTCCGAACAGATAGAACATAACTGGAACAAAAAGATCTATGAGCCAACCATACGACGGACGCGCGATTGCCAACTACGTGCTGGATTTCTGTCATAGCAGAGGTCGGCCTGTAACCAATCTTGCTCTACAGAAGATAGTTTACTTTTGCCATGTTTGGTCACTCATTGAGCTAAGGCGGCCGCTCATTAGGCACAAATTCGAAGCTTGGGAGTACGGTCCCGTGCTTCCGTATTTATACCGAGAATTCAAAAACTACGATCGACTGCCAATTGTGGGTAGAGCTACTCAGATTGATCCTATGGATGGCAATCAACGCATAGTTGCGTATAATTTTGATTCTGAAACCGACTCGCTACTAAGGGAGATCGTTAATTTTTATAGCCGGTTGCGTGCCGGGGACCTTGTCGATTTGAGCCACGCGGAGGGAGGCCCGTGGTATCGAGTCTGGAATCACGGGGGGGCAGTGAACCCAGGCATGAAAATCGATGATGCGAAGATCGTCGAGTTCTACTCAAGAGCACTGCGTCCATTTTCACTCCAATAGTGGTCCGCCCCCCATGACTGAACTGCGAGTGCCTTCCCTTCAGCATCTAGCGCGCAACTGGCGCTACGATCCTGCGGTCATTGCCAAAGTTCTCGTGAAGTTAGCGATAGACCCGCCGAGATTTTCATACAATCCGCTCTACCTAGCTATCCGCGATTTGCTGGTTTTGGGGGTGCCTTACGATCAAGTAGTCGAAGGTATTAAGCGCATAAAACGGGAGAAAGTCCGCAACAATCTCCTGAGCGTTCTTCCGCTGATCCGTGATCATTTCGCAGGTATCACGCCTGACTTTTTTCAGATCGTAGGGAGGCGGTACTATCCTGTAGGTCGCGGACTGATGATCCCGTTTGAAGCACCAATGATTTATGGGGTCGGCGGTCAGCTCTATTTTCCTTGGTTTAGCTTTTGGCGTAGAAATCCGATCGCGAAGGAAAGACTTTCGCTTTTCGTGACGCTTGTCGAAGATGTGTTGCTACAGGACCCTGACTTGGAAAGCGCACGCTTTGAAATTTTGGATTTCAGTTGTTCGTCTAGCAAGGGCGCGCGGACGCTAAAGATCGTTGATGCCCGGGATGTTCCACGCCTTGACGACATTGCCAAGCGGGCCATGCTTGAAATTTTTGCCGAGGGCTATTTCCTAGCGCAGGCGGAACTAGCAAAGCAGCCGAAATCCAGTGGCGAAGATGAGAGGGATAGCTCTGATCCAAGCCAACCGTCATTCTGGTAAATTCAATCTTGGTTGAGTGACGCCACAGCGCGAGCCATATAGACGCGCAACGGACGTTTCGGCCGTCATGGTCCAAAACTGCGATGTGGCTCACTGGCCGAGAGAGCCGTCGATAGCCCTGTATCAGTATTAATTCGATGTTTCTATTTGCTGAGAGGCAATAATGCCTATAGAAATTCTAGACTTTGCTGAGGCGATCGCAAAAGCCAAAAATTACGGCAAGAAGCACCTTCTGCTAGGCAACGGTTTCAGCATCGCCTGTAGGCCAGATATTTTCGCTTACGGCTCTCTTTTTGAAGAGGCGAAAAGGACGATGTCTGTAGAATTGGCGGGAATATTTACCGCCATGGGTACACAAGATTTTGAAGAGGTTATTCGCGCGCTTCAGAAAGCCGCCGCGATCGTTGGAGTGTATCGGCCGAAGCTCCTTGCGACAAAGAATCTACTTCTGGCCGATGCCGAAAAGCTCAAGACGGATCTCATTCAAGCGGTTGCAGGACGTCATCCAGCGCGGCCGAATGAGATTGCGGATGAGCGATATATTTCGTGTCGCATATTTCTTTCCAAATTTGTTGGAGAAAACGAAAATGGAAAAATCTATACGATGAACTACGATCTTCTACTTTATTGGGCGTTGATGCATGAGGAAGAAGACGAGTTGGCACGAATTGCGCTGATTCATGATGACGGTTTCCGTAAGGATCAAGAGGACTATGACGCGCCTTATGTCGAATGGCAGGGTGAAAGAGCCGCGCATGGCCAGAACATCCACTATTTGCACGGTGCACTTCATCTTTTTGATGCCGGTCATCAGCTTCAAAAATACACTTGGGTAAACACAGGGAAAGCTTTAGTAGATCAAGCGAATGAAGCGCTTAAGAAAAACCTGTTCCCCGTTTTCGTGGCAGAGGGTGACAGCAAGAGCAAGCTAACGAAAATCCAGCACAGTGCGTATCTGCACCACAATTTTAAGAGCTTTGCGGGTGTGTGCCAGACAAACTCAAAGGATGGCACCGCGCTCTTTGTCTACGGTCATTCATTCGCGAAGAATGACGCTCATGTCCTTAACCTGATTGGACAGGGGAAGATCGTTCATCTGTTTGTCAGTCTTTATGGCGATCCTGACAGCAACGCGAACCAGTTAATCCGCAACAATGTTGATAAAATCGTCGGGTTGCGACCGAAAGGTCCCGCATTGAAAGTAGATTATTTTGACGCGGCTTCTGCGGAGGTCTGGGGATAGTCGGACACTTTGTGGTGCCAGTGAGGTGGTCCCCGCTGCCTCCGGCAGCTCCCACCCTTTCGAAGCCTTGCGTCATGACGAATTCGCCTGTGTCACGGCATGGATCCTAGGGTCGCGCTGCGCTTGCCCTAGGATGACGAGCCAAGAGGCCAGCCTCAATCCCCCATCTTCAGCGCCTGGATGAACGCTTCCTGCGGGATGTCCACCTTGCCGAACTGGCGCATGCGCTTCTTGCCTTCCTTCTGCTTTTCCAGAAGCTTGCGCTTGCGCGTGACGTCGCCGCCGTAGCATTTCGCCGTGACGTCCTTCCTCAGCGCCGAGATGGTTTCGCGCGCGATGATCTTGCCGCCGATCGCCGCCTGGATCGGGATCTTGAACATATGCTGCGGGATCAGCTCCTTCAGCTTCTCGACCATGACGCGGCCGCGCTTCTCGGCGGCCTGGCGGTGCACCAGCATGGAGAGTGCGTCGACCGGCTCGTCGTTGACCAGGATCGACATCTTCACCAGGTCGCCCTCGCGGTAGCCGGTGATGTGGTAGTCGAAGGAGGCGTAGCCCTTGGAGATCGACTTCAGCCGGTCGTAGAAGTCGAACACGACCTCGTTGAGCGGCAGGTCGTAGACCAGCATGGCGCGCTTGCCCACATAGGAGAGGTCGGCCTGGATGCCGCGCCGGTCCTGGCAGAGCTTCAGGATGCCGCCGAGATAGTCGTCGGGCGTCAGGATGGTGGCGCGGATCCACGGTTCCTCGATCGAGGCGATCTTCATCACCTCGGGCATGTCGGCCGGGTTGTGCAGCTCCTTCTGCGTGCCGTCGATGAGGTTCATGCGGTAGACGACCGAGGGCGCGGTGGCGATGAGGTCGAGGTCGAACTCGCGCTCGAGACGCTCCTGGATGATTTCGAGGTGCAGCAGGCCGAGGAAGCCGCAGCGGTAGCCGAAGCCGAGTGCTGCCGACGTCTCCATCTCGTAGGAGAAGCTGGCGTCGTTGAGGCGCAGCTTGCCGACCGCGGCGCGCAGGTCCTCGAAGTCGGCGGCGTCGACCGGGAAGATGCCGCAGAAGACGACCGGCTGGGCCGGCTTGAAGCCGGGCAGCGCCTGCGCGGTCGGGCGGCGGTCCTCGGTGATGGTGTCGCCGACGCGGGTGTCGGCGACTTCCTTGATGGACGCCGTGATGAAGCCGAACTCGCCGGGGCCGATCTCCTCGGCCTGCACCATCTTGGGCGTGAAGAAGCCGGTGCGCTCGACCGGGTATTTCGCGCCGGTGCCCATCATGCGGATGGTCTGGCCCTTCCGGAGCACGCCGTCGATGACGCGCACCAGGACGATGACGCCGAGATAGGCGTCGTACCACGAATCGACCAGCATCGCCTTCAGCGGCTGGGCCGCGTCGCCCTCGCGCGGCGGCGGCAGCTGCTTGACGATGGCCTCCAGCACGTCGGGCACGCCGAGGCCCGTCTTGGCCGAGATCATCACCGCCTGGCTGGCGTCGATGCCGATCACCTCCTCGACCTGCTCCTTGATGCGCTCGGGCTCGGCCGCCGGCAGGTCGACCTTGTTGAGGACGACGACGATCTCGTGGTTGTTGTCGATCGCCTGGTAGACGTTGGCCAGCGTCTGCGCCTCGACGCCCTGCGAGGCGTCGACGACCAGCAGCGAGCCCTCGCAGGCCGACAGCGAGCGCGACACCTCGTAGGCGAAGTCGACATGGCCGGGCGTGTCGATCAGGTTCAGCACGTAATCCTGGCCGTCGGCGGCGTGGTAGTTCAGGCGCACGGTCTGCGCCTTGATGGTGATGCCGCGCTCGCGCTCGATGTCCATGTTGTCGAGCACCTGCTCCTTGCCCGCCATCTCGCGCGCGTCGAGCCCGCCGGTGAGCTGGATCAGCCGGTCGGCGAGCGTCGACTTGCCATGGTCGATATGGGCGACGATCGAGAAGTTGCGGATGCGGGAAATGGGCGTGGTCATGGGCCGGCGCTTTAGCAGGGCGGCGGGAAAGCGGCAAGACAAGCCGCGCAAGGCCGGGCGGCGGGAGGCGCGAGGGGGCGGCAGGTGGAATAGCAATCAAGGATTGCATCTCCTAAAGATACAATCATAAGTTGACAATCGCCAAGCGCCGTACCACCATCGCGCGACCGCCAGACAAGGACGATGCGGCGGCGCTCGGGGGGATGTCATGCGGAGGATCGCGGGACTGGCCGCGCTGCTTGTCGCGCTGGCGATGCCGGCGGGGGGCTGCGCCTACGTGACGGCGCAGCCGGTCAGGCCCGGCGAGCAGACGGGCGGCATACGTATCTACGACGTCAAGCCGCTCCTGGTGGTGAGCGGGGAGAACGTCACAGTCCAGATGGTGCCGAACTACAACCGCGCCTACGCGCTGCGATTCGGCGCCTTCCTGGCGAAGAACCACTTCCAGGCGGCGATGACCAACGGCGTCCTGACCAGCGTCAACGCCAACATGGATAGCACCGCCTTCATCGACTTGCTCAAGGTGCTGGCCGAGAAGGTTCCCGAGGGCTTCTCCGGGCGCGGCCAGGCGGCGACGCCCGGCGGCATCAAGGACCGCTTCCAAGTCTACGATATCGTCTTCGACGACGCCGGCAACCTGGTCGGCCTGAGGCCGCTACTGATCGAGCCGCATTTGCTGCGGGTCCGCACCGCGAACGCGCAGGGTTTCGGCGACACGACGACCGCGCCGCAGCCGGGCGTGCAGGGCGGCGTGAAGCCGGGGCCGGTGCAGGGCTAGGCCGTGGTCGCGCCGCCTTCCAAGTTGATCAGGCATCCCGACTATGCGACGGTGGAGCGCACCGTGCGCGAGCGCAACGACGAGCTGCGTGAGCGCCACGGGGCGCACCACATCGGTGTTTCAAAGAAGTACCGCCGCGGCAAGCGGCTGCCTGAAACCTGCGTCACCTTCTACGTGAAGCGCAAGGGCAAGGACGTCAAAGCCGAGCCCGTCCCGAAACATCTCGAACTGTCCTACGAGAGCGGCGTGCGCGGACGGCAGGCAGCGACCGACGTCTGCGCGATCGGCTGGCGCGAGCCGGCCGGTTTCGAGATGCGCGGCGGCGACCTCGTCATTGCCGGCGACGGCGAGACGGGGACGGTCGGGCTGGTATTCAGGCAGGGCGCGTCCGACTTCTTCCTGACCAACGCCCATGTCGCGACCGACCCGGGCGCGCCGCCGGGCAGGATCAGGGTGCGCGCGAGGAGCGGCAGGACCGTCCATGGCGTGGTGCAGAGGATGGACGACCTGACAGCGCCGCTTGTCATGAGCGACGCCGCGCTGGTGAGGGTGCCGGCCAACAGCGTGACGCCGAAGCGGTTCCACGGCACCGAACTGGCGCTCGACAGCTGCGGCGAGGTCGCCAACAACGACCCGCGAAAATTCTACTACGTTGCCGAAGACTTCGTGCATGTGCTTCGCTGGCGCGCGTCGATCCCGGCGGCGACGCCGATCCGGATCGACGGGCACCTGCTGCGCTACGCCGGTTTCCATGCATTCGACGTGACGTTCGGCCGTTGCCGCCCCGGCCATTCGGGCGCGGTGGTCTTCTGCGCATCGCAGCGCGGCCTGACGGCGGTCGGCCTGCTGTTCGGCGGCATCCAGGCGACGAACGAGGTCTGGGTATTCCCGGTCCGGCTGGCGCTGGCGCAGATGGGCGTCGACCCCGACAGCCTGGCCGGCCAGGCAGAAACGTAGGCCGCGCCGTGCGGCCGGCCGCCGCGCCGTTCCCCTGTCGCCTCCGCCGGCAAAGTGCGATAAGCGGGGGGATGGGCCGGCGCCGCCCGGCCCGCGTCCTATCGTCAAGCGGAGCGGACTTTCATATGACCACAAAGACCCTGATCGCGCCTTCCGTGCTGTCGGCGGATTTCTCGAGGCTCGGCGACGAGGTCGAGGCGATCGACAGGGCCGGCGCCGACTGGATTCATCTCGACGTGATGGATGGCCATTTCGTGCCCAACATCACCTTCGGCCCGCCGGTCATCAAGGCGATCCGCAACCGCACGAAGAAGCTGTTCGACTGCCACCTGATGATCGCGCCGGTCGATGCCTACCTGGCCGCCTTCGCCGACGCCGGCTGCGACAGCATCACCGTGCATGCCGAGGCCGGCCCGCATCTCGACCGCTCGCTTCAGGCCATCAAGGCGCTCGGCAAGCAGGCCGGCGTCTCGCTCAACCCCTCGACGCCCGAAAACGTCATCGAATACGTGCTCGACCGGCTCGACCTGGTGCTGCTGATGACGGTCAATCCCGGCTTCGGCGGACAGGCGTTCATCCCGGCGATGGTCGACAAGGTGAAGCGCGTGAAGGCGATGATCGGGGAACGGCCGATCCGCATCGAGATCGACGGCGGCGTGTCGCCCGAGACGGCGCCGCTGGTGGCGGCGGCCGGCGCCGACGTGCTGATCGCCGGCGCGGCGATCTTCAGGGGCGGCGGCGAGGACGCCTACCGCGACAACATCGAGGCGATCCGGTCGGCCGCCGACGCCGCGCGCCGAACCTGAACCGCACGGAAGCCGGAGCCTTTTCGCATCTCAGCGTATCCTCGGCACAAGCCCGAGGACGGCGGACAGGCGCTGCAACGAAACCCTGAACGGCTCTAGCGCGCCGCGCCGGCGCGGACGGCGCCGGCATAGCGGCTTGGCGGACCGCCGACCCGGGCGGCGAAGGCGGTGCTGAAGGCGCTGGCGGAGCGGTAGCCGACGGCCTCGGCGATCTCCTCCATCGAGCCGTCGCCGCGAAGCAGGGCGTCCTTGGCGAGCGCCATGCGCCAGTCGAGCAGATATTCGACCGGCGCGACGCCGACGGCCTCGGCAAAGCGCCGCGCGAAGACCGACCGGGACATGCCGGCGCGACCGGCGAGCTCCGCGACCGTCCAACCCCGGCCGACATCGCCATGGATGAGCGCCAGCGCCTTCGCCAGGCGCGGATCGGCGAGACCGGCGAGCACGCCGACATGCGGCGACAGCGAGGCCGCCTCGCGCCGCAGCAGCTCGATCAGAAGGATCTCGATCAGGCGGGACAAAACGGCCTCGCGACCGGCGCGCGCGGCGCCTGTTTCCTCGCCGATCGTGCAGACGAGCCAGCGAAGACGTTCGCCGACATCGTCCTCGCCGCGGACCTGGATGAGGCGCGGAAGCAGCCCAACAAGCAGGTCCGCGTTGGCGGGATCGCAGACGATCAGTCCGCCGACGATCCTGCAGGCCGGCGGCGCGGTCGCGTCGCCGATGCGAAACTCGCCATCGACCCTGTGGCGCTCCTTGAAGGCGTCGTCGGACAGCACGACGGGCACGTCCGGGTCGCTGCGGAACGTGTCCCGTTCCGGCCTTGCCGAGAGCACGCAGTCGCCGCGCCGCAATTCGAACGGCCGGTCGTCGCCGATGCCGCACCAGCAACATCCCTCCATCACGAAATAAAAGGTCGGGCCGGGCTGCGGCGGGACGCGGACGCCCCAGCGGCCCGACGCGGACATGCTGCCGGTGAGGACGGTTTGTGGCCGAAGCAGGCCGATGATGTCGGTCAGGGCATCCATGATCGGGACGAAGCATAAAGAAAGCGGGAGTATTCATTATGGAAAGGGCGAGTGCAAGGGTCTAGGGAACCGCCGGACAACGAATGGAGAAATGCCATGACCAAGACCGTCCTCATCACCGGCTGCTCGACCGGCCTCGGCAGGCTGGCGGCGCGCCATTTCGCGGCGCGCGGCTGGAACGTCGTCGCGACGATGCGCCGGCCCGAGACCACGCTCGCGGACGAATTTCCCGACAGGGTCGCCGTGACGGCGCTCGACGTCGCCGACCCCGACAGCATCCGATCCGCCATCGAGGCGGGCACGGACCGCTTCGGCGGGATCGACACCGTCGTCAACAATGCCGGCGTCACCATGCTGTCGATCTTCGAGGCGACGCCGGAACACGCGGCGAGGCGGATTTTCGAGACCAACCTGTTCGGCGCGATGAACGTGATCCGCGCCGCACTGCCGGCCCTGCGCACACGGGGCGGCGGAACCATCGTCAATGTGAGCTCGGGCGTGGGCTATGCCGCGGTGCCGCTGCTGTCGCTCTACGTCGCCTCCAAGCACGCGCTGGAGGGCCTGTCGGAATCGCTTTCCTACGAACTGGAATCGCAAAACGTGAGGATCAAGCTGGTCGAGCCGGGCGCCATGCGCGACACCGCCTTCACCGCAAGCGGCATGGCCGCCTCGCAGGAGGCCCCCGTGCCGGACGGCTACAGGGCCTATTTCGACCACGCGCTGACGGCGATGCTGGACTATCCCTTCGCGTCGACCGAGGAGAGCGCCGTCGCCGACACGATCTGGCGCGCGGCGAACGACGCCTCGCGGCGCCTGCGCTATCCAGTGGGACCCGACGTGGAGGAATATGCGCGGCTGCGCTGGACGACGTCGGAAGACGACTATCTCGCGGCCATGAGCCGCCTGACCGGACAGGACGCCTGGCGCAACGCGACCGGCGCCCGATAGCTGGTGGCGGGAGCGGCGGGCCGGCTGTAAGGTGCCCCCGCCGGATGGGCCGGCGGGAGAAAGCCGATGGGCACGGTGCCGCCGGTCTGCGATTTCGGATGGAAGGCCGTGGACGCGACGCTGCCCGGCGTCGACGGCGAGGCGCACCGCATCTTCGACCATGCCGGACCCAACGGCCTGGTCGTCGCCTTCATCTGCAACCACTGCCCCTATGTGAAGGCCGTGGTGAAGCGGATCGTGCGGGACGCAGAGGATCTCAAGGCGCACGGCGTCGGCTTCGTGGCGATCAATTCGAACGACGCCGGCAGCCACCCGGAAGATTCCTTTCCGCGCATGCAGGAGTTCGCCGCAGCGCACCGCTTTTCCTTCCCCTATCTCCACGACGAGGACCAGTCGGTGGCGCGCGCCTATGGCGCCGCCTGCACGCCGGACTTCTTCGGCTTCAACGGCAGGCTGGAACTGCAGTATCGCGGGCGGCTGGACGCCTCGCGCAAGGAGGCCGACCAGCCTGGCCTGCGCCGCGACCTCTACGAGGCGATGACGCTGGTGGCGCGCACCGGCGAGGGGCCGCGCGAGCAGGTGGCGTCGATCGGCTGTTCCATCAAGTGGAAGTGAGAAGCCGCGCCGCGCAAGGGCCCGCCGCCGGCGGTGATGACATTGTCATGCATCGGCACTAGGGTGACGCAAGGGCATCCGCTCTTGATCGGATGGGCCGCCTTGCGGTCCTGCCCGGCCGGGCCGGACGTTGTCGCGGCCCGACCTTTTGCTGCACCACGTCCTTGCCGCCCGCGCATGGTGGGCGGCCACCCAGGCAAACCATCAGGGAGACTCGAGATGATCCGGCTTACGGCGTTCCTAGGTTCTATGCTGCTTGTCGCGCAGACGGCTTCGGCCCAGGCGCCGATCCCCGAATCCCTCGTGACGCCCGACAAGGTGGACACACGCGTCGGAACGCTCGAGTTCAAGGACGGGGTTCCCAGCGCCGACAGCGCGGCGAAGCTCTACGACAACCTCGACTTCACCTATGCCTACCGCGCCTTCATGGACAACCTGCGCGGCGTCAGCATCCACTCGCTGAAGAAGGGCATGCAGGACATCGGCATGAAGGAGAACGAGGTGCTCGTCTTCTCCGACCTGATGGACGCCAAGTCGCTGTTCCTGACGGCCAACGCCGACACCATCTATGTCATGGGTTATCTCGACGTCTCCAAGGGGCCGGTGGTGCTGGAGACCCCGCCGAAGTTCCTCGGCGCGGTGCAGGACGCCTGGTTCCGCTGGGTGATCGACGTCGGCGCGCCCGGCCCCGACCGCGGCGAGGGCGGCAAGTACCTGATCGTGGGGCCCGACTATGACGGGCCGCTGCCGGCGGGCGGCTTCTACGTCGCCAGGGCGCGGACCAACACCATCCTGTGGTTCGGCCGGTCGTTCCTGGAGAACGGCAGCGACCCCAAGCCGGTGGTGGAAACGATCAAGGGCGCCACCAAGGTCTATGCCTACGAGCCCGGCGGCGTCGGCACCCCGATCGCCGACTTCCTGGCCGGCAAGGCCAAGCTCGGCCGCATCGAACCGCCGCCGGCCACGGTGTTCCACGAAGGCACGGGCAAGGTGATGAACACCGTCCCGCCCAACGACTGGACGTTCTACGAAGCGCTGAACGAGATCGTGCAGAGCGAGCCGGCGACCGCGCTCGACCCCGAACTGATGGGACCGGTGGCGGCGATCGGCATCGTCAAGGGCAAGCCGTTCGCGCCGGACGATCGAATGAAGGCGATCATGACCGACGCGCTGGCGCTGGCCAACGCCACCTCGCGCGCGCTGTTCACCAGTCCGCGCGATCCGGCCTGGTACTACTACCCGGATTCGTCCTGGTTCAACTTCCTGTTCCAGACCGGCTACGAGTTCGAGACGCCGATCCCGGAGATCACCGCCGAGGGCGTGAAGCCCTATCCGCCGACCGGCTACCGGACGATGGACGCGCGCACCAACTTCTTCTACGGCGTGACCGGCATCACCCCCGGCATGGCGATGCGGCTGACCGGCATCGGCTCGCAATATCTGCTCGCCGTGGCGGACGCCGCCAAGAACCATTTCGACGGCGCCAAGACCTACAAGGTGACGCTGCCGAAGGGCATTCCGGAGGCGAACTTCTGGTCGTTCACCGTCTACGACAACATGACCCGCTCGATGCTGGACACGCCGCAGCGCTACCCGCGCGCCGGCAGCCAGAGCTTCCCGTCGCCGGCGGCGGAGGCGGCGGCCGACGGCTCGACGACGATCTGGTTCGCGCCCGCGCAGCCGGACAGCGTGGCGCGCGGCAACTGGATCCAGACCGACCCGAACAAGGGATGGTTCACGATCCTGCGCCTCTACAGCCCGCTCCAGCCCTTCTTCGACAAGAGCTGGCGGCCAAGCGAGATCGAACTGGTGAACTGAGCGCGGACCTGAGCCTGCGCGGACCGGCCGTGAGGGTCCGTGGAAGGCAGAAATCGGGACGCGGTTTCCCGCGTCCCGACATGGCTGGCGGCATCACCCGCAGGCGGGCAGCCGTGGGTAATGCGCCTACTCCTGCGTGGTGGCCGCGGCGTTTTCGGCCTCGATGATGCCGCGCATCTGATCGATCTTGCCGATGTTCTCCTCGCCGACGCCCAGGACTTCCTTTGCCCACGCCATCACGTCGTCGTTGACGGTCTTGTTGGACATGCTTTCCAGCGCCGCCTGAAGCGAGGCGTCGTCGGTGCCGGCCGCGGCGGTCTCGGCAGCCTGCTGCGCCTCGGTCGCCTCCTGCTGGGCAGCGGTGACCTCGGCTTCCTTCTGCGGAATCGCGGTCGTCAGTTCGGCGATGCGCGCATCGCGCGCGACCTGGTCCTCGGCCGAGAGGGCGTCGATCTCCTCCTGGGTCATGGCGTTCAGGTCGCCGAGTTCCGTGTTCATCGCGTCGAGTTCCTGTTGCGCGGCGACCGCCCTGGCTTCGGCCGCCTGGGCTTCCGCCACCGCGATCTCGTAGTTGGCGGAGGCCACCACGAAGGCCTGCACCGCCGCGAATTTGGGGCTCTTGGCGTTGATGTAGGCGTTGATGTTGCGCTTCAGCGAGTTCAGCGAACCGAGCTGGGCGTTCAGGTTCTTCTCCTTGGCGACCGCCGCGACCTTCTGCTGCTTGGCGGCAGACTTCAGCGCGCCCTGGCTGGACTTGCTCTTCTGCGTGGCGGAGGCCGACTTGCCGTTCGACGCGCTGCTCTTGCCGGAGGCGCTGTTGCCGCTGCTCTTGCCGCCGCCACCATTGCCGCCGCCGTTTCCGTTACCCCCGCCGTTTCCGCCGCCGCCACCGTTGCCGCCGCCGTTTCCATTGCCCCCACCGTTTCCGTTGCCGGCAAACGCCTGATCGGAGCCGATTCCGTCCAGGGTCAAGGTCAACGGCAAGGCTGCGAGGGCGATGCCGCACAGCGCGGCAAGCATGGCGGTTCTCGTTTTATGCATCTGAAGCGTTCCTCATGATCAAGTGCAAAACAAAGCCCCCACGAATCACAACCGAGCCGTGCAATGCGGCCGAATGCGGTCCGGTCGACGAATACAGTCTCAGCAAGCGTTCAATTTTGGCGACGGGCTGACATCATCAGCATGTGGTTGGGTTCAAGACGCGCCGCGCCGGTTCGCCGGACGGCTGCCGACGCGGGCTGGACAAACCATGGCAGACGGAGGTTTAGCGGATGTTCCAGAGGACGTTAAAATTCGAACGATCGCGTCGGGGCGACGTCGGTCCCAGGTGCGCGGCCCTTCCCCCGGGGCAATGGTCTAGCGCGAGCGAAAATGCTTCGGCCGCAGGCGGGACGGAAGCAGCCGGACCAGCCGAAGCCATAGCCGCCGGGCCGGCGTCGCCCAGTCATGCAGCAGGAACGCGGCCTGCGGGTTGCGGTCCGAGAGGTCGAATGCGGCCTGCCAGCCGATGAACGCGACCAGCGACCTGCGCATGGCGACGCGGGGCACCATGTGCTCCAGACCCGGCGCGATGGCGCACCAGCGGTCGGCCAGCGCCTCTCGTATCGCCTTGCCCGTGTCAGGCCGCGTGGCCCCCAGGGGGGCGTTCGAGCCGATGATCCGTCCGTCCGCCCACCCGTTCTTCGGGTGCAGCCGGTAGCTGCCGAGCACCTGTTCGATGCGCACCGAACCGCCCAGCATATGCGCGGCGAAGGCCAGGTATTCGTCGGCGCACATCCGGATGCGATCCGGGTCCGGGACACGGATGATCGAAAGCACGTCGCGTCGGAACATCATGCCCGACGTCGACGACCACAGCCAGCCGGACACCTCCCGGTCGACGAAGACGAGCTTTGCTGCGCCATGCTCGACCTCCTTGTACTTGCCGGTTGCCCGCGCGCTCCTTCGCGGGTCGCCAAGCCGGAAGCTGGGATAGCCGCCGGCAAGCATGACGCCGGAACTGTCCATCAGAAGTTGGTCGGAACTCGACATGGCTGCGGTGCCCACGGTCGAGAGGTGGGTCCTCACGTGGCATTCCAGGAAGCGAGGGTGCCAGACGTCGTCGCCGTCGAGGAAAGCCGCCAGCGGCGCATCGGTCGCGTCGAGGCCGGCCATCATCGTCGCCATCTGCCCGCGGTTCACCGACTGTGTCAGCAAACGGAATCGGCTGTCGCCCATCTCGTCCAGGCATGCCTGGATGCGGCTGCGCGAATCATCCGTTGACATGTCGTCGACGACGACACATTCAAACGCGCCGTAGCTTTGCGCCGCCACCGACCGGATGGCGGCCTCGATGAAGGCCTCCTGGTTGAAGCAGGGAATGGTGACCGAAACCAGGGGCAGATGCAGGTGGGAGCCGGAATTGGCCGGAAGGATGTCCGCGCCGTCCATGGGCGCCCGAGCGTCGCGCAAGGAACCGTTCGCCGGCCTTGGCGCCGGTTCGACAGTGCCGATCACCGTGAGGCCGGACGCATGCTGATCGTCAAGCATGGCTACCGGTCTCCTTCTGGCTGGGAGATCGCCAGGGCGGCGCTACGCCACGCCAAGGCGTTGCGGAAAGGATCATTGTCGCCAAGGTTGCAGCCGGTGGTGCAGGCGAGCGTGATCTGCGGCGACCCGCTCATATCGTATTCCGGCATGTCCGGCACGCCGCTCGGCCTGGCGAGCCACCTGCCTCGTCTTCAGCGCGGTCATCGTGCCTGGTTCCTCGTTTCGCCGACCTGGTCGATCGAAGATCGGGCCCATGCCAAGCACATACGCACCTATGCCATATTCCACCGTTTGCGAAACCCCTCGCATCGCCTCTTGTTCATGGGCAATACGCAGGCCGAGGTCGACCTGCTGCACGAAGCCGGCGAGGCCGCCGTCCTGCACAACAAGACCTCTGCCGTTTCGGAGCAGGTGTTTCGGCCGCTCGAGGGAGCGGCTGTCGCATTCGACGCCATCTACAACGCGCAACTCGCGCCGTGGAAGCGCCACGAACTTTCGCTTGGCGTCGAGCGCTGCGCATTTCTCTTTTATCGCGACAAGGCGACGACGCAGAGCGAAAGGGCGCTGATCGAGCGCCATGCCAGGCTGGCGCCGGGCCATGCCTTTCTCAATGGATTCGGCGACGATGGGCGTCCCGTCCGCATGGACGCGGTCGCGGTGAACCGGCATCTCAACACCGCGGCCGTCGGTCTATGCCTGTCCGAGGTGGAGGGGCCGATGTTCGCCTGCACCGAATACCTGCTGGCCGGCCTTCCCGTTCACGACGCCGAACCGCGGCGGCCGCGACGGCTATCTCGACGACGACTTCTGCCTGACGGTTCCGGCCGATCCCCGCTCGGTTGCCGAGGCGGTCTCGGCGCTGAAGGGGCGGCGCATTCCGCACGCGGCCATCAGGGAGAGAACGCTGGCGCGGCTGACCAGCGACCGCGACCGCTTCACCGGCCTTCTGAACGCAATCCTCGACGAGTGCGGTTCGCCGGCGCGGATTGGAACGCCCTGGCCGTTCAGGCATCCCGTCATGGAGTGGCTGCCGCCGGCGGTGGCGGTCGAGCGCGCGCTTGCCGGCGTTGCCGATGCCTGGCGCGCGCCGGAAGACCCGTTCGGTCCTCCGGCCGGCCGGTAGCGGTCCTAGCTGCCCAGACCCTCGAACAGCACGGTCGAGAGATAGCGCTCGGCGAAGGAGGGGATGACGACGACCATCGTCTTGCCGGCGTTTTCAGGACGCGAGCCGACCACCGTTGCGGCCTGCAGCGCGGCCCCCGACGAGATGCCGACCGGCACGCCTTCCAGCCGCGCCACCAGGCGGGCGTTGGCGACGGCGTCGTCGTTGGAGACGGTAACGACCTCGTCATAGACCGAGGTGTCGAGGATCTTCGGCGCGAAGCCGGCACCGATGCCCTGGATCTTGTGCGGGCCGGGCTGGCCGCCCGACAGCACCGGCGATGCCTCGGGCTCGACCGCGATGACCTGCAGCGACGGCTTGCGCGCCTTGATGACCTGCCCGACGCCGGTGATCGTGCCGCCGGTGCCGATGCCCGACACCAGGATGTCGACCTTGCCGTCGGTGTCGTTCCAGATCTCCTCGGCCGTCGTCTTGCGATGGATTTCGGGATTGGCGGCATTCTCGAATTGCTGCGGGATGACCGCGCCCTCGATGGTGGCGGCCAGTTCGTCGGCCTTGGCGATCGCGCCCTTCATGCCTTTGGGCCCCTCGGTCAGGACCAGTTCGGCGCCGAGCAGCATCAGCATCTTGCGGCGCTCGAGCGACATCGTCTCGGGCATGGTGAGGATCAGCTTGTAGCCTTTCGCCGCGGCCGCGAAGGCGAGCGCGATGCCGGTGTTGCCGGAGGTCGGCTCGATCAGCGTGTTGCGGCCGGGCGCGATCCTGCCCTGGGCCTCGAGCGCCTCGATCATGGCGACGCCGATGCGGTCCTTGACGCTGGCGATCGGGTTGAAGAATTCGAGCTTGGCGAGGAGGTCGGCGACGATGCCCTTCTCCTTCGCGAACTTGTCGAGCCTGACCAGCGGCGTGTCGCCGATCGTCTCGGTGATCGAGTTGTAGATGCGTCCGCGGCCGGGAACGTCTGGCTTGCTCATCGAAGGCTCCTCTTCAGAGCGCCGGCCCGAGGCGCCACGGTGGGCTTGCTGCGGGGTTGCGCTCTCGATCTGACATTGCGCACCGCCGCGAGACATGTCCCCGCCCGCAGATGCTCGCGCGACCATAAAGCGGCGGGGCGGAAAATCCGAGTGGGGCGCATATCGAAAAGCGTCAGGTTAGGGATTCTCGTTCCGGGAAGGCGGCATTTCCAGGAATGATTTGGCGCAGATTCGCTAGTGGCGAGCGGCAATGGCCAGTGCGGCGCCGGCCATGAAGGTCGCGGCGGTGCGGTTCAGCGCCTTGAGCGCGCGCGGCGTCCGCAGCAACCAGCGCGCCTTGGCGGCCAGTGCAAGGTAGGGCACCAGCACGACCAGCAGCACGACGATGGTGATCAGCGCCAGCATGCCGTATTCGGCAATTGTCACCGTTCGGAGATCGACGATGGTGGGGGTGATGGCGAGGTAGAAGATCATCGTCTTCGGGTTGCCGAGCGTGACGGTGAGGCCGGCGAGGAAGCTGGTGACGAACCCGCCTTTCGCCGTCCTGGCCTCGACCGCCTGGGCAGTGATCCCGCTGTTCCAGAAGCTCCAGGCCAGCCAGGCGAGATAGGCGCAGCCAGCCCACTTGATGGCGAGGAAGACCATGCCGAAGGTCTGCGCCACGATAGCGAGCCCGAGCATCACGGCGGTGAGGTAGACGAGGTCGCCGACGATGAGGCCGAGCGACATGTACAGCGCGGATCGGAAGCCCGAGCCGAGCGCGCGCGCGACCAGAGCCGTCAGCCCGGGACCGGGAATGGCGGCAGCCAGCGCAAGCGCGCCGCTGTAGGCGATGAATCCGGCGAGCGTCATGCGTGATCCCAGGACTGAGGTGCGGCTCTTAGCAGGTTGCGCCCGCCTGCTCACACGAATTCCGTCAATCGATGCATCAGGGCCGCTGATGAGATGCCGCGGAAGAAGCGACGAGCGACCGTCGTTAGCTGCAGGTGGGGGCACAAGAGCGAGGCGCACGGATGTCGCGCGGCACGGCCTACGACCCGGTATCGATCGCCTTCCACTGGACGATCGCGGCGCTGTTTCTCGGCCAGATGGCGCTTGGCCTGTCGATGGAGCGCGTGAAGAGCATGGCGCTGCAGTTCGAACTGATCCAGTGGCACAAGTCGTTCGGCTTCCTGATCCTGGTACTGGCATCGCTGAGGCTCGGCTGGCGCATCGCAGCCGGCGCGCCGGCGCCCGACGCCGGGCTCGGCGCGGTCGAGCGGCGGGCCGCGGCCCTGGTGCAGGGCGCGCTGCTTGCGCTGACGCTGATGGTGCCGGCCGCCGGCTGGGCGCTCGCTTCGACCTCGACGCTCGGCATACCGAGCTTCGCCTTCAACCTGGTGATCGTTCCACCCCTGCCGCTGACGCCGTCGGCTCCGGCCGAGGCTTTCTGGCGGCAGGCGCACAAACTGCTCGCCTATGCGGCGCTGGCGCTCGTCGCCGGCCACGCGGCGGCGGCGCTTCGACACCATCTGCTGCTGCGCGACGCGGTGCTCGCCCGCATGCTGCCCGGCCTGTCGCCGCGACCCGCCAAGCCGGGCGATCCGCAGCCGAGCCGAAGGACCAGCCGCGATGCATGATCCCCGCCCTGGAAGAACCCTCGCTGTCGGCCTCGCAACCCTGTTGCTGTCGGGAGCGCTCGCCGCGTTCCAGGCTTCGGGCGCCATGGCGGCCGATGCGCTGTCGCAGGCCGCCGGCAGCTACAGCATCGATGGATCGTCGTCGATCCGCTTCGCCGTCGATCAGGTCGGCGGCGGCGGCATCAGGGGCAGCTTCGCCAGCTACAAGGGCAGCTTCCGCATCGACGGCGGCAATGTCGGCAAGTCGAGCGTGGCGATCACCCTCTATCCAGGAAGCGTGCGGGCGAACGAACGGCGCGTCGAGGACTTCCTGCAGTCGGACGCGGTCTTCGACGTGGCCGACTATCCCGAGATCACCTTCCGCTCGACGGCGGTGACGCGAACCGGGGCCTCGACGGCCCGCATAGACGGCATACTGACGGCGCGCGGGCATGCGCGCCCGGCCATGTTCCTGGCGACCGTCGGCCGCCAGAGCGGCGGCGGCATTTCCTTCCACGTCACGGGCGCGATCTACCGCTCGCCCTATGGCATGGGCGTCGGCACGCCGATCTATTCCAACCTCGTCCAGTTCGACATGACGCTGAACGGCACGCGCAACTAGTGGGCGGCCGCGACGCGGTCGGCTGCGAACTGGCGGACTTTCTCCACCATGAAGGAATGGAACGGATTCCAGCGCTGTCGCGTCATCATGGTCGGCGGGATGGAGAGCGTGCCGTTCTCGCCGTGCAGCGCAAGCGTGCCGAGGCGGATACCGGGATTTTCGGACAGGCGGTCGTTGCCGTAGAGCGGGTCGTCAGGCGCGAAGGGCAGCGCGATGTGCGCGAGCGAATAGATGTTGGCGGGCCAGGCGAGGCCGAGCGGGGTCGTGCTGGCGGCTTCCTCGCCGGCGGCGCGGCTTTCCAGCACGACGTCGAAGGTGGTCGGGTCGCGGTTGGTGACGACGCCGGCCGCATAGGCCCGGGGCGGGCCGGACAGCACGTGCTCGAGGTCGATCTGCCGGGCGAGCAGCCCCTGTGCCTCGTAGATGCGGTTGACGTCGAAGACGACCAGTTCGTGCCGGCCTGCAGGCAGCCGCTCGAACAGCCCGGTGACGACGGCGTTGGCGACGACGGTCGCGTCGACGGCCGACTGGAAGGCGAGGATCGGCGCTACCTCGCCGAGCCGCCCGTCGGCGGCGAGCTGGTCGAGGCGGGTGCGCAGCTTCTGCGTCATCCGCCAGGCCTGTTCGCCGGCGTTGACCGCGAAGGAGTTGTACTTGAACGGGTCGAACTCGGGCAGCACCGAGCTCCATGCCAGCTTGTCGAGGCCGAGCAGGTCGCCCACCCGCGCCTGCCAGTTCGCATAGGCCGCGGCGCGGGTGACGGCGATCTCCGGCGAGATCAGGACGAGGCCGGCCGGCACCGGCAGGCTGGCGTCCTCCACCGCCTCGAGGTCGTAGTTCAGCGCCAGCGCCGCGCCGTTGGAGTAGCCGACGATGAGGACGGGCTTGTCGCCCATCACCGACTTCATGTGCCGCATGGCGAGCCGCACGGCCGCCGTCATGTCCTCGGCGCTGGTGTATTTCAGCGCGCTCGGCGCGGTGCCGTGGCCGGGAATGCGCAGGCCAAGCACATGCGCCCCGGCGCCGCGCAGCAGGGCGCCGAAGCCGCGCAGACTGTAGGGACTGTCTGAATAGCCGTGCAGCAGCAGCACGCCGAAGGCGGCGCCCGGGGTGGCGTATTCGAACGTCCGGTTCCAGTTGGGCTTCCAGATGTCGGGATCGGAGCGGCTGCCGGCGGTGTAGCGGTTGAACTGCGAACGCTCGTCCCTGTCGACCTTGTCGTAGACCTCGCGCCTGAGTTCGGCGAACAGCCGGTCCTCCAGCGCGCGATACTCCGCAAGCGTGGCGACATCGGACGACGCGGTGAACTCCTCGTCCAGGTCGGCGGTGTGCCAGACGCTGAGATCCGGCTTGGAGTTGACGTAGTAGATTGCGGCCCCGGCCAGCGCCACGAGCGCGCCGGAGGCGAACAGCAGGATCGCGTAGGAGGTGAAGAGCAGATAGCGCCAGAGCCGCCGCCGCACGGGAACCGACAGGTCGTCGAGGCGCGCGTCCATGCGCGTTCAGGCGGACGGGAATGCCGGAAGGCGGCGGCGCACGGCGCGACGCCTGTTCATTGCGGCGTTTCCGGAAAGCGCTCGTCCAGCTGCTTTTCCAGGGCGACGAGATCGTCCGGCAGCGGCATGCCCATGGCGCGCAGTTCGTTGAACATTTCGCGCAGGCGCTCGCGCACCTCGTGCTCGTCCTCCGGCTGGTTGACCATTTCCTCCAGGAGAAGGCCGATCTGTGCCTTGATCTGCTCGAGCGCCATGGTGTTCTCCAACGGTTTTCAGGGGGCATCCTACACGGGTTGCATGCCGCTCGCCATCACGCTGGAAGCGGGCGCGCAACCGCTGCCGGGCGGCGATCGCGGCGGCCGGACGTCGCGCATGGCGCCGTGCGGGGTCGACATTCGCGCCCGGCTTGTGTACCGGAGCCTCCCCGCATTGCGGGACAGCTCTTCACGACATGGCCCGGAACCACGCGATGCGACCCGCAATCGGCGGCATAGACTTTGGCACTTCCAACTCGACGGTCGGCGTGATCGAGAACGGGCAGCCGCGCCTGGTGCCGCTCGAGGAAAACCAGGTGACGCTGCCGAGCGCGGTGTTCTTCAACTTCGAGGACGGCCGCGCCCATTTCGGACGCCGCGGCATCGCCGACTACACCGACGGCGTCGAGGGCCGCCTGATGCGGGCGCTGAAGAGCGTGCTCGGCAGTTCGCTGGCGCACGAGAAGACGCGCATCAAGGCGCGGTCGATGGCCTTCACCGACATCATCGGCATGTTCCTGGCGCAGTTGAAGGCGCGCATGGAAGCGCATACGGGGATGCCGGCCGGCCCGGTGGTGTTCGGGCGCCCGGTGCAGTTCGTCGATGACGACGCCGAAGCCGACCGGATGGCGCAGGCGCAGCTCGAAAAGGCGGCGCGGGCGCAGGGTTTCGCCGACATCGCCTTCCAGTTCGAGCCGATCGCGGCGGCGCTCGACTACGAGCGGAGCGTGGCGCGCGAGGAACTGGCGCTGATCGTCGACATGGGCGGCGGCACGTCGGACTTCTCGGTGGTGCGCGTCTCGCCGGAGCGGGCCAATGCCGCCGACCGCAGCGGCGACATCCTGGCCAACCGCGGCGTGCATATCGGCGGAACCGACCTCGACCGGCTGCTCAGCCTCGACCGCGTGATGCCCGAACTCGGCTACCTCTCGCAGACGCGCGACGGCAAGCGCAACCTGCCGGCAGCCTATTTCGCCGACCTCGCGACCTGGCAGCGCATCAACCTCCTTTACACGCCCAAGGCGAGCTCCGATCTCAGCCAGTTGCGCTACGAGGCGGCCAGGCCGGACCTGGTCGACCGGCTGATCGCCATCGTCGAACACCGCTGGGGGCACGCGCTGGCCGGGCATGTGGAACGCGCCAGGATCGCGCTGACGACCGCGCCTTCCGCGCGCGTCGCGGTGTCCGTGCCCGGCGCGGAGTTCGGCGTCGAGCTGTCGCGCGAGGGCTTCGAGGCGACGGTGCACGGCACGGCGGAGCGCGTGGCGGACACGGTGACGGCGACGCTGCGCGACGCGGGGCTTGCGGGCGGCGACATCGCCACGGTGTTCCTGACCGGTGGATCGACCTCGACGCCGCTGGCGCGGCGCACGATCCTCGGCCTCGTGCCGCAGGCGCGGGTGGTCGAGGGCGACGTGTTCGGCAGCGTCGGGCTGGGGCTGGCGCTCGACGCCAGGCGCAAGTTCGGCTGAGGCGCGCGCCGGCGGCAGACTCGCCTATCTACCTTCAGCGCAGCATGCGCGAGACGATCTGCGCGGTATAGTCGACCATCGGCACGATCCGCGCGTAGTTGAGCCGGGTCGGGCCGATGACGCCGAGCGCGCCGATGACGCGGGCGTCCTTGTCGCGGTAGGGCGCGACGACCAGCGACGAGCCCGACAGCGAGAACAGCTTGTTCTCCGAGCCGATGAAGATGCGCACGCCCGAGCCCTGCTCGGCCAGCCCGAGCAGCTGGATGAGGCCGTCCTGGGTCTCGAGGTCCTCGAACAGGCGGCGCAGCAATTCGAGATCGGCCTGCGCTGTGATGTTCTCGAGCAGGTTGGCGCGTCCCCGCACGATGAGCCGCGCCGGCAGGCCGCTCTCGTTGCCTGCCCAGACCGCGAGACCCTTCTCGACGAGCCCCTGAGACAGCGCGTCGAGCGCGGTCCGCGTCTCCTCCTGGATGCGCGACAGCTCGGTGCGCGCCTCGGCCAGCGTCCGCCCGCGGATATGCGCGTTGAGGAAGTTCGAGGCCTCGTGCAATTGCGACGCGGTGGTGCCGGCCGGCAGGTCGACGACGCGGTTTTCGACGTCGCCGTTCTGCGAAACCAGCACGACCAGCGCGCGCGTCGGCTCGAGCGGGATGAACTCGATGTGCTTCAGCGCCACCTCGTTGGTGGCGGTGACGACGAGGCCGGCGCCACGCGACATGCCCGACAGCATCTGGCTGGCCTCGGTCAGCATCTGTTCCAGCGTCGCGCCGCTGCCCGACGCCTTGACCTGGGCCTCGATGACGCGGCGTTCCTCCTCGGAGAGGTCGCCGAGCTCCATGAAGGCGTCGACGAAGAAGCGCAGCCCCTGCTGCGTCGGCAGGCGGCCGGCGGAGACGTGCGGCGCGTAGATGAGGCCGAGCTGCTCGAGGTCGCTCATCACGTTGCGCACGGTGGCCGGCGAGAGCGAGGAAGGCAGCATGCGCGACAGGTTGCGCGAGCCGACCGGCTCGCCGTCCCGGAGATACGATTCGACGATGCGCCGAAAGATGTCGCGCGAGCGCATGTCGAGCGATTGCAGGGCGGGGTCGATCAAGGCCTTCGTCATGGTTCGCCTCCGGGTCCCAGATATAGACAGCCGGAGAAGGAACGCAAAGTCTTGGTAAGCATGCCCCACGGGCATGGTGGAAAGCCCGGGTTTTCCTTTGCGCTGCCGGCGGGCGGCGGGTAAAAGCCGCGCAAGACAGAAATTCAGCCCACGGAAAGAGCCTCAATGCGTCCATCCAAGCGCCAGTTCGACGAAATGCGCGCCATTTCCTTCGAGCGCAACGTCTCCAAGCATGCGGAGGGGTCGTGCCTGGTGAAGTTCGGCGACACGCATGTCCTGTGCACGGCGAGCCTGGAGGAGAAGGTGCCAGGCTGGATGAGGAATTCCGGCAAGGGCTGGGTGACGGCGGAATACGGCATGCTGCCGCGCTCGACCGGCGAGCGCATGCGGCGCGAGGCCTCGGCCGGCAAGCAGGGCGGCCGCACGCTGGAGATCCAGCGGCTGATCGGGCGATCCCTGCGCGCCGTCGTCGATCTCGGCGCGCTCGGCGAGCAGCAGATCACGGTCGACTGCGACGTGATCCAGGCCGACGGCGGCACCCGCACCGCCTCGATCACCGGCGGCTGGGTGGCGCTCCACGACTGCCTGCGCTGGATGGAGGCGCGCCAGATGGTGAGCGTGCAGAAGGTGCTGCGCGACCACGTCGCGGCGATCTCCTGCGGCATCCATGACGGACAGGCAGTGCTCGACCTCGACTATGTCGAGGATTCGGCGGCCGGAACGGATGCCAATTTCGTCATGACCGGCAAGGGCGGCATCGTCGAGATCCAGGGCACAGCCGAAGGGGTGCCGTTCTCGGAAGAAGAATTCGCCACGCTGATGGGGCTCGCCAAGAAGGGCATTTCACGGCTGGTCAGCCTGCAGCAGATGGCGGTCGCCTAGAAAGCCATCATGGCTGCGCGCTGCCACACACCCCTCCGGCCTGCCGGCCATCTGCCCCTCAAGGGGGAAGATCAGCCTTCAGTTCGGTCGCGAGGTTTCCGGCCATGAAACCCTCCGCAATCCTCGAATCGGCGCTCTACGTGACCGACCTCGATGCGGCGGAGGCGTTCTATCGCGACGTGATCGGGCTGGAGCGGATCGCCGGGGTCGACGGCCGGCACGTCTTCTTCCGCTGCGGGCAGGGCGTGCTCCTGCTGTTCAACGCCGACGCGACCAGGCACCAGCCGCCGCCTGACGCAAGACTGCCGGTGCCCAAGCACGGCACCGCCGGCGAGGGGCATCTGTGCTTCGCCGCAAGCGCCGGCGAGATCGAGCAATGGAAGCGCGCGCTGACGCAGCGCGGCGTCGCGGTCGAGGCCGACTTCGAATGGCCGAGCGGCGGTCGCTCGATCTATTTCCGCGATCCGTCCGGCAATTCGATCGAGTTCGCCGAACCGAAAATCTGGGGTTATTAGATGCGGCCACTGGAAGGCAGGAAGATCGTCGTCGCCAGCCACAATGCCGGCAAGCTCCGTGAGTTCGCCGACCTGATGGGGCCGTTCGGCCTGGAGGCGAAATCGGCCAAGGAATACGGCCTGCCCGAGCCAGAAGAGACCGGCACCACCTTCGAGCAGAACGCCTACATCAAGGCCTTCGCGGCCGCCGGCGCGACCGGGCTGCCGGCATTGTCGGACGATTCCGGGCTGGTGATCGACGCGCTCGGCGGACAGCCCGGCGTCTACACCGCCAACTGGGCGGAAAAGCCGGACGGCACCCGCGACTTCGGCATCGCCATGGCGCGGGCCGAAAAGGAGATGCAGGCGGCTGGCGCCAAGACGCCGGCCGAGCGCACCGGCCGCTTCGTCGCGGTCATCTGCCTTGCCTGGCCGGACGGCGAAGCCGAATATTTCCGTGGCGAGGCGGAGGGAACGCTTGTCTGGCCGCCGCGCGGCGATGCCGGTTTCGGCTACGATCCCGTTTTCCTGCCGCAGGGCCACGAGCGGACCTTCGGCGAGATGAGCGCCGAGGAGAAGCACGGCTGGAAGCCGGGACAAGCCGAGGCGCTGTCGCACCGTGCGCGGGCCTTCCAGAAGTTCGCGCGGGCGAAACTGGGATCGGCGTAGGCGACCGATGCCGGCGTTTGGAGCAAGGGCTACCCCCACCCCTGACACCTCCCCACAAGGGGGAGGGGGACCGCTTCCGGGCTGCGGGTTGGGCGCAGAGGGTTGTGCCGTGGCGTTGCGCGCGACGACGTTCCCCAGGGGTTCCAAGGGATGATCCTCGACCGCTCGCCCGGCTTCGGCGTCTATGTGCATTGGCCGTTCTGCGCGGCCAAGTGCCCCTATTGCGACTTCAACAGCCATGTCCGCCACCAGCCGGTCGACCAGGAGCGGTTCGCGCGCGCCTTCGAGACGGAACTGGCGACGATGCGCGAGCGGACCGGCCCGCGCGAGGTGACCAGCATCTTCCTCGGCGGCGGCACGCCGTCGCTGATGAAACCGGAGACGGTGGGCGCCGTGCTCGACGCGGTTGCCCGGAACTGGACGACGCCTGCCGGCATCGAGGTGACGCTGGAGGCGAACCCGTCGTCTGTGGAAGCGGAACGCTTTCTCGGCTACCGCGCGGCCGGCGTGAACCGGGTGTCGCTCGGCGTGCAGGCGCTGAACGACGCCGACCTGCGGTTCCTCGGCCGTCTGCACACTGTCGAGGAGGCGCTCAACGCGATCGAACTGGCGCGCGCGACCTTCCCGCGCCTGTCCTTCGACCTGATCTATGCGCGCCCCGGCCAGACGCCGGAGGCCTGGGCGGCGGAACTGGAGCAGGCGATCGGCCATGCCGCCGACCATCTGTCGCTCTACCAGCTGACGATCGAGGAAGGCACGCGCTTCCACGCGCTGCACGCGGCCGGAAAATTCCAGATCCCGGACGGCGAGGCGGCGGCCGACCTCTATGCGGTGACGCAGGAGGTGACGGCGGCGCGCGGGCTGCCTGCCTACGAGATCTCCAACCATGCGCGGCCCGGCGCCGAAAGCCGGCACAACCTGACCTACTGGCGCTACGGCGAATATGTCGGGGTCGGGCCGGGCGCGCACGGCCGCTTCGTCGAGAACGGCCGGCGCGTGGTGACGGTCGCCGAAAAGATGCCGGAAACCTGGGCGAACCTGGTCGAGGCGCGCGGCCACGGCGTCACCGGCGGCGAGCTGTTGACCCGCTCGGAGGAGGCCGACGAATTCCTGCTGATGGGGCTGAGGCTGGCGGAAGGCATCGACCTGGCGCGCTACGAGCAACTGTCGGGCAAGAGCTTTTCGCCCGCCAGGCTGTCGCTGCTGCAGGACGAGGGGCTGGTCGTTCCGGTCGGCAACTCCAGGCTGCGGGCAACGCCCGCGGGCATGATCATCCTCGACGCCGTGGTGGCCGACCTCGCGCGCTAGGCGCGACGCCTTGCGCCCGGCCGCCTTCCGGCGGCAGACTGGACCTCCCTTCGAAGGAGACATCCATGGTTCCGGCGCTTGATTCGTGGCAGTTCTGGGCAGTGCTGTCGGCGGTGTTCGCGGCGCTGACGGCGATCTTTGCGAAAGTCGGCCTCGAGAACGTCAATTCCGATTTCGCCACGCTGATCCGGACCGTGGTGATCCTGCTGGTGCTTGGCGCCATCGTGGCGGCGACCGGCCAGGCGCAGGCGCTCGGCTCGATCTCCGGCAGGACCTATGCGTTCCTCGTCCTGTCGGGGCTGGCGACCGGCGCCTCGTGGCTCTGCTACTTCCGCGCGCTGAAGCTGGGTAACGCCGCGCAGGTCGCGCCGGTGGACAAGCTAAGCGTCGTGCTGGTCGCGGTGTTCGGCGCGGTCTTCCTGGGCGAGCGGCTTGGCCCGGCCAACTGGCTTGGCGTCGCGCTGATCGCCGTCGGCGCGGTGCTGGTGGCGCAGCGCATGTGAGGGAGCGGCCTTCGCGGCCGTTCCTATCCGGGCCATGCACACGTCGAAACGATTCGGCAAAGCCCGCGCTCCGGCGTCAGTGGGCGACGATGCGGCGGTCGCGCCGCACGGTGGCGACGTGGCGCGGCGCTTCCTCCGGCAGGACGATCTCGTCCTGGTCGGAACGCTTCTGCCGGCTGGCGGACGACGGGCGCGGCTTCGACGCGGCCTCGCCGCCCTTCTCGCGACCCGCGTAGTAGGGCTCGAACGTGTCCTGGATGATCAGACTGGCCATTGCGTCCTCCCGAGACGTGATGCCCGTTAACCCGCAGGCGCAGGTTTCGTTCCGGACTGTGGCGAAGCGATGGCGGCACGGGGAGGAAATCCGGCCGGGCGCAAGGGGGCGCCCGGGCCGGGTCGTCGGTCTACCTGGCGGCGAGCAGGTCCTTGACGTTGAGCACGACGAATTCGTTGTCGTCGGTCTTGTCGAGGGCGCGGCCGGCCGAGAAGGGCAGGTTGTTGTCGTTGCCGACGACGATGCGTTCGCCGTCGATCAGGTCGACGTTCTCGATGGTGACGAAGGGCATGTCGTAGAAGCCCTCGCCGCCGCCCTGGCGCTTCCTGTTGTCGGGGTCCTTGATGTTCAGCAGGTCGACATAGCCGATCTTGCGGACGGCCTTGCCGGCGTTCTCGTCGGTCATCTCGATCTTGTAGATGCGCTTGACCGTGGACGGGACGGCGAAGCAGTCGGCCGCCGGGTTCGCCTTGTCGGCGCAGGCCTTGGCGGCGACGCCGGCGCCGTTGTCGCGCTCGATGACCAGCGCGGTGGTCTCGTCGATCATGTTGAAGTCGCCGATCGCCTCGCCGCCCTCGGCGAGCGGGTAGAGCCAGTTGCGGCCGGTCCAGGCCCTGGAGGCGACGTCGAACTCGATGACGCGCAGCACGGTGCGGCCGTCGTCGGCCTTCTCGACGCTGCCTTCCGCCGTGTAGAGCGGGCCTTCGAGCATGCCGTAGAGCTTGCTGCCGTCCTTCGACATGGCAAGGCCCTCGTAGCCGCCGGAACGCTTCAGGTTGAAGGCCGGCATCTTGGCGGCCGGGTTGCCAGGCAGCGCCAGCGTCGGGTTGTCGGGCGACAGCACCGGCTTGCCGTCAACCGCCGTGGCGATGACCTCGACGAGCTTGCCGGCCTGGTCGAACTTCAGGAGATAGGGGCCGAACTCCTCGCCCACCCAGAAGCCGTCGGCGACGGGCTGGATCGATTCGACGTCGAAGTCGGCGCCGGTCAGGTAGCGCGCGTCGCTGCCTTCCATGACGATCGGGAACGGGGCCTTGCGGTCGGGGTCGCTGAGGAACAGCGTCTCGAGGCGCTCGACCTTGCCGTTGTCCCAGTCGAACTTGACGTGGTGCAGCATCAGCATGGCGTCCGACGAGTTCATCTTGCTGCCGAAGCCGTTGTCCGACATCGACCAGAAGGTGCCGTCGGCCATCGTCTTGATGCCCGAGAAGCCCTGTACGGGCTGGCCGTCGAAGGGCAGCGAAAGACCGGTTTCGCGCACGCCGTCCTTGCCGGGGACGGAGCCGAGGCCGGTCGCGCGCAGGCGGTCGGGCGTCGTGAACTTGCCCGAGGTCTTCAGGTGCGCGGGCGCGTCGGCGGGCGCCGCGATGATGGTGTTGGCGGGCAGGATCGCGTGGCTTTCGAGCGTCGCGGGGAATTCCTTCTCCTCGGCCTGGGCCATGCCGGCGAAGAGGGCGCCGGCGGCAGTCGCGGACAGCAGGATCTTTCTCATGGTGGTGTCGTCTCCTTCGGGTTTGGACGGCCCCCGATAGGCGCGCCACATGACGCTGGCTTGAAGCGGCGGTGACGGTTTGGTGAAGGTTCACCGCCGCGTGCAAAGAGACTTGCCGGGGCGATGGTCCGGCTGATTAATGCGGGCATGGACAGTTCGAGCAAAACCTATGTCGTGGGACAGGCCGAGATCGCGGCGCGGCCGCTGGAGGCGGCGCTCTATCTCGTGGCGACGCCGATCGGAAACCTCGGCGACATCACGCTGCGCGCGCTGGAGACGCTGGCCGGCGCGGACGTGCTCGCCTGCGAGGACACCAGGGTGACGCGCGTGCTGCTCGACCGCTACGGCATCCGCCAGCGGCCGATCGCCTACCACGAGCACAACGCGGCGGAAGCCGGGCCGCGGCTGGTCGCGGCGCTGGAGGAAGGCAAGAGCGTGGCGCTGGTGTCGGACGCCGGCACGCCGCTGGTGTCCGATCCGGGCTTCAGGCTGGTCGAGCAGGCGCAGGCAGCCGGCGTCAGGGTGGTGCCGGTGCCGGGTCCGTCGGCGGTGCTGGCGGCGCTGACGGCGTCCGGCCTGCCATCGGACGCCTTCCTGTTCGCCGGCTTCCTGCCGGTCAAGGACGGCCAGAAGCGGTCGCGGCTGGAAGAGCTGAAGGCCGCGCCCGCGACGCTCGTCTTCTTCGAATCGCCGCGGCGGCTGGCCGAGACGCTCGTCGCCATGGCCGAGGTCTATGGCGACAGGCGCGCGGCGATCGGGCGCGAGCTGACCAAGACCTTCGAGGAGATGCGCACCGGCACGCTGGCCAACCTTGCCGCGCACTATGCCGAGGCCGCCACGCCGAAGGGCGAGATCGTCGTCTGCGTCGGCCCGCCGGAAGGCAAGGCGGACAGCGTCGAGGACGTCGACCGGCTGCTGACGTCGCTCGCCGCCGAGATGCCGGCGTCGAAGGCGGCGGCGGAGGCCGCCAGGATGACCGGCCAGCCCAAGCAGGCGCTCTACCGCCGGCTGCTGGACCTGCGCGATGGCTGACAAGCGCGAAGGGCGCGGGCCGGATGCCGACACGGCGCTGAAGCTGCGCCGCAAGGCCTACCGGCGCGGACATTCGAGCGAATGGCTGGCGGCGGCGGCGCTGATGCTCAAGGGATTTCGCATCGTCGCCAGGCGATACAGGACAAAACTCGGCGAGATCGACCTGATCGCAAGGCGCGGCGACCTCGTGCTGATCGTCGAGGTGAAGGCGCGCAGGACGCTGAGGGAGGCGATGGACGCCATCGCGCACCAGTCCGAACGGCGCATCGAGGGCGCCGCGGACCTCTGGCTGATGCGGCAGAAGGATCATGCCAAGCTGTCGGTGCGCTTCGACATGGTGGCCGTGCTGCCCTGGCGCTGGCCGGTGCATGTCGAGAACATCTTTCACGGCCGAGGTTGAGACGTCGGATGACGCCGGCTCGGCCGGCTGACGCCGGAAAAGCTTGAAACCTTGCCCGCAGCCGGCTATCGGCAGCCCGCCGCACGCGATGTGGCCAAGGAGACCACGATGACGACCCTTCCCGACCGGCTGAGCAACGACCCCAGAAGCCCCTTCTACAACGAGGAACTCCTGGAGCGCGGCGTCGGCATCCGCTTCAACGGCAAGGAGCGCACGGACGTCAGCGAATATTGCGTGAGCGAAGGCTGGATCCGCGCGCAGGCCGGCAATTCCAAGGACCGCTTCGGCCAGCCGATGACGATCAAGCTCAAGGGCGTGGTGGAAGCGTTCGTGCCGGAGTGACGGAGCGGCCATCGCATCCGGCCTTGATCTGGATGCGGCGGGTGAGCCTCACCGCGCGCTCACCCGCATCGGCAGCCCGCCCTGCGGCTGCGTCGTCAGCTTCTGCACCGGCCATGGATCCGTCTGCGGCGTGGTGTCGAAGCGGAAGCGGCTCATCAGGACGGCAAGCGCGATGACGGCCTCCTGCATGGCGAAGCTCGCGCCGATGCAGACGCGCGGTCCCGCGCCGAACGGCAGGTACTGGTAGCGGTCGATCTTCTCGCGGTTTCCCGGGTGGAACCGCGACGGCATGAAGGCGTCGGGGTTCTCCCAGAGTTTCCTGTGGCGGTGCACGGTCCACGGCATCACCAGGACGGACGCTTTCGGTGGGATCCAGAGGTCGCGCCATTGCTCGGGGACGATGGGCTCGCGGTTGATCGACGGCGCCGGCGGATAGAGCCTGAGCGCTTCCTCGAAGGCGGCGCGCGCCAGCGGCATGGCGTCGACCCATTTCGTCGGGTCGGGCTCGCGCGCCAGGACGGCGTCGATCTCCCGCTCGATGGGCCCGCGCTCCCACGGCGATTCGGCGAGGCAGTAGAGCGTCCAGCCGAGCGCGCGCGCCGTCGTCTCGTGGCCGGCGCCGATGAAGGTGATGATATTGTCCTCGACCTCGCCGCGCGTCAGGCCGCCCGGTCCCTCGGCGCGCAGCAGAAGGGTCAGGAAATCCTCGGGCGCGCCGTCGGGATCGCTGGCCATGCGGGCACGGCGCATCTCCATCGTGTCGGCGACGATCTTGCGGAAATAGGCCATCGTCTTGCGGCCGCGGATGCGGGTGAGGCGCGGAAGCCATTCGGGCGCGCGCAGCAGGTCGAGCGGGTCGACGCGGCCCATCGTCTCGAACAGCCGGTCGATCTGGTGGGCGAAGCTGCCGGGCTCGCCCGCGATCTCGCCCGAGAACAGCGTCTCGGCGAGGATGTCGTAGGTGAGGTTGGTCATGTCGACGGCGATGTCGTGCACGCCGCCGCCCTCGTAGCGGTCGGCGAAGGCTTTCGTGCGCTCGAGCATCGGCCCGGCGAAGCCGAAGATGTGGCGTGGCGTGAAGACGGGCGCCATCGCCTTGCGCGAGCGCTTCCACACGTCGCCCTCGGCCGTCAGCAGCCCGTCGCGCAGGATCGGGCGCAGGATCAGCTGGCGCACCGTTGCCATCCTGTAGTTCTTCGCGTTGTCGACGAGCACGTGGCGGATCAGCGCGGGATCGTTGGCGACGACCAGCGGCCCGCCGACGCCGCTGACCGAAACCCAGGGTTCGTTGTAGGAGGGCTCGCCCCACAGTTCGAGCGGGTTCTTGTAGACGATGCGCATCATCTGCAGCATCGAGGGCGGCTCGGTGCGCGGCGAAGGCGCCGGCGGAACGAAGGGGGTGGGCGTCCTGTCCATGATCTTTTCCGCGTGTCTCGCCAGATGTAGTACGCGCCGCCGCCGACGGCCATACGCGGGCGCCGGCCGGCCGCGCGGGCGGCCGAATCCCGGAGCGTTCGGCCATACCGGGTTTTCCCAAGGCGAAACGCCTGTAAACCTTGGAAAAACCACCTTTCGGACCTATATCTGGAGCATGTCCAGCCGCCCGATTCGGGGCCGGTGATCGCCGCATTTTCCGCAGCAGTCCGACGAAAGCATTTCATGACCGACCAGACCGAGAACGTTTCCGGCGCGGGCACCGACTACGGCGCCGATTCCATCAAGGTTTTGAAGGGGTTGGATGCCGTCCGCAAACGCCCCGGCATGTATATCGGCGACACCGACGACGGCTCGGGCCTGCACCACATGGTGTACGAGGTCGTCGACAATGCGATCGACGAGGCGCTGGCCGGCCATGCCGACCTCGTGACGGTGACGCTGAACCCCGACGGCTCCTGCACGGTGACCGACAACGGGCGCGGGATTCCGACCGATATCCACCCCTCGGAGGGGATTTCCGCTGCGGAAGTCATCATGACGCAGCTGCATGCCGGCGGCAAATTCGACCAGAACTCCTACAAGGTGTCGGGCGGCCTGCACGGCGTCGGCGTCTCGGTCGTCAACGCGCTGTCGTCCTGGTTGCGGCTGAAGATCCGCCGCAACGGCACCATCCACGAGATGAGCTTCACGCACGGCAATCCCGACGGGCCGCTGGCGGCGACCGGCGCCTACCAGGAGGACAAGCAGCCCGGCCTCAACGAGGGGCGCTCCGGCAGCGAGGTCACCTTCATGCCGTCGAGCGAGACCTTCACCATGGTCGAGTTCGACTATTCGACGCTCGAGCACCGGCTGCGCGAGCTGGCGCTCTTGAATTCCGGCGTGCGCATCGTGCTGACCGACGCGCGCCATGCCGACGTGAAGTCGCTGGAACTGCTCTACGACGGCGGCCTGATCGAGTTCGTCAAATATCTCGACCGCGCCAAGAAGCCGCTGATCGCCCAGCCGATCGCCATCAGGGCCGAACGGGACGGCATTTCCGTCGAGGTCGCGATGTGGTGGAACGACAGCTATCACGAGAACGTGCTGGCCTTCACCAACAACATCCCGCAGCGCGACGGCGGCACGCACCTTGCCGGCTTCCGCGGGGCGCTGACCCGGCAGATCACCGGCTACGGCGAGACGTCTGGGCTGACCAAGAAGGAAAAGGTCTCGCTGACGGGCGACGACTGCCGCGAGGGGCTGACGGCCGTGCTGTCGGTCAAGGTCCCGGATCCGAAGTTCTCGTCGCAGACCAAGGACAAGCTGGTGTCGTCGGAAGTGCGGCCGGTGGTCGAGAGCCTGGTCAACGAGGCGCTGGGCACCTGGCTCGAGGAGCATCCGTCGGAGGGCAAGGTCGTCGTCGAGAAGGTGATCCAGGCGGCCGCGGCCCGCGAGGCGGCGCGCAAGGCGCGCGACATCACCCGCAAGACGACGCTCGGCGTGACGTCGCTGCCCGGCAAGCTCGCCGACTGCCAGGAGCGCGACCCCGCGAAGTCCGAACTGTTCATCGTCGAGGGCGACTCGGCGGGCGGCTCGGCCAAGGGCGGGCGTTCGCGCCAGAACCAGGCGATCCTGCCGCTGCGCGGCAAGATCCTGAACGTCGAGCGCGTGCGCTTCGACCGCATGCTCAGCTCCGACATGATCGGCACGATGATCACCGCGCTCGGCACCGGCATCGGCAGCGACGAGTTCAACCCGGACAAGCTGCGCTACCACAAGATCATCATCATGACCGACGCCGACGTGGACGGCGCGCATATCAGGACGCTGCTGCTCACCTTCTTCTTCCGGCAGATGCCGGCGCTGATCGAGCGCGGCCACCTCTACATAGCGCAGCCGCCGCTCTACAAGGTGAGCCGTGGCAAGAGCTCGCAGTATCTCAAGGACGAGCAGGCCTTCGAGGAATACCTGATCGGGATCGGCCTGGAAGAGGCGACGCTGGTGCTCGGTAACGGCGAGGCGCGCGCCGGCCAGGATCTTCGCGCCGTCGTGGACGATGCGCTCGCCGTTCGCTCGCTGATCAACGGGCTGCACACGCGCTACAACCGCTCGGTGGTCGAGCAGGCGGCGATCGCCGGGGCGCTGAACGCCTCGGTCCTCACCGACCTCGGTGCCGCGGCCAAGATGGCCGAGACCGTCGCGGCAAGGCTGGACGCGATCGCCGAGGACACCGAGCGCGGCTGGACCGGACGGCTCTCGCCGTCGAACGAAGGCAGCGGCGGTTATGTGTTCGAGCGCACCGTGCGCGGCGTCAAGGAATTCGCGCAGCTCGACGTGGCGCTGATCAACTCGGCCGACGCGCGCGCTCTCGACCGCTACGCGGCGCGCCTGGGCGAGGTCTATGCGCAGTCACCGCTCCTCAAGCGCAAGGAGATGTCGGAACGGGTTTCCGGGCCGCTCGCCCTGCTCGACGCCGTCTTCGCGACCGGCCGCAAGGGCCTGACGATGCAGCGCTACAAGGGCCTCGGCGAGATGAACGCCGAGCAGCTGTGGGAAACCACGCTCGATCCGAACGTGCGCTCCCTGCTGCAGGTCAAGGTGAACGACGGCACCGACGCCGACTCGCTGTTCTCGCGCCTGATGGGCGACGAGGTCGAGCCGCGCCGCGAGTTCATCCAGGAAAACGCGCTGAGCGTGGCCAACCTGGACGTCTGAGGTCGGCCGCCAGGCACGGCGCGGCCCGCCGGGTTCGCGCCGCCGCTTCCTTCGCATGGACGACGCCGGCGGATGTCGCTTGATCCGTCCCGCGTCCGATGCCGCCCACAGAATGAAACAGGATTCCGTTCGATGAACGCTACCGAGCAGAGGATCGCCGCCGTCATCGCCGGCGAGATCGGCGCCAGCGTCAGCCAGGTGGCGGCGGCCACCGCGCTGCTCGACGAAGGCGCGACCGTGCCCTTCGTCGCCCGCTACCGCAAGGAGGCGACCGGCGGGCTCGACGACACGCAACTGCGCATGCTGGCCGAGCGGCTGGCCTATCTGCGCGACTTCGAGGCGCGCCGCGCGTCGATCGTCCAGGAGATCACCAGCCAGGGCAAGATGACCGACGACCTGGCCGGAAAGCTGGCCGCGGCCGCCACCAAGGCGGAGATCGAGGATCTCTACGCGCCCTACAAGCCGAAGCGCCGCACGCGCGCCGAGATCGCGCGCGAGCGCGGCCTGCAGCCTCTCGCCGACCTGATCTTCGACGACCGCAGCACCGATCCGCAGAAGGCCGCCGAGCGTTTCGTCGCCGGCGAGGTGGCGGACGCCAAGGCGGCGCTCGACGGCGCGCGCGACATCCTGGCCGAACGCTTCGCCGAGGAGGCGGAGCTTGTCGGCCGGCTGCGCGGCTACATGAAGGACAATGCGGTCGTCGTGGCCAAGGTGCTCGACGGCAAGGCGGAGGCCGGCGCCAAGTTTTCCGACTATTTCGACTATTCCGAGAAATGGTCGACGGTGCCGAGCCACCGCGCGCTGGCCATCTTCCGTGGCCGCAACGACGACGTGCTGTCGGTCGAGATCGTCGTCGATGCCGGCGACACGTCGCCGGTCAGGCCGGTGGAGCGGATGATCGCCCACGCCTTCTCGATCGGCGGCGCGTCGGCGGCCGACGCCTGGCTGATGCAGGTCGTCGGCTGGACATGGCGGGTGAAGCTGTCGCTGCAGATGACGCTCGACCTGACGCGCGACCTGCGCGAGCGCGCCGAGGAAGAGGCGATCCGCGTCTTCGCGCGCAACCTGAAGGACCTGATGCTGGCAGCACCCGCCGGCACGCGGCCGACGCTCGGGCTCGATCCCGGCATCCGCACCGGCGTGAAGGTGGCGGCGCTGGACGCAACCGGCAAGGTGCTGGAGACAACCACGATCTATCCGTTCCAGCCGAAGAACGACGTGCGCGGCGCGCAGGCGGAACTCGCCCGCCTGATCGTGAAGCACGGGATCGAATTGATCGCCATCGGCAACGGCACGGCGAGCCGCGAGACCGAGAAGCTGGTGGGCGACCTCCTGGCCGACATGCCGGCGCCGAAGCCGACCAAGGTGATCGTGTCGGAGGCCGGCGCCTCGGTCTATTCGGCCTCCGAACTGGCGGCCGCCGAATTTCCCGGCCTCGACGTCTCGCTGCGCGGCGCGATCTCGATCGGCCGCCGCCTGCAGGATCCGCTTGCCGAACTGGTGAAGGTGGAGCCGAAGGCGATCGGCGTCGGCCAGTACCAGCACGACGTCGACCAGTATCGCCTGGCGAAGGCGCTCGACGCGGTGGTCGAGGACGCGGTGAACGGCGTCGGTGTCGACCTCAACACGGCGTCGGCCCCGCTGCTTGCCCGCGTGTCGGGCCTCGGCCAGTCGGTCGCCGAGGCGATCGTCCTGCACCGCGACACGCAGGGACCGTTCCGGAGCCGCGGCGAACTGCTGTCGGTGCCCCGGCTCGGCGCGCGCACCTTCGAGCAATGCGCCGGCTTCCTGCGCATCCGCGACGGCCAGGAGGCGCTCGACGCCTCGTCGGTGCACCCGGAGGCCTATCCGGTGGCGCGAAAGATCGTGGCGGCCTGCGGGCGCGACATCCGCGCGCTGATGGGCGACGGGGCTGCGCTGCGCAAGCTCGAACCCCAGGTTTTCGTCGACGAGCGCTTCGGCCTGCCGACGGTGAAGGACATTCTTGCCGAGCTGGAGAAGCCCGGCCGCGACCCGCGCCCGAGCTTCAAGACGGCGACCTTCGCCGACGGGATCGACGACATCAAGGACCTGAAGCCCGGCATGCTGCTGGAGGGGACGGTGACCAACGTCGCCGCCTTCGGCGCCTTCGTGGACGTCGGCGTGCACCAGGACGGGCTGGTGCATGTCTCACAGATCGCCGACCGCTTCGTGAAGGACCCGAACGAGGTGGTGAAGGTCGGCCAGGTGGTCAAGGTGAAGGTCGTCGAGGTCGACGTCGCCCGCAAGCGGATCGGCCTGTCGATGCGCAAGGACGCCGGCGCGGGCGGGCGCGACGGCCAGGGCGCCGGACCGAACCGGGGGGCGCGCAATGACGGGCGCGCAAACAACGCGGCCAAGGGCGGCGGCAACCGCAAGCCCGCGCAGGAACAGAAGTCGCTGGGCGGGCTTGGCGAGGCGCTTTTGAGGGCTCAGAAGCGCTGACTGCGGATCGCCCCGGGCAAGCCCGGGGCGATGTCAGTAGCTGGTCAGGCAAGGCCCTCGGCGCGCAGGGCCTGCTGTACGGCCGGGCGGGCGCCCACCGTCCCGAGAAAGCGCTGGATATTGGCGAAGGACGACAGGTCGATGCCGACCAGCCGTGCCCAGCCGAGGATGGTCCAGAGATAGGCGTCGGCGGCGGTGAAATCATCGCCCGTCAGGTAGGGACGGCCTTCCAGCTTGCCGTCGACATAGGCAAGGCGCCTGCCGAGCAGTTCGCGGTTGATTTCCTTGGTGGCCTCGGGCGTGTTGGGTTTGAAGAAGGAGCCGAAGACCTTGTGCAGTTCGGTGGCGACGAAGGCGAGCCACTGCTGCACGCGGTAGCGTTCCATGACCCCGGCAGCCGGCATCAGGCCGGTCTCCGGCTTCTGGTCGGCGAGGTACTGCACCAGCACCGAGGCTTCGGTCATCAGCTCGCCGTCCGGCAGGACCAGCGCCGGCACGTAGCCGTTCGGGTTGGTGTCGAGGAAGTTGGTGTCGGCTTCCGTGGATTTCGTCTTGCCGTCCACCTTGACGAGTTCGAGCTCGAGGCCGGCCTCGCGGGCGACGATATGCGGCGCGAGTGAACAGGCGCCGGGCATGTAGAAGAGTTTCATTTTTTGGAAGGGCTCCGGATGATGGATGCGGGCGCCTTCGCATGCGCGCGGCGGCGTGCATAGGGCAGTTTCGGTGAACGCTATGTCTCGGCGGCTGTTGCGACAAACGGCGCCGCCACGATGCGGCGACCTGGGCGCCTCAGGAAGCTGGCGCGACCGCGACGTTGTCGATCAGCCTGACCTCGCCGAGCCAGACGGCGGCGAGCAGCCGCGCGGGCTCCGACGCGCGCTCGAGCGTCGCGAGCGTCGCCTGCGACCTTAGCTCGATGTAGTCGACAGCGCCGAACCCGGCGCGGCCGAGCGCGTTGCGGGCGTCGGCGAGCAGCGGGGCGGCGGCGGCGCCGGCGGCAAGCTTTTCCGCCGCGTCGAACAGCACCGCGGCAAGGCGCGGCGCGAGCGCGCGCTCCTCCGGCGAAAGCCGCACGTTGCGCGACGACATGGCGAGCCCGTCCGCCTCGCGGACGGTCGGGCAGGCGATCACCTCGATCGCGATGTCGAGGTCGTGCGCCATGCGGCGCACCACGTGCAGCTGCTGGAAATCCTTCTCGCCGAAGAAGGCGCAGTCGGCGCCCGACTGCAGGAAGAGCTTGGCGACCACCGTGGCAACGCCGTCGAAATGGCCGGGACGGAAAGCGCCTTCCATGCCCTCGCTCGCTCCGTCGACCGAAACGGTCGTCGAAAAACCCTGCGGATAGATCGCCTCGGCGTCAGGCGCATAGAGCAGATGCGCGCCCGCGACGGCGAGCTTGGCGGCGTCGCTCTCCTCGGTGCGCGGGTAGGCCGCGAGGTCGGCCGGACTGTTGAACTGTTTCGGGTTGACGAACAGGGTGACGATGACGCGGTCGGTTCTCGCCAGCCCGGCGCGGACAAGGCTGATATGCCCGTCATGCAGGGCGCCCATGGTCGGAACGAGGCCGACGGACAGGCCTTCGGCGCGCCAGCCGGAAACGGCCGCGCGCAGCGCCTGAACAGTCCTGGCGATCGAGACGGCCATCAGGCTGTCGTCCCTGGTGCGACGTCGGAAAAGACGTGTTCGGGGGCAGGGAACCGGCGCGCGCGCACATCGTCGCAATAGGCCGCGACCGCCTCGGCGGCGGCCTGCCCGAGTTCGCCGTAGCGCCTGACGAATTTCGGCCGGAAGTCGGTGAACAGGCCGAGCATGTCGTCGACGACGAGGATCTGGCCGTCGCAGGCCGCCGATGCGCCGATGCCGATCGTCGGGATGTCGATGTCGGCGGTGATGGCGCGGGCGAGCGTTTCGGGCACCTTCTCCAGGACGACGGCGAAGGCGCCGGCATCGGCGACCGCGCTCGCGTCGGCGGCGATCCTGGCGGCGTCCGCGCCGCGCCCCTGCACCGCATAGCCACCGAACGTGTTGACGGCTTGCGGCGTCAGGCCGACATGCGCCATGACCGGGATGCCGCGCGCGACGAGGAAGCGGATCGTCTCGGCCATGTCGACGCCGCCCTCGAGCTTGACGGCGGCGCAGCCCGTCTCGGCCATGACGCGGGCTGCGTTGCGGAACGCCTGCGCGGGACTTTCCTCATAGGTGCCGAACGGCATGTCGATGACGAGCAGCGCGTTCTCCACGCCGCGCCTGACCGCCTGGCCGTGCAGGATCATCATGTCGAGCGTGACGGCGAGCGTGGACGGCAGGCCGTGCAGCACCATGCCGACGCTGTCGCCGACCAGGACGATGTCGCAGTGGCGGTCGACGATACGAGCGACCGGCGTGGTGTAGGCCGTCAGGCAGGCGAGGGGCGCGCCGCCCTTCCTCGCGCGGATGGATTTCGGGCTGGCCCCGCTCGCCTGGGCGGCGGCGCTCACGGCGTCTTCCGGGGCAGAGAAAATGAGGTGGCGGTCGACATCGGCGGCTCCGTCCCGAGGGGTCTGGCCTGAACCGGCTTCCTGGGGACGCGGTTCCGGCTTCGCGCTCAAGCGTGTCGCGCATGAGCGTGGCCGCGTTTGCCACAATTTTGTGCAAGTACGAAGAAGGAAAGATGCCGCAGCGTGAACCCGGCAGCCGGCGCTACACGGCGGTCGTCGCCAGCCGGCTGGCGACGAGGGCGGCGAGGCGGTCCGCCACTTCGTCCTTGGAGAGTTCGGGCCATTCCTCGACGCCGGCCCTGGAGACGACCTTCACGCGGTTTCGGTCGCCGCCCATGACGCCGCCCGAACTGGTGCCGGCAGTGCCGACGTCGTTGGCGACGATGAGGTCCGCGCCCTTCTTCTTCAGCTTGGCTTCGGCGTTCTTCAGCACGTTCTGTGTCTCGGCGGCGAAGCCGATGACCAGCCAGGGCCGCTTCCTGTGGTGGCCGACGGTGGCAAGGATGTCGGGGTTCTCGACCATCTTAAGCGCCGGCGGTCCCTTGCCGGCGACCTTCTTGATCTTCTGTCCGGCCGAATCGGCGGTTCGCCAGTCGGCGACCGCCGCGACGAAGATCGCGGCGTCCGCCGGCAGCAACTGCTCGACCGCGTCGCGCATTTCCTCGGCGCGCTCGACATGCACGGTCTTGACGCCGAGGGGGTCCGGGATGGTGACCGGGCCGGAAACCAGGCGGACGTCGGCGCCGAGCCGGGCGAGCGCGGCGGCAATCGCATGGCCCTGCTTGCCCGACGAGCGGTTGGCGATGTAGCGCACCGGGTCGATCGGCTCGTGCGTCGGGCCGGAGGTGACGATGATCTTCTTGCCGGCGAGCGGCTTGGGGCGGCTGTCGAAAACAGTCTCGATCGCCGCGACGATCTCCAGCGGTTCGGCCATGCGGCCGGCGCCGGCCTCGCCGCTCTCGGCCATTTCGCCGCTGTTGGGCCCGACGAAGGCGATGCCGTCCTTTTCGAGCGTCCCGCGGTTGCGCCGGGTGGCGGCGTGCGTCCACATCCTCGGGTTCATGGCGGGCGCCATCAGCACCTTCTTGTCGGTCGCCAGCAGGACGGTTGAGGCGAGGTCGTTGGCTAGGCCGCCGGCGAGCTTCGCCATCAGGTCTGCGGTGGCCGGCGCGACGACGATCAGGTCGGCTTCGCGCGACAGGCGGATATGGCCGACATCGTGCTCGTCCTGGCGGTCGAACAGGTCGGTGAAGACATGATCGGCGGTGAGCGCGCCGACCGAGAGCGGGGTGACGAACTCCTGCGCGGCCGCCGTCATCACGCAGCGCACCGCCGCGCCGCGCTCGCGCAGCCGGCGGATCAGGTCGAGCGACTTGTAGGCGGCGATGCCGCCGCCGATGACGAGCAGGATGCGCTTTCCGGAAAGGGTCATGGCCACCGTCATGCCGGCTTCAGCGCCGGCTTGATGTCGGTATGGACGAAATCGTCGCCCTTGAACAGAAGGGGGAGATTGCGGGACTTTGCCAAGGCGTAGGCGAAGCAGTCGCCCATGTTCAGTACTGCTGCCCTGCCACTGCCTCTGCCATATCGAGCATAGGCATCACGGGCGATCGCGAGTTGCCCGGCGTCAAAGGGAACGATTTCCGGTTCGACCAAATCCAGTAACTCATCCACCTGACGCGCTTTCATCGGAAAGTTGTCACGAACGGACACACAGTACGTCTCGTGAACCGTCGCTGCACTAACCATTGGTGAAGCCGTCCGGTCCAGATAGACCCTGAACATATCGGCGTCCGGCTCGCGCAGCAGCACAGAGATGATGGCCGAGGTATCGATGACGAAGCCGCTCACCGAAGGCCTTCATCCCACATTTCGTCGCTGACCTGCTTCAGGTCGAAAGGCTCGGTAGGCTTTGCGCCCAACTTGCGCAACTCGTCGAGGATCGGTTTCCGCCGGCGACCAACAGGCGTAGCGACGCCGCGGGCGAGCGCGTCGCGCGCCTCCTGTTCCATCGAGACGCCGCGATCGGCTGCTCGCCTGCGCAATTCACGCTTCAGGTCGTCGGGGACATTGCGGATCATCATAGTGGCCATTATGAAGTCTCCAATGCTAGCAATGTAAGCATTGCTAGCATTGCAGTCAAATCAGCTGATCTGCCAGCCGATCCAGACCAGCGCCAGCGCGATGACCCAGAGCGCCACGCGGCCCCAGCGGGCGGCGCGCGCCTCGGCCTTGCCGATGGCGCGGGCCGTCTCCTCGTCGAAGCGCAGGCCGTTCTCGGCCATGGCGTCAAACTCGCGCGACAGGCGCTCGGCGCGGTGGGCGAGGTCGGGCGCCTGGCGGGCCAGCGAGACCAGCGCGCCGACGCCTTCGCGGGCGTCGTCGAGCATGCCCCTGGGGCCGAGGTTCTCGCGGATCCAGGCGCCGACGACGGGCTCGGACGTCTTCCACATGTTGAAATGCGGATCGAGTGTGCGCGCCACGCCCTCGACGACCACCATCGTCTTCTGCAGCAGAACGAGTTCGGGCCGGGTCTCCATGTCGAACAGGTCGGTCACCTCGAACAGCAGCGTCAGCAGGCGCGCCATCGAGATCGTCTCGGCCGGCTGGCCATGGATCGGCTCGCCGATGGCGCGTATGGCCTGAGCGAAGGCGTCGACATTGTGGGTGCGCGGCACGTAGCCGGCCTCGAAATGCACCTCCGCGACACGGTGGTAGTCGCGCGTGATGAATCCGTAGAGGATCTCGGCGAGGAAGCGCCGCTCCTTCTTGCCGAGCCGCCCGGTGATGCCGAAATCGACGCCGACGATGGTGCCGTCCGGCTCGACGAACAGGTTGCCGGGATGCATGTCGGCATGGAAGAAGCCGTCGCGCAGCGTGTGGCGCAGGAACGACTGGACGAGCGTGGCGGCCAGCCCCTCGAGGTCGTGGCCGGCGGCGGCGAGCCCGGCGACATCCGACAGCTTCGTGCCCTCGATCCATTCGAGCGTCAGCACGTCGCGGCCGGTGCGCGCCCAGTCGACGGCCGGCACGCGGAAGCCCGGATCATCCCTGGTGTTCTCGCCGATCTCGGACAGCGCCGCGGCCTCGAGCCTCAGATCCATCTCGATCTTGGTGGTCTGGGCGAGCGTACGGGTCACCTCGACTGGACGCAGCCGGCGGGTTGCCGGGATGTAGCGCTCCTGCATGCGCGCGGCGAGGAAATAGGAGTCGAGGTCTCGCTGGAACGCGCGGCGCACGCCCGGCCGGATGACCTTGACCGCCAGCTTGACGGGCTTGCCGTCGCGCTCGACCTCGGCCGGGTGGACCTGGGCTATCGACGCGGCGGCGACCGGTTCGCCGAGCGTGATGAAGAGGTCCCCGACGGGCCGGCCGAGCGAGCCTTCGATCGCCGATACCGAATCGGCCATCGGGAAGGTTTCCATGCGGTCCTGCAGCAAGGCGAGGTCGATGGCGATGTCGTTGCCGACGACGTCGGGGCGCGTGGCGAGGAACTGGCCGAGCTTGACGTAGGACGGGCCGAGGCGCGCGATCGCCGCCGCCAGCCGGTCGCTGCGCCCGCGGCGCAGGGCGCGCCGCTTGGTGAACAGTCGCGCGACGCGCCAGCCGAACTTCGGCAGGCCTGACAACTGGTCGCCAGGCATCGCCGCGACGACGCCTTCGCGCACCATGATCCAGCCGGCCCGTGCCAGCCTGAGCGCCGCTGCGACGTCACTCATGGCGCGATGTCCGCCGAAATCCGCGTCAAAGCTTCCAGCCCGAATGCAGGGCGGCGATGCCGCCAGTGTAGTTGCGGAACGTGACGCGGTCGAAGCCGGCCTGGCGGATCATCGCCGCGAAGCTCTCCTGGTTGGGGAACTTGCGGATCGATTCGACCAGGTAGGAATACGGCTCGCTTTCGCCCGTCACGACCTGGCCGATGCGCGGGATGGCATTGAACGACCAGGCCTCGTAGGCGCGGTCGAGCAGCGGCATGTCGACTTCGGAGAATTCCAGGCAGAGGAAGCGGCCGCCGGGCTTCAGCACGCGGAAGGCCTCGGCGAGCGCCACGTCGATGCGCGGCACGTTGCGGATGCCGAAGGCGATCGTGTAGGCGTCGAAGGTCTCGTCGGCGAAGGGCAGTTCCTCGGCATTGGCCTCGACGAAGTCGACGGCGTCGGCGTAGCCCTTCTTTTCGGCGCGGTCGCGGCCGACCGCCAGCATCGAGCCGTTGATGTCGAGGACCGTCGCGCGGGCATGGCCGTGCGAGGCATCGACGATGCGAAAGGCGATGTCGCCGGTACCGCCGGCGACGTCGAGCACGCGCCAGCCGTCGCGCTTCGGCGGATTGAGGAAGGCGACCATGGCGTCCTTCCACAAGCGGTGCAGCCCGCCCGACATAAGGTCGTTCATCAGGTCGTAGCGGCCGGCGACCTTGTGGAAGACCTCGTTGACGAGCGGCTGCTTGGCGCCTTCGTCGACGCTTTTGAAGCCGTAGGAGGTCGCCATATCCTGGGCGGCGGTGGAACGTTGTTCTGACATTATCGTGTACCAATACAAGGCGGCCGGACCATAGCCGATCACTTCCGGCGACGCTATGGTTGCCGGCGCGGTGTTCGGCCGCGCCGGGCGGGCGTCAACCCAAGCTCATATATGGAACCAGCATGCCTTTGAAAGCGGAACTGCACTGCCACATCGAGGGGGCGGCGTCGCCGGAACTCGTCATCCGCCAGGCGACGAAATACGGCAGGGACGCGTCGCCCTTCATCCGGGACGGCGCTTTCGTCTGGCATGACTTCACCTCCTTCCTCGCCGCCTATGACTTTTCCGCCGATCTCTTCCGCACGGAGGACGACTATGCGCGGTTGTCCGAGCACTACCTGACGAGCCTGGCGCGCGACGGCGCGGTCTATTCGGAGTTCTTCATCTCGCCCGACCATGCGCTGAAGGCGGGACTGTCGCCGGCCGCCTATGCCGACGCCCTCGGCGAGGGGATCGTCAGGGCGAGAGCCAAGACCGGCATCGAGGCGCGCATGATCGTCACCGGCGTGCGCCATGTCGGCATCGAGGCGGTTGAGCAGGCCGCGCGTTTCGCCGTGAAATGCGGCAATCCGCTGGTGACCGGCCTCGGCCTCGCCGGCGACGAGCGGATCGGCGGCTTCGACGATTTCGTGCGCGCCTTCGAGATCGCGCGCGAGGCCGGACTGGGCATCACCGTGCATGCCGGCGAACTCACCGGGTGGCAGACCGTGGCAGCCGCGCTCGACCACATCCGGCCCTCGCGCATCGGCCACGGCGTCCGGGCGATCGAGAACCCGGACCTCGTCAAACGCATCGCCGACGAGGGCGTGGTGCTGGAATGCTGCCCGGGCTCGAACGTCGCGCTGGCGGTCTTCCCCAGTTTCGCCGAACACCCGTTTCCGGCGCTGATGGCGGCCGGATGCAAGGTGACGCTGAATTCGGACGACCCGCCCTATTTCCATACGTCCCTGAAGCGCGAATACGACATCGCGTCCGTGCACTTCGGCATGAGCGACAAGGCGCTGCTGGGCGTCACCAGGACGGCCATCGAGGCGGCTTTCGTCGACCGCAAGACCAAGCAGGCGCTGCTGGCGAAGCTCGGCCGGGCCGGCCAACGCCGCTGAAAATTGTGGTCGGCTGCGGCTAGGCCGTTTCTTGCGCGGAGCAATCCCGCTAGGGTCGGCCAAAAGCCACGGTTCCAGGAGAGTTCCCATGAAAAGCGTCACGGTGGTCGACCATCCGCTCGTGCAGCACAAGCTGACGATCATGCGCGACAAGGAAACCTCCACCGCGGGATTCCGGCGGCTGCTGCGCGAGATTTCGCTGCTGCTGGGCTACGAGGTGACGCGCAACCTCGAACTGACCACCAAGACGATCGAGACGCCGCTGCAAACCATGGAGGCGCCGACGCTGGAGGGCAAGAAGCTGGTCTTCGCCTCGGTGCTCCGGGCTGGAAACGGGCTGCTCGAGGGCCTTCTCGACCTGGTGCCGGCGGCGCGCGTCGCGCATGTCGGCCTCTACCGCGACCACGACACGCTGCAAGCGGTCGAGTACTTCTTCAAGGCGCCGAGCGACCTTGGCGACCGCCTGGTGATCGTCGTCGACCCGATGCTCGCGACGGCCAATTCGGCGATCGCGGCGATCGACATGCTGAAGGGGCGCGGCGCCACCAATTTGCGGTTCCTGTGCCTGCTCGCGGCGCCGGAGGGCATCGAGCGCTTCACCGCCGCGCATCCCGACGTGCCGGTCTTCACCGCCTCGATCGACGAGCGGCTGAACGAGAAGGGCTATATCGTGCCCGGCCTCGGCGACGCGGGCGACCGCATGTACGGCACGAAGTAGCGGCGTTTACCCACCGTTAACACAACCGCCGGAAACCGCGAGGTTCCGGCGGCCATCGCGGCCGCCGTTAAGGCCGCGATGGCCGCCGACGGCTATGATCGGGCCGACTAACCGGTCCCGGACATGCTGCGCAAGCTGATCATCCTCGTCGTCTGTGCCGTCGCCTCGGCGTCGGTGCCGCTTCTGTACGAGCGCAACCCCGATCTCTTCCGCCGCCTGCTGGGCCAGGCCGGGGAAACCCAGGCCGCGCCGCAGACGATCGCCAAGGCCGAGATACGCACGGCGAATGCGCCCGCGCCGACCACCGAGGTGCTGCTCGGACGAAAGGTGCGCATCGCCGCCGACGGTCAGGGCCACTTCAGCGCGGATTTCCGGCTGAACGGGCGCAGCGTCGACGCGCTGGTCGACACCGGCGCGACGCTGGTGGCGATGAATGCGTCGACGGCGCGCCGGGTCGGCATCAAGGTCATGCCGGCCGATTTCAAATACAAGGTGAGGACTGCGAACGGCGAGACCCGGGCGGCCGGCGTCACCATCGACAAGCTGCAGATCGGCCGCATCCTGGTCGAGGATGTCGAGGCCGTGGTGCTCGACGACAAGGCGCTCGATGGCACGCTGATCGGCGTCAGCTTCCTCAAGCGCCTGGCGAAATACCAGGTCGAGAACGGCGCCCTGCTGCTGGTCCAGTGACCCGGGGCAATCCCGGCCGGATTTCGCCCGTCCGGACTTGCCCTAGACGCCCGGCGCGATGCGCCTGACCACGGCCTTCTGCACCGATGGGCGCGTCCTGCCGATCGTGTAGGCGGCGCGGATCTCCCGCGCGGCCGTCTCGGCGGCGGACCGCGTTCGCGCATGGACGATGGCGAGCGGCTCGCCCTTCACCGCTTCGGCGCCGACTGGCAGCAGGCCGGTGATCCCGACCGCATGGTCGATCACGTCGTCGGGCTTGGTGCGGCCGCCACCCAGCGCGACCACGGCAAGGCCGATGTCGCGCGTCTCGATGCCGGTGACATGCCCGTTCTCCCCGGCCGCGACAGCGTGCTCGAAAGGCGCCTTGGGCAGATAGGCGAGGGGCCGATCCATGAAGTCGGCGGGGCCGCCGAGGGTGGCCACCATCGTCGCGAAAGCCTCGGCGGCGCGGCCGCTGTCCAGCGCGTCCGTCGCGCGCGCCATGCCTTCGCGGTTCGAGCCGGCGATGCCGGCGGCGATGAGCATCTCGGCGGCAAGCGCCATGGTGACTTCGAAAAGCCGCCTGTCGCGCCGGCGTCCGGCCAGGAAGTCGATGGCGTTGAGCACCTCGACGGCGTTGCCCGCGGCCGAGGCCAGAGGCTCGTTCATGCCGGTAATCAGCGCCGACGTGCGCGTGCCCGCGCCGTTGGCGACCTCGACCAGGCTTTTAGCGAGTTCGGTCGCGTCGCGGCTTTTCGCCATGAAGGCACCGTTGCCGACCTTGACGTCGAGCACCAGAGACTGCAGCCCTGCGGCGAGCTTCTTCGACAGGATGGAGGCGGTGATCAGCGGCACGGATTCGACCGTCGCCGTGACGTCGCGGATGGCGTAGAAACGCTTGTCGGCGGGAGCGAGCGCCGCGGTCTGGCCGATGATCGCGCAGCCGGCCGCCAGCACCGTCTTGCGGAACAGCGCATTGTCGGGCTGGCTGACATAGCCGGGAATGGCGTCCATCTTATCGAGCGTGCCGCCGGTGTGGCCGAGCCCGCGGCCGGAAATCATCGGCACGTAGGCGCCGCAGGCGGCGACGATCGGCGCCAGCATCAGCGAGACATTGTCGCCGACGCCGCCGGTGGAATGCTTGTCGGTGACCGGGCCGGGCAGGTCCGACCAGTCGAGCGTGTCGCCGGAATCGCGCATCGCGAGCGTCAGCGCGACGGCCTCGTCGCGGCTCATGCCGTTGAAGAAGACCGCCATGGCGAAGGCCGCGACCTGCCCTTCCGAAACCTTGCCGGACGAGATGCCCGCGACGAAGGCGGCGATCTCTTCCGTCGACAGCGGCTTGCCGTCGCGCTTCCTGCGGATGATCTCATGGGGCAGCACGGTCACAGCCCTTCCGCGATCGCGTGCCTGAGGATCGCCGACAGCCGCGCGCCGCCGATCGGCGCCATGTCCTTGGTCTCCTGGTGCGAGAGTTCGTCCCCCGTCATGCCGGCGGCGAGGTTGGTCACCACCGAACAGGCGGCGACGCGCAGGCCGAGGAAACGCGCGAGGATGACCTCCGGAACGGTCGACATGCCGACCGCGTCGGCGCCGAAGCCGCGCGCCATGCGGATCTCGGCGGGCGTCTCGAAGGAGGGGCCCGAGAACCACATGTAGACGCCCTGGTGGAGCGGCGTGCCGGTGGCGGTGGCGGCGTCCAGCAAGGCCTTGCGCATGCCGCCGTCATAGGCCTCGGTCAGGCCGACGAAGCGGCGGTCGGTGGGTTCGCCAAACAGCGGGTTGGAACCGGAGAAGTTGATGTGATCGGTGATCAGCATGACCGACCCGGGCGGCATGTCGGCCTGCAGCGAGCCGGCGGCGTTGGTGAGGACGAGCCTGGTGATGCCGATCGCCGCGAGCGTCTCGAGCGCCGGGCGCATGACAGCGGCGTCGCCGTGCTCGTAGTAGTGCGCGCGGCCGGCGAGCAGGAGCACCGGCCGGCCGCCGAAATGGCCCGCGACGACCTCGCCGGCGTGGCCACTGACGCCGCTTTTCGGGAAGCCCGGCAGGTCGCCATAGGGGATGCGCACGGCGTTCTCCACCTCGCCGGCGAGCGGGCCGAGGCCGGAACCGAGCACTATGGCCAGGTCGGGTTTCAGGGCGCCGAGCCGTTCGGCGAGGATGGCGGCGGCGGTCATTTCAGGATGTCCCCGGCGAAGCCGTAGGGCAGCATCTCGCCCATGGTGACGGTCTCGACGACGCCGCTTTCGTCGCAGAGGTGGAGTTTGGTTTCGGGGCGCGTGAACTCCGCCAGGCGCTGGCGGCAGCCGCCGCAGGGGGTGACCCTCGGCATGCGCTCGGCGATGACGGCGATCTCGGTGATCCTGCCGCCGCCGCCCATGATGTAGTGGCCGAGCGCGGTTGTCTCGGCGCACCAACCTTCCGGGTAGGAGGCGACCTCGACGTTGGCGCCGGAAAAGACGCGGCCGTCGTCGCAGCGCAGCGCCGCGCCGACCGAAAACTTCGAATAGGGGGCATAGGCTTTCGCCATGGCCGACTTGGCCGCAAGGAAGAGATCGTGGGACATGCTTTTTCTTCTTTCGTCCGTGTTGCGTCAGGCCGGCGAGGCTACCGTTCCTTCACATAAGGCACGCCGCCGGCGCGCGGCGGGATGGCCTTGCCAATGAAGCCGGCGAGCAGGATGACGGTGAGGATGTACGGCAGCGCCTGCATCAACTGGACGGGGACCTTGCCGATGAGCGGCAGCGGCGTTCCCTGAAGGCGGATCGAGAGCGCGTCTAGGAAGCCGAACAGCAGGCAGGCGAACATCGCCGGCACCGGTTTCCATTTGGCGAAGATCAGCGCTGCGAGCGCGATGTAGCCACGCCCGGCGGTCATGTCCTTGACGAAGCCGGCGTTCTGCGACAGCGCCATGTAGCAGCCGGCGAGCCCGGTCAGAACGCCCGTGCAGATGACGGCGCGGTAGCGCAGCCAGGTCACGGAGATACCCGCCGTGTCGACCGCCGCCGGGTTTTCGCCGACGGCGCGCAGCCTCAGGCCGAAGCGCGTCCTGAACAGCACCCACCAGGTGAACGGCACGGCGAGGAAGGCGATGTAGGCAAGCAGGGTGTGGCCGGAGAGCAGGCCGGAATAGAGCTGGCCGATGACCGGCACGTCGCGCAGCGCGTCGGCAAACGGCAGCGTGATCGCGCCGAAGCGGTCCTCGGCCGGTAGCGACGGCGTGCGGCCGCCCTGCTGGAACCAGGCCTGCCCGAGGATGATGGTCGATCCGGCGGCGATGAAGTTGATGGCGACGCCGGAGACGATCTGGTTGCCGCGATGGGTGATCGACGCGAAGCCGTGCACCAGCGCCAGGCCGACCGAGACCAGCACCGCCATGACGAGGCCGATCCACGCCGAGCCGTAGACGGCGGCGGCCGCCGCGCCGGCAAACGCTCCGGCCAGCATCTTGCCTTCGAGCCCGATGTCGAAGACGCCGGCGCGCTCGGAATAGAGGCCGGCCAGGCAGGCGAGCAGCAGCGGCACCGACACGCGGATGGTGGAGTTCAGGATGTTGATGAGGGTGTCGACGAACTCCATGTCAGGCGCTCTCCCCCCGGGTCTGCGGCATCCCGACGGAGCGGGGGCTGAAGCTGGCGAACAGGGCCTGCACCCAGGGCCTGAACATGTGCTCGAGCGCCCCGGCGAACAGGATGACGAGGCCCTGGATGATGACGATCATGTCGCGGCTGATGTTGGGCATCTCGAAGGCGAGTTCCGCGCCGCCCTGATAGAGCATGCCGAACAGGATCGCCGCCGGCACGATGCCGGCCGGATGCGAGCGCCCCATCAGCGCAACCGCGATGCCGACGAAGCCGGCGCCCGACACGAAGTCGAGCGAGACGTTGTGCTGGTCGCCCATGATCGGGTTGAGCGCCATCATGCCGGCGAGCGCGCCCGAGATCAGCATGGTGACGATGATGATGCGCGTCTCCGAGATGCCGGCGTAGCGCGCCGCCTTCGGGCTGAAGCCCATGGTGCGGATCTCGTAGCCGAGCTTGGTGCGCCAGATCAAAACCCAGACCACGAAGGCCATGACCAGCGCCAGCAGGAAGGACAGGTTGAGCGGCGCCGAGGGGCGGACGGTCAGGCCGAACTCCTGCAGCAGCCAGCCGAGCTTTGGCAGTTGCGCGCCTTCGGCGAGCTGGCGCGTCTGCGGCGCCATCGAGCCGCGCGGCTTGAGCACGTCGACCAGCAGGTAGACCATCGCCGACGCCGCGATGAAGTTGAACATGATGGTGGTGATGACGATGTGCGAGCCGCGCTTGGCCTGCAGGTAGGCGGGGATCAGCGCCCATAGCGCGCCGACGGCCGCCGCGCCGAGGATGGCAAGCGGAAAGGTCAGCCACCACGGCAGCACATGGTCGAAGGCGAGGCAGACGACGCCGACGCCGAGGCCCGCGATGTAGGCCTGGCCCTCGCCGCCGATGTTGAACAGGCCGCAATGGAAGGCGACCGCAACGGCGAGCCCGGTGAAGATGAAGTTGGTGGCGTAGTAGAGCGTGTAGGCGATGCCCTGGCCGCTGCCGAAGGCGCCGTCGACCAGGATGACGGCGGCGCGGACCGGGTTCTCGCCAACCAGCAGCACCACCAGCCCGGCGACGACGAAGGCGACGAACAGGTTGATGAGCGGGATAAGCCCGTAGTCGGCCCAGCCGGGGAGCTTCGCGTAGGGGGTGCTCACTCGGCGGCCTCCTGCTTCTCGACGCCGGCCATCAGGAGGCCGAGCTCGCCTTCGGTGGCGTCGGGCCCACGCTCGCCGACGACGCGGCCGTCGAACATCACGAGGATGCGGTCGGAAAGCGAGCGGATCTCGTCGAGCTCGACCGAGACGAGCAGCACCGCCTTGCCCTGGTCGCGCATGGCGATCAGCTGCTTGTGGATGAACTCGATGGCGCCGACGTCGACGCCGCGCGTCGGCTGGCCGACGATCAGCACGCCCGGGTCCTGCTCCATTTCCCGCGCGAGCACGATCTTCTGCTGGTTGCCGCCGGAGAAGTTCGCCGTCTTCAGCCGGTCGTTGGCGGGACGGATGTCGTATTTGGCGATCTTTTCCTGGGCGTCGGCGTGGATCGCCTTGAGGTCGAGGAACGGGCCTTTCAGATATTGTGGCTTGTCGTGATATCCGAGAATGGAATTCTCGCTCTCCTCGAAGGCGAGAACCAGGCCGACATGGTGGCGGTCTTCCGGCACGTGCGCCAGGCCGCGGTCGCGCAGTTCGCCGGGGTCGGCGTCGCCGGTGACCGCGATCGGCTTGCCGTCGAGCAGCACGGTCCCGGCTACGGCGCGGCGGATGCCGGAGACCGCCTCGAGCAGTTCCGACTGGCCGTTGCCGGCGACGCCGGCGATGCCGACGATCTCGCCGCCGCGCACGTCGAAGGAGACGTCCTTGACCATGGTGACGCCGCGCGAATCCTTCACGGTCAGTCCGTTGACGGAGAGCTTCACCTCCGCCGGGCGGGATTCGCCCTTTTCGACGCGCAGCAGCACGCGGCGCCCGACCATCAGTTCGGCCAGTTCCTCGACCGTCGTGTCGGCGGTCGCGCGCGTCGCCACCACGGTGCCCTGGCGCATGACCGAGACGGTGTCGGTGATGGCCATGATCTCGCGCAGCTTGTGCGTGATCAGGACGATCGTCTTGCCCTGCTCCTTGAGCTGCTTGAGGATGCGGAACAGGTGGTCGGCCTCGGCCGGCGTCAGCACGCCGGTCGGCTCGTCGAGGATGAGGATCTCGGCGCCGCGGTAGAGCGCCTTCAGAATCTCGACGCGCTGCTGCAGGCCGACCGGCAGTTCCTCGATGATCGCGTCGGGGTCGACCTCGAGGCCGTACTCGTGCTCGAGGCGCTCGAGTTCGGAGCGCGCATTGGCGATGCTGCTCTTGAGCAGCGCCTCGTGCTCGGCGCCGAGGATGACGTTTTCGATGACGGAGAAATTCTCGACCAGCATGAAGTGCTGGTGGACCATGCCGATGCCGAGCGCGATGGCGTCGTTGGGGGTCTTGATCGCGACGGGCTTGCCGTCGACCCTGATCTCGCCGCTGTCGGCCTGGTAGAAGCCGTAGAGGATCGACATCAGCGTCGACTTCCCGGCCCCGTTCTCGCCGACGATGCCGAGGATCGAGCCGCGCTCGATCGCGAGGTTGATGTCGCGATTCGCCCTGACTGCGCCGAAACTCTTGTTGATGCCGACGAGTTCGATTGCGGCTTCAGCCATGCGGCCGGTTCCCACCTTATTTTTCTTGTCGCAAGAGCTAGCATGCCGCATATCGGCTGCCAATCGCGGCTCCCCGCCGCACATCTCGTCAAATCCGCGCCGGCTTGTCAATTTCCGGGCAATTGCCGCAGCGTGATCCGGCGAAGGCCGAAGGAGAGGGGTGCGCCATGACAGCGCCAGACGACCGAACCGGCGAGCGCCTGACCACGCTCGAGATCCGCGCCGCCGAGCAGGAAAAGACCATCGAGGAACTGTCGGCGCAGCTTGCCGAACAGTGGCGCACGATCGAGGGCCTGCGCCGGAAACTCGACCTCCTGGCCGACCGCTTCCTGGCGCTGGAGGAGCGCACCGCGCCGGAGGTTCCGGTGACGAAGCCGCCGCACTGGTAGGAACGGTGCGCGGCGTGGGATCGGGCATGGCCGGGCCGGCGCTTTGAGGCGAAACGATCGGCGGATTTGCTGCTATGCTGCGGCGTTACCTGGGGGGTGGCGGCCATGGAAGGCGATGGCGACCGGATGGAAAGGGCCCAGCGCTACGTGCTCGGCCTGATGGACGACGAAGAGCGCGAGCGCGCCGAGCGCGACCTCGAGACCGACCACGCGCTTCGCGAGGCGATGGTGGAGATGGCGGGGCGCATGCGCGTGTTCGAGCGACGACCGGCCGCCGAGGCGGCCGTGGACGGCGTGCATCCCGACGACTGGCGGCTGCTCAAGGAACGGCTGGAGGCGATGCCGCAGATGCGCCCGGCGGCTGCGCCCGGGCCAGTGCAACCGGCAGAGGAAAAGGATCAGCAGGTCGCGGAGAAGCCGGTCACCTTCGGGCGGCGTCGCTCCGACCGGATGCCGCCCCCTCCGCCGCCGGCGGCCGCCGCGGGGACGCACGGAACCGGCCTGCATTCGGTTCCCGGCAGGCGGGCGCTGCTTCTTGCACTCTGCCTGATCGCCGCCTTTGTGCTCGGCTTCATCGCGGGAAGGCTGTGAACGCCGCTGCGTGACGGCCCGGGCACGGTGCCGGGCGAGGGGCGGCATGAAAAAAAGGCCGCCGGGATCGCTCCCGGCGGCCGCATGCGCAAAGGGACTGCCTGTCAGTAGGGGCAGGCGTCGTCAGACATGTAGTCGTGGACGGTGATGGTGCCGGCGATGATGTCGGCCTTGGCCTTTTCGGCCGCCGCCTTCATCTCCGGCGTGATCAGGTCCTTGTTGTTGTCGTCGAGCGCGTAGTCGACACCGCCTTCCTTGAGGCCGAGGTTGTTGATGCCGCCGGCGAGCTTGCCGTCCTTGGCGTCCATGAAGGCGCCGTAGACCGCGGTGTCGACGCGCTTCAGCATCGAGGTCAGCACCTTGCCGGGCTGCAGGCCGTTCTGGTTCGAATCGACGCCGACGCCGAGCTTGCCCGCATCGGCCGCCGCCTGCAGAACGCCGACGCCGGTGCCGCCGGCCGCAGCGTAGATCACGTCGGCGCCCTGGTCGATCTGCGTCTTGGCGATCTCGCCGCCCTTGGTCGGGTCGTTCCAGGCGGCCGGCGTGTCGCCGGTCATGTTCTGGATGACCTCGGTCGCGCCGGCGGCCTTGGCGCCGCCGACATAGCCGCAGCCGAAGCGGCGGATGAGCGGGATGTCCATGCCGCCGATGAAGCCGACCTTCTTGGTGGTCGACGCCATACCGGCGAGCAGGCCGACGATGTAGGAGCCTTCCTGTTCCTTGAAGACGAGCGAGCGCACGTTCGGCTTGTCGACGACCATGTCGATGATGGCGAACTGCTGGTCAGGGAAGTCGGTGGCGACCTTGTCGAGCGATTCGGCCCAGGAGAAGCCGGCCATGACGATCGGATTGCGGCCGTCCTCGGCGAAGCGGCGCAGCGCCTGCTCGCGCTGCGAGGCGTTGGAAACCTCGAACTCGACATATTCGATGCCGGTCTCGGACTTGAACTTTTCGGCGCCGTTGTAGGCGGCCTCGTTGAACGACTTGTCGAACTTGCCGCCGAGGTCATAAAGCAGCGCCGGCTTGATGTCCTGCGCGTGGGCCGAGAAGGACAACGCGGTCGCGGCCAGGAGGCCGAACAAAATACGTTTCATGTGATCCACACCCTGTCGGTTTGTCTTTTTTACGGAACGCCCGGCGTCGGCCGGGTCGCCGGCCTCTGCGGGCACATGGCAGGGGAACGCACCCTCCGCTCATGCGGCAATCTTGCACGGCCAAAAACAAAATTCACGCGGAATCTTGACCAACTGGAAAAGGGACGGGTGCGGCGGGCGCCAAAAAAATGTCCGGCCGCTTGGGGCAGCCGGACAGGCAGGACGGGCTATGGCGCCCGCAGGCTCAGGCCGCCGGCACGGCCGGCAGCGCGCAGGCGACGCCGGTCCCCTTCAGATTGCAATAGCCGTAGGGGTTCTTGGCCAGGTACTGCTGGTGCTCGGCCTCGGCGAAGTAGAAGGCCGGCGCCGGCGCGATCTCGGTGGTGATCCGGCCGCGGCCGGCCGCCTTGAGCGCCGCTTCGTAGGCGTCCTTCGACGCCTGCGCGGCAGCCAGCTGCTCGGCTCCGAAGGCGTAGATCGCCGAGCGGTAGGTGGTGCCGACGTCGTTGCCCTGGCGCATGCCCTGGGTCGGGTCGTGCGCCTCCCAGAAGATCTTCAGCAGGTCGGCGTAGGAGACGATTCGCGGGTCGAACACCACCAGCACCACCTCGGCGTGGCCAGTCATGCCCGTGCAGGTCTCCTGGTAGGTCGGGTTGGGCGTGGCGCCGCCGGCATAGCCGACCGCCGTGACCCAGACGCCGTCGGTCTCCCAGAACATGCGTTCCGCGCCCCAGAAGCAGCCGAGGCCGAACATCGCGGTTTCGAGGCCTTCCGGGTAGGGGCCTTTGAGCGGCCGGCCCGAGACGAAATGGTCGCTCGCCGTCGGGATCGGGCGGTCGCGGCCCGGCAACGCCTCGCCGGGCTTGGGCATCTGGATCTTCTTGTTCAGCATGTCACTGAGGAAAAACACTGGAATCTCCTTGTTGGGCGGCGCCAGGGCGCCTGCCTGGCCTCAGCGTTCGGCGACGAAGCGCCCGATGCGCCGTTCCGGCCGGCGGCCGATGGCGTAGAGCAGGAAAGCGAGCACGCCGAACACGGCAAAACCCGGCTGGTCGAGCAGGGACGTCATGATCGGGTTCCAGACCAGCGGGTGGGTGTTCTCCACGATGAAGACGCGAACCTGCTCGAGCGTGCCCGGCGACACGCTCGCCCAGCTGTCCCTGAGCGGGGTGAGCACGAGGCGCGACGCGGCGATGGTGCGGGTGACGTCGAGCACCGCCATGATGACGGCGACGGCCAGCGCGAAGGTCGCCATCAGCCGGAACAGGAAGCGGAACATGGCAATCCTTCTGCTGGCGCCGCGCCGGGGCGTCGATCCTGCGCCCGCCGGTCCGGCCGATCTGTGTGGAGCATGGCTGACAGATATTGCGTCGGGCGCGTTTCCGCAACGTCCGACCGCATTTTCGGCCGCGCCGGCCGCGTCGGCCGGCCGGGCGAACGAATAATGCACACCGGCCTTGGCATTCGGCGCGGGATCGACTAGATCAGCCCCGCGCCGGCAAAGCTTCCAGGCCCGGCGCGCGCGGAGAGGTGGCCGAGTGGTCGAAGGCGCACGCCTGGAAAGTGTGTAGGCGGGGAACCGTCTCGCGGGTTCGAATCCCGCTCTCTCCGCCATGAACATAATAGAATCAGTAAGATATTTGATATTTATAATACCCGCCAACCGTCCCGCCGATGCGGGGTGCGCTTATCGGCGACAATCTGAGACCTACCCCGCAAGCAAATGCCCACCCATCGGCGCGACGGCAGCGTTGACCGAATGAGTCCTATTCGAACTATCCAAATGTCCGACCTGGCATCCCGCCCCTCCCATGATCGCGCGCTCGGTATCGCCCGAACGACCGGGGAGGTGCGTATTGTGAGATGTCAAATTTCAAAAAAGCCCGGCCGTCCAGTTCTCAGTGGCCGCATCAACCCGATGACGGGGAAACGCGAGTCATACGAGATGGCTCCAGAAGAAGCCGAAGCAGCGTCAATCGGTTCATTGAAAGCCTTCCTCCATCAAAGCCGACAACGCCAGAGGACATAAGGAAGGCGGCCAGGCGCGGCGCTGACAGCGCCCGCTTGGGCTACAGACCACCAGCGCCGGAAGCCAACTCATGGCCGGCTTCGCATCCCGGACCAGTTTCGCCGGCCACGCCGACGATGGCACCGCAACAGGCTTCCACCAACATCAAGACCGGACCACCCATTGGGGGTCGGCCAATGTCCGGCAGCGAGGGGGTGGCCGACACCCAGGTGGCGATCGGACGCTATGTCGATCGCAACGACCTGCCCGAGGCGTTTGTTGGCGGCAACGACCAGATGGCGATCGCCGCGCTAAACTGGGCTCTCGACCGCAACCTTGGCGTACCGCAGGACCTTCGGATCACCGGCTTCAACGGCTTCGATTTCGCCAGCTATGTCCGCCCCTCGCTGACCACCGTGACCTCGCCGGCCTATGAGATGGGCAAGCAGGGCGGGGTGCAATTGCTGCGCCGCTTGGAAGCCGGCAGTTTCGAGGCGCCCGACCTGCTGTTCCCGGTCAGCCTGCAGGTGGGCGACTCGGACTAGCCGTCGTTTTCCAAGCAGTTTGTTCAGTCTTTGGAAGGGGCTAGCGCCGCCGAGGGCGGATGAGGCCTCGGCGGCGATTGCGGATGCTAGGCCCGGAGGTGCTGCAACTCCGGCGCAACCTCGGCGATCGCCGCGCGGACGGCGTCGAGCGTGCGGTCTACCACCTTCTCGTCATGCTCTGTCGACAGGAACCAGGCGCCGCGTTCCAGCGCCCGCACCCCGTGCCCGAGAAGCGCGGTGGTGAACTTGCGATAGGCCGCCTTGTCGACTTTGGCCAGGCCGCGGTAGTTGGACGGCTTCCCGGTCACGCCGAGATTGACGGTGAAGATCTGCGGGTAGCCCCCGACATAGACCGGCATCCCGGCCTCGGCGAAGGCCGCCTCGATCCCCCGCATCAGCTTCGTACCCTGACGTTCCATCCCGTCATGCGCGCCGGGTTTCGACAGGCGATCCATCGTGGCGATCGCGGCCGCCATGGCGGCCGGCTGGGCGTTGTAGGTTCCGCCGTGCATGATCGCCCCGTCGACCAGGCGGTCCATTACCTCGGCGCGCCCGGCAACCGCCGCCACGGTGAAGCCGTTGGCGATCGCCTTGGCGAAGGTCGCCAGGTCCGGGGTCACGCCCAGCCGCTGCTGCGCGCCGCCGGGGCCGATGCGGAAACCGGTAATGACCTCGTCGAAAATGAGGATGGTGCCGTGCCGGGTGCAGGCCTCGCGAACCGCCTCGAGATAGCCGGGCGCGGCGAAGATGCCGCCGCTGTTGCACATCGTCGCTTCCATGATGACGGCGGCGACGTCGCCCTTCGCCAGCCGAGCGAGCAGCGGTTCGGCGCGGTTCCAGGACATGAGCTCCAGGTTCTGTCCCGCCGGCAGATCCTGGCCGGCGCTGGCCGCATGCTTGACCGGTGCATCCTCGGGGCCGAGCTGGTCCTGCGGCGTACTGGTGCTCCAGAGCACGCTGTCGACCCAGCCATGGTAGTGGCCTTCGAACTTGATCACCGTGCTGCGCCCGGTGACCGCCCTGGCGAGGCGCAGCGCAAGCTGCACCGCCTCGGTGCCGCTGCCGGCGAAGCGGACGCGCTCGGCGCAGGGCACCATCTCGACCACCTTGGCGGCCGCCAGGTATTCGAGCTCACTCTGCCCGCCATACAGCAGGCCGATGTCCAGCTGCCGCTTGGCCGCCTCGACGACGTCGCGCGGGCTGTGGCCGAGGACCATCGGGCCGAGCGCCAGGTAGTAGTCGATCAGCCGGTTGCCATCGATGTCGAGCAGGTAGGCGCCTTCGCCGCGCTCGAAGACGAGCGGGGTCGGCGCGACCCCCATGCGGAAGTTGCTGTTGACCCCGCCGGAGACCGTGGCGCCTGCGGCGCGTACCCTCTCGGCCGAACGGGTGAAGGTGCATTTTCCCATCGGAAAGCCTTTCTGTCGATGCATGCGGTGGTATGTGGGTCGGTCCGGGCTCAGGCCCGGGCCGCTGCGGCGCGCGCGCCGGCTTTCGCCAGGTCGAGGAAGTCGCGGTTGGCGCAGTCGCGGGAATCGCCCGTCAGCAGGTAATTCAACGCGGTGGCTGCGGACTTCGAGCGCAGGTCGATCAGCGACGAGGGGCTGTAGAACGCCGCGTGCGGGGTGACGATCAGCCGGTCGCGGATCGGCGAGCCGTCGGCACGCCATGCCGCCATGAGGGCGCTGGCCGCCGCCGGCGGTTCGGCCTCGAGGACGTCGAGGCCGGCGGCTGCGACATGGCCGGACATCAGCGCATCCGTCAGCGCCGCGAGATCGACGCAGCCGCCGCGCCCGGTGTTGATCAGCACCGAACCCGGCTTCATCTGCGCCAGCGTCTCGGCATTCATCATGTGCTTCGTTTCGGGCGACAGCGGCGTGTGCAGCGATACGACGTCCGAGATCGCGAGCAGCGCCTCGAGAGACGGCATCCGCTCAAGGCCGAGCGACAGCTCGGTGCCGGTGGTGCGATTGGGATCGAAGAACACCACGCGCATGCCGAGCGCCTTGGCGCGAAGCGCGGCCGCCGTGCCGATCCTGCCCAGGCCGACGACGCCGAACACCTGCGTCGACAGGCGGCGGACATGCGGCGCGTCCTCGAAGCGCCATCCCTTCTGCGGGTCGGCCATGATCGCGCGGTTGTAGGCGGTGATGCCGCGCAGCAGGCCCAAGGTCAGCGCAATGGCGTGATCGGCCACGTCGGTGGTGCCGTAGTCGGGCGTGTTGCAGACGGCGATGCCGCGCTCGCCTGCCGCCTTGAGGTCGATGTTGTCGAAGCCGACGCCCGCCCGGACCACCACGCGGCAGTTCGGCATGCCGTCGAGCAGTTCGGCGTTGACGGTAACTTCGTGGTAGCAGACCAGCCCGGAGGCGCCCGCCCACAGGCTGGCTGGAATGCTGGCGAAATCTGAAGGCCTGAAGGCCTTCGCCTCGTAGTGCCCGGCATAGACCTTGGCCTCGATGTCGGCCGGCAGCGGGGATTGCAGATCGGGGTGCAGGATGAAGGGGGGCATTTCGGAACCTTGCTGGAGGACTAGGGGATCAGTCCGGCGGCGCGCGGCAGCCAGAGCGAGATGAACGGCACGTAGGTGATGATGGCCAGCGCGAGGAGCTTGACGACGTAGAGCGGCAGCAGCGCGCGCACGATCCCGCCGATCGGCCGCCCCGTGACCGAGGAGATCACGAAGAGGTTGGTTCCGACCGGAGGCGTGTTGAGGCCGACCATCAGGTTGACGATCACGATGATCGCGAAGTGGATCGGATCGATGCCGTAGGCGACGGCGGCCGGCTGCAGGATCGGCACGAAGATGAGGATCGCCGGCACCGTATCGACGAAGCTGCCGACAACGAGCAGGAAGATGTTCACGATCACCAGGAACAGGATCGGGTTGTCCGTCATCGACGTGAACAGCGCGCGCGCCGCGCTCGGCACGTTCTCGATGGCGAGGAACCATGCGAACAGGCTCGACGTGCCGACCACGATCATCACCGTGGCCGTGGTGATCGCGCTTTCGCGCAGCACCTTGTAGAGGGTCTTGCAGTCGGTCGAGCGGTAGAGCACGACGTTCAGGAACAGTGCATAGGCGACCAGCACGGCGGCCGCCTCGGTGGCCGTGACGACGCCGCCGCGGACGCCGCCGACGATGATGACCGGCGCAAGCAGGACCGGAATCGCATCCAGCGTCGCCCTGGCGAACGACAGCCGGCGGTCAGTGGCGACCACCGGCGGGGATATGCGCTTGGCGGCCAGCGCCACGTAGACGGCGAGCAGGAGGACGATCAGCAGCCCCGGCAGAATTCCCGCGAAGAACAGGGCGCCGATCGAGAGCTTGGTCGGGATCGCATAGATCACCATGATGATCGACGGCGGCAGGATCGGGGCGACGATCGCGCCGGAGATGGTCAGCGCTGCGGCGAAGTCCGGCGAGTAGCCGCGCTGCTTCATCATCGGCGTCATGACCGATCCGAGCGCCGCGGTGTCGGCCGTGGCTGACCCCGACAGGCCGGCCATCATCAGGTTGGCCAGCAGGTTGACGTAGGCCAGCCCGGCTCGCACGCGCCCGACCAGCAGGTCGACGAAATCAACCAGCCTCTGGATGATGCCGCCGGCGACGAGCAGGTTCCCCGCCAGGATGAACAGCGGCAGCGCCAGCAGCCCGTAGCTGTTCATCCCCGCGAACACGCGCTGTGCGGAGACGGCCTCGTTGCCGATGCCTGTGATCATCAGTCCGGCAAAGGCGATAATGCCCACCGCGAAGGCGATCGGCGTTTCGACGGCGAGCAGGACGGCGAAAAGAATGACGACGAAAAGGACGGTCATCGTGCGGCACCGTCGCTTTCGGGGGCGCCCTGTTCAGTGCCGGAGAGCACGCGCCACAGCGCCGAGCCGACCGCCAGCAGAGAGAGCGCGCAGGAGACCGGAATGACAAGGTAGGGGATCGCCATCGGCAAGCGAAGGGCGGTGGAGGGCTGGTGCCACGCGGACTGGGTCAGCTTCCAGCCTCCCCACCCGATGTAGGCCAGGAAGACCATGACGCAGAGCAGGCCGGCGGCGCGCAGGTAGCGCTGCAGGCGCCAGTCGCGCGGCAGCCACTTCAGCGAGATGTGGTCGCTGTTCTCGAAAGCCCGGTACATGCCGAAGAAGGAAATCGCCACGAGAAGGAACTGCGACAGTTCCTCCGGCCAGGGCAGCGGCGCATGGGCGAAGTAACGCAGGGCAACCTGCCCCACCAGCGAGGCGGCGATCACCGCGATCGCGAGGACGAGCGCCGCATCGATGACGCGGTCGACGGAACGAAGGAAAGACATGGGCGTCCCCTGTTCGGCCCGGCCAGAGGCCGGGCCGTCGGTTCGAACTGAGGACGGACTATTCGACCGCGGCGCGGGCAGCCGCCCGGCCGGCGTCGATCTCGGCGTAGACGGCCTCGACGAAGGCCGGATCGAGTTCGCTCTTGAGGTAGGCCTGCATCGGCTCGCGTACGGAGTCGCGGAACGTCGCCGCTTCCTCGGGAGTCGGCGCATAGACGTCCATGCCGAGTTCGCGCAGCTTGGCGACCGCCGTCACGCGCGCCTGGTAGTTGCGCTCGCCGAACTCGGTCGCCGCGCCCATCTTTGCGCCGGTCACCACGATCTCGCGCAGTTCCGGGCTGAGGCTCTGGAAGAAAGCCTCGTTGATCATCATCGTGTTGAGGCCGAGCTGGTGGTTGTCCAGCGTCATGTGCTTCTGGACCTGGTAGAACGAGTAGTCGAGCGCCACGCCGATCGGGTTCTCCTGTCCGTCGACCACGCCGGACTGCATGGCCCCGTAGAGCTCTTCCCACGGCACGGGGGTCGGCGAGCCGCCCATCGCCTTGACCATCTCGAGCGACATCGGGCTCGGCGGAACGCGCATGCGGATGCCGCTCATGTCGGCGGCGGACTTGATCGGACGCACGTTGTTCGTGAAGTTGCGGAACCCGTAGGAGGCGGCCGACAGCAGCCGCAGCCCCGACTCGCTCGCCATCTTCTCGCGCACTTCCGTGAAATAGGAGCCGTAGACGAAGTCCATTCCTTCCTGGTCGCTGTTGAAGAGATAGGGCGTCGCCAGGATCATCATCGGCTTGTAGAAGGTGCTCATCACCTGCTCGTCGCCATGCGCCATCTGGATGGCGCCGATCTTTGCCTGCTCGAGCGCATCGGTCATCGAGCCGAGCTGCCCGGCGGGTGCGATCTCGACGTCGATGGCGCCGCCGCTGGCGCTCTCGACATAGGCCTCGAACACCTGCCAGCCCTTGTGCAGCGGACTCTCCGTGGACTCGCCGTGGCTCGCGCGGATCGTGAAATCTGCCGCGGAGGCCGTCACGGCGCCCATCGCCAGGAGCGCTCCCGCTACAGCGAAGATCTTCAGTTGCATCGTCATTCTCGTTCCACCTTTTCTGAACTTGATCCGAATTCCGTCCGGCTGGCCCGGCTTCTCAAATGTTGGTTGAAGGACACGCCGGGGCGCTCAGAGCACCCCGTACTTGGCATAGACCTCGGCGAGCAAAGCGCCGTTCAAGAGCTCTGCCCTTGTCATGCTCTCGCTCTCCAGCTTGGTCACGGCGGCCTCGATGACGCGGTCGGCGACGTCCGCCGGGATGACGACGACGCCATCGACGTCGCCAAAGACAAGGTCGCCGCTGCGCACCGGCGCGCCGCCGCAGGTCACCGGCACGTCCATGGCCATCATCTTGCCGCGGCCCTTCGAATCGAGCGGTCCGATGCCACCCGCAAAGACCGGGAACTGCAGGTCGCGGATGAGCCGGACGTCACGCACCAGGCCGTCCGTCACGCATCCGACTGCGCCGCGCATCCTGGACGCGGTGGTCAGCAGCTCGCCCCATGGCGCGATTCTCGCGGTCGGCCCGTCACAGGCCAGCACGGCGATGTCGCCGGGCTTGAGGTCGTCGACCAGCGCGATCTCGACCTCGTAGGGGTTGCCGTGCTCCTCGACCGAATAGGTATTCATGTAGAGGCCGGTGCGCGCGCGACCGAAGACCGCGAGGCCGTCGTCGAGCGGGCGCACATACGGCAGCATGGCCTGGTTCGTCAGCCCGATCTCGTCGAGGACGTCCGATAGGACGGCCGAGTTGAGGCGGTTCGCGAGGGCCGCGAAATCGTAGCTTTTCATTCGAATCTCTGTGTTAAATGCAGTGGTTAAACGTTTAATTCGTACGTTATGGTGGTTTCTTTCGACGGTCAACACCAATAATGCTTGTCCGTGAATATGGAAGGAACGATGCGGGAAAGACCCACCTTGCGCAGCGTCGCCTTGAAGGCGAACGTCTCCATCGCGACAGTCTCAAAGGTTGTGAACGGCATCGCCGCGGGCGTTTCCGAGGCGACCAGGAAAGAAGTCGAGGCGGCGATAGAGGAGCTCGGCTATCGCCCCAACCGGGTCGGACGCAGCCTGCGCTCGCAGCGGCACCAGGCGGTTGGACTGGCCATCGTCGACCCGTCGCCGCGGTTCCTTGCCGATCCCTTCACCACCAATCTGGTCGCCGGCCTCTGCAACCAGCTCAACACGAACGGCTTCGGGCTGCTTCTTTATGGCGTGATGCCGGGCAAGCTGTCCGAATCGTCGCTCATCCGCCAGTCGGAAGTGGACGCGATCTGCCTCAATCCGTCGGGCACGCGCGACGAGCGCGAGGCGGCGATGGAACTCGTCTCCGGGCTCGGCCAGCCGCTGGTAGTCTTCCAGGACCGGCCCGTGCAGAACCTGCAGGATGTCTGCTTCGTTCGGCAGGACGACGCGGGCGGCGCCGAGTTGCTGGCGAACGAAGTGATGAAGCGCCCGCGGCGGCGGGCCGTCATGGTCATCGCCGACATTCCGTGGCCGGCCGTCGAGAACCGCGTGGCCGGCTTCAGGAAGGTTTTCGAGGCGCGCGGCGTCCAGCTGGACCTCGTCACCTGCGACGAGACCGACAGCCAGGCGATCTCGAGCGGCATTGCCGGCTACCTGGACGATCATGGCGTCCCGGACGTGATCGTCGGCCAGAACGACCAGATCGCCATCGCCTGCATAGATATCCTGACGGCTCGCGGGCTGGAGGTGCCGCGCGATGTCGCGGTGACCGGCTACAACGCCTTCCCCTTTACCGGCTTGTCGCGCCCGGCCCTGGCGACGGTCCGCTCGCGCGCCTATGACGTCGGCGTCACGGCCGCGAGCGCCATCCTCGAGCGGCTCGAGAATGGGCGTTTCCGGCAGCGCGAATACGTCCTGCCGTTGGAACTGGTGCCCGGCAATTCGGCGCCATAGCGCCCTAGGCTAGCGGGCGCCGCGCACGAAGCTCTCGCCGAGCGCCTGGGGCAGGGCGGCCTTGCGGCCGGCGACGAGCAATACCAGCATGACCATCGCGAAGGGCAGCATCTGGATGACGTCGGTCGGCACGTCGACGCCGGCGACCTGCAGCGCCGTGGTCAGCGACAGCGAGCCGCCGAACAGCAGCGCGCCGCCGAGCACCCAGAGCGGCCGCCCGCGCGCCAGCATGGCCAGCACGATGGCGATGAAGCCGTTGCCATGGCTCATGAACGGCACGAAGACGCCGGCGACCGCGATCGACATGTAGGCGCCGCCGAGACCGGCAAGCGCACCGGTGACCAGCACCGCCATCGACCGGGTCCTGATGACGTCGACGCCGGCGGCGTCGAGCGCCGCCGGCTTGTCGCCCGCTGCCTGGAGCGCGGCGCCGAGATGCGTCATGCGGTAGATCCAGGCGAACACCGCAACGAGCGCTACCGCGAGGTAGAAGACGGCGTTGTTGTTGAAGAGCACGGGTCCGATGAAGGGGATTTCCGACAGCGGCCAGATCGGCAGCGCCTCCACCCCGTCGAGGCGGGGATAGGTGCGCGAGAACTGGACGAAATGCAGCAGCGCCGTCAGTCCCTGCGCGGCCAGCGTCAGCGCGATGCCGGTGACGATCTGGTTGAGGCCGAGCCGCACGCACAGCAGCGCCATCAGCGCCGCGACGACCGCGCCGCCGCCGGCGCCGGCGGCGAAGCCAAGCGCGGTGCTGCCGCTCGCCCAGGCGACGAGAAAACCGGTGTAGGCGCCGAACAGCATCATGCCTTCGAGGCCGATGTTCAGCACGCCGGCCTTTTCAGACAGTTGTTCACCCAGCCCCGCAAGCAAAAGCGGGATGCCGGCGGCGATCGCGCCGAGGAGCAGTGTGATGATGAAACCTTGGGTGAACAGGGCCATGCGCCATTCGCGGCCGGCGCTCAGCGCCGGGCGCGCTCCTGATGTCGTTTGTCGAGATATTCGGCCAGGCCCAGCATGATCAGCAGGATGGCCACGATGACGAGCGAGAAGAAGCTCGGCACGCCGATGCGCCGCGCCGCGCTCTCGCCGCCGATGGTCAGGGCGGAGAAGAGGAAGACGTAGGCGATCGAGCCGAAGCCGTTCAGCCGCGCGAGGAAGACGAGCGGCACCACCGTCAGGCTGTAGGCCGGGTTCCAGTCGGCCCTGACGTTGCCGTGCGTGCCGAGGATGTCGACCGCGCCCGACAGGCCCGCAAGGGCCGCGGATATCGCGAAGACGGCGATCGTCAGCGCCGGCACGGACAGGCCGGCATGGACGGCCGCGCGCGGGTTTGCGCCGACCAGCCTCAGCCGCATGCCGAAGGCGGTGCGCGTCATCACCAGGTGGACCACGATGACGGCGGCCAGGCCGATCAGCAGGCCCGACGAGACGGAGCTGTCGAACAGCCTGGGCAGGCGCGCCTCCACCGGCAGGGTGCGGGTCTGCGGCGTGGTGGTGCCGGGGTCGAGGAAGGCCAGCTTGACGAGCACGTTGGCGAGCGACACGCCGAGGAAGCTCATCATCAGCGTGGTGATGATCTCGTTGATTCCCTGCCAGGCTTTCAGCAACGCCGGAAGCAGGCTCCAGAGGGCGCCGACGGCGGCGCCGATCAGCAGGCCGAGCAGCAGGTTGGCCCACACGGGAAGCACGCCGAGCGTCAGCGGCACGGTCGCCGCCACGAAGACCGCGGCGAGCAGGTACTGGCCGTCGCCGCCGAGGTTCCAGAGGCCGGCGCGGAAGGCGACGATCAGGCTGGCGGCGATCAGCAGCAGGGGACCCATGCGGGTCAGCGTCGCCTCGAAGCCGGACGGCGAGAAGAGCGCGCGCTGGATGACGTAGCCGTAGTAGCTGAACGGGTTGAAGCCCATCGCCAGCAGCAGCAGTCCGCCCAGAACCAGGGCGGCGACCAGCGGGCCGACGCTGACGGCCAGGACCCTGAGCGAGGCCTGCAGCCCGGCATTGGCGGCAGCGCGGCCGCCGGCGCCGGCGGCCGGTATGGTCTGTTCGTCGGTCATTGCTCGTCTCCGGCGCTCATCAGCCGTCCGATCGCGTCGCGCGCGCCCTCGCCGTTGACGACGGTGCCGCGGATGCGGCCTCGGTCGATCACGGCGATACGGTCCGAGAGCTCGAGCAGTTCGTCGAGGTCGGTCGAGATCAGCACGACGGCCTTGCCAGCGTCGGCGGCCTCGACGATCCGCTTGCGCGTGGCCCGGATGTTGTTGACGTCGAGACCGTAGGTGGGCTTGGCGAAGATCACGACCTCAGCGGAACCGGTCATCTCGCGCGCCAGCAGCACCTTCTGGATGTTGCCGCCCGACAGCTTGCCGACTGGCGTCTGAGTGCCCGGAGTGCGGATGTCGAAATCGCGCACATGCGTCTCGGCCTGGCGGCGGATCTCCTCGGGGCGCTCGATCCCGCGCCGCCAGTAGGGCGCGGCGCCGATGTCCTTGAGCAGGAAGTTGGTGGCGACCGGGAACGTGCCAACGGTGCCTTCGCCGAGGCGGTCGTCGGTGACGTAGCGCAGGCCGCCGGCGCGCCGCTGCCCGACGGTGGCGTCGCCGAGTTCCTGGCCCATCAGCCGGATGGACCCGCTGCTGCGCGGCATCTGGCCAGCCAGCACTTCGGCCAGTTCCTTCTGGCCGTTGCCGTCGATGCCGGCGACGCCGAGAATCTCGCCGGAGCGGACTGTGAGGTCGATGTCGCGCACCGGAACCCGGCCGGCGTCGGAACACAGGCCGGCGACCTCCAGCACGACGTCGCCGTGACTGCGCGCCGCGCGCGCGCCGCCGACGGCGCCTTCGCCCGCCGCCGTCCCGAACATCAGGGAGATGATCGTCTCGGTATTCTCCGCATCGGAGGAGGCGCGCAGCGTCTCCGGCGCGATCTCACCGACGTTGCGCCCGAGCCGCAGCACTGAGATGCGGTCGCCATAGGCGACGGCCTCGTTCAGCTTGTGGGTGATGAAGATGACGGCGATGCCCTGCGCAACCAGCCGCCGCATCAGTTCGCCGAGTGCCACCGCCTCGTGCGGCGTCAGCATGGCGGTCGCCTCGTCGAGGATCAGGCAGCGGCTGCCGCGCATGAGCGCGCGCAGGATCTCCACCTGCTGGCGCTCGCCGAGCGACAGGCTGCTGACCAGGGCGTGCGGATCGACGCGCAGCCCGAGCCGACCGGCGGTCTCGCGGATCGCCGCCGCGATGCCCTTGCGGTCCGGCGTCTTCCACCACGCGCCGCCAAGCGCGAAATTGTCGATGACGGACAGGCTTGGCACCAGCATCGAATGCTGGAACACGGTTCCGATGCCGATCGAAAGCGCCTGCCTGGGAGAGCCGACGAGCGTTGGCCTTCCGTCGACCTCGATGCCGCCCTCGTCGGGCTGCTGCAGCCCGGACAGCATGCCGACCAGGGTCGACTTGCCCGCGCCGTTTTCGCCGAGCAGGACATGGACCTCGCCGGCATGGATCTCGATGGTGACGTTGTCGTTGGCGACGACGCCTGGAAACCTTTTGGTGACGCCCCTCAGCGCGACCACCGGCGCACCGGGCGGCGCGGTCGTGGAAGCGGCTGGCGCCTGACTGGGTGCTTGCATCAGCACGTCCTGAAAGAAGAGAGGCCCGCCGCGCTGTGGCGCGGCGGGTTCAATGTCGGATTGTCGGCTTACTGGACGGCCTTGACCAGCTTGTGCACGCTGTCGGCGTCGTATTTCGGCTCGACCACGATCTTGCCGGAGACGATGTCGGCCTTGATGGCTTCGATCTGGGCCCAGATGTCGTCGGGGACGTTCTTGGTCTTCAGCAGCGAAAGGCTGTTGTCCGACAGCTTGATGTCGTAGTTGCGCGTGCCGAACTTGTCGGCCTTCAGGTCTTCGATCATCGCGCCGTAGACCGGGGTCAGGTCCCAGACGACCGACGACAGGAGGTAGCCCTTGTCGATCGAGGTCTTGTCGCCGATCACGTCGATGAAATAGGCCTTGCCGCCATCGGTCGCCTTGGTGGTCTCGACCGCCTGCAGCATGCCGAAGCTCGAACCGTTGCCCTGGCCGAAGATGACGTCGGCGCCGGAGGCGATGACGGTCTCGGTGACGCGCTTGCCGCCGGCGGCGTCGGCATAGGCGGCCGGGCCGATCACCGCGTAGCGGACTTCAACGGCCGGGTCTTCGGCCTTGACGCCCTCGGCGAAGGCGACGGACATGTTGTTCCAGGACGGAGGCTCGCCGGAAACGACGATGCCGACCACCTTGGTGCGGCTCATCTTGGCGGCGAGCCTGCCGGCCAGATAGGCGCCCTGGTGTCCGGAGGCGGTGTAGTCGGCGACCTTTCCGGCTTCGAGCTTGTCGGGGCTGTCGACGATGGCGACGGGGATGTTCAGTTCCGCGCCGATTTCAGGGGCGGCGGTGTTGTAGCCGCTGGCGTGGGCGATGAGCAGGCTGGCGCCGTCCTCTCCCAGTTCGCGCAGCGTCGGGCGTACGTCGCCGTAGCCCAGGTTCTCGGCCACCACGACTTCCACGCCGGCGGCGGCAGCCGCAGCCTTGGCTGCGTCGACGCCCTGCTGGTTCCAGCCCATGTCGGTGCCCTGCTCGGGGGCGAGGATGGCAATCGACTTCACCTCGGCGGCGTGCAGCGCCACCGTCCCAACTCCACCCATGAGCGCCAGCGCCAGAGCCGTCCGGCTTGCCGTCTCGATCATCCATTGTTTCATGACATTGTTCCCAGTTCTCGATTTTGGTTGACTAATGGCCTTGAGCCGGGTGCATTCGTCCTGTCCTCACCCCCGAACGACGGTCAGAGATGCAGGTTTTGCCCCTTCTTGTTGCAGCCCTTGTCGGGCTGTTCGCTGCGCCGGCAGCCGCCGGTACGCAATCTTTCGATGTCACCATCAGGAACACCGGCGAGACCGTGCTCGCCTGCGATGCGTCGATCGCGCACTGGTTCTCGAACGCGCTCGGAGACGTGGCGCCCGGACAGACGCTGCGCTTCACGCTGCTCGCCGACGCGAGCGACGGAACGGTGTTCATGCGCAACAGCGCCGGCGACGAGATGCCCGTGCAGCGGTTGTGGTGCGGATTGAAGGGCCGGAGCTGGGCCACGCGCGCCGAGATCGGGCTCGACCGCCGCATCGGCGAAGTTCCCGCGCCGATCGCGCTCGACTGCGCCGGAAAGACGGCCAGCACCGTCTGCGCCCGACCGTAGGCGCACCGGATTGCTGAGATCGTGGGTCCAGACGTCGGACGCATGGAAATCACTTCTGGCGCGATGAGCAAACAGTTCTCCCGGCACTGGGCAAGCACCCGCCGGAACGGCTTTCGGCACGCTCCGATTGACAGCGCGAGAATACGATAACACTATCATACCGTATTACAATCGGAAAAACTCGCGCCCGCGGATTCTTGCGCCGCCGGGCATCCCGCGCGAGCTATCCCAGGCCCGGCCATCGTGGTCCGGGCCGCAGTCCTGAAGGATTTTGAAGATGCGTACTGCGATCGTTACGGGCGCCAGCAGGGGCCTTGGCCGGGCTTTCGCGATCGGTCTGGCCAAGGACGGATTCGCGCTCAGCCTCGCCGCGCGCCAAGCCGACGAACTTGCGGCGACAGCCGAGGCGGCGCGGGCGGCTGGCTCGCCGCTTGTGACGACGCACGCCCTCGACCTGTCGCTGCCGGAATCGCCGGGCATCGTGGTGGAGCGCACGCTTGCCGAGACGGGCAGCATCGACGCCCTCGTCAACAATGCCGGGGCGACCAAGCGCGGCGACTTCCTCGCCCTGTCGGATGCCGACTTCATCGACGGGTTCGGCTTGAAGTTTCACGCGACGGTTCGTTTCTGCCGCGCCGCATGGGAACCGCTTGTCGCCAGCCGCGGGGCGATCGTGAACATCTCCGGGGTCGGCGCGCACACGCCCGAACCGGACTTCACCATCGGCGGCCCGGTCAACTCCGCGCTCATCAACTTCACCAAGGCGATTGCCAAGCGCGCGCAGGGCACCGGCATGCGCATCAACACGCTCTGCCCCGGCCACATCGTCACCGAGCGTTTGGGAAAGCGCATCGAGACGCTGGCGCGCGAGCGCGGGATTTCCGTCGAAGAGGCACGCGAGGCGATGCGGATCAGCCAGGGCATCGCGCGCTACGGCGAGCCGGATGAAGTCGCCGACGTGGTGCGCTTCCTGTGCAGTCCGGCCGCGGCTTATGTGCACGGAACGGTGATCGACGTGGACGGCGGCGCGACGCCGGGGATCTGAAGCGAACGGCGCGCCGGTCGGCCCGGCGCCAGAGCGCTCAGCCGGCCGATTCGGCCGTCTCTTCGTCCAGCCGCTCGCGCAGGATCTGGATCGCCACCTTGCCCGCGTTCATGACGTGGCGGGCGGCCGCCTTGCGGGCGTCCTTGCCGCGGCGCGCGGCCAGGTGCCCGACGAGTTCTTCCAGTTCCTCGAGGCTTTCGCGCGTGCGGCCGGGCGCGCCGAGCGAGGTCGCCCGCAGAACCATCACCCGCGCATTGAGCGAGGACAGCGTGTGGCCGAGCGCCTCGTTGTGCGCGCCGTCGATCAGGCAGTCGTAGAAGGCGTTCTTGGCGGTGAGCCGCTCGAGCGGATCCGGGCTGCCGGCCGACGCCTTCAGGACGTCGAACGCCCGCTTCAGCGCGACGATGTCCGCGTCGGTGGCGTTGCGCGTGAACAGTTCGCAGGCGAGCCCCTCGAGTTCGACGCGCACCTCGTAGATGCCCTGCGCCTGCTCGGGCGACAGGCGCGCGACGATCGGGCCGCGATGCGGCAGGACCTGCACCAGCCCCTCGCTTTCGAGCTGCCGCAGGGCTTCGCGGACGGCCGTGCGGCTGACGCCCGTCATCTCGCAGAGGTCCCGCTCGGTGATCCGCTGCCCGGAGGTGAAGTAGCCAAGTGCGATCGAATTGCGGATGCTCTCGGTGACGCTGTGGCGCACCGGCGCGGCCGCCTTGGTCACTTTGAAATCGATAGGCAGTGCTTTCACGTTCATGCCTGGACCTGTGGACTTGGGTTTCCTCGGGCCCCCGACTCAATTCGCCCCGGGGGCATTGTATGACGATCCTACTATACGACCGGCCGGCAATTCGGAAGCCGGCACGGTCATGCTGCCGCCGAATCGATCACCCGCATGGCCGCCGCGACGCCCGCGCCAACGTCGATGCCCTTCACGCCGAGCGCCGCGCATGCGCCCGCTACCGCCGCGACGGCCACCAGCGAATAGATCGGCCGCGCCGTCGGCCCCATATGTCCGATGCGGATGAGCTTGCCCAGCGTTTCGCCGCGGCCCGACGAGACGACGACGCCGTAGCGCTCGCGCACGGCGCTTCTGAGCTTCGCCTCATCGACGCCTTCCGGCACACGGACCGCGGTACAGGTCGGCGAGGCGATGTCCTCGCTGGCCGCCCACAGTGAAAGGCCGGCCGCCTTGATGCCAGCGCGGCACGCGGCGGCGGTGAGCGCATGGCGCTGCCACACCGCTTCGTCGCCCTCGGCGAGGTAGAGGTCGAGCGCGGCGTCGAGGCCGTTGATCTCCGACACCGAAGGCGTGAAGGGGAACGGCTGCGTCGCCTCGTGCGCACGCCGCCAGTCGACGATGGACAGCATCGAGGCGCGGGGCGCGTCCGGGTTCGCCTCCATCTTGCGCCAGGCCGCATCGCTGACATGGAGCAGCGAAAGGCCGGGCGGGCATCCCAGGCACTTGTTCGGCCCGGTGACGAAGATGTCGGCCTCGCAGGCTTCCGGCAGGACATTCATGCCGCCGAACGAGGACACCGCGTCGACGATCAGCAGCTTGCCCGCGGCGCGGACGGCGGCGCCGATCTCGTTGGCCGGGTTCACGGTGCCGGACGGCGTGTCGTGATGGCAGAGCGCGACGACGGCGATGTCGGGGCGATTGCGGAGCGCTTCGGCGACGGCCTCGCCGCTCAGCACCTCGTTGTAGGGGACTGCCAGTTCGAGAACCTCGCCGGCGTAGCGGGCGGCCCAGTAGCCGAAACCCTTTCCGTAGACGCCGGACACGAGGTTCAGCACCACATCGCCCTTGGCGATCAGGGAAGCGGCCGCCGCTTCCAGCGCGAGCACGGGCTCGCCATGCAGGATGACCGGCTGCGACGCCGAACGGAATGCGCGGCGAACTTTTTCGTTGACCGCCTCGTAGTGCGCGAGGAAGGCCGGGTCGTAGTCGTAGAGAACCGGCCGCGAGAGGCCGCGCAGCACCGCCGGATAGGCGTCCACCGGGCCGGTGGTCAGCGTGAAGATCGGATCGGGGATGGGGGTTCTGGACACGTCTCTTCTCCTGTCGCGGTGCTTTCGCTTCAACTCTATCTCGGTCGTGCGAGCGCCAGGAAATGCGCGCCGTCGTCGGCGTCCTCAATTCCCCAGATCGCTTCAACCAGTTCGTCCACGGCCAGGTCGATCCCGCGCCATTCGACCTGCGCGCGCAGCTTGGCCGCGAGGTCGGCATCGGTCATCGGCCGCTCGAGCCCGCCCCTGGCGGCCTCGACGGAACGGACGATCTCGCGGCCGTCGGCGAGCGTGAGACGAACCCGCGCGCTTTCCAGCGAGCAGGACGGATCGTCGTGGAAACGCAGCCTTGCGCCGAAGGCGCGAAGGTCGGGATCGGCCACGCTGCGATCCGAAAAGGCGTCGAGGTCGGCGATGCCGCGCAGCAGGCTGACGGCCACGGCATGCTGTGCGCTCACCTGTGCCAGGCGGCCCGACGTCACGCCCGGTCGATCCGTCCTCTGGCGCAGCAGCGGATGTCCCGTCAGTTCGACGTCGACGATCGCCGCCGGGTCGAAGCCGCCTTCCGCGTGCAGAGCCAGACACGCCTCGATCACCGGGTTGAGCACGACGCCGCAGGGATAGGGCTTGAATGTGTTGTTGAGCACTTCCCACCCGCTGCCGAGGCCGTCGGTCAGCCGCGAGGGCTCTGCCGCATCGCTGTAGAGCGAGAAGAAGCCGTGCCGGCCGGTCAGTGGGCGTTCGGGTCCGGCAAAGCCGCGTTCGGCCAGCAGCGCGGCCATCAGCCCGCCGCGCGCCGCCTGGCCGACGCTCAGGCTTTTAGACATGGTGCCGAGCGTTTCCACCGAGCCGGCGGCCTGGGCGAGCGCATTGCCGAGCGCATCCGCCAGCGCGGGCGGCGCAAGGCCGAGCAGGCGGCCGGTGGCAAGCGCCGCGCCGACGATGCCGCAGGTCGAGGTGATGTGCCAGCCGCGCGCATAGTGTCCGCTGCCGGCTGCGTTGCCGAGCCGGCAGGTCGCCTCCATGCCGACGACGAAGGCTTCAAGCAGGGCAGAGCCGCTGACGGGGCGCCCCTCGGCTGCCCGCAGTTCGGCCAGCGCCAGCACGGCGGGGCCGACCGGCGCGGCCGGATGGATGACCGTCGGGACATGGGTGTCGTCGAAATCGAAGATGTTGGCGGCCGCCGCGTTGATGCAGGCGGCCCACAGCATGTCGGCGCGTTCGCGGCGGCCGATCAGGCCGGTCGTCGCCGCGCCGCCGAAGCCGGAGGAGAGTTCGGCCAGCCGGTCGATCGCCGCCTCGCCGGCGCCGCCGATCGCCGTGCCCACCATGTTCAGCAGCGAACGGCGTCCAGCCGCCCGCACGGCTTCGGGCAGGGCTTTCGGCGTGCCTGCGAACTCGGCGAGCAGCAGTTCCGGCGTCGGCGCGGCTCCGCCCACTCAGGCCTCCCTGGCGGCGCGGCCGCGCACCTCGACGCCCGCCCATCGCTCGAGCGGACGGATCACGGCGGTCATGTCGGCGTCCGGTCCGAAATCGGCCTTCGTCACGGCAAACAGCATGCGCACGGCGTTGCCGACCATCATCGGCACGCCGAGGCGCTCGGCTTCGTCCAGACAGAGCCGGATATCCTTCAGCGACAGCGAGATGGCGAAGCCGAAATCGAAGCTGCCCGGCAGCACGAAGCGCGGGATCTTGTCGACGCTGGCGGAGGTGCGGCCGCTTCCGGCGTTCAGCACCTCGACCATCACGTCGGCGTCGAGGCCTGCCTTCGCGCCCATCACCATCGCCTCGCTGGTGATCGCCAGCGAGGCCGCCGAGCAGATGTTGTTGATGAGCTTCATCACCTGCGCCTTGCCCGGCTCCTCGGCGATCCGGATCACCTTGCCGAAGGCGGCGAGCAACGGCTCCACCACGGTGAAATGCGCCGACGGCCCGGCCGCCATCAGCGCCAGCAATCCCTTCCTCGCGCCGGCGACGCCGCCGGACACCGGGCTGTCGACCAGCGCGACGCCGGCGCCGTTCAGGATGTCGGCCAGTTCCATCTCGCTCTTCGGGCCGGTGGTCGAGAGGTCGACCACGCGCTTTGCCCGGCCGGGCGCGGCGGCGATCGCCCTGCCGACCGCGAGCACCACCTCCGGCGTGGGGAGCGAGAGGAAGATCGTCTCCACCCGTTCCGCCAGTTCCTCCAGCGTGGCGGCCGTCGGGGCGCCCGCTGTCGCCAGTTCGGCCATGGCGGCCTGCGACCGGTCGTAGACGACCGGACTGTGGCCGGCGCCGATCAGTCGCTCGGCCATGGGCCGTCCCATGTTCCCCAAACCGACGAAGCCGATGGTGTCTTTCATGTCATTCTCCTTGCCGGCTGTTCGCTCAGGCGATGGACCAGCCATTGTCTACAGGGATCGCAGCGCCGTTGATGCCGTCGCTCTGCGGGCCGCAGAGGAAGAGCGCCAGCGCCGTCACCGTCTCCATGGGGATGAACCTGCCGCCTGGCTGACGCGTCGACAGGAAGAGGGCCGTCGCCTCGTCCCGGCCGATGCCGCGCTCGGCCGCAAGCGTGTCGATCCGCGCAAGCGCGCTGTCGGTCGCCATCAGTCCGGGACAGATCGCGTTGCAGGTGATTCGGGTGGACGCCAGCTCCAGGGCGACGGTTCGCGTCAGCCCGACCATGGCGTGCTTGGTGGTGACGTAGTCGGCGCGATTCGCCAGGGCGATCAGGCTGTAGACGGAGGCCATGTTGACGATGCGTCCGAAGCCGCGTTCGCGCATGCCGGGCAGGCAGGCGCGGATGAGCCGGAACGGCGCCGAAAGATTGACCTCCAGGGCGCGGTTCCAGTCGGCGTCGGCGAGATCGGTCACCGCCGCAATCTTCCGGATGACGGCGTTGTTGACCAGGATGTCGACGCCGCCCATCGCTTCGGTGGCCTCGGCGGCCAACCGGTCGGCGGCCGCGTCGACGGCGAGGTCGAGGATGCTCGATCCGACCGGCCTGCCGGTTGCATCGGAGAGGCTTCGGGCCGCGTCGGCGACGGCAGGCGAGATGTCGGTGAGGTAGACCGTGTCGCCGGCTTCGGCGAAGGCGCGGGCCAGGCCCAGCCCGAGGCCGACCGCCGAGCCGGTGACCAGCACCCTGCGCGGCGACGTGGTCTTTGCGCCGCTCATCGCGCCAGCTCCTGCCAGGACAGAAGCGGCGGCTCGTCCAGGCGGACTGCGATCCCTTCGAGCGAGGGATGGGGCGCGGGGTATGCACGAATCACCGCCGGGTCGTGGCCCGGCACGATGTGGTCGAGGCTCGGGGCCAGCGCGACCAGGCGCTCGAAGCCCCTCAGCAGCGCCTGTTCGTCGACGAAGATCGGGAACGGGTTGCGCCGCGCGAGGTTGGCGTAGAGGTGGGTCGCGTCGGACGCGACCACGACCCAGCCGCGCCGGGTGAAGACGCGCACGCATTGCAGGCCGGCGGAGTGACCGGGGACGGAATGCAGCCAGAGGCCCGGGGCAAGGCGCCGGTCGCCGTCGTGGAAGGTGACGCGTCCCGCATAGAGCGCGCGTACATAGTCGACGATGTTCTCGACGTCGAAAACGGCCCGGGCTTCCGGGCGGCATATGCAGGGGCCGGTGGCGTAGGCCGGTTCGGCGGCCTGAAGATGGAAGCACGCCCTCGGAAACTCCGTGAGGGTGCCGGCGTGGTCGTAGTGGAGATGGGTCAAGATGACCTGCTCGACCTGCGCGGCGTCGACCCCCAGCAGCCTCAGCGCTTCGGACGGCGTGCGCAGGAGCGTGCGCCCGCGGGCGGCCGCCGCGTCGGCTGCAAACCCTGTGTCGATGACGTAGATTTCGGCGTCGCGCCTCGCCAGCCATATGAAGTAGGCGAGGTCGGACCCGGCGTCGTGCGGGTCGGCGTGCAGGAAGTTGTCGGCCGGCGCCCGGCCGCCGTGGACGGCATAGCGCAGCGCATAGAGTTCGAAGGGCGCTGGCGCTTCCTCCCCGTCGACGTCCGCAGGCTCTGCCATCGCCTCCACCCGCTCGCCCGCACATTGGCGCGGCAAGCTTTGTATTTCAGTATGACCGTATTCCTGTCATACAATCTGTTGACACGTCAAGCGCGGCGTGTCTAACTCACACCATCAGGCGGCGCCGACCAACCGGCTTCGCTCCTGCCGCGAGGCGGGCAGCATCCCACCGGAGAGATTTATGACTCTTCCCGAATTCAAAGGCGAGCAGTTCGAGAAAGGGCTTAAGGTCCGCAAGGAGGTGTTGGGCGATGTCCATGTCTCCGCTTCCCTTGCTGCCGCGGACGACCTGACCGCTCCCCTGCAGAAACTGGTCACCGAATGGTGCTGGGGCGAGGTCTGGACCCGCCCAGGGCTTGACCGCAAGACGCGCAGCTTCCTGAATCTCGCCATGCTCACGGCCCTCAACCGCCCGCACGAGATCAAGCTTCATGTGCGCGGCGCGCTGAACAACGGCGTCACCGAAGAAGAGATCGTCGAGGTGATTCTCCAGGCTGCGATCTACTGCGGCGTGCCGGCTGCGCTCGATTCGATGCGCGTGGTCGCCGAGATGATCCGGCAGGTCCGCTCGGAAAAGGCCGCCGAAAGCGGCTGACGCAATTCATCCATGGCCGCTGAGCGCCCGCAAGAGAGGCGTCCCGGCACGAAATCCAATGGGAGACCCCGCTGTGACACAGCAGAAAGCCAGAACGTCCCTCGACAAGCCGCACCGGCTGAAGACAGGCGCCGAATACAAGGAATCGCTGCGCGACAACCGGCAGATCTGGGTCGGCGGCAAGAAGCTCGGCAGCGTCTATGACGAGCCCGCGCTCGCCAAGGGCGTCGACCTGCTCGCCTCGATGTTCGACGACCAGTTCACCGAGGAACACGCCGACGCGACCACCTATTTCGACAAGGACGCAGGCGCCATCGTGAGCCGCTCCTGGCAGGTGCCGCGCACCAAGGAAGACCTCGCCGACCGGCGCAAGATGATCGAGTACACCTCGCTCAAGACCGCCGGCACCTTCGGCCGCCCGCCGGATCTGGCGCCCGCCATCGTCGTCGGCCTCTATGCCTACCTGCCGACCTTCAAGAAGAAGAAGTCGCTGATCGATGGCGTCGATCCCGATTTCGCCGAGAACATCGAGCGCTATCTCGAGTTCGGCCGCGACAACAACGTGACCGCGTCGGAAAGCCTGGCCGGCCCGCAGGCCGACCGGTCGTCGCCCAAGGCCGGCGAAGCATCGCTGCTCAAGGCGCGCAAGGTTACCAAGGACGGCATCTACATCTACGGCGCCAAGACGGTCGGCTCGATCTCCGCGCAGGCCAATGACATCTTCTTCACCAATCTCGGCGGCATCCAGGATACGCCGGCCGACGCCTGCATCTGGGGCTCGATCCCGATCGACACCGACGGCATCAAGATGATCTCGCGCGAGATGGTGTCGCAGCCAGAATCCAGCGCGTTCGACCATCCGGTTTCGAGCCTCGGCGAGGAAGCCGACCAGTTCATCGTCTTCGACAACGTGTTCGTGCCGAAGGAGCGCCTGTTCAACCTCGGCGACCCGACCGCGATGAGCTATTACGGCCCGGTCTGCGTGTTCGCGCACTGGCACGTATTGACCCGCCTTGCCGTCAAGGCGGAGCTCTTCGTCGGCGCCGGCCAGATGGTGCTCGACTATCTCGGCACCGGCCGCATCCCGGCCGTGCAGATGATGCTCGGCCAGCTCATCGAGTACGCGCAGACGCTGCGCGCCTTCGTGGCCGCCGCCGAGGCGCTTGCGACCCCGACCGAGGGCGACGTGATGCGCCCCGACGTCGGCATGCTCACCGCCGGCCGCCTCTATTCGATCGAGAACTATCCGAAGATCATCCACATCCTGCAGGAAATGTGCGGCCAGGGCCTCGTCATGCGCTTCGGCAAGAGCGCCTTCGACAACCCCGACGTCGGCCACTACCTGCATGAGCTGCTGCCCGGCCACGGCGTCAGCGCCATGGTCAAGGAGCAGTTGATGAACTTCATCTGGGACATGACGTCCGGGTCTCTGGCCGGCCGCGTCGCGCTCTTCGAGAACGTCAACGCGACGCCTGCGCCCGCCTTGCGCGCGCGTCTCTACAACGAGGTGAAGCGCGACGGCTATGTCGCGCAGGTCAAGAAGATCGCGGGCATCGAATAGTCCCCCAAAGCTGGTTTGCGCCATGGATCACGCCGCGCTGATTGACCGCTTCTATGCCGCCTATGCCGGCCGCGACGCCGACGGCGCGGCGGCTCTCTACCACCCCGACGGGTGGCATGAGGAGGTGGCCATGTCGAAGCGGCGCGAGGGCCGCGAGGCCCTCGCAGGCGGACTGAACGGGTTCTGGCGCATGCTGCCGGACGCAGCCTGGGAGCGGCGCGGATACGTCCGCGCCGCCGATACCGTGGCGGTTCCCTACCACATGACCGGCACCTTCACGCCGAAAGGCGAGGGCGCGACGCGACGGCCGATCGCCCTCGACGGGGTCCACCTCTTCGAGATACGCGACGGCCTCCTGGCCGGCACCCGCGACATGTGGGATCTCGACCTCTTCCGCGCGCAGATGGGCTAGGCCTGGCATGGATGAGCTCGCCGAACTCGACGGCATGGCGCTTTCCGCGCTGATCGCCAAGGGCGAACTCAGCGCGCTGGAGGCGCTCGACGCCTCGATCGAGCGGATCGAGCGGCTCAACCCGTCCATCAACGCCGTCGTCCATGCCCATTTCGACCTGGCCCGCGAGCAGGTCCGGCATGTCCTGCCGAAAGGCCCGCTGTCGGGCGTGCCGATGCTGCTGAAGAACACCGGCTTCGAGGCGACGGGCATGATCCTGTCGACCGGATCGGAGCTGCATCGCCATACCGTCAGCCAGAGGGACTCGACGATCACCGCGCGCTACAAGGCGGCCGGCATGGTGATCCTCGGCAAGAGCAACACGCCCGAATTCGCGCTGAGCTTCACCGCCGAACCCGAGGCCTTCGGCGCGACCCGCAATCCCTGGGATCTCGAGCGCACCTCGGGCGGCTCTTCGGGCGGTTCGACCGCCGCAGTGGCAAGCGGCATGGTGCCGGTCGCCAACAGCTCGGACGGCGCCGGTTCGACGCGTCTGCCGGCGAGCCATTGCGGCCTGTTCGGGCTCAAGCCGTCACGCCTGGTCAACCCCGTCGGTCCGGTCGCCGCCGAGGCGATCGCCGGCATGTCGACCCCGCACGCCGTGACCTGGTCGGTGCGCGACAGCGCCGCCATGCTCGACGCGACCGGCGGTCCCGACCTTGGCGACCCATGGGCTTCGCCCGCCCGCCCCGGCACCTATCTCGCGGCACTGGGCGCGCTGCCGCCGCGCCTCAAGGTCGCCATGCTGCTCAAGCCGCCGACCGGAACGCCGGTCGACGCCGAGGTATTGGCCGAGGTGCGCGCCGCAGCGCGGCTGCTGGAGGGCCTCGGCCACCAGGTGACCGAAATCGACGACGCCGGCTATGACGGCGAGGCGCTCAAGGCGGCGTGGCGCGTGATCGCCGGCGTCAATGTCGGCCTCGGCGCCGCCGGCGGCGATCCTGGGTCGCCCAACATCGCAAGGCTGGAGCCGGTCAATCAGGAATGGGTGCGCGAGGGTCTCGCAACATCGGGAACACGCTATCTCTGGGCGGTCAACCAGCTGCACGCCTCGGCACGCGCGATGGGCCGCTTCTTCTCGCAATACGACATCATGCTGACGCCGAGCGCGGCGGAAGCCGCTCCGAAGATCGGCACGCTCGCGGGCGCGGGCAAGAGCCTCGACGCCTTCTTCGACCAGTTCTGGGCACATTCCCCGTTCACCGCGGTATTCAATACCTCGGGTTGCCCGGCGATGAGCGTCCCGCTCGGCATGACGCCGGGCGGCCTGCCGGTCGGGGTGCATTTCGGGGCGGGCTTCGGAAAGGACGCCCTGCTCCTGTCACTCGCCGCGGAACTGGAACGCGCGGCGCCCTGGGCTGGTCGCCGCCCGCCGGTGCCAGGCTGACGGAGGAACGCGCCATGCATACCCAGGACATCCTCGAAATGACGGCGCGCGACATGGCGGCCGCGGTGGGCTCCGGCCGCCTGACGGCCCGCGCGGTCGCCGAGGCGCATCTCGAGCGCATCGCTCAGGCGGACGGCCCCGTCATGGCGTGGCAGCACCTCGATCCGGCCCAGGCGCGGCGCGACGCCGACCAACTCGACGCGCAAGGCGTCGCCGGCCCCCTCGCGGGCGTGCCGATCGGGGTCAAGGACGTCATCGAGACCGCCGACATGCCGACCGGCTACGGCACGCGCGTCTATGACGGCTTCCAGCCGCTTTGGGATGCGCCCTCGGTCGAGATCGCCAGGCGGGCCGGCGCGCTGGTGATGGGCAAGACCGTCAGTACCGAGCTGGCGATGGCAAGCCCCAACAAGACCCGCAACCCGCACAATCCGGCGCACACCCCGGGCGGCTCGTCCTCCGGTTCCTGCGCCGCCGTGGCGGCCGGCATGGTGCCGCTCGCCTTCGGCACCCAGACGTCTGGCTCGGTGATCCGCCCCGCCAGCTTCTGCGGCGTCACCGCGCTGAAGCCGACCTTCGGCCTGATCAACACGGTCGGCATCAAGGTGCTGTGCCATGGCCTCGATACGCTTGGCGTCATCGCGCGCAACGTCGGCGACGCGGCGGCCTGCGCCGCCGCGCTCTCGGGCCGCGCCGAACTGGCCGACCTGTCCGCGCCGAGGCGGCCGCGCCTTGGCGTCCTGCTCGGTACGCGGCTGGAAAAGGCCGAGCCGTCGTCGATAGAAGCGGTCGAGCGGCTCGCACGCGTCGCCGAGGAAGCCGGCGCCGAGGTGACGACCATTCCCGCGCCGGCCTGGTTCGACGGCGTCTTCGATCTGCATGAAGCCGTGATGGGCTGGGAAGTGACGCAGTCGCTGGCCTACGAGATCGGCCGCCGCTGGGAAGAGCTGACGCCGGTCACGCGCGCCATGCTCGAAGACCAGGGGCGGGTCACCGAGGAAAGCTATCGCGCTGCGATGCAGGTCCTGCCGGGGGTGCGCCTCATTGCGGACGCCCTGTTGTCGCGCTTCGACGCGGTGCTGACGCTTGCTGCGCCCGGTGAGGCACCGGAGGGAACGGCGACCGGCGACCCGATCTACAACCGCCTCTGGAGCGTCCTGCAGGTTCCGCTCGTCGCGCTGCCCGTCGCGAAGGGCCCGCGCGGCCTTCCGCTCGGCGTGCAACTGGTCGGCGCGCGCGGCGAGGACCATCGCCTCGGCTCCGCCGCCCTTTTCCTCGAAAGCTGCGTCTCGGCGCAGGGAGGTCCGCGATGATCCATTCGATGCCGTCCCCCGATACGCTTGCCGACGATTTCCGCGCGGCGATGCGCCAGCTAGCGGCGACGGTCTGCGTCGTCACCGCCGGCAGGGGCGCCTCCCGGCGCGGACTGACGGCGACGGCGGTCTGTTCGCTGTCGGTGACGCCGCCGTCGATGCTGGTCTGCGTGAACCGGCAAGGCGCTGCGCATCGGGCGATCACCGAAAACGGCTGCTTCTGCGTCAACATCCTCGCCGCCGACCAGCAGGATGTGGCCCGGCGCTTCGCCGGCCAGACCGGCGACGCCGGCGAGGACAAGTTCGCGGCCGGCCAGTGGAGTTCGCTTGCGACCGGCGCACCGGCGCTTGACGGCGCGCTGATCAACCTCGATTGCGCGCTGTCGTCCGACGTCGAGACGGAGAGCCACAGCATCTTCATCGGGCACGTCAGGCAGGTCAGGTTCGGCGCCGTGAAGTCGCCGCTGCTGCACTACGACCGCAGCTTCTTCTCGCTCGAGAACCAGACGGCACTCTGAATTCGCCGCTACCGCGCGGCATCCGCAACCGCAGAAGGATCGCAGACTCATGGCAATCAGCGACGTGCAGTTCTTCCAGGGCTGGAAGCAGGTGCTCGGGATGTGCAATCTCAAGCCCGGCGAGCAGGTGACGATCCTGACCAGCGACGACAGCAACCCGCAGATCGCGAGCATGGCCAGGCTGGCCGCGTCCGACATCGGCGCGGTCGTCAGCGTGCTGAACCTTGCGCCGATGAACGGCGAGAAGGCGATCTCGCGCGACAAGTCGGGCTACATCGGCAAGACCCCGCTCGAGGGCAATTCGGCGGCGCTCGCCTGCCTGAAGGCGTCCGACATGGTGATCGACACCATCCAGCTGCTGTTCTCCAAGGAGCAGGAGGAGGTGCTGAAGACCGGCGCGCGCATGCTGCTGGCGGTGGAGCCGCCGGAAGTCATGATGCGCATGATCCCGACGCCCGAGGACAAGGCGCGCGTGCTTGCTGCCGCCAAGAAGATCGGCGCCGCCAAGAAGATGACGGTCACTTCGGCTGCCGGAACCGATTTCAGCTGCGACATCGGCCAGTATCCGGTGTTGACGCAGTACGGGCTTGCCGACGAGCCCGGCCGCTGGGACCATTGGCCGAGCTGCTTCGCCGCCACGTGGCCGAACGAGGAGAGCGCCGAGGGCACCATCGTCATCGACGAGGGCGACATCCTGCTGCCGTTCAAGATGTATGCGCGCGAGCCGGTGACGGTGACCATCGAGAAGGGCGTCATCCGCGACATCAAGGGCGGCTTCGACGCCGAGTTCATGCGCAAATTCATGGAAAGCTTCAACGACCCGCGCGCGTACGCGATGGCGCATGTCGGCTGGGGCTTGCACACGCGCGCTCACTGGACGGTGCTCGGCCTCTACAATCCGGAGGCGCAGCTCGGCATGGATGCGCGCTCCTTCGCCGGCAACTTCCTGTGGTCGTCCGGCCCGAACACCGAAGCCGGCGGCGACCGCGACGTGCCCTGCCACCTCGACATCCCGCTGCGCAACTGCTCGCTGTCCCTCGACGGCGAGGCAATGACGCGGAACGGCGAGGTCGTCAACGCTGACCAGCGCTAGGCCGATGGCGCGCTACGATGTGGCGATCGTCGGCGGCGGGTCCGCCGGCGCGCTGCTGGCGGCGCAGCTGAGCGAGGATGCCGGCCGCCAGGTCGTCCTGGTCGAGGCCGGCGGGGAGCCTGACGATCCCGATATCGCCGTTCCGCAGGCATGGCCGGCGCTGCAGGGCCGCAGCTACGACTGGGACTACCGCACAGAGCCGCAACCGGGAACCGCCGGCCGCGTCCATGCCTGGGCGCGCGGCAAGGCGCTTGGCGGCTCGAGCCTGCTGCACGCCATGGGTCACATGCGCGGCCACCCCGCCGATTTCGCCGCCTGGGCCGCGGCGACCGGCGACGCGCGCTGGAGCTGGGAAGGGCTGCTGCCGGCTTTTTTGGCGATCGAGGATCACAGTCTCGGCGGCGACGGCGTGCACGGCAAGGGCGGGCCGCTACCGGTCACCCTGCCGGGCGAGGACGTGAGCCCTGTCGCGCGCGCCTTCATCGAGGCCGGGGCGGCGCTCGGCCTGCCCAGTATCCGCGGCCACAACACCGGCGAGATGGTCGGCGTGACGCCGAATTCGCTGACCATCCGCGACGGTCGCCGCATCACCGTTGCCGAGGCATGGCTGACGCCCGCGGTGCGCGCGCGGAAGAACCTGACCATCCTGGCCGGCCATCTCGTGCGCCGGCTGAAGCTCGACGGCAACCACGCGGTCGCGCTGGAAGCGGCAGGCCCGGACGGCCCGGTCGAGATCACCGCCGACCGCATCATCCTCAGCGCCGGTGCCATCGAAAGCCCAGCCCTGCTCATGCGCTCCGGCATCGGTCCGCAGGCCGTGCTGGCCGAAGCCGGCATCGCCTGCAGGATCGCCGCGCCCGATGTCGGGCGCAACCTGCAGGACCATCTGCTCGGCGCGGGCAATCTCTACGCGGCCCGTCGCGCCGTGCCGCCGTCGCGGCTGCAGCATTCCGAATCGATGGCCTATATGCGCGCCGGCGATTTTTCTGCGGGGGGTCGCCCCGAGATCGTGGTCGGCTGTGGCGTCGCGCCGATCGTGTCCGAACGCTTCACGGCGCCGCCCGCCGGGGCGGCCTATTCGCTGCTGTTCGGCGTCACTAATCCGTCGAGCCGTGGAACCTTGCGCATCACCGGCCCAGAGGCGGGCGACCGGCTGGTGATCGATCCCTGCTACCTGCAGACCGAGCGCGACCGGAAACTGTTCCGCGCCGCGCTGGCTGCCGCGCGCGAAATCGGCCACCGGCGGGAGATGGCCGAATGGCGTGAGCGGGAACTGCTGCCGGGACCGCTGGAAACGGATACCGGCATCGATCGCTTCATCGCCGAGGCGGCCATCACCCACCACCATCCGTCCGGTACCTGCCGGATGGGCGGCGACGACCACTCGGTGGTCGATCCGGACCTCAGGCTGCGCGGCCTCGACAACCTGCACGTCGTCGACGCATCGGTGATCCCGACGCTGACGGCCGGTCCCATCCATGCGTCCGTGCTCGCCGTCGCCGAGACCTTCGCACGCAAGGCGATCGCTGGCGCCTGATCCGTCGGCCGCCGGGCGCCGCGACAGTTCACATGCGCCGCGCGGCAGGGCATGCTGGAGTGCCAACAGTCCGGACAGTTCCGCCCATGCATTTTGATGTCGCCCACTTTTTCGAAGCGCCGCCCGCCGCCCTCAGGCCGTTCGTGAAGATGCACGGCCTTGGCAATCATTTCGTGATCTTCGACAGGCGGACCGACAGGCGGGCCTTCCGGAATGCGGACATCGTCAGGATCTGCGACGCCCGTATCGGGGTGGGCGGCGATCAGCTGCTAACCATCGAGCCGCCGTCACCTGAAGGCATCGCCGGCGGCGCTTACGCCCGGATGCGCATCTTCAACATCGACGGCCGGGAAGTGTCGGCCTGCGGCAACGCGACCCGCTGCGTTGCGCATCTTCTGTTCCGCGAAAACGGCGGGAGCGCGCTTGTTCTCGAGACCGGAGCGGGGATGCTGAACTGCCGCCGTACCGGCTCGCTCGAGGTCAGCGTCGAGCTTGGGCCGATCGGCTGGAACTGGCGCGATTTTCCGCTGGCGCGCGAGGTCGACATGCGCAACCTGCCGGTGCGGAGCGGTCCCCTGCAGAACGGCACGGCCCTCTGGATCGGCAATCCGCACGCCGTGTTCTTCGTGGACAGCCTGGCCGAGGTCGACCTCGCCCGCCATGCGGCGCCGATCCACGACGACCCGCTCTTTCCGGAAGGCGTCAATGTCGGCGTCGCGGAACTGGTGGATGCCGGCACGATCCGCCTTGCGGTGTGGGAACGGCCCGGCATCGCGACGCGGGCCTGCGGAACCGGCGCATGCGTGGCCGCGTTCGCGGCGCGCCAGAAGGGCCTGAGCGCCAGCGACCGGTTCAACGTGCATCTCCCCGGCGGCCGGCTGACCGTTGAACTGCAAGGGACGATGGCCGTCATGTCCGGCCCGGTCGCGACTTGCTGCGCGGGCGTCGTCGAGGCCGAGCCGGTCGCCGATTTCGAGTGACCGCCGGCGGTCGGCGGCGTGCCGCCCGGAAGCTTCAGGCGATGCGCGAACCGTCGCTGTCGAGCAGCACGCAGTCGCGCGGATTGAAGCCGACCTCGATCGTTTCGCCCTCGCGGGCGACCCTGCCGTCGATCGGGGTGTTGGCGCGCAGCGTCGTGCCGCCGCCGATGTCGATCTCGTAGATCGCGCTAGATCCGAGGTAGGATGTCGAGATCACCCTGCCGGCGAGGCGGTTGGACGGCGCCGCCGCACCGACCGAAATCTTCTGCGGACGCACCACGACCGTCACCGCGGTTCCCGGCGGCAGCGCTTTCGCAGTGGCCACCTGCACCGCCTGTCCGGCGGCGAGCGATACTGTCGCGGCGCCTGGCTCCGCGGCGCTGACGGCGCCCGCCAGCAGGTTTGCCTTGCCGAGGAAGTCGGCCACGAAGGCCGTCGCGGGCATGTCGTAGACCTGTTCCGGCGTGCCGATCTGCTCCATGCGTCCGGCGTTCATGACGACGATCTGGTCCGACATCGACAGGGCTTCTTCCTGGTCGTGCGTGACGAAGATGGCGGTGATGCCGGTCTGCTTCTGGATCTTCTTGATCTCGACGCGCATCTCTTCGCGCATGTTGGCGTCGAGCGCCGACAGCGGTTCGTCGAGCAGCAGCACCTCCGGCTCGAAGACGATGGCGCGCGCCAGCGCGATGCGCTGCTGCTGGCCGCCCGACAGTTGCGAGGGAAGCTTCTTCTCGCTGCCCGGCAGCCGGACCATTTCGAGGGCCTGGCGGACCTTCCGGTCGATGTCGGCCTTGGGCACGTTGCGGTATTTCAGCCCGAACGCGACGTTGTCGTGGACGTTCTTGTGCGGGAAAAGGGCGTAGCTCTGGAACACCAGCCCGATGTTGCGCTTGTAGATCGGGACGTCGTCGACCCGCCGTCCGCCGATCGAGATCTGGCCGCTCGAGATGTCGACCAGCCCGGCGATGGAGCGCAGGATGGTCGTCTTGCCGCAGCCCGACGGCCCCAGGAGGGTGACGAAGCTGCCGCGGCGGATGGCCAGCGAGAAATCGCGCACGGCCATGAACTTGCCGTAGGCGATGTCGATGTTGCGGAACTCGACGGCCGGGACGTCTCCGCCGGCCGCCGATGCCCCGGCCGCAACCGGCCGGGGCTCCTGGGCATGATCCGCCAACTGGTCAGGCACCCTTGGAGATCCTGTCCCACTGCTTGGTCCAGGCATCCTCGTTGTCCGCCCAGTAGATCGGGTCGGCGAAAGTCAGCGACGTCATCGAGCCGGTCGGATCGAAGGCCGGCAGCGCCTTGATCTTGTCGGTCAGCTCGACCTTGGTGGGGTCGAGGGACGGCGGATAGTTCTGTCCCTCGGCAACCGCGATCGAGGTCGCCGGATCGAGCATGAAGTTGATGAGTTCCTCGCATTCCGCCATCGGCGAGCCCTTGAGGACGAGCATGTCCTCCATCCAGGCGTAGGAGCCGGCCGGGTCGAGATAGCCGATCGGGTGGCCCTGCTGCTGCAGCGCTGCGATGCGGCCCGACCACGCGTCGGTGACGACGATCTCGCCCTTGGAGAGCAGGTCCATCAACTCCGCGCCGGAACTCCAGAACTTCTTGGCGAGGTCGCGCGTCTCGCGCACCTTGGCCCAGACCGCGTCCATGTCCTTGATGGCGTTGGGATCCTGCCCGGTGGCGAGCGCCGCGTACCAGACGCGGGTCGTCATGTCGGCATAGCCGCCGACCTTGCCGGCATACTTCTTGTCGGCGAGCAGGGAGGCGCCCTTCTCCTTGGCTTCCTCGGGCGAGATGACCGTGGTGTTGTAGGCGAGGCCGGTCGTTCCGTAGTCATAGGGCACGGCCGACAGTTTTGGCGTCAGCTTGCGGAACGGCTCGATCATCGGCTGCAGCACATTCGCCAGATTCGGAATGTTGGCCTCGTTGATCTCGGAGTTCACGCCGGCGTTGACGTATTTGATGTAGTAGTTGACGCCGGACGAGTGGATGATCTGGAAGTCGCCGGGCTTCGACGTCTTGATCTTGGTGATGATCTCGTTCTCGTCGCCGAACGTGCCCTGAACGACGTTGTTGCCGGTCTTGGCGGTGTAGGGCTGGAAGGCGAACTTGTCGATCGCCTCCTGGACCACGCCGCCCCAGCCGTCGAAGCGGACCTCCGTGGCGGCGGCGAGCGCGCGGCCCATCCACGACATCGAAAGGCCGGTCGACGCGGCGGCGGCTGCCGTCAGCGTCAGGAAGGTCCGGCGGCTGATGTCGCCGTTCTGGTACCGGTCGTGCAGCCGTTCGAGCCGCTTGGTGTTGGATAGCTTCATCATGCGTTCTCCCTTGTTTTGCCACGTCTATTCAATCGGGTGAGGCCCTGAAGGACGATCCCGCCCAGCAACGGAATGCCGACGGTCACCAGGATCATGACCGTGCCGAGCGCGTTGATCTCGGGGCTGATCGAAATCTTGAGCATCGACAGGATCTGGGTCGGCATCGTCTCGACGCCGGCCGGCCGCCAGAACAGGCTGGCCGATGTGTTGTCGAACGAGATCGTGAAGGCGAGCAGTGCGCCGGCGACCACCGCCGGAACGAGCAGCGGCAGCGTGATTTCGCGGAACGACGCCAGCCGCGATGCGCCGAGCGACAGCGCCGCTTCCTCGTAGACGCGCCGGATGCCGACCATGCGGGCCTGGGCGATCAGCACGACATAGGGGACGGCGAGCAGGATGTGGCCGAGAATCAGAAGCAGCAGCGTCCTGGGCTGGTCGACCGCCTTGATCGCCACCAGCAGCCCGACGCCGAGGATGGTCTCGGGCACGAGGGCCGGCAGGATCACCAGCGTGCCGATCGCCTGCTTGCCAGCGAAATCGAAGCGAATGAGCGCGTATGCCGTCACCACGCCGACCGCCGTGGTGACGGCGGCGGTGACCAGGGCGATCCACATCGAGGTGCGGAACGCGGCGAGCACCTGCTCGTTCTCCAGGAGCTTGCCGTACCATTGCAGGCTGAAGCCGGTCATCGGGAAGCCGCCGAACATCGACGAATTGAACGACAGCACCACCGTGGCGATGATCGGCGTGAACATGAAGATGTAGACGCACAGCGTGACAAAGCCGGTCAGACGCCAGGCCCAGCGGCCTTCCTTGTCTCCGGAAGCCGCCGCGCTCATCCGCCCAGACCCTTCATGATCTGCGACATCCCCATGTAGCGGGTGTACATCGCGGCGAAGCAGCCGAGCACGACGAACAGCACGATCGACAGCGTGGCGCCCATCGGCCAGTTCAACTGGCCCATGATGGTGTCATAGATGAGGTTGCCGAACAGGGCGTCGCGGCCAGAGCCGAGCAACTGCGGCGTCACGTAGCTGCCGGCCGCCAGCACGAAGCAGAGCAGCAGGCCGGCGGCGAGGCCCGGCAGCGACAGCGGCAACGTCACCTCGCGGAACGCCTGGGCGCTGGTGCAGCCCATGGAGCGCGCCGCCGCGATCAGCGTGCGGTCGATGCTCTCGAGGCTGACATAGACGTTGAGGATCATATAGGGCAGCAGGAAGTGCAGCAGGCCCATGATCACGGCGCCTTCCGTGTAGAGCATCTGCATCGGCTGGTCGATCAGGCCGAGCTTGAGCAGCGTGACGTTGATCAGGCCCTGCTCGCCCAGGATGTGGATCCAGGAGAAGGTGCGGATGGTGAAGCTGATCCAGAAGGGCACGATGAGCAGCAGCAGCAGCAGCCACTTGTGCTTGAACGTCGTCGCCCAGATGAAATAGGCGGGGAAGTAGCCGAGAACCCCGCAGATCAGCGCCGTCATGGCCCCGACCCGCAGCGTCTTGAACAGGAAGCCGTGATAGTAGGTGTCGGTCAGGAACTCGTGCCAGTTGGCGAGTGTCAGCGTGCTTTCCTCGACGCCCGCAGTCACGAAGGTGAAGAAGGTGTAGACACCCATCACCGCGATCGGCAGCATCAGGAAGAAGATCAGAAGCAGCAGCACAGGGGCCACGAGGACCCACGCCAGGCGTGGATCGTATAAGGTCCAACCCTTGGTCATTCACTCGATGTCCGGTGCGCTTTGTTGCAGCGCTTTTTTGTTCCCGGCACGAGATTGGGTGATTAGCGGCCCGATGTCCACAGCCGCCGTGCAGAAATCGATCCGGCCAGGCAATTTCCGGCGGACTGACGGTGCGGGGAATCGTCGCAAAGCGCCGCCGCGGCGGCATGTGGCCCGCCAGCAGACCAAGCCGGCGCCCACGACAACGACCGGTGAGGCGGCGTCCGCCGAGGCGCGTTCGCTCAGGCCAGGAGAATGCGCGCGGCGGTGAACACCAGGGTGCCGGCAAGCGCGGCCATGCTGATCGCGACCACCACGGCGCCGGACACGAATGCGACGCCGGCGATCAAGCCGAACGGCCTGTCCGATGATTTCGTCATGGCTTTCTCCTTGAATCCGAGGTTGCCGACGCGCGACCGTTGCGGCTTTCGCCCGCACCGCCGTCGAATTTGTCTTCCCGCAGCGGCGCATCCATGCCGTCCTGCAAAAGCACGCGCTCGGCGGCGCCGTCCAGATCGTCATACTGGCCGTTTCGCATGGACCACAGGAAGGCGGCAAGGCCGGCAAGGCCCATCCCCAGCGCGATCGGCACCAGCCAGGCGAGGTAGCTCATGTCGCCTCCGCGAGGCCGAGACGAGGGGCGCTTGCACGCGCGGGGGCGGCGTCAGCGGGGGACAGCCGCATGGCGTTGGCGACGACCAGGATGGAGGAGGCCGACATCGCCACCGCTGCCATCAGCGGCGTCACGTAGCCGGCGACCGCCACCGGGACGACCAGGACGTTGTAAAGGACGGCAAGCGCCAGATTCTGCTTCACCAGCCGCGCAGCCTGCCGCGACACGGCGAGCGCCCGCGGCACCGCCGCGAGGCTCGAACCGAGGAACACGAGATCGGCTGCATTGCGGCCGACATCGGCCGCCGACGAGGGCGCCATGGAAACATGCGCGGCGGCAAGCGCCGGCGCGTCGTTAAGCCCGTCGCCGACCATCAGCACCTTGCGGCCGGCGCGCGCGAGTTGCTCGAGCCGCTTCACCTTGTCCTCCGGCAGCGCGCCGCACCGCGTTTCGGAAATGCCGAGAGCGCGGGCGACCCTGTTCACCTCGGCCTCGCGGTCGCCGGACAGGATCTCCATGGGCATGCCGAGCCCGGCCAGCTCCGTCACGGCGTCGCGCGCGCCGGCCCTGAGGTCGTCACCGACGACGAACGATCCGGCGCGACGTCCGTCCCTCGAGAGCCAGACCGTGGCCGATCCGTCGTCCGATGCGTCGCCGAGCGCCCATGCTTTTCGGCCGAGCCGGTAGACGCTGGCGCCGACGCGGCCCTCGATGCCCAGGCCGGGCACCTCGCGGAAATCGGAAACCGGAGCGTGCCGGGCAGCGAGCGTCGCGACGGCGCGCGAAACCGGATGCCTGGACAGCGCGGCGAGCGCGGCCGCACCGGCGAGGTCCGCCGCGTCGACGTCGTGCCCCTCGATCCGGGTTCCGCCGGTGGTCAGCGTGCCCGTCTTGTCGAAGACGACGGCGTCGGCCTCGGCAAGCCGCTCGAGGGCGCTGCCGTCCTTGATGGTGACGCCGGCGTCGAAAAGCCGACGCGCCGCCATGACGTGGACCATGGGCACCGCGAGGCCGAGCGCGCAGGGGCAGGTGATGATCAGCACCGAGATCGCGACGGTGACGGCCCGGTGCCAGTCGCCGTCGAGCAGGAGCCAGCCGACACCGGTTGCGAGGGCGAGAAGGTGGATCACCGGAGAATAGAGCCGCGCCGCGCGGTCGGCGATGCGCCGGTAGCGCGCCCGGCCGCTTTCCGCCGCTTCCATCAGCCGAACCATGTCGGCGAGGAAGGAATCGCGCGCCGGGCGGGTCGTCCTGATGGTCAGGGCGCCGTCGAGGCTGAGTGCGCCGGACAGCACGTCGATGCCCGGTTCTGCATATTGGGGCGCGGCTTCCCCTGTCACCACCGACAGGTCGAGGCCGCCGGCGCCGTCGATCACGGTACCGTCGACGGGGATCCGGTCGCCGGGCGCGACAAGGATGACGTCGCCCGCGCCGATCTCGGCAAGGCTGCGGTACTCGCGGCTTCCGTCGGCGGCGATGACGGTCGCTCCCCTGGGCATCATGCGGGCGAGGCCCGCCACCGCGTCGCGCGCCTTGCCGCGCATCGCGTGATCGAGGGTGCGTCCGGCGAGGAGGAAGAAGATCAGCGACGTGACGGCGTCGAAATAGGCATGCGCGCCGCCGGTTGCGGTGTCGTAGACGCTGAGGCCCAGCGCCATCAGGATGCCCACCGAGATCGGCAGGTCCATGTTGGAGCCGCCGCCGCGGACGGCGGCCCAGGCCGACGCGAAGAAGATGCGTCCGGAATAGGCGACGGTGGGGATGGCGAGCGCCGCCGAGATCATGTGAAACGCGTGCCGCGTCGACGCGTCGGCGCCCGACCAGACCGACACCGACAGCAGCATGATGTTCATAGCGGCGAAACCGGCGACCGCGGTCGCCCGCAGAAGCCGCGCCATTTCCGGATCACGGTCGCCGTCGCCGGCTTCGGTCAGGCTGGCGTCGTAGCCGGCCGCGTTCAGCGCGGCGATCATCGGCGGGACGCCGCCGTTGCCGCGCCACCGCACCGAAACCCGGCGCGCCGTGAGGTTCAGCCTGGCGGAGACGACGCCGTCCAGCTTCCCGAGGCCGCCCTCGATCGCCGCGATGCAGGCTCCGCAGCGTGCCTGGGGCACCGAAAGCTCGGTCTGGAACGTGCCGTCGCCGAGATCGCGGCTCGCCAGGGCGATCTCGCTGGCGGCGACTGCGCCACCCGGAACGGTGGCGGCTGCCGCCTCAACACCGGGGGCGCAGCAACTCAAGGATCAATCCTCCGGGCGGGCGATCGCGCGGTATGCGTGCCAGGTGGCATGGCCGAGCAGCGGGAAGATGATGATCATGCCGACGAGGCCGGTGGCGACGCAAATGGCGAACAGCACCAGCACCATCGCGCCCCAGGCGATCATCGGCTTCAGGTTGTTCCACACCAGCCGCATGCTGGTGCCCATGGCCGTCAGCGCGTCGACCGGCCGGTCGAGCAGCATCGGCACAGCGAACACGCTGATGGCGAACGCGAAGGCCGCGAACAGGCCGCCGATCGCCGTGCCGACGATGACCATCGCCAGGCCATAGGGAGTGCCGAACAGCACGCCGACGACGTGGTCCAGGCCGGGAAAGGCGACGACGCCGAAGAACAGCGCCCACAGCAGCACGGCGGCGCGCATCCAGAGGAGCATCACCAGCGACAGCAGGAGCCCGGTGAAGAACACCTGCGCGCCGGCGCGCGGGCGCACGCGCAGCATGGCGCCGAGGCTGACATGCCGGCCCGCGCCGATGGCGCGGCTTTTCTCGTAGAGGCCGATCGCCAGGAACGGCGCGACGATCAGGAAGCCGGCGAGCGCGGGAAACAGGATGTAGTCGCGTCCGAACCCGACCAGCGTCCAGACGAAGGCGACGGACAGCACGAACACGCCGAGGCCGTAGGCGAGGCTGGAGGCGGGATTTGTCCAGAAGTCGCGCCAGCCGGCCGCCAGCCAGCGGAATCCCTCGAACATGGGAAGGTGGCGCTGCAGTCTGGGGTCGCGCGTCTCTCCGATGCCGGAGGTCTCGCTGAGCAACCAGTAGCCCTTGTCGGTCTCGCCCATAACCTGCTCCTTCAGCACGCTGGCTTGGCAGCGCGGTAGCCGCCGCCCGTTTCACTGACATGCGCCACGCAATCCGGCTGCGACTGGTAGGCGACATAGACGAGGTGCGCGTTGGCTCCCGCGAAAAGCAGGAGGCCCGCGGGCACCAGGACCCATGGCAGCCAGCCGCCGCGCAGGCGCACGCCGCGGCTCATCGCTGTTGCGCCCCCAGGTCGGTGACGTAGAGCGCCAGCGTCCTGATGTCGGCCGGGGACAGCCGCTTGTCCCAGGTCGGCATGTGACCCTGCCTGCCGCCGTGCACCGTGGAGATGATCGTCTGCAGGTCGCCGCCGTAGACCCAGGTGGCGTCGGTCAGGTTGGGCGCGCCCAGGTCCGGGTTGCCCTCCGCCTTTTCCCCGTGGCAGGCGACGCAGGTCGTCGCGAAGACCTCGCGGCCCGCGTCGATCTGGGCGGCGTTGTGCTCGGTCGAATAGTCGGGATGGCCGAGCGAGTAGACATAGGCGGCCACGTTGCGCACCTGCTCGCGGTCGAGCATGCCGTCGCGTCCGAACGCCGGCATCTGGCCGATACGGCTGTCCGGATGCGCCGAGTTGATGCCGACGCGCAGCGTCTGCTCGATCGTCTCGGGGTCGCCGCCCCACAGCCAGTCGGCGTCGGTCAGGTTGGGATAGCCGGCGCCTCCCTTGCCGTCGCGCCCATGGCAGGCGGCGCAGTTGTCGCCGAACAGCTGCCGTCCGGTGTCGCGCACCGTGCGCATCAGCGCCTCGTCGGCGAGGATCGCCGGGTAGGGCTCGGTCTCGATCCGCGTCGTCCACTCGGCGCGCTGCTGCTGGCCTTCGACGACCCGGGCTTCGACCGCCGAATGCTGGTCGACGCCGAGCAGGCCCTTCGTATAGGTGGTCCCGAGCGGCCAGGCCGGCACGAGGAACCACCAGGTGATCGCCCACAGGTGCGTCAGCAGCAGGAAGATCAGCACGCCGCGTGGGATCGGCGTGTCCAGTTCCTTTATGCCGTTCCATTCGTGACCGGTCGTCTCGCGGCCGGTGAAGGGATCGCGCTCTATTTCTGCCATGGCCTGTCATCCCGATCGAGAATGCTGTGCTTTGCCCGGTCGAACCGCTGCCGGTTGGACGGCCAGAGCGCGTAAACGACGACGCACAGGAAGAAGCCCATCAGGTAGAACAGGCCCCAGCTCTTGGAGAACGCGACCAGCGTGTCGTGGCTGAAATCCATCGCCGCCTCCTCAGTTGGCCGCCGCCGCGGTCTCCCCGGCGGCGGCCTGCTCGCGGCTGGCGGCGTCGGTGAGCTGCCCGAGCACCTGCAGGTAGGCGACGAGCGCGTCCATTTCGGTAAGCTGCGTGGTCACGCCGTCGAAGGCGCTGACCTGTGTCGCGGCGCCGTAGCGTTGCGACACGGCGGCTGCGAATTCCGAATCCGGAACCGCCTGGCCATAGGCGTCGCGCGCGGCGTTCTCCACCATCTCTTCGGTATAGGGAACGCCGAGCGCGCGCTGCGCCGCCAGGTGCTGCGGAAGGTCGTCGATCTTCAGCGTCGTGCGGGCCAGCCATGGATAGGCCGGCATGTTGGATTCCTGCACCACGTCGCGCGGGTTGATCAGATGCGCGACGTGCCAGGCGTCCGAATACTTGCCGCCGATGCGCGCCAGGTCGGGACCAGTGCGCTTGGACCCCCAGAGCATGGGGCGGTCGTATTGCGATTCCACGGCCAGCGAGTAGGGACCGTAGCGCTCGACCTCGTCGCGCAGGGTGCGGATCATCTGGCTGTGGCAGGCGTAGCAGCCCTCGCGGACATAGATGTTGCGCCCGGCCAGCTCCAGCGGCGTGTACACCCTCATGTCCGGCGCCTCCTCGACGGTTTCGTCGATGGTGAACAGCGGGGCGATCTCGACGATGCCGCCGACGCTTGCCGCGGCGATGATCGCGATCACGAAGCCGATGGTCGACCGCTCGAGCTTGCGGTGTAGGAGCTCAGACATGGATCATTCTCCGGGAACGGCGGCGGGGACGACGGGGACGTCGGATTCTCGCGGCTGGGCGAGCGGCGCCTGGCGGATCGTCATCCACATGTTGTAGCAGCCGACGACCGCCCCGATCAGGAACAGCAGTCCGCCGAACGCGCGGGCGATGTAGTAGGGGTACATGGCCAGCAGCGAATCGATGAAGGAGTAGGCGAGCGCGCCGTCATCGGTGTAGGTCCGCCACATCAGCCCCTGGATGATGCCGGAATTCCACATCGCGAAGACGTAGATCAGCGTTCCGGCGATCGCCAGCCAGAAGTGGACCTCGACCAGCGCGGCGGAATACATGCGCTCGCGCTTCCAGAGCGTCGGAACGATCGTGTAGAGCGAACCGAAGGTGATCAGCGCCACCCAGCCGAGCGCGCCGGCGTGGACGTGCCCTATCGTCCAGTCGGTGTAGTGGCTGAGCGCGTTGACCGGGCGGATCGCCATGAACGATCCCTCGAAGGTCGACAGGCCGTAGAACACCGCCGCGGCCATCATGAAGCGCAGCGTGGCGTCGTCGCGGACGCGGTGCCAGGCGCCGTTCAGCGTCAGCAGCGCGTTGCCCGCCGAAGCCCAGGACGGAACCAGGAGCATCACCGAGAAGGTCATGCCGAGCGTCTGAACCCAGTAGGGCAGGGCGGTGTAGTGCAGGTGGTGCGAGCCCGCCCACATGTAGAAGAAGGTGATGCCCCAGAAGCTGAGGATCGACAGGCGGTAGGAGAAGATCGGCCGCTGCGTCCTGATCGGCAGGTAGTAGTAGAGCATGCCCAGGAAGCCGGCGGTCAGGAAGAACGCGACCGCGTTGTGGCCGTACCACCACTGCACCATGGCGTCCTGGACGCCCGGCCAGATGGTGTAGCTCTTGGCGTGGCCGATCGAGACGGGCAGCGCCAGGTTGTTGACGATGTGCAGGATCGCCACCACGAGGATGAACGCCATGTAGTACCAGTTGGCGACGTAGATGTGCGGCTCCTTACGCCGCGCGATCGTGGTGATGTAGAGCAGGAAGTAGGTCACCCAGACGATCACCAGCCAGAGGTCCGCATACCATTCGGCCTCCGCGTACTCCTTGGACTGGGTGATGCCGAGCAGGTAGCCCGACACCGCCAGCACGCAGAAGAGATTGAAGCCGATGAGAACGAACCAGGGGCTGATCTGACCGGTCAGCCGCGCGCGCGAGGTGCGCTGGACGACGTGGAAGGACGTGGCGATGAGCGCGTTGCCACCGAAGCCGAAGATCACGCCGGTCGTGTGGGTCGGGCGCAGCCGGCCGAAGCTGGACCACGCGGCGTCGAAGGCGAGGTTGGGCCAGGCCAGCTGGGCGGCGACCCATACGCCCATGAACATGCCGAAAACCGCCCAGGCCATGGACAGCACGATGCCGACCTTGATCGGGTCGTCGTAGTAGGAGGCCGCGCGGTCCTCGGTCGGCTCGGGGGCGTAGAGCGACGACATGATGAGGTAGATCACGACGCCGGCGAAGAGCATCACGATGACGCCCTGCACGCCCAGCACGTCGGAGCGCCCGACCGCCGCCATCGCGATGCCGGCCGCGCCGACGATCGCGGCGAGGAAGAGGGCGATGCGCCGTTCAGAATAGGTCAAGTTTCCGATCATTGGTCCCTCTCCTGAAGAGCACGTCGCAAAGTACTTTTCCCCGAAATTTCCGGTAGATCAAGTAGCGCCGAAAGTTCCGAACGGTTGCGCGTTATGTCGGCCAGCGTGAAGCCGTCGAAAACCGCGAGGAAGGCGTCCAGCGCCTTGCCGACGACGCGCTTGAGCGCGCAGGCCGGCGAGATCACGCACGCGCCGCCGTCGGTGCGCATGCAGGTCGTCAGTGCGAAATCGTCTTCCATCTGCCTAACGACCTCGCCCAGGTTGATGTCCTCCGGCCGGCGCGCCAGCGCGATGCCGCCGGCCCGCCCGCGGGTCGTGTCCAGATAGCCCAGCCGCCCGAGTTTCAGACCGACCTTGAGAAGGTGGTTGCGCGAGATGTCGTAGGCGGTCGCCACGTCGGTTATCCGGCACGGCCGGCCCTTGTGGAGGGCCAGGTAGATCAGCACCCTGAGCGCGTAATCTGTCTGAAGGGTCAGGCGCATCCTGCGGATTCCCTGTTCCGGGTAATGAGGGAATCCATCCTAGACGAAAACGCGGTGTCGGCGCGACAGCGCAATCCGGCGAATCGTGGACAGCGCGCGGGCCGTTCACGCCACGGCCCCCGCCGCCGGGCGGTCCAGCCGGAAGAACATCGCGAGCTGCAGGCTCCGCGCGATCCTTTCGGCTCGGTCGACGAAGACCCCGGTCACTTCCGGCGGACAGCGCGCCTCCGCCGTGGCGCGGAAATGGCCGAGCCAGATCTGAAAATCCTGCTCGCGTACCTGCTTGAGCTTCAGATGCGCGGGAACCGGCCGTCCGCTGTAGTCGCCGGTCTTGAGCACGACGGAGCACCAGAAGTCGGTCATCTTCTCCAGATGGGGCTCCCAGTCGCCGCGGATCTCGGCGGCGAAGATCGGGCCGAGCCTCGGGTCAGCCCGCACGCGGCCGTAGAAATCGCGGACCAAGTCGCCGATGAATTGGCGGTCGACGCGAGGGTCGTTCAGCGGCCTCTCGGCCGGCGGGCGGGCGCTGACTGGAATAGGTGGTGTCATGGCCGAACCGAAAGTGGTAATCCTTGCACCACAATTACCGTCCAGCCGTGTCCCAGGCAAGTTGACAATTGTCGCAGGCAGGGCGCGGCGGTCGCACCGGACATCGGCGAAGGTAGTGATTTCCTTCACCTATTGCCGCCAATATCCGGCCGATGGCCAGAAGCACGGGCTCCGACGTTGCGGGTGTTGTGATCATCGGGGGAGCCCACGGCACGTTGGCCTTCGCCCGTAGCCTCGGCGCGTGCGGAATTCCGGTCATCTACGTGACGGACGACACGCCGCTACCCGGCTGGTCGCGGTTCGTCCGTGAGACCGTGCGCTGGCCCGGTCCACACGACGAACAGGCGGTGCCCTTCCTTCTCGACGCCGCGAAGCGACGCGGCTGGCACGGCTACCTGCTCGTCGCCGGCGGCGACGCGGAGGTGCGGCTCGTCTCCGAGCACCGCGCGCGGCTCGCTGCCGCCTACAGCATCATCCTTCCCGACTGGCAGGCGCTCAGCTGGCTTTGCGAGAAGCCGTTGCTCTACAAGCGGGCCGCCGAACTCGGCGTCAGGACGCCGTCGACCCACGCGTTCGGGTCGGCCGAGGCGATCGCGTCTGCGGACGTCAGGTTTCCGGTCGTGCTCAAGCCCAACATGGGTGGCGGCAACAATGCATTCGCCAAGGCCAAGGTGATCAGGGCGGACGACATGCGCTCCTTCCAGCTCGCCTTTCGCGACGCCTGCGCGCAGATCGGCGCACAGAACGTCGTCGTCCAGGAGCTCATACCCGGCGGCGGCGAAAGCCAGTTCTCCTATGCAGCGCTTTGGAACGAGGGCAAGCCTGTCGCCGAACTGACCGCCCGGCGCAGCCGGCAGTATCCCGTCGACTTCGGCTATACCAGCACCTGCGTCGAGGTACTCGATGAGCCCGAGGCGGCCGAGGCGGCGCGCACCATGCTGGCTTCGGTCGGCTTCAGCGGCCTCGTCGAGGTCGAGTTCAAGCGCGACGGCAGGGACGGGGCGCTGAAGCTGCTCGACGTCAATCCGCGTCCCTGGTCGTGGTTCGGACTCTGCCGGGCGGCGGGCATCGACCTGGGCGCGATGCTGTGGGACGTGTCGCAGAAGCGACCGGTGCGGCCGGCGGCAGCCAGGCAGGGCGTCGCCTGGGTCTACCTCGTGCGCGACGTCGTTGCCGCGATCGCGCTGATGCGGCGAGGCGACATCGGCGCCGCCGCCTACATGCGGTCGCTGCGCAAGGCGCGGTCGTGGGCGACCTTCGCGCTCGACGATCCGCTGCCCGGCCTGATCGACATCCCCCTGACCGTCTGGCGCGTGCTTACGCGCCGCATCCTCGGCTAGAGCATCGGACCCGACATGCCGCTGATCCAATCGACGAAGAGGCTGGTCAAGCACGCGGCCATCCGCGCGGGCCTCGAGGCCGTTGCGCTCTCCGGTGCGGCTGCGCTGTTTCCAGAGGCCGGCGGGCGTGGCGTGATCTTCACGCTGCACCACGTGCGCCCCGAAGGGGCGGTGAGCGAATTCTCGCCGAATGCGCTGCTTTCGGTGACGCCGCAGTTCCTCGGCGAGGCCATCGATGCCGCGCTCGATTGCGGTCTCGTGCCGGTCCATCTTCATGACCTGCCGGCGCTGCTTTCCGACCCGGCCGACGAACGCAACTTCGTGGCCTTCACCCTGGACGACGGCTACCGGAACAATGCCGAACACGCCGCGCCGGTGTTCCGGGCCCGCGACGTTCCCTACACGATCTTCATCAATCCGGGCTTCGTCGAGCGGACCCGCACGATGTGGTGGGAGACGGCGGCCGAGCTGACGCGCCGGGCGCCGTCCTTCCGGTTCGACTTCGGTGACGGAGCAGGCGCCGTCGTGTCGACATCTCCGGGGCAGAAGTACGCCGCCTTCGACCGGCTGGCCGCCTTCGTTGCATCCGCGGACGAGGACGAGGCGGTGGCCAGGATCGACGATGTGGCGCGCGACCACGGGATCGACCCGATCGGCATCGTCGATAGGCTGGTAATGGACGAGGCGGACCTGCAGGACCTTGCGCGCGATCCGCTCGTCCATTTCGGCGCGCACACGGTGACGCATGTCAACCTGCGCCGCGTCCCGCCCGAGCGCCTGCTGCGCGAGATCCGGGAATCGACCACGACGGTCGAGCGCTACGTCGGCCAGCGGCCGCGCTCCTTCTCCTATCCCTATGGCTGGCGCGGCGCCGTGGGCGAGCGCGAAGTGCAGGCTGCCGCCGACGCCGGCTTCCCGGCCGCGGTGACGACGCAGCCCGGCGTGCTTTCGGCGGCCGCCGCAGCGCGCCCGACGGCGCTGCCCCGGGTCTCCCTCAACGGGCATTTCCAGAAGCGCCGCTACGTGAAGGCTCTAATCTCGGGCATTCCGTTCCGCCTCATGTAGGAGACGGCGCCGAGAAGGTCAGGGCCTGTTGGTGCGTCGCCTGAAGACGGCGTAGTCGATCGTGCGCACGGCATCCAGGAAGAACGGCATCGGCGGCGTCTGCAGCTCCTCGAAGACGCCGCAGTCGCGGATCGCCGGCTTGGCCCAGCCGATGGCGTTGTGGCTGGAGCTTCCGTAGACGACGTAGCAGTCGCGCGGCGACTGCTCGAGCGACTGGACGAGGTTGCGAAGAACGACGTCGAACACGTCCCTGGAGAACGGGTTGTAGAAGTAGACGACCAGCGGCGTGTCCGGGAAGGCATAGGCCGCCGCATCGGCCTCGACGACCGACAGGGCGCGGCATCTCTGGGCCGGATTGCGGTAGGTCTCGAGGTTGCCCTGCGCGATGGCCACCAGTTCCCGCGCAAACTCGACGCCGACGATGGCGCCGAAGGAATAGTGCGAGGCCAGCAGAAGCGTGCGCGACTTGCCCGAGCCGATGTCGATGAAGGTGTAGCCGGACAGGTTCTCCGGCAGGCTGCGCATGATGAAGTCGAAAGACTTCGGCGACGTGCACACGCACTCATTGCCCTTGGTTCGGTTCGGGCCGACCACGTCGAGCTGGTCGAGGCGTATCGAGCCAGCCGTGTCCACGCCGTTGGCGCGGTCCCAGCGGCGGGCGAGGCGGTCAGCCAGCATGTGGCGCAGGTTGCGCAGGACGAAGCGCCCGCTTTCGCGCGCGCCGTGCCGCCGCACCAGCCGAAACGGTTCCAGCACGCCGTGGCGCCGCACGATCTCGAGCGCGCGGCCGAGGCGGTTTGCCGAATGGTCGGCGGAGGCGGGCGGATTGCGACCCGTCATTCGTCAACTCTCCGTCATGACGCTGCGGTGGCCGGTGAGATCGGCCGCCCGTTCTAGGAGAGATGTATGAAGAAAGCCGATACGCGGGCGTGCCGGCCGCTAGCTGTCTGGCGCAGGCGGCCCGTCGGCGGCGTTCAGCAGATCGGCCAGCTCCGCCAGGGTCTTGACCATCCGGCGCCGGTGGTCGGGCGCAAGTGCCGCGAACCGCCGCGCAAAAGCTTCGCTGAACGGCCCGAGCGCCCGGGCGAGCACGGCCACCCCGGCCGGCGTCGTGCGGGTGAACACGATCCGGCGGTCCTCGCTGGAGCGATGCCGGGTGACGAGCTGGTGACGCTCGAGGTTGTCGAGGATGGTCACGACGGTCGCCGCGCTCAGGTCGACCTGTTCGGCGATCCTGGTCGTGCTGATCTCGCCGAGGCTGCCGACGGCGGTCAGAACCGCAAGCTGCGGCGCCGTCAGGCCCGACGTCTTCTGCAGCGCGCGTGAACCCAGGTCGCTGGCCCGCACGATGCGCCGGATCGACTTCAGGAGCGGCAGCATCTCCTCGGGCGGAAGCGGCGGCGGGTCCGGCAGGCCGATTTTGTCAATCTTTGTCATTAGACTTCAAATCATTCGAACTCGAACTATATGGAGACCGTCAGCCACTTCTGCAAACACACAATGGAGGTCCAGCCCACGCATGTGCGGTATTTGCGGCGAAATCAAATTCGACGGGTCGGCGCCGTCCCTTGAGGCGGTGTCGAGCATGATGGCGGTCCTTCAGCCGCGCGGTCCGGACGGCGCGGGAATCGTCTCGCACGCAGGCGCGGCCTTCGGCCACCGGCGCCTCAAGATCATCGACCTGTCCCAGAAGGCGCAGCAGCCGATGGTCGATGCGGCGCTCGGCATCACGATCACGTTCAACGGCTGCATCTACAACTATCCCGAACTGCGCCGCGAGCTCGAAGCCATGGGATACAGCTTTTTCTCTGACGGCGATACGGAGGTGATCGTCAAGGCGTGGCATGCCTGGGGCGAGCATTGCGTTGAGCGCTTCCACGGCATGTTCGCCTTCGTGCTGCAGGAGCGCGACAGCGGCCGCATCGCGATGGCGCGCGACCGCTTCGGCATCAAGCCGCTCTACATCGCCGACCAGGTATCCGGCCTGCGCTTCGCGTCGTCGCTTCCGGCACTGCTCGCCGCCGGCGGCGTCGACATGTCGATAGATCCCGTCGCGCTGCACCACTACATGAGCTTCCACGCCGTCGTGCCGCCGCCGCGGACGATCCTGAAGGGCGTCGCCAAGCTGCCACCGGCGACGGTGCGCATCATCGAGCCGGACGGCAAGGCGCGCGACCGGCGCTACTGGGATGTGCCCTTCAGCCGCGACCCGCGCGACCATGTGGTCTCCGCCGAGGAGTGGCGCGACCGCGTGCTGGACGCGCTTCGGGTGTCGGTCAGGCGCCGCATGGTTTCGGACGTCCCGGTCGGCGTCCTGCTCTCCGGCGGCGTCGATTCCAGCCTGATCGTCGGCCTGCTCGCGGAGGCCGGCCAGACCGGATTGATGAGCTTTTCGGTAGGCTTCGAGGAAGCCAACGGCGAGAAGGGTGACGAGTTCGTCTATTCCGACCTGATCGCCCGCGAATTCGGCACCGACCACCACAAGATATTCGTTCCGTCCGAGCGGCTGATGGATGCCCTGCCGGCCACCTTCGCGGCGATGTCGGAGCCGATGGTGTCCTACGACAATGTCGGCTTCTTCCTGCTGTCGCAGGAGGTGTCGAAGCACATCAAGGTCGTGCAGTCGGGGCAGGGCGCAGACGAGGTGTTCGGGGGGTACCACTGGTATCCGCCGCTGGCCGATTCCAACGATATCGTCGACGACTACGCACGCGTCTTCGTCGACCGCCCGCACGAGACGCTGAAGCAGCAGCTGGGCGGCGACTGGATCGACGGCGTCGATCACAGCCGGGCGCTGATCGAGCGCGAACTGCTGCGCGACGGAGCCGACACGCCGGTCGACCGGGCGCTGCGGCTGGACGCCAACGTCATGCTGGTGGACGACCCGGTGAAGCGGGTCGACAACATGACGATGGCCTGGGGGCTTGAGGGGCGGGTCCCGTTCCTCGACCACGAACTGGTCGAACTGGCGGCACGCATTCCGCCCGAGGAGAAGCTGAAGCAGAACGGCAAGGGTGTACTGAAGGACGTCGCCAGGATGGTCGTTCCCCCCGAGGTGATCGACCGCAAGAAGGGCTATTTCCCGGTTCCCCAGCTGAAATATGTCGACGGACCCTATCTCGATCTTGTCAGGGACGCGCTGACCTCCGAGCGGGCGAGGACGCGCGGGCTTTTCCGGCAGGACTATCTCGAGACACTGTTCGCGGCGCCGTCGGAGCACATCTCCCCGCTGCAGGGCTCGGAGCTGTGGCAGGCGGGCCTGCTCGAGCTCTGGCTCCAGACGCACGGAGTCTGAACCATGGCAACGAAACAGGACGCGGCCGGCAACGCATCGGACCGCAGGGAGCACGCACTCGATCACCGGCTTCGCCGGCTGCGATTCAACACGCTCCACGGCAGCCCCGCGGAGGCGGATGGCGACAGCGCGAAGTCGGTAGTCCTGGATTGCGGTTGGGGCCGCCTGTTGTTTTCGCAGACGTTCGACAGCAATGCGGCGCTGGTCGACGCCCTGCGCCAGGAGGAGGAAGAGCAGCGCGACATCGCCTTCTACGTGACCGACCCGCATGTGCTGCTGAGCCTCGCGCCGCAGGAAACGTTCCTCGACCCGTCGCACACCTACCGGCTCGAGCTGCCGACCTACCGGGCCCCGCGGCGCGCGCCCAAGGGGTTCTTCATCAGGCGGCTGTCCTCCGAGGCGGATGCGAAGGCGGTCAACAAGATCTATGTCGCGCGCGGGATGGTGCCGGTGGCTCCCGAGTTCTTCTGGTCGAAGAGGGACAGCCGGTCGCTGACCTACTTCGTGGCCGAGGACGAGGCATCGGGCGAGATCATCGGCACCGTGACGGGCGTCGATCACCATAGGCTGTTCAACGATCCCCGCAAGGGTGCGTCGCTCTGGTGCCTTGCTGTCGATCCCGCCGCACGCCACCCGAGCGTGGGCAACATGCTGGTGCGCCGCGTCGTCGAGTATTTCCAGGCGCGCGGCGCCGCGCATGTCGACCTGTCGGTTTTGCACGACAACCGCCAGGCGATCGCGCTCTACGAGAAGATCGGCTTCCGGCGCATCCCGGCCTTCACCATCAAGCGCAGGAACCCGATAAACGAGCAGCTCTTTTCGACGCCGATCGAGGGATATGGCGAACTCAATCCCTATGCCCGCATCATCGTCGACGAGGCGCGTCGTCGCGGCATCCATGTCGAGATCAGCGACGCGAGGGCCGGCTTCTTCCGGCTTGCGCATGGCGGTCGCTCCATCCGGTGCCGCGAGAGCCTGACCTCGCTGACCTCCGCCGTCGCCGCATCGATCTGCGACGACAAGGCGGTCACGCGGCGCGTCGTCGCCGCCGCCGGCGTCGAGGTGCCGGCCCAGATGGAGGCCTGCGAGGGCGCTTCCGTCGCCGACTTCCTGTCGCGCCACGGCAGCGTCGTGGTCAAGCCGGCGCGCGGCGAGCAGGGACGCGGCATCGCCGTCGGCCTGACGACGCTGCCCGAGGTGGAAGCCGCGGTCGCCGAGGCAAGAACCGTCTGCGACCGGGTTCTGGTGGAGGCCTGCTTCCAGGGAGACGATTTGCGCCTCGTGGTGATCGACAACGAACTGGCCGCGGCGGCGGTAAGGCGTCCTCCGCGCGTCGTCGGCGATGGCTCCAGCACGATCGGCGCGCTGATCGAGGGGTTGTCGCGCCGACGCGCCGCGGCCACCGGCGGTGAAAGCACGGTCACCGTCGACGGCGAGACCGTTCGCTGCCTGGGCGCAGCCGGCCACGGGCTCGACACGGTCCTGCCGGCCGGCGAGGAGGCGGTGGTGCGCAAGACCGCGAACCTCCATACCGGCGGAACCATCCACGACGTCACGGACGCGGTCCATCCGGCCCTGGTCGAGGCAGCCTGCAAGGCGGCGCGCGCGATCGACATTCCGGTCACCGGCATCGACCTGATGGTAAAATCGCCGACCGAGCCAGACTATGTCTTCATCGAAGCCAACGAGCGGCCCGGACTGGCGAACCACGAGCCGCAGCCGACGGCGGAACGCTTCATGGACCTGCTGTTCCCGATGTCGCGGCGCAGGCCGGCGTCGCGTGAAGCAGGGGCAGGCGCATGACAAAGCCCTCGGTCGACTGCGCATACCTGCTCGGCCAGCTCGAGGCGCTGCTGGCGATCGACAGCCCGACCAGCTTCACCGACACCGCCGTCCGCTACTGCAGCCGGGAACTGAAAAGGCTCGGACTGACGCCGGAGATCACCCGCCGGGGCGCCATCCGTGCGGTCAGCCAGGGCGGACGGCGCCACGGCGCCAGGGCGATCGTGTCGCACCTCGACACGCTCGGCGCGCAGGTCAAGGCGATCAAGCCGAACGGACGCCTCGAACTCGTCCCGATCGGCCACTGGTCGGCGCGGTTCGCCGAAGGCGCGCGCGCCAATGTCTACGGCAGCCGGGGCATCCTGCGCGGCACCATCCTACCGCTCAAGGCGTCGGGCCACACCTTCAACGACGAGATCGACAGCCAGCCGAGCGGGTGGGCCTTCGTCGAGCTGCGGATCGACGCCGTCACCGGGGACGCGGCCGGAACGGCGGCGCTCGGCGTCGAGATCGGAGACATCGTCGCCATCGACCCGATGCCGGAATTTTCCGATTCGGGCTTCATCAATTCGCGCCACCTCGACGACAAGGCGGGGGTCGCGGTCATGCTGGCGACCATCGAGGCCTTCCAGCGTTCGCAGGCGAGCACTCCGGTCGACATCCACTGGCTGTTCACGGTCGCCGAGGAGGTCGGCGTCGGCGCATCCTCCGTGATATCGCCGGAGATCGCCTCGCTGGTCGCGGTCGACAACGGAACCACCGCGCCCGGCCAGAACTCTTCCGAGTTCGGCGTGACGCTCTGCATGGCCGACCAGTCGGGACCGTTCGACTACCACTTGACGCGCAAGCTGGCGCAACTGTGCGCCGACAACGCCATCCCGTTCCAGAAGGACGTCTTCCGCTACTACCGCAGCGATTCGGCCTCGGCTGTCGAAGCCGGCCACGACATCCGCGCGGCGGTTGTCGCGTTCGGCGTCGATGCGTCCCACGGCTATGAGCGTATCCATCGCGACGCGCTGACCTCGCTCGCCGATCTGCTGATGGCGTATGTGACCAGCCCGGTCGAGATCGCCAGGGACGCCAACGACCTCGCGGGCATCGAATCCTTCACGCGCCAGCCGTCGGCACAGGGGTGAGATGCAAGTCTGCGGAAGTGGCCGGAAACACAGATGTAACTAACCGGTTGTAAAAATTGCCTTTGCGTATAGGCTTCGCATGCCTTCTGGAGACCGCGCATGCTGCCGCCTTCCGCCGAGATACCCGTCGCCGACCGCGTTGCCGATGCCGCCCTGCTCGTCATCGACATGCAGAACGACTTCGTGCGGCAGGGCGCGCCGCTGGAGGTGCCGGAGGCCCGGGACACGATCGCGCCGATCCGGCGGCTTCTGGCGGCGTTCCGCGACCGGCGACGGCCCGTCGTCTACACGCGTTTCCTGGCGACGCAGGAGCCGTCGCTCATGTGGCTGTGGTCCCCGCAATGCGGCGTCGACACGAAATGCTGCTGGGATGGCGTGGACCGCGCCTATGCCGACGCGGCCGGTAAGCTGGACTGCACGGCGGTGATCGACGAATTGTCGCCGTTGCCGGGCGAGCCGGTCATCGACAAGTACGGATACGGCTCGTTCCATGCGACGGGACTGGACGCGCTGCTACGCGGTCTCGGCGTACGGTCGCTGGTCGTCACCGGGACGGTAGCGCAGATTTGCGTCGAGGAAACTGCCCGCGAAGCCTTCCATCACGGCTATCGCACGGTGATGGTGTCAGACGGCGTGTCGTCATTCGACCAGGAACTGAAGGCGGGCACGCTGAGGAATTTCGCGATGAAGTTCGGCTGGGTCGCCGATGCCGCGACCGTGCTCGACTGGCTTGGCGCGACGCCGCAGACGCGCGCCTGAGGGGCGAGGGAAGGGCGACGGCGCGCCGTCCCTCCCGGACGATCCCTGGAGACTGGAGGCGGCCGCGAACCGCGGCGCGGTTGGTCAGAGCGCCGCGCAGACCGCCTTGATTTCGGTGTAGGCGCGGATCGCCTCGAAGCCGCATTCGCGACCCCAGCCTGACTGCTTGGCGCCTCCGAACGGCAGCGCGGAATCGAATGCGCTGTGGGTGTTGATCCAGACGTTGCCGGCCTTCACGCGGCTGGCCATCTTGTGCGCGATGCCGAGATTCGTGGTCCAGATCGATGCGGCCAGCCCGTAGGGCGTGTCGTTCGCCGCGCGCGCGATCTCGTCGAGGTCGTCGTCGTCGAACGACATGGCGCAGACGACCGGCCCGAAGATCTCTTCCCTGACGACCGACATCGAGTGGTTGGTTTTGGCCAGGAGGGTGGGCTCGATGAAGTAGCCGGCGTTGCCGATGCGCCTGCCGCCGGTCACGACGTCGGCTCCGGCCTTGCGGCCTTCCTCGATCAGGCCGGAGACACGCTGGAACTGTTCGTCAGAGATCAGCGGGCCGAGCTGCGTTCCCGGCTGCAGAGGGTGGCCGGCAGCCAGCTTCGAGGCCTGCTCGGCGATCCCGTCGAGCAGCTTGTCGTGGATCGACCGATGCACGTAGATGCGCGTGCCGGCGGTGCAGACCTGGCCCTGGTGATAGAAGCCGGCGCCCGTGATGCCGGGAATGGCGCGTTCGAGATCGGCGTCGGGGAACACGATCATCGGCGACTTTCCACCGAGCTCGAGGGTCAGGCGCTTCATGTTTCCGGTGGCGGCGCGGGCAACGATCTTGCCGACTTCAGTCGAGCCCGTGAATGCGACCTTGTCGACATCGGGATGTTCCGCGATCGCCGCTCCGGCCGTCTCTCCCATTCCGGTGACCACGTTGACGACGCCCGGCGGGAATCCGACCTCTTCGATGATCCGGGCGAGGCGCAGCGTGCTGAGAGGCGTCTGCTCCGCCGGCTTGATGACGACCGTGCATCCGGCCGCGAGCGCCGGCGCCAGCTTGTAGGACAGCAGGATCTGCGGGAAGTTCCACGGCAGGATGAGGCCGGCGACGCCAACCGGCTGGCGCAGCGTGTAGGCATGGAAGTCTCCGCCGCCGGTCAACTGGATCTGCTCGCCGTTCAGCTTGCTCGCCCAGCCGGCCATGTAGTGGTAGGTCACGCTGGTCTGCACCATGTCGCCGTGGCGCGCGTAGGCCAGCGGCTTGCCGCCGTCGATCGCCTCGATCTCGGCGAGTTCGTCGGCCAGTTCCTCGATCCTGAGCGCCAGCTTACTGATCAGCTTGCCGCGCTCGATCGGGCTCAGCTTCGGCCAGGGACCCGTCTCGAATGCCTTGCGCGCTGCGGCGACGGCCTTGTCGACGTCCGCGCTGTCGCCGGCCGGAACGGTCGCGAGCTGCTGTCCCGTCGCCGGGTCCTCGACCGCCATCGTCGCGCCCGACACTGTATCGACCCACTGGCCGTCGATGTAGAGCTTGTGCTTCTCGGCCAGGAACCGGGAAACGGCAGGCGTGATCAAGGAGGGTATGTTTGAAAGGTCCACAGGAGTTCCCCATCGTTCCCGAGCGCGCGCCGTCGCTGCGGCTGCCCGACGCGGCCGATCGCTTTTCACGTGTTGAAGTCAACCAACCAGTTGTTTGATAACATGGGTGCGCCGCTGCCTGTCAAGCGCTCGCGGCCTCAGGACAGCCAGCGATCGAGGTTCGCCTTCACGAACTCGTCGTCCGAGAGATCGGAATGCACACGGCAGACCCGGTCGATGGCTTCGGCCTGTCCCGGTCCGAGCGTCTCGTCGGGGTCGAGGCACCAGATGCCTTCGAGCAATCCCTGGCGGCGAAGCACTTCGTGGCAGCCTGCGATGCAGCCGCGGAAGTCGTTCGCGACGTCGAAGAATGCGGCGTTGCAGTCGGTGACCCGCGCATCCAGGGCGAGAATGTCGTCCGGTATTGAGCCGGCCTGGACGGCAGCCTTGATGCGCTCCAGCAACTGGACGGCCGAGCGCGTCCAGACCGACCAGTGGCCGAGCAGCCCCCCGCGGAAGCGGACCCTTACAGGCAGGCCATCGCGTACGATGTCGAACGGCACGGCAAGGTCGAGGACGATGTGGTCGTCATTGCCGGTATAGAGGGATATGCGGTCCTCGGCGCGGGCTTCGACGAGGCCGCGCACGACGTCGATCGTGCGGTAGCGATTGAAAGGGGCCGCCTTGATCGCCACGACATTGTCGATCTCGCAGAAGCGCTTCCAGAAGCGCGCGTCGAGCGGCAGTCCGCCGACGGCCGGCTGGAGATAGAAGCCGACAAGCGGAATCTCGTCGGCGACCTGCCGGCAATGGTCGATGATCTCGTCTTCGGAGGCGCCTTTGAAGGCCGCGAGGCTGAGCAGCCCGGCGTGATAGCCCATGCTGACGGCGGTGCGGGCTTCCCTGACCGCCTGCCTGGTCGGGCCGACGACCCCCGCGACCATCGCCATCGGCCGGTTGGTCCAGTTCTCCGCCGCTTCTATGGCGGCAGCCAGCACAGGCTCGAAGAGACCGACGTCACGGATCTCGAACTGGGTCGTGTGCACGCCGACCGCCAGCCCGCCGACGCCGGCGTCGACATAGTAGCGCGTCAGCGCGCGCTGGCGCTTCGGATCGAAGGCGCGGCCGGCGTCAAGCGCGAGCGGCTGTGCAGGAATGACGGCGCCGTCGCGCAGGAGCCCGGCTATCTGCGGCGGCAGTTGGTCGCGATGAAGTCCCATGTTCGTCTCTCATGTCCGGCAGTCGCCCGACGAGAACAGCTCCGCCCGCGACGTCGCGGACGATAACAGACGAAACCAAGGAGTCAACCAACTGGTTGGTTTCTTCTTAGCGCCGCCATGGAGAACTCGATGACATGGGTTCGCCGCTGGGCGATCGCCTCGGGCGAGTTCAGCGCACGGTCGAAGATGGCCGACAGGGTCGGGTTGTTGGAGAAGTAGAAATAGGAGATCCCGGCGATCGAGATGTAGACGTTGATGGGATCCATGTCGTCGCGGAATACGCCTTCGGCGGCGCCACGCTTCAGCGTTTCGGTCAGCAGATCGACCAGCGGCCAGTGCATCTCCGTCAGCTCTTCGGACCTGGCCGCATGCGGCGCGCCCTGCGCGTTCTCGTCGTTGACGAGCCGGATGAATTCCGGGTGCTCGACCAGATAGTCGAAGGAATAGCCGATCAGCGTGCGCATCGCTTCAGCCGGGGTGAGGTCGCTCAAGTGCAGCGCCTTCTCCTTCTCGCGGATCTCCGAATAGACCGTCTCGAGGGCGACGCGGTACAGATCGTCCTTGTTGCCGAAGTGATGGTACAGCAGCTGCTTGTTCACCCCGGCCCGGTTAGCGATCTCGTCGACGCGTGCGCCGGCGAACCCTTTGTCGGCGAACTCGCTGATGGCCGTCGAAAGGAGCGCCGCGCGCGTCGCCGCCGAATCGCGCGGCTTCGACTGTCGCCGGACCTTGCCGCGTCCCGCCGCACCTGCTGCCAATCCGGCCATTTGTCGTTCTCCGTGGTCGATTGAACCGCTCGTAGCATGAGTCTGGCGATGCGCATCGATCACAACGCAAATCCCATCCATCCGTCCATAGCAGGGATTGTCTGTTGACCGCCAATCCGAACCCATGATAACCAACTGTTTAGTTACTTTGGGGGTGGAATGCAAATGCGGCAGGCGACGACTGGCGCTTTCGCTTCTCGCGACATACCCAGGATCTACTGGGCGCTGGGAGGCCTGATCCTGATCGGCATGCTGAGCGCGCCGCAGTTCCGCACCCTTTCCAACCTGGCAAACATCGTCGAGCAGTCCGCCACGCTGGCGGTGCTGGCGCTCGGCCAGGCCTTCGTCATTGCCGGTGGCATGATCGACCTGTCGGTGGGGCAGTTGGTCGGCCTGATCACGGTGGTTGCCTGCATGATGTTCGAGGCATATCCGGGCATGGACGCGGCGGTGATCCTCGGCTGTCTCGCGCTGGCGGCGCTGGTCGGGCTGGTCAATGGCGAGTTGCTCAACCGGCTGAAGATGTCGCCGCTGATCCTCACCTTCGGCATGCTGAGCGTGCTGCAGGGCGTCATCTTCATGCTGACGGACCGCAGCGTCGGCCAGGTCGCGCCTTCGATCGCGTTCCTCAGCAACGGCCGCCTGCTTGGTGTTCCCGTTTCGGTGATCCTGGTCGTTGCGGTTGCCGCGGCAGCCTACTACGCGCTGCAGCGCTCCATCTTCGGCTGGCATCTGCTTGCGATGGGCAACAGCGCCGAATCCGCGCGCAAGGCCGGGCTGAACCTGTTCTCGCTGACGCGGGTCGCCTTCCTGGTGTCGGGCCTTTGCGCCGGCATCGCCGGCCTGCTGGTTGCGGGCCGGCTCGGCACGGGCTTTCCCAACGCCGGCAACGGCCTCGAACTCGACGCCATCGTCGCCGTGGTCCTGGGCGGCGCGCCGCTGAAGGGGGGGCGCGTCAGCGTCGCCGGCATCATCGGGGCCGTGCTCTTCCTCGGCGTCCTGAACAACCTGCTCAACCTGCTCCAGGTCCCGGCCTTCACGCAGATCGTGGTCAAGGGCCTGATCGTCATCATCGCGATCCTGGCGGATCGCCCCGGCAAGGCGGCGCAGGCGGCATGAGAACCGACGCATCCACCCGGAGCCTGGCGATGCGGCTTCCATCCCTGGACAAGGCCGCGGTGTGGATCGTGCTGTTCGCGCTGGTGCTCCTGGCGGGACTTGCGTCCGACGCGTTCCTGAAGCTCAACTACCTGACGAACCTGGTGCGCCAGGCAGCGCCGGTGGGCATCGTCGCCGTCGGCGTCACCTTCGTCATGCTATTGCGCGGCGTCGACCTGTCGGTCGGCGCGATCGTGTCGATGAGCGCGGTCGTCTGCGCCATCGTGATGAACGGCCTGGCGGACAACCTGTGGCTCGGCGCAGCCGCCGCGATCGCCTGCGGAGCCGCCATCGGTCTCGCGAACGGCCTGCTGATCGCCTACGGCAAGGTCTCGTCCTTCATCCTGACGCTCGCCATGTCGATCGTCGTCTATGGCCTCGTCCAGATGGGGACCGGGGGCACGGCACGCGGGATCGTGTCGCCCGGCTTCCGCGAGGTGTTGAACGGTCGCCTGGGCGGCGCCCTGCCGGTCCTGGTCATCTGCTTGTTGCTCGCGGTCGCGCTCGGCATCTTCCTGCAGTCGCGGACGCACTTCGGCCGCAGCGTCTACCTCATCGGCGCCAATCCGGAGGCCGCGCGCATTGCCGGTCTGAACGTCAAACGGGTGACTGTGGTGGCCTATGTCGTGTCGGGCCTGTTCGCCGGGCTCGGGGGCCTCGCCCTGCTGGCGCGCACTGGCGTGTCCGGGACCAACCCGGGAGCCGGCATGGAGTTCGACGTGCTCGCCGCCGTCGTGCTCGGCGGAACCACGTTCGCCGGCGGGCGCGGTGGCGTAGGCGGCACCTTCGCGGGCATCATGGTCCTCGTCATCGCGCTCAATCTCGCCAACGTCTCGGGGCTGCCCTTCGCGGCGCAACTCACGATCAAAGGCATCATCATCATCGTCGCGTCGGCCGCCCATTCGTGGATCGGCAGCCGCGGCGGCGCTCGCAGTCAACACTAACCACCAGAAGGGAGTAACGAAAAATGCGCAGATATTTCATGCCTCTTGTCGCCGCGGCGATGATCGGCTCCTTCACCGCCGGCGCCTCGGTCGCGCAGGACATGGACCTCACCAAGAAGGAAACCTACGACCAGATCATGACTTGGGCCGGCGAGCCCCTCGACACGTCGAAATACAAGAAGGACGGCGACCTCAGCATCGGTGTTTCGGCCGGCTATCTCAGCAACGCCTGGATCAACTTCACCGCGCAGTCCATCAAATACGAGGCCTCGCTGCACCCGGAGATCAAGGAGCTCAAGATCACGGACGCTGCCTTCAACCCGAGCAAGCAGGCCGCGGACATCGAGGACCTGCTGACGAGCGGCGTCGATGCCATCCTGTTCTGGCCGGTTGACGAGAAGGCGATCCTCCCGGTGCTGAAGAAGGCCCACGACCAGGGCGTCGTGACGATCAACATCGGCTACAACTTCATGCGCGATCCGGCGGTCACGTCGAACGCCTACGTCAACCAGTGGACCTATTCCGAACAGGTCGCGACCGAGTTCGCCAAGTCCCTGAACGGCAAGGGCAAGGTGTTCGCCATGCTGCCGATCGCCGGTTCGTCGGCGGCCGTGGTTCAACTGGCGGTCCTCCAGGACGTGCTCAAGAACAACCCCGAGATGGAGCTCATCAGCGCCGAGTACGGCGACTGGGACCGCGGCAAGGCAAAGCAACTGACAGAGAACCTGCTGCAGCGCTTCCCCGAGATCGACGGCGCGTTCTCCCCGGCCGGGCAGATGTCGATGGGCATCTATGAAGCCTTCGACGAAGCCGGCCGGCTCGAGGAACTGACGCTGTCGCCCGGCGACGACTACAACGGCTGGACCAAGCTCGTCGCCAAGGAAGGCAAGTGGGGCTCGGTGACGAGCGGCCTGGAGGTAGGCCGCGAAGCCGTCAAGCAGGCCGTCAGCATCCTGACCGGAAAGCCGACGACCACCGCCGTCGTGGTGCCGACCCGCTACCTTGATGCCGGCGACGCGGCCAAGCTCAACGAGGCCGATCGGCCTGACGACTGGTTCAAGACCGACCTGCCGGCCGAGTTCCTCCCGCAATAGCGCAAGGACGATCATGCCGCTGCTACAGACACACGCCCTGACGCGCCGGTTCCCGGGCGTGGTCGCGCTCGAGCGCGTGGACTTTGCCGCCGAAAGCGGCGAGGTCCACGCGGTTTGCGGCGCAAACGGAGCCGGCAAGTCGACCTTGATGAACGTGCTGTCCGGCACCATCCGCCCCAGCGCCGGCACCATCGCGATAGACGGCCGCGAGGTGGTCTTCGCCTCGCCCGCGGAGGCAGCCGAGGCGGGCGTGGCCATCGTCTACCAGGAGTTCAGCTCGATCCCCGAGTTGACCGTCGCCGACAACATCTATCTCGGTCGCGAGTTCAAGGGCCGCCTGCGGTCGGTCGATCGCCGCGCTGCCTCGCGCTCCGCCGCCGACCTGTTGGAGCGCTATGGCATCTCCCTTCAACCCGACGTCCTCGTCGGGTCGCTTGGCGTCGCCGACCGCCAACTCGTCGAACTGGCCCGCGCGCTTGCCTTCGACGCGCGCATCCTGATCCTCGACGAGCCGACGGCCGTGCTTTCCATTGCCGAGCAGGAGAAGCTCTTCGCCGTGATCCGCACCCTGCGCGAAAAGGGCCTGCTCATCCTCTACATCTCGCACCGGCTCGAGGAGATCTTCGAGATCGCCGACCGGGTTTCGGTGATGCGCGACGGCAAGCTCGTCGCCACGCGACAGAAATCGGGCCTGACGTCGTCCGAACTGGTCCGGCTGATGACCGGCCGCGACGTGCCGAGCCACATCGCGCCCGATCCGCTCGGCGACGGGCGCCGCACCATTCTTCTGCTGCAAGGGCTCCTCGATGGCGGCGCGCCGATCGAGCTCCGACACGGCGAGATCCTCGGCTTCGCGGGGCTGGTCGGCGCCGGCCGAACCTCGATTGCGCACCGCATCGCCGGCCTGCGTCCGCGCGAAGGATTCGCCGCCTTCGTCGATGGCGCCGCACTCCCGGACGATCCCGCAAGGGTGGCCGCGGCCGGCCTGGTCTACATGACCGAAGATCGCAAGCGCGACGGCATCTTCGGTCCGCTCGGGGTCGCCAGCAATGCGACGGCGGCCTCGCTCGCCCGCTTCTCGTCCCTCGGCTTCCTGCGGCTGCGCCAGGAGCGCAACGTGGCCGGGGAGGTGCTGCGCGGGCTTAGGCTGGTGGCCGCTTCCCTCGACACGCCGATCGGCTCGCTGTCAGGCGGCAACCAGCAGAAGGTCCTGTTCGCGCGCGCCTTGCTGGCCAGGCCGAAGGTGCTGATCTGCGACGAGCCCACGCGGGGCGTCGACGTCGGGGCCAGGGAGGAAATCTATGCGACGTTGAGGCGCCTCGCCGGCGAAGGCGTGACCATCATCATGATCTCGTCGGACCTCAACGAGGTGCTCGCCCTCAGCCATCGCATCGCCATCGTCAGGCACGGGCGCGTCACCGCGGTGATGGACAATGCCGGTCTCGACGAGCATGCGCTGGTCGTTGCCGCGACCGGCGCAGGCTCTGACCTGGACGCGGCGTAGCCGCGCTAGCCGAATTCCGGGCCCGCGGCGATCAGCATCCTGTCCGGCGCCCCGGGCAGGTCCCGGCGGTCGAGCACCATGCGTTCGAAGGTCCGGAACGCCTCCATGCCGCGCCGCTCGAGCGATGGCCGCAGGTGCGACCCGGCATCCAGAAGGTCGATGATCACCGCCCCCGCGACGGTCGCCAGGGCCATGTCCAGAAGCTCCTGCCCCTCGGGCGCGGAGGCCGCGACGAGCGGGCCGATCTGCGTCGCCCTGCGGCCCCTGCGGATCATGATGAACGACCGTGCGTCGCCGAGGGCGACGCCGCCCGGCCGGTCGCAAAAATCCTCCAGAAGGAAAGCGCGGTCGCCGCCGAACGCCTGGCGATCAAGGTCGAGCACGGTTTGCCGCTCCACGACCGCATGCGGGCGCTTTGAGTGCCCCAGACCGACCCCGCGCCAGCGCGTCATGCCGCAGCAGGTTCTGAAGCCGAGCTGACCGTAGACCTTGGCGCCGTCCGGCGTCGCGTCGAGCAGCGACGCGGCGTTGCGGTCCCGCATCTCGCGTATGCAACGGCCCATGAGTTTCGAGGCGAGCCCCCGGCGGCGCCAGTCTGTGGTGACGAGCACCATCGAGATCCAGCCGATTTCGCCGAAGGGAAGGACGGCCGCCGAGGCCACGAGACGATCGTCGCCATGGATGCCGAAGCAGGTCCCCGGCGCCATGAAGAGGCCCCAGTCGGCCTCCGTCTGGTTCCAGTTCGCTTCGTCCGACAGCGCCAGCGCATCGTCGATGTCGGCCTTGCCGAGAACGACTTCCGAGGCGTTGTCAGTAAGACCCACTTCTGACCTCGAATTTTGTCGGCTTGCCGAAGCTGCGCCGGCCGGATCCGATCCAGTCGGCGACCCAGTCGATCATGGTCAGGACCGGTACCTTGGGATAGCCGAAAAGATGGACTGCCCGCGCCGTGTTGGTCAGCCACGAGCGCTCCGCTTCCTCGCCGACGATGTTCGGCTGCTTGTCGAGGCGGCGGCCAAGCTCCTGGGCCAGCCACCGCACCGGCAGGATCTCGGGGCCGCTGATGTTGATCGGCATCGGCGGGGTGGCGCAGTGCGCGAGGCAACGAAGCGCCTGCGAGCACGCGTCGCCCTGCCAGATGACGTTGACGTGGCCCATGGAAACGTCGATCGGCTTGTCCTCGATGACGTTCCTGGCGATGTCGTGCAGCACGCCGTAGCGAAGGTCGATCGCGTAGTTCAGCCGGAACAGAACGCCGGGCGTTCCATGGATGCTCGAATAGTGCTGGAACATCCGCTCGCGGCCGAGGCAGGTGATCGCGTACTCGCCGGGCGGCGCCGGCTGCACCTCCTCCGAACTTCCGCCCTCTCGCAGCGAGGCGAACGGATAGACGCAGCCGGTCGAAAACGCCACGATTCGCGATGCCTTGAAGGTTTCCGCGACGATCGCCGGAACCTGCACGTTCATCGCCCAGGTCTGGCCGGGGTCGGCGTTCGCGCCGAACTTGAAGCCGGCCATGAAGATCACGTTCTCAAGGCGCGGCAGCTGCCTCACCGCCTCGGCGTCGAGCAGGTCGCATGCGACCGTCTCGATGCCGTGCGCCTCCAGTTCGTCGCGGACGCCCGGCGAGGAGAAGCGGGCCACCGCGACGACGCGCTTGGAAGGCGCGGCGCGCTTCGCCATGCGGGCAAGCGTCGGTCCCATCTTGCCGCCGACGCCGAGGATGATGATGTCGCCCGGCACCCGCTCGAGGTCCTGGACGAGTTCCGGCGAAGGCGTCGACATGAAGTCGTCAAGGAGCGCTTCGCTATCGATGGTTCGTGGAACCCGGTCAATTACGGACATGTTCTATTCCTGTCTGCTGTCGTTGCGACGGCCTGCACCACGGATGCTCCGCCAAAAAGTTCACGCCCTGATGGGAGGGCGGCGATCCTTCCAGGGCATCTCCTGCTCGAGCATCGTCGCGAGGGCCAGGATCGTCGCCTCGTCGCCATAGCGGGCGACCGCCTGCACGCCGATCGGCACGCCGCTGGCGGACATTCCGAGCGGGATCGACATGGCCGGCTGGCCGGACATGTTGAACGGGTACATGAACACCGAGTCCATCCACTTCGCGTTGTAGGCGTCGAGGTCGGTCTCCGACATGTCGTAGTAGCCGACCGGGCGCGGCAGTTGCGTCAGTGTGGGCGTCAGGTAGATGTCGTAGGCATCGGTCTCGGCGGCGATCGCCCGTCCGACCTGGCGGACGCCCTCGACGTCGGAAATGTGACGCACGCCGCTGGTTGCCCGGCCGCGCTCGATGACCGCCCAGGTGACCGGCTCGACATCGGCCCTGGTCACCGGCCGACCGACCAGGGGCGCCAGCCAGTCGAAGAGGGCCGCCGTCTGCACGCAGCTCATGTCGGTGTAGGTTTTCCACGCGGCGTCCGCGTCGAATGCGAGATCGTGTTCCTCGACCTCGTGGCCGAGGCGATCGAGAAGCCTGACGGTGTCGAGCATCGTCTGCTTGACCTCGGCATCGATCGGGCGGCCGTGCGGCGGGGTTACGGTATAGCCGACGCGCAACCTGGAGGGCGCGCGGCGCGACAGTTCCAGCCAGCTCTCGGCGGGAACCGGAGGCTGGTAGGGGTCGCCTGGAAGCGCCCCGGCGACAGCGTCCAGATAGGCGGCGGTGTCGCGAACCGTGCGCGTGTTGGCGAGGAAATAGGCGCCGCCGTGCCAGACGTCGGCGACCGGCGCGAGCGTGATGCGTCCGCGCGACGGTTTGAGGCCGAGCAGGCCGCAGCAGGAGGCCGGGACGCGGATCGAGCCCGCAGCGTCGCTGGATTCGGCGATCGGCACCATGCCCGAAGCGACAGCCGCGCAGGAGCCGCCGCTGGAGCCGCCGGCTGTCAGGTCCGTGCGCCACGGGTTGGCGGTTGCGCCGTAGAGCTTGGGTTCGGTCGAGATCGACCAGCCGTTTTCCGGAGCGTTGGACTTGCCGACGAGCAGGAAGCCGGCAGCCTTGAGGCGCGTCACCACTTCGGCATCGGAATCCGAGACGACATCCTTGAGATAGAAGCAGGAGTTGGTGTTGGGCGCGCCCTTCCACGACGTCGCCAGCTCCTTCAGAAGGTAGGGCACGCCGGCGAAGGTCGCCTGCCTGTCGACCGTCTTCGCCGCGTCGCGGCCCATGTCGTAGAGCTTGTGAATGACGGCATTGAGCTTCGGATTGAGCTCCTCGATGATGCTGACCGCGGTTTCCACCAGCTCGATGGGCTGGACCTCGCCCTTGTGCACCAGCTCGGCGAGCGCCAGCCCGTCCGAGTCGACATAGGTTCGCTTCAGATCATCCGTTGTCGCCACGTCTTTCTCCTCCCGTGATGAAGTCTGCGCCTCGCTCAGCGACCATCATGACAGTGGCCATGATGTTGCTGGCGATTTCGTCCGGAAACACCGATGCGTCGCAGACGCGCAGACCGTCAAGCCCATGCACTTTCAGCGACGACGGATCGACGACGGCTTCGTCGTCAACGCCCATCCGGCAGGTGCTGGTCGGATGGTAGATCGACTGGCACTGAGCGCGGACGAAATTGGCGATCTCCTCGCGCGTTCCGGCTTCGCAGGACGGCGAGACCTCGCGCAGGCCAAGATGGCTGAACGCACTGGTCGCCGCGATGCCGCGGCTGAGCCCGACCGCGTCGACGAGCGTGGCGAGGTCGGAACCCTCAGGATCGGAAAGATAGTTGGGGTCGATCGCCGGGTGCATCAGCGGATCGGCGGAGCGCAGGGTCAGCGTGCCGGTGCTCTTCGGGCGCTGAAGCACGTTGAACATCGAGATGCCGGGCACGATCGACATATAGCGGGCATGGTCGCGATGCGGGGTGGCGATGCCGTAGATCTGCAGGTCGGGTTCGGCGAGATCCGGCCTCGACTTCGCCTGGCCGCCGCTGGTCGACCAGGGGTTCGCCATCGGGCCGGTTCGCCGGTCGCCCCACTCCTCGACCGCGTCGCCCCATTCCGCTTCGCTGATGCCGCCGATTCCGAACTTCTCCCTGGTCGCGAACGTGACGACGCAGTTCACATGGTCCTGCATCGAACGGCCGACGCCCGGAAGATCGCAGACCGGATCGACGCCCCTGGACCTGAGTTCGTCGGCCGCGCCGACGCCGGAGAGCATCAGAAGATGCGGGCTGTTGACGGTTCCGCCCGCCAGCACGACCTCGCTGCCGGCATACGCGGTCCTGAGCCTGCCGAAATGCAGATATTCGACGCCGCGCGCCCTGTTGCGATCGATCAGGATGCGCGTTGCCGTGGCCGAGGTGACGACCGTCAGGTTCGGCCGCGACATCACGGGATCGAGGAACGCGGTTGCCGGGCCGCAGCGTTCGCCGTCCTTCATGAACACTTGGAAGAAGCCGCAGCCGTACTGGTCGCCGCCGTTGAAGTCCTCGTTGTAGGGCAGGCCGTATTCCTGTGCCGCCTTGACCCACAGGGTCTCGGCCGGGTTGTGTTCGGCGACGTCGGTGACGGGCAGTTCGCCGCTGTCGCCGTGGAACGGCGAGCCGCCAAGGCGGGTATTGCTCTCCGACTTGCGGAACCAGGGCAGGACGTCGTCCCAGCCCCACCCGGCGCAGCCCCTGTCGCGCCAGCGGTCGTAGTCGGAGATCGACCCGCGCATATAGACGAGCGCGTTGGTCGACCCGGAGCCGCCGAGCATGCGCCCGCGCGGCCATGCGATACGCCGCCCGAAGCAGCGGGCCTGCGGGACGGTGTGGTACTTCCAGTCGTATTCCGTGTCGATCAGGCCGATCCAGGCCCCCGGCATTCTGGCGCCGAGCGGCATCTCCGGCGGTCCTGCCTCGAGGAGAAGGACCTTGCAGGCGGGGTCAGCCGAGAGGCGATTGGCAAGAACGCAACCGGCCGCGCCGGCGCCGACGATGACGATGTCGAAGCTCGTGGGGTCTGACATATGCCTTGGGGCTCTCTGGTGCAGCCAAAATATGCGGTTCAATTGCGCAAATGAGGATAATCGAAATAGCTTTGGTGCGTCAACCAACTGGTTGGTTTATAAACTGCGGACTCCGACGAGGAACGCGGCCTGTCTCGGCCGGTGAGCGGATGTCGGGATGCCTGGCGCTGACGGGCCGTTCAGCCGGCCCTTACCGAGGTGACGTTGCCGTTGTTGTCGACGGTGCAGCTATGGCGCTTGCCCGCCGCATCGAGCTCGACCTGGTAGGTCGCGCCGTCGATCTGCCGGGAGCTGATCGGCAGGACCTTGTCGGAGGCCGTGCCCGTCTGGGTGGATACCGCGCTAGCGCACAGCAGCTGGAGGTCGGCCGGCGCCGTCTGAAGGGTCGACCGGGCCGTTTCCTGGGGCTCGTTGGTGGAGGCGCAGCCGGTTGCGGCAAGCAGCGCCAGCGTTGCAGCTGCCAGCATGGCCGACCGGCAGGATGTACGTGTTTGCGGCATCGGTTTTCCTCTCCTTACCGATCAGCGACAGGTCCTAGACACCCTTGTAGAGCGCAGCCCCCTGCATCAGCACGATGACCTTTGCGCCGACCTTGATGCGCGAATGCAGGTCGACGATGTCGTCGTTGTTCATGCGGATGCACCCCGACGAGACATCTAGGCCGATGGTCCAAGGTTCCGGCGTGCCGTGGATGCGGTAGATCGTGTCCCGGTCACCCTCGTACAGGTAGAGCGCGCGTGCGCCGAGCGGGTTGTCGGGTCCGCCAGGCTGGCCGCCGGCCCATTTCGCGGCGTTGGGGTCTCGCGCCACCATCTCGGCGGGAGGCGTCCAGGTGGGCCATTCAGCGACCCGGCCGACGCGCACGATACCGGCCCAGCCGAAGCCCTCGCGGCCGACGCCGATGCCGTAGCGGATCGCCTGGTGTCCCGGCTGGACCAGGTAGAGGAAGTGCTGGTTTCCGTCGATGATGATCGTGCCGGGCTGCTCGGCGGTGCGGAACTTCACCACCTGCGGGCGGAAGGCTTCCGGCGCCTGCTTGTTGCGGGCGAACATCTTGCGGGCGGTCGCCCGGTCGTACTTGACCCATTTGCGGGTCTTGGCGTCGTAGATCTCGGTTGCTGCGAACGAAGGCGTCGTGGTCAGCGCGAAGGCCGAGATCAGCGCTGTAAGCAGAAGCTGGCGGCGGCTGTACATGGAGGTTCCGGCCATCAGTGCCTCCATCCATCGACGCGACCGCCGTTCGTCTCGATCCATGCCTTAGCGAAGTCCGCCGGCACCTGCCGGTCGACCTGCAGCGCGTAGCTCATGGCGGAGATCTCGTCCGGCTTGAAATCCACCTTCTCGAGGAACGCGGCGACGTCGGGATGCTTGGCGGCGAAGGCTGCCGAATAGGCGATGTGGAACTCGACCGGACCCCAGGCGACCGGCGCGCTCGACTTGGAGATCCAGAGCGGATCCTCCGACTGCGGCACGATCTTCCACTTCGCGGGGTCGTAGGGCGGCTCGGTCAGCCGCACGATGTCGTGCAGGTTGAAGATGTGATGCGGCGCGTAGCAGTAGAAGACCATCGGCCTGCCGGTCGCGACCGCGGCGTCGACCGCGGCCATCGCCACGTCTTCCTCGGCCTCGACCAGCGTAACGCTGCTGGCGTAGCCGTAGGAATTGGCGCGCACGCGCTCGATGCCGGTCGACGTCCAAGTCGAGGCGCCGATCCAGATTTCGCCGGTCCCGTCGCCATCGGTGTCGAGCAGGGCGGTCTTTGCGGGATCGCTGAGGTCGGCGACATCCTTGATGCCGGCGGCCGCTGCATCCGAGGTGGCGCACAGACCCTGCCACGCAGCCACGCCCAGGTGGCTGAGCACGACGGACTTGCTGCCGTCCGGCCCGTAGCGCTTGACCAGATCGTCGAAATTCGGCTGCCAGACCTCGGGGACGGCGGCGATCTCGCCGGAATCCATGCCCGCGAACGCCAGCATCGTGCCGACTTCGCGCACCTCGGCGTCCAGCCCGAACTCCTTGGCAATCGCAAACTTCAGGATGTTCGCGCTCGCCTGGCCGGAGGGCCAGTTGGGCATGGCGATCACCAGGTCGGCTGCAGGCGCCGGCCCGGCCAGGGCCAGCAACGAAGCCGCCGCGAAAAGCATCGGTCGGAACATCATGCGGCATACCTCATGCGTTACTTCGTCGATGCGCCCCCGCGGCAGCATCTTAGACAGTATCGCGGCGATGCCAACATTCAAAATGCGCCGGCATCGATGCGCCGGCGATCGCCGCGGCTGCCGGGACGTCGCGTCGGATCAGATTGTCACCGCGCGCTGGCGGGCGACGCCGATATGCTCGGCCATGGCGTGGGCCGCGGCGTCCTCGTCGCGCCGCTCGATCGCTTCGATGATCTTCATGTGCTCGCCGATCACCTGCGGGATCATCGTTACGTAGAGCCGGGTTTCGGCGAGCCGGATGAGTTTGATCTTGATCCAGTTCACCCGGTAGGCGTTGGCGATGATGTCGTTGCCGAGATGGTCGATCACCGCCTCGTGCAGCATCAGGTCGGTCGCTTCCGCTTCTTCCATCAGCCCGGCGTCCTCGCCGGCCTTGTGGCGCGACAGCACGGCCTCGTGCCGCCGGCGTATCGCGGCGACGAGGTCGGCCGGTGCGCTGCGGGCGAAGATGCGGACCGCGGCTTCCTCGAGGAACAGTCGGAACTGGAAGGCGTTGCGCACCAGGTTGATGTCGACCTGGGGAACCTGCATGCCGCGGTGCGGAGCGGTGCGGATGAGCCCCTCGGCCTCGAGCCTGGGCACCAGTTCGCGGATGGCGCCGAGCGGCAGGCCGGTGATGGCGACGAGTTCGCGCTGGGTGATGAACTGGCCGGGCTTGATCTCGTTGGCGAGGAGGCTGCGCGTGTAGCCGACATAGGCCTGCTCGCGCAGCTTCAGCGCATCGCGCGAACCGCCGGGCGCCTCGCTCATGCCGATTTCCTGTCCGGCTGCGGAGCGGCGATGGCGTCGTAGGCGGCGATCAGCGTTGCGCTCTGCGCCGGGCCAAGGTCGATCAGCGGCGCGCGCGTGCCCGCGTATCCGGCGTCGCCATGCATGTGCGCGACAAGCGCCTTGATCGCCGGCAGCACGGGATAGGACACGACAAGGTCCACCAGCGGCACGATGGCGGGGCTGTCGGCGCCTTCGTGGACCAGCCGGCGCAAGAGGCCGGGCACGAGATTGGCCATGCCGCAGATCGAGCCTTGCGCGCCAGCCGCCATCGCTTCGGCGAGCTGGCGTTCGTCGCCGACCAGGATGGCCAGTTCGCCGTGCGCGGCGAGAAACGCCTTGGTCGTCGCCGGGTCGCCCGAGGAGTCCTTGACGCCGGCGATCACGCCCGGGAAGGCGCGCTTCAGCCGGCCGACCAGATCGACCGACAGCGGGACCGCCGTCTGGCCCGGTATGTGGTAGAGGATCACGCCGCGGGCGTCGCCGCGCATGCCCTCGATCGCTTGCGAGAACCAGCGGAAAAGGCCGTCGTCATCCGGCCCCTTGAAGTAGAACGGCGGCGCCAAAAGCAGGCCGCGCGCGCCTGCGTCGAGGGCGAGCCGGGCCTGGTCGACCGCGTCGGCGACCGCCGTCGCCGTCACGCCCGCGTGGATGCGCCCGGGTGCGACCCCGCCATCGAGAAGGGCGGCGATCATGGCCGACCGTTCGCGCATGCCGATCGAAAAGCCTTCGCCGGTCGTGCCGAACAGCGTGACGCCGTCGCACCCCTCGTCGAGCAGATGACGCGCATGTCGCCGGAGGCGGCCGAGATCGATTGAGCCGTCAGCCCCGAAAGGCGTGACCAGGGCTGCGGAAACGCCAAAGATGTCTTGATTTTTCATTTCTGACTTCATAGTGAATACCAACTAACATGTTGCTGAGTTTCGAGGCTGGGTCAAGATGCCAGCCGCGTGGAAGCCGGCCACGGGTTGGAGAGGGGGAACCGTCGGGCGCTGCCAAAGAGGCTTTTCCCGGCTGCCGCCCTGTGCAAACGATAGTTGGACGATCATGATCTGCCGGTTCAGGCAGAACGAGTGTTTCAGGGAGGAAGACAGATGATCAATGGCATCACGCGCCGGGCGTTTCTCGGCACGACCGCCGTCGGGTTGGGCTCGATGGCTTTCGCCGGCAACGTTTTCGGCCAGGACAAGGTCAAGCTGCGGCTGTCGTCGCCGGCGACGCCGACTGACCAGCGCGCGGTTGCGCTGACCGAAGTCTTCGCGCCCGGCGTCGCCGCGTTCGCCGACTTCGAGCCGCACTGGAATGCGACGCTGTTCAAGCAGGGCACCGAACTCGAGGCGATCGCGCGCGGCAACCTCGAAATGTCGATCACCTCGGCGCAGGAACTGGCGTCGATCTATCCGGAATGGTCGATCTTCACGGCAGGCTACCTGCACAGGGACGCCGAGCACCAGAAGAAGGTTTTCGCCGCCGACTTCATGGACCCGATGAAGAAGAAGGTCGAGGACGAACTCGGCGTGAAGCTGCTGACGGTCATGTATCTCGGTCGCCGCCAGGTGAACCTGCGCACCGAAAACGAGATCAAGACCCCGGCCGACATGGCCGGCATCAAGCTGCGCATGCCCGGCACCGATGCCTGGCAGTTCCTCGGCTCGGCGCTCGGCGCCAATCCGGTTCCGCTGGCGTTCACCGAAATCTACACCGCGCTGCAGACCGGCGCCGTCGACGGCCAGGACAACCCCCTGCCGACGGTGCGTGATTCCAAGTTCTACGAGGTGACCAAGCAGATCGTGCTGACCAGCCATCTGGTCGACCTCAACTACGTCGCCTTCTCGAAGGCGGTCTGGGACAAGCTGACGCCGGACCAGCAGGCGGCCGTCCAGAAGGCGGCGGACGATGCTGCGGAATCCGGTCGGCAGAAGCAGCTCGCGCTGGAAGCCGAACTCGAGCAGTTCTTCAAGGATCAGGGCCTGAAGGTCTATACGCCCGACGTCGATGCGTTCCGCACCCATGTCCAGAAGGCTTATCTCGAATCCGACCTCGCGAAGGATTGGCCCGAAGGCATGGTCGACAAAGTCAACGCGCTTTAGCCGGTGCCGGCCGCCGTACGCGCAGCCCTTCGCTGGCTGCGCGCCAGGGCCGAGAACGTGGCGGTGGGCTTGCTCGCCGTCATGTTCCTGTCCTTCATGCTCCAGATCGTCTCGCGCTATGTGTTCAACAGCCCGATCGGCTGGACGCTGGAAGTCTGCCTGACCATGTGGCTGTGGCTCGTCTTCTGGACGTCGGCCTTCTGCCTCGAAGACCGCGACCACGTACGGTTCGACATGCTCTACCTGATGGCGAACCGCCGGCTTCGCCGCGTCTTCGCGCTGGTTACCGCGGTGGCGATTGCCGGAGGCATCCTGGCGGCGCTCCCCGCCACGCTCGACTACATCACCTTCTACAAGATCAAGAAGAGCGCCACGCTGCGCATCCGCCTCGATATCGTCTTCAGCGTCTACGCGATCTTCGCCGTGGCGGTGATCGTCCAGTACGGCCTGCGCGCCTGGAATCTCCTGCGCGGCCGCGACCTCGATGACGAAGCGGACCTGAGGCCGACATGAGCCTTGCCTTCGCGCTCTGCCTGCTGGTGCTGTTCGTGCTCGCCGGTCTCGGCGCGCCGATCGCGCTGTCGATGATCGTGTCGGCGATCGTCTTCCTGGCGGTCAAGGGCCAGGATCTCGGCCTCGCCGCCGAGCAGATGATCCAGGGCATCTACGACAGTTTCATCATTCTCGCCGTCCCGCTGTTCATCGTCGCCGCCAACATCATGAACGCCGGCACGGTCAGCGAGCGGCTGCTCAACTTCTGCATCGCGCTCGTCGGCCGCTTCCGCGGCGGCCTTGGCCACGTCAACGTCGTCGCCAGCCTGATCTTCTCCGGCATGTCGGGCTCGGCCGTCGCCGATGCCGCCGGCATCGGCAAGATTATCATCGAGATGATGGTCAAGGGCGGCCGCTACACCGGCGGCTACGCCGCGGCGATCACTGCGGCATCGGCGACGATCGGCCCGATCATCCCGCCCTCGATCCCGATGGTGATGTACGCTCTCGTCTCCGACACGTCGATCGGCTACCTGTTCCTCGCCGGCATCGCTCCGGGCCTGCTGATGGGCCTCGTGCTGATGGCGATGAACGCCTGGCTGGCCCACCGCCGCGGCTTCGCGGTCGAGGAGCCGGTGCCGCTTCGCGAATTTCCGCGGATCACCTTCAGGGCGTTCCCCGCGCTGATGATGCCGGTGATCCTGCTCTACGGCATCTATGGCGGCGCCACGACCCCGACCGAGGCGGCGGCGATCGCGGCGGCCTACGCGTTCATCCTCGCCGCGGTGTTCTACCGCTCGATCACGGCGAAGAGCCTCTATGCGGTGCTGCTCAGTTCGACGCGCTCGTCCGCCTCGGTCGGGCTGGTGATCGGCGGCGCCCTGATCTTCAACTACATCGTCGCCAGCGAGAACATACCCGGCACGGTTTCCGGCGCGATGGCCGGCCTCGACATCTCGCCGCTCGGCTTCCTCATCGCGGTAAACGTGCTGTTCCTGCTGCTCGGCTGCCTGCTTGACGCGACGACCATCATCCTGGTCATTGTGCCGCTGTTCATCCCGACATGCCGGATGCTGGGCATCGACCTCGTGCATTTCGGCGTGGTCACCGTGGTCAACGTGATGATCGGCCTGATCACGCCGCCCTACGGCATCCTGCTCTTCGTCATCAATGCGACGACAGGGATTTCGCTGCAGGCCATGATCCGCAACATATGGCCGTTCTTCTACGCGCTGATCGCAGCGCTGGCGGCGATGATCCTGCTGCCCGACATGGTGCTGTGGGTCCCGCGCCTCTTCGGCTACCAGGGTTGAGGCACGGATGCTGAGGCTCGGACTGATCGGCGACAACATCAAGCCGTCGCGCGCGCCCGAACTGCACCGCCAGGCCGGCCGACTTGCCGGGATCGAGGTCAGCTACGACCTGCTGATCCCCACGGAAACCGGCCTCGACTTCGACCGGTTGTTCGAGCGCTGCCGCGCCGAGGGCATGCGCGGGCTGAACATCACCTACCCCTACAAGCAGAGGGTCGTGCCGAAGGTCCGCATCGACGATCCGCTGGTCCGGCGCCTCGGCGCGATCAACACCGTGATCTTCGAGGACAGCGGGGCGCTGGGCTACAACACCGACCACAGCGGCTTCATCGCGGCATACCGTGCGGCGTTCGGCGCCGCCGATCCGGGCCGGACGGTCGTGCTGGGCGCCGGCGGCGCGGGCAGCGCCGTCGCCTTCGGGCTGATCGCGCTCGGCGCCAGCGACCTGACGATCATCGACAGCGACATCGAGAAGGCGGAGGCGCTGGCGCTTGCGATCGGCGACGCGGCCGCCGTCTTCGTCAGCCCGGCGCTCGACGCCGCATCGGCACGCGCCGACGGCATCGCCAACTGTACGCCGATCGGCATGGCGGGGCGCCCGGGCGCGCCGATCGACCTGGCGCTGATCGGCGGCCAGCGCTGGGCCTTCGAAGCGATCTACACGCCACGCCAGACCGCGTTCAGCCTTGCCGCCGCCGCGGCCGGCCTCGACGTGCTGGACGGCTATCAGCTTTTCATCCACCAGGGCATCGACGCCTTCCGGCTCTTCACCGGCCGCGGCGTCGAGGAGGATGCCCTGCGCGCCGTGTTGGGCGGGTAGGGTCGGGGTGTTCGCCAACCTGGTTCCGGTCGGCCCGAAGCCCGTTCGTCAGTCGGGGCCGGCATCGGGGTCGCGGTCTATGGCGTCGACGAAGTCGAAGCGGTCGACGTCGAACAAGCCGCGATCCGTCATCTTGAGGTGCGGAATGACCGGCAGCGCCAGGAAAGCCACCTGCAGGAACGGTTCCGGCAGGACGCAGCCGAGCGCATAGGCGGCTTCCCTCAACCGGTGCAGGTCGTGCGAGATCGCCTCGAACGGCTTGTCGCTCATCAGACCGGCGATCGGCAGCGCGAGTTCGGCCGCCACCACGCCGCCGTCGGCCACGACGAAGCCGCCACCGAGCTCGATCAGCCGGTTGACGGCGACGGCCATGTCGGCGTCGGTTGCGCCGATCGCCGTGATGTTGTGGCTGTCGTGCCCGACGGAAGAGGCGATGGCGCCGCGCGCGAGGCCGAAGCCGCGCACGAAGCTGCGGCCGATGTTGCCGTTCTTCCCGTGACGCTCGATGACGGCGACCTTCAGGGCATCCGCGGACACGTCCGCCTGCAGGCCGCGCTCGCCCGTCGCCAGCATGGCGCTGTCGCTGAAGGTGATGATCAGGCCGGGCTTGACGCCGATGACCGGTGTCCAGTTGCGGTCGGCGCGGGCCTCGACGATGAAGTCGTCGGGGGAGACGGGGCGGGCCTTCATCGAGCCGAGCCCGACCGGCTCGACCGGCCGGCGTTCGGCGAAGCGCTCGGCGGTGACGCGGCGGCCGCCGGCGATAACGTCGCTGACGCGGCAGTCTTCCAGACTGTCGAGCAGCGCGATGTCGGCGCGCCAGCCGGGCGCGACGAGGCCGCGGTCGCCGAGGCCGAAGATGCGCGCGGCCGAATGGCTGGCGGCCCGGTAGACGTGGTGCAGCGGCCGTCCCATGGCGATGAGCCTGCGGATCGAGCTGTCGAGATGCCCTTCCTCGGCGATGTCGAGCGGATTGCGGTCGTCGGTGCAGAGCGCGACGAAACTCGACGTGTTCTCGTCCAGCACCTCGGCGAGCGCGTTCAGGTCCTTCGAGACCGAACCCTCGCGGATAAGGATGGCCATGCCCTTGGCGAGCTTCTCGCGCGCCTCGGCGGCGCTGGTCGCCTCATGGTCGGTGCGGATGGCGGCTGACAGGTAGCCGTTGAGCGCGGTGCCCCGCAGCAGCGGCGCGTGGCCGTCGATGTGGCCGCCCTGGAAGGCGACCAGCTTGGCGACGATGCCCGGATCACCGCCAAGCACGCCCGGGAAGTTCATCATTTCAGCGAGGCCGATCACCTTGGGGTGGCGGCGGAACGGCTCAAGATCGCCGATCTCGAGCGCGGCTCCGGAGGTCTCGAAGCCGGTCGCCGGCACGCAGGATGAGAGGTTTACCCTGATGTCCATCACCGTGCGCTCTGCGCAGTCGAGGAAATACCGGATGCCGTCTGCCCCCAGGACGTTGGCGATTTCGTGGGGGTCGCAGATCGCGGTCGTGACGCCGTGCGGCAGCACGCAACGGTCGAACTCGAACGGCGTCACGAGCGAGGATTCGATATGCAGGTGCGTGTCGATGAAGCCGGGAACCGCGAACCGGCCGGCGCCGTCGATGACGGTCGCGCCTTCGTAGCGGGCGTGGGTTCCCACGATGCGGTCGCCGACGATGGCGATGTCTGTTTGCGTCACCGCGCCCGTGATGACGTCGAGCAGGTTCACGTCGGCGATCACGAGATCGGCCGGCTCCTTGCCCTGTCCGGCCATGATCATGCGGGTGAGTAGGTCGGCTGTGGTCACGGAGCGCCTGTTCCAGCTTTGTGCGATGCCCGGCATCGCGGCCCGGCTCGCCCTCATCTTAGCCGGCGCGCCGGAGCCGGCCAGCCCCCTTCGCCATCGTCACGCATTTGACGCTCTTAACGCCCGTAATAGAGCGTCACCACATGTTTCGCCTCGGCGAAGAACAGCCAGCGTTCCACCAGCATGCCGGCGAGTTGGGACAACGCCGCGCCGACCGACAGCGCGGCGGCCAGCCCGGCGATGTCGGCGAAGCTGAATGCCGTCGCAAGCATGAGCAGCGGAGCCGCGAAGGCGAGCGCCTGGGTGATGAGGCGCAGCTTCATCGCGTGCTTGCGCGCGACGACGAAGCCCATTTCCTTCAAAATGTAGGTTTCTTCCGTGTGCGGCCACTCGATCGAGCGCACCGTGCCGCCCGCCAGTCCGGTCGCGCTGTTGAGCGTCGTCGTGGGAACGAGGCCGTCATTGTATTGCCATGTCGCGCGTTTCCAGCCCCAGCCGACCATGCCGGCGACGATGGCGAGGAGCATCGCCGGCGTTCTCGGCGCGTCGAGCAGCGCAAGCAGCGCGTTGAACAGCACGCTTCCTGTCATCGCCGCGTAGATGAGATAGCCGGGCAGCGTGAACTTGCTCGACCATTGGGCGATGGGTTTCAGCGAGGCATAGATCATGCCGGTGGTGCAGACGGTGACGACCGCACCGGCCGCCGACAGAAGTCCCATCGCCGCGACCCAGCCGCTATCGCTGCCGAGGATCACCCAGCCGATGCCGAAAAGCCCGGCGGGCACGAAGGTGGCGACGGCCGCCACGCCCTCGCGCGACAGCCACGATGTCCGCCATTGCGAGAAGGCGCGCCAGGCGCGCTCGGGCCGCCCGAGATGAGCGGTCGACGACAACAGGCCGGTTGCGATAAGCCCGAGCGCCAGCCCGAGCGCGGCGAGCCGGAACCAGAAGCCGGGTTGTTCGGGCGCAAGCGCCGCCGTCAGGCCGACGAGGGCAAGCAGCCCGTATCCTGCGCCGGTCGCGGTTGTGAAGAAGATGACGGAGTATGCGGGATGCATGGAATGCTCAACTGGACAGCATGCGGTCGACCCAGCCGAGGAAGCCGCCCTCGGCCTTGACCGGCTCGAGCGGCGCCGCGGCCACGCTCGGCGCCCGCCCGGTGCGGGCGCGTGGCGGCAGGTAGCGGTTGGTCGGATTGTAGCCGAGTTCGGGCATCAGCGGCACGCCGCCGCGCTCGGCGACGAGCTGAGAGATCGCCGACGCCGGGTCGCCGAGGTCGCCGAAATGCCGCGCGCTGGTCGGGCAGGCGGCAACGCAGGCCGGCACGCGGTCCTCAGGCGCGATGTTGTCGTTGTAGATGCGGTCGACGCACAGCGTGCACTTCTTCATCACGCCGACATCGGTGTCGAACTCTCGCGCGCCATAGGGGCAGGCCCAGCTGCACAGCTTGCAGCCGATGCACTTGTCCTCGTCGACCAGCACGATGCCGTCGGAGGAGCGCTTGTAGGAGGCGCCGGTGGGGCAGACGGTGACGCAGGCCGGTGTCTCGCAGTGCAGGCAGGAGCGCGGGAAATGCACGGTCCGGCTGCCGGCCTCGGTCGTGTGCTCATAGGCGTGCACGCGGTTGAACCAGACGCCATCGACATCGCCGCCATAAGGGTCGATGTCGGTCAGCGGCGCCATGTGGCCGCCGGTGTTCCATTCCTTGCACGAGGTCACGCAGGCCTGGCAGCCGACGCAGGTGTCGAGATCGATGACGAGCCCGAGTTTTTTCTCGGTGGTTGCGGGAAGACAGGTCATTTTGCAGGCTCCGCCCACTCGGCGCCGAAGGCGAGTTTTTCCACGGGTTTTGGGAAATGCGGCGGCTGCGCGAGGCGGTCGAACCGGGGCTCGGTGAAGCCCGCTTCCCCGGGCGCGCATTTCTCGATGCGCACCTTGAGGTCGAACCACGCCGCCTGACCGGTGACCGGGTCGGAGTTGGAATAGCGTCCTTCGCTGCCCGGCAGCCTGTCGCCGATGATGTGGTTGAGCAGGAACCCCCGGTTGGACTCGGCTGCGTCGTCCTTGAGGCCCCAGCTTCCCTTGCGCTTGCCGATGGCGTTCCAGGTCCACACCGTCTGCGGGTTCACCCCGTCGACAAGCTTGATCTGGCCTTTCACGCGGCCGTTGACGCTTTCGATCCACACCCAGTCGTCGTCGGCCAGGCCGAGCCCGGCGGCGGTCTCGCGATGGACGAAAAGCCGGTTCTGGCTGGTGATCTGCCGCAGCCAGGCATTCTGCGAACCCCAGGAATGGTACATGTGCATCGGCCGCTGGGTCAGCGCATGCAGCGGATATTGACCGGCCTCGACCTCGGCCTGCCCGATGGGTTCGTACCAGAACGGCAGCGGGTCCATGTAGGTTTCCAGCCGTTCGCGCTCCGCCTCGGGCGGCACGGCATCGCCAAATCCGCGCGCGGCCAGCCGGAATTTCTGCAGCGGCTCCGAATAGAGCTGGAAATGGACCGGCCCGAAACGGTCCTTGAACCCCATATGGATGGCGAATTCGATGTAGGAGCGGTTGCCCATCTTGTAGAAGCGCTGGTTGTCGTCGAGGTCGTGGTGCCAGAAGCCGCCATTGTCGATGTAGCGCTGCAGCTGGTCCGGGTTCGGCTTGCCACGCCCGAACGTCTCGCCCTCCGCACCGCGCCAGCCGGCGAGCGGCCCGATGCCCGGCGAGCGCTCGTGGTTGACGATGTAGTCGGCATAGTCGCGGTACTTCGCCGAGCCGTCGTCGTTAACGAAACCCGGCAGGCCGAGCCGTGCGCCAAGGTCGATGAGCACGGTCTGGAACGGCCTGACGTCGCGGTCGGGATCGAGAACCGGCTGCCGGATCGCGTCGCCCGGCCCGTCGGCATGGCAGATCGGCCGGTCGAGCAGGCTGATGCAGTCGTGCCGCTCGAGATAGGTGGTGTCGGGCAGCACGAGGTCGGCATAGGGAACGGTCTCGGAGTAATAGGCGTCCGAGTAGATGATGAAGGGGATCTTGTATTCGCCCTGCTCGTCCTTGTCGGTCAGCATGGCGAGCGTCTCGACGGTGTTCATCGACGAGTTCCACGCCATGTTGGCCATGTAGAGGAACAGCGTGTCGATTCTGTAGGGGTCGCCGGCCCAGGCGTTGCGGATCACCGCGTGCATCAGCCCGTGCGCCGCGAGCGGCGCTTCCCAGGAATAGGCCTTGTCGATGCGCACTGGCTTGCCGTCGCCGTCGACCAGCAGGTCCTCGGGTCCGGTCACGAAGCCGAGCGGCACGCCGGACAGCGGCGTCATCGGCTTGCCGCCGTCCTTGCCGGCCGGTTTCGGTCCGGGCGGCGCCAGTTTCGGGAAGGGCGGCTTGAAGCGGAAGCCGCCGGGCACGTCGACGGTGCCGAGCAGCACCTGCAGCAGGTGGATCGCACGGCAGGTGTGGAAGCCGTTGGAGTGAGCCGAGATGCCGCGCATCGCATGCATGGCGACCGGCCGCCCGCGCGTCGTCTCGTGCCGCCGCCCGGCCCAGTCGGTCCACGGTATGGGCAGCTCGATCACCTGCTCGAAGGCGACATGCGCCAGTTCGGCGGCGATGCGCCTTATCGTGTCGGCCGGCACGCCGCAGCGCTCCGCCACCGCGTCCGGAGAATGGCTTTCGTCGAGATAGCGTTCCGCGAGCAGCTGGAACACCGGCACGCAGCGCCGGCCCCTGACGGTGCGAATGCCCGTCAGCGCAAATTTCGCGTAAGGGTCGAGCGCGCTGGCCGGCGCGCCGGCTTCCCGGTCCCACGCCAGCGGCCGCTCGTCGTCGCCGCGCAGGAAGAGCCCGTCGTCGGCTGCGCCCGGCTCCTGGATCACCAGCACCGGCGCGTTCGTGTAGGCGGCGAGATAGTCGAGGTCGATCTTGCCGGCCTTGAGCAGCTCATGCACCAGCGCCAGCACGAAGAGCCCGTCGGCGCCGGGCCTGATGCCGATCCAGTCGTCGGCGATGGCGTTGTAGCCGGTCCGGCAGGGATTGACCGAGACGACCTTGGCGCCGCGCGCCTTGAGCTTGCCGAGCCCGATCTTGATCGGGTTGGAATCATGATCCTCGGCGACGCCGAACAGCATGAAATACTTTGTCCGATCCCAGTCCGGCTCGCCGAATTCCCAGAACGAGCCGCCGATCGTATAGAGCCCGCCGGCCGCCATGTTGACCGAGCAGAAACCGCCATGCGCGGCAAAGTTGGGCGTGCCGAATTTCGAAGCCCACCATCCGGTCAGCGACTGGGACTGGTCGCGCCCAGTGAAGAAGGCGAGTTTCTTCGGATCGGTCGCCCGGATGCGGGACAGCCTGTCGGTGGCGATCTTCAGCGCCTCGTCCCATTCGATCTCGCGGAACTCGCCCGAGCCGCGCGCGCCGGTCCGCAGCAGCGGCTTGGCAAGCCGCGCCGGGCTGTAGTGCTGCATGATGCCGGCGCTGCCCTTGCCGCAGATCACCCCGCGGTTGACCGGGTGATCCTTGTTGCCGTTGATGTAGCGGACCTTGCCGTCCTTCACATGCACATCGATGCCGCAGCGGCAGGCGCACATGTAGCAGGTCGTCTTGGTGATGCGGTCGCCCACCGCGGGCGAGGTCTCGACGCCGTCGCCCTCGCGGGGCGCTGGCCGGCCTAGCGGCTGCTGCGAAGGCGCAGCGTTTGCGGCCTTGCGTCGAAATGTGCTCACGATGCGATCAACCGGTTCTTGTGTCTCAGGCGGCTAGAATTTCGCGCAACGGCGATTTCGGGCAAGATTGCGACCGAGAAACGCCCATCATCCGGAAAACCATTCCAACAAGACTGCACGATCCGAAAAAATCGGTCAAACAGATTGTTATTGTAATTTTGATCGATGTTGTTTCTTAATCGGGCATGACACCGGAGCAGTTGCGAATTTTCGTTGCGGTGGCGGAACGCGGCCACGTGACGCGGGCGGCGGGATTTCTAGGCATGTCGCAGTCCGCCGCGTCGGCTGCCATCAAGGCGCTCGAGGCGTCGAGCGGCGTGCAACTGTTCAACCGGGTCGGCCGGTCCATCGAGCTTTCCGCCGCGGGCAGGCGGTTCCTCCCGGAAGCGAAGTCGGTTCTGGAACGAATCGCAGCCGCGCGATCGGTTCTCGACAATGCGGCCGAGGGTGTCGCCGGCAGTCTCGCCGTCGCGGCCAGCCAGACGATAGCCGGCTACTGGCTTCCCAGGCGGCTCGCCGCCTTCCAGGAGCGGTATCCGGGCGTGCGGCTGAACGTGACCATCGGCAACACGCGGCAGGTGGAGAATCAGGTCCTCGACGGCGTCGCCGATCTCGGTCTTGTGGAGGGGCGCACTGAATCGGACCTGCTGCGCCGAACCAGGGTCGATATCGACCGCTCGATGCTGGTCGTGGCCAAGGCGCATCCGCCGGTACAAGAAATCTCGCCCGGCCGCCCCGACATATCGAGCCTGCGCTGGATCGTGCGCGAGGCGGGGTCGGGCACGCGCGAGGTACTGCACGACCTCACGCGCGGCATGGGTATCCCCTTCGACGCTCTTCGCATCTTCCTGGTGTTGCCCAGCAACGAGGCCGTTGCGCGGGCCGTGGAAGCGGGTGCGGGGGCTACCATCATCTCACAACTGGTGGTAGGTCGGGCAGTCGCGGAAGGTGTATTGCAGAACGTAAGCCTCGACTTACCCAAACGTGAGTTCGCGCTTATCTCGCATCGTGATCGACAGGCGACGACATCTCAGGGCGCGCTAAGGTCTTTTTTGCTCGAGGCGTCTTCCGGGCCTCGATAACGCGAAATCCAGCGTTTCTTTCGGATTTTCGAGTGGAATCCCTGCGGTTTAACTTCGCAGCTCGCGTTTTTTTGTCTGGAGTCTGCTGCGGAGACATTGAGCCGGGCAAGTTTCCGGAATAGACACGCACGGGATGTTGAGGGGGGACGAAGTATTGGCTGACATCGACAAGAGCGCATTGATCGCGCTAACCGCCGAGATTGTATCGGCTTACGTAACCAAGAACCGGCTTCCGCCGGGCGGTTTGACCGAGCTTATCGCCAGCGTGAGTGATTCGATCGGCAAGCTCGGCGGTCCGACGCCGGAGCCGGAAGCCGTTCCGGCCGTCAACCCGAAGAAGTCGGTCCACCCGGATTACATCATCTGCCTGGAAGACGGCAGAAAGTTCAAGTCGATGAAGCGCCACCTTGCGCTGCACGGCATGACGCCGCAGCAGTACCGCATCAAGTGGGGATTGCCGGCCGACTATCCGATGACCGCGCCGAACTACTCGGCGGTGCGTTCCGCCATGGCCAAGGACATCGGCCTTGGCCAGAAGCCGGAGCAGGAGATACCGGCTGCGCGCAAGGCGCCGTCGCGCAAGTCGGCCAAGGGTAAGATGCGCGCCAAGGTGGAAGACTGACGAGGTGAACGAACGCCATCCGCCACGCGATATCGCGCGCGATGAACGCGCGGCAGGGGATGGCCGCCGGTGATCCCGTGGGTTCAGCTCGATGCGGCGAAGGTGCCGGGCGGCGGCGAACTGCGCCTCAAGCGCCGCGGCGCCGAGTTCTCGATCATGCTCGGAACCAACGAGCTGATGAACAGCCGGCTAAGCGGTTCGGAAGAGGCGCTCGCCGAACTCGCCTGCGCCAGGATCGGCGGCAGGAGCCGCGTCCGCATGCTCGTCGGCGGCCTGGGCATGGGTTTCACGCTGCGCGCCGCGCTGGCGCGCCTCGCGCCGGACGCCACGGTGGTGGTCGTCGAACTGGTGCCCGCCGTCATCGCCTGGGCGCGGGGACCGATGGCCGAGGTCTTTGCAAACAGCCTCGACGATCCCCGGGTCGAGATCCGGGAAGCCGACGTCGCCGACGTCATCAGGGCGGCGGTCGGCGAGTACGACGCGATCCTGCTCGACGTCGACAACGGCCCGCAGGGACTGTCGCGCAGCGCCAACGACCGTCTCTACGGCATGGCCGGGCTGGCGTCAGCGCATGCGGCGTTGAAGCCGGGCGGCGTGCTCGGCGTCTGGTCGGCGCATCCGGACGGGAGTTTCGCCGCACGGCTGCGGAAGAGCGGATTTCGTGTCGACGAAGTCAACACGCGTGCACGCGGCAAGCGCGGCGCGCGCCATGTCGTCTGGATGGCGGCTCGCTAGGGCACACCGTCGTCCCGGCCGCCGACGCGTTGGATTGCAGGGATGCCCGCCCTGGCATGTGTGCGCGGCCGCCCGGCATGCTATGAGCGGCGGCAGCGCGAAAGCCTCCCATGGAACTCTGGATCCCGATCACCATCGCCGCCGCCTTCCTGCAGAACCTCAGGTCTGCGGCGCAAAAGCACCTCAAGTCCGTCATGGGCACGACGGGCGCGACCTTCGTGCGCTTCGGCTTCGGCGTGCCGTTCGCGCTCGCCTTCCTGGCCGCCCTCCACTGGCTTCTCGACTATCCCCTGCCCGCGCTCAACGCGCGGTTTCTGGGCTGGGCCGTGCTGGGGGGCGTATGCCAGATCACGGCGACGTTCCTGCTCATTCACCTCTTCTCGTTCCGCAACTTCGCGGTCGGCACCGCATATTCGCGCACCGAACCGGCTCAGGCGGCGCTGTTCGGCCTGGCCTTCCTCGGCGAGGCTCCCAGCCCGGGCGTGCTCGTCGCGATCGCGATCAGCGTGCTTGGCGTCATGCTCATCTCGGTCGCGCATGTGGCGGTCGGCCTGCGCAGCATGGTCACCTCCACCTTCAGCCGCACCGCCCTTGTCGGGCTCGCCTCCGGCACCATCTTCGGCGTATCGGCCGTCTCCTATCGCGCAGCGTCGCTGTCGCTTGGCGGCCCCAACTTCGCCATGCAGGCTGCGGTGACGCTGGCTTTCGTCATCACCTTCCAGACGCTGATCATGCTGGCATGGATGGCCTGGAAGGACCGCAGCGAGATCCTGCGCGTCGCCCGCGCCTGGAAGCTGTCGCTCTTCACCGGCTTCGTCGGCGCCACGGCGTCCTTCGGCTGGTTCGCGGCGATGACGCTGCGGCAGGCGGCTGCCGTCAAGGCGCTGGCGCAGATCGAGATGCTGTTCACCTTCGCCGCGACGATCTTCTTCTTCAAGGAGAGGATAAACCGGCTCGAGGTCGCCGGATGCGCGCTGATCGTCGGCGGCATCCTCGTCCTGTTGGCGGTCAGGTAGCCGGCGCCCGCCTGGACCGGCGGCTTGACGGCGCGCGCGGCGTTTCCGATGCTTGCGCTCAGACGGAGAAGAACATGCTGACCGGATCCCTCTGCCGCGCCGCGCGCGCCCTCGTTGAAGTCTCGCGCGCCCAGTTGTCCGCGTTTTCCGGCGTCGACGAAGCAGCGATCGAAGGCTTCGAGCGTAAGGTTTCGACGCCCGGCGCGTCCGACATCGCCGACCTCACCGCCGCCCTGGAGGAGTTGGGCGCCACGTTCATCCCCGAGGACAGCCGTGGCGCCGGCGTGCGCCTGAAGTTCACCGCGTCGGAACGCCGGCGGCTCCAGACGCTGGAAGGCGAGGGCGGCATCGCCCGCGCGGACGACGTGCCCTGAGGGTCGTCAGGGCACGATCAGTGTGCCGGCGCCGTGTTCGGTGAAGAGTTCCAGCAGGACCGCGTGCGCCGTCTTGCCGTTCAGGATGACGACGCCTTCGACGCCGCGCTCGATCGCCTCGATGCAGGTCTCGACCTTGGGGATCATGCCGCCCGAGATCGTGCCGTCGGCGATCAGCGCCCTGGCCTGCGCGACGGTCAGCTCGTCGATCAGCTTCTTGTCCTTGTCGAGCACGCCGGGCACGTCGGTGAGGAACAGCAGGCGCGAGGCGCGAACGGCGCCGGCGATGGCACCGGCGAAGGTGTCGGCGTTGATGTTGTAGGTGTGCCCGTCGCGGCCCGGCGCCACCGGCGCCAGGACCGGGATCATCTCGGACCGGGCAAGCAGGTCGAGCAGCGTACGGTCGACCTCGACCGGCTCGCCGACGAAGCCGAGATCGAGCACGCGCTCGATGTTGGAATCGGGATCGCGGAACTTCTTATGCGCCTTCTCGGCGAAGACCATGTTGCCGTCCTTGCCGCACAGCCCGATCGCCCACTCGCCTTCGGCGTTGATCAGCGCCACGATTTCCTTGTTGATCGAGCCGGCGAGCACCATCTCGACGATCTCGACCGTCTTCTGGTCGGTGACGCGCAGGCCGCCCTCGAATTTCGACTCGATGCCCATCCGGTTCAGCATTGCGCCGATCTGCGGGCCGCCGCCATGGACGACGATCGGGTTGACGCCGGACTGCTTCAAAAGCGCGATGTCGCGGGCGAAGGCGCGCCCGAGTTCGATGTCGCCCATCGCATGGCCGCCATACTTCACGACGACGGTCTTGTTCTCGTAGCGCTGCATGTAGGGGAGCGCCCGCGATAGCAGAGCGGCCTGCATCTCTGCGGTGGCGGCGATATCCGTCGTCATCGTGTCCTCGGGGCAGGAGGGGAATGGTGGCGGCGTCTTAGCGGGAAACGCCGGCGCGGGCAAATGGTTCGGCGTGCTCGGCATCTCGATTCCGCCGGCCTCGGGCGCGCGTCCGCGGCACTTTTCAATTGGCCGCGAACCACATAGTCTCGTAGGCGATGACGCCACAGGACATCACCAAGCTGATCGTCCGGGTCTCGATGAAGGATCGGGCCGCGTTCGACGCGCTCTATCGCGAGACAAGCGCGAAACTCTTCGGAGTCTGCCTGCGTATCTTGCGGGACAGGGGGGAGGCCGAGGAGGCGCTGCAGGAGGTCTACGTCAAGATCTGGACGAAGGCCGATCGCTTTGCCGTCTCCGAGCTGAGCCCGATATCCTGGCTCGTCGCAGTGGCGCGCAATCATTCGATCGACGTGATCCGCGCGCGTCGTCCGGCAGCCGTCGACATCGACCAGGCGGTCGGCGTGTCCGATCCGTCGCCGGATCCGGAGGCCGCGGCGGCCCTGACAAGCGAGGGCGCACGCGTCAACACCTGTCTCGAGGAGCTTGAGAAGGATCGCGCCGACGCGGTGCGAGGCGCCTATCTCAACGGCGATAGCTATGCCGAGCTTGCCGGCCGCTTCGGCGTGCCGCTGAACACGATGAGAACCTGGCTGCGCCGCAGCCTGATGAAGCTGAAGGAATGCCTCGAGCGATGAGCCTCGTGGACGACATCGGACCGGACGCAGGAGGCGACGACATCGTCGCCGCCGAATACGTTCTGGGCGTCCTTCCGACGCAGGAGCGCGCGACCGCGGCGCGGCGCATCGACGCCGACCGCGGGTTCGCGGCGATGGTCGATCGCTGGGAGGTCCATTTCGCGCCGCTCGCCGCCGGCTATGCGGCCGTCGAGGCGCCGGCATCGGTCAAGGCCGCCGTCGACCGGCGGCTGTTCGTGGACGGTTCCCGGCGGGTCGCGCCGGATGGCGGAAGGCCTGGCCTGCTGTCCAGTCTTGCCCTCTGGCGTGGCATTGCCGTCGCCGCGCTTGCCGCGCTTGCGCTCTATGTCGTGCTGCCCCTGCTCGCGCCGCGGCCGGCGATCCAGCCGCCCGCCACTCTGGTCGCTTCGCTTGCGGCCGACGGCAGCGACGTTCGCTACCTCGCCGTGATCGAGGAGCCGGGCGACGGCATAGGCCTGTCGCATGTCTCCGGCCTGCCGCCCGAGGGTCGCGCTTTCGAACTCTGGGTCATCGCCGGCGAGCAGCCGCCGGTGTCGCTTGGCGTCATCCCGACCGGCCCTGCCGTGAGGATGGTTGTCGGTACGGATATCCGGGAGAAAATCGCCGCTGGAGCCGTGTTCGCCATCAGCCTGGAACCTCCCGGAGGATCGCCGACCGGCCAGCCGACCGGGGCGGTCGTGGCAGCCGGAGACCTCAGGAAGATCTGACTGCCGCCCATCGCCGAAGTCGCGGGGCGACCCTTACGATCAAGCGGCTGAAAAGTTTCAGGAAAATCATAAAACATATGTGATCCCGACGCTGAAACCGCCGGGCGCGCGGCGCGTATCTCCCCAGTGCTTCGAAGAAGCTGACAACACCCAAGGAGTGAAACCATGCGCGCATTTGCCTGTTCCCTGTTCGCCGGCGTCCTTTCCGTCACGGCGTTCGCCGGCGCCGCATACGCCGAGAACCCGATGGTCGGCGGCGCGGCGATGTATGCCGACAAGAACATCGTCGAGAACGCGGTCAACTCGAAGGATCACACGACGCTGGTCGCCGCCGTGCAGGCGGCCGGATTGGTCGAGACGCTGTCCGGCCCCGGCCCGTTCACCGTCTTCGCGCCGACCAACGAGGCGTTCGCCGCCTTGCCGGCTGGCACGGTGGAAACCCTGCTCAAGCCCGAGAACAAGGATCAGCTGACCAAGATCCTGACCTGCCACGTGGTCGGCGCGAAGGCGATGTCCGCCGACATCATGAAGATGGTCGACGACGACAAAGGCGCGCACCCGGTCAACACGGTAGGGGGCTGCACCTGGACCGCAAGATACGAGGGCGACAAGATCATGGTCGAGGACGAGAACGGCAACGTCGCCAACGTCACCATCGCGAATGTCGAGCAGTCGAACGGCGTCATCCACGTGATCGACAAGGTTCTGCTGCCGAAGATGTAGGCCAGGCCGTCTCAGGCTTCCGTCGCGCCGACCATGCCCCCCATGGACGTCGCGGCGGCTTTGCGCCCCGCCCGCAAGCGATTGCAGCGCGGGGCGCCTTGTCCGAAGGTGTCCCTCAGCCGCCGTTGACCGCCAGCGCGATGGCGGCGCGCAGTTCCGCCAGGCCCTCGCCCTTTTCCGACGATGTCGCGATGACCCCGGGATAGGCGGCCGGCCGCTTCTTGATCTTGTCGAGAGTCTCGGCGATCAGCCTCGGCACGCCGGCTGCCTTGATCTTGTCGGTCTTGGTGAGCACGATCTGGTAGGAGACCGCTGCCTTGTCGAGCAGCGACAGGATTTCGTCGTCGTTCTTCTTGATCCCGTGGCGGGAATCGATCAGCACGTAGACCCGCTTCAGCGTCACGCGGCCTTGAAGGTAGTCGAAGACCAGCTTCGTCCACTGGTCGACCTTCTCCTTCGGCGCGCTGGCGTAGCCGTAGCCGGGCATGTCGACGAGCGCCATCGGCGGCAGGTCGTCCTTCTCGCCGGAATAGCCGTCGGGCACGAAATAGTTGAGTTCCTGCGTGCGCCCCGGCGTGTTCGACGTGCGGGCGAGGCCGCTGCGGCCGACCAGCGCGTTGATGAGCGAGGACTTGCCGACGTTGGAGCGGCCCGCGAATGCGATCTCCGGCGGCCCCTCCGGCGGCAGGAACTTCATCGCCGGCACGCCGCGGATGAACACCCACGGCGAGGCGAAGACCTCGACATCCACAGTCCCGCTTGTCTTTCCGTTCAACGCGCTGCCTCCAGCGCCGCGATGTCGGCGCCGCGTATGGCATTCAGGTTGCGGGTGATCTTGTCAACCGGCCAGTTCCACCAGGCGACCTGAAGCAACCGCGCGACGGTGCGCTGGTCGAAGCGCATCTTGACTGTCTTGGCGGGGTTGCCGGCGACGATCGCATAGGGCGGAACGTCATGGGTGACCACCGCCTTTGCAGCGACGATCGCACCGTCGCCGATGGTCACCCCGGGCAGGACGATGGCCTCCATGCCGATCCACACGTCGTTGCCGAGCACCGTGTCGCCGCGCAACTCGCGATGCCAGGTCGTTTCGTCGAAACCTTCCTCCCACCCATGCCCGAAGATGTTGAAGGGATAGGTCGAGAAGCCCGACATCGCGTGGTTGGCGCCGTTCATGATGAAGCGCGCACCCTCGGCGATTGCGCAGAACTTGCCGATGACCAGCCGGTCGCCGATGAAGTCGTAGTGGTGCAGGACGCACTTTTCCTGGAACTTGTCCGGGCCGTCCGGGTCGTCATAGTAGGTGAAGTCGCCGACCTCGATATTCGCGGCCGTCACCAGCGGCTTCAGGAACCCGACGCGCGGGTGCATCGGGATCGGGTGCTTCAGTTCGGGCCGCGGTCCCTCGCGCGATTGGTATTCGGGTCCCTGCATGGCGTTCCCTCCGTCCTCTTGCCGGAGGGAACTATAGCGCGGAAGTCGCGGCAGCAAGTTCTCAAGATGCGCGGCTAGTGCCCGATCTGTCCGGTCAGCCTCCTGCGCAGCGCGTTCGAGATGTTGTCGAACACGAACACCACCGCGAGGATCAGCAGCACCATGTAGGCGACGTTCTCCCAGTCGGAGTTGGTGCGCATCGCCTCCCAGAGCTTGAGTCCGATGCCGCCTGCGCCGACCGCGCCGATGATCGTCGCCGAGCGCGTGTTGGATTCCCAGAAGTACAGCGACTGCGAGATGAAGATCGGCAACACCTGCGGGATGACGCCGTAGCGCTGCACCAGGACCGGGGCGGCGCCGACCGAGCGGATGCCCTCCCGCTGGCGGTCGTCGATGTTCTCCAGCGCCTCGGAGTAGAGCTTTCCGAGTGTGCCGGTGTCGGTGAAGAAGATCGCCGAGATGCCGGCGAGCGGCCCCGGTCCGAAGGCGCGCGTGAAGAACAGCGCCCAGATCAGCATGTCGACAGAGCGCAGGAAGTCGAAGAAGCGCTTCAGAGCCTGGTTGACGAGCCGGCTCTGGGTGATGTTGCGCGCGGCGAAGAAGGCGAGGGGGAAGGCGAGAAGGCTGGCGAAGACGGTGCCGACAAAGGCCATGACGATGGTCTGAAGGAGCTTGGTCCACACGTCGAGGTGCTGCCAGTCGGCATTGTAGAGGATGTTGTTCCAGGCCAGCGCGAGGTTCGATCGCGTGGGGTCGATCCTGTCGCCGCTGACGATCATCCTAGCGACCTCGGGCGCCGACTTGCCCCAGAAGGGGGAGCGCGTGTCGAAGAGGAAGTTTTCCCATCCCCAGAAGCGGTGGCTGATCTTGATCTCGTCGTCCTCGATGTCGGCGCGGCCGGGGAAGCCGAAGCTGACGACGATCTTGCCGCCGGGATTTTTCTGGGCAGCCCAGGAAGGCAGCGGACCGCGCGGGGTTACGCTCTCGTCGCGCACGATGTCGGCGACCAGCGTCTCGGCGCCGCGCGTGACGGTCACCACGCCCGGAACGGCGGTTATGACATTGCCGGAGCCGACGGTCGCCGTCGCGCGAACCGTCTCTTCGCGTTCGACAGCGATGGGGGGCTGGTCGTCGGCGGACGAGGCTGCGTCCGGCTGCGGCGGCGGCTCGACCGTTCCGAGGAAGCTGCCGCCGGAACTGCTGGTTCCGCCGCCTGATCCGCCGCTGGTCGTCGAGGCGGGCGCCTGGCTGCGCACCATGGCGCTTTCCCGCACCAGCCAGTCGGGATTGCCGTTTTCGCCGAGCGGATCTCCGCGCGAGAACGAAATGTCGAGATAGCCGTCCTCGAACTCGATGCGCGGCCGCACCTCGTAGCTCACCCAGTCCGCGAGATAGGTGCCGGCGATGTCCCATCGACCGTTGGCGACGATCGTGCCTACTGAGAAGAACCACCACGCGAAGGCCATGTAGGCGACCGTGCCGACCGCAAGGCCCCAACCGAGCCGGCGGCGGCGCGCGGGACCCGCGAACGCCTGCGGGTAGCGTGCCGCGATTGCGTCGACTTCTGCTGCCGTGAGCGTGCTCATGTCAGCGTCCTCCCCCGCTCGCGAAGGCCTGCTCGCCGACCAGCCTCTTCCGCAGATAGGCGGACAACTGGTCGACGGCGACGATCGTCAGGAACAGCAACAGCACGATGGCCAGCGTCTTCGCCTCGTGGCCGCGCGAGATGGAAAGGCGCAGCACCTCGCCGATGCCGCCGCCGCCGACGGCGCCGATGATGGTCGATGCGCGCACGTTGATTTCGAGCCGCAGCAGCGCGTAGCTCAGGAAGTTCGGCATGACCTGCGGCACGATCGCGAACCAAACCCGCTCGATCCAGTTCGCGCCGACCGCGCGCAGGCCTTCGTCGGGCTTCATGTCGGCGTTTTCGACGACCTCGAAGAACATCTTGCCGAGCGCGCCGATCGTGTGGATCGAAACCGCGACGATCGCCGGAATGGCGCCGAGCGAGAAGATGGCGAGGAAGAAGCCGGCGATGACGATCTCCGGGAACGCGCGCAGGACTTCCATGAAGCGGCGAACGAAGAAGCGCAGCCACCGGTTGGCGACAAGGTTGCGCGCGGCCAGGAAGCAGAGCAGGAAGCCTGCGCCGAACCCGATCAGGGTGGAGACGAGCGCGATGTTCAGCGTCTCGACCATCTTGTAGAAATATTCGGGAATGTAGAACCCGTCGGTCAGGTAGACCCGCCCTTCCGGATAGTTGAACTTGAGGCTGCCGTCGTCGTAGGGCGAGGGCAGGTCGAACAGCGCGCGCCAGATCTCCCAGCCGTCGCGCGGGACAAGCTGGTCGATGAAGTCGAAGAAGTGCGGCAGGCGATCCCAGAACTTGCCTGCGTTGCTTTCGTTGGCGAACCAGAGGGAACCGCCAAGCGCGACCAGCATGAAGATCGCGCCGCCGAGGGTATAGAGCCGTCGGCGCGTGGCCAGCTCCTGCCAATGCCGTTCGACGGCGAGGGCGGTGTCGGATGTGATTGCTGTCATGGCGGCCTGGCGTTCAAACGAGAACGCGCCGCGGTTTCCCGCGACGCGTTTCGAGTGGCTGAAGGATTACGAACCGATCTGCGCTTTGCGGGCGTCGATGATCGGCTGATAGAACGCCGGCGTCACCTCGGTGTAGCTGGTGTATTCGCCGCCCTGGATCGCCGCGAAGCAGGCCGGGTCGGACTTCGGCAGTTCCATCATGAACGCCTTGAACTTGTCCTTCATGCCGGCATCCATCGAGCTGCGCACGACGATCGGGCCGTTCGGGATCAGCGGCGATTCCCAGAGCTGGACCAGGTCGTCCATGTCGAGGATGCCCTTTTCGACCATCTTGCGCAGGTTGCCCGACGTGTAGCCGTCCTTGAACTCGCCGACGCCCGAGGCCCAGGTGGTGCCAGCGTCGAAGGTGCCCTTGAGGACTTCGAGGACCAGGTTTTCATGGCCGCCGCCGAAGCCGGTCTCGGCGAAGTATTCCTTCACGGCGACGTTGCCGAGATCCTTGGGCAGCGAGGTGACCGGCACGAGATAGCCCGAAGTGGAGTCCGGATCGGCGAAGCCGAGCTTCTTTCCCTTCATGTCCTCGAGCTTGGTCATGCCCGAATCCTTGCGCGCGACCATGATGGAATGGTAGCCGGTCGAGCCGTCGGTCTGGACGGTCGTCAGGATGGGTTCGACCGCGTCCTTGTTTTCCAGGTAGATCTTGGCGTAGCCCGACGCGCCGAGTTCGGCATAGTCGAGCGTGCCGCCGAGCAGGCCCTGGATCGTGCCGTCATAGTCGGCGGCCGGATACAGCGACACCTTTTCGACGCCGAGAACCGACGGCAGCTTGTCGACCATGCACTGGAAGCTGCGCAGCCGGTCGGCCTCGTTCTCGCCGCCGAGGATGCCGATGCGGAACACCTTGAGGTCTTCGGCCTGCGCGCCGCCGACCATGATCGCGGTGAGCGCCACGGCGCCATAGAGTGCTTTTCTGAACATGTTCGTCTCTCCTGTTGTGACCCGGCTGTCTGCCGGACGCCTGGTGGTATGAATGGTATGCATGGCGCGGGACGCGCTCAGGTGCTGGCGAAAGCCGGCGTGAGCGAAGGCGCCGACTTGCGCGGCCGCGACGCCGCGATGCTGGTCGAGGTGATCGCCTCGGAGATCTCGTCACCGTCCGGGTCGGCGCCATAGACCATGTGAACCGCCTCTCGGGTCAGGTCCTCGGGAGCGCCATCGAACACCACCTTGCCGGCAGCCATGCCGATGATGCGGCTGCAATAGGCGCGGGCGGTATCGAGCGTGTGCAGGTTGGTGACGACGGTAATGCCGTCGCGCAGGTTGATGTCCTGCAGTGAATCCATAACGACCTTGGCGTTCATCGGGTCGAGCGACGCGATCGGCTCGTCGGCGAGGATCATCTTCGGCTGCTGCATCAGCGCGCGCGCGATCGCCACGCGTTGCTGCTGGCCGCCCGACAGTGTTCCGGCGGGTTGCAGCGACGCCTGCGCGATGCCGAGCCGCTCCAGCGAGGCGATGGCCTGGGCGCGCTCCTCGCGCGAAAACATGCCGAGCAGGTTGAGCGACGTCGAGCGATGGTTCAACCGGCCGAGCAGCACGTTGGTCAGCACGTCGAGGCGCGGCACGAGGTTGAACTGCTGGAAGATCATGGCGCAGTCGCGCTGCCAGCGGCGCAGGGCCGGTCCGGACAGCGCGGACACCTCGGTCTCCTCGAAGATGATGGATCCCTCGGTCGGGTCGATCAGTCGGTTGATCATGCGAAGAAGAGTCGACTTGCCGGCCCCGGAGCGACCGATCACGCCGACCATCTGTCCGTTGGGGATTTCGAGCGCAACGTTGTCGACTGCCGTGTTTGCGCCGAAGCGGCGCGTCACGTCGCGGATCTTCAACATATCGTCTTCCCTGTCCGGTTTCTTGCCGATTTCGGGAATGCGTTAGCCGACCGACATGAAGGTGCCGTGTCGGGAGCATGTCAGTTTTGTTACGCTCCACAGACGGCGGGCAGCGGCTTGCGTGTCGCATCGCATGCGCATGCGTTCGGCGTGGCGGCCTCGTGGCGCCCTTGGGCAGTTGCCTCGCGGCTAAAATCTGCGTGAGCGGACGTCAAAAACGCTCGGCAGGCACTGAAAACCGGCGCCGATTTCACTACATAGGCGCGGCATTTCATTTTGAGGAATCACTGATGCAATTTTCTCGGACGACCCGCTTCGCGACACTACTCGCGGGCCTGTTCCTTGCTTTCTCCATGGTTGCGGTCGACCATGCCGACGCGCGGCGCAGCGGCAGCTTCGGCAGCCGTGGCGCCAAGACCTTCCAGCAGGCCCCGACGACGAGGACCGCGCCGCAGCCGACCGCTCCGGTCGAGCGCTCGATGACCCCGAACACCGGACCGACGGCTGCGCGTCCCGGCGCCGCCCAGGCCCAGTCGCAGCGCCCGGGCTTCATGAACGGCTTCGGCGGTTCGATGCTGCGCGGCCTGATGCTCGGCGGCCTGATCGGCCTGCTGCTCGGGCAGGGTTTCGGCGGGCTCGCGGGCATGTTCGGGCTGTTGATGCAGGCGCTGCTGATCGGCGGCGCGATATGGCTGGTCCTGCGCCTGTTGCGCGCGCAGCCCGCCCGCTCGCCGGAGCCCGCCTTGGCGGGCGCAGGGGCCGGCGGCGGCGTTGCCCGTCGTGACGTGGGGAGCAGCGATATCGGGCGTTCGTTCAAGATACCGAGTATCGGAGGCAGCGCTTCTGCACCCGCACCGGCCACGCAGCCGACGCTCCACGACATCGAGCTCGGCCAGCAGGACCTCGACACGTTCGAGCGCATGCTGACCGAGGTCCAGGAGGCATTCGGCCGCGAGGACCACAAGGAGCTGCGCCGCCTGGCGACTCCGGAGATGGTATCGTACCTGTCCGAGGAACTGGCCGAGAACGCGCAAAAGGACGTCCGCAACGATGTCAGCGACGTGCGTCTCCTGCAGGCCGACATCGCCGAGGCCTGGAACGAAGGCGACCGCGACTACGCGACAGCCGCGCTCAACTATGCGGCGATCGACGTGCTGCGCGACCGCAAGAGCGGGGACGTCGTCGAGGGAGAGGCGGGAACGGCGACGGAGACGACGGAACTCTGGACCTTCGTGCGCCAGACGGGCGGCGACTGGAAGCTGTCGGCGATCCAGCAGGCCTGATCCTTCTATATCGACGGCAGGGGGGGTCACGCTTCAGGCGTGGCCTTCCCCTGTCGAAAAGGCGTTCCGGACGCGGGAAGCTCGCTAGGCGGCTTCCGAAATTTCGGCCTTGCGCAGCGCGCGGTCCAGCGCGTCGATGCAGAGTGCATCGTGCGACGCCCCGGCCCCCTGTCTCAGGATGACCAGCGCCTTTGCGACCGGCATCGCGGCGCGATACGGCCTGTCGGCGGTGAGCGCATCGAAGACGTCCGCCGTCGAGACGATCCTGGTTTCGAGGTCGATCTCGTCACCGGCGAGGCCTTTCGGATAGCCCTTGCCGTCGAGCCGTTCATGATGCGCGCCGGCAACCTTCGACAGGTCGGCAAACGCCGCAATGCGCGAGAGGATCGCCTCTGAAAGCTCGGCATGGCGCTTCATGGCGACCCATTCGGCATCGTCGAGCTTTCCAGGCTTGTCGAGGACGCAGTTGCTTACCCCGAGTTTGCCGATGTCGTGCAGCAGGGCTGCCCGCTTCAGCCAGCGTCGGCGGCCGTCGTCGAAGTCCATCTCCTCGGCGATCAGGTCGGCGAAGACGGCGACGCGTTCGCTGTGGCCCGACGTGAATGGGCTCTTCGCGTCGATGACCCGCGCAAATGCCCCGGCGATATCGTCCAGATAGTCCTCGTCGGCCAGCGCCACGCTCTGGCCCGGCTCCATATCGAACACGACCTGCTCGATGTCGGGGGAGGCGAGCATGCTCCAGAATGCGTCGTCGGCAGCAACCGCCTGGAAAGCCGCCACTGCTGCCGGGTCGAACCAGCTGCCCGAACGGTTGCCGATCTCGGAGTAGGCGGCGGCGCGTCCGCTGGCAGCGTGGAAGACGTCGGCCACCTGGGCGAGCAGGGCGATGCGGGCGAAGGGGGAGATGTCGGCCGCAGCCTTGCCGTGCGGCTTGCCGCCGCCATCCCAATGTTCGTCGAGGTCGAGGATGCCGTTCGCGACCGAATCGGAGAACCGCATCTGCAGCGCGATTTCCGCCCCGCGCTGGCAGCGCGTCTCGATCAACTCGCGCGCGATTTTCCCGCCGCTCTGCAGGATCGCCATGATGCTTCTGAACCGCTGCGCTAGGTGTGTATTGGCGCCCGTGTGCGAAAGCACGAACCGGAGCACCTGCGGCAGGCTTCCGTCGAGCAGCTTGAAGTCGTTCTTGAAAGAAATGTCGTCCGCCAGATAGAGCTCGCAGATACGCGCGGCATTGCTGCTGCAGCCGAGATCCTTGAGCAGCAGGGCGTAGTAGAGCTCCCTCAGCTGGTGTTCCGTCATGCCCATGGCCCGGCCGACATGGATCCCGATCCAGCAGCACCTGACGCAGTGGCCGGGCGGCTGGCCCTCCGTGAGGTCGAGGGCGCGGCTCAGCGCGCCGAGGATTTCCGCCAGACGAACAACCTTACCCATGCCGTGATGTGCGCCCCGTCAGCCACAACCGACATAGCGCCAAAGTTGCAAAAGCGGTGTTAACGCGGCGGCTGGGTGGAATGGGAATGCCGGCGCGGGGCTCCGGCTACCCGCCATGTTTCTCCAGGAACGCTTCGGCTGAAAGCGACCGAAAGTCGTCCAGCGCCGCGCGCAGGCGGGCATGGTCCCAATCCCACCAGGCGAGCGCCTGGTAGCGTTCCGCCGTGCTGCGGTCGAACCGGTCCCTGATCGGCCTTGCCGGCACGCCGGCGACGATCGTGTAGGGCGCGACATCCCGGGTGACGACGGCGCCGGAGCCGACGACGGCGCCGTCGCCGACGGTCACCCCCGGCAGCACGGTCGAGCCATGGCCGAGCCATGTGTCGTGGCCGATGGCGACGCGCCTGGCGCGGCGCCTGGCGAAGAAGCCGGCCTCATGTTCGGCGTCGTCGAAATAGTCCGATGCGCGGTAGGTGAAATGGTGAAGCGTCGGCCGCTCGACCGGATGGTTGGTCGCATTGAGGCGCACGGTCGAGGCGATGTTGGAGAACTTGCCGATGTCGGCGCAGAACACCATGCAGCCTTCCATCAAGTAGGAATAGTCGCCGACCGTCGATTCCGTAACGCGGCAGCCCTCGGAGATCTCCGTCCACCGTCCAAGAGTCGAATCCTTGATCCTTGCGGTGTCGTGGATAAGCGGCGTCTCTGACAGCCTCCTGCTCATGCCGCGGCCTTTCCCGGAGCAAACGCCGTCACGTCTATGATGGCGTCGGCCACCGCTTCGCGCACGTCGGCGTCGTGGAAGATGCCGAGCAGGGCGACGCCGTTGCGCTTCTTGCCGGCGATCAACTCGATGACAACCTCGCGGTTCCTGGCGTCGAGCGATGCCGTGGGCTCGTCCAGCAAGAGCACGGGGTGCGGCGTGATGAAGCCGCGCGCGATGTTAACGCGTTGCTGCTCGCCGCCGGAGAAGGTGGCGGGAGGCAGGCTCCAGAGCTTCTCCGGCAGGTTGAGACGATCGAGCAACGCGCGCGCCCGGTCCCGGGCTGCGTCGCGGGCTTCGCCAAGCGAGATCGCCGGCTCGGCCACGACGTCGAGCGCCGAAACGCGCGGTACGGTGCGCAGGAACTGGCTGACATAGCCGATCGTGTCGCGACGGATGGACAGCACGGTTCGCGGGCTCGCCGTCGCCAGGTCGATCAGCTGGCCATGGTGGTCGACGATGATCTGCCCGGCGTCGACCGCGTAGTTCCCATAGAGCATCTTCAGGATCGAGCTCTTGCCGGCGCCCGAGGGGCCGCCGAGCACGGCGCATTCGCCAGAGCGGATGGCAAAGGACACGCCCTCCACGACGGGCAGGCGGATGCCCGAGCGAAGATGCATCGTGAAGCTTTTCGACACGTCGGAGACGACGACCGGCGTTGCCATGGTCACACCTGCAGGATGGAGGAGACAAGGAGCTGCGTGTAGGGCGCACGCGGATCGTCGAGCACGCGGTCGGTGAGGCCGGTCTCGACCACATGGCCGTCCTTCATCACCATCATGCGATGCGACAGCAGGCGGGCGACGGCCAGGTCGTGGGTGACCACGATGGCGGCGAGCCCGAGGTCGTTGACCAGTCCGCGCAAGAGGTCGAGCAGGCGCGCCTGTACCGAGACGTCGAGACCGCCGGTAGGCTCGTCCATGAAGACCAGCCGCGGACCCGTCACCAGGTTGCGTGCGATCTGCAGGCGCTGCCGCATGCCGCCGGAAAATGCGCGGGGCTCGTCGTCGACGCGGTCCTCCGCGATTTCCACGCGCGCAAGCCAGTCGATCGCGGTTTCGCGGATGCGTCCGTAGTGGCGGTCGCCGACGGCCATCAGCCGCTCGCCGACATTGGCGCCGGCAGATACGGTCATGCGCAGGCCGTCCGCGGGGTTTTGGTGCACGAAGCCCCAGTCGGTGCGCATCAGGAAGCGGCGCTCGGCCTCGCTCATGCGGTAGAGGTCGCGGAAGGTCCCGTCGCGCATGCGGTAGGACACGCAGCCCGAGGTCGGCGTCAGCCGTGTCCAAATGCTGTTCAGCAGCGTGGTCTTGCCGGAGCCGGACTCGCCGACGATGGCCAGGACCTCGCCCGGATAGAGTTCGAACGAGATATCCTCGCAGCCGACCCGCGAGCCGTAGAATTTCGACAGCGAGGAAACGCGCAGAAGGGGTTCGTCGCTCATTCCGCGGCCTCCTTGGCGCCGAGTTCGCCAACGTGCCCTTTGGCCCGCCGGGTCTCGCAATGATCGGTGTCGGAACAGACGAACATGCGCCCGCCACGGTCGTCGAGGATCACCTCGTCGAGATAGACCTGCTCGGCGCCGCAGAGCGCGCAGGGCCTGTCGAACTTCTGCACTTCGAAAGGATGGTCCTCGAAATCGAGGCTGACGACATCGGTGAAGGGCGGGATCGCGTAGATGCGCTTCTCGCGGCCTGCGCCGAACAGCTGCAGCGCCGGCGACATGTGCATCTTCGGATTGTCGAACTTCGGCGTCGGCGAAGGGTCCATCACGTAGCGCCCCTCGACCTTCACCGGATAGGCATAGGTGGTGGCGATATGCCCGTGCCTGGCGATGTCCTCGTAGAGCTTGACGTGCATCAGACCGTACTCCTCGAGCGCATGCATCTTGCGCGTCTCGGTCTCGCGCGGCTCGAGGAAGCGCAGCGGCTCGGGGATCGGCACCTGGTAGACCAGCGTCTGGCCCTCGGTCAGCGGCCACTCGGGGATGCGGTGGCGTGTCTGGATGATGGTCGCCTTCGCGGTCGCGGTCGTCGTCTCGACGTCGGCCACCTTGCGGAAGAAGTTGCGGATGGAGACGGCGTTGGTGGTATCGTCGGCGCCCTGGTCGATCACCTTCAGCACGTCGTCGGGACCGATGATGGCCGCCGTCACCTGCACGCCGCCGGTGCCCCAGCCATAGGGCATCGGCATTTCGCGGCTGGCGAACGGCACCTGGTAGCCGGGGATGGCGATGCCCTTCAGGATCGCGCGCCGGATCATGCGCTTGGTCTGCTCGTCCAGATAGGCGAAGTTGTAGGTGGCGATGTTCCCGTCCTGCGCGCTCATTCCGCGGCCTCCTTCATCGCCTGGTCTGCGGCGGCCTTTGCTTCGTGCTCGGCGCGCATGCGGCGCACGAGGTCGAGTTCGGCCTGGAAATCGACATAGTGCGGCAGCTTCAGGTGTTCGACGAAGCCGGTCGCCTGAACATTGTCGGAATGCGAGATGACGAACTCCTCGTCCTGGGCGGCCGCGGTGATGTCTTCGCCGAGCTCGCGCGCTCGCAATGCCCGGTCGCACAGCGACATCGCCATCGCCTTGCGCTCGCTCTGGCCGAACACCAGCCCGTAGCCGCGGGTGAACTGGGGAGGCTGCTTCGCCGACCCCGCGAACTGGTTGACCATCTGGCATTCGGTCACGCGGATGCGGCCGAGCGTCACCGGAAAGTCCAGTTCCGGCACGTCGAGTTCGAGTTCGACCTCGCCGATGCGGATCTCGCCGACGAAGGGATGGCTGCGCGCGTAGCCGCGCTGCGTCGAATAGGCGAGCGCCAGCAGGAAGCCCTCGTCGCCGCGCGACAGCGCCTGTAGCCGGCTGTCGCGGGCGAGCGGAAACTCCATCGGCTCGCGCGTGATGTCGCCGGTGGCGTGGCCGGCAGGCAGTGCGCCGTCGGCCTCGATCAGGCCTTCGCCACCGAGGATGTCGGAGACACGGGGCATCGCTTCGGGCTCGGCGTCGCGTAGTTCCGGTGCGGCGACCGCGCCGCCCGCCGCCAGTTCGGGGTCGAGCAGTCGGTGCGTGTAGTCGAAGGTCGGTCCGAGCATCTGGCCGCCGGGCAGATCCTTGTAGGTGGCCGAGACGCGCCGCTCGGCCAGCATCGCGGCGGTGTCGACCGGCCGCGTGTAGCCGAAGCGCGGCAGCGTGGTGCGGTAGGCGCGCACCAGGAAGATCGCCTCGATGAGGTCGCCGCGCGCCTGGACGATCGCCAGCGCGGCCAGTTCGCGGTCGTAGAGCGCCCCCTCGCTCATGACCCGGTCGACGCCGAGACCGAGTTGCTCGACGATCTGGTCCAGCCTGATGGCCGGCACGCTGCGGTCGCCGCGCCGGCGATCGGCAAGCAGCCTGTGGGCGTTGCGGATGGCGGCCTCTCCGCCCTTGACGGCAACGTACATGGCTCAGCCCTCCTGGTGGCGAATGCGGGTCGTGCGCGGAAGGCAGGCGATGCCCTCGGGCGCGGCCAGGATGAGGTCCACGCCGCGCGGGAAACGGTCGCGGTTCTGCGTCCACTGCTCGATGAAGTGGCGCGGCAGGACGGCGGGAGCGAGCGTCGCGCTTCCGTCGATGCCTGGGCCGTTGAGGACCAGCGGCTCGCCCGCCGAGAGGCTCGGGACCTGCAGGATCAAGGTAGTCGAACGGTCGGGGTAGTCCTGGGTGCCTTGCGCGAAATTGTCGAGCGCGATCAGGCCCGCCGGGTCCGCCACGAGGGCGAAATGCGCATCGGTCGGGTTGTCCGCCAGAGGCGCGCCGGTGTGGAAACCAAGCCAGCTCGCCACCGCCCGGGCCTGCTTGAGCGCCGGATCGAGCCAGAGCGGCGTGTCGCTGTCGCAGAAGGTGAGAGCGACGGCGGCGGCGACGGCCGACAGCGGCGGCGGCGGCCGGGTGTCGGCCGCTGCGACCCGGATGCTGCCGGGCCGCGCCATAGCGTCCATGACGGCGCGAAAGACCGCCTGCGCGTCGAATACCGGGTCGGCAAATCCGCCGGTGATGTGTTCGGCGCCGAGGGCGCCCGCATTCTGTCCCGGCGTCGCCATCAGTCTTCTCCGCGCACCATGGTGAAAAAGTCGACCTTCGTGGCTGCGCCTTCGGCGCGCCGCCTGGATTCGGCCTCGGCCTGCAACGCGAGGAGAGGCGCCACGATCCCGTCCTCGACGGTCGCCCGGGTCTCTGGCGCGCACCATGTGGCGTCGAGGATGGCAGCCAGGCGCACCTTCTCCTTGTCGCGGCCGAGCGCGTAGGCATGCCCGACCTGGCCGGAGGGCAACTGGACCGTGGCGCGGGTGACGGTCGCCTCGCCGGTGTTGAAGGGCGCGCCGCCCCCGCCGATCCTGCCGCGCACGGTCACGAGGCCGGTTTCCGGGCCGCGCAGCGTCGTTGCCTCGAGGACGACGCCGGCGGCGTCGCTGAGCCGCTTCAGGTCGTCGCCGGACGCCTGGGCGAACGCGGCCATTGCGGTCCTGCGCGCGAGATCGGCGACGCGATCGGTGGGTCTTTCCATTGTTCAGTACCTGAGTATTTGTCTATTGATCTAGACGATGCTACAAATTATCACGATAGCTATCGTGTGTCGATGACGACAGGATGACAGGCGCGGGAAATGGCGACGAAAACGGCGGGCAGGGTCGACAGGAGGAGCGGGATCGCGCTTTGGCGGCAGATCGCCGACCAGATCCGGCAGGCGATCGGCACGGGCGAGTTTGTTGAGCGGCTTCCGCCCGAGACGGTGCTGGCGACCCGTTTCCGCGTGAACCGGCATACGGTGCGCGGCGCCATTTCGGCCCTGGTGCAGGAAGGCGTCCTGAGGGCGGAACAGGGTCGCGGCACGTTCATCGAGAGGAAGCGCAAGCTGGCCTATCCGATCGGCGTGCGGACCCGGTTTTCAGAGGGCCTCCAGGGGCAGACCCGCGACCGGCGCGGCGTCCTTCTCGGCCATGCGGTGGAGGCGGACCCGCGCGCCGCCGGGGCGCTGGGGCTGGCGGAGGCGGCCGCCGTCGTGCGGCTCGAGACACTTGCGGAGGCGGACGGGCGGCCGGTGTCGCGGGCGACGAGTTTCTTCGATGCTGTGCGCTTCGCCGGCATCGCGGCACGCTATGCCGAGAGTGGGTCGGTGACGACGGCACTCAAGAGTTACGGGGTGTCCGACTACTTTCGCATGTCGACCTCGATTTCGGCCAGGCATGCCGCCGATCAGGACCTCGCCGACCTCAAACTGGCGCCGGGCGCGATCGTGCTCGTGACCGCCTACGTCAACGTCGACCCCGAGGGCCGCCCCGTGCAGTTTTCCGAGACCCGGTTCGCCGCCGACCTGGTCGAGCTCACGGTGAGCTGACGCGCGAGCCTGCCGCGCGCCGGGTCCGACCGGCGCCCTGGGATCATCGATATCCGTTGCTGGCGCTCGCTGCGGCGCGGCGTGCCGGATAGGACTCCCATACAAGTTGACCGGGCGGCGTCGTGCCGGCTGCCCTGATGCGTCTTGAGGCGGGCACGGGACGAGCGCCGTGGCATCCCATTCCCTTGCCGACCGGCCGGAACGGCGTTCCGGCGCAGACATTGACGGCGCCTATGCTTGGGCGCGGCTGGCGATCGGCACGGTGCTGGCGACGATCGGCGGCGCCGGCATGTGGGTCGTCATCGTGGTTATGCCGTCGGTTCAGGCGGAATTCGGCATAGACCGCGCCGGCGCCTCGCTCCCCTACACGGCGACGATGGTCGGTTTCGCGCTCGGCAACATCTTCGTCGGGCGCGCGATCGACCGCATCGGGTACTGGATTCCCGCGCTGATCGCCTCGATCACGCTGGTGGCCGGGTTCGGGCTCGCGGCGGCTGCGCCGTCGATCCTGACATTCACCCTGGTGCAGGCGGTGATCGGCGCCGGCTCGTCCGTCATCTTCGGCCCGCTGATGGCGGACATCTCGCACTGGTTCGAACGGCGCCGCGGCGTCGCGGTCTCGATCGCGGCGGCCGGCAACTATCTCGCCGGCACGCTGTGGCCGGTGGTGGTGCCCTACATGATGGGCCACGGCGGCTGGCGTTTCACCTATCTCGCCTGCGGGGCGATCTGCCTCGTCACCATGGTCCCGCTGTCGCTCATGCTGAGGCGCCGGCGGCCGGTGCGCGAGGCGCATGCGCAAAGCGCGGCGCGCGTGGTGCAGCCGATATCGCTTTCGCCGGCAGCGCTGCAGGCGCTGCTCGTCGTCGCCGGGCTTGGCTGTTGCGTCGCCATGTCCATGCCGCAGGTGCATATCGTCGCCTACTGCGTCGACCTCGGCTACGGCGTGGCGCGCGGCGGGGAGATGCTGTCGATCATGCTGGCTGCCGGCGTGGTCAGCCGGCTGGCCTCGGGCTTCCTCGCCGACAGGATAGGCGGCGTGAAAACCCTGCTCGTCGGCTCGACCCTGCAATGCCTGTCGCTGCTCTTCTACATTCCCTTCGATGGTCTCGCCTCGCTCTACATCGTCTCGCTGGTATTCGGCCTTTCCCAGGGCGGGATCGTGCCGAGCTACGCGATCATCGTGCGCGAATACATGCCGGCGGCGGAAGCCGGGCAGCGCATTGGCATCGTGGTCGTGGCGACGATCGCGGGCATGGCGCTCGGCGGCTGGATGTCGGGCTGGATCTACGACCTGACCGGCTCCTACGCGGCTGCGTTCCTGAACGGCATCGCCTGGAACCTGCTCAACATGCTGATCGCCTTCATGCTGCTCTGGAAGTCGGGGAGCATGCGGCCAAGGCCCGCACGGGCGTAGGCAGCGCGTCGCATTGCGCCGCCCACGATTGCAGTGCCGAGTGCTGCCCAAAGTTTTGTGTGGACCGTTAGGGGCGCGCAATTCAATGCCGCTTGACCGCCGTTCGGTGCACGCTAGGGAAGGTGCAGTCCAACCCTCATTGCTGTGCTTGCCATGCTGATCAGAGAACCGGTCGTCCAAAAGCCCAAGAACGCCATCCGCCATTCGAGCTACGAGACGGAATGCCGCGAGGCGCTCAAGCCGCATCTCGACTCGATCATCGACCTGGCGGTGAAGGCGGGCTGGGACCGAAAGATGGCGAGCTTCAGCCTGATGTACCTGGCCGCCAAGACGACACGCACGGCCTGAACCCGGTCGATTTGTGAGCCGGCGAACGGCGGGCCCTTTCGCGCGCCGGTCAACTTGCCTATGAAGGGCGCGCGGAGCGTCCGCTCCGCGCAGTTCATCCAGACGGTAGCGGAATCCATGACCAGCCATAGCGAACGCCTGACCTTTGCCCGAGAGCTCGCCGAGCGCGCCGGGAAACTCGGCATGGAATATTTCCGCCGGCTCGATACTCTGACGGTCGAGGCGAAGGGACACCAGGACCTGGTGTCCGAGGCCGACCGCGAGGTCGAGCTTTTCGTGCGCCGCGAACTGGCACAAGCCTATCCCGACGACGGCGTCATCGGCGAGGAACATGCGCCGAAGGCGGGCACCACCGGCTACGACTGGGTGATCGATCCGATCGACGGCACGGCGAACTTCGTGCGCGGCATTCCCGCCTGGTGCGTGGTGATCGCCTGCGCCAGGGACGGCGTGACGGTCACCGGCGTGATCCATGAACCATCGACCGGCGAGACCTTCTACGGCGAAAGGGACGGCGGCGCGTGGCTGAACGGCAGGCCGATGCGCACGACCGCCTCCAGCAGCCTGGGCGACGGGTCCCTCGGCATCGGTTTCTCGAATCGCCGCGAGACCGCTGCGGTGCCGGGCCTTATCACCGACCTCCTGGCGCAGGGCGGCGTCTTCTACCGCAACGCGTCGGGCGCGCTGATGCTGGCCTATGTCGCCTCCGGTCGCCTGATCGGCTACATCGAGAACCACATGAACGCCTGGGACTGCATCGCCGGGCTGCTGCTGGTCGAGGAGGCCGGCGGCCGGATCGTCACGCCCGACCCGAAGACGGTGCTGAAGGAAGGCACGGTGGTGGTCGCCGGAGGCGCGGACGTCTACGATGCCATCCACGCGCTTGGCGCGAAGTTCTACGACATCTGATCCGGCATCCCGCGCCGGCGGTCGGCGGAATTCGCCGCGACGGCCCGTTAGCAAGGCCGTCGCGGCGAGACGTTGTCAGAACTTGTAGCCGACGCCGACGCGCACCGCGTGCTCGGTGACGTCGACATCGGTCGTTCCCATGAAGCCGAAATTGCTGCCGCCATAGTCCGAGTAGCGATAGTCGAGGCGGGTAACCCAGTTCTGCGTGAACGCGTATTCGACGCCGGCGCCCACGGTCCAGCCGGCGAAGGTTTCCGTTTCGTCGATGATCGGCGCCGCATCGACGGAAACTTCTGAGACGGCGAGGCCGCCGGCGCCGTAGACCAGCAAGCTGTCGATCGCGTAGCCGAGCCGTCCGCGCAGCGCGCCCTGCCATCCCGTCCCGATGTCGATGCCGTAGATAGCCCCGTCGTTCGCGGTGAAGTTGACGTCGCCCTCGATGCCGACGACCCATTTCCCGACCTGCCAGTTGGCGCCGGCGTAGCCGCCGATCGCGCCGCCGCCGAGGTTGACGCGATCCGCGCTGTCGTCGGCTCTCGCCCAGGCGCCGCCAGCATGGACACCGACATAGACGCCAGACCAATCATATGGGGCAGTCTCGCCGGTCATATCGGCGGCCAGCGCCGAAGCGCTGAAGGCAAGCGAAGCGGAGAGCGCGATGACGAGGGGAGTGAATTTCATGAAAAACGTCCTTGCAGTTGGTATGATTGCGTTTGGGAGAATTGGCGGCGTCAGATGTTGATCTGTTCCGCCTGGCAATAGGCACGCACGGTGGCGATGCGCTGGGTGTCCTGGCCCTTTCCGGGGACGCGGAGCGGCGTGAAGTTGCGGCTGCCGGGGGCCGCGAGCGAGCCGGCGAACAGCGCCGGCGATGTCGCCTTTCCGCCGCTTCGACCGGAAACGTAGCCGCACACCGCGACGCGCCCGTCGGCCAGCCTGTAGCTGGCATGCAGGCCGGACACCGCGACCGGCACCTTGAGATAGTTCCGGAGGCCCGTTTCCACGGCGGCGCGTTCCGACGCGCTCAGGCGGTGCTCGGAGTGGGTCAGATATCCGTCGCCGCCGCCGTCGATGGTTTCGCAGCCCGCTGCTGCCAGGCCCGCGCAAAGCAGGGCCGCCGTCGTCTTCATCTGCATGTCGATTTCTCTTTCTGTTTGATGCTAGGAATTGACCTAAGGGAACAGGGGGGACGGGGCATGGCGGGGAAAGAGAGCGATCGGGCGATCGCCTTGATCTATTCCGCGTTGCTCGGGGAGATCGAATGGCAGGGCGTGGTCGACGAGGTCGCCGCGGCGACCCATTCGGATTTCGCCACGCTGTTCTATCACGATGCCAAGAGCGGCAGCGGCGCCATCACGCTTGCCAGCGGGATTCCCGAAGCCGTCCAGCGCGATTATGCAAGCCACTTCGCGCCGCTCAACCCCTGGATGGAGCAGGTCGCATCGACGCCGATCGGTCTCGGTGTGGTGGGTGAACAGATCGTATCGCGAGACCGTTTCCTGCGCACCGAATACTACAACGACTTCCTGCGGCTGCAGGACCAGGAAAGCGGGGTCGGCGTGACGGTTCGGCGCGACGACGACTGCTTTTTCCTCTTCTCCGTGCTGAGCGGCGACTCCGATTTCGAGCGCAACAGCGGACGGGCCGCCTACCTCACCCGCATCGCGCCGCATCTTCGGCGCGTTTCCGACTTCCACGTCAACCGCAAGGCACCCCTGGGCGGCGATCTTGCGCGAGAACTGGGTCAACTCGGCGGAATCGCCGTGGTGGTGGTCAACGTGGCCGGCAAGGTGATCCACGCCTCGCAGCGAGGCGAAGCGTGCCTGGCCGGAGGCGACGTGCTCGGCGTCGATGCCGCTGGCCGCGTGTCCTTCCGCGACTCCATGGCTCAGAGCGTCTTCAGCCATGCGTTGCGCGGACGCTATGGAGACCTCATCACGCGCAGGATCGCGGCCGGCGACGCCGATGTGACCTTTGTTCGCGTAGCCGAGGACAACGGTTCGGCGATATTCCTGGGTGGCGCCCTGGCGATCCTGATCGCAACGCGTCGCGTCGTGCCGGGCGCGCAGGCGATGGCCGTTCGGTTTCGCCTGACGCCGGCGGAGACGCGGGTGCTCGAAGGCATCCTGGATGGACGCCGCCCCGGCGAGATCGCCGGCGTCGCCGGCGTTTCGGTCGAGACGGTGCGCAGCCAGCTGAAAGCCATCTACGGCAAGACCGGCGCGAACAGCCAGTCCGCGCTGGTGCGTATTGCGGCTGGGTTTGCCGACAGCGGAAATGATGGTCACGCGGCGCCTCGAAAGCTGGACTGACCGCGAACCATATTGAACGGCGAAGCCCGCACATCACCCGTTCAGGGGATGAGCGGAATCTGTTTTGGGGTGGCCGTGCCGACCGGGGGGGCGTGTCGATCGAGGCGTTGGCTATCCGCCGATCAGGACGGGACCGCGAGCGGGAAAGCCTAGGCCGACCGCCTGGCCAGCCTGGAAGGGAGCATCGACGTCGGGCGTGACGACGAATGCCTCGCCGAGCCCGGTCGAAACCACGAATTCGAGGTGGCTGCCCACATAGGTCGCCTTGGAGATGGTGCCCGGCAAAGTGTCGGGCGTCCCGTGTGGATTGAGCGTCAGCCGACCGGGGCGCGCCGCCAGCCTGGCGGGGCCGGGGCCGAAGCCGCGCGCCGGCAGGGTCAGCGTCAGGTCGCCCAGTCTTACGGAGGCGACGCCGTCTTCGACGCTCTCGATCGCGCAGTCGAAGATGTTGGCTTCGCCGATGAAGTCGGCGACGAATCCGTTGGCGGGAGCGTCGTAGAGTTCGCGCGGCGTGCCGTCCTGGGCGATGACCGCGTTGTTCATCACGATGATGCGATCGGAGACGGCGAGCGCCTCCTCCTGGTCGTGCGTCACGTAGACGACGGTGAGTCCAAGTTTCTGCTGGATCTCGCGAATCTCCTCGCGCACATGGCGGCGCAGCTTGGCGTCCAGGTTGGAGAGCGGTTCGTCGAACAGCAGCACCTGCGGCTCGAGTACCAGCGCACGCGCCACCGCGACGCGTTGCTGCTGGCCGCCGGAGAGCTGGCTCGGCAGCCGGCTTCCATAGTCGGAGAGGCCGACGAGATCGAGTCCGGCACTGGCACGCTCGGCGACCTCCTGCTTGGCGAAGCCGGAGAAGCGCAGGCCGTAGCGCACGTTCTCCTCGACCGTCATGTGCGGGAACAGCGCATAGGACTGGAACACCATGGAGACGTCGCGGTCGGTGGCCGGCAGCGTGGTCACGTCGACGCCGCCGATCAGGATCTGCCCGGCGGTCGCCATCTCGAGGCCGGCGATCATCCTGAGCGTCGTAGTCTTGCCGCAGCCGGACGGACCGAGCAGCGTGACGAGCCTGCCCGCCTCGATCTTGAGCGAGACGTCGTCGACGGCCGGCGTCCGGCTCTTGCCGTAGATCTTGGTGACGTCGCGGAATTCCACCGACGCGGCGTTGCTTCTGATCTCGGCCATCAGCCGCCTCCCGAAAACGCCGGCTGGCGGCCGGGCAGATCGACGTTGGTGCGCGATTGCGACAGGTCGCCCTGGTCGCGGCGGCGGCCGATGTTGAGCCGTCCGACCAGGAGCTGCATGATGCCGATCACAACCAGCATGACCAGGATCAGGACGGCCGAGTAGGCGATGGCGATGCCGTATTCGTTGTTCTCGACGCGGCCGACGATGTAGCTGGTCGACATGTCGTACTGGGCGCTGACGAGAAAGATGACGGCGCTGATGGCCGTCATCGCCCGCACGAAGGAATAGACGAGCGCGGCCAGGATCGCCGGGCGCAGGAGCGGCAGCACCACCTTGCGGAAGGTCTGCCACGAGTTGGCGCCGAGCGTCAGCGAGCTTTCGTCGAGGCTGCGGTCGATCTGCGACATCGAGGCGACGCCGGCGCGCACGCCGACCGGCATGTTGCGGAAGATGAAGGAGATCACCAGGATGATGCCGGTACCGGTGATCTCGATCGGCGGCACGTTGAAGGCGATCACATAGGAGACGCCGATGACGGTGCCGGGGATTGCGAAGGACAGCATGGTACCGAACTCGAAGGCATTCTTGCCGGCAAAGTTCTGCCGCACCAGCAGGTAGGCGGTGAGCAGGCCGATCGCCGCCGTCAGCGGCGCCGAGATCAGCGCGATCTGCATCGTCGTCCAGAAGGAGCTCCAGGCCGCGCCGCGCCAGTGGATGCCGAACTCGGTCCAGCCGACGGCGAAGGACTTCACGTAGTGGTCGAAAGTCAGCGAGAAGTCGACGCCCCACAGCTTCACGAAGCTGCCGTAGAAGATGGTGACGTAGATGAAGAGCGTGAACAACGTCCAGAAGCCGGCGATCGCATAGACGATTTTGCGGAAGCCGGACGGCAGTTGCGGATGCACCCCGGCGTCGCCCTTGCCGGAGACGGTGGTGTAGGACTTGCTGCCCAGCCAGAAGCGCTGCGCGTAGAAGGCGCCGAGCGTGAAGAACAGCAGCACGATGGCGAGGATCGCCGCCTGCGCCTGATCGTACTGCGCGCCGACGATGGCGAAGAAGATTTCGGTCGAGAGAACGTCGAAATTGCCGCCCAGAACGAGCGGATTGCCGAAGTCGGCCATCGATTCGATGAAGCCGAGGAGGAAGGCGTTGGCCAATCCCGGGCGCATCAGGGGCAGCGAGACCGTGACGAAGGTCTGCCAGCGGCTGGCGCGCAGGGTCTGGGCTGCCTCTTCCATCGACGGGCTCACCCCCTCGACGACGCCGATCATGACGAGGAAGGCGATCGGCGTGAAGGCGAGCACCTGCGCGATCAGCAGGCCGGGCAGGCCGTAGACCCAGCGGGTCGGCTGCAGACCGAAAAGGTCGGCGACGGTCTGGGTGACGACGCCGGACAGGCCGAACAGCAGGATGATGGCGAGCCCGATGACGAAGGGCGGCGTGATGATGGGCAGCACCGTCAGTGCGCGCAGCAGCGCGCCGTGGCGGAACCCGGTACGGGTGACCATCAGCGCGAAGACGAGCCCGAGCGCGGTGGTGATGACGCCGACGAGGACGGCGAGGAACAAGGAGTTCCAGGCGACGCCGCAGCGCGGGCCGCCCGCAAGGCAGGAAAGGCCCCACAGGCGCTCGCTGAACATTTTTTGCAGGAACACAGCCAGTGAATAGTCGCCGTCCTGCGTGACCAGCGCGCTGGCGAACATCTGGAGGATCGGCATGAAGATGAACAGCGCGACCGCGGCGATCACGAAGCCGATCGCGCCGACGACGAACTCGTCGCCGCCGACCGCGCCGCGCGCCGCGAACCCGAGCGTCAGCAGGAACAGGAAGGCGCTGCCCACCAGCACCGCGCCCCACCCCATGCCGAACTGCCTGTCATCGAGGTCGCCGAAGAGTGCGGTCAGCCACTGCCACTGGAAGCCGCGGAGGCCGATGCCGAAGCCCTGCAGCATGAACCATGCAAAGCCGGCCGCGCCGACAGCGATGAGCAGGGCCCCGAACACGGGGTCCTGCTTGCGCCGTCGCCAGAGGAGAAGAGGCGCCGCGAGCAGCAGCACCATCGGCGCCAGCCAGAGCCTCTCGCCCTGCAGCACGAGGAACAGGGCGGGTGCGACCTTGTCCGACAGCGGCCAGCCGTCGAACAGCCACGAGAAGGTGAAGAAGTTGTCGCGCAGCCCGTACCAGGGCAGCAGGCAGAATCCTGCCAGGCCGACCGCCGTCCACAGGGCGACGGTCGGGTGAAGCGCGGGAAGGCTGCGTCTGGCGCGCAAAGCGTCAGGACTACTGCGGCAGCGTCGAGACCTCGGTGTCCCACTTCTGCAGCAGGCGCTTGCGTTCGTCGCTCGAGCCGTACTTCTTGAAGTCGTAGTCGATCAGCTTGATGGCCGAGAGGTCCGGCGACAGCGGCGACGGCGTGGCGTTCTTGTTGGAGGGGATCTGGAACGATTTCACGTCCTTCGCCTTGTCCTGCATGGCGGCGGTCAGGGCCCAGTCGTAGAACTTCTTCGCCTCGTCCGGGTTGCGGGCGCCCTTGATCAGCGACATCGAGCCGATCTCGTAGCCGGTGCCCTCGCACGGCGCGACGGTGACGATCGGGAAGCCGGCCGCCGACTGCGAGACCGCGTCGTGCATGAAGACGATGCCGACGGTGGTCTCGCCGAGGCCCGCCGCCTTGATCGGCGCGGAGCCCGACTTGGTGTACTGGTTCACGTTCTTGTGCAGCGCCTTCATGTAGTCGAAGCCCTGGTCCTCGCCCATCAACTGCACCATCGTGGCGAGCATGGTGTAGGCGGTGCCCGACGAGTTCGGGTTGGCGATCTGCACGTGGCCCTTGAACTCGGGCTTGATCAGGTCGGCCCAGCATTTCGGCTCGGGCAGGTTGTTGCGGGCGAGCAGATCCTTGTTGTAGCCGAAGCCGAGCGCGCCGGAATAGACGCCGATCGTCTTGTTGTCCGCAGCTTCCGCCTGCTTGATGGCCCAGTCGTAGAGCTCGCCGCGCATCGGCGATTCGTACGCCTCGGTCAGGCCTTCCTCGGCGGCCTGCAGGTGCGGGTCGCCCGTGCCGCCCCACCAGACGTCGCCCTTCGGATTCGAGGCTTCCGCGCGCACCTGCGCGTACGTCTCGCCGGAGCTCTTGCGCGTCATGTCGACCGTGATGCCGGTCTCGGCCTCGAAGCCGGTCTTGATCTGCTGGCACCAGGCTTCGTCGGCTGAGCAGTAGAGGGTCAGGCTGGCGGCCTGCGCCGACACGGCGCCCGCGACCAGGGTCGCGGCGAAAGCGGCGGAGTAAAGGAAAGGCGATTTCGTCACTGATGTTCCTCCCGTTTTGTTCGTCGTCTAATCAACGCGACTGGAGGCACATTCCGTGGTTTCACGCGGAATTGCAACCGTGAAAGGCGACGTGATCGGGCGCGGCGATCCGCGACGGTCCGTTCGGGCGGGTAGCGGCCTGTCAGCGATCGCTGCGGACGTAGAGCCAGAGCGTCAGCGGGGCGAGGACGGCGGTGAGAGCCACCGGCGCGATCAGCGCAAGCCCGATCTCTGCCGCCGTCGCGTCTCCGCTCATCAGGCCGCGCATCGCCGTCGTCATCAGCGAGACCGGGTTGACCTCCACGAACACGCGCAGCCAGCCCGGCATGGTTGCCGGATCGACCATGATGTTGGATGCAAAGACCAGGGGAAAGATGGCGGTGAAGCCGATCGTCATCACGGTCATCGGCGTGCGGATCAGCAGGCCGAGCACCATGAAGATCCAGCCGATGCCGAACCCGATGGCGATGAGCAGCGCGAAGGCCGAGATGACGCCGACGACACCGGCTTCCGGCCGGTAGCCGAGGATCAGGCCGATGACCAGGATGATGCCGCCGGCAATCAGATGGCGCAGGATGTCGCCCACCATCAGGCCGGCGAAGGGCGACAGCGACCAGATCGGCAGCGAGCGGAAGCGGTCGAACAGGCCCTTGCCCAGATCGGTCGACAGCCCCATGCCCGAATAGACCGAGTTGAAGACGACGGTCTGCACGAGGATGCCGGGCAGGAAGAACTGCAGGTATTCGCGCGGCGAGCCGGCCAGCGCGCCGCCGAACACGAAGGTGAACAGAAGCGTGAACATGATCGGTGTCATGACCAGGTCGAAGAGCTGCTCCGGCACGTGCTTGAACTTCAGCACGGCGCGCCAGCCGAAGACCAGCGCGTTGGAAAACGCCGAGGGCGGCGCGGGACGGTCGACCCGCCGCAGAAGCTGGGTGGAGGCTGTGTCGTTCACGCGGCTTCTTCCTTCTTGTTCTCCTCTGACGCAGGCTGGCCGGTGAGGGCGAAGAACACTTCGTCGAGGCTCGGTTGTCCCATCGAGAAGTCGGAGATCTCGATGCCGCTCGACATGAGTTCGGTGAGCGCCTCGTTCGCCGCCCGCGCCGTGCTCCCGGGCACCGAAAGCTCGGCCCCCTCGGTACTGCGCTGGACCGTCTGGCCGAGCCGCCGCTCCAGCAGGGCCGCGGCGTCGTCGAGCTGCGAGGGATCGGCGAGCGCGACATGCAGGAAGCCCGAGCCGGTGGCGGCCTTCAACTCGCGGCTGGTGCCTTCGGCGATCTTCCGGCCATGGTCGATGACCGCGATGCGCGCGGCGAGTTGGTCGGCTTCCTCGAGATACTGCGTTGTGAGCAGGATGGTGACGCCGGAATTGGCCAGTCCGCGGATCATCCGCCAGACGTCCTTGCGCGCCTTCGGGTCGAGGCCGGTCGTTGGTTCGTCGAGGAAAAGCACTCCTGGCGTCACGATCAGCGACGCCGCGATGTCGAGCCTGCGCCGCATGCCGCCCGAATAGGCCTTCACCTGCTTTCCGGCGGCGTCCGACAGGTCGAACGCGGCCAGCAGTTCGTCGGCGCGCGCCTTCGCGGCGCGGCCGCGAAAGCCCCAGAGGCGGGCGAGCAGGATCAGGTTCTCGCGGCCGGTGAGATCCTCGTCGAGCGAGGCGAACTGGCCGGTCATCGCGATCGAAGCACGCACGCCGTCGGGAGATTGCAGCAGGTCGTGACCCATCACCGTGGCTGCGCCGGAATCCGGGCGCGAGAGCGTCGCGAGCATGCGCATCAGGGTCGTCTTGCCGGCGCCGTTCGGGCCGAGGATCGCGAAGATCATGCCGCGCGGCACATCGAGGTCGATGCCGTCGACGGCGCGCAGTTCGCCGAAGGCCTTCACAAGACCGCGTGCGACGATTGCCTGATCGGCTGGCGTGGCGGACAGTCGTGCTGTTGGCGAAATCTGGTTCATCGCATTCGATCCGGGGTTTTCGGGATGGCGCTTGACGACCACGCCCTGCGGCAAGCGGTCGCATATATAGCCTCGCGCAGCCGTTTGGAACCTCTGGACGCCGGCGGCGGCTCCTCTCCTGACAGATCAGGACATCTGCGGTTTCCGTCCCCGAGGCTGCCGGCGTGCCGCGATGTCGGGCCAAGCGGGCTGGACGTCCGAAATCTCCTGCCCCTGGGTCAGGACGCCCCGGATGGAACGAAACCTCGAAACCGGATAGATTGCTGTCCGCCGCACGGTCCGCAAAGGGTTGGCAGCTTGCGGCGTCCGAATAGCTGAAAGGACCTTACGAATGCGGATCACGATGATAGGCAGTGGCTATGTCGGCCTGGTGTCGGGCGCCTGCCTCGCCGATTTCGGACATGACGTCGTTTGCGTGGACAAGGACGAGGACAAGATCGCGGCGCTGCAGGCCGGCCGGATCCCCATCTTCGAACCCGGGCTGGACAGCCTGGTCGCCGGCAACGTCAAGGCGGGCCGGCTTTCCTTCACGACCGATCTCGCCGGCGGCGTCGAGGGCGCCGAGGTGATCTTCATCGCGGTCGGCACGCCGGCGCGCCGCGGCGACGGCCATGCCGACCTGTCCTTCGTCCACGAGGCCGCCCGCACGATCGCTCCGCTGCTCAAGGACTTCACCGTGGTCGTGACGAAGTCGACCGTCCCGGTCGGCACCGGCGACGAGATCGAAAAGATCATCAAAAAGGCGAACCCCGCGGCCGACGTTGCGGTCGTCTCCAATCCCGAGTTCCTGCGCGAGGGCGCGGCAATCGACGATTTCCGCCGGCCCGACCGCATCGTCGTCGGTCTTTCCGACGAGCGCGCCGAGGCGGTGATGACCGAGGTCTACCGTCCGCTCTATCTCAACCAGGCGCCGATCCTGTTCACCGGAAGGCGGACCGCGGAGCTGATCAAGTACGCCGGCAACGCCTTCCTCGCGATGAAGATCACCTTCATCAACGAGATAGCGGACCTCTGCGAGCAGACCGGCGCCAACGTTCGGCAGGTGGCCCAGGGCATCGGCCTCGACAAGCGCATCGGCTCGAAGTTCCTGCACGCCGGCCCGGGCTACGGCGGCTCATGCTTCCCGAAGGATACGGTTGCGCTTGCCAAGACCGCGCAGGACTTCGGCAGCCCGCTCCGGCTTGTCGAGACGACGGTCGCGGTCAACACCGCGCGCAAGCGCTCGATCGCGCGCAAGATCGTGGCGGCCTGCGGCGGCGACGTCAGCGAGAAGAAGATCGCCATCCTCGGCCTGACCTTCAAGCCGAACACCGACGACATGCGCGAATCGCCGGCGCTGACCATCATCCAGGCGCTGCAGGACGCCGGAGCCGAGATATCGGCCTACGATCCCGAAGGCATGGCGCATGCCAGGACGATGATGGAGAACGTCGATTTCGCGAGCGATCCCTACGATGCCGCCAAGGACGCCGAGGCGCTGGTCATCATCACCGAATGGAACGCCTTCCGCGCGATGGACTTCAAGCGGCTGAAGCAGGTGATGAAGACGCCGTTGCTGGTCGATCTCAGAAACATCTACCGCAAGGACGAGGTGAAGGGGCACGGCTTCGCCTATGTCGGCGTCGGCCGCCCGACCGAAGACTACCTCAGCCCCGTCAGGCTCAGCGTCAAGGCGAACGCTTCCTAGGAGCCGCCGGCCGCCCGTGCGACGTCAGGCCTTGCCCCCGCGCAACGCGAGGATGCGGCGCGCACTTTCCTCGTCGGTGATCAGCACCGTCGGCGTCAGCAGCTTCAAGGCGCCGATCAGCGCCTCGACCTTTTCGGGGCCACCCGAGGTGAGGATGCGCATCGGCGCCTTGCGCAACCGGTCGACGTCGACCGACATGACGAGATTGTTGATCGGATGGTCGACGATTTCGCCATCGACGTTGAAGGGATGGAACAGGACGTCGCCGACGGCTCCCCGCGCGACGAGTTCCTCGCGCTGGCTCTCCTTGAGGTACCCGCCCCGGTAGAAGGTGGTGGCCGAGCGGATGCCGCCGATGCTGAGCAGCACGGCGTCCAGTTCGTCGGTCATGCGGAAGATGTCCTGGAGGCCGCAGCGTTCGATCAGCGCGATCTTGGTTTCGACGCTGTCGACGACCGCGGGCGCTGGGATCAGGTAGCCCTCGCCCTGGAACGCCTGGGCGAAGCGCCAGGCGAATTCGGCCGGATTGATCTGACGTGCGACGCCGACGCCGCCGAGCAGGGAAATGACCTTGAAGTCGGGCAGGGTCTTGGGGTTGATGAAGGAGAGTGTGCTGAACAGGGTTCGACCCCAGCCGACGCCGACCCGCATGCCCGGCCGCATGACCTCGGACAGGAAGGCCCCGGTCCTGGCGCTGATCACCGGAATGGGGTCCGCCTGCGCGTTGGACAGGGGAGCGACGATGGCCTGCTGCAGCCCGAACGTCGCCTCCAGGCTGCGTTCGAGGCGCACGATCTCGGAAAGTTCGCTCTCGATCGCAATCTTGACTTCGTTGCGGGCCCGCGCCTCGGCGAGCATGCGCACGACCGTGATGCGGCCCACGCCGAGCACGTCGGCGATCTGGTTCTGTGTCATCTGTTCGATGAAATACATCCAGGCGGCGCGCACCCGCAGCCTGTCGGCCCTGCGGTCATTCGCCGGCGCTGCCGGTTCGTCGCCGTTGGCTTTCTTGCGTGCGCCCGAGGGGCTGGGGCCTTTGACCATGGGATTCCCCGCTAAATCCGCCATCCGGCCAGGAATTCAGGCCAGCCTGTCGTCCGCTTAGACCGCATGCAAGGGCATGAATGCAATTGGAGATTCGTCGCGTACACAGCTAGCGCATTTGCTTGGAGCGCGCGATGAACGCCTGTATCATGGGGCCAGGCGCCCGATAGGAAATCGACATGCTCAGAGAATTGTCCGAAGACGTCAGGATACTGGTGAAGGACCGACTGCGCGATTTCCGCTCGATCGTGCGCCAGCACAGGCACGATCACGCGCCGGGCCAAGGCCGGGCGGCGGACGCCAATGGGCAGCCTCTTCCGGTTCGCGGGATCGAGGGCCTGCTCGGACACGCGGCGAGCGCCTTCGACGACGTCATGACGATCGCGGAAGGGCTCGCGCCGCGGCCCGGAGCGGGAGGGGCGTCGCGATCCGGCCCGCAGCCGCTGCAATCCTATTTCCGCGGGCCGGGCGACGCGACGCTGGATGGCGAACGGGCGTTCAGGCGCGATCTCTACCGGTTGGCCAAGCTGGCGCTGGTGAAGAACGGCCTGAGCGACTTCCGCATTCTCGAAAGCGATTTCGCGGCGGTCCACGAAAAGCTCGAGAAGGGTTCCGCCGGACCGATCGCGAGGCTGCACGCGCAAACGGAAAGGGACGAGCGAATCCAACTGGTCGCAGCGCTGTGCGCGTCGCTCTTCGTCGAACTCGTTCGCAAGGGGCCGGTCAGGCTGGCGCCGGTCGGGGCGGACGGATCGACAGGGGCCGATGGCGTGGTCGCGTCGAACGCGCTCGCGGCCATCGCCATCGCGTGCGGGCTGGCCACGCTCGACATGGAAGGCGCCCCCGCGGCGGAACTGATGGAGATCGCGTCGCTTGCCGTTGGCGCGCGCGGCGATCGCATTCGCGCCGCGCTCGATGGCGATGAGCGGATGGACAGGCTCACCGCGCTGTTCGCCGGCCTGCTTACCCATCTCAACTAGCGTCATGGGCGCCACACCCGTCGTCGCCTCCTGCGGTTTCTGAGCCGGGTTTCAATCGGCCGGCGTCTCCGGAACAAGCTCCGTGATCGTCTTCTTGGCCCGCAGGATCGAGGACGGGCTCATGCTGAGCTCCGTCAGCCCGAGGCGGACAAACTCCGGAATCAGGTCGGCGCGCCCGGCTGCCTCACCACACATGCCAACCATGATGCCCGCATCCGTCGCGGCTCTGGCCGTCATCGCGATGGCGGCCATCACCGCAGGATTGGTGACGTCGTTGAGATGCGCGACCGCCGGATGCAGCCGGTCGGCCGCCATCACGTATTGCGTCAGGTCATTGGTGCCGATCGAGAAGAAGGCGACATGCCGGGCAAGTTGCGGCGCGATCAGCACCGCTGCCGGCGTTTCGATCATGACGCCGAGTTCGAAGCGTCCGGTCGGCACGCCGGCCTCGGCCAGTTCGGCCTCGCACTCCGCGATCAGAACCTTGGTCCGTTCGACCTCGGCGATCTCGGCCACCATAGGCAGCATCACCTTGACGTTGCCGTGCACGGCGGCGCGCAGCAGGGCCCTGAGCTGTGTCTTGAAGATATCCGGCCGGTCGAGGCACATGCGGATGCCGCGCCAGCCGAGGAAGGGGTTCTCCTCGTCCGGAAACTCGATGCCGGCGACCGGCTTGTCGCCGCCGATGTCGAGCGTGCGAATGATCACGGACCATGGCGCGAACGCCTTGGCGAGGGTGGCGTAGGTTTCGGCCTGCAGGTCTTCGGACGGCAGATGCGCGTGCCGCATGAAGAGCAGCTCCGTCCGGAACAGCCCGACGCCCATCGCGCCGGCCGCCTTGGCCGGGTCGATCTCCTCGAGTGAGCCGAGATTGGCGGCGACCTCGATGACGGTCCCGTCGCCGCGCCTGGGCACGGCGTCCCGGAACTCCGCCAGCGCGGCGCGCTCCCGCAGGGCGTCGCCGGTCAGGCGCAGGATTTCGGCGCGCACCGCGTCATCGGGCTCGGCCGCCACCCAGCCGGCTGCCCCGTCGATGGCGATCTCCTTGGCCGAGGCCAGGTCCTTGACGGCCTCTCCGAGCCCGAGCACGGCCGGAATGCCGTGCGACCGCGCGATGATGGCAATATGCGAGGTCGCGCCGCCCTTGCCGCACACGATGCCGCCGATGCGGCCGAGCGGTGCGCGCGCCAGATCCCAGGCGCCGATGTCGTCGGCGACGAGCACCGCGCCTTCGGGCACCGTCGACAGGTCGGCTTCTTCCTCGCCGAGCAGCGCGAGCGCGATCTGGCGTCCGACGGCGTTGATGTCGTCGGTGCGGGCAGCCAGATAACCGTCCTCGACCGCGCTGAACTCGGCCGCCGTTGCATCGGTCGCGCCGATGACCGCCGACACGGCGTCCATGCCCTGGCCGATCCAGCGCTCGGCCTGGTCGATCAGCGCTTCGTCGCCGGCGATGTCCATCAGCGCGGCCACGATGGCGCGATCGCTTTCGGCGAGCGTGGCGTCCGCCAGCGCGTCGGCCATGCGTTTGCGAACGAGGCTCACGGCGGCGTGAAGCCGCTCGATCTCGGCCGGGATCGCGTGCGCCGGCAGCGTGTGCGGCTGCGGCCTGATCTCCTTGGGGAAGTGCGCGAACACGGGGCCTACCGAGGCGCCTTCGCTGGCGGCAATGCCGCGCAGGCGGCCATCGGTGCTATCGTCGGAGACAGGGCGGGCGACTGGAACTGGCGCAGCCGGAGCGGCGGGCTGATCCTCTGTCTCTGCATCCTCGTCGAGCCCGGCGCGGGGGTTCTCCAGATAGCCGATCAGCGCCTCGATGGCTTCGGCGGCGTCGGCGCCGTCGGCGCGCACGGTAACCTCCTGGTTCTCCTTCACCGAGAGCAGCATGAGCTTGACTGAACTCTTGGCGCTGACGGACTTGCCGTCCTTGACGATCTCGACATCGCTCTCGAAGCTTTTCGCGAGCCGGACAAATCGGGTCGCGGGGCGCGCGTGAAGTCCGTCGTGCACTCTGACGATTGTCGAGCGTTCCATGGGCACTATCCTAGATAACTGTACGGTTTGTGGGCGACTAGGCCGCCGCGACGACGATGACGGCGCCGGTCTTCAGGGCGCCGACCAGTGCCTGCGCGTCGACAACGGCCGCGCAGATTTCCCCGGGCCGCTCGGCTTCGGCGGCGCCATTGAAATTGATGACCACATGGCCGATTTCGCGGACCTTGTTCCAGGCGGCTGGACCGACGGCGGTAATCTCGGCGCTGACGTCGCCGATCGCGATCGACGCGCCCTTGGTCGGCGCGTCGTCGCTTGGCCCGGTCTCGGCGCTGTGCAGCACCGAGACCTCGGCCAGTTCGGGGGGCGAGCCATCCGCAAACAGGATGACCACGCCGCCTTCGGCAAGGTCCGCCACTTCGGGACCGATTGCGGTGACCCTCGTCTTGAGCAGTACAGACATGTGGCGAACCTTTCTTGGCTTACAGGACGACCAGGCTGAACGCCCAGGCGATCAGGACCGAAACCGGGCCCATGATCTGGCGGCTGATGAGCACCGCCGGCACGCCGATCTCGATCGTCTTGGGCTTGGCCTCGCCGAGCGCCAGGCCGACCGGCACGAAGTCGCAGCCGACCTGGGTGTTGTAGGCGAACAGCGCGGGCAGGGCCATTGCCGGCGAGATGGTGCCGTTGGCGATCTGCGGGCCGATGATGGCGACGCCGATCACCTGTGCGATCACCGCGCCCGGGCCGAGGATCGGCGACAGGAACGGCAGGCCGCAGATGGCCGAGATGATCAGCAGGCCGATGATGTTGTTGGCCAGCGGTCCCATCGGCTGGGCGAGCAGGTCGCCGATACCGGTGTAGAGGATCAGGCCGATCAGCATCGTCACGAACGCCATGAACGGCAGCACGTTGCGCACGACCTGGTCGATGGTGCGGCGGCCGGCGTTGAAGAAGATGCCGACGACGCGACCCATGACGCGACCGACCGAACTGATCAGGCCGACGAGCCCGCCTTCGACTTCCGGTGCGACGTTGGCGGCCTTCACAGCCGGCGAATCGGTTGGTGCAGTGCTCAACTCCGCTGACTCCCCTGCGGCCGTGACGGCTTCGGAACCGTCCGCCAACGTTATGTTTTCAGGCTTCACCCCGGAGACGTAGATGTCCTCCGTGATGAACTGCGCGAGCGGGCCTGCCTGCCCGACGGGCGTGATGTTGACGGTCGGAATTCGCTTGCGCGGATAGACGCCGCAACGCGCGGTGCCCCCGCAATCGACGACGACCACCGCCATCTCGCTTTCGATCGGCGGCGCCTTGAAGCCGTCGACGGCCTCGGCCCCGGTCAGTTCGGCGATCTTCGCGGCAAGCGGATGGATGCCGCCGCCGGTCACCGACACGATCTTGTTGCGCTGCTCGGTCGGTTCGATGACCAGGGGACCGCCCCAGCCGGTCGAACCGCGTGAGATTTTTACGGCCTTGTAAGACTTTGCCATGATGTCCTCCCGGCCCCGAACTAGAGTTCAACGCCCTGGCGGCGGGCCATGATGGCCGTGATCCGCTCAGTGAGGATGCCCTTCAGCAGGATCACGATCAGGCCGACGATGGCGTACCAGATGGCGACCTGGATGTGATAGCCCGAGGCGACTGCGCCCTGGCGCTCCAGCTCGAGCAGCGCGACCAGCACGCCGCCCCAGACGAAGTATTCGCCCGGATTGACATGCGGGAACAGGCCGAGCGGCGGGTGCACGTAGGAGACCGCGGCGTCGTAGAATGCCGGCTTGTGCTTTTCCTCGAGGAACGAGCCGAAGGTGTAGGCCATCGGGTTGGTCAGGAAGAAGACAGAGATGACCGGCAGCACGGTATAGCGGGTCAGCGCGATCCGTCCTGCGCCGCGTGCGATGCCGTGCACACGCTGCTCCCCGACCAGTTCGGTGACCGCGTAGAAGGCCGTCATCAGAACGACGAGCGTCGGGATGATGCCGGTGACGAAGCCGGCGAACACCTCGCCGCCCTTCTGGAAGATGCCGATGAAGTACTTGCCGGCGGCGGTCAGCCAGCCGAGCTGTTCTTCCTGCTGCACATGCTGCAGCCGGTCCTTGAACTCCTCGACGGAGATGCCGCCGCCAGGAGCCGCCGCCGGAGCGTCCGTGGTCGCTTGCGCGAGCACGATGAGGTTGTCGCGCGTATGGTCGAGCCCAGCCGCGCCGTGGTGAATTGCAGCATCCGAGACCATCGCACCTGCCACATGCAGGTGTTGGACGGCCATGTCGGCATGCTGTGCCAACATTGAAAAGACTGACATAACTCCTCCTTCAGCCGCCTTGCCTCCTTGTCCCTGTCGGCAACGGCGGTTGCGCTATGCGCGAGCTGCGTTCAAGCCGGACAAGCCCGGCTGCCTCCCTGGCTCCGACCGCGCGCGATCGATCTGTTCGATCGCCCTTTTTACGGCCTCGGCCACGCCCGGTTCCCCCTCTCCCAGCACTGCGGGATTGGACCGGAGCCCCTCGAGGGTCATCCCCTCGAACTCTTCATGCCTGCGGAACTTGGTGAAGACTGTGCGGCCGCTCATGACCAGCAGGCGGCGAACGATCAGATCCGGGGTGACGACGATCACCACGATCGTGCCCTTGGAGAAGCGCCCGCGGAAGTTTCCGGCGCCGACGAAGCCGTCGTTGAACTGCTGGGTCACGCCCTTGAAGACGTCGGTGTAATGCCGCATCTGCAGCCAAACGCCGAGCGACTGCAGCGCCCAAACGCAAAACAGCGCCAGCAACCCCCATTGCCAAATTGCCATGGCTTCCTCCCAAGCCGTTTCCCGGGCTCGAAAAATGTGCCCCGGAGCCGGCAATCAGAGAACATTTGTTTTCTGTAATGTCAATGTGTATAATTTCGACTGGGCCCGATCCCCACACTTCGTTGCCGGATTGGCCGACGTCGGAGGCGGTGGTAAGGCTCCGGGATGGAAAAGAGGCCGATGGACCTGCGCTTCAAGGAAGAACTGGCTTTGATGCCGGATCTCGGGCATCGCCTGAGGCGGCTGCGCTGGTTCCGCATGACCTTTCGCAGCCACGCCCGCCTGGTCGGCGCGACCTACGGGCTGCGCTTCGAGATCGACGATGCGAAGCTCACGCGGGCGTTCCTCGACTGGGTCGAGACCATGGAGAAGCGCAAGGACCTGGCGAAGGTCGACCGCGCCGACTTCGTCATCTTCGCGGCCGGCCTCGTGCTGCGCGAACTGATCCGCCAGGAGCCGGCGAAGGCGGTTCAGGGGACACCACCGTCGGCAGCAGCCGGGCCGGAGATGGCCGAGATCGTCGCGTTCTGGCCGGAAGGCTTCCTCTACACCAACTTCTGCGTTTCGGCGATCGCCGCCATATACGAGCAGGAGTTCGGCGAGGCGCCGGCAATCGACACCTGCGCCGACGACCTCAGGACCTGGTGGTCCTACCGGGAGAACGTCGAGGAAATGCCGGCCTATGCGGTGGCCTTCCTGGACCGTTTCCTCGGCGCGGAGCCAAACTGGCTGCTGCCCGACGATCCGTCCTCCCGGCCGGCCATGGTCGAAGCACTCGAGGCGCCGTCGCGGCCGCGCCCGATCCGTTTCGGCAATCCCCGCTGACGGCTCGACGGCAGACACTGCAACCACAGGACAGGAACACGATTGGCGTGGCGGACAGATTGATCATTTTCGATTGCGACGGCGTGCTGGTCGACAGCGAGCCCCTGGCGGCGGAAGCCTATGAACGGGTCTACCGGAAGCATGGCATGGACGGCGTCGGCGCCGACATCATCGCGCAATGCATCGGCATGAAGCAGGCGGACATCCTGGTTCGCATCCAGGAACTGACGGGCCACCGGTTTCCGGACCATGCGCATGACGACATCTGGGCCGAAACGAAGCGGCTGTTCACGGAAAAGCTGGTCGAGACGGAAGGGCTGAGGCATTTTCTCGACGGGCTGGGCGCCGAACGCTGCGTGGCGTCGTCGTCGTCGATCGAGCGCATCAACCACAGCCTCGAGATCACCGGCCTCCTGGCGTTCTTCGGCGATGCGATCTTCAGTTCCTCGATGGTCAAGCGCGGCAAGCCGGCGCCCGACATCTTTCTCTACGCCGCAGAACGGATGGGGGCGGACCCGTCGCGCTGCGCGGTGATCGAGGATTCCCCGCTCGGCGTGGAAGGGGCCGTTGCGGCGGGCATGACGGCGATCGGCTATACCGGCGGAGGCCACACCTATGCCGGCCACGGCGAGAAGCTGATGTCGCGCGGCGCCGTCGTGGCCTGCGCGACCTGGAATGCCGTGCGCGACGAACTGACGGCGCGGGGCTTCCTGGGGCGCTAAAAAGCCTCCCCGGCCGGGGAGGCTTTTACACTATACCAGCATTCCGAGCGGGTTTTCGATGCGGCGCTTGAAGGCGGCGAGCAGTTCGGCGCCGAGCGCGCCGTCGACCGCGCGGTGGTCCGTCGACAGCGTCACCGACATCACGGTGGCGACCGTGACCGCGCCGTTCTTCACGACGGCCCGCTCCTCGCCCGCGCCGACCGCCAGGATCGTCGCATGCGGTGGGTTGATGACGGCGGCAAAGTCCTTGATGCCGAACATGCCGAGGTTGGACACCGCCGTCGTGCCGCCCTGGTATTCTTCCGGCTTCAGCTTCTTGTTCCTGGCGCGTGCGGCAAGGTC
>NZ_JBFOCI010000039.1:0-636 GCF_040813675.1 Mesorhizobium marinum | reverse complement strand
GCGTAGTCCAAGCAGGGCAGCATAGCCCTAGACGCGATGGCTATTTCGCTGCATCCAGCCGTTCCAAGGGCCTCTCCAAAATCAGTTCAAGTTTTCCAATCACAACAGACAGTGCAACGCACATAGTACCTAGCCCAAAAAGTAAAGCACCCAGGATTTCATGGATTGCCGAAATTGCCGCTATGTAAACTAGGACCCCAGCTACGATCTGCCCTGACCCAAGAGTGGCGATAACTACCCTCATATGCTTCCCTCGCTCACAATGAGCGTTGCAAGTTCGCTCATGTCGGTTCCCAAGGCAAGACTGCCTGTGATCGCGTGCACTTGCCAAGACTGTACGTTGCGCTAATTTCAGATTCTGCGGGAGTGGATCTTGGGATGACTCGGTATTTGGTACTGGCAGTTGGCTTGATTGTTGCGGATGTAGCCCATGCTGATGAAGTAGTTAGGAGTGAGGACGGCCGCGAAATATTGCTACGGTCCGATGGCACCTACGAAGTTCTGATTCAGAATGACGCAAGACCATCCGTATCATACAGACAAATGTCTATTGTAGACCTGAAGCTGGATATCGACGGGCTCGAAGGTCAACTGGTTGAGGTTTCAGGAAAACTCAGTTCGTTCGGCGGCCTTGTG
>NZ_JBFOCI010000038.1:0-684 GCF_040813675.1 Mesorhizobium marinum | reverse complement strand
CTTGTCCCGCAACATGACGTCCAGTTGATGCAGGACTGTGCGCTCCAACTCATCCGCCGGCAGCCGCCAGCTGGAAGGGTCTTTTCCGTTGGTCGTCTCCAGCCGATTGGAGATGTAGTAGCGGTACCGCTTGCCATCCTTGACCGTGAAGACCGGGCTTAGACGGTCGCCGGTCTCGTCAAACAGCAGGCCTGTGAGCAGGTGTCGGCTCTTGCTGTTGGCCCGCTTCTCCGGTTCGGCGCCTGGCCCTTCAACAGCGCTTGAACCGACCTAAACGTGCTTTCGTCGATGATCGCCTCATGCTCACCGTCGTAGATGCGGTCCTTGTGTCTTGCCTTGCCGATGTAAACGACATTGGAGAGCATGTGGTAGAGTTTGCCCCGGGTGAAGGATGGCAGCCTGCTGCCTCGGCCTGATGCGGACGAGCCATGCATTGCACCTGCATCCATTCGATCTGCATCCGAAGCATCGACATGACTTTCGCCGCCAGCATTCACTTCGTCAGCGACGGCTGGAACTGATTGTAGGGAACGATATCGCTGGAAGATCATGCGGACCGTATCTGCAGCCCGGTTGCTCGAGCCGCCCGTCCTTCGTCGCCATCCGAAAGCACACTGCGCGTGCCCGGGAGAGGCCCGCTCGGAGTTGAAGTAGATCCACTCGCCGTCTGGCGAGTATTCCAGG
>NZ_JBFOCI010000037.1:0-707 GCF_040813675.1 Mesorhizobium marinum | reverse complement strand
GGGTTGATGACGGCGGCAAAGTCCTTGATGCCGAACATGCCGAGGTTGGACACCGCCGTCGTGCCGCCCTGGTATTCTTCCGGCTTCAGCTTCTTGTTCCTGGCGCGTGCGGCAAGGTCCTTCATCTCGTTGGCGATGACCGACAGCGTCTTCTCCTCGGCGCGGCGGACGATCGGCGTGATCAGCCCGCCCGGGATCGAGACGGCGACGCCGACATCGGCGTGGCGGTGCTGCACCATCGCGCTTTCCGTCCACGAGACGTTGGCCGCCGGCACGTCGCGCAGCGCCAGCGCCATCGCCTTGATGACCATGTCGTTGACCGAGACCTTGTAGGCGGGCTCCTCGCCCTTCTCCGTCTTCTTCACCGGGGCTGCGGCATTGATCTCGGCGCGCAGCTTCAGCAGCGCGTCGATCTCGCAGTCGAGGGTGAGGTAGAAATGCGGGATGGTCGACTTCGCCTCGACCAGCCGGCGGGCGATGGTCTTGCGCATGTTGTCGTGCGGGACGAGTTCGTAGGAGCCTTCCTCGAACAGCTTCAGCACGGCGTCGTCGGACATCGGCCTGACGGCGGGAGCCGCGGCCGGCGCGTCGGCCCTTGCCGCGGGCGCGGCCTTGCCGCCGGCGACCATCGCCTCGACATCGGCCCGGACGATGCGACCGTGCGGGCCGGACCCGGCGACCGACGCGATGTCGACGCCGGCGTCCTT
>NZ_JBFOCI010000036.1:0-763 GCF_040813675.1 Mesorhizobium marinum | reverse complement strand
TCAATTCCCCCTCCAGTTCCACCAGAAGATTTTTCGGGACGCGCTTCTGCTCGTGGTTGATTGTCACAAAAAGGTTTGCTTCAGCAGCATCAGCGAGCTTTTCAAATGCCACAACAATCAGATGATCAGTGCTTCGTTTCTTCTCTAGATCGCCATAGGCGTAAAGCCGGTGTTGACCGTCCACAATCCAAGCGCTTTTGAACTTACTGGGAAGGTACAGGGTGCCAAATTGCACTGGCCACTCGTCCTGATTTTCGAGTAAGTCAAAACGCGGCTTGTCTTTGAAGTTTACAAGAATGCTGTTCGGGAAGTAGCCGCCTCCGCCAAGAAATTTGGCGATTTGCTTCAGTCGTGATTTTTGGATCAAGCGCTGATATGCTGGCGCCCCTTCTGGGTCATTCAATGCTCGATGGTTCACAAATGCAATTTTCAGCATTTGCTCCGGGGTGGCAACAAACGCATAGAAGCGATTGCCTCCGAGCGTTCCGCGTATTGCTGGAGTCGTGACACCCTCCATTTCCGCGATGGATGATCCCTTCAGATATTCGGCCAAGAACTGGGAGCGAGCGCCTGTTCCCAAGTGGTCTACAATCTGGCTGAAATAGCGGTATTCGCTTTCCCGCATTACCTGAATGTTTTCTTGGCGAGCGCGTTCAATATCTGGCTTTGACCAAATGATGTTTTCGGTGACAAACATCCAAAGGATTTTTGGTCGGAATCCTGGATAGTGTTTGCGAACCGCGTTGGCCATGGGCCCTTTCAG
>NZ_JBFOCI010000035.1:0-768 GCF_040813675.1 Mesorhizobium marinum | reverse complement strand
CTTTTGAGGCGCGCAAGACCAGTCTCAAAGGAGACGGCACGGCCGGACGCTGGTTCAGCCCTGTGGAGCTTCACATTCTGCCCAAACTGGGAAAAATGCCAGTTGCGGAGATCAGCCAGACCGATATCCGCGATTGCCTAAAGCCGATCTGGCGAACGAAAGCTAAGACCGCCGAAAAGGCGATTCAGCGTTTGAGCATTATCTTGATGCACGCGGCGGCTCTCGGGCTAAACGTGGACGTGCAAGCCACAGCGAAGGCCCGCGCGCTCTTGGGTCATCAAGACCATACGGTCGAACATGTACCCGCATTGCCTTGGCGTGATGTTCCGGCGTTTTACAAAAGCCTCAACCCAGACAACACCGGCGAATTGGCGCTTCGGTTGTTGATCTTGACTGGTGTCCGCTCAGCACCTCTCCGGAACTTACACGAAAGCCACATTTCTGGCGATGTATGGACGATTCCTGCAAAGCTGATGAAGGGCAAACGCGGCGACACGATAGACTTCCGCGTGCCATTGTCCGCCGAAGCTTTGGCGATAATTGCAGAAGCCCAGAAGTACAGCCGCGACGGCTTTCTTTTCCCCGGCACCCGAAAGGGTGTGATTAGCGACGCCACTATGTCCAGGTTCATGGAGCGCCGCAAAATGGACGCCCGCCCGCATGGGTTCCGGTCGTCGCTGCGTGATTGGATTGCCATAAATACGGACACGCCCCACGAGATCGCTGAAATGGTGCTAGCCCACAAGACCGACAGCGCCGTAGTCCGAT
>NZ_JBFOCI010000034.1:0-768 GCF_040813675.1 Mesorhizobium marinum | reverse complement strand
GATCTCTCTTCTCGTTTCAGGATTTCGTTCTGAATTAATCAGCAATCTGTCCAAGTTTCGGGAGTTCACTGTAATCGAGTTGAAAGATGGCGCGAAGGACGATTCCGACACGGACTATGTACTGACCGCCCAATGCGTGGATCATAGAGATGAAATGCAGTTGGTCGTCTCGGTAAGCGATCCCGAAACGAACCAAATTATTTGGAGTGATTCCTTTAGATTCTCACTCGGGGACTGGTTATCTTTGCAGAAACAGCTGGTCGGAAGGATCGCTTCAACTCTCGAGGTGTACCTTTCGCATGACAGGCTGTCGCGCCAAGTCAGAGGCCTCCCGCAAAATCTCAGTATCTATGACGCTTGGTTGCGCGGCGAGGAGTTACTGACTCACTGGACACCAGATGCCGATGACGAGGCCGAGCGTCTGTTCGAAGGCGTGATCGTTGCCGATCCGAACTTCGCACCTGCTTACGCCAGCTTAGCTAGCATTCACAATGCGCGGCAATTCATCAGACCGGGAATTCCTGCCGATCCTTCCAAAACGAAGGCGGCTGCTGAACTGGCCCACCGCGCCGTGGCCCTTGATCCACTGGATGCACGAAATCATTTGGTCGTCGCCTGGTCAACAGCGATGACCCGCCAGTTCCAACAGTCCGAAGTGCACTACGAATTAGCCGCCGAACTCAACCCCAACAGCCCGAAAACACTGGTATCGGCAGCCTTGGGTATGGCGTTCATGGGCCGCATCGATCCTGCCTCGCACTTTCTGGA
>NZ_JBFOCI010000033.1:0-836 GCF_040813675.1 Mesorhizobium marinum | reverse complement strand
TGCCGGATTGATGGGTCGTCGGTCGGAATTTGTTCGGGCAAAAGGTAGGGTAGCGCCGGCTGCTGCTTAGAGACTAATGCGGCGTTGGTCAAAGAGACGGCATGTTGCGCAGTTGCGAGGCCTAGCTCATGGCCAGTTTTCATAGTCTCTTCAGCGAGCCCGAACACGTCACCCGGAGCCGGGTTGAGGCACAAATCTTCGAACAGGCAGTTGGGCAGGCTTGCTAATGCGGGGGACAGGTTAAGATTGATCTTACCCGCTTTGATGGGTTCAATCGCTAGCGCATCGTATGCGGTGCCAGAAAAATCCAGCAACAGAAACCAATTCGTGACCCAATTCNTGCTAATGCGGGGGACAGGTTAAGATTGATCTTACCCGCTTTGATGGGTTCAATCGCTAGCGCATCGTATGCGGTGCCAGAAAAATCCAGCAACAGAAACCAATTCGTGACCCAATTCCTTAGAAGGCGGTGAGCTGATGAATTCAGTTTGTCGCCAGAATTCGCGTAGCTGGATTCCATAAATTCGGACAGCCGCGCCAGTCCCTCGATACCATTCCATGGCCGGTACGAATCTCTGATCATGCTGTGGCCGAAACGTGCGACGGCGGCGCCAAACTCGAGTGGGAGCCAATCTTGATTTTGAGAGGATCCGTTGGTCTTAACGATGCAGCGTCCGTGTTGCATTACGCTGTGAAAAGAGCATCGATCTACGATGCGGGGTAGATAATCGTGCAAGACGGCAGATTGAAAATGCTGCAACCAAATGCGGCGAACTTTCTGCCACCACACGTTGCCGTAAGAGCCCTTCTTAGCGGGGTCGTACCCCTCTTTTTTC
>NZ_JBFOCI010000032.1:0-861 GCF_040813675.1 Mesorhizobium marinum | reverse complement strand
GGAAGGGCAGCTTTATCGTAATTGACGGAAAGCAAAGACTTCTAACGTTGCGTCAATTTCTGTCAGATGGTGATGATCATCAATTCCCCCAGCTTAGGTTGACCGGTCTAAACGATCGGGCTGAATTAAACGGTGTCACGTATAATGATTTGAAGAATGACCCTAAGCTTCAAGATGAATTAAACAACTTTGAGAATCAAACGGTCAGAACCGTTGTGATAAGAGGATGGAAGTCGGAAAAGTATCTTTACTCTGTTTTTCTTAGAATCAACACTGGAAGCGTTCAACTCTCACCTCAANGTGATAAGAGGATGGAAGTCGGAAAAGTATCTTTACTCTGTTTTTCTTAGAATCAACACTGGAAGCGTTCAACTCTCACCTCAAGAGCTAAGGCAGGCCCTGCATCCAGGCCCATTCTCCGACTTCATAGACGATTTCTCCACTGAGTCAGAGCCGTTGAAAAACGCAATGAAGCTAAAAGAGCCTGACTTTCGCATGCGCGACGTCGAATTGGTTTTGCGATTCTTCGCGTATCGCAATTTTATCCAAAATTATTCAGGAGATTTGAAGAAATTCCTCGATGATACTACTAAATATTTCAATGAAAATTGGGATGCAGAAAATGAAAAGTTGTCGCTTCAAGCCAGTGATCTTGATAAATCGCTTATTGCGACCAGAGTAATATTTGGAGAAAGGGCAGAGCTTCGAAAATGGAATGGTTCTATGTATGAAAAGAGAATAAATCGCGCTGTATTTGACATAATGACTTACTATTTTTCAGAAAAAACTATTCGGGATGCGGCTGTCGATAAAGGGGCGGAGATCAAGATTGCATTTCAAAAATTGTGCGAAGAAAACCGT
>NZ_JBFOCI010000031.1:0-863 GCF_040813675.1 Mesorhizobium marinum | reverse complement strand
CGCGATTGCCGAAGAATTGCGCAGCCGGCCATAGGGCGCTAGGGAATGGTTTCGCCGCCGATCGCAAGCGCCTGGTTCGCCCCGCCGCCCTTTTCGGACGGATTCAGCTTTAGGTTTTCGAGGTTCGCCTGATGCTTCCCGATGGGCTACGCCCGGCCATCGTCATTACCGGCGCAAGCAATGGAATAGGACTGGCGATGGCGCGGGCCGCCGCGGGCAGCCAGCCCATCGTGCTGATCGGCCGCTCGCAGGAGCGGCTCGAGGCGATCGCCCGCGAAGTCGAGGAGCGCGGCAGCGAGGCTTTCGTGCTCAATCTCGACCTGATCGCCGCGGGCGCGGCAAGCCGGGTGAAGGACTATCTCGACGACAATCGCCTCGTCTGCGACGTGCTGGTCAACAGCGCCGGCCACGGCATCCAGGGCCTCGCCGCGGCGCAGCCGCTGGCCGACCAGCTCGACATGATCGACCTCAACGCCCGCCTCCTGGTGGAACTCACCCTGGCGCTGCTGCCGGCGATGGTCGGGCGCCGGCGCGGCGGCGTCATCAACATGGGCTCGATCGCCGGCCTGGTGCCCGGCCCGCACATGGCGGTCTACTACGCCACCAAGAGCTTCGTGTCGTCCTTCTCGCAGGCGCTTCACGAAGAGCTGCGCAACACCGGCGTCACGGTGACCTGCGTCGTGCCGGGCCCTGTCGAGACCGATTTCCTGAGCGGGCGCGGAATCAAGGATCTCCGGGTGTTCAGCTATCTTCCGGACCTCACCGCCGACGAGGTCGCCGCCAGCGCATGGCGCGGCTTCCGGCGCGGCAAGCGGATGGTCGTGCCCGGCCTCGCCTCGAAGGCCGCCGCGCTGCTGACCTGG
>NZ_JBFOCI010000030.1:0-875 GCF_040813675.1 Mesorhizobium marinum | reverse complement strand
CTTGTCGAAGCACGCATTAGAGATTCGGTGTTGCCTGAGGAGTATGAAGGCGAATTTTCGACCGAATGGCTCACTGAGGATGCTGCGTTTGCAGCTATCGCTTTCTTTCGGCATGGTGCTGACCTGCTACCAACCGAACCACACCTCTATGCGACAAACTCAGGCGACCTTGTCGCGGAGTTCGAGACAGCGGACGGCTCGATGACAAGCGTTGTGTCGGATCAAGAAACAATCCTTTTCGCGGTACCGACAATTGCGCCAGATAGTCCAATTCACACAGTTATCCGTAGAGGCAGTAATACGTTCAGAGAGGAACTGCGTTCGGTGACCAAGCAGCTTACATCGGNTCGGATCAAGAAACAATCCTTTTCGCGGTACCGACAATTGCGCCAGATAGTCCAATTCACACAGTTATCCGTAGAGGCAGTAATACGTTCAGAGAGGAACTGCGTTCGGTGACCAAGCAGCTTACATCGGGTCGGCATGGCAAGATGGATCCCGCCCAATAATGTTGGAATGAACGAGCAGATTGGGCGTCGGCTTTTCGAAGAGCCGATGCTTAGAGGGGCGGCAGGACAGCCTAACTTCTCCGGTCTGAGATTGAATCATTTCGAAGAAACCCGTGGGAATGAAGTGTCCCTGGATCGCCTTGGTGCGACCGGGATAGATCGGAAAGTTTCAACATACCTCCGCCACCGCGCTGATCTGGCCGGTCAAACGTTCTCGAAAGTGAAACAATTTGATGGCTGGGCGGTGGTGCCGGCCAAAGAACTCGCAGAAGCCCGAAAAGACCCGAAACTTCCGGTGACATCGTCGCCAATTTCAGGGGTTGAGCCCAATGACAATGCGTATCACGCTCATGTCCTGAGACCAAA
>NZ_JBFOCI010000003.1:0-577218 GCF_040813675.1 Mesorhizobium marinum | reverse complement strand
CTCAAGGTGCTCGCGGGCTGCCTCGGCGTCGGTGTAGATCGGTGCGGTGATGTCCATAACGGTAACTCCTTGGTTCCGTTATGAGTCCACCCCCTACTTTTGTCAAGTATATAATTAGGAATTATGTCCCATTGATGGACAGGGAGGACGTAGGTTTGCCCACATTCGAGAACGCGACTAACCCGCCCAAGCCGACCCACAGGAAGCCGAAAATCGAGTTGCGTAAAAGCTTCGGATAAATAGTCGCCAGACGTTGGTCATTCTTGAAGTTGTGAAACATGCGTCTATTCTACGCGCCTCACGCAGAGAGGAGCGGCATGAGAACGCAGCAGATTCGCGATATTTTATACCTTGATTGTCAGGTGCGGTCCGACCCTGAAACGTCGCCCCTGAAATCGATGGAATGGATCGCCGACAAGATCGTTGAACTTGCTGCCGATAAAGCAAATACGACGTACTGGTCACGAGATCGACGCAAGAAGATATACATCCGGTCTCACCAAGTCGTTGGTAGGGTGCTCTGGCTTCTGCTCTATTCAAACGATGCTGACGCTCCCGATGCGTCCTTTGCTCACTTAGAAACCGACGATCAACGAGATGAGGCTAAGGCCGAAGGCGAAGGTCGTCCGGAATCTGCGCATATCGCGATAAGTCTTGACGAAGTGCCCAAGCGGCGGTTTCGCTACCTCATGATGTTGGAAGAAGCTCCAACGTTGCCGAGGGCACGCGTCGAGCGGTATTTCAATCACCTCCTGCGCCAAATCAAACGCGTGCATCCGGATGATTTTTCCCATCCCCATCCAAGCGGCGCCGTCAAGGATGGGCAGCCCGTCATGCAAAAGTATAAGAATCGAGTGGAATTGTTGGGGCATCTGTCCAACAAATTTCGCGACGACATTGAAGCAGGAGCGTTAAGAGGAATCGCGCTAGAGACGTCATCAACCGAGCGGATTGGCTTTGGTGAGGGTCGGCGTGTGTATCCGGTAAAGAAGTCGATTGTGCTCTCCGCACGGACAACGTGGAGCGATGCGCCGCTAAGGACGATTGGAGAGGCAATCACCCTTGGGAAACGGAACGACCTAGAGGTTGCCAGAATTAGCTTCTCTTCCGCCGACAACACCAATCATACGGCGTTAATCGACACTGATAGCGGCAATGTGTTGAATGACGGATATATTAAGAAGTCGCGGGTAAGTGGCATTGGAGTTATGCTTCCGGAAGCAAGCGTGGTGATATCCGATCGCTTGCAAGCGAGGATGTTACGCCTGCTTGATGATGAAATGGAGGCCCTAAAGGGTCCGCAACGATGATTATGTATCAGTTGCTGCGCCCATTGGCGTACATGTCCATCAGAGATGACAGCAAGTGGAAGATCGACATTCTTCTTCCAATGCTATTTTCCATATTGGCAACCTGTACAATTTATGCGCTTCCAGTTGCGCCTGTCATTTTCGGAAAAGACGGTGTAATCCAGCTTCTGATGGGTCTTTTCCAAATCTTGCCCGGTTTCTATTTAACCGCACTCGCAGCAGTCGCAACGTTTAATCGACCTGACATGGACAACTTGTTGCCGGATCCGGCTCCAACGGTTGAGGTGTCTGTCCGTGGGCGATCAACCAAGATTGAGCTAACGCGCAGGCGTATGCTGTCTATGTTATTTGGATATCTAACCTTTCTTTCTTTCGGCATCTACTTCGTCTCGTTGGCAGCCCAAATAGGTGCACCTAGCGTAGTCGCGATGACACCGGCATGGCTGTTGTGGTACGTCCGATGCGCATTCTCGGTGGGTTTCGGCTTTTTACTCTGGCAGATGATATTTATCACGCTGTTTGGCCTCTATCAGCTTTCAGACCGTATGCATCAGCCCGATTGAGGCGGGCTGCGGCACAACGGGGCATTTCGGGCATGCCCCATCCGTCGAACTCTGCTCACAGTACCCATAGCTGGCCTTGTTAGTACCAAGCGTTTGCTGCCGAAGGGGCGATGCAGATATTCAGGTGCGCAAGGAGGAGAAGAGAAATGGACTGGGCAGGTGCTCTTTCGGCAGTGGCGACAGCTGTTGGCATTGCAAAGGACCTTCGCGAAATTGACCAAAGTCTCGACAATGCTGGCATGAAGGCGCGTCTGGCTGACGTCATTAGCAATCTAGCGGATGTTCGAATGGCGCTTGTCGATGCGCGAGATGAAGCTATTGAAAAAGATCGGGAAATTGATCGTTTAAGGGAGGCGTTCTATTGGCGAGGCAATCTGGTTGAGGTGAACGGTTTCAAGTATGAATCTTTTGAGGACGGCAGCCCCCGTGGATCGGCGTTCTGCCCACGATGTGAACAGAACGCGGGACGCTTTTATCGCATGGGCTTCGTAGTTGGTGGTGCCCATAAATGCCCGGAATGCAAGACCGACTATATGCGAGTAAGAGAGTTCATTTGGGACCGCAAGCTGATTTGAGATAGCTCCCGTCACTCCTTCGGCAAAGTCGCGGATGCGACACGGAAAGCGGAGGGGAGCTATCGCCTCGGTCCCTAGGTACACGGCCAAGCCGAGATGATGGCTTTATATGCGAGATTGAAAGCGGGTTCCTGTCGAGACTGGGGATTGGCTTCAAGGTATCGGCAGACAACGTCTCTAACCTGACTTGCCTTTGCGCCAAGTGGAATGCATGCGTCACCTTTACGAGCCGCTGATTCTGCCGCGCCCACTGCAAAGCCCAGTGTCAACCCAAATGGATTTGTCTGGCAACCTTCGTGGATTTCGTTGCCGTCATACCAGGTGTCTGAATATTGTGCGGCGGCCGACACCGTGAAGCCGAGGACGAACAGCAAAGCAGCTGCAATTGTTCTCATATGTGATCCCCTCCCAAGACACACTGGCAATTGCCCACCAAAAGCATCTACGAAAAAAGCGCTTAGCTAACAACGGTTGGCGCTAAGAGCGGGTTTTCGTTACAAACATCGCTGGATAGGGACGGAAAAGCCATGATGGAAAACGAGGACGCCATTCGCGAGCTGAGCGAATTCAAAGACCTGCTCAAGAAATGGGATGGCAGGGATGGTCGGGTTAGCAGGGCAGATCGCTTAACCCTAAAAGAGAGAGAAGAGGTCCGTGCCGAGATAATGCAGCGCAAGTCATCCGTCGAAAACATCGTGTCACAGGCTGGCCGTGCGAGAACAGTAACTATTACGCCTCCTCCGATCGTAGGCGGTCTGATACTTCGTGATCGCGATCCATTCGACATGCTGCTGAACGCTCCCTACGGCATGGATATGATCTCCGTTGTCATCGATATGATCGATGAGTCTATCGGTGCCATCAAAGGGGGAGCGCTGACGCGGACTCCACGAAATGAGCCTGCGGTCAAACTAGAGATTGAAAAGAGCTACGCGTTTATCGCGATGGCAATTGACCCGTCTGACAAGGCCGCGGTCGATGTTTTAGACACCATCAAGGATGCGGCCGCTAAGCGCGGAATCAAAGCGGAGCGTGTTGACGAGCAGCATGCCAATACAAGAATTACGGATAGAATTCTCTCCAGCATTCGGCGTGCAGAGTTTGTTATCTGTGACCTTACAGGCAACAGGCCTAACGTCTTCTACGAGGCTGGCTACGCGCACGGTCTAGGGAAGCTGCCGATTTATGTCGCCCGGAAGGACACCGACATCCAGTTCGACATCCACGACTATCCCGTTATCTTCTATGAGAATATGCGAGAACTGCGCGATGGCCTCACCGCCAGGCTTGAAGGGCTTGCAGCGAAGGGCTGAGAGGAGAGCACTTTGAAACTGGGCCTCAGTGCCTTGCCAGTAGCGCTGCTAGTGCCCCAAGGGACGAGCCAACTGCCGAGAACGCATGCATTTCCTCACACGACAATGCTGCAAAAGCTCAGATGGACAAAAACCGCGTTGGCGAACTGTCTGGCTTTGATTCCTAAGCAGTAACGTCCCGCTGATGCCAACTGCCCGGGAGCGATTTCGATGCACGAGGAGTTTCTGCGTTTTACTGACAATCTGGCTTCAAAATTCGAAGCACTCGTGGGGCAGACTCCGGCCACAAACGGTGTGTTGCCCGCTAGTTTCAGGGGCTCTGGCGTCTACCTTTTCAGCGAGAACGGGAAGCGCCTCTACGTTGGCCGTACACGCGACGTGCGCAAACGCTACGGTGAGCACACGCGACCATCGAGCGGCGACAAAAAGGCACCGTTCGCCTTCAAGCTCGCGCGCCACGCAACCGGCTTTATCACGTCGAACTACAGACCGGGCGAAATGTCCCGCGCAGGTCTGATGCTGAACCGGGTTTTCGCTCTCGCATTTTCTGAGTCACTCGAACGCGTTCGCAATATGGAGTTCCGCTTCATCGAAGAGGTTGACCCAACCCGTCAGTGCTTGCTCGAAATATATGTTAGCGTAGTATGCCGCACTCCATACAACGACTTTAATACGACGTGACGCGAGCTTGTGGCGTTCAATAGCGCGGTTTGGTGCCCGGACTGAACTTGCACGCGAGCATTTCGACGAAGTTCTTCTTCACCTGATTGAGGTTGCGCAGATGCGCTGCGCGCTCGGGCGTCATTGCGGGGGCCACGTCCGACTTGTCGCTCGGGATTGTCGGCATACTGGCATCTAGGGTTTGCTTGTGATCGGTCATTGCATCACCGCGTTTTCGTTGGCTGGGAATGGGACGAGCGAGACTTCAAACAGATCGCCCCGGTTGACTTGAAGATATTCGGCTCCCTTGGCGTCCTTCTTGAACTCGTAGTCCTGAAGCATGAAGCCAACGGAAAACGAATGCCCACCGACCGCCTTGATCGCTGCGTAGCGATCCTTGACGTAAGGGATGTCCAAAGACAGTTGCGCCGCGATCTCTAGCCCACTTGGCCCGTATGCCAGACGGGTGATCGCGCCCGCCGGTTTCGACCAATCATGATCGAGCAGCAACTTGATACCGCGAGGTCCGGTAAGCCCACGATCCTTGATGGCGTCCGAGAACGCGCCGTCGAGCACGACATGCCCGACGCTATCCATCGCGGAAGTCGAGGCGAGGCCGCGGATGGCGCCGGTATCGTTCGGGGCGAATTTGTAGACCTCACCGATCCCTGACGACTGCATGAGCGAGGACGTCGCTTTGATCCGTAGCCATCGCGCTTCGATCCCTGCAAGCGTCAGCCGCGTATCGAGCAGCGACTTTGCGAAACCGTCAAAAGGGGACGGCTTCCTACCCTCCGTTGGCAGAAGGTCAGTCGCTTTTGAGACGCTGCCATCCCAGTTCACAATCTGCTTGCCTTTCCAGAACAGGTCGCGTGACTCGTATGATAGGGCTGCTATCTCTTTCGACTGGGGGAAGAACCTCGACAGCAGTTTCTCCGCCGCGGCGGCGGATCGCGCGCTCTTGAGGATCAACACGGCTTCGTGCGCTGCCGAACGCCCTCGCACCAGCCCCTGTTTGACGAGATGCTTCTCGAATGACGAATGCTCAGTGAACGACGGCACGATCTTCTCCAAGATAGAATTGGGCAAGCTCAACGATCCGCCTGGCATCATCGCCGGACGCCGCAAGGCGGTTTGCCAGCAGCCACGCTTCAAGCTGCTTGGTGGTTTTGATTTGCGGTGAGACGGGTAACTGCGACTGCATGAGTCGATTCCGGATTGCTCGCGAATTGCTGCAAGAGAATTCGCCTCGTTGAACGATGCGACGTTGGATGACGATCGCTTGATCTGTAAATGAGATCGAGGACGCGTTATCTGCGTCCGAACGAGAAGAAGGCCGCAGCGCCGTCGGCCAGTTTCCGGGCTGCGGATCGCGCTTCGCGCACGTCGCTTTCATATGGCGACTGGTCGCCGCGCTGGACGGCACAGCGCCGACGCAACTCGGCTTCATATTCCTTGTTGGCGGCTTCACGCTGCTGTCGCTGATATTCGCGGTCGATGACGTGCTGCCTTTGCGCCTGCCGATGCAGGTCCCATGCTGAGGTCTCGCTCATGAATGCGGTCTCCATTGCGGGGCCATCGCGACCAAGTGTGTTAGTTCCTGTGGCGCAGGTTGTTCTTTGACCTTCGGCTTGCCCTGCTGACGCGCCTTGCTCGTCGCCATGCGCTCGTTGTGGATGCGGTGGACGATCTCGGTTGCCGTTTCGCGTTTCGCGCGATGCTCGGCGATGCTAACCAGAACAGCCTCTTCATCAATCTCGATTGTGCCGCGCGGCCGCAGCGGGTCGGGCGATGCACTCGGCTCGACAGGCTCGCCAATGGGGGTCGGCGCAGGCAAAGGGTTCTCGGGAACATCGACAAGCGGCGGCACGGCAGGCATGCGCGGCGGAAGATCGGGAAGGTGCGAATAGCTTCGGATACGCTCAACCTCGGGCAGTTGCTGGAAGTTGGAGAAGTCCTCGCGAAGAAACTTTCCGGCCGGGATCGCAACGATGTCGAGCCCCGGAATTTCGGAGGCTTCGCTCACGCGTGTCAGTCTGCCGTCAGCATTGACCTGCCACAGGATGACGGACGCCATCTCCTGCGAGGCAGGAACGTCGCCATACTGCTTTTTGAAGGCGTCGAGTTCCTTACGTAAGTTGAGCTTGGACATTCGATGTTCGCTGGGCCTTTAGCTGCTTCAACTCGTCGCGCATCTTCTCCACCTCGGTCAGGTCGACGCGCTTCTTCAGCATGTCGATAAGTGCCTCGCCGTCCTCCAGCGAACATTCGCCCCGCGCCGTTGCCTCTATGACCTTGTCGATCGCCTCGAAAACGGTCAGACCTTTCAAGTCGCCGATGTCCACATAGCGTCCCGGCTTCCCCGCGCCCCAAGCGATGATGTTCTCGCACGCTCGCACCTGCGCTGATGCGGCCTTTGGGTCGAGCATCAGAATGCCGAGCTGCGTGATCGCCAATTCCAAATGGTCTCGGGAGTGCCTAGAAACGATCGAGCGCGCATCGCTTTGGCAGGCTGCTTCGTCGTGCTGCGCTATCGGCAACGGAGGGGGAGGGGGTACTGTCATCGCGGTCGCCTCGTATGCGTACGTTGCGCGATGATGGGTGACTGCCTGCGGGGGCGTCAACGGGTGCGAGGGATTTTTGCGAGTGTGAAATGTGTGTGATGTATTTGATTTTTTTATATGATTTTGGTTGGTTTGATTCTTACGTAAAAAGGCGGTAGCCGCTGGTCATCAAGGCGGATAGGGTCGCCGTACGGAGATCCGCCGACGGCAGGAGGTTGAGCAGGACATGTACCGCGCGCCCGTTGATGAGATCGCTTTCACGCTGAAGGACGTCGCCGGCTTGCGCCGGGCGCTGGATGAGGGCCGCCTCGGCGACCTCTCCGTCGATCTCGTCGATGCGATCCTCGCCGAGGCCGGGCGCTTCGCCACCGAGGAGGTGGCGCCGCTTGGCACGGTCGGCGACCGGAACGGCCCGGTTCTGAAGGACGGAGCCGTGACCACCACGCCCGGCTGGAAGGACCTCTACCGGCGCTGGGCCGAGGGCGGCTGGAACTCGCTGACGGGCCCCGAGGAATTCGGCGGGCAGGGGCTTCCGACCATGCTCAGCGTGGCGACGCTCGAGATGTGGAACTCGGCCGCCATGGCCTTCGCGCTCTGCCCGACGCTGACGATGGGCGCGGTCGAGGCGCTCGACAAGCACGCGACGGACGCATTGAAGCGGACCTACCTGCCGAAGCTGGTCTCCGGCGAATGGACCGGCACCATGAACCTGACCGAGCCGCAGGCGGGCTCCGACCTCAACGCCCTGCGCGCCCGCGCCGAACGGGCCGCCGACGGCACCTACCGCATCTTCGGCCAGAAGATCTTCATCACCTACGGCGAGCAGGACTTTTCCGACAACATCGTGCACCTCGTGCTGGCGCGCCTGCCCGACGCGCCGGCCGGCACGCGCGGCATTTCGCTCTTTCTCGTGCCGAAACTCCTGGTCGACGCGGACGGTACGCCCGGCCGCCGCAACGACGTGTTCTGCGCGTCGCTGGAACACAAGCTTGGCATCCATGGCTCGCCGACCTGCACCATGATCTTCGGCGACGGCTTCGTCGCCGGCGAGGAGAAGGGCGCGGTGGGCTGGCTGGTCGGCGAGGAAAACAGGGGCCTCGCCTGCATGTTCACCATGATGAACAATGCGCGCCTTGCCATCGGCCTGGAGGGCGTCGGCATCGCCGAGGCCGCCTTCCAGAAGGCGCTGGCCTTCGCCAACGAACGCCGGCAGGGCAAGGCGTCCGGCTGGTCGGGCGACGGCATGGCGCCGATCGTCCATCATCCCGACGTGCAGCGCATGCTGCTCACGATGCAGGCGCACACGCGCATCGCCCGCTCGATCAGCTTCTGCTGCGCCCATGCGCTCGACATGGCGCGAGTGTCGGAGGGCGGCGAGAAGATCCACTGGCAGGAGCGCGCCAACCTGCTGACGCCGGTCGCCAAGGCCTATTCGACCGACATCGGCAGCGAGGTCGCCTCGCTCGGCATCCAGGTGCATGGCGGCATGGGCTTTGTCGAGGAGACCGGCGCGGCGGCGCTCTACCGCGACGCCCGCATCGCCTCGATCTACGAAGGCACCAACGGCATCCAGGCGATCGACCTGGTCACCCGCAAGCTGCCGCAGTCGGACGGCGCGCATGTGCATGGCTACATCGCCGAACTGGCGGCCACGGTCGCCGCGTTCGGTAAGTCCGGCATCGACGGGGCCGCGGCGGCCGCGGCGCGGCTGGACCAGTCGATCGAGGACCTGACGGCCGCGACGCGCCATCTCCAGTCGATGCTGGCCGCCGGCGAGACGGACCGGGCGCTGGCCGGCGCCACGCCCTATCTCAGGCTCTTCGCGCTGGCCGCCGGCGGCGCCTGCCTGGCGCGCGCGGCGCTTGCCGATCCGTCGCCGCAGCGCGTCGCGCTCTGCCGCTTCTTCGCCGAAAACATGGCTGGCGACACGGTGTCGCTGCGCGGGCAGGTTGTCGGCGGGGCGGACGGCCTGCTTGCCGCCGGCAGGCACCTGGTCGCCGGCTGACGGGGGAACGACATGACCGAACACATCCTTGTCGAGCGGCATGGACCGGTCCAGGTCATCCGCATGAACCGGCCGGACAAGAAGAACGCACTGACCCGCGCCATGTACCAGGCGATGACGGCCGCGCTGGTCGAAGGCGACGCCGACGGCGCGGTGCGCGCGCATGTGGTGTTCGGGACGCCGGGCGCCTTTTCGGCGGGCAACGACATCGCCGACTTCATGGCGGTCGCGACCGGCGGCGAGGCGGGCCTGGAGGTGATGGACCTGCTCGGCGCGCTCGCCATGTCGCAGAAGCCGATCCTGTCGGGGGTCGACGGTATCGCGGTTGGCATAGGCACGACGATCAACCTGCATTGCGACCTGACGTTCGCGACGCCGCGCACGGTCTTCCGCACGCCATTCGTCGATCTGGGGCTGGTGCCGGAGGCCGGCTCCAGCCTGCTTGCGCCGGCCATCCTCGGCCGCCAGCAAGCCTTTGCGATGCTGGCGCTCGGCGAGGGTTTTTCCGCCGAGAGGGCGAAGCAGACTGGCCTCATCTACGAGGTCGTCGAGGAGGACCGGCTGGAAGGGGCGGTGATGGACGCCGCGGCGGTCGTCGCGGCAAAACCGCCCGAGGCGCTCAGGATCGCGCGCGACCTCATGCTCGGCCCGCGCGACCGGCTTGTCGAGCGCATCCGCGAGGAGGGTGCGCTCTTCCGCGAGCGGCTGAAGTCAGACGAGGCGCGTGCCGCCTTCCTGGCCTTCATGACCAGGAAGAAGTAGCGGTTACGGATAGAGCCGGGTCTTCTGCCAGCCGCCTTCTGCGGTGCGGCTGAACTGGATGCGGTCGTGCAGGCGGAACGGCCGGTCGTGCCAGAACTCGATCTGCTGCGGCACGATGCGGAAGCCTGACCAGTAGGCCGGCCGGGGAATCTCCCCGATCGCATAGCGCGTCGTGTATTCGGCCACCGCCTTTTCCAGCGCGAACCGGCTTTCCAGCGGGCGCGACTGTTTCGACGCCCAGGCGCCGATGCGGCTGCCGCGCGGGCGGGTGGCGTAGTAGGCGTCGGCCTCGGCGTCGGTGACGATCTCGACCGGCCCGCGCACCCGGACCTGCCGGCGCAGGCTCTTCCAGTGAAAGCACATGGCCGCCTTCATCGAGGACAGGATCTCGCGGCCCTTGGCGCTCTCGAAATTGGTGTAGAAGACGAAGCCCGCCTCGTCGAACCCCTTGAGCAGCACCATGCGCACATCCGGCAGGCCGTCTTCGTCGACGGTCGCCAGCGCCACGCCGTTGGGGTCGTTGGGTTCGCTTTTCGTGGCGTCTTCAAGCCACTCCGAAAACAGCCTGAACGGCTCGGAACGGCTGGTGAAGTCACTACTCGTTAACTCTGTATCAGTCATAATTTAACCATTGGGCCCATCTGTTTGCGGGGAGATTGCCGATTGTCGCGCGCCGCGCAAGCCGTTCAGCCGTGGATTTCCGGTGGCCCAGGCCAGGGCGCGCGCCTCGCGGCGCTCTTCTGCGCCTGCATGGCGCTGTCGGCCTGCGGTGCGGGCGGGTTCAGCCTGGCCAAGGCCGACGTCGACCGCAGCCTCTATACCAGCAACGTGCCGGCGACGCGCGCACCCGCCGACGCCGAGCGCCTGTCCGACGAAGCGACCATCCGCAACGCGGTGACGTCGGCCGACATCGAGGCGCTGGGCGGCGCGCCGCTGCCATGGGCGAACGCCGACACCGGCTCGCGCGGCCAGATCGCCGACATCGTCGAGAAAAAGGGCGAGGGCAAGCTCTGCCGCCAGTTCAGCGCCACCCGCGAGAGCTTCGACGGGGTCGCCATGCTGAGGGGAGAGGCCTGCATGGTCAGCGCCGGCATCTGGCGCATCGAGCGCTTCAAGGCGCTCTAGCGCCAATCCGGTTGCGGCGCCGGCGCGCCATTGCCGAAAATCGGTTACATTTGGGCCGCGCGCGGCACTGGAATTTCTTCCTAGCCGGTCGCATATAAGGAGCACCCCTAATTCCGTTAATCGCAGGCAGAGACAATGCGCGATCCCTATGAGGTGCTGGGCGTTGCGAAAAGCGCCTCGGCCAAGGACATCAAGGCGGCCTATCGCAAGCTCGCCAAGAAGCATCATCCGGACCAGAATCCCGATGACGCCAAGGCGAAGGACCGGTTCGCCCAGGCCAACCAGGCCTATGAGATCCTCGGCGACGAGAAGAACCGCGCGGCGTTCGATCGCGGCGAGATCGATGCAGAGGGCAAGCCCCGCTTCCAGGGCTTCGAGGGCTTTCACCCCGGCACCGGCGCGAGCGGCGATCCGTTCGCGGGATTTCGCCGCCAGCAGGCGGGCCCCGGCGGCCAGCGCTTCGAGTTTCGCAGCGGCGGCGGCGACCCGTTCTCCGGAGGCGACGCCGGCGACATCTTCTCCGAGCTGTTCGGCCAGGCTTTCGCGCAGCGCGGCGGCGCGCAGGGCGCCGGCGGCCCGCGCCAGGCCCCGCCCGGCCGCGACATCAACGTGACGCTCGACATCACGGTCGAGGAGGCCGCAACCGCGCCGAAGGTCACCGCGCAGTTTCCCGACGGCCGCAAGATCGCCGTCAAGCTGCCGGCCTTCGTCGAGGATGGCCAGACGATCCGCCTGAAGGGGCAGGGCGAGCAGGGCATGGGCAAGCCCGGCGATGCGCTGGTGAAGATCCGCCTGCGCAAGCACCCGCGCTACCGCGTCGAGGGCCGCGACCTGCATGTCGACCTGCCGGTGCCGCTCAAGGATGCGGTGCTCGGCGCGAAGCTCGCGGTGGAGACGCCGACCGGGCGCATCGCGGTTACCGTGCCGGCATGGTCAAGCTCGGACAAGGTGCTGCGCCTCAAGGGCCGCGGCCTGACCGAAAAGGCCGGCGGCCACGGCGATCTCTACGTCCATGTGCGCGTCATGCTGCCCGAAGGCGGCGACGCCGAGCTTGAAACGCTGATGCGCCATCGCTGACGGCTTTGCGGGGTTCGTTGCGGAGCGGCTTTGGCGAAGCTCTGCCGACGCGGGCGCCGACGTGCCCGGCAATTGAATTGGCGGATGGGGCAGGGCAGAACGGTCGGGAGGAGGAATCGGACATGCCGACGCCGCCGCGCCTGACAACCATCGGCTTCGACGCCGACGACACGCTCTGGCAGAACGAGCAGTTCTACCAGGCAACGCAGGCGCGCTTTCTCGAACTGCTCAAGGACCACGCAGCACCCGATGACCTGCAGGACCGGCTGCTCCAGGTGATGCTCCGGAACATCAAGACCTACGGTTTCGGCATCAAGAGCTTCACGCTGTCGNCAGCACCCGATGACCTGCAGGACCGGCTGCTCCAGGTGATGCTCCGGAACATCAAGACCTACGGTTTCGGCATCAAGAGCTTCACGCTGTCGATGGTCGATGCGGCGATCGAGGTGAGCGACGGGCGCGCGCCGGCATCGGTCATCAAGGACATCCTCGCGGCCGGCCGCGAGATGGCGGCGCATCCCGTCGAGATCCTGCCGCATGCCGGCGAGACGCTGCAGGCGCTGGCAGGACATTATCGGCTGGTGCTGATCACCAAGGGCGACCTCGTCGACCAGGAGCGCAAGATCGCGCAGTCCGGGCTCGGCGGGCTGTTCGAGGCGGTCGAGATCGTCAGCGACAAGAACCGCGCGACCTACGAGCGGATTTTCGGCCGGCACGGCGGCGGGCCGGCTGCGAGCATGATGATCGGCAATTCGCTGAAGTCGGACGTGCTGCCGGCCATCGCGGCCGGAAGCTGGGGGGTCTATGTCCCGCACGACCTGACCTGGGCCTACGAGCATGCCGAGGCGCCCGAGGACGAGGCCCGCTTCAGGCAGGTGGCCGATCTCGGCGACATACCCGGTCTGGTCGCGGAGATCGCGCGGGCCAGCGGGACGTGAACCGCGCCGCGGCGACCGATTTAGCGGGCGGTGGCCGGCTACGCGGCCGGCGGAACCGGCTTGGCGACGATCACTCCGGCAGGCTGTGGGCGACGAACCGGCCGGTGCGGACCTGATAGATCTTGCCGGTCTCGGTCAGCGCCGGATCGACCAGGCGCATGATGTGTGCGGCCGTCTCGGAAGGGTGGGGCAGCGTCTCGGGATTCTCGCCCGGGATGGCCAGCGCGCGCATCGCGGTGCGCGTGCCGCCCGGATCGAAGGCGTTGACGCGCAGCGCCATGTTGCGGGTCTCGTCGGCCCATGACCTGGCCAAAGCCTCGACGGCCGCCTTCGAGGCGGCGTAGGGCGCCCAGAATGCGCGGCCCGAATGCGCGGCGCTCGACGTCATCACCACCGCGCGGCCGGCGTCGGAGTTGCGCAGCAGCGGGTCGAGCGAACGGATCAGCCGCCAGGTGCTCGTCACGTTGACGGTTATCACCTTTTCGAAGGTCTTCGCCTCGACATGGCCGATCGGCGAGATGACGCCGAGCATGGCCGCGTTGGCGACGAGGATGTCGAGCTTCTGCCAGCGGTCGTTGATCGCTCCGCCCAGGCGATCGATGGCCGGCATGTCGGTCAGGTCGAGCGGCACCAGCGTCGCCGCGCCCTTGCCGGTGCGGGCGTGCTCGGCCTTGATCTCGTCGTCGAGGTCTTCCAGCCCGCCCACGGTGCGCGCCACTGCCACCACATGCGCGCCGGCCGCCGCGAGCTGCCTGGCCACGAAGTAGCCGATGCCGCGCGATGCGCCGGTGACGACCGCGATGCGGCCGGTGAGATCAGGGGTTGCGATCATGGGTGCGTCCGGTCCTGCCAAGCATGAAGCCGCACCAGATAGGACGAATTGGCCGGCGGCGAAAGCCTGCCGGCCGGTTCGCCGGGCATTTCTCGGCGCAGTGGCCGGCTTTTTGCCGGAACCGTGTCGGATCGGCTGGCGCTCGTTCGTCATCGTGACAGCGCAGATGGAGGAACGAATGGGACGGACCGCAGCAATCCTGGCCGCAAGGCTGATCTTCGCCGGCGTCTTTGCCATGGCGGCCGGTTTCAAGTTCGCGGGGATGCCGGATACCGCGGCCTATATCGCCGCCGCCGGATTTCCGGTCCCGCTGCTTCTCGCGTGGCTGGCGGCGATATTCGAGGTCGCGCTGGTGCTGGCCTTCCTGACAGGCGCCTTCTTCTCCGAAGCGGCGCTGCTCGGCGGCATCTACGTGATCTTCCTCGCCTTCGCGTTCCACGGTCCGTCGCACTGGGAGGGCAACCAGGCCGAGTTCGGCTTCTTCGTCGACCACTTCACGTTCCTGGCGGGGCTGCTCTACGCCTGGGCCCATGGTCCGGGCGAGCGCCTGGCCATTCGCAGGGGCGTGTTGGCCCAGGCCTAGCGGGAGACGGGCGCCCGGCGGCGGAGTTCTTCGCTACTGGCCGCCAGAGGCAAGGATCGAGAGCGTGCGGACATTGTCCGAGCCCTCGTGGTCGAGCAGGCGCGTCGGGTACTGCGCGGTGAAGCAGGCGTCGCAATATTGCGGCTGCTCCTCGTCGCGCCTTGCCTCGCCGACGGCCCGGTAGAGGCCATCGATGGAGAGGAAGCCGAGCGAATCGACGCGGATGAAGTCGGCCATCTCGTCGACCGACATGCGCGAGGCCAGGAGCTTGGCCGTCTCGGGCGTGTCGACGCCGTAGAAACAGGATGACCGCGTCGGCGGTGATGCGATGCGCATATGCACCTCGCGCGCGCCGGCCTCGCGCACCATCTGCACGATCTTCTGCGAAGTCGTGCCGCGCACGATGGAGTCGTCGACGAGCACCACGCGCTTGCCCTCGAGCATGCGCCGGTTGGCGTTGTGCTTCAGCTTCACGCCCATGTGGCGGATGGAATCGGTCGGCTGGATGAAGGTGCGGCCGACATAGTGGTTGCGGATGATGCCGAGTTCGAATGGCAGGCCAGCCTGCTGCGAGAAGCCGATGGCGGCCGGCGTGCCGGAATCCGGCACCGGCACGACGATGTCGGCGTCCACGGGGTTCTCGAGCGCCAGTTCCGCGCCGATGCGCTTCCTGACGTCGTAGACGTTGCGCCCCTCGACCGAGGAGTCCGGTCTTGCGAAATAGACGTATTCGAAGATGCAGAAGCGCGGCTTCTGCTGCTCGAAGGGGAAAATGCTGTCGATGCCCCGGGGCGTGATGACGACCATCTCGCCGGGCTTGATGTCGCGCACGAAGCGCGCGCCGATGATGTCGAGCGCGCAGGTCTCGGAGGCGAGGATCCAGGCGCCGTCGAGGTCGCCGAGAACCAGCGGGCGGATGCCGAGCGGATCGCGGCAGCCAATCATCTTCTTGGAGGTGAGCGCGACCAGGGAGAACGCGCCCTCGACCTGGCGGACCGCCTCGATGAAGCGCGAATTGATGTCGCGCTCCTTGCTGAAGGCGACGAGGTGGAGAAGCGTCTCGGTGTCCGAGGTGGAGGAGAAGATCGCGCCCTGCTTCTGCAGCGCGCGCTGCACCGTCATTGCGTTGGTGAGGTTGCCGTTGTGGGCGATGGCGAGGCCGCCCTCGGACAGTTCGGCGAACAGCGGCTGCACGTTGCGCAGGCCCGAGCCGCCGGTGGTGGCGTAGCGCGTGTGGCCGATGGCGCGGGTACCCTTCAGGCGCTCGATGACGGCGGGCTTGGTGAAGTTGTCGCTGATCAGCCCGACATGGCGCTCGACGTGAAACTGCGAACCGTCATAGGAGACGATGCCGGCGGCCTCCTGGCCGCGGTGCTGCAGCGCATGAAGGCCCAGCGTGACGATCGCCGCCGCGTCCTGGCGGCCGAAGATGCCGAATACGCCGCACTCGTCGTGAAAATGATCGTCGGCCTCGGCCAGCAAGGGAGCGTCTGCCATGGGGGCGTTCTCGCGTCAGAAAACCGACATATAGTGCACGGCGGCCTTGTGCGCCACCGTCGTGGGGTTGATGCGCAGCCCGGCCGCTATTCGGCCGGCGGGGCGGAGTCGTCGAGCTGCTCTTCCGGCAGGATGTCCTCTGGCGCCTCCTCGGGCGCGTCCATCAGGCTTTCGTCCGGCGTCTCCTCGACCGGCGGTTCGGCCGGCGCCGGGGCGGCAGGCTGCGCGGCGGCCGGTGTTTCCGGAGCCGGTTCCGCGTCGTCGCCCGGCGTCAGGCGCTTCAGCAGCGAATTGTCGGGATCGTCGGGCAGCAGGCCCTCGAGCGTCGAGCCGATCGATTCGAGCAGCGGCCGCGACTTGGCATTGGCGATCCAGGCCGGCGTGTTGGCCCCGACCAGCCAGTTGAAGAACAGGAGGCCGACCGCGACGACCAGGATGCCGCGCGCCGCGCCGTAGAGGAAGCCCAGCGTCCGGTCGAGCGCGCCGATCCTGGAATCGATGATCCAGTCGGCGATCTTCATGGTAATGACGGTGACGACGATCAGGGCGATGACGAAGACGATGCCCGCGGCGGCGACCATCGCGATCTGGTCGTTGTCGATATAGGGCTGCACATAGGGCAGCACCATCGGATAGAGGAAGAAGGCCGCCGCAGCGGCCGCAACCCAGGATGCGATCGACAGGATTTCTCGCGACAGGCCGCGCACCATCGCAAGCATGGCCGAGACGAGGGTGAAGCCGACGAGAATTCCGTCCAGCAGCGTTATCGGCATAGTGCCCCACTCCTTAGGTGACCGGCGTCACTCCATGTCCTCGGCGCTGCCGCGCTTTGACCCGGCTATGCGTATCACTAGGTCGGTCAACGTCCCTGGCTGGAACGAGCGTCCAGCCATCGGGCCGGACGGCTCCTCGCTCCCCTGCGGGAATACCGCTTGCCCGAACCCCAGCTTCTCGGCCTCCTTGAGCCGTTGTTGCGCGTGCGCGACAGGCCTGATGGCGCCCGATAGGCTGATTTCGCCGAAATAGACGCAATCGGCGGGAAGGGCAAGACCGGTGAGGGACGAGACCAGCGCCGACGCGACCGCCAAATCGGCGGCGGGCTCGGAGATGCGATAGCCGCCGGCGACATTGAGATAGACGTCGTGCTGGCCGAATCGCACGCCGCAATGGGCTTCCAGCACGGCCAAGACCATCGCCAGCCTCGGCTGGTCCCAGCCGACGACGGCACGGCGCGGCGTGCCGAGAGACGACGGCGCGACCAGCGCCTGGATCTCCACGAGCACCGGACGCGTGCCTTCCATTCCGGCAAAGACCGCCGCGCCCGGCGCCTTGGCGTGGCGCTCGCCGAGGAACAACTCGGAAGGATTGGAGACTTCGCGCAGACCCTTGTCCGACATCTCGAAGACGCCGATCTCGTCGGTCGGGCCGAAGCGGTTTTTCACCGCGCGCAGGATGCGGAAATGGTGGCCGCCTTCGCCCTCGAAGTAGAGGACGGCGTCGACCATGTGCTCGACCACGCGCGGACCGGCGATCTGGCCTTCCTTGGTGACATGGCCGACCAGCACGACCGCCGCGCCTGTGGATTTCGCGTAGCGGATGATCGCCTGGGCGGCGGCCCGGACCTGGGTGACCGTGCCAGGCGCCGAATCGGCGAGGTCGGTCCACAGCGTCTGGATGGAATCGAGGATGACGAGGTCGGGGCGCCTGCCTTCTGAGAGGGTCGCGAGGATATCCTCGACATTGGTCTCGGCCGCGAGTTCGACGGGCGCCTGGGATGCGCCGAGGCGCTGCGCCCTCAGCCTGACCTGTGCGACCGCCTCTTCGCCCGAGACATAGACGATGCGGTGTCCCTTGCCGGCCAGTGCGGCCGCCGCCTGCATCAGCAGCGTCGACTTGCCGATGCCGGGATCGCCGCCGACCAGGACGGCCGAACCCCTGACGAAGCCGCCGCCGGTGGCGCGATCGAGTTCGGCGATGCCGGACGGGATGCGCGGCGCGTCCTCGATCTCGCCGGCAAGCGAGGTCAGCGCGACGACGCGGCCCTTGCGCGGGCTGCGCAGCGCCTGCGGGCCGCCGCCGATGCCGCCGACCGTGTTCTCCTCGACGATGGTGTTCCATTCGCCGCAGGCGTCGCACTTGCCGGCCCAGCGCGTGCTGACATTGCCGCAGGACTGGCAGATGAACTGGGAGCGGGGCTTGGCCATCAGTCGGTCCTGGAAACGAGGCGGGCGCGACGCCGGTGGTGCTCGCGCAGAAAGGCATCGCGAACCTTGCGGAAGAGATCTGCCGGAAGTTCGCCGTAAGCGACAGTCGCGACGGTACCTCTGACCACGGGGCGCAGATCGGGGCCTGGCCAACCGAACCTGTTGGCCTCCGAGATGACGATCCACGAACGCTCGTGGTCGAGGCCCAGACGTTGCTTTGTCGCCAGGGGTACTTCGACCGCGGCCTGGCCCGGCGCCGGGGGAGTGTGGGTCACCGGCAGCACGACGACATGCGTTTCATGATCCGCCAGCAAGGTCGCAAGCACGATTGCACAGGGCCTGTCCTTGCGGCCTTCCTCGCTACCGCGATCATGCTCATCGGCCCAGAGATAGCTGTACCTGATGACAAGACCCGGAACCGGTTTGGGAAGCGTCGCCAAGCTCAGCGGTCAAGTTCGTGGTTGAACGCTTCCGACGCCGCAGACGGCTCGGCCTTCTCGATCGCTTCGATCATCTCGTCGGTGAAGTCTTCGAGCCGGAGCACCTGGCGGTCGCGCCGCTTGAGGCGGTTGTACTCCTCGGTCGAAATCATCACCGTCCGTTCCCGCCCATTGCGGGTCACGGCAATCGGCTGCGTGAGCGCCAGGTCCTGGTAGCGGCCGATGTTGCGCTGGAATTCCGCCGAACTGACTTTGATCATGTTCACAAGCCTTTTCATGCATCTTATGCATCACGCATATAATGCATGAGACGCTGATTTTCAGCAACGACTACTCATACCGTTCCGGCAGGTGGTGTTCCTCGGCGAGGTCGGAGAAGCGGGTGTACTCGCCGGTAAAGGCGAGCGAGACCGTGCCCGTCGGGCCGTGGCGCTGCTTGGCGATGATCACTTCGGCCTTGCCGCGCGCCTCGTTCATCTCGGTTTCCCACTTGATGTACTCCTCGGTGCCGGGCTTCGGCTCCTTGTTCTTGAGGTAGTACTCCTCGCGGTAGACGAACAGCACCACGTCGGCGTCCTGCTCGATCGAGCCCGATTCGCGAAGGTCGGAAAGCTGCGGGCGCTTGTCGTCGCGGTTTTCGACCTGGCGCGAGAGCTGGGACAGCGCGATGATCGGCACACCGAGTTCCTTGCCGAGCGCCTTGAGGCCGGTGGTGATCTCGGTGATTTCCTGCACGCGGTTCTGCGAGGCGCGCGCCGAGGTTCCCTGCATCAGCTGGATGTAGTCGATCACGATCACGTCGAGGCCGCGCTGGCGCTTCAGCCGCCGGGCACGCGCTGCCAGCTGCGCGATCGAGATGCCGCCGGTCTGGTCGATGTAGAGCGGGATCTTCTGCATCGTCTGCGAGCAGGCGACGAGCTTCTCGAAATCGGTCTCGGTGATCTCGCCGCGCCTGATCTTGGAGGAGGGGATTTCCGTCTGTTCCGAGATGATGCGGGTGGCCAGCTGCTCGGACGACATTTCCAGCGAGAAGAAGCCGATCACGCCGCCATTGGCGGCCTTGAACGACCCGTCCGCCTGCTGCGCCGGCTCGTAGGCGTGGGCGATGTTGAAGGCGATGTTGGTGACGAGCGAGGTCTTGCCCATGCCGGGACGGCCGGCCAGCACGATGAGGTCGGAAGGCTGCAGGCCGCCCATGCGGCGGTCGAGGTCGCGCAGGCCCGTGGCGACGCCGGACAGATGGCCGTCGCGCATGAAGGCGGCGTTGGCCATGTCGACCGCCGTCTTCACCGCGTCGGTGAAGCTTTCGAAACCGCCGTCATAACGACCGGTCTCGGCAAGCTCGAAAAGCCGGCGCTCGGCGTCCTCGATCTGCTCGGACGGGCTCATGTCGACCGGGGCGTCGTAGGCGATGTTGACCATGTCTTCGCCGACGGTGATCAGCGCGCGGCGGGTGGCGAGGTCGTAGATGGCGCGCCCGTAGTCGGCCGCGTTGATGACGGTGACGGCTTCAGCGGCGAGGCGTGCCAGATAATGCGCGACCGTCATGTCTCCGACCTTCTCGTCGGCGGGAAGGAAGGTCTTGATGGTCACCGGGTTGGCCATCTTGCCCATGCGGATGAGCTCGGCCGAGACTTCGAAGATCTTGCGGTGCAGCGGTTCGTAGAAATGTCCGGCCTTGAGGAAGTCCGAGACCCGGTAGAAGGCATCGTTGTTGACGAGGATGGCGCCGAGCAGCGCCTGCTCGGCCTCGATGTTGTTCGGCGCCTCGCGGTAAAGCGGTGTCTCCGCCACTTCGAACTTTCGCGCTGCCTCTGCCATCTCGATTCCGATCCCCTGGCCCGACCCATCCCGTATCAGAGTCGGCGGCGAAGCGAGCAACTATCGACGCAGCTTGGAAGGCGGCCCCCGCTGTCCACAGCGGTCCACAGGCTGGCGGCCCATGCAGACGAATCCCGGTTGACTCGATTCGAGAGCAGACAATACCGCGTAGCGAACAGAATGGGAACAAAAACCGGCCGGGCTTCGCCGCAGGGCGTGGTCGGGACGGTCTACAGCAGATCGCCCCAATCGCGCCTGCGCGCGTCCTTGTACGCCTGTCCGTCGCGTTTGCTGAAAAGCCGTGTTCCCGCCGACCCGTCGGCGCGGCAGAGCTTCAGGGTCACGCGTCCCTTGGCATGGTCGGGAGCGGCGATGATGCGATCCGCGTGCGTCGCGACCGGTCGCCGGGAAGCCGCGAGGTAGATGAACTTTTCGTCTTCCCAGGGGACGTCCGCGTTCTTGGTCAGGCGATGCACGCGGGCGCGGGCGACGCGCCTGGAGAAATGGCACCAGTCGGGCGGCGAGAGCGGGCAGGGGGTGGCGTGCGGGCAGGGCGCGGCGATGTGCGCGCCAGCCGCGACAAGCCGTTCGCGAACGGCAAGGATGCGGCGCCAGCCGGCGGGCGTGCCCGGCTCGACGACCAGCAGGACTTGCGCCGTCAGCGCCCACAGCCTGTCCGCCAGCGGGCCGATCGCCTCCGGCGGCAGTTCGTCCAGCACGTAGGAAAGCGTCACCAGGTCGGCGGGGCCGGCGGCGGGCAGCGATCCGGTGGCGTCGCCGGCCAGCCAGTCGGCGGCGGGAAGCGGCGCATCGGAGGCAAGTGCGCGGCCGGCTTCGCGCGCCGCGCCGCTCGCCTCGACCATCGTCGCCCGTTCCAATGCAGGCCAGCAGTCGGCCGCGGCCCACAGCACCGTGCCCGGACCCGAGCCGACGTCGAGAAGGCTGGCGGGCGAGAGGCCGGGCATCGCCTCGGCGAGGTTTGCCATGCTGGCACGGACCGCGGCGTAGGTCGCCGGCAGCCGCGCGGCGAGATAGGCCTTGACCGCGGTGCCGTCGTCGAGATGCAGCCGGCCATCGCGCGTCTCGCTGCGGTAGCGGCTGGTCAGGCGACCCGAGGCGGCGCGCAACTGGTCGAGCGGTGTGCCTTCGAGGAAGCGGTCGACGGCCTGGCGGAGCGCGGGGGGCATTTCCATGGTCAGGCCGCCCGCGGCGCAAACAGGATGAGCGACGCGCCGGCGATGCAGATGGCGGCGCCGGCCAGGTCCCAGCGGTCGGGCCGCACGCCTTCGGCGAGCCACAGCCAGGCGAGCGAGGCGGCAATGTAGATTCCCCCATAGGCCGCATAGGCGCGGCCGGCGGCGCTGGTGTCGGCGAGCGTCAGCAGCCAGGCGAAGAGGATGAGCGAGGCGACGCCGGGGATAAGCCACAGCACCGACTTCTCCAGCCGCCACCACGCCCAGAAGGCAAAGCAGCCGGCGATCTCAGCAAGTGCCGCGCAGACGAAGACGGGTAAGGTCATGGCAGGGTTCCCCGACGACTCCGTCGTCATCCTCGGGCTTGTCCCGAGGGTCTGCGGCGGATTGAGGATATTAAGCTAATGCAGTTTCGATGTCGTTGTGGCCGATCGCCGTATGGCAGATCCTCGGGACAAGCCCGAGGATGACGGCGTCAACGGTTGGACGGTCTAAGCTCTGAGCGACGGACAGATGTCTGCCCGGCCTGCCTCAGGCTTTGTCGACCTTGCTTCGCCTGGCCGGAGCCTTCTTCGGCTTCGGCGCATCGGCCTTCTTGTCGACGCTGAGTTCCGACCCATGCCCGGAGCCGTGCAGGGCCAGCGCCTTCTCGGTCTTCTCGATGTAGCCGCGCGTCACCGGCAGCGTATCGTTCCTCCGGGTGAGCTGGATCTGGAAGACCATCAGGTCCTGCCAGCGGAAGGCGGCTTCGGAGCCGGCAAGATAGAAGTCCCACATGCGGCAGAAGCGCTCGTCGTAGAGCGCCTTCGCCTTGTCGCGATTGGCAAGGAAGCGGGCACGCCAGTTCTTCAGCGTGTCGGCGTAGTGCAGGCGCAGGATCTCGATGTCGTTGACCACCAGGCCCGACTTCTCGATCGACGGCAGCACTTCCGACAGGGCAGGGATGTAGCCGCCCGGGAAGATGTACTTGCGGATGAAGGCGCTGGTCGCGAAGGGCGGTCCGCTGCGGCCGATCGAGTGCAGCACCATCACGCCGTCGGGCTTCAGGAGTTGCGCGCATTTGTCGAAGAAGGTGCGGTAGTGGTTGACGCCGACATGCTCGAACATGCCGACCGAGACGATGCGGTCGAAGCGCTCGGAGATGTCGCGGTAGTCCTTGATCTCGAAATGCACGTGGTTCTCGAGGCCCTCGGCCTGCGCGCGCTCGGTCGCCACGCCGTGCTGCTCCGTCGACAGCGTGACGCCGAGCACGTCGACGTCGAAGGTCTTGGCGAGATAGAGGCCGAGGCCGCCCCAGCCGGAGCCGATGTCGAGCACGGTCTGGCCTGGCTTGGGCTGCAGCTTTGCGGCGATGTGACGCTTCTTGGCGGCCTGTGCCTCTTCAAGCGTCACGTCGGGATGCTCGAAATAGGCGCAGGAGTACTGCATGTCCTTGTCGAGGAAGAGCTTGTAGAGGTCGCCCGACAGGTCGTAGTGGCGCTGCACGTTGCGCTTGGAGCGGCTGGTCGTGTTGACCTGCTGGAAGCGGCGGAAGAGGTTGCGGGTGCTCTCGATCGTCTTCGACCAGAAGGCGTCGATGCCGGTCGGCGACATGTTCTGGAAGGCCACGCGCAAAAGGTCGAGCGTGTCGCCCTCGAGGAAGTCGACCTCGCCGTCCATGTAGGCTTCCGGCGCCGCCAGCATGGGGTCGATGGCGATCGCGCGCACGGCGCGTGTCGTCTTGATCTGAATGTGCACCGGATCGCCGGTGCCGTCGCCGAATGTATGCTTCCTGCCGTCTGGGCCGGTGATGCTGAGATTACCGGTGCGGACCAGACCCGAGACGACGCGGTTCAACATTTTCTTCACTGCAACCACCCCACTCCAATAGGAACGGATGGATACTGTGCCCAATCTGTCGCAGTTTGAAAAGTTCCCTCTGGCACAAAACGGCGACCAGGCGTCGGGCCAACTGCCTGAGCCGGATAGCAAAAAGCCCGGGCGAACCCGGGCTTTCCGTCAATTGCGGGCCTGAAGCGATCAGGCTTCCTCTTCGGCCTCGTCCGAGTTCGGATCGAAGAAGGCCTCGGGGCGGGCGTTTTCGTTGATGTCCTCGCCGTAGATCGCCTCGGCGGTCGTCAGCGTCTCGCCCTTCGCCTGGCGCTCGGCCTCTTCGGGCGAACGGGCGATGTTGAGGGTGACGGTGACCTCGACTTCCGGGTGGAGCGCGATGGCGACGTTGCTGAGGCCGATGGTCTTGATCGGCTGGTTCAGCTCGATCTGGTTGCGGGCAACGGTGAAGCCCTCGGCGGTCAGAAGGTCGGCGATGTCGCGGGTCGACACGGAGCCGTAGAGCTGGCCGGTCTCGCCGGCCGAACGCACCACGACGAAGCTCTTGCCGTCGAGCTGCTCGGCGACCTGGCCGGCTTCCGACTTGCGCTCGAGGTTACGTGCTTCGAGCTGGGCGCGCTGGCCTTCGAACTTCTTCTTGTTGGCTTCGTTGGCGCGCAGCGCCTTGCCCTTCGGCAGCAGGAAGTTGCGGGCGTAGCCGTCCTTGACGTTGACGGTGTCGCCCATCTGGCCGAGGCGGGAAATACGTTCGAGAAGAATGACTTGCATGGTTTCGTCCTTGTCTGGCCCGAGGGCCCTGAATCAAAAGACGAGATCAGGAAGCGGTTGCGCGTCGCGCCTGTTTCGCTGTCCTGCCCGTCAGGCAGTTAGGGTGGATCGCATCGACCACCCAACCCGGGATTTGTCATGTCCGTCCGCCGCGCCCGTCGCGGCGAAGGCCGGCGCGGACGAAAGGCCCGCGCCGGAATTCGGTCTCACTTCACCACGTAGGGCAGAAGCGCCAGGAAACGCGCACGCTTGATCGCCTGGGCGAGTTCGCGCTGCTTCTTCTGGCTGACGGCCGTGATGCGCGACGGCACGATCTTGCCGCGCTCGGAGATGTAGCGCTGCAGCAGACGCACGTCCTTGTAGTCGATCTTCGGCGCGTTGGCCCCGGAGAACGGGCAGGTCTTGCGGCGACGGTGGAACGGACGCCGGGTCGGGATCTGGTTGATGTCGACCATTATTCTGCGGCTCCTTCACCGGTTTCGCGCGGACGGCGCGGTCCACGATCACCGCGATCGCCGCGGTCGCCACGATCACCGAAGCCGCGGGATCCGCGGTCGCGATCGCCGAAGCCGCCGCGCTCGGAGCGCTCTTCGCGCTTCTGCAGCATGGCCGACTGGCCTTCCTCGTGCTTTTCGACCTTGAGGGTCATGAAGCGCAGCACGTCCTCCGAGAGGCCCATCTGGCGCTCCATCTCCTTCAGTGCCGCCGGCGGGCAGTCCAGATCCATCAGCGTGTAGTACGCCTTGCGGTTCTTCTTGACCCGGTAGGTGAGGGACTTCAGTCCCCAGTTCTCGACCCGGCCCACGCTGCCGCCGCCGGAGCTGATGACGCCCTTGTACTGTTCGACAAGTGCATCGACCTGCTGCTGCGACAGATCCTGCCGGGCAAGGAACACATGCTCGTAAAGTGCCATTGTTCGTTTGCCTTTCGTTTCACGTCCCTGTCCGGTTCCCGCGGCTAAGCCTCTGCGACTTGTCCAACCCGCCAGGCGGGAGAGAAAGGCGCATCTACGAGACGGTCGAGAGCGGAGACACGGGAGGCCGAAACCTTCTGGCTTCGACAGGGGGCGAACCCCCGGCCCTCCGTTCAGCCCCCAGCAGGACCGGCAGATTGCGGCGGTCCATACAGGGGAAGGCGGCGAATGGCAAGCACCGGGCCTGCGACACGCTTGCACGGCCCAGATGCGGGCGCGCCGCGGCGCCCGACGAATCTATATTCAACCGCAAGGTTGACAGTTGGTTCTGCAGGGCATACTGTAAACCAAATGGTTGAATTTAATGAGCCCCGATTTCGAACGACAACGCCTGCGCTTTCTCCAGCGGTTCTGGGCCGGACGCCTCGACGCGCTGGACAGGGTGCTGGCCGACCCGACCGACGTTTCAACGACGACTGAGAGGAACTGCACGATGACGAGACTGGCGACCCGCGATGCCTATGGCGCGTTGACCGAGCCGAACACGATAAGAATAGAGCGCCTCCTGCCGGGCCCTGTCGACCGGGTCTGGGCCTATCTGACCGACAGCGAGAAGCGCCGCCAGTGGCTTGCGGCCGGCGAGATGGAACTGAGGGTCGGCGCGCCGTTCGAACTCGTCTGGCGCAACGACGAGCTTTCGTCCCGCAAGGAGCCGAAGGTCAACGACTTCCCCGACGAGCAGCGGATGCACAGCCGGATCACCGAGGTCGATCCGCCCTACAGGCTGTCGTTCACCTGGGAAGGCAGCGGCGACGTGACAATGGAACTGACGCCGCTCGGCGACGAGGTCCTGCTCACCGTCACCCACCGCAGCCTGCCCGACCGCGATACGCTGATCATGGTCGCTGCCGGCTGGCACATGCATCTCGACACGCTTGCCGACCGGGCCGCAGGCGCCGAGCCGCAGCCATTCTGGAGCGGATGGCGGCGGCTGAGGGAAGAATACGACGCCCGCTTGCCCGCATAGCCCCAACGGCCGGCCGAGCCGGCGTTCCCGACATTTCTTCAATCCAGGAGACCGATCATGGAAAATCGCAGCTTCACGACCGCCTTCACCGTCGACAGGACGCCCGAGCAGACGTTGGCCGCCATCCTCAATGTCCGCGGATGGTGGTCCGAGGACATCCGCGGCCGCACCGAGAAGGCCGGCGACATCTTCAACTACCGGTTCCGCGACATCCACCGCTGCACCATCAAGATCAAGAGCGTGGAGCCTGCCAGCAAGGTCGTGTGGCGGGTGGTCGACAACTACTTCTCCTTCACAGAGGACACCACCGAGTGGAAGGGTACCGAGATCGTCTTCGACATCTCGGAGAAGGGCGGCGCGACCGAGGTTCGCCTGACGCATGTCGGGCTCGTCCCCGAATACGAGTGCTACGATGCCTGCACGGGCGGCTGGACGACCTACGTCAACGGCAGTCTCAAGGCCCTGATCGAGACCGGCAAGGGTAATCCCAATGTCGGCGAGCCGATGAACGAGACCGAAAAGGCGCTCGCCGTCTAGAAGCCGTCCATCGCGAACTTGCTCCGCCCGTCCCGGCGGAGCGCTTCCGCCTGCTCGAGGAACGTCGCCATGCGCAAACTGATTGCCGGAATGAAGGTATCGCTCGACGGAAAGTACGAAGGGCCGGAGAGCGTGGCGGACTGGGTGGAAGCCTGGTCGGACGACTACGGCCTGATGGCCGAGGTCGACGCATGCGTGCTCGGCGCCGGCATGTATGGCGGCTATGAGCGCTACTGGACGTCGGTCCAGACCGCTCCCGATACGCCTGCCTGGATCAGTGGAGCGCCTCCGACGCCTGCCGAGCGCCAGTGGGCGGACTTTATCAGAAGGACGCCGCACTATGTCCTGTCGGCGACGCTCGATCATGCGGATTGGCCGGACACCGCTTTCATCCGCGGCGTTGCAGACCTGGCCGCCCTCAAGCAGCAGGCTGGCAAGAGCATCTACCTCGTCGGCGGCGGCCGCACGACGGCCGGACTGATCGACGCCGGCGTCGTCGACGAACTCCGGCTGATCGTCTATCCCGTGATCGCGGGCGACGGGAAGGCGCTGTTCGCGACGGGCGGGCGTCGCCAAGGGCTCGATCTCAGGCGCGCCGAACCGCTGGGCGACGGGCGGGTCCGCCTGGCCTACGGGATCGGCGGATAGCGGCCCGCCGCCGGGATTAGACGCCAGCCGGCTTCGGCAGGCGCGGGAAGAAACGCTCGACGGTCCGCCGCTTGCCGAACAGGGCGTCGTACTGCAGCAGGCGGAAATCGTTGATCAGCGGGTCGACCCGTGCGGCGCGCGACCAGTCCGGCGTCGCGCCGTCGGGCGCGATCAGAACATGGCGTTCGACCACGTCGTACCTGGCGTCAACACGACCCAAAAAGCCGGTGTAGTAGGGGTGCTGGATGCCGGCGGCCTGGAACAGCTTCAGCGGGATCAGCGACGGGCTTATCGAGCCGACGTCGCGCATCGGCCCGTTCCGGTTCGACCAGATGACCAGCGGCGTCTCGCGGTGCAGCGCCAGTTCGGCTGCCGGCTCGCGGCGCTCGGGAACGGGCCCCTTGAGGAAGCCTGTCTCGGTATAGCCCTGGTTGAGCGGCGGAAGGTGGTCGCCGAAGAAGACGATCAGCGTGTGCCGCTCACGCTTCGAGGCCCAGTCCATCAGCCGCTTCAGGCTCCGGTCGGCGTCGGCCACGCCTTCCGCGAAGGAGCGGATCGACTCCCGGGTGCGGAAGCTGGCGACCGATTCCACCGTTACGCGGGCGTCGGCGTAGCGGTTTGGCTCATAGGGACCGTGGCCCTGCAGGCTGACGGCGAAGGTGAAGATGGGACGCTTCGCGGCGTCCGCCCGGCCGATAATCTCGGTCGTCAGCGCGTCGTCGGACACCAGCGGTCCCCGCGACGCCATCGGCGGCAGCTTCTCGATGCTGAGGAAGCGGTCGAAGCCGAAGGCCTCGTAGACGTTTTCGCGGTTCCAGAACCATCCCTCGAAAGGATGGATGGCGAGGGTGTCGTAGCCTTCCGCACGCAGGAAGCCTGCCAGCGACGGCACCGGCCCGCGGACATACTGCTGGTAGGGGATGCTGCCGTAGGGCAGGAAGGCGTTGGAGAAGCCGGTCAGCGCCTCGAACTCGACATTGGCCGTCATGCCGCCGAATTCCGGCGAGAAGACCGAGCCGGAGCGCATAGCCCGCACGGTCGGCATCGGATCGGGCGTGATCGTGGTCGCGGGAAGCAGCGTCGGATCCCAGAACGATTCGCTCATCACCATGATGATGTCGGGCCTGTCCTGCGGCAGCGAGGGCTTGCCCGGCTCGGCCCGGATCGCATCGAGGACGTCGTCCTCGTAGCTCGGCGGAGCCAGCACCTTCGCCATCGGCACGTTCAGCGCGAAGGCGATGGCGAAGCCGTTCGAGGCATAGTTTTCCTTCTGGTCCCACATGATCGGGATGATCTGCAGACGGTCGCGCGTCCAGGAGAAGGTGGCGAAGTCCATGATCGAGACGAAGAAGGCCAGCGCCGGCACGACGAGGGCGAGCCGCGCCACGCGCATGCGCCAGCGGATCGCCGGGAAGCGCCGGCGCCAGTGGCGCCAGAGCGCGACAAGCAGGAAGGCTGCTGCGGCGCCGCCGACCGCGATGATGGCGGCGGCGAGCGGGCGCTCGCGCACCAGAAGCGGCGCCAGTTCCATGATCTGCCGGGAATATAGGAAGTCAGCCGGATAGAGCGGGTCGCCCAGGTAGGAGGACTTCTGGTGGCCGATCGCCGCGAGCAGGAGGGTGATCGGGGCAATGAAAAGGATGCCGTTGTGGCGGCGGCCGAAGAGCGCGTCACACCCGATCAGGATCAGCGCGAATAGCGCGACGGTTGTCCAGCCGGGCCGGAAGGGCTGGCTGAAGAACTCGACGGTCTTGTCCAGCGAGCCGCGCGCGATCAGTTCAATAAGGAAGACCAGGACAGCCGAGAGCAGCAGCGAAATTGCGAGCGTGCCGGCGCAGTCGAACGCGCGACGCGTACGCGGCCATCCCCGCCGGCCCCGGGGCGCATCTCCGGCCGGCGAACTGTCCAAACTCTGCTTTGCCAACTCAGGTACCTCGGTAGGCGGTAGAACGTCATGCCACTGTCATGGTTCCGTCACACAAAGCCAGTCCTTGTGTCGGAAATGAGAAGCCGGCTCTATTCTTTTTTCCGTTCCGCGCAAGGGGCGGCGTCGGCAACGGCCGGCGAGCGCCCTTGACTTGACCAACCTGCTTGTTTCACAGGCAGTCGCAGAAGAAATCGGGACCCGAGAGCATGGCCATCGCATTCACCTTTCCGGGGCAGGGCAGCCAGGCCGTAGGCATGGGCAAGGACCTGGCGGACGCCTTCCCCGAAGCGCGCCGGGTTTTCGACGAGGTCGACGAGGCGCTGGGCGAAAAACTGTCCACGCTGATCTGGGAGGGCCCGGAGGAGACGCTGACGCTGACGGCGAACGCGCAGCCGGCGCTGATGGCGGTGTCCATGGCAGCGATCCGGGCGCTGGAAGCCCGCGGCCTCTCGCTCAAGGACAAGGTCGCCTATGTCGCCGGCCACTCGCTCGGCGAATATTCGGCGCTAGCCGCCGCCGGCACGTTTTCGATCGGCGACACGGCACGGCTCCTGAGAATCCGCGGCAACGCCATGCAGGCAGCGGTTCCGGCCGGCGTCGGCGCCATGGCGGCGATCATCGGCCTGGAAGAGCCGGACGTCGCGGCCGCCTGCGCCGAAGCCGCGGAAGGATCGGTATGCCAGATCGCCAACGACAATGGCGGCGGCCAGCTGGTGATTTCGGGCGAGAAGGCCGCAGTCGAGCGCGCCGCCAAGCTCTGCACGGAGAAGGGCGCAAAGCGCGCGCTCATGCTCCAGGTTTCCGCGCCTTTCCATTCCGCGCTGATGGCGCCCGCCGCCGAGGCCATGCGCGAGGCGCTGGCTACTGTCGAGAAGCGCGCGCCGGTCGTGCCGGTGCTGGCCAATGTCGTCGTGCAGCCGTTGGGCGATCCCGACGAGATCGCCCGCCGGCTGGTGGAACAGGTCACCGGCCGCGTACGCTGGCGCGAGTCGGTGGAGTGGTTCGGCGAAAACGGCGTCACCACGCTCTACGAGATCGGCTCAGGCAAGGTGCTGTCGGGGTTGGCCCGCCGCATCAACCGAGACATCGCCACGGCCGCCATCGGCACCCCGGCCGAGGTCGAGGCGGCGCTGGCCGCGCTGGGATGAACGGTTGAAAATCGACATGTATGGCAGTACATGAATACATGTATTCATGGAGCTTGCCATGCCAACGTCCGTCCGACTGTCCGAAGAGACCGAGAAACGGCTGGACGCGCTTGCGGCCCGGACAGGTCGTAGCAAAGCCTTCTATCTTCGCGAGATGATCGAGAGCGGGATAGAGGATCTTGAGGACTATTACCTCGCAACCGAGGTGATGGAACGTATCAAGCGCGGTGAAGAAAAGGTCATGTCCAGCGAGGAGTTCTGGCGTGGCTTGGACGATTGAGTACTCAGAAACCGCGCGCAAAAATATCAGGAAGCTTGACCATCAGACGCGGGGGCGCATCAAGGCCTTGCTGGAAAAGCGCGTGGCTCTCCTCGACAACCCGCGCGATGCCGGAAAGGCCTTGCGAGGCCCACTTTCGACATTCTGGGTTTATCGCGCCGGTGACTATCGTATCATCTGCGACATTCAGGACGACAGGCTCGTCATTCTGATCGTCACTACAGGCCACCGCAGCGCAATCTACAGCTAAGTCAAACAAAATAAGAACGGGAAAATAGCGATGTTTTCATTGACCGGCCGCAAGGCACTCGTGACGGGCGCTTCCGGCGGCATCGGCGAGGCGATCGCCGAGGCGCTGCACGCCCAGGGCGCGACCGTCGGCCTGCACGGCACCCGCGTCGAGAAGCTGGAGGAACTCGCCGCCAGGCTCGGCGGCGAGCGGGTCAAGCTCTTTCCGGCCAACCTCTCCGACCGCGACGAGGTCAAGGCGCTCGGCCAGAAGGCCGAGGCCGAGTTGGAAGGCGTCGACATCCTCGTCAACAACGCCGGCATCACCAAGGACGGCCTGTTCGTGCGCATGTCCGACGAGGACTGGGACGCCGTGCTCGAGGTCAACCTGACGGCAGCTTTCCGCCTGACGCGCGAATTGACGCATCCGATGATGCGCCGCCGTTTCGGGCGCATCGTCAACATCACCTCGGTCGTCGGCGTCACCGGAAACCCGGGCCAGGCCAACTACTGCGCATCCAAGGCCGGCATGATCGGCTTCACCAAGTCGCTTGCGCAAGAGATCGCCACGCGCTCGATCACCGTCAACTGCGTAGCCCCCGGTTTCATCGAGTCGGCCATGACCGACAAGCTGAACGACAAGCAGAAGGAAGCGATCATGGCGGCCATCCCCGCCAAGCGTATGGGCGTCAGCGCCGAGGTTGCGTCCGCCGTCGCCTACCTTGCCTCGAACGAGGCCGGCTACGTCACCGGACAGACGATCCATGTCAACGGCGGCATGGCGATGATCTGAGCGAAAGGCCGCTGCTCGTCCACAGGCCCATTTCCGCCTTGGACACGGCCGTTTTTTCGTGTAATGCGGCCTCCAACGCGGCGTTCCCAAGCGAATCCGGCCACCAAAGCCGCATTCTGGATCGCCGCCTTTTGAGCTTGATTGGCGCCACTCCGGCAGCTAACGAAGACTGACATCAATGAAGGCGAGGATGCCCAAATGAGTGACACCGCAGAGCGCGTCAAGAAGATCGTTGTCGAACACCTCGGCGTCGACGCCGACAAGGTAACGGAGCAGGCGAGCTTCATCGATGACCTCGGCGCCGACAGCCTCGACACGGTCGAACTCGTCATGGCGTTCGAAGAGGAGTTCGGGGTCGAGATTCCGGACGACGCGGCCGAGACCATCCTGACGGTCGGCGATGCGGTGAAGTACATCGACAAGGCCTCGGCCTGACGCGCACTTCGCAGTTCGAGCGCATCTGAGGACACCGGCAATGCGGCGTGTCGTCGTCACGGGCATGGGCCTCGTCTCGCCATTCGGCGTCGGCGTGGAACACGGCTGGAAGGAGCTTCTTTCCGGCCGCAGCGCCTGCTCGCGGATCACCAAGTTCGACGTCGAGGATTACGCGGCGAAGATCGCGCATTCGGTGCCGCGCGGCGACGGTTCGAACGGCACCTTCAGCCCCGAGGCGGTCCTCGAGCCGAAGGAATTGCGCAAGATCGGCGACTTCATCCTGTACGGCATCGCGGCCGCCGACGAGGCGCTGAAGGATTCCGGCTGGGAACCGAAGACCGAAGACGATCGGTGCGCCACCGGCGTGATGATGGGCTCCGGCATCGGCGGCCTCGAAGGCATTGCCGAGACGGCTATCCTCCTGCAGGAGCGCGGGCCGCGCCGCGTCAGCCCGTTCTTCATTCCGGCCAACATCATCAATCTCGTTTCCGGCCATGTGTCGATCCGCCACGGGCTGAAGGGCCCGAACCACGCGGTCGTGACCGCCTGCTCGACCGGCGCCCACGCCATCGGCGATGCGGCGCGCCTGATTGCCTTCGGCGATGCCGAGGTGATGGTCGCCGGCGGCACGGAAGCGCCGATCACCCCGCTCGGCGTGGCCGGCTTCGCCGCCTGCCGTGCGCTGTCGACCTCCCGCAACGACACGCCGGAAAAGGCGTCGCGTCCCTATGATGCCGATCGCGACGGCTTCGTGCTGGGCGAGGGCGCCGGCGCCGTGATCCTCGAGGAACTCGAGCACGCCAAGGCGCGCGGCGCCAAGATCTACGGCGAGATCGTCGGTTACGGGCTGACCGGCGACGCCTACCACATCACCGCTCCCTCCGAGGACGGCGACGGTGCGTTCCGCTGCATGACGAACGCCCTGAAGCGCGCCAAGCTGGCGCCAGCCGACATCGACTATATCAACGCGCACGGCACCTCGACGATGGCCGACACGATCGAGCTTGGCGCCGTCGAGCGCCTGGTGGGGAACGCGGCATCCAAGATTTCCATGTCGTCGACCAAGTCTTCGATCGGGCACCTGCTTGGCGCGGCCGGCGCCGCCGAGGCGATCTTCTCGCTGCTGGCCATCCGCGACAACATCGCGCCGCCGACCATCAACCTGGACAATCCCGAGCGCGAAACCGCGATCGACCTCGTGCCGAACAAGCCGCGCCGCCGCCAGATCGATGTCGCGCTTTCCAATTCCTTCGGATTCGGCGGGACCAACGCCTCGCTCGTCATCCGCCGTTACAATGGCTGAGCGCGCCGCAACGACGCGATTTTGGCCATATTCGTACCTAGGCTTCCACCTGTGCGTCGGGGGAGAGTCGGCCCGATACACGGAATTGAGGCGACATGAGCATTGATCCGCCAAGCAATGGCGAATTCGGCCGGCGGACCCATCCGCTTCAGCCGATCGTCCCGAAGACCGCAAGCGAGGCTCTGCGCCCGGAAATCGGAACGCCGCCGCCGGCCCGCTCGCGCGCCTCGCGCAGCCAGTTCGTCGTGTTCCTCAACTTCGTCGTCAGCTCCGTCATCCTTGCCGTGATCGTTGCCGGCCTTGTGCTTTTCCTCGGCAAGCGGGCTTTCGACGGCCCCGGTCCCTCGACGACGACCACCAATTTCCTGGTTCGCCCCAACACCAGCCTCGCCGAGATCGCCGAGCAGCTGGAGCGCCGTGGGCTGATCAGCGATTCGCGCATCTTCCGCGTCGGCGTGCGCGCCTACGACAAGGATGCAGCGCTGAAGGCCGGCGAATACGAGATCAAGGCGCAGGCCTCCATGCGCGACATCATGGATCTCATGGAGAGCGGAAAGTCGGTGCTCGCCTCGCTGACCATTCCCGAGGGACTGACGGTCGAGCAGGCGTTCCAGCGCATCGCCGAGCATGAGGCGCTGACCGGCGACATGCCGACGGACATGCCGCCCGAGGGCTCCCTGATCGCCGACACGCAGCGCTTCACCCGCGGCACCACGCGCCAGCAGATCGTCGACAAGATGATCGCCGACCAGAAGCGCCTGGTGGAGAACATCTGGAAACGCCGCGTCTCCGACCTGCCGCTGGCCGACATCAACGAGTTCGTCACGCTCGCCTCGATCGTCGAGAAAGAGACCGGCATCGCCGACGAACGCTCGCGCGTGGCGGCGGTCTTCATCAACCGGCTGAACAAGGGCATGCGGCTGCAGTCCGACCCGACCATCCTGTACGGGCTGTTCGGCGGCAAGGGCCGGCCGGCCGACCGTCCGATCTACCAGTCCGACATCGACAAGCCCACGCCCTACAACACCTACGTCATCAAGGGCCTCCCGCCCGGGCCGATCGCCAACCCAGGCCGGGAGTCGCTTGAGGCGGTCGCCAATCCCTCGAAGACGAAGGATCTCTACTTCGTCGCCGACGGCACCGGCGGCCATGTGTTCGCGACGACACTCGACGAGCACAACGAGAACGTCGCGCGCTGGCGCGCCGTGCAGCGGAAACGGGCGCAGGAAGCCGCCGAGGCGGAAAAGGCGGCCAACGCCGACGACGGGACGGGCACGGCGCCCGGAGCCACAGCGCAGTAAGGTCCTCGCATGGCGGCCGCGTGCGGTCGCCGCGGGCAGCGTCATCGGGGCAGGGGGACAGTCATCATGACCTTGCAGAGCATGACCGGATTTGCGCGTTCCGTTGCGGATCACCAGGGCGCGGCGATCGCCTGGGAGGTCAAGTCGGTCAATGGCAAGAGCGTCGAGCTGCGGCTTCGTCTGCCGTCCGGCTTCGAGCGGCTTGAGCCGACGGCCCGGCAGGCGGTCCAGCGCCGTTTCTCGCGCGGCAGCTTCCAGGCGACCCTGACGGTCGGGCGGGCTGGCGGGCTGCAACCCCAGCCGGTGGTCAACGAAGCGTTCCTCAAGGACATCGCAGGGCTGGCGCAGCGCCTGCAGGAGGGTTTCGGCGTCGCTCCGGCAAGCGCTGACGGCCTGCTGGCGCTGCGCGGCGTGCTCGACGTGCCCGAGCAGTTCGAGAGCGAGGAGGCGAAGGCGGCGCTCGACGCGGCGCTCATGGGCGCGCTCGATGCTGCGCTTGCGGACCTCGAGGCGGCGCGCAGGCACGAGGGCGATGCGCTCCGCCTGCTACTGCTTGGCCATGTCGATACGATCGAAGCGCTGACGCAGCGCGCCGAGGCGGATCCTTCGCGCGAGCCGGCGGTGATCCGCCAGCGGCTTGCCGAGCAGGTTCGCATGCTCATGGACGCGGCCGTCGGGCTCGACGAGAGCCGGCTGCATGCGGAAGCAGCCTTCCTCGCCACCAAGGCGGATATCCGCGAGGAGATCGACCGGCTGAAGACGCATGTCGCCTCCGCGCGTTCGCTGCTCGGCTCGGGCGGCGTGGTCGGCCGCAAGCTCGACTTCCTGGCGCAGGAATTCAACCGCGAATCGAATACGCTCTGCTCGAAGTCGAACGCGGCCGCCGTGACCACGATCGGGCTGGAACTGAAGGCCGTGGTCGACCAGTTCCGCGAGCAGATCCAGAACCTGGAGTAGCAGATGACCGCCATTGACGTCGGCTCCCGCATCCGCAGACGTGGCCTGATGCTGGTCCTGTCGTCGCCGTCGGGCGCCGGCAAGTCGACCATCGCGCGCCTGCTGCTGGAGAGCGACAAGGGATTTGAACTGTCCGTCAGCGTCACCACGCGGCCGCGCCGCGGCAGCGAGATCGACGGCGTACACTATCATTTCCGCACCATGCGCGAGTTCGAGATCCTGCGCGACAATGACGAACTGCTCGAATGGGCGGAGGTGCATGGCAATTTCTACGCGACGCCGCGCGCGCCCGCCGAGAAGGCGATGGCCGAGGGCCGCGACATGCTGTTCGACATCGATTGGCAGGGCGCCGAGCAACTGCGCGAAAAGATGCGCGGCGACATAGTCTCGATCTTCATCCTGCCGCCCTCGATGCGGGAACTGAAGGCCCGCCTGACGCGCCGCGCCGAAGACCAGGAGGCGGTCATCGCCAAGCGCCTCGAGAACGCCCGCGACGAACTCGAACACTGGGGCGAATACGATTTCGTCGTCGTCAACAACGACCTCAACCAGTCGTTCCCGGAAGTCCGCTCGATCGTCACCGCAGAGCGCCTGCGCCGCGATCGCCGGCCGGGCCTGTTCGACTTCGTCTCGGGACTGCTCGACGAGAAGGTGTAGCCTGTCGCGCTCCGGCTCAGAGCGCGTTTGCCAGCCGGACGAACTCTTCGACGTCGAGCGTTTCCGCGCGCCGCGTGCCGTCGATGCCGGCGGCCTCGAGCAACCGGTCCCCGCCAAGGCTTTTCAGGCTCTGCCGCAGCATCTTGCGGCGTTGTCCGAAAGCCGCCTCCGTGACCCGGCCAAGCGCCTTCACGTCGGCGGGAAGCGGCGTTTCCCTAGGAACCAGATGCACCACGGAGGACGTCACCTTCGGCGGCGGGGTGAAGGCCTGCGGCGGCACGTCGAAGGCGATCCGAGCCTCGGTGCGCCATCCCGCCAGCACGCCGAGGCGGCCATAGGCGTCCGATGCCGGTTTGGCGACGATACGCTGCGCGACCTCGCGCTGGAACATCAGCGTCATCGACTGGTAGAAGGGCGGCCACTGCGGCAGCGTCAGCCAGCGCACCAGGAGTTCCGTGCCGATGTTGTAGGGAAGGTTGGCGACGATCCGCGACGGGGCGCCGTCGGCGAGCGCGGCGAAATCGGCCTTGAGGGCATCGCCCGACACGACCTCCAGCCGGCCCGGATAGTGGGCGGCGACCTCGGCCAGGGCGGCGAGGCAGCGCTCGTCGCGCTCGATGGCCACCACGCGCCCGGCGCCATGCATCAGCAGGGCCCGCGTCAGCCCGCCCGGACCCGGGCCGACTTCGATGACCGTGGAGCCCGACAGCTCGCCCGCGGCGCGCGCGATCTTGCCGGTGAGGTTGAGGTCGAGGAGGAAATTCTGCCCGAGCGATTTCCTGGCCTGCAGGCCATGGCGCTCGATCACCTCGCGGAGCGGCGGCAGGCCGTCGATGCTCGTCACGCGGCCCCCCGCTCGTTCAAGGCAAGCGTCAGCGCTTGACGATCTTGGCCTTCTCGCGAAGCTCTTCGGTGTATTTCTTGCTGAGCTCTTCGGTGCTCTTGTCGCCTTCCGCGCCGCCCTCGGCCTGGAAGGTCAGCTTGGCGACACGATCGTCCGAGACCTCGCGGCTCGAGCAGATGCCGATGAACTCGACGCCGGCCGGCGTCTCGCGCACGGCGGTCGTGCCGCCGACCTTGGTGTTCTTGATCTGATCGGCCCAGTCGGAGGGCAGTTCCGGCGCAAGCTTGCGGCCGAGGTCGCGCACCGTCACATCGATCAGGCCCTTGGCGAACTGGCGGGTCGTGTTGCAGCCGCTGAAGCGCGCCCGCATGGCCTCGGCCTCGCGCTTGCGCTGGGCGATCTTGCCGCGTTCGTTCTGGGGAACGACGAAGATCACCTGCTGGAGCATGTATTCGGTCGCCGACGGTTTCGCCCCGCCCTGCTGCAGCATGCGGCGAACAACGTCCTGCTCGCTCATCGCCTTGCCGCGGCCACGCCGGCTGAGCGCCTGGCTCCAGCTCATCTGCGAGCGGATGAACTCCTTGAAATGCGGCTTCGTCACGCCGCTCTGGTTCATGATGCCGTCGAGCTGCTTGACGGTCATCTTGTTGGACTTGGCGAAGTTGTTGTAGGCGGCGTCCACCTGGTCGTCGGTGACCGTGATGCCGAGCCGGCGCGCCTCCGAAAGACGCAGCGCCTGGTCGATCATCTGCTTCTCGGCCTCCTCGTTGAGGTTGCCGCCGCGCCGCTGGACCTTCAGGAAGGCCACCCGCCGCTGGATGTCGTAGGATGTGATCGGAATCTGGTTGACGATGACCTTGATTTCGCTCGCCGCCGCCGGTGTCGACATCAGCGCCACGCCGCCCGGCGATGCCGCAATCATCAGCGCCACGGTCGCCGATGTCAGGCATTTCCTCATCGAAAACATCTGGATAGTCCCGTCCTCACCATCTTTCGCCCGTTTGCATTCCATGCCCGTCCTATGCGGCGAAAGAATGTCGGGTCTTGTTGCGTTTTGCCTGCCGTCGAGGCAGGCGAGGCGTCTCGCCACCCTAGCACGTTTTCAAGCCGATGCGGAGCCTCAGGCGGCCCGGTCGAGGTAGAGGCGCCCGGCCGGTCGAGTCTCGTCGGCCTTGAGCGACGGATCGTACCGGTAGAGCGTCGAGCAGTACGGGCATACCTTCTCGTCGTCGGCGCCCATGTCGAGGAAGACGTGCGGATGGTCGAACGGCGGGTTCGCGCCGACGCACATGAACTCCTTCACGCCGATGTCGATCGCCGCGTCTCCGGCGTCATTCTGGAAGTGGGGAATGGATCCACCCGCCATGTCGTGCTCCTCAGCATCTGCCTGCCGTACTGGCCGTTAGCGTTTGTCGCATAACCTTATGCTTTGCAAGCCGCGTGAAATCAAACTGTCGCAAAAGCCTGTCAGAGGGTAGATTGCGCCGGATACCGGCTGCCGAAGCAGGAAAAAGGGGTCGAGGACCATATGAGTGAATTGAAGCCGGCCCAGACGGAGTTCACGGCCGTTGCCACCGCCGACGACATCCCCGGCAACCCCGACCGCTTCGTCAACCGCGAATTCTCCTGGCTTCAGTTCAACCGTCGTGTCCTCGAGGAGTCGCAGAACGCCTCGCACCCGTTGCTTGAGCGCGTCCGCTTCCTCTCCATCTCCGCCGCCAATCTCGACGAGTTCTTCATGGTCCGGGTGGCAGGCCTTGCCGGCCAGGTGCGCGAGGGCATCGTGGCGCGCAGCCCCGACGGCCGCACGCCCGAGCAGCAGCTCGAACAGCTCCTGGTCGAAGTCGGTCGCCTGCAGGAGGACCAGCAGAAGAGCCTGTCCGACCTCTTCGGGCTGTTGCGCAAGGAAGGCATCGAAAGCATCTCGGCCGACCAGCTCGCGAAAGACGAGCTGTCGTGGCTGGAGGAGCATTTCCTCGAGCAGATTTTCCCGGTGCTGACGCCGCTCTCAATCGATCCGGCGCATCCGTTCCCGTTCATCCCCAATCTCGGCTTCTCGATCGCGCTGCAACTGCGCCATCTCAAGGACGGAGAAGGCATGACCGCGCTGCTGCGCCTGCCGACGGCGCTTAGGCGCTTCATCAGGCTGCCCGACCGCAAGTCGCAGATCAGGTTCATCCCGATCGAGGAGACCGTGGGCCTGTTCATCGGCAAGCTGTTTCCGGGCTACGAGGTCAAGGGTTCGGGCACGTTCCGCATCATCCGCGACAGCGATATCGAGGTGGAGGAGGAGTCCGAGGATCTCGTGCGCCTGTTCGAGACGGCGCTGAAGCGCCGGCGGCGCGGCTCGGTGATCCGCATCGAGTTCGACAGCCAGACGCCCGAGGAACTGCGTGACTTCGTTGCCGGCGAACTCGGCGTGGCCGGCAACCGCGTCAGCGTCCTCACCGGACCGCTCGCCGTCAGCCAGATCTCCGAGGTCGTGGCGGTTCCGCGCGACGACCTGAAGTTCACGCCATACAATCCGCGCTTCCCGGAGCGCATCCGCGAGCATGGCGGCGACTGTTTCGCGGCCATCCGCGAAAAGGACATCGTCGTCCACCACCCCTACGAATCCTTCGACGTCGTCGTGCAGTTCCTGCGGCAGGCGGCGGCCGACCCCGAAGTCGTCGCCATCAAGCAGACGCTCTACCGCACTTCGAACGACAGCCCGGTGGTGCGCGCGCTGGTGGACGCGGCGGAGGCGGGCAAGTCGGTGACGGCGCTGGTCGAACTCAAGGCGCGCTTCGACGAGGAGGCGAACATCCGCTGGGCGCGCGACCTCGAGCGCGCCGGCGTCCAGGTCGTGTTCGGATTCCTCGAGCTCAAGACGCACGCGAAGATGTCGCTGGTGGTGCGCCGCGAGGACGGCAAGCTGCGCAACTACGTGCACCTCGGGACCGGCAACTACCACCCGATCACCGCCCGCATCTACACCGACCTGTCATTCTTCACGACCGATCCGGGGCTGGCGCGCGACGTCGCGCAGATCTTCAACTTCATCACCGGCTATGCCGAGCCGACCGCCAACATGAAGATCGCGCTGTCGCCCTACACGCTGCGCAGCCGCATCCTCGACCACATCGCCGGCGAGATCGAGCACGCCAGGGCGGGCCGGACCGGGCGCATCTGGATGAAGATGAACTCGCTGGTGGACCCGATCGTCATCGACGCGCTCTACGACGCCAGCCGGGCCGGCGTCGAGATCGACCTCGTCGTGCGCGGCATCTGCTGCCTGCGTCCGCAGGTGCCGGGCCTTTCCGAGAACATCCGCGTCAAGTCGATCGTCGGGCGCTTCCTCGAGCACAGCCGCATCTTCTGCTTCGGCAACGGGCACGGCCTGCCGTCGGACGAGGCGATCGTCTACATCGGCTCGGCGGACATGATGCCGCGCAACCTCGACCGCCGCGTCGAGACCCTGGTGCCGATCACGAACACGACCGTGCACGAGCAAATCCTGGGCCAGATCATGCTCGGAAACATAATGGACAACCAGCAAAGTTTTGAAGTATTGCCCGACGGCACCTCGCGGCGCATCACGCTCGACGAGGGCGAGGAGCCGTTCAACGCGCAGGAATACTTCATGACCAACCCGAGCCTGTCCGGAAGGGGCGACGCGCTGAAGTCCCACGCGCCGAAGCGGATCGCCCAGTTCAAGCGTCGTGCGAAGTCGAATTCGTCCAAGGCCGGATGATAGCCCTTTCACAGGGGCGGTTGCAGGACCGCAGGCCGCTTTCCATCGTGGACATCGGATCGAACTCGATCCGACTGGTCGTCTATGAGGGCATTGCGCGTTCGCCGACCGTGCTGTTCAACGAGAAGATGCTGGCCGGCCTCGGTCGCGGCCTTGTCTCGACCGGCAGGCTCGATCCCGACGCCGTCACGCGCGCGATGCAGGAGTTCCGGCGTTTCCGCGCGCTGTCGGAACAGGCCGGCGCCGAAGAACTGCATGTGATCGCCACCGCCGCGGCGCGCGAAGCCGAGAACGGCCACGACTTCATCCACCGCGCCGAACAGGTTCTGGGCACCGAGATCCGCATCCTCTCCGGCCGCGAGGAGGCCTACTACTCCGCGCTCGGCGTGATCTCCGGCTTCCATGCGGCCGACGGGATCGCCGGCGACCTCGGCGGCGGCAGCCTCGAACTGGTCGACGTGACGGGCGAAGCGATCGGCGACGGCATCACGCTGCCGCTCGGAGGCCTTCGCCTGCAGGACATGGCGAAGAGCTCCTTCGCCTCGGCGACGAAGATCGTGCGCGAGCAGATCGCACGCGCCGAGCTGCTCCACGCCGGCAGGGACCGGCACTTCTACGCGGTCGGCGGCACCTGGCGAAACCTCGCGCGGCTGCACATGAACACCACCGGCTATCCGCTCGCGGTGATGCACCACTACGAGATGAACATCGCCAGTTCGGTTCCCTTCCTGCAGAAGGTCGCGCGCGGGGAAATCGACAAGATCAAGGGCATCGAGGGCGTGTCCAAGGCGCGACGCGCGCTGCTGCCCTACGGCGCGATCGTGATGCTGGAGATCATCGCGGCGATGCAGCCGTCCAACATTTCAGTCTCGGCGCTCGGCGTGCGCGAGGGGTTCCTGTACTCGCTGCTGAGCGAGGACGAGCAGCGCATCGACCCGCTGATCTCGGCGTCGGAGGAACTCGCCCTGCTGCGCGCCCGCTCGGTAACGCATGCGCGCGAGCTGGTTGCATGGACGGGCGAGGCGCTGGCGGCATTCGGCATCGCCGAGAGCGACGACGAGGTCCGCTACCGGCAATCGGCCTGCCTGCTCGCCGACATCGGCTGGCGCGCGCACCCCGAATATCGGGGCACCCAGTCGCTGAACATCATCGCCCACGCGTCGTTCATCGGGGTCGACCATCCTGGCCGGCTGTTCCTGGCGTTGGTCAACGCCTTCCGCAACGACGGCGTGTTCAGCGACACCATCGCGCCGGAACTGAAGGCGCTGGCGACACCGCGCTACGTCGACCGCGCGCGGTTGCTGGCGGCCATGATGCGGGTCGTCTACCTGCTGACGGCGTCGATGCCCGGCGTGATGCCGAGGCTGCGGTGGGAGAAGCGCGACGGCGGGGCGCTGGCCCTGGTCATCCCTTCGGACCTTGCCGACCTCTATGGCGAAAGGCCGGTCGGCCGGCTCGCCCAGCTCTCGAAGATCTCGGGGCGTACGCTGGAACTTGTCGTGGCCTGACGCATCGGGTGTCGGCGGATATCCTTCACAACGAAAAAAGCCCGGAGCGATCCGGGCTTTTTTTGGCTTTCTTCCTTTCGATCAGCCGCGGCGGGCGTCGACCGAGAGCGCGCCGGCGCCAGCGGCCGCGAGGACCAGGAAGCCGCCGGTCACGGCGAAGTTCTTCATGAAGAGCAACTGCTGCATCTGGTCGGCGAGATCAGTGTGGGCGATCAGCGTCGCCGCCACGGTGAACGCCGCCAGCACGAGTGCCGCGAGCCGCGTCTGGAAGCCGACCAGGATGGCGAGGCCGCCGACGAGTTCGACAAGGCCGCTCACGACGACAGCGACCGCCGGAAGCGGGATGCCGAGGCTCTCGAACCAGCCGGCGGTGCCGGCGATGGCGGTCAGCTTGGAATAGCCGGCCAGGATGAACATGACGGACAGGAGCACGCGTCCGACAAGGATCGCGAGTGAAGCGGCGCCCGAGGTGCCGGCATGGCCGGCGGTTACTGAAGTGGACATCTCAGTTCTCCATGTGAGTGCAAATCGTGACGCAGATGTACGTGGACCCAGTCGTTCACGAAAGATGCGTACGCTTCGACACTTCGTTCACTGATTGAGAACGATCCGACCCGTTACCCCGGATGCGTCATGTCCTCCGGACGCACGATGCGGTCGTAGTCGTCCGCGCTTACCAGTCCCGTCTTCAGCGCTTCCTCGCGCAGCGTGGTGCCGTTCTTGTGCGCCGTCTTGGCGATCTTGGCGGCGTTGTCGTAGCCGATCGTCGGAGCGAGCGCGGTGACGAGCATCAGCGAGCGCTCCAGGGCCGCCTTGATGTTGTCTTCGCGCGCCTCGATTCCGACAACGCAATTGTCCGTGAACGAGACCGCGGCGTCGGCCAGCAGCTGCACCGACTGAAGGAAGTTGTAGGCCATCAGCGGGTTGTAGACGTTGAGCTCGAAATGGCCCTGGCTGCCGGCGAACGAGATCGACGCGTTGTTGCCGAACACCTGGATGCAGACCTGGGTCAGCGCCTCGCACTGGGTCGGGTTGACCTTGCCCGGCATGATCGAGGATCCCGGCTCGTTTTCGGGCAGCGCCAGTTCGCCGAGGCCCGAGCGCGGGCCGGAGCCGAGCAGGCGGATGTCGTTGGCGATCTTGAAGAGCGACGCGGCGACCGTGTTGATCGCGCCGTGCGAAAAGACCATGGCGTCGTGCGCGGCGAGCGCCTCGAACTTGTTGGGCGCCGAGGTGAATGGCAGGTGGGTGATCGCCGCGATCCGCTCGGCGACCTTCTCCGCGAAGCCGACCGGCGCGTTGAGGCCGGTGCCGACGGCGGTGCCGCCCTGCGCGAGCTGCATCAGCGCCGGCAGCGTCATCTCGATGCGGGCGATGCCGTTTTCCACCTGCTGGGTGTAGCCGGAAAATTCCTGGCCGAGGGTCAGGGGGGTGGCGTCCTGCGTGTGGGTGCGGCCGATCTTGATGATCTGCGCCCAGGCCTTCGACTTGTCGTTCAGCGCGTTGCGCAGCTTCCGCAGCGCCGGCAGCAGGCGGTGGTGTATTTCCTCCGCGCAGGCGATGTGCATGGCCGTCGGATAGGTGTCGTTCGACGACTGGCTCATGTTGACGTGGTCGTTGGGGTGGACCGGCTTCTTGGAGCCCATCTCGCCGCCGAGCATCTCGATCGCCCGGTTGGAGATCACCTCGTTGGCGTTCATGTTGGACTGGGTGCCGGAACCGGTCTGCCAGACGACGAGCGGGAAGTGGGCGTCGAGCTTGCCCTCGATGACCTCCTGCGCAGCCTTGACGACGGCGTCGCCGACCGCCGGCTCGAGCCGTCCGAGGTCCATGTTGACTTCCGCCGCAGCGCGCTTGACCACGCCGAGCGCGCGCACGATCGACGCGGGCTGCTTCTCCCAGCCGATCTTGAAGTTGCCGAGCGAGCGCTGCGCCTGCGCGCCCCAGTAGCGGTCGGCGGGAACCTCGATCGGCCCAAAGGTGTCGGTCTCGGTTCTGTGCGTCGCATTGGCCACGGGCCGTCTCCTTGCTGATGTCGGCAAGGGCCTAGCCCGTTGGTCCGGCGGCTTCAAGTGGCGGAAGCGCGGTCGCCGCGACCAAATCGGTTCAAAAACCGTTCGTGGTGGGTCGCCGCCCGCAAGCGCGCCGGAACTCCTCAGATCCAGTCGAACGCCTGGGCGGTCTGCCAGCCGGCGAGGAGCACGATCAGCGTGCCGACCAGCCTGAGAAGGACCGTGTCGCGGATCGACTTCACCATCAGGCCGGCGAGCGGAGCGGCGACCAGCCCGCCGCAGATCAGGCCGAGCACTGCGGGCAGGTTGTCGCTGATTGCGCCGGCATCCTCCCAATGCCCGGTGACAAGCGCCAGCAGGAATGTCAGCGAGACAGACAGCGTGATCAGGAATTCGGTGGCGTTGACGGTGCCGATGACGTAGCGCGGCGGCGCGCCCGCGCCGAGCAGCCCGGTTGTGACGATCGGACCCCATCCGCCGCCGCCGGCGGCGTCGAGGAAACCGCCGGTCGCGCCAAGCGGGGCGACGATGTGGGCGGGCACCGGATTGCTGGGCAGCTTGCGGAACGAGCGCAGGATCAGCCACCCGCCGACGAGCGCGAGGTAGGCCGTCACGAACGGCTTCATCGCGCCGGCGTCGATCGCCGTCAGCACGTAGGCGCCAAGGCAGCCGCCGAGCACCCCGAAGGGCGCCAGCCGCCAGAACAGCTTCCAGTCTATGTTGCGGTGGTAGAGATGGGCGGTGCCGGACGCCGCGGTTGTGAAGAGCTCGGCCGCGTGCACGGCGGCCGAGGCATGCGCCGGCGACACGCCGAACGCGAGCAGCGTCGTGGCGGAAATGACGCCATATGCCATGCCGAGCGCACCATCCACGGCCTGCGCCAGAAACCCGACGACAGCGAAGAGAAGAAAGTCCTGCATGGACGCCAATCCGTTTGACGGCCAGAGGCTAGGCGCCTTGCCGGGCCGCGCCAAGATCGCGTTCTTCCGGCTTTTGAGCCATGGATGGAAATCCAGTTCCCGGAAAGGGGCTTGCGCGACAACCGGCGGCCTTTCGCGCGTCCGGCAAAACAAACGCCTCCCGCACCCTATACGGTGCGGGAGGCGTTTTTTGTTGTCCCTGGCTGTTCTCGAACTGCCCTGGACAGTTTCTCAACGCGGTCGCCGGCTTTGAGTTCCGTCGGCGGTCGACTTTTTTCACGGCTCAGAAGGTCAAACAAAAAGGGCGCCTTGCGGCGCCCTTTCCGTAGGTCTGTAGCCGGGTTGGCTGGATTAGAAATCCATGCCGCCCATGCCGCCCATGCCGCCGCCGGGCATGCCAGCGGGCATGCCGCCGGCAGCTTCCTTCTTCGGCGCCTCGGCGATCATCGCCTCGGTCGTGACGAGCAGGCCGGCCACCGAAGCGGCGTCCTGCAGCGCGGTGCGGACAACCTTGACCGGGTCGACGATGCCCATGGAGATCATGTCGCCGTATTCGCCGGTCTGGGCGTTGTAGCCGTAGGTCGCGCCCTTGTTCTCCAGGATCTTGCCCGCGACGATCGACGCTTCCGCGCCGGCGTTCGAGGCGATCTGGCGAGCCGGGGCTTGCAGGGCGCGGCGCACGATCGCGATGCCGGCCGTCTGGTCGGAGTTCACGCCGTCCGACTTGATCTGCGAGGAGGCGCGCAGCAGGGCGACGCCGCCGCCGGCCACGATGCCCTCTTCGACGGCAGCGCGGGTGGCGTTCAGCGCGTCGTCAACGCGGTCCTTCTTTTCCTTGACCTCGATCTCGGTCGCACCGCCGACGCGGATGACGGCAACGCCGCCAGCCAGCTTGGCGAGACGCTCCTGCAGCTTCTCGCGGTCGTAGTCGGAGGAGGTCTCATCGATCTGCTGCTTGATCTGGGCGACGCGGCCCTGGATCTCGGCCTTCTTGCCGGCGCCGTCGACGATCGTGGTGTTTTCCTTCTCGATGCGGACGCGCTTGGCGCGGCCGAGCATGTTGAGGCCCACGTTCTCGAGCTTGATGCCGAGGTCTTCGGAGATGACCTGGCCGCCGGTGAGGATCGCGATGTCCTCGAGCATGGCCTTGCGACGGTCACCGAAGCCCGGCGCCTTGACGGCGGCGATCTTCAGGCCGCCACGCAGCTTGTTGACGACGAGCGTGGCCAGAGCCTCGCCCTCGACGTCCTCGGAGATGATGAGGAGCGGCTTGGAGGTCTGCACGACGGCCTCGAGGACCGGCAGCATGGCCTGCAGGTTGGAGAGCTTCTTCTCGTGGAGCAGGATGTAGGCGTCCTCGAGTTCAGCGATCATCTTGTCGGGGTTGGTGATGAAGTACGGCGACAGGTAGCCGCGGTCGAACTGCATGCCCTCGACGACCTCGAGTTCGGTCTCGGCGGTCTTGGCTTCCTCGACCGTGATGACGCCCTCGTTGCCGACCTTCTGCATCGCCTCGGCGATCATCTTGCCGACCGACTCGTCGCCGTTGGCGGAGATGGTGCCGACCTGGGCGACTTCTTCCGAGGTCTTGATCTTCTTGGCGGCCTTGCCGAGCAGGGCGACGACTTCGTTGACGGCGAGGTCGATGCCGCGCTTCAGGTCCATCGGGTTCATGCCGGCGGCAACGGCCTTGTTGCCTTCCTGCACGATCGCCTGAGCGAGAACGGTCGCGGTCGTGGTGCCGTCGCCGGCGATGTCGTTGGTCTTCGAGGCGACCTCGCGGACCATCTGCGCGCCCATGTTCTCGAACTTGTCCTCGAGTTCGATCTCCTTGGCGACGGTGACGCCGTCCTTGGTGATGCGCGGCGCGCCGAACGACTTGTCGATGACGACGTTGCGACCCTTCGGGCCAAGCGTGACCTTAACCGCGTCGGCAAGGATGTTGACGCCGCGCAGCATGCGCTCGCGGGCGTCGCGGGAGAATTTTACGTCTTTAGCAGCCATTGTGAGCTCCTGGGCTTAAGCCCTTGAATTCAGGTGATAAGGGTAGGTGCGATCAGCCGATGATGCCCATGATGTCGGATTCCTTCATGATCAGAAGGTCTTCGCCATCGAGCTTGACTTCGGTGCCCGACCACTTGCCGAACAGGACGCGGTCGCCCTTCTTGACGTCCAGCGGGACGAGCTTGCCGGCCTCATCGCGGGCACCCGAGCCGACGGCGACGATTTCGCCTTCCTGCGGCTTTTCCTTGGCGGTGTCGGGGATGATGATCCCGCCCTTGGTCTTTTCCTCGGAATCGACGCGGCGGACGACCACGCGGTCATGCAGCGGCCGGAATTTGGACTTAGCCATTGGTTCTATCCTCGTGCGGATGTTTGAAATTCCTCCGTCCGGCATGGCTGCCGGACTACGTTAGCACTCACTTGGAGTGAGTGCTAACGCGCCGCTGAGATAGGCGCTCGCGATTGGGCTGTCAAGAATTCCCGGCCGGGAAATCGCCGGCCCGTCAGGCCTTTTCGGCGGCGGCGCAGGCGGCGCTGACATTGATCAGCCCCCAGCCGAAAGTCGCGTCCTTCCCGGGCTCGCCGAGATCCTCGGCCGACTGGCCGAGCGCCGCGACGATGTCGGATGAGGTGGCGTCCGGATTGGCCGATTTCAAGAGGGCCGCGGCGGCCGTGACGAAGGGCGCGGCGAAAGACGTGCCGGTCTTCGTGCGGGCGCCGGAAACGGAGGCCGCCGTCCACACGTCGACGCCGGGGGCGGCCAGGTCGATGTGTTCGCCGCGGGCCGCCCGGCGGTAGACGCGCCGGTTGCGGTCGACCGCCGTCACCGCGATAACGCCGTCATAGGCGGCGGGATAGGCCGGGGGGGCCTTCGGTCCGCCATTCCCGGCGGCCGCCACGATCACCATGCCGTCCGCCGCCAGCGACCCGAGCAGGCGTTCGAAGACCACGTTGGGCGGCCCCGCGAGGCTCATGTTCGCGACCTTGATGCCGCGGCGGTCGAGCAGGTCGAGCGCGCGGATGAGTTCGACGACGCCGGTGCGGTCGTCGCGCCGGCCGCCCCGGTGGAACGCGTCGACGGCGACGATCTTCGCCCCCGGCAGGAGCCCGGGTGCGCGGCTGTCGGCGGCGCCCGCGAGAAGGGCGGCGACCGCGGTGCCATGCTGCTTTCCTGACGCCGGCAGGGTGGCGTCCGACAGCCTGACGACCTCGATCTGACCGCCGGCGAAGGCCGCGTGGTCTGGGTTGATCGCGGTATCGACGAGGCCGATGGTGGCCGAACCGCTGCAGCCGGCCGGAAGGTCGGACATGCCCGGCCAGCCGATCAGGCTGGTGGATGCGCAGCCCGGCCCGGCGCATTCCGAGCCCTGCTCGGACCGGTAGTAGTGCGAGAAGTCTGCGGTCGACTGCGGCGCGGCGGCCGCGACGACGTCGCGCGCCGCCTCGAGCTCGGTCCCCTCGGGAATGCGCAGGCGCAGAACCTCGCCGCCGAAGCCGACGATATCGGCCCGCTCGATCACCGAAAAGCCGCCCGTTTCGAGCGCCGCGAGCTGGGCGGCGGTCAGTCCGGTGGCGACGATCTCGTCGGGCGCGCGGTCGGGCAGGGGCTCGCTGCGCCGGGGACGCGTCTGCCGCCGTTCGTTGCGCGGCATCAGGCGGTCGGTCAGCTTGCGGAAAAGATTGGGAAGGGGCGTTCTGGCGGCCGGGGCGCCGGCGCTGTCGCCGGATTTGCCCGGCCGACCCGAACTGCCGCCGCCGCCATCGTCCCCGTCGTCGCCATCGTCTCCATCGTCATCATCGGCGTAGGAAGGCGCCGGGCCGAAATCGGGCAGCCCGTTGCCGGACAACTGCGGCTCTGCGACCAGCGCCAGCGCCACCCAGAGCGGCAGAAGCTTTCGGGATTTCAGCCAGTCGGCAGTCATGGTCGGATCCTCACATCCAGCGTATCGCATCAGTCGTCGTCGCGGCGGGCGTGGTCATCGCCAAAGCGCCTGCGGTTTCAGCAATGAGTTGACTATGCTCACGATTTCCTCACATTCCGGCGGCCGACGGTCAACCGTTGACCGTCCGCCCTCACGCGCCGGACTGTGCGGGAAAACGGGGCCGTGCCGGGATTATTCCCGAAAAAGTGAATCGGGTGTCTCGATGGACTGCCAGGAACGATGACGGGAAAGCACGTTGAGGACCAGCTCGTCGCCTTTCTGCCGAACCTGCGCCGGTTCGCAGTCTCGCTCTGTCGGTCGCGCGACCATGCCGACGACCTCGTCCAGGCGGCCTGCGAACGGGCGCTCGCCAGCGCGCTGACCTTCCAGGAAGGCACGCGCTTCGACGCCTGGATGTTCCGGATACTTAGGAACCTCTGGATCGACGACGGGCGCCGCCGCAGGACCGCCGGGCCGCAGGAGGACATCGACGCCCACCACGAACTGGCGGCACGCGGGTCGGGAGAGGCCGAGGCCGAGACGCGTCTGACGCTGAAAAGCGTCGCCGCCGCGATCGACGACCTCTCGGAGGAACAGCGCGAGGTGCTGCTTCTCGTCTGCGTGGAGGAGCTTGCCTACAAGGAGGCCGCCGAGGTGCTGGACGTGCCGATCGGCACCGTGATGAGCCGGCTTGCGCGGGCGCGGCGCAATCTTGCCGAGGCAACGGGAATAACGGCGACGCCGGAACGTTCTGCAGTCGCCAAGGGGACCGGATGATGAGCGGCGAACAATTCTCTGACGACATGCTGATGCGATTCGCCGACGGCGAACTCGCCGACGAGGAGATGGCGGCGATCGAGCAGGCCATGGAGACCGACGACGACCTGGTCGCGCGGGTGGCGTTGTTCATCGAGACGAGGGCGCAGGCCAAGGCATCCCTCGCGCCCCTGCTGGCGGAACCGGTTCCCGAAAAGCTCGTGGCCGCGGTCGAGGGCATGATCGCGGCCAGCCGGGCGGAGCGCGAGACGCCGTCGTCGGTCGTGCCGTTCGCCGCGCCGAAGCCGGCCGCGAGGGCAAGTGCCCGGCATTGGACGCTGCCGCTCGCAGCGTCCATCGCCGCCGTCCTAGGCGGGCTTGCCGGCTACTGGGTCGCCGGTGACGGCGGGTCCGGGCCGGCCGGGCTCGCTGTGGCCGGCATTGTCAATCCTTCCGTCGGCGATGCGCTCAGGAACGTTCCCGCGGGCGGCGAAGTCGCGCTCGCCGGCGGCGGCCGCTTCCGCGCCATCGCGTCCTTCCGCGACGAGGCGGAGAACTTCTGTCGCGAGTTCGAACTGGACTCGGCAGGCAGCACGACGGTCGTCGCCGTCGCCTGCGATGCGGCCGGCGAATGGCGCGTCAGCTTCGCGGTCTCCGCGCCCGGCGACGCCGGCGGCTATGCGCCGGCCTCGTCGACCGAGGCGCTCGACGCCTATCTCACCGCAATCGAGGCCGGCGAGCCGCTTTCGTCCGACGCCGAAGCCGAGGCGCTGGAAGGGCTGCGGAAGGCCCGATAGCGCGCGACCGCTTGCCGCGACGGAATCTTTCCGGATCCAATCTGGTGAGATCTTGTTTAGTAAGCATGCTTATTATATATGCCGCTTATGGTTTCCGACGGCATCGACAGACTGGGCTTCCTGATTCACGACGCGGCGCGGCTCCTGCGCAAGCGTTTCGAGGCGAAGGGCAGTGCGTATGGCCTGTCGGCCGCGCAGTGGCGGCTGCTGGTCCGCCTGGTCAAGGAGGAAGGCGTCGCGCAGGCGAGGCTGGCCGAACTCCTCGAGATCGAGCCGATCAGCGTCTCGCGTCTGCTTGACCGGATGGAGGAGGGCGGCTGGATCGAGCGCCGCCAGGATGCCTCCGACCGGCGCGTCCGCATGATCTTCCCGACCGAGAAGAGCCGCGAGGCCTTCGCCGAAATCAAGAGCGTCGCCGGCGAGGTCTACGACCTTGCCCTGGCTGGACTGAGCGCGGACGAGAAGCAGACCCTGATCCGGTCCCTGAACACCATCATCGCCAATCTGTCGGAGGGCGATCCGCCCGCCGGACAGGCTGGCGGCAGCAAGGACAATGCGACATGAACGCCGTGGCGAAGATCAAGCAGGACCCGGCCGGCACCGAACCGGATGGCTCGCCGTCGGTCGAGCCGGTCCGGGCACCGGCGCCGATCCAGGCCGAACCCAAGGCGGCGCCGGCGCGCGCCCAGAGGCCGAAGCGTGGACGGCGCACGCTGGTGATGCTCGCCGTGCCGTTGGCGCTTGCCGTCGGCGGCGGCTATTTGTGGCTTGCCGGCGGGCGCTACGAGGAGACCGAAAACGCGAACCTGCGCCAGGCGAAGGTGACGGTCTCGGCCGAGGCCGCCGGCCGCATCACCGAAGTCGACATCGCCGACAATGCGGTGGTGAGGGCGGGCGACAAGCTGTTCGTGGTCGATCCAGAACCCTACCGGATCGCGCTCGGCCAGGCCGATGCGGCGCTCGCCGCGGCGCGCCTGAACGTCGAGCAGTTGAGGGCCGCATACGGCCAGGCGGTGGCCCAGGAGCGGGTCGCGGCCAGCGAAGTGACCTATCTCAAGTCGCAGTTCGAGCGCGCCGCCGACCTCGCCAAGAAGGGCATCAGCGCGCAGTCCTCGCTGGACGAGGCGGTGCGCGACCTGGCGCGCGCTGAGGAGCAGCACAGCGCGACCGTGCGGGGCATCGAGAGCGCCCGCGCGGGGCTCGGCGGCGATCCCGACATCGCCACCGACAGGCATCCGAGCGTGCTTGCCGCCCAGTCGGCGCGCGACAAGGCGGCCTTCGATCTCGCGCGGACCACAGTCGCCGCGCCGGCTGACGGCGTCATCAGCCAGGCGTCGTCCTTCCGGGTCGGCCAGTTCGTGTCGGCGGGGACGCCGCTGTTCAGCCTGGTCGAGACCGGCGACACCTGGGTCGAGGCGAACTTCAAGGAGACGCAGCTGACCAACATCAGGCCCGGCCAGCCGGCGGAGGTGACTCTGGACACCTATCCGGACGTGACCTTCCATGCGACGGTGGACAGCATCGGCGCCGGAACCGGCGCGGAGTTCTCGCTGCTGCCGGCGCAGAACGCCACCGGGAACTGGGTGAAGGTGACGCAGCGCATCCCGGTGCGGCTGAAGCTCGACACGGCGGGGACCGACGTGCCCGTCCGTACCGGCATGAGCGCCTCGGTCGAAGTGGACACCGGCGTCTCGCACAGCCTCGCGGGGCTGTTCGGGGTGGCTCGCGCCGCCCAGTAGCAGCCGGCCGACCCGGCGCGGCCTCCAGGAAAGCCAGGCCCCATGTTCGAAGTCAGGGCGATCGATCCCCGCAACGTGCCGCATCGCGGCCTGATCACCGTCTCGATCATGCTGGCGACGATCATGCAGGTGCTCGACACCACGATCGCCAACGTCGCGCTTCCCTCGATGACGGGCGATCTCGGGGCCTCCGCGGACACCATCAACTGGGTGCTGACATCCTATATCGTCGCCGCCGCGATCATGACGCCGGTGACCGGCTGGCTGTCCGACAAGGTCGGGCGCAAGCAGCTGTTCCTGGTGACCGTCGCCGGCTTCACGGCGATGTCGATGCTCTGCGGCGTCGCCTGGAGCCTCGAGAGCATGGTGGCCTTCCGGGTCCTGCAGGGCGTGTTCGGCGCGGCGATCGTGCCGCTGTCGCAGACGTTCCTGCTCGACATCAACCCGCGCGAGCGCCACGGCTCGGCGATGGCGCTGTGGGGCGCCGGCATCATGGTCGGCCCGATCGTCGGCCCGACGCTCGGCGGCTGGCTGACGGACAGCTTCAACTGGCGCTGGGTCTTCTTCATCAACCTCCCGGTCGGCATCATCGCCTTCGTCGGCTGCCTGGCCTACCTGCCGGCCGTGGCGAAACGCGTGCGCGGCTTCGACTTTTTCGGCTTCGCGATGCTGTCTCTCGGCGTCGGCGCGCTGCAGCTGATGCTGGACCGCGGCGCCGAAGTCGACTGGTTCTCGGCCGCCGAGATATGGCTCGAGCTCGGCCTGGCGCTGACCGGCTTCTGGGTCTTCATCGTCCACACCGTTACGGCCGAGCACCCGTTCATCGACCCGAAGATCTTCACCGACCGCAATTTCGTGACCGGGCTGGTCTTCATCTTCGTGGTCGGCATCATCCTGCTGGCCAGCCTCGCGCTGCTGCCGCCGATGCTCTCCAGGATCTTCGAGTATCCGACGATCACGACAGGGCTGGTGATGGCGCCGCGCGGCGTCGGCACGATGATCTCGATGATCGTCGTGGGCCGGATCATCCACCGCGTCGACCCGCGCGGCCTCGTCGTGCTCGGCCTCGTCCTCACGGCCTATTCGCTCTACGTCATGACCGGCTTCACGCCGCAGATGGACAGCTACATGATCATCGAGACCGGCGTCGTCCAGGGCCTGGGGCTCGGGCTGGTGTTCGTGCCGTTGTCGACCGTCGCCTTCGCCACGCTCGATCCCAGCCAGCGTACCGACGCGGCGAGCCTTTTCAGCCTGGTTCGCAACCTCGGCTCGTCGATCGGCATTTCGGTCGTGACGGTGGTCCTTACCCGCAACATCCAGATCAACCACGCCGAACTCGGCGCTGGCATGACGCCGTTCAACCAGAACCTGGCGCAGGCGATGCCGTCAGCCGTGGCCGGCGATCCGGCTGCCCTGGCGCGCCTCGACGGGCTGGTGAACCTGCAGGCGCTGATGGTGTCCTACGTGAACGACTTCAAGCTGATGATGATCGTGACGCTGTGCGCGCTGCCGCTGGTGCTGCTGCTGAAGAAGCCGGCGCCGGCCAGGGGAACCTCCGCCGCGCCTGCCGCCCACATGGACTGACCTGACCCGGTCGGAGTCTCCCGCCGACGCCTGGTTCAGCCGACGATGCGCAGGTTGGACAGTTCGTCGGCGATCTCCTTGAACTTGTCCGCGAGGTTGGAGCCGGTTGCGTTCCAGTAGAGCTTGGCCGGCTTGGTGGGATCGCTGGGATCCCTGCGGAAGCGGGAATCCGAGGCGCATTTCTTCATCGCCTCGATCGCCTTGTTCTCGCCAGCGATGCTCGTGCTCAAATCGAGCGAGACGGTCATCACCAGGACGTTGGCGGCCTTGGCGTTGTCGCAGACCTTCTCCATCTGCTCGTCGAGCGCGCTGGTGTAGTTCGACGACGAATAGTCGTACTGGCCGATTGCTCCGCTCGTCCCCATGAACATGCGCGTCGTGCCGGTGCCGTTGTAGCCGACGCCGGTGTATCCGTAGGCCGCGTAGGTGGACTTGTTGCCGGCCGGATCCTTGCTGGGCACGGAATAGGTGTTGGCGCCGTCGGTCAGGACGATGATGACCTTGTCGTTGCCCTTCTCGCTTTCCGGCCGCCCCTCGGTGAAGGGTGCGGTGCTGGAAATCGTGCGCCAGCCCCAGGCAGTTCCCTCCGGAATGTTGGTGTTGCCGTTGGCGTTCATCCTGTCGATGGCGCCCTTGATCGTGGCGAGCCCTTCCTCCGTGGTGACGTCGGTCAGCGGCGTGATCGGCGTCGCGGTGCAGCTGTAGCTCGGGCCGCTGCCCTGCGGCGACGTCGCCCCGTAAGGCCGGACCTCAAAGTACTTCTTCATGTTCTTCTGGCGGGTCTGGCCCGAAATGGATTCGGTGCCGTCGTTCCACCAGTTGTTCGAGGCGCCGAGGTTGTCGCGCGTTTCTCCTTCCACGTCCCAGCGGTCGCCGGGTTCGTCGGGCGCGAACATCGGTACGAACATCGTGGCCGGGTCACCGAAGCCGATGCCAGTGTTGGCCGTGCCGCCCTGCGCCGGCGCGTCGTTGACGTTGTAGGGGTAGGGGCGCGCCTCGACGCAGCCCTGCCAGCTTGCATAGGTCGAGATCGTCTCGTCGTAGTAGCCGGTCTCGCGCCATTCGCCGCGGCGGCAGGATCCGTTTTCCCACCAGCGCGTGCAGACCCATTCCTGGCCGGTGACGACCCATTCGCGGTCGCTGACCATCCGCATGTCGCGGTAGAGCGAAAAGCGCGACAGGACGCCGTTTTCCTCCGCGCCCCAGCCGCTTCCCTTCTTGTACCATATGCCGCCGACTTGCTGCGCCCCCTTGCCGGCGTCGTCGAGCCTGGTCCAGTCGAAGTTCTCGTGATGGACGGGCGACAGGCCCTCGACGTCCATCCAGGCCGCGTCGGCGTTGGCCGGCCCGACATTGACGGATGCGGCGAACGGGACCAACGAGAACTGGACGGGCTTGGCGACCTGCTTGACCTGTGCGGCCTGCAGCGCCAGCGTGTCGACGAGCTGCTTTGCCGCCGCCTTCAGCAGCGTCAGCCGCTTCTCGCCCGAACCCGAACCGTCCTCACTCATCGAGCCCGAGTTGTCGAGAACCAGCGCCACTTCCAGCGTGTTCTTCAGCCGGATCTCGCTCGTCTCGACGAAGCTGATCTCGTCGGGCCGGTCTTCCGCCGGAGTACCGAGCAGGTTGTGGAAGGTTGGCAGGAAGTACGGCTTGTAGTTGAGCACCGCCGACAGCTTCAGCGTGCCGCCGCCATACTGGTTGCTGGGCAGCTGGACGGTGAGCTGGGTGTCGGCCGGATCGACCGGGCCGAGGTTGGCCTGGAAGAAGTCGTTGGCATAGGCGATCAGCGCCTCTTCCGAGGCACCGCTGACGATCTGCCGCGCCGTGGCGACGCCCGCGGCGTCAAGGGCGTTGATCGTCGCCTGCTTCTGCCGGTTCATTTCGCTGAAATCGATGGCGATCGCCACGCTGCCCATGATCGGCAGCATCGCGATCCCCATCATCATCGCGTAGTTGCCGCCGCGGTCGCACAGGAATTTTCTGATCATGCTTTTCTGCGGTCCCGCCGCGGCTGTCGATGCTGTTATCCGACGATGCGCAGGTTCGAGAGTTCGTCCGCGATTTCCTTGAAGACCTTCGAGAGCGTCGCTCCGGTCGCGTTCCAGAACAGCTTCGCCGGATTGCCGTCGGGTCCCTTGCGGAAGCGCGAGTCCGACGCACAGCTCTTCAGTTCGGCGATCTGCTTCTTGTCCGCGGTCTTGGTCTCGTCGAGGTCGAGCGCGACGGTCATCATCAGGACGTTGGCGCCCTTGGCATTGGCGCAGATCGCGCGCATGTGCTCGTCGAGCGCGGCCTGGTAGTTGGAGGAGGTGAAGGTCGTCTTGCTGACGCTGGTTCCCTTGTAGAGGCGAGACGTCGTTTCGGTGTCCGGAAACTTGTGGCCTGCGTAGCCGTAGGCGGCGTAGGTCGTCTCGTTGCCGGCGTCGTCGTCTCCGCTCTGGTTGCCGTAGACGTTGGCGCCGTCCGTCAGCACGATCACGACCTTGTCGTTACCCTTCTCGTCGTTCGGGCGGCCCTCGGTGAACGGCTCGTTGCTCGACAGCATCCGCCAGCCCCAGGCCGTGCCTTCAGGTACGTTGGTGTTGTTGGTCGGCCGCATCGCGTCGATGGCGTCGAGGATGATCTGCTTGCTTGCCTCGACGGTGACGTCGGTCAGCGGCGTGACCGGGCTCGTCGTGCAGGAGTAGTTCGGGCCGTAGCCCGAGCCCGAGGAAGACGAGCCGTAGGGTTTCACCCGGAAGTACTTGCGCGCGTCGCGCTGGCGGTCGAGCACGCCCGTGTTGCCGTACTCCCAGTCCGCCCACCAGCTGTTGTTGTAGTCGAAGTCGCTGTTGCCGGCCGAAAGGTCGTTCACGTCGTCATGGTCGAGATCGCGCCAGCGGTTTCCGGCCTCGTCGGGGGCGAACATCGGTACGAACAGCGTTGCGGGCGTGCTGCTGTCGGGGGTCGCGTCGTTGGTGTTGTAGGGGTAGGGGCGCGCTTCCACGCAACCCTGCCAGGAGGCGAACTGGCTGGTCTCGTAGGTGTAGTCGTAGCTGTAGGAACGGCACGTGCCGTTGTTTCTCCAGCTGACGCAGTGGCGCGAGCCCGGAACTTCTTCGCGGTCGGTTTCCGCCAGCATGTCGGAGTAGAGGCTGAAGCGGGTGAGCGGCTGGTCCTTGGTCAGGCCCCACCCGTCGCCGCGCTTGTACCATACGGCGCCGACCTTTTCGGCCCAGCGGTCGCCGAGCTGGGCGCGGTTGGCGTAGGTCATCTTCGACCAGTCGAAATTCTCGTGGTGCATCGGCGAGACGCCCATCGTGTCCATCCAGGACTTGTCGTCACTGGCTGGAGCGATGTTCACCGAGGCCGAGAACGGAACCAGTGCGAACTGCACTGGCTTGGCGATCTGCTTCATCTGCGAGGCCTGCTTCGCAAGCGTCTCGACGAGTTCCTTCGAGGCCGTCCTCAGCAGCGCGATGCGCTTCTGGGTGGTGCCGGCGCCGTACTCGTCCATCGACCCCGAATTGTCGAGCACGAGCGCCACTTCCAGCGTGTTCTTCAGACGGATCTCGGCCTCGGCCTTGAAGCCGACATTGGGCGAGGACGACACGCGGTTGGTGAGCATGGCCGCGACCGGCAGGAAACGCGGTTCATAGGTCAGGTTTGCTTCCAGCTTGAGCGTGCCGCCGCCGTAATTGTTGTTGGGCAGGGTGACGATCAGCTGGGTCTTCGCCGGGTCCACGCCGCCGAGATTGGCTTCGAAGAAGTCCTTGGCATAGGCCTTGACGTCGGCTTCCGATGCGCCCTGCGCGATGCGCCTTGCGGTCGCGATGCCGGCCGCGTCGAGCGCGCTCATCGTGGCGGCGCGCTGATTGGAAAGTTCGGTATAGTCAATGCCGATCGCCAGGGCGCCCATGATGGGGACCATGGAAATCGCCGTGAGCATCACGTAGTTGCCACGTACATCCTTCAGGAACCGGCGGAACATGCCCAAGCACCCCTGCTCGACTGGTTGTCAGGGGAGCCAAAATTGCACAGATCCCTAAATTCCCGGTTTTGAATGCAGCTTCAAAACGCGGTGCCGGCTTTATCGCGCATTAACCAAGCCGCCAGGGCCGTCGGCAGAGGGGCTATGCCTCCAGCCGGCGCGGCGCGGACAGGCGGTCGCCGGTCATCAGGTCGATGCCCATGTCGATCAGGCTGACCGCGTCCTCTTCGCTCTGGACGTCGGTCGCGATCACGTCGATGCGCGCCTTCTCGGCCATTTCGACGATCGCAGCGCCGTTGGGCGCCCCCTTGCGCGTCTTCGCCCGGTCGAGAAGCCTGTCGGCGGCGACCTTGACCATGCCGACGCCGGAGCCCTTGACCGTCTCCAGTTCGTCGAGCGAGCCGGGCCAGTCCTCGGCGGCAAGGCGGATGCCCAGGCCAGACAGCTGGCCGAACACCTCGGTGTGTTCGGTGGATTGCAGGAGATCCTCGGGCATGGAGACGACGATCGAGCGCGCCAGCGATGGATGAAGCTTGAACGTGTCGAGCACGGCGGCGAGCTCCATCTTGTCGTCCAGCAGCGCATCGGAAACGGCGACGTGGAGCGGTTTCCTCTCGCTGATGTCGCCGAGGCCGCGGCGGATCGCTTCGGCCGCCGACACCATCGCGAGGCGCTCGAATGCCGCGGGGCGCACGTCGGCGACGTGGCCTTCCAGGCGTCGGATATCGACCGGCTTGCCTTCTTCCGGTTCGATGTGGAAGTGGACCTCGAACCCGCCTGCCTCGCCACGGCCGGGCGCAATGATCGGCTGCAGGCTGAGGTCGGCCTGCCCGCCGGCGACCATGCGCCTGATCGCGACATCCACTCCGCTGGCTTCCGCGGGCTCGGAAGCGGGCAACTGCGCCGGCTTGCCCTTGCGCGGGGAACTCCGGCGCGACGTCGCCTCGGTCGAAGCGTCCTCGGTCGGGACGCCGTCGTCGGCCTTGTGCTTTGTCGGTGCGGAAAGCTTCAGCGTCACCAGCGCGTTGAGATCGTCGAGCCGGGTGGCGTCGCGGTCGCCGCGCACGGACAAGTCCTTGATCGCCGCGTCCATCGAACGCGTCAGGCGCTCGAGTTCATGGGTGAGCAGCCGGGCCCGGTTGAACGCGCGGTAGGCGAGGGCGGCCGCGCCGAGGGAAAGCAGAAGCGTCGCCGACGACGTCACCAGGACGATATCGGCCGCCGGAAGGCCGCGGGCTATCGCGATCTGCAGCAGGAAGGTCACTCCCGCGCAGAAGGCCGCCGCCCCACCGATTGCCAACAAGATACGCTGCATGGAACGACTGTCTCTCCCTTGATAGCATTATGTTGCGGCGGACGATCTAAAGCAATCGGCTCGCCCACGCCGGGACTTTCGGTGGGGCCAGAATCGGCGGCGAAAGCGGGTGACAGCCGCCCGGGCATCGGTTAATCCGGTGGCCCGCCCGGAGTTCCCTTCCCATTGCAAAGATTTCTGGATGACTGACAGGCTAAACGTAATCGCGTCGCTGGACGAGATAAGCGGCCGCTATGCCGCGGTCCTTTGCGACGTCTGGGGCGTCGTCCACAACGGCATCCATGCGTTCGGGCCCGCGGTCGCGGCCCTCGAAGCGGCGCGCGGGCGGGGCGTCGCGGTCATCCTGATCACCAACTCGCCGCGCCCGCATGAAGGCGTCGAGGAGCAGTTCAAGACGATCGGCGTGCCGGACGCGGCATGGGACCGCATGGTCACCTCGGGCGACGTGACGCGCAACCTCGTCGCCGCCGGGCCGCGCCGGGTCTTTCATCTCGGTCCCGAGCGCGACATTGCCTTCTACGACGGCCTTGGCGTCGAACTGGTCGAGGAGTTCGAGGCGCACGGGGTGGTCTGCACCGGACTCGTCGACGACGAGATCGAGACGCCCGACGACTATCGCGAAATGCTGGCGCGCCTGCGCGCGCGCAACCTGCCGTTCGTCTGCGCCAATCCGGACATCATCGTCGAGCGGGGCGAGAAGGTGATCTGGTGCGCAGGGGCGCTGGCCCGCGACTACGCGCAATTGGGCGGCCGGACGCTGATCGCCGGCAAGCCGCATGCGCCGATCTACGAAGCGGCTTTCGCCGCCGCGGCCGAGGTGCTCGGTCGCGAAATCGGGCGCGAGGACGCACTGGCGATCGGCGACGGCATGCTGACCGACATCAAGGGCGCTTCCGACAACGGCATCGACGCGCTCTATATCTCGGGCGGTATCCATTGGCGCGACTACGGCCACCCGGACAATCCCGATCCCGACCGGCTGCAGGCGTTTCTCGACAGCCATGGCTTCCGGACGGTGGCGACGATGGCGAAACTGCGCTAGCTGAGCGGTCCATGGAGCAGGCGTTCCGCCATATCAAGGGAAACGCGGCACTCGAGGCCGCCCTGCGCGGCGGGGTGGTCGCGATCGGGAACTTCGACGGCGTGCACCGTGGCCACCAGTCGGTGCTGGAGCGTGCCCTCGAAGAAGCGCGCCGCCGGGACGCGCCGGCGCTGGCGCTGACATTCGAGCCGCATCCGCGGACGGTGTTCCGGCCGGAAATCCCGCTGTTCGTCCTGACGCCGCCGCCGATGAAGGCGAAGCTGCTCGCCGAACTCGGCTTCCAGGCGATGGTCGAGCAGCCGTTCACGCGCGAGTTTGCGTCGCTGTCGGCCGAAAGCTTCGTGACCGATGTACTGGAGGCGCGGCTGGGCGTCAGCCACGCCGTGACAGGCTTCGACTTCCACTTCGGCAAGAACCGGCAGGGCGGTCCCGCGTTCCTGATGGAAAGCGGCGAGCGGCACGGATTCGGCGTGACCCTGGTCGATGCTTTCCGAGACGAGGCTGCAGAAGTGGTGTCGTCGAGCCGCATTCGTGAACTGCTGATGGCCGGCGATGTCGTCGGCGCCGCCGGCCTGCTCGGATACCGCTTCACCGTCCAGGCGGAGGTCACCGGAGGCAAGAAGCTTGGCCGCACGCTCGGATATCCGACGGCCAACATGAGCCTGTCGGCAGACTTCGCGCTTGCGCATGGCATCTATGCCGTGCGTTTTCGCCGGCAGGACGGAACCCTGCACGACGGGGTTGCGAGTTTCGGCCGGCGTCCGACCGTGGACGAAAGCGGGTCGCCGCTGCTCGAAACCTTCCTTTTCGATTTTTCGGACGATCTCTACGGCGAGATTGCGAGCGTCTCGTTCTTCGGCTTCCTGCGCGGCGAGGAGAAATTCGACGGCCTCGACGCGCTGGTGGCGCAGATGAAGCGCGACGAGGCGGAGGCGAGGGCGGTTCTTGCGGGCGTCCGTCCGCTCTCGGAACTGGACGCCCGCATGACCTTCTAGCTAGCGCTGGTCACCGCTCTTCAACGCGAAGCCGAGCGCGATGCACGTCCATCCCTGGAAGATCAGGTCGATCGCCAGGAACATGCCGAGCACCCAGATGCTGTTGACCGGCCAGCCGATCGCGATGACGACGCCGGCGAGCAGGGTCACCAGCGCGGCGGCGATGATCCAGCCCGATCCCTTGTGCGACCAGTGCTTGTAGCCGATCCAGGCGCGTACCACGCCCGACGCCACGAGGCTCGCCGCCAGCAGCAGGGTCAGCACGCTCGACGCAAGCAGCGGGTTGGCGAAGGCGATGACGCCGGCCGCGGCATAGAGCAGGCCGCCAAGGAGCCACCAGAAGAAGCCGCCCCAGGACTTGACGCCGAAGGCGTGGGCGATCTCGAAGCCGCCGGCGATCAACATCATGAAACCGACCAGATAGACCGACGCGACGGTTGCCGCGAGCAGGTTTCCGATGGCGATCACGCCGACGATCAGCATGATTACCCCGAGGCCCACGAACCAGCCCCATTTGGAACGCAATTCCGCAACCCGTTCCTTGAGGATGTCGGGCAGATCTGAAGTCGATGTCATGTCATGTCCCTCCTTCGGAATGGCCCTGGAGGTCAGGGTTCCACGGCGGATGGTAGCGTCCCGCGCCGGTTGCGTCCACGGTGCTATGACGCTAGGGAAGAACGGTCCGCTTAATTCAAATTTTACGCAATCGGCCGAAACAGGGGCCGAGGCGCCTTTCCAGGCGCCGGCGGGGTGTCTCATGTCTCAGCGTTTCAGATCCACCGTCATGGCGGCCGCGTTGCTTGCGGTTCCGGGCTCGGCATGCGCCGGCGAGGGCGCCGGCCTGTTCGACTGGGTCAAGGGCGACTGGAAACTGATCGTCGGCGCGACCGGCATGGTGGCTCCCGATTTCGAGGGATCCAGGCACCGCATGTTCGGCGTCTCGCCGGTCATCTCGATCGGCAAGGCCGGGCCGGAGGCCCGCTTCACCTCGCGCAACGACGATATTTCGGTCTCGTTCTACGACAACGGCCGGTTGCGCGTCGGCGCCACCGGCAAGGTCATTCTCGGGCGTGACGAGGACGATTCCGACGACCTCAAGGGCCTCGATCCCGTGCGCTGGGGCGCCGAGATCGGCGGCTTCGCCGAGGTCTATCCGACCGACTGGCTGCGCGTGCGCGGCGAGTTGCGCCACGGCGTCCGGTCGCACAGCGGCATCGTCGCCGACGTCGCGGTCGACGCGTTCCTTAACGTCACCCCCTCGGTGCGGGTGTCGGGTGGTCCGCGCATGTCGTTCGCTTCGGCCGACTATTTCGACGCGTACTATGGCGTCAGCGCGTCGGAATCCGCCGAGTCCGGCCTGTCCCAGTACGATCCGGACGGCGGCCTGAAGTCGATCGGCGTCGGCGGCGCCTATGACTGGAAGGTGACCGACAAGTTCGTCACGAGCGTATTCAGCGAATACTCGCGCCTGATGGGCTCGGCGGCCGATTCCAGCCTCGTCAAGGAGCGCGGGTCGCCCAACCAGTTCACCTTCGGCATCTCGGCCGCCTACCGTTTCGATTTCACGATGTAGGCCCGCCGTCGGCCGGTCGTCGGTCCGATACGGCGGCGCTTAGCCGCTTGAAGGCGTCATATGCCTGTGCGATAGGCAACTTCGCGAGATGAGCACGGAGAATCCCACATGACGGTTGGTCAGGGCCTGATGGCCGGGAAAAAGGGCCTGATTCTTGGCGTGGCCAACAATCGCTCGATCGCCTGGGGCATCGCCAGGGCGTGCGCCGAGCAGGGCGCCGAACTCGCTCTGACCTACCAGGGCGATGCGCTGAAGAAGCGCGTGGAGCCGCTGGCCGCCGAGATCGGCGCCTTCGTCGCCGGCCATTGCGATGTCACCGACATGGCCAGCATCGACACCGTCTTCGCCGCGATCGAGAAGCAGTGGGGCAAGCTCGATTTCGTCGTCCACGCCATCGGCTTCTCCGACAAGGAAGAACTGACCGGCCGCTACGTCGACACCAGCCACGGCAATTTCCTCAAGACGATGGACATCTCGGTCTATTCGTTCACGGCCGTCGCACAGCGCGCCGAGAAGCTGATGCCCGATGGCGGCTCGCTGGTCACCATGACCTACTACGGCGCCGAGAAGGTGATGCCGAACTACAACGTGATGGGCGTCGCCAAGGCGGCGCTCGAGGCGAGCGTAAAATACCTCGCCGTCGACCTCGGCCCGAAGAAGATCCGCGTCAACGCCATCTCCGCCGGCCCGATCAAGACGCTCGCCGCCTCCGGGATCGACGACTTCCGCTACATCCTCAAGTGGAACGAGTACAACGCGCCGCTGCGCCGCACCGTCTCGATCGAGGAAGTCGGCGATGCCGGCCTGTATTTCCTGTCCGACCTGTCGCGCGGCGTGACCGGCGAGGTCCATCATGTCGATTCCGGCTACCACGTCGTCGGCATGAAGGCCGTAGACGCGCCCGATATCGCCACCGTCAAGGACTGAGGAACGCGGGCTGCCCGCGACGACAGGTTCCGCCAGCATGCCGCCGCTCTGCTATTTCGTGAGGCACGGAGAGACCGGCTGGAACGCGGAGCGTCGCCTGCAGGGCCAGGCTGACACCGACATCAGCGAACACGGCCGGGACCAGGCGGTCCGCAACGGCCGACGCCTCGCCGAACTGGTGGCCGACCCCGCTGAGTTCGACTTCGTGTCCAGCCCGCTCAGGCGCACGCGCGAGACGATGGAACTCGTGCGCACCGAAATGGGACTGCCCGCAAGAGGCTACCGCGTCGACAGCCGCATCATGGAGGTGCATTTCGGCGACTGGCAGGGGTTCACCTATCCGGAACTCGAAGCCCGTGCGCCGGGATCGACCGAGGCGCGGCTCGCCGACAAATGGGGGTTCGTGGCGCCGGGTGGCGAAAGCTACCAGATGCTGCTCGAGCGCATCCGGCCCTGGTTCGAGGCGCTCGACGGGAAGACCATCTGCGTCACCCATGGCGGGGTGATGCGCGTGCTGTTCAGGCTGATCGACGGCCTGCCGCAGGAAGAAGCCGCCAATCTGGAAATTCCGCAGGACCGCGTGCTGCGGCTGTCGCACGCAAGGCTGGAATGGCTTTGAGCCCTACTGCGGCAGTTCCATGTCGGTGATCAGGTTCTGGTCGCCGATCTTGTCATAGGCAAGCAGCACCTGCATGCCCTCCTGGATGGCGTCCATATCGAACTCGCCCGGCAGCTTGTAGGATTTCCCGTTTTCGAGCGTGATCGTCAGATTGTCCCGGTCGACGCTCTGGATCTTGCCTTCGGCTTCCGCCGCGAATGCAGGCGCGGCGCTCAGGACCATAAGGGCGGCGGCAAGGGCGCCTTTCAGGCTACGCATGATCGACCTCATCGTTACATTGCTTCTCGCATGGACGCGTCCGGTCCGTCGGCGAAGCAGAGCAGAAACACCCCGAATATGTCAAAACTAGAACCCGGCTTTTGCACCGGCTTCTTTGTCTCGGGCTGAAAGACATGCTTAGCCGGCCTTTGTTTCCGTTTGGCGACGCGCGTCCGGCGAGGCCGCGTAGCCCAGCCGGAGAAGGGTTCCGGCGGCGCGGCGCATGGGTTTGACCACTGCGGAAAAGGCCAATAGAAGGCATCCGTCGCCGGCGCAAAGCCGGGCAGGGCCGGGATTTTCATGTCGCACAACACTTTCGGGCACCTTTTCCGGGTCACCACCTGGGGTGAAAGCCACGGGCCGGCGCTAGGCTGCGTGGTCGACGGCTGTCCCCCCGGCATCCGCTTCACCAGGGCCGACATCCAGCGCGAGCTGGATCGGCGCCGTCCCGGCCAGTCGCGCTTCGTTACCCAGCGTCGCGAACCCGACGAGGTGAAGATCCTGTCCGGCGTCCTGGAGGACGGCGACGCGTTGGTCACCACCGGCACCCCGGTGTCGATGCTGATCGAGAATGTCGACCAGCGATCCAAGGACTACGGCGAGATCGCGAACCAGTACCGCCCGGGGCATGCGGACTTTGCCTACGAGGTGAAATACGGCGTGCGCGACCATCGCGGCGGCGGCCGCTCCTCGGCGCGCGAGACCGCGGCCCGGGTTGCGGCCGGCGCGCTGGCGCGCAGGGTCGTGCCGGGCATGGTGGTGCGCGGCGCGCTCGTCGCCATGGGCGAGAAGCAGGTCGACCGGGCCAACTGGAACTGGAACTTCGTCGGCGACGAGAATAATCCCTTCTTCACGCCGGACCCAGCGTCTGTCTCGGTCTTCGCCGACTATCTCGACAGCATCCGCAAGGCCGGCTCCTCGGTTGGCGCCGTCATCGAGATCGTCGCCGAGGGCGTGCCGGCCGGCCTTGGCGCGCCAATCTACGCCAAGCTCGACCAGGACATCGCCTCGGGGCTGATGTCGATCAACGCCGTCAAGGGCGTCGAGATCGGCAACGGCTTCGAGGCCGCACGCATCACCGGCGAGCAGAATGCCGACGAGATGCGCGCCAGCAACGACGGCAAGCCGGTGTTCCTGTCCAACAATGCCGGCGGCATCCTGGGCGGCATCTCGACCGGACAGGACATCGTCGCGCGCTTCGCCGTGAAGCCGACCTCGTCGATCCTGACGCCGCGCCGTTCCGTCGACCGCACGGGCGCGGACGTCGACGTCGTGACCAAGGGCCGCCACGACCCCTGCGTCGGCATCCGCGCCGTGCCGATCGGCGAGGCGATGGTTGCCTGCGCCATCGCGGACCACTATCTGCGGCACCGAGGACAAACTGGACGGCAGTAGGTGAGTAGCGAATTGAGTGAATAGAGGAAAATCGGCTGCAGTTCCCCACTCAATATTCCCTTGCTCCCCTATTCCCCCAATCCCCTGCGAGCGAAGCGAGCCCCATGCCCTACGATCAGAAGAAAGTCGTTGAAGCCCTGCGCGCCTTCGAGCGCGGCGAGATCGTCGTCGTCATGGACGATGACGGGCGGGAGAACGAGGGCGACCTGATCGTCGCCGCGGTTCACTGCACGCCCGAGAAGATGGCGTTCATCGTGCGCCACACGTCGGGCATCGTCTGCACGCCGATGACGCGAGAGGATGCGCGGCGGCTCAATCTCGGTCCGATGGTCGCCGACAACGATTCCGCGCACACCACGGCCTTCACCGTCAGCGTGGACTTCAAGCACGGCACGACCACCGGCATCTCCGCCGAGGATCGGACGCTCACCGTCCGCAACCTCGCAAACGGCAATGTCGGGGCGTCCGACTTCACGCGGCCGGGCCATATCTTCCCGCTGATCGCGCGCGAGGGCGGAGTGCTGATGCGTTCGGGCCATACCGAGGCCGCCGTCGACCTCTGCAAGCTGGCGAACCTGCCTTCGGTCGGCGTGATCTGCGAACTCGTCAACGACGACGGCACCGTCATGCGCGGGCCGCAGGTGACCGGCTTCGCCGAGAAGAACGGCCTGAAGCAGGTTTCGGTCGCCGACCTCATCGCCTACCGCCAGCGGCAGGAAACACTGATCGAGCGCGTCGAGACCTTTGACCTGGACACGCCGGGCGGCAAGGCCAAGGCCTTCGCCTACACCTTGCCCTGGGATCCCATGCAGCACCTGGCCGTCGTGTTCGGAGACATCCGCGACGGCGAGGAAGTTCCCGTCCGCCTGCATCCGGAAGAGGTGGTGCGCGACGTGTTCGGAGCGAGCCACCGCCTCGACGCGATCATGAAGACCATGGGCGAGAACCGGCGCGGCGTCATCGTCTACCTGCGCGAAGGGTCGGTCGGCGTCGGCCACCGCGACCGCAGCCGGCCGGGGCAGGGCGAAGGCCACGACGAGGCCCGCCGCCGCGAGAGCGAATGGCGCGAGATCGGGCTGGGCGCCCAGATTCTCAAGGACCTCGGCATTGGCTCGATCCGGTTGCTCACGTCGCGCGAGCGCCACTATGTCGGCCTGGAAGGGTTCGGCATCAGGATCGCGGCTACCGAGATCATCTGACAAAGAGAGCCCCGGCTACGCGCCGGGGCGTTTTTCTTGTGCCCTTACTCGGCGGGCTGGTGGGCCGGCGCCGGCATCGGCGCCTCGCGGTCCGCGCCGAGCGTCTTCTGCCCGAGCAGGACGGTCAGCAGGGCGATCGCGCCGGAAACGACCGACACCCAGAAGCCGTTCTGCGCGCCGAACGTATCGACGACCCAGCCGGTGGCGAATGCGCCGAACGCCATGCCGATGCCGATGCCGGTCATCACCCAGGTCACGCCTTCCGTCAGCATGGTTTCCGGCACGCGCCGCTCGATCAGCCCGAAGGCGGTGATGAAGGTCGGCGAGATAGCCAGGCCGCTGACGAACACGGCGAACGCGAGCAACGGCACCGTGTCGGCAAACAGCAGGGGCACCGTCGTGACCATGATGATGCCGACGGCGACGAGCAACTGGCGTTGCAGCGGCGTCTTCAGCGCGAGCGCGCCGAGGATCAGTCCGATGAAGAAGGAGCCGGCGGCATAGACGCCGATGACGAGGCTGGCGGCGCCCGGCTGTCCCAGTTCCTTGGTTATGGCGACGGAACTCACCTCGGCCGCCGAGAAGATCGCGCCGATGAAGATCAGGGCGAAGGTGATGATCTGCACCGCAGGCAATCTGATCGCCGAGCCGGTACTCGCCGTGGCCGCGGTGAGCCGAACGACCGGTTCGGTCGACCGCTGCGCGAGGAAAGCGGTCGTTCCAAACGCCAGGAACAGCGTGCTGACCAGCATGCCGGCTTCGGGGAAGAGGGCGACGGCGAGGCCGACCGAAAGCGATGCGCCCGCAATGTACATCATCTCGTCGGCCGCCGATTCGAAGGCGAAGGCGGTGTTCAATTGGGGTGTGTTGCGGAAGATCTCGGTCCAGCGCGCGCGGATCATCGCCGGCATTGAGGGCATCGTCGCCGCGAGGAAGGCGGAGACGAACAGCGTCCATACGGGCCAGCCGCGGTTCGAAGCGGCGATCAGCGCCAGGAAAGCGACGGCGGATAGCGCCGCGGCGGGCGCCACCACCGCCGTCTGGCCGAACCGGTCGACCATGCGGGAGATGTGCGGGGCGACGAGAGCGTTCGCCAGGGCGAATGTGGCGCCCACGGCGCCGGCGAGCCAGTACTCGCCATGCGTCTGCGACAGCATGGCGACGATGCCGATCGGCGCCATGGCAACCGGCAGCCGGGCCACGAAACCGGCCGCGGCGAAGCCTTTCGTGCCCCTGGCCCTGAAGATTTCGGCATAGGGATTGGACATTGGATCAACTCCTCGATATTCCGCTTCCGACGACTTACATACGGAGCGTATGTTGAGGCAGGTAAGTTCATACGTTGCGTATGTCAATTGGCATACGCGACGTATGTCGATTGGTGCAGACGGGAGCCGGACATGGCGCACAGACCGCGCGGCGACATGATCGCCGAGACCAGGAGCAAGCTGATCGCAGCCGCCCGCAAGGCGTTCGGAGCGGTCGGCTACGCCCAGGCTTCCATGGACGACTTCACCGCAGAGGCCGGCCTGACGCGGGGCGCGCTCTACCATCATTTCGGCGGCAAGAAGGGCCTCTTGGAGGCCGTCATCGCCCAGCTCGACCGGGAGATGTCGGAGCGGCTGAACGAGATTTCACGCAGGGCCGACAATCCGTGGCAGGGTTTCGTGGACGAATGCACCGCCTATATCGAGATGGCGCTCGAGCCGGAGATCCAGCGCATCGTGCACCGCGACGGCCCGGCCGTGCTCGGCGACCCCTTTCAATGGGCCAACCAGGACGGCTGCATCGGCGCGCTGATCAGGAATCTGACGGCGTTGAAGAAGGCAGGCTTCGTGCGGCCGGACATCGAGCCGGACGCAGCCGCGCGCATGATCAACGGCGCGTCGGTGCAGGCGGCCTTGTGGATCGCCAATTCGGAGGATCCCGAGGCAGTTTCGGCGAAGGCGGTCGCCGCGTTCCGGTCAATGCTCGAGGGTCTTCGCCCGGCCGAACGCGTCCAGTGACGCTACGGTAGATTTGCCGCTAAGCTCCCGACCTCTGATTCGAACGAGGGGCCTGGAATGTGGGACTTTGACATCGGCCGTACGATCGGCATCGTCGTGCGGACGTGGCCCTTCGTCGTCTTACGGATCGTCGTCTATTTCGGCATAACCGTGGCCTACGTCGTCTCGACCGGAGCCGGCGCAGGCATTGGCTACGGCGTCGGCCATGTCGGGGGCGAGGACGGGCCGCTCACCTTCGCCATGTGGGGCGGCATCTTCGGCTTCGGCCTGGTCTCGGTGCTGCTCTACTGGCTGCGCGAATACATCCTCTACATCGTCAAGGCCGGCCATATCGCGGTGATGGTCCACCTGATCGACGGACGCGTGGTTCCCGGCGGACAGGGGCAGATCGCCTACGCCCATTCCGTGGTGCGCGAGCGGTTCGCCGAAGCCAACGTGCTGTTCGTGCTGGACCAGTTGGTCAAGGGCGTGCTGCGGGTCGTCACCGGGCTGCTCGGCGGCGTTGCCGCCTTCCTGCCGATTCCCGGGCTTGATGGGCTGATGAAGTTCGTCAACGCCGTCATCCGGATGTCGCTCACCTATGTCGACGAGATCATCCTCGCCTACAACATCCGCACGGGCAGCACGGCGCCCTTCGAGACGGGAAGGCAGGGTGTCGTTCTCTACGCGCAGAACGCCCGCACCATGCTGAAGAACGCGGTCTGGCTGACAGTCATGACCTGGGTGCTCGGCGCCGTTGTCTTCGTCCTAACGCTCGCGCCGGCAGGTGCGATCCTCTATGCGATGCCGGGCGAACTCGCAGGCTGGGGCTTCGTCCTGGCCATCGTGTTCGCCTGGGCCTTCATTTCCGCCTTCGTCGAGCCCTTCGTGATTGCCGCCCTGATGCAGGTCTATTTCCGCGCCATCGAGGGGCAGCAGCCCGACCCGGCATGGGACATGCGGCTCGCCGACGCGTCGAAGCACTTCCGCGAACTCAAGGAACGCGCGGTTGCCTCGGTCGGCGGTTCGCGCTGGGGTTCCGGGCCGGCCTGAGCCGGCGCCGGGCGCCCTAAGCTGTGAACATCGGCCGCTGTCGCGTCGGCGGCGTGGAAAGCCAGGGCCGTCGCGCCTATATGGGGTCATGGTCACCCGCCTGTATTCCCACTCCATCTATCTGGAGCACCTGACGCCGCCGGGTCACCCGGAGCGGCCGGACCGCCTGCGCGCCATCGCGCGCATGCTGGACGACGAGAAGTTCCACGCGCTCGACCGGGTCGAGGCGCCGGAAGGCGATCCCGAGACGATCGTCTATGCGCATCCGAGGTCCTTCCTGGACAGCGTTCGCGCGCAGATACCCGAAACCGGCATCCACAGGGTCGATTCGGACACCATCGTCAGCCCCAAGAGCTGGCAGGCAGCGCTGACGGCGATCGGCGCGGCCAACGCCGCCGTCGACGATGTCTTCGCGCGCCGCGCCGACAACGTCTTCGTCGCCGCCCGTCCTCCCGGCCACCACGCCGAGAAGACGACGGCGATGGGCTTCTGCCTGTTCAACAATGCGGCTATCGCCGCGCGCCATGCTCAGAAGGCGCATGGGGCGGAACGCGTGGCCATCGTCGACTGGGACGTGCATCACGGCAACGGCACCCAGGACATCTTCTGGGACGATCCGAGCGTGCTCTTCTGCTCGACGCACCAGATGCCGCTCTATCCCGGCACGGGCGCCCTTTCGGAAACCGGCGCTGGCAACATCGTCAACGCGCCGCTGTCGCCCAACACCGGCAGCGAGGCCTTCCGCGAAGCCCTGGAGACGCGCGTGCTGCCGGCGATCGACCGCTTCGCGCCGGACCTGATCATCGTCTCCGCCGGCTTCGACGCCCACCACCGCGATCCGCTCGCCGAGATCAACCTGACCGAGGACGATTTCGACTGGGCGACGGGACGACTGATGGAAAGCGCTGGCCGTCACGCCAAGGGCAGGCTCGTCAGCCTGCTCGAGGGCGGTTACGATCTGCAGGGACTGGCTTTTTCGGTTGCGGCCCATGTCGGTCGCCTGATGAGGGGATGAACATGTCGAGCGAGGCGAATCAGGACATCGGGGCGATGAGCTTCGAGCAGGCGCTGGCAGCGCTCGAGAAGATCGTCGACGACCTCGAGCGGGGCGACGTGCCGCTCGACCAGTCGATCCGCATCTATGAGCGCGGCGAGGCGCTGAAGGCGCATTGCGACGGCCTGCTCAAGGCCGCCGAGGACAAGGTGGAGAAGATTCGCCTGTCGCGCGACGGCAAGCCGGCCGGCACGGAGTCGCTCGACGCCGAGTGATCCGGAGCGGGTGCCCCGCGCGCGGGCGCGCCCCGATAGCCACGTTCAATCCGACATGATTGGTGATAACGTTTGTGGTGCTGCTCTCGGCGGCGCCCCATACGAGATTTTGAAGGAAATCAACTTTGTTTGCCTGTTCGCCCGTAGAAGAGCCGGAAGCGCCGGCAGTCGGCTGCATTTGCCATAGCCCCGCCTTTCTGCGCCTCAATGCGCTGCTCGAGCAGAAGTTCTCGCGCCGCGCATTTCTGACCGGCGCGGCTTCGATGGGGGCCGCCCTGCTGTGGCCGAAGGACGCTTCGGCCGCGATTCCGGCGGCGCCGTCCGGCCCGGTGGTGTTCACCAACATCAAGGTTTTCGACGGCAAGTCAGGCCGCTTGTCGGAAGGCCAGCAGGTCTTCGTCGAGGGCAACAAGATCAAGGCGATCGTGTCGTCAGGGGAGCCGGCTCCGAAAGGGGCCGAGATCATCGACGGTGGCGGCCGCACGCTGATGCCCGGCCTCATCGACGCCCATTGGCACGCCATGCTGGCGCCGCTGCCGATGCTCGACCTGATGACCGCCGACATCGGCTACGTCAACCTCGCGGCAGCGGCCGAAGCCGAGCGGACGCTGATGCGCGGCTTCACCAGCATCCGCGATCTGGCCGGCCCGTCCTTCGGCCTGAAGCGGGCGATCGACAGCGGCATCAACGCCGGTCCGCGCATCTGGCCGTCCGGCGCGATGATTTCGCAGAGCAGCGGCCATGGCGATTTCCGTTTTCCCTATGAAGTTCCGGCAGAGCCGAATGCGCCGCTCTCGCGCGGCGAGACGGCCGGCGCAGGCATGATCGCCGACGGCGTCGACGAGGTGCTCAAGCGGTCGCGCGAGCAATTGATGCTTGGCGCGAGCCAGCTGAAGCTCGCGGCGGGCGGCGGCGTCGCCTCCAGCTTCGACCCGATCGACGTCAGCCAGTACACCGAGGCCGAGTTCCGCGCCGCGGTGGAAAGCGCCGAGAACTGGGGCACCTACGTCACTGTCCACGCCTACACGCCGCGCGCCATCCAGACGGCCATCCGCGGCGGCGTCCGCTGCATCGACCACGGCCAGCTGATGGACGAGGAGACGGCGAAGATCATGGCCGACAAGGGCGTGTGGTTCTCGAGCCAAGCGTTCATCAAGAACGAATTCTCGAACAGCTATCCGCCGGGATCGGCCAACGAAGCCAAGCAGCAGGTCATGTACGCCGGCACCGATACGGCCTACGGTCTGGCCAGGCAGTACGGACTGAAGACCGCCTGGGGCACCGACATCCTGTTCAATCCGGCGATGACCAAGAACCAGGGCGCGATCCTGACCACCATGACCCGCTGGTATTCGAACGACGAGATCCTGCTCATGGCGACCGGAACCAATGCCGAACTGCTGGCGATGTCCGGCCCGCGCAATCCGTATCCGGGCAAGATCGGGGTGATCGAGGCTGGCGCCTACGCCGACCTTCTGCTGCTCGACGGCGATCCGATCGCCGACATAAAACTGCTTGCCGATCCCGAGACGAACTTGAAAATCATCATGAAGGACGGTCGAATCTACAAGGACACGGTGAGGGGATAGGGCGATGGCTTCGAAGACACTGGGCGGGTGCGCGCTCGCCATTGGCATTCTCGCGTCTGGCATCGCGGCCGCGGCCGATCCGGAGGTTGCCGCGCCGCCGCTCGGCGCATCGGACTGGGTTGTCCAGGTGACGCCCTACCTGTGGGCGTCCGGCATGAAAGGCGGCGTCTCGCCGTTCGAGCGCGCGCCGACGGCCCATGTCGACGTGCCTTTCTCGGAGGTCTGGGACAACCTGAATTTCGGCGGGTTCGCGAGCATCTGGGCTCGCCGCGACCGCTTCGTCTTCGCCGGCGATCTCATGTACGTCAACCTTTCCGCGGCCGAGGTCGTCGGGCCGTTGCCCGACCTTGCGCCCGAACTCGAACTGGGCGCCGAGCTGGACACGGTGCAGTTCTACGCGGCCGGTCTGGCGGGCTACCGTGTCGTCGACACCCCACAATTCAGCCTGGACGCGCTTGCCGGCGGGCGCTTCTGGTACGTCTCCAACGATCTCACGCTGCAGCTCCAGAATGTGGGCAGCCGCTCCTTCGAGCAGAGCTTCAGCTGGTTCGACCCGCTGATCGGCGCGCGCGCCTTCTACAACATCACCGACAAGCTGTCGGTGATGGGCCAGGCCGACATTGGCGGCTTCGGAGTCGGCTCCGACCTCACCTGGTCGTTGCTGGGAACCGTCAACTACGTGTTCGACGACCACTGGTCCGCCTCCGTCGGCTACAAGCACCTGTCGGTGGACTATGACGAGGACGGTCTCCTGTTCGATGTCGAGATGTCGGGGCCGGTCATCGGGGTAACCTACCGTTTCGGCGGGCCCGCCGGAGGTTGATCTCGGCCGGCCGTTCGCCCAGATAAGCTGCGACAGCTTTCCTGGAGGCCGGAATGTGCCGTAACATCAGACAGCTTTTCAACTTCGAACCACCGGCGACCGACGACGAGGTGCGCAACGCGGCCCTGCAGTTCGTGCGCAAGGTCAGCGGTTCGAGCAAGCCGTCCATGCGCAACGAAGCTGCCTTCAATCGCGCGGTCGATGCCATCGCAGCCACCGTCCGCGACCTGATCGACAGCATGGAAACGACGCAGCCCCCGAAAAATCGCGAGGAAGAGGCCGCCAAGGCCCGCGCGCGAACGCTGATCCGTTTCGCCTAGGTTCTCTGCTGCTCGAACAATTTGCCGGAGTGGCTTATCCGCCAAATCCGGCCGGCCGGGCTGCGTAGAACCGCTCGGGGGCCGGCCACCGGTCGGGAATGTTCTCCTCGCCCCATCGGGCGAGCGCCTGCAGGGCCGGGATGAGCGCCGCCCCTTTCGCCGTCAGCGCGTAGGTTCCGCGGATCGACCCCTTGCGCGGCTGCGTCTGCACGACCAGGCCGACCGCCTCCAGCCGCTTCAGCCGTTCGGCAAGAATGTTGGTCGCGATCTTCTCCGGCGCCGCCAGGAAGTCGGAGTAACTGGACGCCCCCATCACCATGGAACGGACGATCAGCAGCGACCAGCGATCGCCGATGATGTCGAGCGTCGAGGCGATGGGACAGCCGGAACGAAACGTCGTCATGCGCGCAGCATGGATTTGTTCTTGCAAAATGCAAGTTAAAAATGGTTAGCTCCAGCCATCGAGGATGGTTGGAGGAAACCATGTTGCCGTTGACATCGATGGTCGCCGCACTCGCGGCGGTGGCGCTTTTCGCGATGAGCATCGCGGTCAGCCTGCGACGGATGAAGGTCGGCGTGAACATCGGCTTCGGCGACGATGCGCTGTTGATGCGGCGCATCCGGGCCCAGGGCAACTTCACCGAATATGTCCCGCTTGCCTTGATCCTGCTGGGGCTGGCGGAATACAGGCAGGCCCCGGAACTGGTCCTGTGGACCATCGCCGGCCTCCTGATCGTCGGCCGCTGCCTGCATTTCGTCGGCATCATGACGGGTACGACCGCCTTGCGCGTGCCCGGCATGGTCGGCACCTACGGCGCGTTGCTGGTCGGTGCGGGCGCCCTGTTGTTCGCGTGACGCATCGTTCACCCCTCCAGGCTTGGCTGGGGCGCGAGGCCGTAGGATGATGCGCCATGAGCTTCTTTCCCGGAACTGACCCCGAAATCGGCGACAAGCTCGCCTGCGACGGCATCGAACTGATGGTCATCCCGAACGCCAAGGACATCGGCGGGTTCGCGGTGCGCCGCGCGCTGCCGACCGCCAAGCGGCGGCTGGTCGGTCCATTCATCTTCTTCGACCGCATGGGGCCGGCGATCCTCAGGGCCGGGCAGGCGCTCGACGTCAGGCCGCATCCCCATATCGGGCTCGCCACCGTTACCTACCTGTTCGACGGCAGGATCAGGCATCGCGATTCGCTCGGCACCGAAATGGTGATCGCGCCCGGCGACGTGAACCTGATGACGGCGGGCCGCGGCATCGTGCATTCCGAGCGCACCCCGGAGGAACTGCGGGGCGCGCCGATGTCGATGTCGGGCCTGCAGACCTGGCTGGCGCTGCCGGACGGCGGCGAGGAGGTCGCGCCGCTGTTCGAGAACACAGCGGCAAGCGAACTGCCAGGATTCGACGATGCCGGCGCATCCGGCCGCGTCGTCATCGGCGCCTTCGAGGGCCTGAAATCGCCGGTCAGGGCTGCGTCCGAGACGCTCTACGCCGACATTAGGCTTCAGCCCGGCGCGAGCGTGAGAATTCCGGCCGACGCGGAGGAGCGCGCCATCTACACGCTGGGCGGCGGCGTATCGATCGCTGGCGATCTCTTTCCCGAGGACCGTCTGCTGGTCTTCAGGCCGGGCGACGAGATTGTCGTTTCTTCCGAAGGCGGCGCGCATTTCATGCTGTTCGGCGGCGCCTCGCTGGGCTCGAAACGCTACATCTGGTGGAACTTCGTTTCGTCCTCCAGGGAACGCATCGAGCAGGCCAAGGAGGAGTGGAAAACGGGCCGATTCGACATCGTGCCCGGCGACGACAAGGAGTTCATTCCACTTCCCGAGGGCTGACGGCCGGCCTTGCCGCATTTACTTTCGGCGCTACGGTGCCTATTCGGGGACGGCGTGGCCAAGCGCTGCCGACAGTCTATCGACCGAGGGCCGTTCAGACCGTGAATTCCCGACCGCAAACGCCGCTGCTCGACAAGGTGAAGGTTCCCGCCGACCTGCGCCTGCTGCCGGAAAGCGACCTGCCGCAGCTCGCCGAGGAGCTTCGCGCCGAACTGATCGACGCGGTTTCCGTCACCGGCGGCCATCTTGGCGCGGGGCTGGGCGTCGTCGAACTGACGGTCGCGCTGCACCACGTCTTCGATACGCCCGACGACCGGCTGATCTGGGATGTCGGCCACCAGGCCTATCCGCACAAGATCCTGACCGGGCGCCGCGAGCGCATCCGCACGCTGCGCGCCGAAGGCGGGCTCTCCGGCTTCACCAAGCGCACCGAAAGCGAATACGACCCGTTCGGCGCGGCGCACTCGTCGACCTCGATCTCGGCCGGCCTCGGCATGGCGGTCGCGCGCGACCTCAAGGGCGGCAAGAACAACGTCATCGCCGTCATCGGCGACGGCTCGATGTCGGCCGGCATGGCCTACGAGGCGATGAACAATGCGGGCGCGCTCGACGCCCGGTTGATCGTCATCCTCAACGACAACGACATGTCGATCGCGCCGCCCGCCGGTGCGATGAGCGCCTATCTGGCCCGTCTCGTCTCGGGCCGCGCATACCGGTCGTTGCGCGACACCGCCAAGCAGCTTGCAAAGAAGCTGCCGAAATTCCTGGCCGAGAAGGCGCGCCGCTCGGAGGAATATGCACGCGGCTTCTGGACCGGCGGCACGCTGTTCGAGGAACTCGGCCTCTACTATGTCGGGCCGATCGACGGCCACAATCTTGAGCACATGCTGCCGGTGCTGAAGAATGTGCGCGACAGCATCGACGGACCGGTCCTGATCCACGTCGTCACCCAGAAGGGCAAGGGCTACGCCCCGGCCGAGGCGGCCAGCGACAAGTATCACGGCGTCAACCGCTTCGACGTCGTCACCGGTGCGCAGGCCAAGCCACCGGCCAATGCGCCGGCCTATACGAGGGTCTTCGCCGACAGCCTGATCGACGAGGCGGCGCGCGACGAAAGGATCGTCGCCGTCACCGCCGCCATGCCCAGCGGCACCGGGCTCGATCTTTTCGGCGAACTGTTTCCCGCGCGCACTTTCGACGTCGGCATTGCCGAGCAGCACGCGGTCACCTTCGCTGCCGGCCTGGCGACCGAGGGCTTCAAGCCCTTCGCCGCGATCTACTCGACTTTCCTGCAGCGCGGCTACGACCAGATCGTGCACGACGTGGCGATCCAGGGGCTGCCTGTGCGTTTTCCGATCGACCGGGCCGGCTTCGTCGGCGCCGATGGTCCGACCCATTGCGGCGCCTTCGACACGACCTTCCTCGCCAGCCTGCCGGGCATGGTGGTGATGGCGGCGGGCGACGAGGCCGAACTGCGCCACATGGTGCGGACCGCCGTGGAGTATGAAGAAGGGCCGATCGCCTTCCGCTATCCCCGCGGCAACGGGGTCGGCGTCGACCTGCCCGAACGCGGATCCGTGCTCGAGATCGGCAAGGGCAGGGTGCTGCGCGAGGGGACGAAGGTCGCGCTCCTCTCCTTCGGCACGCGGCTTGCCGACTGCCTGCTCGCCGCCGAGGAACTGTCGGCGGCGGGCCTGTCGACCACGGTGGCCGACGCGCGTTTCGCAAAACCGCTCGACGAGGATCTTGTCGGTCGCCTGGCGCGCGACCACGAGGTTCTGGTCACCGTCGAGGAGGGCGCGATCGGCGGCTTCGCTTCCCAGGTGCTGCATTTCCTGGCTCACAAGGGCCTGCTGGAAAGCGGCTTGAAGGTGCGCCCGCTGGTGTTGCCGGACGCCTTCACCGACCACGCCAAGCCGGAAAAGATGTATGCGGACGCCGGTCTCGACAGCGCGGGCATCGTCAAGACCGTCTTCGCTGCCCTCGGCGGCCGGGCATCGCAGGCCGCGCGCGCCTGATCGTTAACGCGCCGCCGGCCCGGATAACCCTCCGTTTACGCTGCCCCTTGGCGCTTTGCTTACCCTGTCTCTTGGCCCTTTCTTAGCCGCGCGGGTGTAGCGAACTCTCCCAGGCAGGGAGAATTCCGGCGGCATGAAAGCGCTGCTTTTCTTGGTTCTTGTGTTGGCGTCCGTCGGGCCGGCGAGCACCCAGTCGCGCTATGACCGCAAGCTGGAGGCGGCGGCGATGGCGATCGTCGCGGCCAAGATGGGCGACCTTCGCGGCGGGTTCGGCCTGAACGACAAGCCGGTCATCGTCTTCCGGCGTGACGAGATCATCATGGGAACGACCGACATGAAGGCCGTCCTGCCGCCACCGGAAAGTGTCACGCACACGGCTGAACATGCGACGGGCCTGCGCGCCGCGTTCTGAATGACGCACGACTTGCCTTCTTGCCGGTCCTTCTCCAATGAAGGCCATGGCTCCCGCCGACGATCCAGACACGCGCCACAGGCTTGACGACAGCCTCGTCCGGCGCGGCTTCTATGCGACCCGCTCCCGCGCGCGCGACGCGGTGGCGCGGGGCGCCGTCACGGTCAACGGCGTGGTCGCGGCGAAGCCCGGCCAGACCGTCGGTGCATCGAGCGACATCCGCATCGAAGACCCTGCCGCCGCTTACGTTTCGCGCGCCGCGCTGAAACTCCTGGCCGGCCTCGACCATTTCGATCTCAATCCCGCAGGCAGCGAGGCCCTCGACATCGGCGCGTCGACGGGCGGCTTCACTCAGGTGCTGCTAGAGCGCGGCGCGGCGCATGTGACGGCGATCGACGTCGGTCACGGCCAGATCGATCCGCCGCTGCACGGCGATCCCCGCGTCACCGTCATCGAAGGCCTCAACGCTCGCGACCTGACGTTTGGCCATCTCGGTGGGGGGGCGCCCGCATTCCTCGTATGCGACGTGTCCTTCATATCGCTGACCCTTGCGTTGCCGCCAGCGCTCGAACTCGCCGCGCCGGGCGCGACGTGCGTCCTTCTCGTCAAGCCGCAGTTCGAGGCAGGCCGCGAGGCGATCGGCAAGGGCGGCATCCTCAAGGATCCGGCCGACGGGCCGCGCATCGCAGAGAAGCTCCGGGCCTGGCTCGACGCCTTTCCCGGCTGGCGTGCGCTCGGTGTCTGCCAATCACCCGTCGCCGGAGGCGACGGCAACCGCGAATTCCTGCTGGCTGGGGTCAAGGATCGATGAACGCCACCTTTGAAATCGCCCGGCTCGGCGCACAGGGCGACGGCATCGCCGATACGGAGACCGGCCAGGTCTTCATTCCCTTCGCTTTGCCAGGCGAGGCGGTCACGGCCGCGCGGCTGAAGGACCGCGCCGATCTCATCGCGGTGTTGTCCGCTTCGCCGGAGCGCGTCGAGCCGGCCTGCCGCCATTTCACCGTCTGCGGCGGCTGCGCAATCCAGCACCTGGAAGCTCGCTCCTATCTCGACTGGAAGCGGCGTAAGGTGGTTCAAGCGCTGCGTGCGGCCAAGGTCGACGCCGAGGTCGCCGATATCGCCCCTTGTTCGCTCCATGTCCGCCGGCGCATCACGCTGTCGGCGCGCAAGACCGAGCGCGGCATGATTCTCGGTTTCAACCGCGCCCATTCCGGCGAGATAGTCGACATCGTGGAATGTCCGATCTCGCTGCCGGAGATCGTCGCGGCGATGCCGGCCCTGCGCGAACTCGCCGGCATCATGTCGGCGACGTCCCAGCCCTTCCACGTTACGGTAACCGCCACCGCGTCCGGTCTCGACATCGCCGCGGAGGGTTCCGGCAGGATGGCAGGCCCGCAACGCCTGGCGGCTGCCGATTTCGCGTCTCGGGCCGGCTTCGCGCGGCTCTCCGTCGACGGCGAGATCGTCGTCGAGCCGAAGAAGCCGGCGATCCTGTTCGGCGACGTCGCCGTGCCGGTTCCGCCCGGGTCGTTCCTGCAGGCGACGGCCGAGGCCGAGCAGGCGATGGCCGACCTGGTGCTCGCCCATCTGTCGCGCGCGAAGAAGGTGGCCGACCTTTTCGCCGGGGCCGGCAGCTTCGCGCTGCGGCTGGCGAAAAATTCGGAAGTCCACGCGGTCGAGGGGGATGCGGCCGCGCTTGCGGCACTCGACCGCGGCTTCCGCCAGGCTTCGGGCCTGAAGCGCGTCACGGCCGAAAAACGCGACCTCTTCCGCCGCCCGCTGACCTTCAAGGAACTCAATGCCTTCGACGGCATCGTCTTCGACCCGCCCCGCGCCGGCGCGGAGGACCAGTCAAAGCAGATCGCCCGCTCGGACGTACCCTTCGTCGTCGCAGTGTCGTGCAATCCCGGCACGCTGGCCAGAGACCTGTCGATCCTCGTTGCAGGCGGCTACCGCATAAAGGCCGTGACGCCGATCGACCAGTTCCTGTGGTCGCCGCATGTCGAAGCGGTGGCGCTGCTGGAGAAGCCGAAGCGGCGGCGCTAGCGGAATACGAGATCGTCCGACGACGGCATCATGCAACGTCCGCCTACGGCGCGCGCTGAAGCAGCCGCTCCACAAATCGGGGAACCACCCGCGTTGCGGGTCCGTGCTCCGCTTCGTCGAAATAGCCGGCGCCTTGCGACGGCTCGAGGTTCAACTCGACCGTCCGTGCGCCGGCGGAGCGGGCCTCGCGTACGAAGCCGGCTGCTGGATAGACATTGCCGCTGGTGCCGATGGACAGGAAGAGGTCGCAGCCCGCAAGCGCTGCCTGGATGCGCTCCATCTGGTAGGGCGTCTCGCCGAACCACACGACATCTGGCCGCATGTGCCCGACGCCGCGGCAGGCTGGGCAGGGCGATTCGAGCGACATCTCGCCCGCCCATGCAGAGCGCTTGCCACAAGCGTTGCACAGTGCCTGGTCGTGCTGTCCGTGCATGTGGATGAGATTGCGCGAGCCCGCCCGTTCATGCAGGCTGTCGACGTTCTGGGTGACCAGCAGGACATCGCCGGGGAATGCGCTTTCGAGCCGCGCCAGGGCAAGGTGCGCTGCATTCGGCTCGACGCTCAGCACGTTCTTTCGCCGCCAGTTGTAGAATGCATGCACCAGCGCCGGATTGGCCGCAAACCCTTGCGGTGTCGCGACATCTCGATAGTCGACCTTCGCCCAGATTCCATCGGGATCGCGAAACGTCGAAATGCCGCTCTCCGCGGAAATGCCCGCGCCTGTCAGGATGACGATCGACGAGGGCACGGAACGGTCAGACCCGTGTTCCGCCCAGCGTCATCTGGTCCATCCTGAGATGCGGCTGTCCGACGCCGACAGGCACGCCCTGGCCGGCCTTGCCGCACATGCCGATGCCGTTGTCGAGCTTCAGGTCGTTGCCGACCATCGACACCCGGTGCATGGCGTCCGGCCCGTTGCCGATCAGCATCGCGCCCTTGATAGGCTGGGTCACCTTGCCGTCCTCGATCATATAGGCCTCGGTGCAGCCGAACACGAACTTTCCGGAGGTTATGTCGACCTGCCCGCCGCCGAACGACACGGCGTAGACGCCGTTCCTCACCGAGGCGATGATCTCCTCGGGCGTGTAGGGGCCCTCGGTCATGAAGGTGTTGGTCATGCGCGGCATCGGCTGGTGTGCGTAGCCTTCGCGGCGCCCGTTGCCGGTGGGCGTCACGCCCATCAGCCGCGCGTTCTGCCGGTCCTGCATGTAGCCGACCAGCCGGCCGTCCTCTATCAGCACGTTGCGGTCGGTCGGCGTGCCCTCGTCGTCGATGGTGAGTGAGCCGCGCCGCTCGGCGATGGTGCCGTCGTCCACCACGGTCACGCCCTTGGCTGCGACCTGGCTTCCCATCAGCCCGGCGAACGCCGACGTCTTCTTGCGGTTGAAGTCGCCCTCCAGCCCGTGCCCGACCGCCTCGTGCAGCATGACGCCCGGCCATCCGGAGGACAGAACGATGTCGAACGTGCCGGCGGGGGCGGGGATCGCCCTGAGATTCACCAGCGCCTGGCGCAGTGCCTCGTCGGCAGCGTGCTTCCAGCTGTCCTCGGCGACGAACTCGCCGAAGGCCTTGCGACCACCGGCCCCGTAGGAGCCGCTTTCCTGGCGGTCGCCGTCGCCGACCACCACCGAAACGTTCATGCGGACCAGCGGGCGGATGTCGCGGACGATCTGGCCGTCGCCCCGGATGATCTCGACATGTTGCCAGGACGCGGCGAGCGACGCCGTCACCTGCCGTACCCTGGGATCGGCGTTGCGCACATAGGCGTCGATCTCGGTGAGCAGCTTCGCCTTCTCGGCGAAGGACGGCGCGCCGATCGGATTGTCCTCGCCGTAGAGATGGCGGTTGGTGCGGGGAGGGGCCTCGGCCAGCGCTCCGGAGTAGCCTGATTTCACCGCCGAGACGGCATCGGCGGCGCGCACCAGCGCGGCTTCCGAAAGCTCGCTTGCATGCGCGTAGCCGGTCGCCTCGCCGGCCACGGCGCGCAGGCCGAAACCCTGGTCGGTGCCGTAGTTGGCGGTCTTCAGCCGGCCGTTGTCGAACAGCAGCGCTTCGCTCTCGCTGGTCTCGAGGAACAGTTCCCCGTCGTCGGCGCCGGCGATCGTCTGCGACACGATCTCCTTGAGGCGGTCCTCGGAGCAGTCGAAGAGGGAGGTCAGGGATGTGGTCATCGAAAGAGCCTTCGCTTGGCGGGACGCGCTCTATCTAGGGTGTTGCGGCGAACCGATCCAGCCCCGAGCGCCGTCGACGCCCCTGCGTCGGCTGACCACGCGGCGGCTAGGGCAGCGCGTCGAACGCGTCGCCGAAGCCGGAGAGGTCGACCGGGATGCCGATGCCTTCCTCGGGTGTCGCAAACACGATGAATGTCGCTTCCTTGCCGCTGCGCAGCGTATCGAGCAACTGCTGCTCCAGGATCACCTCGGCGTAGCAGCCGTCGGAGAAGCACTGCTTGAAATAGGCGCGGCCGTTGTCTTTCTTGTCGATGTAGAGCCCGAGGCCGGTGGGTAGCAGCACGCCGAGCGGCGCCAGCACGCGCATGATCTCCGCCTTGCGGTCGGCGGTCTTCAGGATGACCACGGAAAGCCCCAGGTCGGCGCGATCCTCGGCAACCACGTTCTGCATCATGATGCACTGCTCGGAACTCGCACCGGCCGGGGTGTCGCAGATGATCGACCACGACCCGTGCGTCGACCGCACCGAGCCGTTCTGTTGTGCCCAGCCCTGCTGGACCTGGGCGGGCAGGGCTAGTCCCACGGCGGCGGCGAGCAGGGCAGCCTTCGCGAAGGTTTTTCCGAGGCCGGGTATCATTGCGACTCCATTGCGAATCAGGGCGCGACGCGCCGCAAGGCGCGAGAATATAGGGCAACGCAGCCTGCGGGCCAGCGGAACGCTGCGCTTTGGCTGGCTTTTCAAGCCCAAAAGTGCCCGAATTGCGACCATGCCGGCCGAACTGTGCGCCAGTGCGGGCCCCGGGCCGCCGGGGCAGGGCGCGCACGCCCGCCGTGCCGGCCCGCAGGCGCCGCAATCGCGCAAAAATGCCGCACGGTTTGCTCCGCTCCTTTCTTGCGGTAGGAAACAGAGTATGGTTTGAACCGCCCGAGGCATTCGACGGGATTCTCGCCAGGGCCGGGCTTTATCGTTCCGGCCCCGTCGTGAGTGGGAATTGGCGGTTTGCCGGCACGCAAGTGGGAGACGGACAGGTCTATGAGAAGACTTCTTGCTATGGCTGGCGCCTTTGCTGCACTTCTTTCGGGGGGCGTCGCGCATGCGGCTCAGCCGGTTGACTGGCAGACGCGTTTCCAGCCGCCCGCGACCGACATCATGGCGCAGATCGAGTGGTTCGAGGTCTACACGCTCTGGTTCATCATCCCGATCACCATCCTGGTGCTGATCCTGCTCGCGTGGTGCATCCTGAGATACCGCGCCAGCGTCAATCCGAACCCGTCGCGTACCAGCCACAACACGATGATCGAGGTGATCTGGACCGTCGGTCCGGTCATCGTCCTGCTGTTCCTCGCTGTGCCGTCCTTCCAGCTCCTGACAGCGCAGTATACGCCCCAGGAAGAAGCCAAGCTGACCGTGAAGGCGACCGGCAACCAGTGGAACTGGGACTACGAGTACCAGGTCGATGAGCCGCTGACGTTCAATTCGGCCATGTTGCAGGAGGCCGACCGGGCCGCCGCCGGCAAGGAAGACGTCGCCGCCTATCCGCGTCTTCTCGCCGTCGACAACGAGATGGTCGTGCCGGTCAACACCATGGTGCGCGTGCTGGTCACCGCGGCCGACGTGATCCATGCCTTCGCCATGCCGGCCTTCGGCGTCAAGACCGACGCCGTCCCGGGTCGCATCAACGAGGTCTGGTTCAAGGCCAACAAGGAAGGCCTCTATTACGGGCAGTGCTCCGAGCTTTGCGGCAAGGACCACGCCTTCATGCCGATCGCCATTCGCGTGGTGAGCGACGCGCAGTACTCGACGTGGCTGGCTGCGGCCAAGTCGGATCTCGGCAGCGCCAACAAGGCGCTCATGGCAGAAGTCGACGCGGCCGAGACGGTCGCGGTCGCCGGCAACTGACGCCGCGTAGAAATCAGGGAACGGGACCATGGCAGGCGCGACAACCCACCATCACGACGAACACCACGACCACAAGCCCAAGGGGTGGGTTCGCTGGGTGTACTCCACCAACCACAAGGACATCGGCACCCTCTACCTGATCTTCGCGATCTGCACCGGCATCATCGGCGGCTTCCTGTCGGTGATGATGCGCTGGGAGCTCGCCGAGCCGGGCATCCAGATCTTCACCGGCCTGGCGCAGATGGTCTATGGCTTCGAGGGCGATGCGGCCATCGACGGCGGCAAGCACATGTTCAACGTGTTCACCACCGCTCACGCGCTCATCATGATCTTCTTCATGGTCATGCCGGCGCTGATCGGCGGCTTCGCGAACTGGATGGTGCCGATCATGATTGGCGCGCCCGACATGGCGTTCCCGCGCATGAACAACATCTCGTTCTGGCTGCTTCCGCCGGCCTTCATCCTGCTGCTTCTGTCGATGTTCGTCGGCGGACCGGCCGGTGCCTACGGCGCGGGTGGCGGCTGGACGATCTATCCGCCGTTCTCGACCTCGGGCCAGCCGGGTCCGGCAATGGATCTGGTGATCCTGTCGCTGCACATCGCCGGCGCCTCGTCGATCCTCGGCGCGATCAACTTCATCACCACCATCTTCAACATGCGCGCCCCGGGCATGACGCTGCACAAGATGCCGCTGTTCGCCTGGTCGGTGCTGATCACGGCCTTCCTGCTGCTGCTCTCGCTGCCGGTGCTGGCGGGCGGCATCACCATGCTGCTGACCGACCGCAACTTCGGCACGACCTTCTTCGCGCCTGAAGGCGGCGGCGACCCGATCCTGTTCCAGCACCTGTTCTGGTTCTTCGGGCACCCCGAGGTCTACATCCTGATCCTGCCGGGCTTCGGCATCATCAGCCACATCGTCTCGACCTTCTCGCGCAAGCCGATCTTCGGCTACCTCGGCATGGCCTACGCCATGGTGGCGATCGGCGTGGTCGGCTTCATCGTGTGGGCGCACCACATGTACACCACCGGCCTGTCGCTCGACACGCAGCGCTATTTCGTGTTCGCGACGATGGTCATCGCGGTGCCGACGGGTGTGAAGATATTCTCGTGGATCGCCACGATGTGGGGCGGGTCGATCTCGATGCGTACCCCGATGCTGTGGGCGATCGGCTTCATCTTCCTGTTCACGGTCGGCGGCGTCACCGGCGTCCAGCTGGCCAATGCCGGCCTCGACCGCTCGCTGCACGACACCTACTACGTGGTCGCCCACTTCCACTACGTGCTGTCGCTCGGCGCGGTCTTCGCGATCTTCGCGGCCTGGTACTACTGGTTCCCCAAGATGACCGGCTACATGTACTCGCCGTTCATCGCCCGCAGCCACTTCTGGATCACGTTCATCGGCGTCAACCTGGTGTTCTTCCCGCAGCACTTCCTCGGGCTTGCCGGCATGCCGCGCCGCTACATCGACTATCCGGACGCGTTCGCCGGCTGGAACCTGGTCTCGTCCTACGGCTCCTACCTCTCGGCCTTCGGCGTGGTCGTCTTCCTGTACGGCGTCTTCGAGGCGTTCTCGAAGAAGCGCATTGCAGGCGCCAACCCGTGGGGCGAGGGTGCGACGACGCTCGAATGGCAGCTGCCTTCGCCGCCGCCCTTCCACCAGTGGGAGCAGCTGCCGAAGATCAAGTAGTGCCGGACCGGCGCCGCCGCGCGAGCCGCAGCGGCGCCTGACCGGATGGATGTTTCGCCACGCATGGCCGCCAGGATCGCTGGCGGCCGGAGACCTATCGCAGTCGACATGACCCTGTTGGACAAGACCGCAATCGACGACGCCGGCCTCTCCGAGGCGACGGCCGGCGATTACCTGGAGCTCCTGAAGCCCCGGGTGATGTCGCTCGTCGTCTTTACGGCGTTCGTGGGCATGGCGGCCACGCCGGCGACGCTGAACCCGTTCGTCGCGCTCATCGCGATCGTCTCGATCGCCATTGGCGCCGGCGCTTCGGGCGCGCTCAACATGTGGTACGACGCCGACATCGATGCGGTTATGAAGCGCACTGTCTCGCGCCCGGTACCGGCCGGACGCGTGCTGCCTGAGCAGGCGCTCGTCTTCGGGCTCGTCCTCTCGGCGCTGTCGGTGATGACGCTCGGCGTCTTCGTCAACTGGCTGGCCGGTGGCCTGCTCGCCTTCACCATCTTTTTCTACGCGGTCATCTACACGATGTGGCTGAAGCGCTGGACGCCGCAGAACATCGTCATCGGCGGCGCCGCCGGATCGTTTCCGCCGATGATCGGCTGGGCCGCGGCCACCGGGTCGATCAGCCTCGAAAGCGTCATTCTCTTCCTCATCATCTTCCTTTGGACCCCGCCGCATTTCTGGGCGCTGGCGCTCTTCAAGTCGGACGACTACGCCCGCGCCGGCATTCCGATGATGCCGAATGTCGCGGGTGAGACATCGACCAAGCGCCAGATCTTCGTCTACGCGGTGCTGACCGCCGTCGTCGGCGGGCTGCCTTGGGTCCTGGGTTATGCCGGAGCGGTTTATGGCGTTGCGTCCGCCGCGCTCGGCCTCGGCTTCGTCTGGTATGCCTGGAACGTGCTGCTGATGCCGGCCGGGGACCGCGCCATGCGTCCGGCCAAGTCCATGTTCGGCTATTCGCTGCTCTATCTTTTCGCGATCTTCGCCCTCTATCTGGCCGACAGCATCGTCGAGCGGATCGTCATGGGCGTGGCGCTTGGCGGGAGCGGGGCGTGAGCGTCATGGACCTGGAAACCGTCAAGCCCACGGAGGCGCAGCAGAAGGCGCGCCGCAGCCGCAACATCGCGATCGCGGTGGCGCTCGCGGTCTTCGTCGTGCTGGTCTACGTGGTCTCCATCGTCAAGCTCGGCTCGGCCGTGCTCAGCCGGCCGATGTGAGGGGGACGACGATGCAGCCGACGGAGCTCGACCGGAGCAAGAAAAACTCGAACCGCCTCGTCGCCGGCGTCTGCCTGGCCTTCTTCGGCGGCATGGTCGGCATGGCCTATGCGGCGGTGCCGCTCTACGAGATGTTCTGCAGGGTCACCGGCTACGGCGGCACCACGCAGCGCGTCGAGCAGTTCGCCGACCGCGTCCTCGACCGCCAGATCACGGTTCGCTTCGACGCCAATGTCGCGGGCGTTCCCTGGGACTTCAAGCCGACGCAGCGCGCGATCACGATGAACATCGGCGAGACGGCGCAGGCCCACTATACGGCGACCAACACCTTCTCCATCCCGACCGGCGGCCGCGCGACGTTCAACGTCACGCCGGAACTGGCCGGCGCCTATTTCAACAAGGTCGAGTGCTTCTGCTTCACCGACACCACGTTGAAGCCGGGCGAGACGCTCGACATGCCGGTGCTCTTCTATGTCGACCCCGACATCGAGGACGTGCCGGAACTGAAAAACGTGAAGACCATCACGCTGTCCTACACCTTCTTCCCGATCGAGGCGGAGAAGCCGGTGGCCGCTGCGCCGCTGGCCGGCGAGGGCACAAACGAAACCACTACCCAAGGCAAGCTCGGGGGCTGATATGGCGGACGGACACGCTCACGCAAAACCGCAACACGACTACCATATCATCGATCCGAGCCCGTGGCCGTTCATCGGCTCGATCGGAGCGCTGGTCATGGCATTCGGCGGCGTCGGCTGGATGCAGTACCTGAAGGGCAACGAATTTCACGTCTTCGGGGTGAACTTCGCGACGCCCTGGGTGTTCTTCATCGGTCTGGCTATCGTGCTCTACACGATGTTCTCCTGGTGGTCGGACACCATCAAGGAAGGCCACGAAGGCCACCATACCAAGGTCGTCTCGCTGCACATGCGCTACGGCATGATCATGTTCATCGCCTCCGAGGTGATGTTCTTCGTCGCCTGGTTCTGGGCCTTCTTCGACGCCAGCCTTTTCCCGGGCGAAGTCGCGCAGTACGCGCGCGCGGAGTACACCGGCGGCATGTGGCCGCCGAAGGGCATCGAGGTGCTCGATCCCTTCCACCTGCCGCTCTACAACACCATCATCCTGCTGCTGTCGGGCACGACGGTGACGTGGGCCCACCACGCGCTTCTGCACAACGACCGCAAGGGCCTGGTCAACGGCCTCGCGCTGACGGTCGCGCTCGGTGTCCTGTTCTCCATCGTGCAGGCCTACGAGTACATGCACGCGCCGTTCACCTTCCACGATTCCATCTACGGCGCGACCTTCTTCATGGCCACCGGATTCCACGGCTTCCACGTGCTGATCGGAACGATCTTCCTGATCGTCTGCCTGCTGCGCGCGATGGCCGGCGACTTCACGCCGAAGGCGCATTTCGGCTTCGAGGCTGCTGCCTGGTACTGGCACTTCGTCGACGTGGTGTGGCTGTTCCTGTTCGCGTCGATCTACGTGTGGGCCTCGGTCGGAGCGACGATCGCGGTGCACTGAGCGACGCCGCAGGCGGCCGCTGTCAGATAAAGTCGGCTGCGGTGACGCGGCCGACTTTTGTTTTGAAGGACCTTCCAACGGAAGCCTCTCGAGGACGGGAGCGAAGTGTCAGGTGATGGCGGAGAACGACAATCAAGGCTACCCGCCGGTCGAACCGATCGGGGCAGGACTTCGGGGCCGCTGCCCGCGTTGCGGCAAGGGCCGGTTGTTTTCCGGGCTGTTGGCGATCGCGCCCGAATGCGGCGATTGTCGCCTGGATTTCGGCTTCGCCGATGCCGGTGACGGACCAGCCGTCTTCGTCATCCTGATCGTCGGCTTCATCGTCGTCGGCCTGGCGCTGTGGATGGAGGTGAGTCTTGGCCCGCCGTTGTGGCTGCACTTCCTGCTGTGGATACCGCTGACCGTCCTGCTCAGCCTCGGCGCGCTGAGGCTGGTCAAGGGCGTGTTGGTGACGCTTCAATACGCCAACAAGGCGGCCGAGGGGCGTCTCGACCGATGAATGCTAGCCCTGCTCGGGAACATCGCCGGTTCCCCTGGTTGATCATCCTGCTTGCCGCCGCCGCCTTCATCGTGCTGATCGGTCTCGGCACGTGGCAGGTCCAGCGCCTGCACTGGAAGGAGGACCTGCTCGCCACCATCGAGGCGCGCGTCTCCGGCATGCCTCGACCGCTCGACGCGATCGAGGCCGACTACGCTGCGCAGGGCAGCGTCGACTACATGCCCGTGATGGCGACGGGAACGTTCCGACACGACGGCGAGCGGCATTTCCTGGCGACCTGGAAGGGGCGCTCCGGCTTCTTCGTCTATACGCCGCTGGAACTGGCAGACGGCCGCTTCGTGATCGTCAATCGTGGATTTGTGCCCTACGAACTGAAAGACGCGTCCGAGCGTGCCGAGGGGCAGGTCGCGGGCGCGGTTGCGATTGCCGGTCTGGCGCGCGATCCGCTGTCTGAGAAGCCGTCGTCGCTGGTGCCGGACAACGACCTGGCCAAGAATGTCTTCTACTGGAAGGACCGCGATGCGATGGCGGCGAGCGCCGGTCTCGGCGACAAGGCTGTCGTCGTGCCGTTCTTCATCGATGCCGATGCCGCGCCCAACCCTGGCGGCTGGCCGGTCGGCGGCGTCACGCTGATCGACCTGCCCAACAACCACCTGCAATACGCCGTCACCTGGTACGGCCTCGCGGCAGCCCTCGCCGCCGTGATGGGCGTTGCGATGTGGCGCCGGCGCGGCGGCTAGCTGCAAGCATGCGGGACCGAGGAGAACGCGTCGCAAATTCAGCGTTGCCCTTGACACGCCGCACCCCGCAACGCCATGTCGGCGGCATGCTCGACCGTGCCGCCAAACCGTCGCTGACCATCCGCCTCTGCCAGCCGCGCGGCTTCTGCGCCGGCGTTGATCGGGCGATCCAGATCGTCGTCCTGGCACTCAAGAAGTACGGTGCGCCGGTCTATGTGCGCCACGAGATCGTGCACAACCGCTACGTGGTCGAGGGCCTGCAGAAGCTCGGTGCGGTCTTCATCGAGGAACTCGACGAGATCCCGGCGGAACACCAGTCCAGCCCGGTGGTGTTCTCCGCCCACGGCGTGCCCAAGTCGGTGCCGGCGGACGCCCAGGCGCGCAATCTCTTCTATCTCGACGCCACCTGCCCGCTGGTTTCCAAGGTCCACAAGCAGGCGATGCGCCATCAGCGCCTTGGCCGCCATGTTCTGCTGATCGGCCATGCCGGGCACCCCGAGGTGATCGGCACGATGGGCCAGTTGCCGGAGGGCGTCGTCACGCTGATCGAGAGCGAGGAGGACGTCGAGCGCTTCAACCCGGCCGACCCTTCGGCACTTGGCTTCGTCACCCAGACCACGCTGTCGGTGGAAGATACCGCGGGCGTCATCCGCGCCCTTGAGGAGAAGTTCCCGGAGATACACGCCGCGGCGGCGGAATCGATCTGCTATGCCACGACCAACCGCCAGGAAGCGGTGAAGGAGACAGCCGCCGGTTCCGACCTGTTCCTGGTGGTCGGCGCGCCCAACTCTTCCAACTCCATGCGCCTCGTCGAGGTTGCAGAGCGCGCCGGGGCGAAGATGTCGCTGCTCGTGCAGCGCGCGAGCGACATTCCGTGGGAGCGCATCGGCGCGATCGGAACGCTCGGCCTGTCCGCCGGCGCATCGGCGCCGGAGATCCTGGTCGACGAAATCATCGATGCATTCCGCGAGCGGTTCGACGTCACGGTCGACCTGGCGGTCACCGCCACCGAGACCGAGAACTTCCCGGTCATGAGGGCCTTGCGCGATGTCGAACTGACCAGGGCCGACATGGCCTTCGTCAACGGCTGACAGGCATCAGGATGGCGGTCTACACCGACGTTTCAGAAGGCGAACTCGAATCCTTCCTGCGGGAGTATCCCGTGGGCAGGCTGCTGTCCTACAAGGGCATCGCCGAGGGTTCGGAAAACTCCAACTTCCTGCTGCACACCTCGGAGGGGCCGTTCATCCTCACCCTCTACGAGAAGCGCGTCCACACCGAGGACCTGCCGTTCTTCCTCGGGTTGATGCACCATCTGGCGGAAAAGGGCATTTCCTGTCCGCTGCCGGTCGAGCGGCGCGACGGCGCGCTGTTCGGTACGCTGGCCGGCCGTCCGGCGGCGCTGATCACCTTCCTGGAAGGCATGTGGATGCGCCGGCCCTCCGTCGTCCACTGCCGCGAGGTCGGCCGGGCGCTCGCCGAGTTGCATGTCGCCGGGCAGGATTTTCCGCTGTCGCGCCCGAACGCGCTCGCGATCGACGGCTGGCGCAAGCTGTGGGCCGGTTCGCACGAGCGCGCCGACGAGGTCGAGAAGGGGCTGGCGACCGAGGTCGACCAGGATTTTGCGCTGTTCGCGAGGGAATGGCCGACCGACCTGCCGTCCGGCGTCATCCACGCCGACCTGTTCCCCGACAACGTGTTCTTCCTCGGCGACCGGCTGTCAGGCCTGATAGACTTCTATTTCGCCTGCAACGACTTCTATGCCTACGACGTTGCCACCTGCCTCAATGCCTGGTGCTTCGAGAAGGACTTTTCCTTCAACCTGACGAAGGGCAGGGCGCTGCTTGCGGCTTACCAGGAAGTCCGCCCGCTGAGCGAGGCGGAGAAGGAGGCGCTGCCGCTCCTGGCGCGCGGCTCGGCGCTGCGTTTCATGCTGACGCGCCTCTACGATTGGCTGACCATCCCCGACGGCGCGCTGGTGCAGAAGCGCGACCCGATGGAGTACATTCGCCGGCTGCGTTTCCATCGCGCGGTCAGGTCCCCGTCGGAATACGGTCTGGCATGAAGACGGTCGAGATCTTCACCGACGGCGCCTGCTCGGGCAATCCCGGGCCCGGCGGCTGGGGCGCGATCCTGCGCTTCAACGGAAACACCCGGGAATTGTCGGGCGGCGAGGCTGCGACGACCAACAACCGCATGGAGCTGCTGGCGGCAATCTCCGCGCTCGACGCGCTGAAGGAGCCTTGCGAAGTGCTGCTTCACACGGACAGCAAATACGTCATGGACGGCATTTCCGGCTGGATCCACGGCTGGAAGCGCAACGGCTGGAAGACGGCCGACAAGAAGCCGGTGAAGAACGCCGAGCTGTGGCAGGCGCTGGACGCGGCCAACAGCCGACACAAGGTCAAGTGGCACTGGGTCAAGGGGCATGCCGGCCACGCCGAGAACGAGCGGGCCGACGAGCTTGCCCGCATGGGCATGGCGCCGTTCAAGGCAGGTGGAGCGGCCGCGCCGGCCGTCAATGTGACGTCGCAGGCCGCAAAGCCGGCGAAGCCGAGGCCCCGCCGGTCAACGCAGAGCTACTAGCGCGACCCCGCCGGGCCGCGCCGCCAGCAGCTTCAGAGCTGTTCGAGGATCGTCGCGGCGCCGGATTCGTTGACGCCGGGCTTCGTCTCGACGTTGATCGCCTTTACCACCCCGTCCACGGCGATCAGCGAGAAGCGCTTGTTGCGCAGACCCATGCCGTTCTGGCTGAGGTCGACGTCGAGGCCGGTCGCGCGTGCGAAGTCGCCGCTGCCGTCGGCAAGATAGAGCAGCTTGCCTTCGCCTCCGGTGAAGCGCGCCCAGGCGCCCATGACATGCACGTCGTTGGTCGCGATGACGGCGATCGTGTCGACGCCGCGCGCCGTGATCGCATCGAAGTTGTCCAGGTAGCCCGGCAGGTGGTTGTTGTTGCAGGTCGGCGTGAAGGCGCCGGGAACGCCGAACAGAATGACGGTCTTGCCTGCGAAGACGTCGGCGGTGGTCAGGTCCCTGGCGCCGTCCGCGGTCATCGTCTTGAAGGTGGCATCTGGCAGCTTCTGGCCGGCGGCAATGGTCATGGAACGTCCTCGATATTGAACAGGATGGGTGGTCGGTACATGCTACCGGGCGCGTCTGCAACCGGCGCGTGATCGTGGCCGGGCCTGCGGTTCAGAACCGGGGCAGAACCCCGTTCACGGCTCCGGCGTCGGTCGCCAGCGTGTAGTGGATCACCGGCCGCTCTGGCGTCTGGTCGGGCGGCGTCATTTCGACGGAGAAGAAGGTCTTTCCGCCGCGCGTCTCGCGCACCGGCGTGGTGAAGACGTGGCCTTCGCCGGCGACAAACAGTTCGGCGGATTCCGGATCGCCTGGAAAGGATGCTTCGAGGACCAGCCTGTCGCCGTCCCTGGACGAGATCCTCACCCCGAAGTCCTGCGTCGCCGCCGGGGGAACGGCCTCGAATGCCGCCTCGACCGCGTCGACGTCGCCGGTGTTATCCGGATCGCCGCTCGCGTCGAGTTCGAACCGTGCCTGGACCGGCACGCAGATCGTCTCGCAGACGCCGAGAAAGACCTCGGCGCTGATGGCGGAAGGACCGGCGGGATCGGAAAGGGTGAAGGTCACCGGCAGCGCCACAGGGTAGTCGTAGCCCGCCCACTGGAAGCCGCTGTCGTCGTGTCGTTGCGGCGCGGGGAAGTCGAAGTCCGCGTCGTCGACATTGGGGTTGGCCGAAACATCGATCGTCGGGGGCACGCCGGCGTCGCCGGGATCGCGCCAGTAGGTTTTCCAGCCCGGCCGCAGTTCGATGTCCAGAATGCCCTTGATCCGGCCGTCGGCGTCCGGCATCCCGGCCGTGACCAGCCTGACGCGTGCGCCCTCCATCTCCACCCAGTCGCTCGACGAGGCATGGGCGGGCGCATGGGCCAGAAGCGCCAGGGCGGCGGCTGTCGTAAGCTGCGCTTTCATCACCGACGACATTTGGACCGGACAGTCGGGTTCCGCAACGCGCGGCCGCCGGGGCGAGCATCATATTTGCGTGAGTGGAGGCGGTCGGAGGGCCGAAAGCCATCTTTCAACCGCAGCTGAAAAGGGCTACTTTGACGCATGGACCTTTTGCGGCAGAAGAAGCACGCCGTCCGGGGGTTTCTGGACGATCAGTTCCTCATCGCCATGCCCGGCATGAAGGACGACCGCTTTGCGCGCGCCGTGATCTATGTCTGCGCCCACAGCGACGAGGGCGCGATGGGACTGATCATCAACCAGGCGCAGCAGATGCCGTTTCCCGATCTGCTCGTGCAACTCGGCATCCTCGACGAGCAGGAAGTGATCCGGCTGCCGCAGAAGGCGCGCGACTTCGTCGTGCGCAACGGCGGGCCGGTCGATCGCAGCCGGGGCTTTGTGCTCCATTCGGGCGACTACACCGTCGAATCCTCGCTGCCGGTTTCGGACGACATCTGCCTGACCGCCACGGTCGACATCCTGCGCGCGATCTCGGCGGGGCGCGGGCCGCGCCATGCGCTGATGGCGCTCGGCTATTCGGGCTGGGGTGCCGGCCAGCTGGAGAGCGAGATTGCCGAGAACGGCTGGCTGACCTGCCCGGCGACGCCGGAACTGCTGTTCGATGCCGACATCGACCGCAAGTACGACCGGATACTGGCCTCGATCGGCATCAACCCAGCGCATCTCAGCATGACCGCCGGACACGCCTGATCAACCGCTACGCCGGCGCGAGCGGGTACTGTTCCTTGAGCATGCGCAGCACCTGATCGCCGGGGATCGGCGCGCCGAACATGTAGCTCTGCACATATTCGCAGCCCATCTGCCGGAGTTCCAGCGCGTCGTTCTCGTCGGCGACGCCCTCGGCCACCACCGACAGGCCGAGTTCGTGCGCCATGCTGACCATCGACTTCAGCAGCACTGCGCGTTTCGGCGTCGTGTCGTCGACGAAGCTCTTGTCGATCTTGATCGTGTCGAAGGGGAAACGGGTCAGGTAGGCAAGCGACGAGTAGCCGGTTCCGAAATCGTCGAGCGACAGGCCGATGCCGAGTTGCTTGAGCTTGCTCAGCACGTGATTCGTCTGCTCGGGATTGTCCATCACCAGCGACTCGGTGAGCTCCAGGCGGAAGCAGCGCGGCTTGAGGTTTGCCCGGGCGATCACGGAACGCACGTCGCTGACGAGGTCGCGGCGGATAAGCTGGCGGCTCGACAGGTTGACCGACACGGATAGCGGCGCATCGCCGATCTGTTTCTGCCAGTTGGCGAGGTCCTCGGCGGCGCGCTGCATGGCGAACAGGCCGAGCTGGACGATCAGCCCGCAACTCTCGGCAACCGGGATGAAATCAGAGGGCGGGATTGAGCCGCGGCGCGGGTGGTCCCAACGGAGCAGCGCCTCGAAACCTGCCACCGTGCCGTCCTCGAGGCGGACGATCGGCTGGTAGGCGAGGGTGAACTCCTTGCGTTCGGTCGCGCGGCGCAGGTCGGATTCCAGCTGCAGCCGGTCGGTGCCGACGGAACGGAACGCCGGCCGGAACGGCTCGATGCGGTCGCCGCCGAAGCGCTTGGCCTGATGCATCGCCAGCTCGGCGTCCTTGACCATGTCCTCGGCGGTGTTTTGCGAGTTCGTCCAGGTGATGAGGCCGATCGACGCCGTGAGCACGATCTCGCGCTTGGCGAAGTTGATGGGTGCGCGGATCGCCTGCTTGATGGCGTCGGCTACGCCTGCGATGCGAGCCGGATCCTGCTCGGACAGAAGCATCAGCGCGAACTGGTCGCCGGCGAAACGCGACAGCGAATCCTTGGGTTTCAGCAGCCGGTGAAGGCGCCGCGCGATTGTCAGAAGGATGGTGTCGCCCGCCGAGATGCCGAGCCCGTCATTGACCTGCTTGAAGCGGTCGATGTCGATGACGAACACGGTCGGCTGAATCTTGTCCTCGGACCTCGCGACGGAAATGATCGCCTCGAGGCGGTTCATGAACAGCTCGCGGTTGGGCAGGCCCGTGAGGTTGTCGTGCACGGCATCGTGCAGAAGCCGCTCTTCGGCCTTCTTCTGCTCGGTGACCTCGACCATCGTGCCGACGCAGCGAATGACCTCGCCATCGGATCCGACCACCGGCCGCGCGCGCAGCGAGAACCAGTGATAGTGCCCGTCGGCCCCGCGCAGGCGGAAGCTCTGGGCGACCTTGCCGCGGCGGTGTTCGAGCACGACGTCGAGCGTGGTGCGGAAGGTGTCGCGGTCGTCCGAATGCAGCGCCGGCAGCCAGGTGCGGGCGGGACCGCCCAGGCTGTTCGGCGGCAGGCCGAGCTGCATGCTGATGTCGGGCTTGGTGACGACGCGGTCGCGCAGCACGTCCCAGTCGAAAACGATATCGCCGGAGCCGACCACCGCCAGCGCCTGGCGTTCCATGTCGCTGAACAACCCCTGGTGCAGGGCGCCGCCGGCGAAGGCGTGCTGCATGACCGTGAAGCCGATCAGCAGGATGATCAGGATCAGTCCGCCGCCGAGCGCCGGCTGCACGACGTCGTTGTCGATCATGCCGGTGATGGCCATCCAAGATCCGGTCAGCCAGATCAGCACCATCACCCAACTGGGGATCAGCATGATCGCACGGTCGTAGCCGCGGATGCCAAGCAGGACGATGAGGCCGAGGCCGGTGATGGCGGTCGCCGCAAACGAAATCCGGGCGATGCCGGCTGCGACGGCCGGATCGATGATGGCAACGCCAGCGATCAGAAAGAGACCGCAGACCCAGACAAATGCGCCGTAGCTGAAATGGCCGTGCCAGCGATTGAGATTGAGGTAGGCGAAGAGAAAGACGACGAAGGTGGCGGCAAGGCCGACCTCGGTGCCGGCTCGCCACATCTGCTCGTTGCCGGGCGATATCTCGATGATCTTGTTGAGGAAGCCGAAGTCGACGCTGATGTAGGCGAGGACGGCCCAGGACAGCGCCGCGGTCGCCGGGAACATCGACGTTCCCTTGACCACGAACAGGATGGTCAGGAACAGGGCGAGCAGGCCGGCGATGCCGATCACGATGCCGCGGTAGAGCGTGTAGGAGTTGACCGAGTCCTTGTAGGCTTCCGGATCCCACAGATAGACCTGGGGCAGGTTGGGCGAGGCCAGTTCGCCGATGAAGGTCACCACCGTCCCGGGGTTGAGCGTCACCAGGAAGACGTCCGCGTCGGGGCTCGCCTGCCGGTCGAGCGCGAAACCTTCGCTGGGCGTGATGGCGGCGATGCGGCTCGACCCAAGGTCGGGCCAGAAGATGCCAGAGTTCACCAGGCGGAAGTGCGGCGCCACGATGAGCCGGTCGATCTGCTCGTCGGTGGTGTTGGCAAGCGCGAAGACGGCCCAGTCGCCGCTCGACCGCTCGTCGTTGGCCTCGACCTCGATGCGCCGAACAATTCCGTCCGGTCCGGGCGCGGTGGAGACCTGAAAGTTCTCACCCTGATTCTGGTAGATCTGGACGGCGCGGGAGAGGTCGAGCGCGACGTTGTCACGCGAGATCTTGATGGGCTCGATCGCATGCGCGGCCGTGGCGGCGCAGATCACGGCGACAACCGACAGGACAAAGGCGGCGAGCCGCGCGGAGAGGACGTCCAATGCCAATACTCAATCCCTTGCTCGGGCGCCGCGCGGATCGTCAGCGATCAGCGCATAGAGGTAATGATCCTGCCAGCCTCCGTTGATCTTCAGGTAGGACCGCAACAGGCCTTCGCGCGTGAATCCGACTTTTTCAAGCACGCGGATGGACCTAGTGTTGCCCGGAATACAGGCAGCCTCGATCCTGTGCAACCGCATCGTTTCAAAGGCATGCCTTGCAAGCAGATCGAGGGCTTCGGCCATGTAGCCCTGGCCTGCATACTTTTCCCCGATCCAGTAGCCGATGTGCCCGGAACGGGCGACGCCGTGACGAATATTCCCCAGCGTCAGGCCACCGAGAAGTGCGCCGGATTGCCGGTCGAAGATGAAGAATGCGACGGCCGCACCGCGCGAAAAATCCTCGCGGTAGCGTCGGAGCCGGTATCGCCAGGCCGCCTTCTCCAGTTCGTCCGGCGCCCAGGTGGGTTCCCATGGTTCGAGGAACGCGCGGCTCTCTCCGCGCAGCGCCGCCCAGGCGGCGTAGTCGCCGGCGACCGGCAGGCGCAGGATGACGCGTTCGCCCTTCAGCGCCGGACTGTCGCGGCGGAGCAGGGAGAGCCCGAACATGCGCCGTGCCGAGGGATCAGACGGCGCGGCGGCGCAGGCTCGCCTCTTGTCCGGGCAGCGCGTCGCGGATCGCCTCGTAGGGCGCGAGCCGACCGATAGGGCCGACGGCGGCGATCGTCGGGGTCGTCGCGAACAGCCGTTCCGACAGATCCCGGAGCCGCTCCACGGTCAGTGCGGAAAGCCGCTCCATAAGCTCTTCCTTGGCGATCGGCCTGCCGAACAACAGCAACTGGCGGGCGATCTGGGAGGCCCGGCTGGCCGCGCTCTCGCCCGACATGATCAGGCCCGCACGGTACTGCGCCCGCGCCCGGTCGAGCTCGTCCTGCGCGATGCTTTCGCCGGCCTTCTGCAGTTCGTTGACGATGACCGGGATGAGGTTGGAGATGTCGCTCTGGCCGGTCGCCGAGTGGACGCCGAAGATGCCGGTGTCCGAGAAGCCCCAATGGAAAGCGTAGACCGAATAGCAGAGGCCGCGCTTTTCGCGCACCTCCTGGAAGAGCCTCGACGACATGCCGCCGCCGAGGATCATCGACAGCACCTGCGAGGCGTAGAAGTCGCGCACGTGATAGGCGCGTCCCTCGAAGCCGAGGATGATCTGCGCGTCCATCAGGTCGCGGTTCTCGCGGAAGTCGCCGCCGATATACTGGGCATAGGTCGGAACCGTGCTGTCCGCCTTGCTGCGGAACGAGCCGAGGCGTTTTTCGACGTCCCGTACGAACGTGTCGTGCTGCACGTCGCCGGCCGCGACGACGACCATGCGTTCGGCGCCGTACTGCCGGTTGATGAAGTCGTGGATCTGCTGCGAGGTGAACGACTTCACCGTCTCCGGCGTGCCAAGGATCGAGCGGCCGATGGTCTGGTGCCGGTAGGCGGTCTCGGTGAACTTGTCGAAGACGATGTCGTCGGGCGTATCGTGCGCGGCGCCGATCTCCTGCAGGATGACGTGCTGTTCGCGCTCCAGTTCGCCGGGATCGAACCTCGAGTCCGTCAGGATGTCGGCGAGAATGTCGATGGCGAGGGGCACGTCGCCGGAAAGCACCCGGGCGTAGTAGGAGGTGGTTTCGACGCTGGTCGCGGCGTTGATCTCTCCACCCACGTTCTCGATGTCGGAAGCGATCTGGAAGGCGCTGCGGCGCGACGTCCCCTTGAACGCCATGTGCTCCAGCAGGTGCGCCATTCCATGTTCGTCGTCGCGCTCGTTGCGCGCGCCGGACTTGACCCACACGCCGAGTGCAACGGATTCGATGCTTGGAAGGGTTTCGGTGGCGACTGTCAGGCCGTTCGACAGACGGCTTACCTCAACACCCATACAGACCTTAACTCCCTGACACCGCACGCGCATGACGGTTTATATGATCTTCTACCATTTTTAGGTCGGATGGAAGTACCGTGTATCTTTCCTTTGCGTCCATGATGGGCGCGAGCCAGTCCGGCAGCGACGGCGAGACTCCGCAGGCAGCCTCGACGGCGGCCGGGAATTTCGCCGGATGCGCGGTCGCGAGCACGACCATCGGCGTTTCGCGGCCGGCAGTGCGCCGCGCCACGCTGACGGCGGTCGCGGTGTGCGGGTCGAGCAGGTAGCCGCTCGCCTCCAGCGTCGAGCGGATCGTGGCCGCTGCCTCGCCGGTGGTGGTGCGGCCGGCATCGAACTCGGCGCGGATGCGGGCGAGCGCCGGCGGCTCGATCGTGAAGGCGCCCGACTGCTTGAGGCCGTCCATCGAACGGCGCACCGACGCTGCGTCCCGGCCGGCGGCCTCGAACAGAAGCCGCTCGAAGTTCGACGAGATCTGGATGTCCATCGACGGCGAAGTCGTTTCGATCACGTCCTTCATCCGGTATTCGCCGCTCTCGAGCGTGCGCGCCAGAATGTCGTTGTCGTTGGTCGCGATGACCAGCCGTTCGACGGGCAGGCCCATGCGCTTGGCCGCGTAGCCCGCGAAGATGTCGCCGAAATTGCCGGTCGGCACGGTGAACGAGACGGGCCGGTCCGGGCTGCCCAGCGAGATTGCCGACGAGAAGTAGTAGACGATCTGCGCCATGATGCGCGCCCAGTTGATCGAGTTCACGCCCGACAGCGAGACGCGGTCGCGAAAGCCGTGGTCGTTGAACATGTCCTTCACGAGACCCTGGCAGTCGTCGAAATTGCCCTCGATGGCGAGCGCATGGACGTTGGACGCATTCGGCGTCGTCATCTGGCGCTGCTGGACCGGCGACACCTTTCCATTCGGGAAGAGGATGAAGATGTCGGTGCGCTCGCGCCCGCCAAAGGCCTCGATCGCGGCCCCTCCGGTGTCGCCGGAGGTGGCGCCGGCGATCGTCGCGCGCTGGCCTCGCTCTGCCAGGATGTGGTCCATCAGGCGGGCCAGCAACTGCATGGCCACGTCCTTGAAGGCGAGCGTGGGACCATGGAACAGCTCCAGGACGAAGGTGTTCGGAGCCAGCTGCACGATCGGGCAGGTGGCCTCGTGCCGGAACGTGGCGTAGGCCTCGTGCGCCAGGCGCTTGAAGGTCGCCGGTGCGATTTCGCCGCCGAGGAACGGCGTCAGCAGGCGGACCGCGAGGTCCGGATAGGAGAGGCCGCGCATCGCCCGGATTTCGGCGGCGCTGAATTCCGGCCATGTCAGCGGCAGGTAGAGGCCGCCGTCGCGGGCCAGCCCGGCGAGCACCGCGTCCGAAAAACCGAGGATTGGCGCTTCGCCCCGGGTGCTCGTGTACTTCATGTCCGGCCGTCCTTCCGTTGCCTTGGCGCATTGACTGCCGCGAAGCCGCGATTTCCGCAACTTCGTCAGTCGCATTTTCGTCCCGCCGTTGCTATAGAGCAGCGGCTTTACGAGTGGGAAGTGGAGTTTTCGATTGGCGACGGCTCGTTTTCTGGCGGGGTTGGCTCTTGCCGGCCTGGTGTTCGCGGCTTCGGGTTGTCAGTCCGGTGACTCCGGAGGTGTCCTGGGGCTCGGCGGCTCGCAGGAAAAGAAGCCCCAGGAGGGCAAGGTCCTGGCGAGCGAACTGCTGGCCTATTGCCCCAAGGTGGTGGTCAAGGAACCCGAGGGTTTCATCAATCGCTACGCCAAGGGCGGCGAAGGCGACGCGGCAAAACTCATCTTCCAGGCCTCGATCTCGGAATCGACGCGCAGCTGCAGCCGCACGACCGGCATGCTGGCGATGAAAGTGGCCGTTGCCGGCCGCGTGGTGCCCGGCCCAGCCAGCCCGCCCGGCGCCGTGACGCTGCCGATCAAGGTCAGCGTCGTGCGCAGCGACGGCGAGGTTCTGTATTCGCAGACCTACAACCACCAGGTGGGGCTTGCCGGCAACCAGGCACAGCAGTTCGTGTTCAACGACCCCAACGTCGTGGTTCCGATCCCGGACAACAACACGCTGCAGGTCTTCGCCGGCTTCGACGTCCCGGCCAAGAAGAAGCAGGACGAGGACCTGTTCTAGGCTGGCCGGTCCTAGGCGGACCACTCCGAAAGCGCCGCCAGCACGCCGGGAAAGTCCGCCCACCGTCGGATGACGGTTTCCGCGCCCGCCTCGGTCAAGGCGTCCGCGTGGCCCGGATAGCTGTGCGATGCGCCCGTGAACCCGATCACGCGCATGCCGGCGGCCTTCGCGCCGGCGATCCCATGGACTGAATCCTCGACGACGAAGCTGTTTCGCGGGTTGGCGCCAAGCGTTGCGGCGGCATGCAGGAAGACATCCGGCGCAGGCTTGGGATTTCGGGTCGGCGTTTCCAGCGACGAATAGATGCGGCCGGCGAAGAAGGGTGCAAGCCCGGTCTTCTCGGCCATGAAGCCGATCCGTTCGGCGCGCGAGTTCGAGCAGATGCAGCGGTTGGCCGCAACCGAGGCGACCGCCTCGCGCGCGCCTTCGATCGCGCGCACGTCGGCCCGCAGCCGCTGGTCGACCATCGCTTCCGCCTGATCGATCAGCGAAGCCTGGAACGGGATGGCCGCGACCTCTTCGATCTTGAGCATGATGTCCTTGAAGGTCAGTCCGGCATAGCGCTCCGAAAGTTCGGCGCCGGTGATCTCGTAACCCGCCTGCGTGATCATCTCGGCCTCGACGCGGGCGGCAATGATCTCGCTGTCGACGAGGACGCCGTCGAAGTCGAAGATGACGAGGTCTGGCTGGGGCATTTTTCGGCAACCGAGTGAGGGGAGGAGCCGCGCGCCATACACCATGAGGCGTTGCATCGCAAATCGACGCGGCTGCGCGCTTCATTAAATCTTTACCGAGAACGGTAACCATAACGGACAGTGAACAGTAACCGTTTGTCCGAGTATCAGCATGTCCGCAGCCGCGCTTCTCGACCGCTCCGCCGACGTTTCCGCACAGCCCGCATGGCTGAACACGATCCTGAAAGGCGACTGCGTCGCGTCGCTGGACAAGCTGCCTGAAAAGTCGGTGGACGTCATTTTCGCCGACCCGCCCTACAACCTGCAGCTCGACGGCGACCTGCATCGTCCGGACCAGTCGAAGGTCGATGCGGTCGACGATCACTGGGATCAGTTCGAGAGCTTCGCGGCCTATGACGCCTTTACCCGCGCCTGGCTGCTTGCCGCGCGGCGCGTGCTCAAGCCCAACGGAACGATCTGGGTGATCGGCTCCTACCACAACATCTTCCGCGTCGGCGCGACGATGCAGGATCTCGGCTTCTGGATACTCAACGACGTCGTGTGGCGCAAGACCAACCCGATGCCCAACTTCCGCGGCCGCCGTTTCCAGAATGCCCATGAGACGATGATCTGGGCTTCGCGCGACCAGAAGGCCAAGGGCTATACCTTCAACTACGAGGCGATGAAGGCGGCGAACGACGACGTCCAGATGCGTTCCGACTGGCTGTTTCCGATCTGCACCGGCGGCGAGCGGCTGAAGGACGAGAACGGCGAGAAGCTGCACCCGACGCAGAAGCCCGAAGCGCTGCTCGCGCGCGTCATGCTGGCCTCGACCAAGCCCGGCGACGTCATCCTCGACCCGTTCTTCGGCTCGGGCACGACCGGTGCGGTGGCGAAGCGGCTTGGCCGCAACTTCGTCGGCATCGAGCGGGAACAGGGCTACATCGATGCTGCCACCGCGCGTATCGCGTCCGTGACGCCGATGGCATCGGAGGATCTCGCCACGATCTCGGGCAAGCGGGCCGAGCCGCGGGTGGCCTTCGTCAGCCTGATCGACGCCGGCGTGATGAAGCCCGGCACGACGCTCTATGATTCCAGGCGGCGTTGGGCGGCGCGCGTTCGCGCCGACGGCACGCTCGCGGTCGGCGACATCGCAGGTTCCATTCACCGCGTCGGGGCGCAGGTGCAGGGCTTCGACGCCTGCAACGGATGGACCTTCTGGCACTACGAGCGCAACGGCGGCCTGACCCAGATCGACGAACTGCGCCGCATCGCCCGCCTCGGCATGGAGCGGGCAGGGGCCTGACCGGCTAGAGCCTGACGCCAAGCCGACGCAGGTCGGCTTCCAGCTGCTCGGCCCCGGTAAACAGGACGGCCTGCCAGCCTGCGGCCTTCGCGCCGTCGACGTTTTTCGGACTATCGTCGATGAACAGCGTCGCCGCGGGCGCCAGTCCGAACGTGTCGGCATGATGGTCGTAGATCCGGCGTTCCGGCTTGATCGCTCGGATGTCGCCCGAAACGGTGATGCCGCGCGGCTTTTCCAGGAACGGAAAACGCCCGCGCGCCTCGACGAATGTGTCGGCGGCCCAGTTGGTCAGCAGCGTCACGTCGTGGCCGCCGTCGATGAGCTGCTCCATCAGAGCGACGCTGTCGTCATAGGCGTGCGGCACCATCTCGTGCCAGTGGCGGCGGAAATTGCGGATGTTTTCCGCATGGTCGGGGAACAGGGGAATGATCTCCGCCTCGGCCTCCTCCCAGGTGCGGCCGCGATCCTGCTCGATGTTCCAGGCAGAGGTGCAGACGTTGTCGAAGAACCACCTGCGCTCGTCGGGGTCCGGTATGAGCCGGCTGAAGGGCAGGTCCGGGTCGTAGTGGAGGAGGACCTTCCCGATGTCGAAGACGATGTGGCGTATTTCGGTCATGCTGGTCCTCAATGCCTGCGTTTCGTCGCGCCGGGAATGGCCGATTCGATTGCCTTTTTCATGACGGTGGGCAAGGCCTCGTCATGTACCGCGGAAATCGGCGACCACCAATGGCCTGCCGGGGTCGCGAGCGACCCGATATCCGCCCGGTAGACGGTCAGTTCCAGGGTGAAATGCGTGAACACGTGCGCGACGCTCCCCCGATGACGCCAGTCGGCCGCAAAGGGGGCGGCCTCGACGCCCGTGTCGCCGTCGACGCGCGCAGTCCAGCCGGTCGTCGGGACCTCGCTCATGCCGCCGAGCAGGCCTTCGTCAGGGCGCTTGCGCAACAGGATCGCTCCGTCCTTCCTGACCGCGACATAGGCCGCGCCCCGTCTCTGCGGCTTTTCGATCTTCTTGCCCTTCACCGGCAGGAGTTCGGGATCGCCGGCGACGATCGCCCGGCAGTCTTCCCTGAGCGGGCACAGCATGCAGCGCGGCCGCTTCGGCGTGCAGACCGTCGCGCCGAGGTCCATCATGGCCTGGGCGAAGTCGCCCGGCCGGTCTTCGGGGACAAGGCCGTCGAGCAGGGCGCGTATCTCGGGCTTGGCCGAGGGAAGTGGCGTGCGGATTTCGAACAGCCTCGACATGACGCGCTCGACGTTTCCGTCCATCACCGAAGCGCGACGGCCGAACGCGATGGCGGCGATCGCCGCCGCCGTGTAGGCGCCGACCCCCGGCAATTCGCGCAGGCCGTCCTCGCTGCCGGGAAAGGCACCTTCAAGCTCGGACGCGACGAAGTCGGCGCATTTCTTGAGATTCCTGGCGCGGGAATAGTAGCCGAGCCCGGCCCAGGCCTTCATGACGTCGTCGGCGTCGGCCGCGGCCAGGTCGGCCACCGTCGGCCACTTCTCCAGGAACTTGCGGAAATAAGGCTTTACCGCCTCGACGGTCGTCTGCTGCAGCATGATCTCCGACAGCCAGACGTGGTAGGGATCCGGCATCGCGCCGGCTGCGAGTTCGGCCGGGCCGATCCGCCAGGGCAACTCGCGGTGGTGCGCATCGTACCAGGCGAGCAACCGCCCCGCGAGATCGTCCTGGTGCTTTGACACGCCCTTGCGGGCGGCGCTACTGGGTGCCATTGCTTCTTGGGACTGCCCGTTGCGGCAAGGTTGAAGGCGAACTGGATACTCGACGCCATGGCAGGAAATGGGCCCGGCCGCAATGCCGTCGCGGTGAGCGACCTTGCAACGGCGATCCTCGACCCGGTGCTGCGCCGGCGCGCGGGCATTTCGATCGGGCTGGTGCAGTCCTGGGAAGAGATCGTCGGTCCCAGGCTGGCACGCACCTCGCGGCCCGAGAAAATCCGGTGGCCGCGCCGCATGCAGGACGACGATGCGTTCGAGCCGGCGGTGTTGGTCATCGCCTGCGAGGGTATCGCGGCGCTGCACCTGCAGCACGAAACCGGCGAGATCATTGCCCGCGTCAACGCCTTCCTCGGCTTTTCCGCGATCGGCCGGATTCGCATCGTGCAGAAGCCGGTCCGGCCGCCGCAGAAGCCGGAAAGGCCGGCACTCCGCAGCTTGTCCGAGCAGGAAAAGGCTCGCGTTTCGGGCGCGGTCGACAAGATCGAGGACGCCGATCTGCGTGCCTCGCTCGAGCGGTTGGGAGCCAGCGTTCTTGCCGCCCGCAAGCCCCGAAACTGATCCATCTGCCGGTCCGCGCCTCTCGCGAACGTGATCGAGGCCTTGGTTTTGACGATTGGATTGGGGACGGGGATGGCCTAATTCGCGCCAACGCTCGCCATTCGGCGTGCCGGCGTTGCAATATCAAACCACAAACGGGTGATTCGCATGACACGTAACCTGCACCGTCGAACCGTTCTTTCGCTTCTTGCCGTTTCGGCAACCGCGCTCGTCGCGGCCTGCAGCGATTCCGGCGATACGGCCAAGGCAGAGGCATCCGAACCCGCCGCGCCGGCGGCCGATGCGCCATCGCCCATCACCACCTCGGCCACGCCGGCAGCGCCGGAATCCTCGGGAAGCGTGGACATGGCCAAGCTGCTCGAGCCTGGCGCGCTGCCGGAGATGTCGCTGGGTAAGGCTGACGCGCCCGTCACCATCGTCGAATACGCCTCGATGACCTGCCCGCACTGCGCGCATTTCCACGAGACCACGCTGCCGGAACTGAAGGCGAAGTATATCGACACGGGCAAGGCGCGGCTCATTTTCCGCGAATTCCCGTTCGACCCGCGCGCCGAGGCCGGGTTCATGCTGGCGCGCTGCTCGAAGGATAACTATTTCCCGATGATCGACGTGCTGTTCAAGCAGCAGCGCGGCTGGGCGGCCGTCGACAATGCCAAGGATGCGCTGCTCCAGATATCGAAGCTTGCGGGTTTTTCACAGGAGTCGTTCGAGGCCTGCTTGACGGACCAGAAGCTTCTGGACGATGTGAGAGCAGTGCAGAAGCGGGGTTCGGAAGAATTCAAGGTAGACTCGACCCCGACCTTCTTCATCAACGGGAAGACCTATAAAGGGGCCCTGACGATTGCGGAAATGTCGGCGATCATCGACGGCATGCTCTGACGCCCGCGCAGCCCGCGCCGGGGCGGGCTTTCGCGCGCCTGCGGGCAGGTGCGCATGAAATTCTCCCGTCTTCGCCTTCTCGGCTTCAAATCCTTCGTTGAACCCGGCGAGTTCGTCATCGAGCGTGGCCTGACGGGGATCGTCGGGCCCAACGGCTGCGGCAAGTCCAACCTTGTCGAGGCGCTGCGCTGGGTGATGGGCGAAAGCTCCTACAAGAACATGCGCGCGTCCGGCATGGACGACGTCATCTTCTCGGGCTCGGGCACCCGGCCGGCCAGAAACACGGCCGAGGTCACGCTTTTCCTCGACAATGTCGACCGCACCGCGCCGGCCGCCTTCAACGATGCGGACGAACTGCAGGTATCGCGCCGTATCGAGCGCGAGGCGGGCTCCGTCTACCGCATCAACGGCAAGGAAGCGCGCGCAAAGGACGTGCAACTGCTGTTCGCCGACCAGTCGACGGGCGCGCGCTCGCCTTCGATGGTCGGGCAGGGACGCATCGGCGAACTGATCCAGGCGAAACCGCAGGCGCGTCGCGCACTGCTCGAAGAAGCGGCCGGCATTTCGGGCCTGCACACCCGCCGGCACGAGGCGGAACTCAGGTTGCGCGCCGCCGAACAGAATCTCGAGCGCCTCGACGACGTCGTCGGCGAACTCGAAGGCCAGATCGAGAACCTGAAGCGCCAGGCGCGGCAGGCCTCGCGCTTCAAGAACCTCTCCGCAGACATCCGCAAGGCCGAGGCGACGCTGCTGCATGTGCGCTGGACGCAGGCAAAGGCGCAGGAAGCGGAGGCTCAGTCGGCGCTGTCGGCGGCCACCTCGGTCGTCGGCGAGCGCGCCAGCGCCCAGATGGAGGCCGCCAAGGAGCAGGCGATCGGCGCTCACAAGATGCCGGAGCTGCGCGAGGCCGAGGCGTCTGCGGCGGCCGCGTTCCAGCGCCTGTCCATCGCCAAGGCGCAGATCGAGGAAGAGGCGACCCGGATCGAGCGTAGGCGCGCCGAACTCGCCCGACGGCTTGAGCAGCTTGACGCGGACATGGCCCGCGAGGAGCAGATGATCCGCGACAATGCGGACGTCCTGCAGCGGCTGGACGCCGAGGAAACCTCGCTCAACGAGGAAAACGCCTCGTCGCTGGACCGCGAAACATCCACGCGCGCCGCCTTCGAAGGCGCTTCGACCGCCTTGACGCTGAGCGAGGCCGCGCTTGCCAAGCTGACGGCCGAGCGGGCGGAAGCGGTTGCGGCGCGAAACCAGATCGAACGGCAGTTGCGCGAGACGACGGAGCGGCGCGAGCGTCTGGAGCGCCAGTTTACCGGCATCGACCGCGAAGCGGACGAGATTGCACAGCGCATCGCCGCGCTCGCCGACCCGGCCGAGAAGCAGCAGTTGGCCGAAGAAGCCCAGGCCAGGCTCGAGCAGGCCGAGGCGGTGGCCGGCGACGCCGAAAGGGCGGTGGCCGAAGCTCGCGCGGCCGAGAGCGCCGCCCGTCCGCCGCTGCAGGAGGCGCGCGCCGCGCTCGCCAGCATCGAAACCGAAGCCCGGACGCTGGCCAAGATCATCAGTGCGGTAAGCGGGGACCGCTTCCCGGCGGTGCTGGAACAGATCAAGGTCGATCGCGGCTTCGAGACGGCGCTTGGCGCTGCGCTTGGCGAAGACCTCGACGCCGCGCTCGATCCGCAAGCGCCCGCGCACTGGTCAGATGTCGAGGCAGGCGACGCCGATCCGGCGCTGCCGGAGGGCGTTCAGAGCCTTGCCAGCGTGGTGCGCGCACCGCGCCAGCTCGCGCGCCGCCTGGCGCAGATCGGCATCGTCGATTCCGCCGATGGCCGCCGCCTGCAGGGCCAGCTGAAGACCGGCCAGCGTCTGGTCGGCAAGGATGGCGCGCTGTGGCGCTGGGACGGCTTTACGGCGAGCGCCGACGCGCCGACGGCCGCGGCGCAGCGCCTGGCGCAGAAGAACCGGCTGGCCGAACTCGAACTCGAACTGGCCGGCGCAAGCGAAAAGGTCAGGGCCGCCGAAGCCGCGCTGGCAAACGCCGAGCAGGCCGTTCGCGACCGCGTGGCGGGCGAAGCGGCCGCAAGGCAGGGCTGGCGCGATGCGCAAAACCGTCTCGGCGAGGCGCGCGATGCGCTCTCCCGGGCCGAAAGGGCCGCGGGCGAATTCGCAGCGCGCCGTCAGTCGCTCGAGGAGTCGCGCGCACGCATTGCCGACGATCTTTCCGAGGCCGCCGAGGCGGTCGCGGAGGCGGAAATGCAGCTCGCCGAAGCGCCCGATCTCGGCGACCTCGGCGAAAGGCTTGCCGCGCTCGCCGCGACGGTGACGCGAGACCGCGGGCTGCTCGCCGACGCGCGCGCGCTCCACGACGGGCTGAAGCGCGAGGCCGAGGCGCGGACCAGGCGGCTCGCAGCGATCGCAACCGACCGTGCGACCTGGGTGCAGCGCGCGGCGAACGCCGACACGCAGATCGCCGCACTGGCCGAGCGCCGCGACGAGACTGCGTCGGAGATCGAGACCCTGAGCGACGCGCCCGACGAGATCGACGCCAAGCGCCGGGCGTTGCTCAGCCAGCTTTCGCAGGCAGAGACGCTGCGCAAGGCGGCAGCCGACCGGCTGCAGGAGGCGGAAACGCGGCAGGCGGCGCTCGACAAGACCGCGCTCGGCTCCGTTCAGGCGCTGTCGGAAGCGCGCGAAAGCAGGGTCCGGGCCGAAGAGCGGCTGAATGCGGCCGACGAGCGGCGCAAGGAAGCCGAGGCGCGTATCCAGGAAGTACTGAATACCCCGCCGCATCTGGCGATCCGCCAGGCGGAACTCGATCCGGACGCGCCGCTGCCCGACATGGCCGATATCGAGCGGCGGCTCGACCGTCTCAAGGTCGAACGCGAGAGGCTCGGCGCGGTCAACCTGCGCGCCGAGGAGGAGCAGCGCGAACTGAGCGAGCGGCTCGAGACCATCGTTTCGGAACGCGAGGACGTCATCGAGGCGATCCGCAAGCTCAGGCAGGCGATCCAGAGCCTCAACCGCGAGGGGCGCGAGCGCCTGCTTGCCGCATTCGAGGTCGTGAACGGCCATTTCAAGAGGCTGTTCACGCATCTTTTCGGCGGTGGCACGGCCGAGCTCCAGCTCATCGAATCCGAAGACCCGCTGGAAGCCGGGTTGGAGATCCTGGCGCGCCCGCCGGGCAAGAAGCCGCAGACGATGACGCTGCTTTCGGGCGGCGAGCAGGCGCTGACGGCGATGGCGCTGATTTTTGCGGTGTTCCTGACCAATCCCGCGCCGATCTGCGTGCTCGACGAGGTGGATGCACCGCTGGACGACCACAATGTGGAGCGCTTCTGCAACCTGATGGACGAGATGGCGGCGTCGACGGAGACGCGCTTCGTCATCATCACCCACAATCCGATCACCATGGCGCGCATGAACAGGCTGTTCGGCGTGACGATGGCGGAGCAGGGGGTGAGCCAGCTCGTGTCGGTCAGCCTCGAAGCCGCGGAGCGGATGCGCGAGGCAAGCTAGTCTTTCGCGGCGGTCGCCGCCGGCCCGCCGTTGCTGCCACGGTGCCATTCACTCCCGCGAAACGCACTTTTTCAGTCGAGGCAAGTCCGTCTGCCGCGTTGGCTGGGGCGCCTGGATTCGAACCAGGGAATGGCGGTACCAAAAACCGCTGCCTTACCGCTTGGCTACGCCCCACCGTGCCGAAGCATCGACGTGAGCGGCCTTATAACAGCGTCTTTGAAAAGCACAATCGGGCGCAGAGGCCGCGTTCGCAGCTTCACGGTGGGACCCACCGCCCCGGTGCGTCCAGCCCGGACATCGATGGCCTGCCTGCCGTGGTGGTTTTCCTCCTGTGCCGGCTAACGCTAATCGATTGTAGGAGCTGCGCCCGGTTGCCTTTCGCAATGCAGCATCTTAACGGTCGCACCGGATCGCCAGTTCCGGCAGCTTTCCGTGAGGAGCAAAGATGACGAAATGGGTCTACACGTTTGGCGACGGTGCGGCGGAGGGGCAGGCCGGCGACAAGAACCTGCTCGGCGGCAAGGGCGCCAATCTCGCTGAGATGTGCCGCCTGGGACTGCCCGTCCCGCCCGGCTTCACGATCACCACCGAGGCCTGCAACTGGTTCTATGCCAACGGGCGCGCCTATCCGGAAGCGCTCTCGGCCGAGGTTTCGCTGGCGCTCGACCACATCGCCGGCCTGACCGGCCGCAAGCTCGGCGATCCCGTGAGGCTGCTCCTCGTTTCCGTGCGCTCAGGCGCGCGCGCGTCGATGCCCGGCATGATGGACACCGTACTCAACCTCGGTCTGAACGATCGCACGGTGGAGGTGCTCGCCGCCGATTCCGGCGACGCGCGCTTCGCCTATGATAGCTACCGCCGGTTCATCCAGATGTTCTCCAACGTGGTGCTCGGGGTCGACCACGAGGTTTTCGAGGAGATACTCGAGGACGAGAAGGCGCAGCGCGGCTTCGAACTGGATACCGAGCTTTCCGCCGACGACTGGCGCGCCGTCATCGGCCTCTACAAGGCCAAGGTCGAGGAAGAACTGGGCAACCCCTTCCCGCAGGACCCGCAGGAGCAGCTCTGGGGGGCGATCGGCGCGGTCTTCTCGAGCTGGATGAATGCGCGCGCCGTCACCTACCGGCGCCTGCATGACATCCCCGAAGGCTGGGGCACCGCGGTGAACATCCAGGCGATGGTGTTCGGCAACATGGGCGACACTTCGGCCACCGGCGTTGCCTTCACGCGAAACCCCTCGACAGGGCAGAGGGCGCTTTACGGCGAGTTCCTGGTCAACGCCCAGGGCGAGGACGTGGTGGCAGGAATCCGCACGCCGCAGAACATCACCGAGGCGGCGCGCATCGACGCGGGCTCGGACCGGCCTTCGCTGGAAAAGATCATGCCGGAGGCGTTCGCTTCCTTCGTCGAGATCTCCGACCGGCTGGAAAAGCACTACCGCGACATGCAGGACCTCGAGTTCACCATCGAGCGCGGCAAGCTGTGGATGCTCCAGACCCGTTCCGGCAAACGCACCGCCAAGGCCGCGCTGAAGATGGCGGTCGACATGGCGGCTGAAGGACTGATCTCGCGCGAGGAAGCCGTCGGCCGGATCGATCCCGCCTCGCTCGACCAGCTCCTGCATCCGACCATCGACCCGAAGGCGCCGCGCGACATCGTCGCCGTCGGACTGCCGGCGTCGCCCGGCGCCGCAACCGGCGAGATCGTGTTCTCCTCGCACGATGCCGAGGAGATGAAGGCGCTCGGCAAGAAGGTCATCCTCGTTCGCATCGAGACGAGTCCGGAGGACATCCACGGCATGCATGCCGCCGAGGGTATCCTGACCACGCGCGGCGGCATGACCAGCCACGCCGCGGTGGTGGCGCGCGGCATGGGCAAGCCTTGTGTCTCGGGCGCGGGCTCGTTGCGCGTCGACTACCGGTCCGGCACGCTGATGGCGATGGGCTCGACCTTCCGCAAGGGCGACGTCATCACCATCGACGGCAGCAACGGCCAGGTGCTCAAGGGCGCCGTTCCCATGCTCCAGCCGGAACTTTCCGGCGACTTCGCCGCCGTGATGGAGTGGGCCGACGCGATCCGCCGCATGAACGTGCGGACGAATGCAGAGACCCCCGCGGACGCCCGCATGGCCCGTTCGTTCGGCGCCGAGGGAATCGGCCTTTGCCGCACGGAACACATGTTCTTCGATGGCGAGCGCATCGTGGCGATGCGCGAAATGATCCTTGCCGACACCGAGCAGGGCCGCCGTTCGGCGCTGGACAAGCTCCTGCCCATGCAGCGATCGGACTTCGTCGAACTGTTCGAGATCATGGCCGGTCTTCCGGTGACGATACGGCTGCTCGACCCGCCGCTGCACGAGTTCCTGCCGAAGTCGGACGAGGAGATCGAGGAAGTCGCCGCCGTGATGGCGGTCAGCGCCGACAAGCTGCGCCAGCGCACCGAGGCCCTGCACGAATTCAACCCGATGCTCGGGCACCGCGGCTGCAGGCTGGCGATCTCCTATCCCGAGATCGCCGAGATGCAGGCGCGCGCGATCTTCGAGGCGGCGGTCGAGGCCGGAAGGAGGACGGGAAAGCCGGTGGTGCCGGAAGTGATGGTGCCGCTGGTCGGGCTCAAGAAGGAGCTCGATTTCGTCAAGGCGCGCATCGACGCCGTGGCGGCGGCCGTCATGAAGGAGAGCGGCGAAACGATCGACTACCTCACCGGCACGATGATCGAGCTGCCGCGCGCCGCGGTGCGCGCGCATGTCATCGCGGAAACGGCCGAGTTCTTCTCCTTCGGCACCAACGACCTGACACAGACGGCGTTCGGCATTTCGCGCGACGACGCGGCGTCCTTCCTGGAGACCTACCGGCAGAAGGGCATCGTCGATCAGGATCCGTTCGTCTCGCTCGACCTCGACGGTGTCGGCGAACTGGTGAAGCTTGCGGCCGAGAAGGGACGGGCGACCCGGCCCGGCATCAAGCTCGGCATCTGCGGTGAACACGGCGGCGACCCTGCGTCGATCCGCTTCTGCGAGCAGGTCGGCCTCGACTACGTCTCGTGCTCGCCCTACCGGGTGCCGATCGCGAGACTGGCGGCCGCGCAGGCCGCGGTGAAGAACGGCTGAGGTCTCGGCCAACTTCGGGCGGCGCAGACGCCGTCCGACAGAGCGCGCAGGCGCGTCAGGCGGCGGCCTTCAGCACGTCCATCAGGCCGGCATAAGACTCGGCGATTCCCGCCAGCGGGCTCCGGCTGTGCGAGGCCGTCTCGACTTTGAGCTGGCCGCCTGTCGCCGGCAGCGTGAGCAGGAGGAACTGCCGTCCTTCTCCGAGCCCGACCACGGCGGCGGCGGCATGCTGCGTCTCGCCGTCGACGCTGGTCTTCATCTTGAAGAGGAGCGTTCCCTCGACGACTTCGAGCGCGCCGCGCACGACCTGTTCGAACTCCTGGTCGGACACCTCGTGGGATATCCGGGCGATCGGAATCGCCGGCTCAAGCATCGCCTCGGCCGCGCCGGTTACGGAACTGCCTTGCTCAGGCTGGTGCTCGATCGATTCTTCGGCGTTCATGCGCAACCTCTTTGGCCATTCGCATACAAAACCCCGCCGCCGCCAAGAATCGGCGTCGACGATGGCCGCAATATGGCGAGCGCGCGTGCCGCCGGGTCAGGTCATCCGGTCATGCGGCTGCGGGAGAGCGCCCGAAGCCTTTCCGCCGCAGGGAAAAGGCTCTAAGTAGCACCCCGGCGAACAGCAACGGGCGGCGACCGAACTCATGGACGAATACCTCGAACGGCGCGTTTCAAACGCCACCGTCTGGTCGCGCCGGCTCGCCATCTTCTCGGCGGTCGTCCTTCTTACGGCGGGCGTCGCCCACCGCATCGGTTTCGTGGCCACGCCGGACATGCCGGCGGTGCTCGGCGTCGTCGGCGCGATCGCGATCCTCGCGCTGGCCTTCGCGGTGCGAGCGGTCTTCCTGTTCTGGGATCACGGCGGCAAGGGCGGTGGCACGCTGGTCTTCGCGATCCTCGTCGCCCTCCTGGTGCTCACGCCTTTCTTCATCACGGCCTATCGCGGCTTTACGCTGCCCATGATGAACGACATTTCGACAGACCCCGACGATCCGCCGGAGTTCGCCATAGCCGCGGCGCGACGAACGGCCGGCATGAACGCGGTCGAGCCGTTCACGCCGGAGCGCCGCAAGCTTCAGCACGACAGCTATCCGGCCGCGACCGGCCGGCGCTACGAAGCGCCGATCGGCCAGGTTGCAGACGTCGTCTCCGAAGTCATCGAGCGGCGAGGCTGGACGGTCGTCAGTCCGGCTGAGATACCGGCGGATGCGACCGAGATCACGATCGAGGCGCAGGCCGGGTCGTTCCTGTTCGGCTTCCCGGTAGACGTCGCCATACGGCTGATCGACGAGGACACGTCGACCTATGTCGACATGCGATCGGCGTCGCGCTACTGGCCGCACGATTTCGGCGACAACGCGGCCCGGATCGAATCCTTCCTGGCCGAACTCGACACCGAGGTCGCCTACCTGACCGTCGTGACGCCGGTCGAGCCGCCGGAACCGCCTCCGCCGCCGCCAGAGCCCGCCGAGGCTGCGCCGCCGCCGGAACCAGCCGAGCCCGCCGAGCCGCTAGACCGGTCGGAAGATCCCCCCGATTGACGGGACGCTGTCAGTCTCCACCAGATCGCGCTCCACCAGATCTTCCAGATGGGCGAGGACGGACAGCGCGGCCGCGCCATGCATGCGGGGGTCCGTGTCCCGGTAGACCGCGGCCACGATCTCGTCGATCGACCGGTCGCCCCGGGCGAGACGGTCGATGATCGACCGCTCGCGCGCCAGACGGTGATCCCTCAGGCCATGAAGGTAGGGTTGCGGACTTGGGACCGGGCCGCCGTGGCCGGGCAGCAGCAGCTTGTCGTCGCGGTCGATCAGCCTTTCCAGAGATTGCATGTAGTCGCGCATCGAACCGTCCGGCGGCGCGACGATCGACGTCGACCAGCCCATCACGTGATCGCCCGAGAAGAGCACGCCTTCGCCTTCGAGAGCGAAGGCGGCGTGGTTCGCGGCATGGCCGGGCGTGAGCACCGTTTGCAGCGCCCAGCCAACGCCCTCGATGCGAGATCCCTCCGCCAGAAAAACGTCCGGGGCGAAGTCGGTGTCGGCTGCCGTATCAAGCGGCGACAAGCCTTGGCCCGGCCGCGCCGGGCGATGTGGTCCCTCGGCGCAGACCGTCGCGCCAGTCGCAACAGCAAGCCGCCTGGCGAGTGGCGAGTGGTCGCGATGCGTGTGGCTGACGAGAATATGGCTCACCTTCCGGTCACCGATCGCCCGAAGCAGGGCCGCCAGATGACGGTCGTCGTCGGGGCCCGGGTCGACGATCGCCAGTTCGGTTTCGCCAATGAGGTAGGTGTTCGTGCCGTGAAAGGTGAACGGGCTCGGATTCCGGGCGGTCAGGCGGGAGACTCTGGCCGAAACCCGGATCGGCTCGCCATAGGCGGGTTCGAAGTCGCGATCGAAATTGAGGCTCATGGGACAGACCGGGCAACCGAAACCATTGCCGCTTATCACGGAAGCAAATATACCGGAACCGAAGGGCTGTGGGATCAGCCGATGTCGAAACAGGAATCACCATGAGCTTTGCAGTCACCGCCCGTCCGCTCGTCGACCTCGCCTTGCCGCAAAAGGGTGCAGCCCGCCTGGGCGCGCAGCTTTTCCTCGTCGTGGCGGGAACCCTGCTGCTGACGCTTTCGGCAAAGACCAAGGTTGTGCTTGGTCCCGTCGACATGTCGCTGCAGACCCTCGTCGTCCTGCTGATCGCCGCCGGTTTCGGCCTGCGCCTCGGCGTCGCCACGCTGCTGCTCTACCTTGCCGAAGGGGCGATGGGCTTCCCGGTGTTCCAGGGTACGCCCGAGAAGGGCCTCGGCGTCGTCTACATGCTCGGCACCACGGGCGGCTACCTTGCCGGCTTCGTCGTGATGGCCGCGATCGTCGGCTGGGCCGCCGATCGCGGGCTTGACCGCAATCCCTTGAAGCTCTTCGGCGTCATGCTTGCCGCCGACGCGGTGATGCTGGCGATGGGCTATGCCTGGCTGGCCGTGCTGATCGGCTCTGCCAAGGCCTGGGAGTTCGGCGTCGTCCCCTTCCTGGTGCCCGATCTGATCAAGGTTGCGCTGGCAGCCGCCCTGGTGCCCGCAGTCTGGTCGCTGCTGCCGAAGCGCGGCTGACGACCGCAAGACGGGGAGGCCGACCAACAGCGCGGCCTCGGCCCCGTACCCTGCCCGGGCCGTTGACCGGCTGACCGGGGAATCTGCCACGTTCGACCTGCCGATTCATCTTGCCGTTGCAAGATGAATCGGTTTCGATAGCCAGACCGCTTCAGCTTAGTTCGCCGGCGGCATTTGGAGAACGGGAGCAGGATGAAGGGTATTATTCTGGCGGGCGGAAGCGGTACTCGACTTTATCCGCTTACGCTTGCCGTTTCGAAACAGATTCTTCCGATCTACGACAAACCGATGATCTACTATCCTCTCAGCGTCCTGATGCTGGCGGGGATAAGGGACATCCTGGTGATCTCGACGCCGCACGACCTGCCGCTTTTCCGGCAGCTCCTGGGAGACGGCTCGGCGTTCGGCATCCGGCTTTCCTACGCCGAGCAGGCCGAGCCGCGGGGCCTTGCCGAAGCCTTCGTGATCGGCAGGGACTTCATCGGCGACAGTTCGGTCGCCATGATCCTCGGCGACAACATCTTTTTCGGCGAGGGCCTGTCGCGGATCTGCCAGGAAGCCGCGCGGAACCCGTCCGGCGCGTCGGTATTCGCCTACCAGGTCGATCATCCGGAACGGTACGGCGTTGTGAGCTTCGACCGAGGCACCGGGCGCGCCCTGACCATCGAGGAAAAGCCGGCCCAGCCCAGGTCGAACTGGGCCGTGACCGGGCTCTACTTCTACGACAACGACGTGGTCGAGATCGCTGCGGCGACGACGCCTTCGGCGCGCGGCGAACTCGAGATCACGGCCGTCAACAACGCGTATCTCGAGCGCGGAAGCCTGCGCGTTCACCGGCTGGGCCGGGGGTTCGCGTGGCTCGACACGGGCACCCACGAGAGCCTGCACGACGCCGCTTCCTTCGTGCGGACCATTGAACACAGGCAAGGCATCAAGATCGCCTGCCCGGAAGAGATCGGCGTCGACATGGGCTGGCTCGATCCCGGCAGCGTCCTGGCGCGCGCCGACCGACTGGGCAACAACGAGTATGCCCGCTACCTGAAGCGGCGCATGGCTGAACTGGAACGCGGCGATGCCTGAGGTAAGGCAACTCGCGCTGCCGGGCGTCCTCGAAATCACGCCGCCTCGTTTCGGCGACCATCGCGGTTTCTTTTCCGATACGTACAATGCAGCGGCCCTAGCGGAGCACGGGCTCGACGTAGCATTCGTGCAGGACAACCATTCCTGTTCGAAGCCGGCCGGCGTGCTGCGCGGCCTGCACTATCAGTTGCCGCCGTTCGGCCAGGACAAGCTGGTCCGCGTCACGCGGGGTGCCATACTGGACGTCGCCGTCGACATTCGCCGGGGCTCGCCCACTTTCGGCCGATGGCTCTCGCTGGAAGTGTCGGCGGAGAAATGGAACCAGATTTTCGTTCCGAAGGGCTATGCGCACGGTTTCGTGACGCTCGTCCCGGATACCGAAGTCCTCTACAAGGTGACGGCGCGCTATGCCCCGACGCACGAACGCTCGATCCGCTTCGACGATCCGGCGCTCGGCATTGACTGGCGCCTGCCCGCGGCCGGCATCACCCTGTCCGAGAAGGACGACCGTGCGCCCCTTCTCGCCGACGCAGAGCTTTTCGAGCAGAGTTGAGCCAGGCGCGGTGCGGCGGCGAATTGCAATCGAGGTCAGATGAACTTTCTGGTTACCGGCGGAGCAGGTTTCATCGGGTCGGCGGTCTGCAGGCTGCTCTGTGCGAATCCCGTGCATACAGTCGTCAACGTCGACAAGCTGACCTATGCCGGCAACCTGACTTCGCTGCGGCAGATTGAGAACCATCCCAACTACAGCTTCGTGAAGGCGGACATCTGCGACGCGGCGACGATCGGCGACCTGCTGCGCCGGCATGAGATCGACGTCATCATGCATCTTGCGGCGGAAAGCCATGTCGACCGCTCGATCGACGGGCCGGCCGATTTCATCGAGACCAACATTGTCGGCACCTTCCAGCTGTTGAGCGCGGCGCTTTCCTACTGGCGCGGCCTGGACGGCGGAAAGGCCGAGGCGTTCCGTTTTCACCATGTCTCGACGGACGAGGTGTTCGGCGACCTGCCGTTCGACGCAGGCGTGTTCACGGAAGAAACGCCCTATGCCCCGTCGTCGCCGTATTCGGCGTCGAAGGCGGCGTCCGACCATCTCGCCCGGGCCTGGCACGAGACATACGGGCTGCCTGTCGTCCTCTCCAACTGTTCCAACAACTACGGCCCGTTCCACTTCCCGGAAAAGCTGATCCCGCTGACGATTCTGAACGCGCTCCACGGCAGGCCGATCCCGGTCTACGGCGCCGGCGCCAATGTTCGCGACTGGCTGTTCGTCGACGACCACGCGCGGGCGCTGGAACTGGTGGCGACGACAGGGGTGGCAGGGGAGAGCTACAATGTCGGCGGCGGCGCCGAACGCAGCAACCTCGCCGTGGTGCGGGCGATCTGCGATCTGCTCGACGCGATCGGGCCCGCCCGTTCCGGCAGCTATCGCGAACTCATCGCCTTCGTGGCGGACCGGCCGGGGCACGACCGCCGCTATGCGATCGACGCCACCAAGATCCGCCGCGAACTTGGCTGGAAACCTGCCGAGACCTTCGAGAGCGGGCTGGCAAGAACGGTTCGCTGGTATCTCGACAACGAGTGGTGGTGGAGACCTATCCGCGACGCAAAATATGCCGGCGAGCGGCTTGGCGTGCCGTCGGCCGCGCAATGAAGATCCTGGTTACGGGCAGCCGCGGCCAGCTTGCGCGGAGCCTTGCCGAGCGGGCTGCCGGGCGTCCGGAAATGGATGTCGTTCTGGCGGGACGGCCCGGGCTCGACCTGCACGATCCGGCGAGCGTGAGGGCGACGATCGTGGCGGCGAAGCCTGATGTCGTCGTTTCCGCGGCCGCCTACACAGCGGTCGACGCCGCCGAGGACGAGCCGGAGGCGGCCTTCGCCGTGAATGCCGCCGGCGCCGCCGCGGTGGCAGCGGGCGCGGCGGAAGCGGGCGCGGCGATCGTCCACCTGTCCACCGACTATGTGTTCGCCGGCGATCAGCCGGGCGAGCGCGTCGAGACCGATCCGCCCGATCCCCGCAATGTCTACGGCATGAGCAAGCTCGCCGGCGAAAGGGCCGTCGCCGACGTCAATCCGCGCCATGCGATCCTGCGCACGGCCTGGGTCTACAGCCCGTTCGGGCAGAACTTCGCGACAACCATGCTTGGCCTGGCGGCCGGCCGGGACAAGGTGAGGGTGGTGGCCGACCAGTGGGGCAACCCGACCGCCGCGGCCGACCTGGCGGAGGGCGTGCTGCGCGTCGCATCGGCGCTTGCGGCCGGCGCCCCTGCCGCCAGCGGGACGTTCCACCTGGCCGGGCATGGCAGCACGAACTGGGCCGGCTTCGCGCGCGAGATCTTTGCGCAAAGCAGCCGCCTCGGTGGGCCGTCGGCCGAGGTGGAGGAAGTCGTGTCGCAGGACTTTCCGATGCGCGCATACCGGCCGCGCAATTCGCGCCTGTCCTGCGCGAAGTTCGAGACGACGTTCGGGTGGCGCGCGCCGGACTGGCGGGATTCGTGCCGTGCGGTGGTGGCGCGGATGGTGGCGAAGGAAGTTCCCGGACCGACCAGATAGCGCCTTTCGGAAGGAGAGTGAGCGCCGAATCCTCGCGTTGCGCCCAAGAATGCTTGCGCAATCGCAGCGTCTCGGGCGCTTTCAGGCCGTTAACAACAGTAAAAATTGAATCCGTTCAAGTGCTGCTGAATGCGGTTGCCGTAGAATATTGAATCTGTCATGCACGGAGAATGCAGATAAGCCTCCATATCGGTCCTCATAAGACCGGAACTACGTCGATACAGACGTTTCTTTTAGATCGCTATGGAGGCAGCGGCCCGCGTTCGATCTGGTATCCCGCGCCAACCGATCGGGGTCCGGGCCACTCCCGCCTCGCTCTCGACCACATTCGAGGCGGAAGACTGCTGGAGAACCTGGTCGCAGTTGCCGACGCAGCAGGGGTTCGCCATTTGATTTTGTCGAGTGAGGATTTTTCCTTCGCGGATGCAGGTGCCCTGAACCGTCTGTGCTTTCTCTCGAAGCACGATGTGCGGCTCTTGGTGACGATCAACTCGCCACAGTATCGGATACCCTCCCTTTGGCAGGAGATGGTCAAGCATGGTTCGACGAAGTCGCTGGCGGAGGCGATTGACCAGATATTCGGTATGCCCGGGATGCGGCCCGACTTCGTATCGTCCTTCGCGTCCGGTCTGAACCCCAAAGAAGTCGCGATCATTCATGTTTCCCGCTCAGAACCCCGGTCAGCGTTGATAGAAAATTTCTGCGCAGCGATAGAATTAATTGATAACAATTATAGACAAAAAGATATGAATGAAAGTTTTGGATATCTCGAGGTGGAATTAGTAAGAAAGTTAAACTTAATTCTTTCTGATTTAGAAATCGGAAGCGATATGCAGAAATCGATTAGAGCGCTTTGTTCGTCGAGCATGAGGTCGGATGAGTGGAGAAAAATTGTCAATGAAATTGGCATTCATATCGATGGTGAGTATATTGAGAAGGAGGAAATGTTGTCGAAACTGATATATTCAGATATCGAAAGTGTAGCTAAGATGTTTGAGACAAGGGTGCTGGGGGATCGGGGCGCTCTTTTTGAAGGTGGGCAGCACAAGAAGCATCAGGCGCTCGGGTGAACCGTAACGTGGCCAGGATTTCCATATGTATCGCCGCGAGCGATCGGGTCGAACTTTTGATAGGGCGGTGTCTGCCGTCAATACTTCAGCAGACCGAACAGGATTTCGAGGTGTGCATTGTCGGGGATTTCATAGAGGAGAGAAATGTCCGGAAGATCCTGGACGTCGCCGACCCGCGGATAGTATTTGAGAATCTGCCGAGGCGCGGTCCTTATCCGCGTCCGGGTGTCGCCCGGTGGCAGGTCGCCGGAACCAACGCGATGAATGCGGCGCTCCTTCATGCGACCGGCGAGTACATCTGCCACATTGATGACGACGATGAAATGGCTCCCGACAAGCTGGAGCTATGTCTGGCCAAGTGTCTCACGGAAGAATACGACTTCGTGCATCACGCCTTCTTTTCGCAGTTGCCAAACCGACAATGGGTGCGGTTGGGAGATGGCAGGTTCCGGCTTGGGCAGATCACGACCGGTTCGGTTTTCTACCATCGGCGGCACAAGCAGGTTGGCTGGGACGTCGAGGCCTTCAAGCGCGGCAATCCTGGGGACTGGGACAGGTTTTCGAGGATCAAAACCAAGATGAACCCGAAGATTGGATTCGTGAACCGGCCGCTACTGTGGCATTACAAGGAAAACAACTATCCGACGTTCGTCCCGAAGCCGTCTGAAGTTTTTCTCGAGACTTAACTATGCTCGTCAGCATTCACCTCACGACGTTCTGCCAGGCCGCGAGTGGCTGGCTGGAAAGAGCCATCGCATCGGTTCTGGAACAGACCTACGCCGACTTTGAACTGATTTGCTATGACGATGGGAGCTACGACGGGACCGCTCAGCTGCTGGCGAGGTTCGCTTCCGAGGATCGCAGGGTACGGGTGATCACAGGTTCGCCGAACCTGAATTCCGTGGCCAAGTCACTCGGGCGATGCTTCCTGGCGAGAAGCCCCGAGGCGGGTGCGATCACGTGGATGTTTGACGACAACATCCTCGCGCCGGATGCACTTCAAACGCTGGTCTCCGCCATGGAGCGGACGGGCGCTGATGTCGTCTACGGCCAAACCAGGATCATGACGGTCGACGGGTCAAGCTGGCTGATCGGTACACGCGAACCGGAGGTTATCGGTGCATCGTTCCAGGCGACATCGGCCGACGTGCCAAATGCCGGTATTCTGATCCGGCCCGAAGTGTTCGAAAGGTCGGGATGGTACGATTCCAGTATCATCTTGCGCCGGTCCTGCGACTGGGACCTGTTCCGGCGGATCTGGTCGAGCGGCAGCACAATCGTCAAGGTGGATCATGTCTGCGCGACCGAGTTTGGCGAACTCTCGCCGTCAAGTCTGAGGAATTCGTTCGACACCTCCTTCGAGTTGATGAAACGGTACGTGCGACTGCGCGACGAGATCGGCTTCAGGCTGGACGTTGCTTCCGCGACCTATGGGCCGGCCGATGTCGTGCCGGAGGGACCCTGGTCCAAGGACGAACTTTCGTACATTTACCACGGGTTCGTTCGCTATTTTGTTTCCGTCGGAAATCTCGGCAAGGCTGCCGAATGGGGCAACGAGATTATCAGCCTGAATGGTCTTGACGACGACCTCGTGGTGAAGAACCTGAGACGGAAGTTCGGCGACCAGCCCGAAATACTCGAAGCGGTCGTGTCCGGGCTCTTTGCGCGCCGTGTCGCTGATCCGGCAGTCTCCATCGTGCGCTACAGCTTCAAGCGCGAGGTCGCGGAGTATCTGCAAAGGCGCATCCGGACCGCCAAGTCGCAGGCAGCAAGAGTGTACTGGAAAGTGGCGTTTCATGTGCTGCGCCGGGTCTGGCGAAGTCTGCCGCGTTGAACGGGTGTGCGCACATTCTGATTGGCGACGGCGGCCACGCTCGCGCGTGTCGCGACGTTGCGAGCGGCCAGTTCGAACGATTGTTCCACCTATCGGACGTTGACGACGGCAAGTCGGAGCGCCTGGGGTCTTTCGACGACATAGGGCGCTTTCCTGACGCGCGGTTTCATCTAGCGATCGGCCCGTCGAGGGCGCGGACAGAGCTTGCGGGGCGCCTCCTGGAAGCCGGCACGCGCTGGTTCTCACTCAAGTCTGCGTTGGCTGTGGTGCGGACCGAGCGTATCGGCGAGGGTGTCTTCGTCGGCCATCAATCCTACGTCGGACCCAACGCGGCGCTCGGACATCTGACGATCGTGAACACCGCGGCAATCGTCGAGCATGATTGCGTGATCGGCGATGGCGCGTTTGTCGGGCCGGGAGCCGTGCTCTGCGGAGGGGTCCGGGTCGGGAGCTACGCAATGATTGGCGCTGGCGTCGTGGTGGTGCCGCGCATGGAAATCGAGCAAGGCGCCCGCATCCCGGCAGGCGTCGTGGTGAGGTAATGTTCTTGGAAAAGCCGGCATATCCGTTCATCATCCCGGACATTCCGCGAACCTCTGAATGGATTCCCGTTTACGAGCGGGTGTTCGAAACGGGCATCTATGCCAATTTCGGTCCCATATCCCGATCGTTGGAAACGTCGCTGGCGGCGCGCTATGCGGTTTCGGGCTACGAAGCGGTAACTTGCTGCTCGGCGACGCAGGGCCTGCTGGCGGCGTTGCTGGCCCGTTTCGACGCGGGTATGAACATCGCGCTGCCGAATTTTACATTCGCCGCCACCTATCATGCCATCCGCCTCGCGGGACTGAACCCCGTTCCAGTCGATATCGATGCCGATACGCTCGAGATCAGTATCGAAAGCCTTGCGGAGGCGATGGGGAAGATGACCCTCCACGGGGTGGTCTCCGTTCGACCGTTCGGGCTGGTTCGCGACCAATCGCACCTGATCGCCTTCTGTCGAGACCGCCGGCTGCCGCTTACGTTCGATGCCGCGGCCAGCCTCGGTGGCGCGAGCCTGCCCAAGTTCGGGTCAGACGACGGAGAGGTCGAGGTATTTTCACTCCACGCCACCAAGGTCTTCGCCATCGGAGAAGGGGGTGTCATCCTCGCGCCTGCCGACGCTGCGGTGGAGATCCGAAAGAAGTTGAACTTCGGGTTCGAGGCGGACAGGAGGTATTCGACCGGCACCAATGGCAAGATGGACGAACTGCACGCTGCCATCGCCTTGTCGCAGCTTGGTCGCGTTGATGAAATGCAGCAGGCCAGGGAAGAGATTGCCCACCGCTACGACAGCTTCTTTGCATCCGTCCCCGGCGCAAGGACGCTGCAGGGCGTGACCAGAGGAAGCGGTTGGACCATGTATCCCGTGGTTTTCGAAGGACAATCTGCCGACGAGATCGTGCGAAAGGCTCAGGGACGGGGCATCGAAACGCGTCGGTACTACTGGCCTTCGGTTTCGAACGCCGTCGGCGCGTCTTTGCCGACACCGGTCAGCCTGGAGGTTTCGAACCGGGTCTCGAACCAGATTGTCTGCTTTCCGGTCTACAGCGCCAATGCCGGCAACTTGCGCGACGGCCTGTTCGAAGCGCTTGGCGGGCTGTTCGCTTAGATCAGCCGATCGCGTCCAGCGACGCAACGCGGCCGTTCTCGAGCGTCATGATCTTGTTGCAGACGCGCTTGATGAGGTCGTCGTTGTGCGAGGCGAGCACGATGATGCCGGCCTTGTCCACCATCGCTTCCAGGCGGGTCTTGGCCTTGTCCTGAAACGCCTTGTCGCCCGCGCCGATCCACTCGTCCATCAGCAGGATCTCCGGCTGGAAGCCGGTGGCGATGGCGAAGGCGAGCCTTGCGCCCATGCCCTGGCTATAGGTGTCGAACGGCATGTCGATGAAGTCGCCGAGTTCGCTGAAGGCGATGATGTCGTCCATCCGCGTCTCGATCTCCGCCATGCTCCAGCCGGCGATCAGGCCGCGCAACACGATGTTGCGTCGACCGGTCGCCTGGGCGCGGAAGCCGAGGTTGATGTTGAAGAGGGCATCGACGCGGCCCTGCGTCTCCATCGTTCCGGAGGTGGGCTCATAGATGCCGTACAGCACCTTGAGCAAAGTCGTCTTGCCGGCGCCATTCGTGCCGACGAGACCCAGGCGGTCGCCCGACCCGAGCTCGAAGCTGATGCCGTCGAGCGCCGTCACGTAGCGCGAACCGCCGGCCGATGTCTGGAAGCGACCGCCGACCCTGCCGGCCGCCTCGCCGCGCAACCTGACGCGCCGCGGTATGGGATAGCGCAGGCCGACATTGCTGGCGCGGACGAAAACCATGGTCAGACCCGGGACATGACGAACATCTGGATGGCGACCCATGCGGTCGTCGGCGCAGATTTGCAAGTCGGGCGACACAGGATGCGATCCGGCTTCACCGTGCGATCCCCCCGGAAACGGTCCTGAGAAGGATATCCAGGTCTGTCCGCAGTGAGCGGGCCCTCAGGTACTCCGCATCGGCGCCGGCGCATTTCCCGGGGTCGGACATGTCGATGCCTCGAAGCTGGGCGAGCCCGGTGATGCCCGGCCGGAGCCCGGTGACGCCGAAGGCGCGGCGCAGCGCAATCAGTTCGTGCTGGATCGGCAGGCAGGGCCTGGGGCCGACCAGGCTCATCTCCCCGACAAGAACATTCCAGAGCTGCGGCAGTTCGTCGAGCTTGAGCCTGCGCAGCACGCGGCCCGCGTCGGTGACCGCGTCGGCGCCGACCTCGTGCGTCGGCAGCGAGGTCGTGCCGTGATGCATCGTCCTCAGTTTGAGGCAGCGGAAGGGGCGTTCGTTCCTGCCGACGCGAAGCTGCGAAAAGAAGGCCGGGCCGGGCGACGTCCGCCGGACCCAAAGCGCGGCGGCGAGGACGACGGGCAGGGCAATCAGGCCGAGCGGCAGGGCGAGCGCGATGTCGAGGAGACGCTTCATTGCTAAAGCAGCCTGAACAGGGCCGCGCCCCAGAGGCCAAGCGTGCCCTGCAGCGTCTGGCGGTAGACGCCGGACCGGCGCAGCCGCGCCATGGCACCGAGCATGTTCCCCTGGCGGGCCTCGGCAAACTCGTCGAGCGCGGCGAGCGCGTCCGGCGTCAGCAGGTCGCGATTGCAGCCGAGCGATGCGAGGTTGGCGTCCGTCCATCGCTTGAAGCGGCCGTCGAGCAGGAGCTTCAGCCGCGCGAGCCGAGCCTCCATCGAGGTATTGGCGCCGACGACGTTGCCGCCGTGCTGGCGGTAGCGCACGAGCGGCTCTTTGCAGTAGCGCACCACCCCACCCGCGCCGGTGACGATTTGATAGGCCAGCCAGTCGTGGCTGACGAAGGGAGACCGTCTGGCGGCGCGAGCGAGCAGTCTTGAGGCGGGCCGGTTCATCACCATGGTGTTGCCGCCGGCCAGGCTTTGCACGAGCGCGTTGCGGAACGAGGGCTTGCGGCGGAAGAGGGGGGACATGCCGACGACGTCTCCCCGCTCGGTGACGGTGTAGGTTCGCGAGCAGAACAGGAGCGGCACGGCGGCGTCCTGCGAGCGCATCCAGCCGATCGCCCTCGACAGCTTTTCCCGCTCCCACAGGTCGTCCTGGTCGCAGAAGGCTACGTAGTCGGCATTGCCTGCGTCGCAGGCGAGCAGGAAGCGGAAGTTCTCAGCAAACCCGGCGCGGGGACCGTCCAAAAGCGTGAAGGCGCCCCGGCTCCATCGCTCGCGCCATTGCGACAGGATCGCCACGGTTGCATCGGTCGAACCGTCGTCCGACGCCCAGACGTCGATCGCCGGCCAAGTCTGACCTGCGAGGGAGCGAAGCTGCTCGTCGAGGAACGCGGCTCCGTTCTTGGTCGCCAGCAGGACAGCCACCTTCGCCGGTGCGGCGCCGGGCTCCGAAAGGGACGGGCTTGAGTCGGCCATGACGCGCCTAGTCCCGCTCGAACAGCAGCTTGCGCAGGCCGGCTTCGTCGCGCGCATCGATGCGCTCGCGCATGCTGACGACGGTGCCGGGAACATCGACAGGCATGCCGTTCAGGCGAGGGCCGCGGAGAATTTTCGGATGCGTGGTGGGTGCCACGCCGTTCGGGTCGTAGAACAGTTCCTCGTAGAGTTTCTCTCCGGCGCCGGGGCCTACGATCACGATTTCGATGTCGCCATCGGGGTTTTCGGCGTTGCGCACGGAGCGTCCCGCCAGAAGGATCATGTCCTCGGCCAGATCCATGATCCTGACGGGAACGCCCATCTCGAGCACGAGCACGTCGCCTGACTTCGACAGCGCAGTCGCCTGTACGATCAGTTCCGCTGCCTCCCGCACCGACATGAAATAACGGGTCATGGCCTCATGCGTCACGGTGACCGGACCTCCGGCGTCGATCTGCTCCCTGAACAGCGGCACGACCGAGCCGCTCGAGCCGATCACGTTGCCGAAGCGGACTGAGGCGAAGTTGCGTTCGAAACCGGCAGGATCGTCCTGCAGGCCGAAGTGGCGAACGATGAGTTCGGACCAGCGCTTCGTGGCGCCCATCACGTTTGCCGGCCTCACCGCCTTGTCCGACGAAATCAGGATGAAGTTCATGACCTGCAGTTCGTGTGCGGCCTGCGCCAGCGTCCAGGTGCCGAGAACGTTGTTCCGAACACCCTCGATGCAGTTGGCCTCGACCATGTTGACGTGCTTGAACGCCGCGCAGTGATAGATCGTCTCGACGCGGTGGTCGCGCAGAACCTGCCGGACCGTGCCCGCTTCGGTGATCGAACCGAGCACGCGAATGACCGGAAAGCCGGCGTCGTGGGTTATATCACGGCTGATCTCGTAGAGACCGTGTTCGTTGACATCCATCAGCACGAGCGCCGCCGGCTGCAGCTTCGCCACGGTGCGGCTGAGCGCGGAGCCGATCGAGCCGGCCGCGCCGGTGACCAGAATGACCTTGCCCTCGACGACGTCGCGCATCAGTTGCGGGTCGGCCGGCACAGGCGACCGGCGCAGCAGGTCGTCAATGTCGATGTCGCGGATGTCCTTGACCGAGTATTTTCCGGCCGCGATATCCGCGACGGCCGGTAGGATGCGGAACCTGACCGGCAGCGAGCTGAAGCGCGCCACGAGCTCACGCTGGCTGACGCCGGCGGGAAGGGGCATCGTCACGATGATTTCGTCGACCCCGAAGTTGCCGACAACCGTTTCGAGGGAAGGGCTCGGAAAGACGCGCAGCCCGAGCAGGTCCATGCCCTGGATGCTTGCGTCGTCGCTGACGAACCCGACGACGTTGCGCTCCCGGCTGGTGGTCAGCGCATTCACGAGCTGTATTGCCGAACTGCCGGTTCCGTAGATCAGCGTGCGGGGCGCCCCGACAGGATTCGGCCTGCCGGACCACAAGAGCCGCTTCGCCCCGTAGCGGCTGCCGGCGATTACGATCAGGCTGAGCGCCCAGTAGATCACGGCGACGGACCTGGGCACGCCGGCGAGGCCCGTCATCCGGGTCAGGAAGGCGAGGCTGACCCAGGCGAGAACGGCGACGGTGACAGCCTTGAAGATGGTCCAGATCGCCCGTTCCGGAAGATAGCGCAGGACGGAGCGATAGAGCCCCATGCGGACGAAGACCGGCAGCGCGATGGCCGGTGCCGCCAGCATCAGCAATGCCTGGCCCGCATTGGGGACAAAAACGTGATTGAGGCGGATCGAGAAGCTCAGCCACAGGACCGCCAGCAGCGCGAAAAAGTCGAAGCCGACGAAGATCAGCTGCTTCGCGCCGCGCGGCCAGGCGGCGATGCGACTGCCAAGCTTTCCCTCACCCATATGACGTTTGCTGCCTGTTGATCCAGCTCATCCGATGCGCAGCCGCCGCCAAGGTTCGTTCCGATGCCGGCATTTGAGACAAGTATGTCCTCACTAAGTCAATACATCACGCATGGGGCGATCGCAGAATAGCCGGGCATGAACCCCGCGCAACGTGCAGATTCCAAGAATTCCTCAAGTTGACGGGGCGTCGTCGAACCGCGATGCCCCTGCGTTAGGCAACCGCGTTCCATCCGACGCATGGTTGACCCGCTTTTGTCCACGGTTGTCGCGCCGGGCTTACGCTAGGCCCAGGAGCAACCGAAGGAAACGCAATGGAACGGACCGCGAATCTTGATCTTCCCTACATCATGCCCTCACAGGCGCAGAAACACGTTACCCACAACGAGGCGATCAGGAGCCTGGACGCACTCGTGCAGCTTGCGGTGCTCGACCGCGATCTTGCCGGTCCACCGGTTTCGCCGGTGGACGGCGACCGCTACCTCGTAGCATCTGGCGCAGGCGGCGCCTGGGCCGGGCAGGACGGGAAGATCGCGGCCTGGCAGGACGGGGCGTGGGCCTTTCTTTCGCCCCGGGCCGGCTGGCTGGCCTGGGTGGCCGACGAGGCGCGGCTGGTCTGCTTCGGCGGCGCGGCCTGGGCGGACGCCGCGGTCCACAGCGTCAATCCGGCGCCGTTTGTCGGCGTCAACACGGTCGCCGACGCGAGCAACCGGCTTGCCGTCAGGAGCCCGGCGACGCTGCTGGACGAGGAGGCGGGCGACCACAGGCTGACGATCAACAAGGCGGGGGCGGGCGACACAGCCTCGCTGGTCTTCCAGACCGGATACTCCGGCAGGGCCGAGTTCGGGCTCGCCGGCGACGACGATTGGCACGTGAAGGTTTCACCCGACGGTGTGGCCTGGGCTGAAGCCCTGAAGGTCGATCGGGCAAATGGCCGGGTGACATTGCCGGCTGGGCTCGCGCTCGCCGAGCCGAACCAGGTGGTGGCGATGCGGCATGTGCGCGAGCGCCTGGGCGCAAACCGAGCCTACTATGTCCGCACGGACGGCAATGACGCCAACAGCGGCCTGGTGAACAGTGCCGGGGGCGCTTTCCTGACGATCCAAAGGGCGCTCGACGTCGTGGCCGCGCTGGACATGTCGATCCACAACGTGACGATACAGGTCGCTGACGGCACCTATTCCGAAGGCGTGGTCGTCTCCGGCGGGTGGCTTGGTTCGGGCAGCGTGACGCTGCAGGGAAACGTGACCACGCCGGCGAATTGCGTCATAAGCAGACCAAGCGGCAACTGCACGCTCGTGACCAACTACGGGCGGCTGGCGATACTGGGGTTCAAGGTCGAGACCGGGAGCCCCGGCCTGGGCGTCGCCGCTCAGAACGGCGGCGTCCTGACGATCGCGGGCCAGATGAATTTTGGTGCCTGCGGAACCGCGCACATCTATGCAGAGCGCGGCGGCGTCGTGACCGCCGCTTCCAGCTACACGATCAGCGGCAGTTCTTCCTGCCACGTTCAGGCGCTTTCCGATGGTTATGTCTTCGACGTGAGCAACACGATCACGCTGACAGGCGGGGTGGCATTCTCCTCGGGGTTCGTGAAGTGCGACCGCATGGCGCTCGTGGAGTTTTCCGGGAACACCTATTCGGGCTCAGCCAGTGGTCCCCGGTACAGCGTTTCTTCAGGCGGCGGCATCAACACCTTTGGCGCGGGCGCAACCTATTTTCCCGGCAGTTCCGGCGGCATTGCGAGCGCGCCCGGCTGGTACGCCTGAACGAGCGAGTGTCGAAGCGCGGGTCGTCGCCAAGCCGGCCCGCGACGCTCCGTCGTGCTCGACCATGTGAAGTTTGCGCGCCGCTACGGGATGCTCGAGGCATTGAAAGACACTCCGATCACCCTGGTGACGGATCGAAAGGTCGAAAATCTCGCGGGCAATGTTCGGGTCGAGGCGCCGAGATCGGCCAAGGACCTCATGGCGCTGATGGGGCGCAGCAAGGTCGTCGTCTGTCCGAGCTCGCACGCCCTTGGGTTCCATGAATACCCGTTCATGGCGTTCACCATGGGGGCGACGGTCATCTCGGCTCCCAACGGACCGCTCGAAGGCGCATTTTCGAATGGCACCGACATCCTGTTTTTCCGCGATGCGCATTCGCTGAGGGCCAGCGTGAACCAGGCCCTGCAGCACCCGGAAATCGGACTGCGGGGCCGCGAAAAGGCGCTGTCGCAGTTCCTGCCTGCAAGGTTGGTGGAGGTGATCTTCAATTCCCCCGCTGTACAAGCGTAGGCAGCCTCGCTGCTTGCGTTCGGCCGCGGATATGCTAGCAGACCGGCTGGTTTCAGGGAGCGGCGATGCTCGAACTGGCGCGAAGCGGGCTTGCCGATCTGGGCGCCGCGATACGGCTGAGGAATGTCTGGTGGGAACTGGCGTCGGAGGACATCGTCGATGCCCACCGCAAGACTCTTCTCGGGCCGATCTGGCCGCTCCTCAATTTCCTGCTCCTGGTCGTCGCGCTGGTCTTGGTGCTGGATAACGGCGGCGGCGGGTTCAGCTTTGCCGCCTACGTTGCAAGCGGCATGCTTGTCTGGTTCTACATCAGCGACGTGCTGTCGATGAGCGTTACCCTGTTCACGCGCGAGCAGGCGTTCATCAAGGGAACGGTCCTGCCGGTTTCGGTCTACGTGCTGAGACAGACGCTGCTGGTCGCCACGCGGTTTCTCTATGCGTTGGCCGGCGCCGTTCCGATCCTGCTGTTCACCGGCATTGAGGTCACGCCCGCGCTCTTGTCGCTCTTGCCGGCGTTTGCGGTCATGCTGCTGGCGGCTCCAGCGACGGCCGTCGTTCTCGGTATCGCTGGCGCGTACGCGCCGGACCTGCAGTTCGTCGTGACCAACGCGGTTCGGCTTCTTATGTTCGTCACGCCGATCTTCTGGACCGCCGGCGAACTGGGCGGCATCAGAGGCGTTCTGTTCCACTGGAACCCGTTCACCCACTTCATCGAGATCGTGCGGACGCCGCTCATCCAGGGCGTCGTGCCGCTGGGTTCATGGGCCGTGGTGCTCACGCTGACCGCGTTCCTGTTGATGGGCGCGCTGTTCCTGCTCGGCAAGTTCAAGCGCCTGATCGTCTTCCAGGTCTGACGTGCGTCGTCGAGGTTTGCCGTCCCCGTCGAGTAGCGATGTCCCGGCTGCCAGATAGGCGCCGGCGGCGAGGTAGGCGACGAGCAGCGCATCGACGATGTCATGACCGACCATGATGCCGGTCATACCGTTGACGACGTAGGTCACAGTCGCGGCGATCAGCATGACCGCCCCGAGCAGTTCGCTCCTGCCGATTTTCCGCGCAAGTGTGCGCACGGCAAGCAGGGCCGTGACGGCAAAGAGTGCGACCAGCGACAAAGCGCCGAAAATCCCGGCCTCCACCCAGGCGTTGAGGAAGCCGTTGTGGAAGTGGGAGTAGCCGACATCGACGCCGATCTCGCTGAAACCCTGGTCGATGAGGGCTCTGGTGGACTGGGGCCCGTGTCCGAGCAGGGGACTGGAGCGGATCGCGTGGATGCCGGTCTGCCAAAGTTCGGCGCGGTGGCCGAGCGAACTGTCGAAGTCCCCCCTCTCTCTCATCTGCTGCCAGTCGCCGACAAGCGCCTCGACACGGGGTGGGACGACCTGGGCGCCCACCAAGGCGACGACGCCGACCGCGATTGCCGCCAGCGACGCGGTGGCCAGCGAAAGCCTGGCTCGCAGGCGGCCACGATGGATCCAGAGGATCGCCGCAGTCGTCAGGAGGAGCGCAAGCCAAGTGACACGCGCGCCGGAATAGAGAATGGCGATGATGCCGGCGCAGTAGGCTCCGAACAGGACAATCGCCGCCTTGCCACTTGCTGCCAGGGCGCCGGCAAGCGCCATGCATGCCGCGAGGCAGGTGGCCGTGGCGAAGACGATTGCGTTGCCGGCCCCGCCCTCGGCGCGGATGCCGTAGAATTCGACCTGGGCGATCGCCATCACCAGCGCGCCGTAGCAGGCGATCATGCTGGCGTTGACCACCGCGCGGGCGATCGTGTCTTTCGTGGAGAGCCGCCAGCTCGAATAGAGGAAGGGAAACAGCAGGAAGGTCAGAACCGGGAGCATGTAGCGCAGGCGCGGCTCGGGATTGGCCGCAAGCGACGCCAGATAGGCGCCGCAGTAGACGTAGAGCGGGACGGTTAGGGCCAGCAAGACGCGGTCTCGGCTGACCGGCACGATGCGCCGGAGCACTTCGATGACCCCACCGACTGCCCCGATATTGACGGCGAAGCTGACCAGCGAGCCGCCGAGGGGCGCGGCGCCGAAGACCACATAAGTGAAGATCGCGCTGCGGCGGTCGTCATGCTCGAGCAGCCGATCGGCTAGCGACGCGATACGGTTTTTGCTGTTTTTTTCTGTCTGCATTCGCTTCTGGATGCCGCCCGCTCCGGCCGGAGGGACGATAGTCAGCGGCCTTCGACTTGTCACCATCTGTTGTGGGCCGCCACGCACAGAACAGGGCGTGCCCCAACTCGAAAGTCCTCGTCCTGCGACGGCAGAACAGCGTTCTAGCCATTCGCCGGCGAACGCAAAAACCTCACAGGGATCGGTTCATCTTTGGTTGCGATCCGCTTGAGAAAGCCGGTTTCTGTGAGATTATCCGGAAAAATCACGGCCGTTGGCCCAAATTTCCGTGTTCGATCGCGCCAAGGCGCTGTAAAGGCCCCCGCATGCTCGCCAGATTGTCCCATCTCGATCGCCTCGAGGCCGAAGCCATCCACATTTTCCGCGAGGTGGCTGCGACGTTCTCCAAGCCGGTCATGCTCTATTCGGTCGGCAAGGATTCGTCGGTCCTGCTTCATCTCGCGATGAAGGCGTTCTATCCGGCCAAGCCGCCATTCCCGTTCCTGCATGTCGACACGACCTGGAAGTTCCGCGAGATGATCGCGTTCCGCGACGCGATGGCGGAAAAGCTCGGCTTCGATCTCCTGGTGCATGTCAATCAGGACGGCATCCGCGACAACATCAATCCGTTCGATCACGGCTCCAACGTCCATACCCATGTTATGAAGACGGTCGGCCTGCGGCAGGCCCTCGACAAGCACGGCTTCGACGCCGCTTTCGGGGGGGCGCGCCGCGACGAGGAAAAGTCGCGGGCGAAGGAGCGCATCTTCTCGTTCCGCAACGCGCGCCACGCCTGGGACCCGAAGAACCAGCGGCCGGAGATGTGGAAGGTCTACAACACCCGCGTCTCCCCTGGGGAATCGATCCGCGTGTTCCCGCTCTCCAACTGGACCGAACTGGATATCTGGCAGTACATCCTGCAGGAGGACATTCCGATCGTCCCTCTCTACTTCGCCAAGCGGCGGCCTGTCGTGGAGCGTGACGGAATGCTGATCATGCGCGACGACGAACGCATGGCGCTGCGGCCCGGCGAGGTTGTCGAGAACCGGCTGGTACGCTTCCGTACGCTGGGCTGCTACCCGCTGACCGGGGCGATCGATTCGGATGCGGACAGCCTGGAGGCGATCGTCAGCGAGATGCTGACGGCGCGCACCTCCGAGCGCCAGGGCCGCCTGATCGATCGTGACGAGTCGGGTTCGATGGAAAAGAAAAAGCGCGAGGGGTATTTCTGACCATGCGCCAGGCCGCCGCCGAACAAAGCACAGCCGTCGAGAGCGTGCGTGACTATCTCGCCGCGCAGGAGCGAAAGTCGCTCTTGCGCTTCCTGACCTGCGGGTCGGTCGATGACGGGAAGTCGACGCTGATCGGACGCCTGCTGTCCGAGACGCGACAGATCTTCGAGGACCAGTTGGCCGCGCTCGAGCGCGACTCGAAGAAGCACGGCACCACCGGCGACGACGTCGACTTCGCGCTGCTGGTCGACGGTCTGGAGGCCGAGCGGGAGCAGGGCATCACGATCGACGTGGCCTACCGCTTCTTTTCGACGCCGAAGCGCAAGTTCATCGTCGCCGACACGCCCGGCCACGAGCAATACACCCGCAACATGGCGACCGGCGCCTCGACGGCCGATCTGGCGATCGTGCTGGTGGATGCGCGCCAGGGCGTGGTGCAGCAGACCCGGCGCCACTCCATCATCGCCTCGCTGCTCGGCATCCGGCACGTCGTCGTCGCGGTCAACAAGATCGATCTCGTCGGCTTCGACCGCCAGGCGTTTGACAGCATTGTCGCCGACTATGCCGCGTTCGCGCAGGGCCTGAACTTCGCCTCTATCGTGGCGATCCCGATGTCGGCGCGTTACGGCGACAACGTCTCGACGCGCTCCGAACGGATGCCCTGGTATGCCGGCCCGACGCTCGTCGACCACCTCGAGACGGTCGTCGTCGACGATGCAGCCGTCGGACTGCCGTTCCGCTTCCCCGTTCAGTACGTGAACCGGCCAAATCTCGACTTTCGCGGTTATGCCGGAACGGTCGCCTCCGGCTCGGTTGCGGCGGGCGAGGAGGTGGTCGTCGCGAAATCGGGCAAGACGGCGCGCGTCAAGCGCATCGTCTCGCAGGGCGGCGATCTCGCATCGGCCGTTGCCGGCCAGGCGATCACGCTGGTCCTCGATGGCGAACTGGATATCTCGCGCGGCAACATGCTGGTCTCGCCCGACGCGCGGCCGCAGGTCGCCGACCAGTTCGCCGCCAACATCGTCTGGTTCGACGAGAATGCGCTGAAGCCCGGCCGGTCCTACCTGCTGCGCACCGAGACCGACCAGGTCAGCGCGACGGTGACCGACCTGAAGCATCGCCTGAACATCAACAACTTCGCGCAGGAAGCGGCCAAGTCGCTTGAGATGAACGAGGTCGGCGTCTGCAACCTCGCGACACAGTCGCCGATCGCCTTCGATCCCTTCGCGGACAACCGCACCACCGGGGCTTTCATCCTGATCGATCGCATCTCGAACGCGACGGTCGGGGCGGGCATGATCCTGCACGGGTTGCGCAGGGCCGAAAACATCCACTGGCAGGCGCTCGATATCGGCAAGCGCGAGCGGGGCCTGGCGAAGAACCAGCGGCCGGCGGTGTTCTGGTTCACCGGACTGTCCGGCTCGGGCAAGTCGACGATCGCCAACCTGCTGGAGAAGAAGCTCCACGCATCGGGGCGCCACACCTACATCCTCGACGGCGACAATGTCCGCCACGGGCTGAACCGCGACCTCGGCTTCACCGACGCCGACCGGGTCGAGAACATCCGGCGCGTGGCGGAAGTCGCGCGGCTGATGGCCGACGCCGGCCTGATCGTGATAGTCTCGTTCATATCGCCGTTCCGTGCGGAGCGACGGATGGCGCGGGAATTGATGGAAAAGGGCGAGTTCGTCGAAGTGTTCGTGGATACGCCGTTCGAGGAATGCGCCAAGCGCGACCCGAAGGGGCTCTACGCACGGGCGCTCAGTGGGGCGTTGAAGAACTTCACCGGCGTCGATTCGCCCTACGAGGCGCCCGAGAACCCGGAAATCCACCTCAGGACGGTAGGCAAGGCGCCCGAGGAGATGGTGGATATCGTCGAGAACTGGCTGCATGAGCGGGACATTGAACAAGAACAGTACGACGCCGGTGACGGCATCTGACGACGTCGCTGTCCAGCAGCTCTTCGAGCGACTGGCGATTGCCGCCGGCAAGAAGGTGATGGAGGTCTTTCACGCTGGCTGCGTTGTCGGCGTGAAGGACGATGCGTCGCCCGTCACCGAGGCGGACAGGGCGAGTGAGGAGATCATCCTGGAGGGATTGCGCGCCGCTTGCCCGCAGGTTGCTTGCGTCGCCGAGGAGGAAGCGTCGGCCGGCATTCTGCCCGCCGATCTCGGAGCGGCCTTCTTCCTGGTCGACCCGCTCGACGGCACCAAGGAGTTCGTCAAGCGCAGCGGCGATTTCACGGTCAACATTGCTCTCGTTCGGGACGGCGTGCCGGAGATCGGCGTGGTGTATGCGCCGGCCAGCGGACGCTTCTTCTCCGGCCGTCCGGGCATGGCCGAAGCGCTGCAACTCGATCCGGATGACAGGATCGCCGCGCGCCGCGGCATCAGCGTTCGCACCGCGCCACCGCTGCTGACCATCGTCGCAAGCCGCTCGCACCGCACGCCCGAGACGGACAGCTTCATCGGCCGGTTCGACGGCGCGGAAATCGTTTCGGTCGGTTCGTCCTTGAAATTCTGCCTGCTTGCGTGCGGGGAGGCCGACCTCTATCCGCGCTTCGGCCGGACGATGGAGTGGGACACCGCAGCGGGCGACGCCGTCCTTCGCGGGGCAGGGGGGCACACCGAGACGCTCGACGGCCGGCCGCTCGCCTATGGCAAGCGCAACCAGCCGCACGACGCCGACTTCGCGAACCCGTTCTTCATCGCGCGGGCAGGGGTGAAGGATGCGGTGCCGCCGGCCTGAAGGCCGGCGAACGGTTACTCAGCCGCGGCGAGATTGGCCGAGTTCTTGCCGATGAAGTTGAGGACGGTCGTGATGACGCGGTCCTGATCCTCGACGCTGAGATAGGGGTGCATCGGCAGGCAGAGGATGCGCTCCGGCAGGGCCTCCGACACCGGCAGGCCGCCGGGGGCGACGGGGAAGCGGCGATACGCGACCTGGCAGTGCAGCGGCTTCACGTAGTAGATGACCGACGGAATGCCGTTCTCCTGGAGATGCGCCTTCAGGGCGTCGCGCTGCGGCGTCTCGATCGCATACTGCGCCCAGGCGGACCGTGTCCCCAACACGTTGCCTGACGCCTTCACGACCTCGCCGAGGCCCTCGGCGTACCGCTTGGCCACAGCCTGGCGGGCCACCATCTCTTCTTCAAGGATCGCCAGCTTTTCCAGCAGGATCGCGGCCTGAAGCGTGTCGAGGCGCGAGTTGATGCCGACGTGGATGTTGTCGTACTGCGTCTCGCCTTTTCCGTGGAAGGCGAACGAGCGGAGCTTTTCCGCAAGCGCATCGTCGTTGGTGAACATCGCGCCGCCGTCGCCGTAGCAGCCGAGGGGTTTCGCCGGATAGAAGCTCGTCGCGCCGACATGGCCGAACGAGCCGCACATGCGGGCGCCGATCGAGCCGCCGATTGCCTGCGCGGCGTCTTCGATCACCAGCAGTCCTTCGCGCTTCGCTATGGCCATGATGGCGTCGTAGTCGGCGCCAAGGCCGAACAGGTCGACGGGAATGATCGCCTTCGGGGCAAGCCGGCCCTCAGCCTTGACCATGGCGATGGCGGCTTCCAGGCTCGCGATGTCGATGTTGTAGGTGTCGGGATCGACGTCGACGAACACCGGCTCGGCCTTTGCCAGGGCCACGACCTCCGCGGTGGCGGCGAAAGTGAAGCTGGGGACGAAGACGGCGTCGCCCGGCCCGATGCCGGAGGCGTAGAGCGGCAACAGCAGCGCATCCGTTCCGTTGGCGCAGGCGATGCAATGCTTGACGCCGACATAGGCGGCGAGCCGGCTCTCGAACTCGGCGACCTGGGGCCCGAGGATATAGCGGCCGTCCTCGACAACCTTGTCGATGGCGACCTTCAGCCGATCGCCGATGCGCGCGCGTTGTGCACCCAAGTCAATGAATTGCATGAATCTTCCGCCATATCACCGGTCTCGAGCGCTGATAGCAGACTCGATTCCGCCAAGAAAGCTGGCGGGGCGGCCGGTTTGTCGCAGTCCGCCGCCTCCCGCGTTACCGGCAAAGGCCCCGAAAAGGCGCAATATCCGGCCTTTGGCGGGGCTGAGCCGCGCCGCCCGTTTCCGGCGAAACATAAAGTGATTGGGCGTTTGCAGCGCGACGCCCGTGTCAGGCCAGTTCGTATCGCCAGGGCGGATTGGCCCCGGCGCGAGAAACCGTCACCGCGGCGGCGGCCGCCGCAAGCGAAAGGGCATCCCTGATCTCATCTTCCGACAGTGAGGCGATGCGCGGCTTCGACAGCGCCTTCTGGTCGTGCAGCGAGGCGAGGATGCCGGCATTGAACGTATCGCCGGCGCCGACCGTATCGACCACCGTGACGGGTTGCGTCTCGACGCCGACCCTCAGCGTCCTGGTGTAGCCGACCGCACCTTTGCTGCCCTGCGTGAGCACGACCAGCTTCGGGCCGAGATCCAGCCATCGCGCGATGACGTCCTCGGTGGAGCCGCCTTCGCCGAACCACCCGAGGTCCTCGTCCGACAGCTTCAGCACATCGGCCATGGCGATCATGCGCTGGATGCGCGCCAGGTGCTTCTCCCTGTCGGGAATGAAGGCCGGCCGGATGTTGGGATCGAGCATCGTGACCCGGTGGGGAAACTCCCGCTTCATCAGGGCTTCGTAGGTCGAGCCGCACGGTTCCGAGATGAGGCTGATGGCGCCGAACAGCATGGTGTCGACGTCGCCTTCCAAGGTGGGCAGATGGTCGCTTTCCAGCATGCGCCCGGCCGTCCCCTCGTCGTAGAAGACGTAGCTGGCATGGCCGTCGACGAGCCGCACGAAGGCAAGCGTGGTTGGCCGCGGCGACAGATGCGCATAGCGGGCCCCGACGTTGCTTTCGGCGAGCGTGGTGCGCAACTGCTCGCCGAACAGGTCGGTCGACAGGCCGGAGAAGAACTCGGTCGGCACGCCAAGCCGACCGAGAGCGATCGCCGAGTTGAACACTGCGCCGCCCGAGTAGGGGGCGAAGGCCGGCTCGTCGAGGGTCGACCTGCGCGGCAGCATGTCGATCAGGGCTTCGCCGCAGCAGATGATCATTTTGCGTTTGCTCCCTCGGTCCAACGGCATGCAAGCAGGTCCGGTTGCCTGCATACAGCCGGGTTCGGGCACGGGCAACAGCCGGCCCCGGCAGCCCGGCGCAGGGCGCCGGCAGGCGTCAGGACAGCCTCGCCGGGGTCGACGCCCCCACCAGGAAACGCTCGGACAGCGGCAGGCTGGCGGCGCCGAGCGCGCGTGCGTGAATGCCCACCGTGCCTTCGTGAACCAAGGGAATGCGGAGGCCCTCGACGTCGATGGCCGCGATCGCCGTCCTGACGGCCGCGACCAGCCGCGCACGCGCCCAGGCCGGCATCCAGCCGTCGATCATGGCAGCCTCGAAGTCGATGACGGAAGACGCCGAGACGATGGCGTAGGCGAGCGCGCTGCCGGCGGAATGGAACCAGGCATCGAACTCAGGACCGTCGCCGCTCCAAGACTCCGGCGTGGTCCACAGGTAGGAGGCGTCCGAACCGCGTGCGTTGAGGGCCTTTTCGAGCATGGCGAGCGAGGCGACGTCGATCAGTTGGATCGGCCGCCCCTGTGGGCCAGGAACCGGCATCGAGCCGAGTGCGCCGGCGTTGCCGGTCGGGCCGCTGTAGAGCCTGCCGTTGAGCACGATCCCGCCGCCCGCGAAAGCGCCGATGTAGAAGTAGATGAAGTCGCGCAGGTTGCCGATCTGGCCGAACACGAGTTCGGCGCCGCAGGCGGCCGTCGCGTCGTTCTGGAGGTAGACGGGGAAACTGCACAGCGCCTGGATCTCGCCGCGCATGTCGCGATGGCGCCAATGATCCATCACGTCGTGCGGCGCGCCTGCCGCGTCGGCCCAGTTCCACAGTTCGAAGGGCATGGCGATGCCGAGGCCGGCGATGCGCTTGTCCTGGGAAGGATCGAGATTGGCGCGCAGCCGGGTGATGCCGGACGCCACGAAGTCGAGAATTTCGCGCGGCGCGGGATAGCGGTATGAGTTCTGAAGCATGTCCCGCGTCCTGCCGAGGAAGTCGATCAGAACAAGTTCCGCGCTGCGGCGGCCAATCTTGAGGCCGATGAAATAGGCGCCGTCAGGATTGAGCGCCATCGGGATCGACGGCTGCCCGACCTTGCCGCGCTGAGGCTCCTGGCGCAGCAGCAGTCCGTCTTCCTCCAGTTCGCGCATGATGACCGACACGGTCTGCGCGGACAGCCGCGTCATCCTGGCGATCTCGGTCTTGGCCAGGCTTCCGTGCTGACGAACCAGCGACAGTACCAGACGCTCGTTCTGGTCGCGCATGCCGCTCTGGTTGGTGCCGCGGTGGTGGAGAAAGGCATCCGCCGTTTCAGACGGACCGCGCCTCCCTGGGCTGTTCTCCACGCCAGTTCCTCTCGTTGAATCTCGTGCAGAATGCGGTTTCGTCCGGTTGGATGTCAATAATAAATAAGAGTGATTTATTTATTGACTCGGCTTCGCGATTGATGTTTCGTGATCGCGAGGCATCCGGCAGGGAGAGTTGCGGATGTCCAGCGGCGGCGCTTGCCGGCCGGTTAAGAGATCCAACCCGGGAGGATTACCGTGACCACCACTGCACTGCTGAAGTCGACCGTTTTCGGAGCGGCGGCCGTCGCCCTGATGGCTTTCACCTCGAGCGCCTCCGCCGCCGATGTCGGCGCGTGCCTCATCACCAAGACCGACACCAACCCCTTCTTCGTGAAGATGAAGGAAGGCGCCACCGCCAAGGCGAACGAACTCGGCGTGACGCTGAAGGCCTATGCCGGCAAGATCGACGGTGACAACGAAAGCCAGGTCGCGGCGATCGAGTCCTGCATCGCCGATGGCGCCAAGGGCATCCTGCTTGTTCCCTCGGACACCAAGGCAATCGTGGATTCCGTCAAGAAGGCGCGCGACGCCGGCATCCTGGTGATCGCCCTCGATACGCCGCTCGAGCCGATCGACGCGGCCGACGCGACTTTCGCCACGGACAACTTCAAGGCAGGCGAACTGATCGGAGGCTGGGCGAAAGCGACGCTCGGCGACGCCGCCAAGGACGCCAAGATCGCCTACATGGACCTGAATCCCAGCCAGCCGACGGTCGACGTGCTGCGTGACCAGGGCTTCATGACCGGGTTCGGCATCGACACCAAGGACGTCAACAAGATCGGCGATGAGGACGATCCCCGCAACGTCTGCCACGACGTAACCAACGGCAACGAAGAGGGCGGCCGCAAGGCGATGGAGAACTGCCTGCAGAAGGATCCCGGCATCAACGTGGTCTACACGATCAACGAACCGGCGGCCGCTGGCGCCTACGAGGCCCTCAAGGCGGTCGGCATGGAAGGCAACGTGCTGATCGTGTCGGTCGATGGCGGCTGCCCGGGCGTCAAGAACGTCGCCGAAGGCGTGATCGGCGCGACATCGCAGCAGTACCCGCTGCTGATGGCGGCGATGGGCATCGAGGCGATCAAGAAGTTCGCCGACAGCGGCGAGAAGCCGATGGCGACGGAAGGCAAGGACTTCTTCGACACCGGTGCGACGCTGATCACCGACAAGCCGGCGTCGGGCGTCGAGTCGATCGACACCAAGAAGGGCCTGGAGCTCTGCTGGGGTTGATTTGAACGCCGCACAGGCAGACTATCCGTTCGGGCGAAGGGCGGTCTCGGCCGCCCTTCGCGTGACGGGGCAGAGATCCCGCGGGAGGAACCGAGATGACTGACGCTTCGGCAGACGCCAGGCGGCCGCAAGAGTTCGAGAAGGCTCTGGCGGGCAGCGACACGTCGGTTGCGAGTTTCGATACGCACAACAGGTCGCTGCTCGAAAAGGCGCAGCACTTCCTGCACAAGAACCCGGCCGCGGTGCCGTTGATCGTGCTGGTGCTTTCGCTGGCGTTTTTCGGCGTCGCGGTGGGCAGCAAGTTCTTTTCCGCCTTCTCGCTGACCCTGATCCTCCAGCAGGTGGCGATCGTCGGCATCGTCGGCGCCGCGCAGACGCTGGTCATCCTCACGGCGGGCATCGACCTTTCGGTCGGCGCGATCGTCGTGCTCTCGTCGGTCGTGATGGGCCAGTTCACCTTCCGCTACGGCCTGCCGGCCCCGATCGCGATCCTCTGCGGCTTTGCCTGCGGCGCGCTCTGCGGCTGGATCAACGGCGTCCTCGTGGCCCGCATGAAGCTGCCGCCGTTCATCGTCACGCTCGGCACCTGGCAGATCATCCTCGCGGCCAACTTCCTCTACTCGGCGAACGAGACGATCCGTTCGCAGGACATCCAGGCGCAGGCGCCGCTGCTGCAGCTGTTCGGCCAGAGCATCCGGATCGGCGGCGCGGTGTTCACCTACGGCGTCATCGTCATGGTGCTGCTGGTGCTGTTCCTCTGGTACGTCCTGAACCACACGGCCTGGGGCAGGCATGTCTATGCCGTCGGCGACGACCCGGAGGCCGCCGACCTCTCCGGCGTCAACGTCAACCGCATGCTGGTGTCGGTCTATGTGATATCCGGCATCATCTGCGCGCTCGCCGGCTGGGTGCTGATCGGCCGTCTCGGCTCGGTGTCCCCGACCTCGGGCCAGTTCGCCAACATCGAATCCATCACAGCTGTCGTCATCGGCGGCATTTCGCTCTTCGGGGGTCGCGGCTCGATCCTCGGCATGCTGTTCGGCGCGCTGATCGTCGGCGTCTTCTCGCTCGGCCTGCGGCTGATCGGAACCGACCCGCAATGGACCTATCTGCTGATCGGCGTCCTGATCATCGTCGCGGTGGCGATCGACCAGTGGATCAGAAAGGTTGCCGGCTGATGACCCAGGAACCCATCCTCACCGCGCGCGGGCTGGTGAAGCGCTACGGCCGCGTGACAGCGCTCGACAATGCAGACTTCGACCTATACCCGGGCGAAATCCTCGCGGTGATCGGCGACAACGGCGCCGGCAAGTCGACGCTGATCAAGGCGATCTCCGGCGCTATTGCGCCCGACGAAGGCGAGATCCGGCTCGACGGCAAGGCGGTGCACTTCAAGTCGCCGATCGAGGCCCGGCATGCGGGCATCGAGACCGTCTACCAGAACCTCGCTCTGTCGCCGGCGCTGTCGATCGCCGACAACATGTTTCTCGGGCGCGAGATACGCAAATCCGGCTTCATCGGGCAATGGCTGCGCATGCTCGACCGGCCGGCTATGGAAAAGCGCGCCCGGGAAAAACTGTCCGAACTCGGCCTGATGACGATCCAGAACATCGGCCAGGCCGTCGAAACGCTCTCCGGCGGCCAGCGCCAGGGCGTAGCTGTGGCGCGGGCGGCGGCTTTCGGATCGAAGATGGTGATCATGGACGAGCCGACGGCCGCGCTGGGCGTCAAGGAATCGCGACGCGTGCTCGAACTGATCCTCGACGTCAAGAAGCGTGGCCTGCCGATCGTCCTGATTTCGCACAACATGCCGCATGTGTTCGAGGTCGCGGACCGCATCCACATCCATCGGCTTGGCCGCCGTCTGACGGTCATCGACCCGAAGGAGCATTCGATGTCGGACGCGGTCGCCTTCATGACGGGCGCGAAGCAGCCGCCGGAGCTGGCTGACGCCGCGTGAATCGGTTGCGGACAAGAAAACGCCCGGAAATGCCGGGAGCCGATTGAGAAACTTCCCGAAATCGCTAGCATTGGCGCCGGGAGGATGCTGCAACTTGCTGCCCTAGGGCGGCAGGCAACGCATTTGAGGCGACATGGCTAACGTGATGACCCCCAAGCTCCCGAGGCAGATCCTGGCGACGTCAGATCCCGAAACGCTTGCGACCGAAATCCTGAGGGCCCTGAAATACCGGGTCGGCAAGGACATGACGGTCGCGACGCCCTACGATTGGCTGACCGCCTCGATCAAGGTCGTGCGCGACCGCATCATCGACCAGTGGATCAGTTCCACCAAGGAGACCTACGAGCAGCGCGAGAAGCGCGTCTACTACCTGTCGCTCGAGTTCCTGATCGGACGCCTGATGCGGGACGCCTTCGCCAATATCGGTCTTCTCGACGACATGCGGGTGGCGCTCAAGTCGCTCGGCGTCGACATCGACGTGATCGCCGGCCTGGAGCCCGACGCGGCGCTTGGAAACGGCGGTCTCGGCCGCCTTGCGGCCTGCTTCATGGAATCGATGGCGACCGTCAACGTACCGGCGCATGGCTACGGAATTCGCTATGCCAACGGCATGTTCCGCCAGGAAATCTCGGACGGCTGGCAGGTCGAATTTCCCGAAGACTGGCTCGACCACGGCAATCCCTGGGAGTTCGAGCGGCGCGAGCGGTCCTTCGAGGTCGGCTTCGGGGGACACGTCGAATCCGTGACGTCGAAGGACGGCCGGCTCGAGCGCCATGTCTGGAAGCCGGTGGAGCGGATCCTGGCGGTTGCCTACGACACGCCCGTCGTCGGCTGGAGGGGCGCGCGGGTCAACACGCTTCGGCTGTGGTCGTCGATGGCGATCGATCCGCTGCAGCTCGACGCCTTCAACGCGGGCGACCACATCGGTGCGCTCCGCGACAGCAACAAGGCGGAGGCGCTGTCGCGCGTGCTCTATCCGGCCGACGCCAACCCGGCCGGGCAGGAACTCAGGCTGCGCCAGGAGTATTTTTTCACGACGGCGTCGCTCCAGGACATCGTGCAGCGCCATCTCAGCCAGTTCGGCGAACTGCTGTCGCTGCCCGACCAGGCGGCGATCCACCTCAACGACACGCATCCCGCGATCGCTGTCGCCGAACTGATGCGCCTGTTCATGGACGTGCACGGCGTCGACTTCGACAAGGCCTGGGACGCTACCAAGCGCACCTTCGCCTACACCAACCACACGCTGCTGCCCGAGGCGCTGGAGAGCTGGCCGGTGCCGCTGTTCGAGCGCCTGCTGCCGCGCCACATGCAGATCATCTACGCGATCAACGCTCAGGTGCTGCTCGAGGCGCGTTCCAACGGACATTTCAACGACGAGCAGATCCGCAGCATCTCGCTTATCCAGGAGGGCGGGGAGCGGCGCGTGCGCATGGGCAACCTGGCGTTCGTCGGTTCGCACTCGGTCAACGGTGTCTCGGCGCTGCACACCGAACTGATGGAGCAGACGGTCTTCGCGGACCTGAACAAGCTCTATCCCAATCGCATCAACAACAAGACCAACGGTATCACGCCGCGGCGCTGGCTGTTCCAGTGCAACCCGGGGCTGACGGGGATCGTGCGCGAGGCGATCGGCGACAAGTTCCTCGACGACGTCGAGAAGCTGAAGGGGCTCGACAAGTTCGCCGGGGATGCGGCGTTCCGCGAGAAGTTCGCTGCCGTCAAGCGTGCCAACAAGGAGCGCCTTGCCGGGTTCGTCTCCGGTCGCCTGGGGGTCAAGGTCGATCCGTCCGCGCTCTTCGACATCCAGATCAAGCGCATCCACGAGTACAAGCGCCAGCTTCTCAACATCATCGAGGCGGTGGCACTCTACGACCAGATCCGCTCGCATCCCGAACGCGACTGGCTGCCGCGCGTGAAGTTCTTCGGCGGCAAGGCGGCGCCGAGCTATCACAACGCCAAGCTCATCATCAAGCTGGCCAACGACGTCGCCAAGGTCATCAACCGCGATCCCGCGGTGCGGGGCCTGCTGAAGGTCGTCTTCGTACCCAACTACAATGTCAGCCTCGCCGAGCTGATGATGCCTGCGGCCGACCTTTCCGAGCAGATATCGACTGCCGGCATGGAGGCCTCGGGCACCGGCAACATGAAGTTCGCGCTGAACGGGGCGCTGACGATCGGCACGCTCGACGGCGCCAATGTCGAGATCAAGGAGCATGTCGGCGACGACAACATCTTCATCTTCGGCCTGACCGCAGACCAGGTGGAAGAACGCCGCGCCGGCGGCTACGACCCGCGCGCCGTCATAGAAAGCTCGCCTGAACTGTCGCAGGCGCTTGCCGCGATCTCGTCGGGCGTTTTCTCGCCGGACGACCCGCAGCGCTACCGCTCGCTGATCGACGGGCTCTACCAGAGCGACTGGTTCATGGTCGCGGCCGACTTCGACGCCTACGCGGCGACGCAGCGCAGCGTCGACAAGGTATGGCGCGACAGTCCCGACTGGCATGCGCGGGCCATCCGCAACGTGGCGCGCATGGGGTGGTTCTCATCGGACCGCACGATCCGCCAGTACGCGACGGAAATCTGGAACGCGATCCCATGATGTGATTGCATGAGGGGAGCGACGGGAAGACGTTTCGAAGTGCAGTCTGGGAGGACCGCCGGGAGATGAGAAAGCCGCGCACCGCCGCGACGAAGGCCCGTCCGGTCGAGGCGGCGGCCGGCGACGTCAAGGCAATCGTCGCAGGCACGCATGGCGATCCCTTCGCGATCCTGGGCGTGCAGGCGGCGGGCGACGGTTTTGTGGCGCGCTGCTTCATTCCCCATGCAGATACCGCCGTCGCCTTCACGCTCGACGGTAGCGAGGTCGGCGCACTTACCAGGCGCGATGCCGCGGGTTTTTTCGAAGGCCGGGTCGACATCGACCGGCGCCAGCCGCTGCGCCTGCGCGTCGCCAATACCGGCGGCGCCTGGTGGGTGACGGATCCCTATTCCTTCGGTCCGGTGCTCGGGCCGATGGACGACTACTACATAGCCGAAGGCTCGCATCTGAGACTGTTCGACAAGCTTGGCGCGCATCTCATCGAGCACGAGGGCGCGAAGGGCTTCAACTTCGCAGTCTGGGCCCCCAACGCCAAGCGCGTGTCGGTCGTCGGCGAGTTCAACGACTGGGATGGCCGCCGCCATGCGATGCGGAACCGCAAGGACACCGGAATCTGGGAAATCTTCATTCCGGACGTCGATCCGGGCAAGGCCTACAAGTACGAGATCGTCGGCGCCCGCGGGGTCCTGGTTCCGCTGAAGGCCGATCCCTACGCGACACGTTCTGAATTGCGCCCGGCCACGGCTTCGGTGACGGCGTCGCCATCGGATCACGCCTGGGGCGACGCCGCGCATCGCGCGCACTGGAGCGGGGCGGATGCGCGACGCGAGCCTATCTCGATCTACGAAGTGCATGCGGGTTCATGGCAGCGCCGGGACGATGGCACTTTCCTGTCGTGGGACGAACTTGCCGACCGGCTGATCCCCTATGTGGTCGAGACAGGGTTCACCCACATCGAGTTCTTGCCGATATCAGAGCATCCCTTCGACCCGTCCTGGGGATACCAGACGACCGGCCTGTTCGCGCCGTCGGCGCGCTTCGGCGAGCCGGAGGGTTTCGCGCGCTTCGTCGACGGCGCTCACCGCGCCGGCATCGGCGTCATCCTCGACTGGGTTCCCGCGCATTTTCCGGTCGATGCGCACGGGCTGGCGCTCTTCGACGGCACCGCGCTCTACGAGCACGCCGACCCGCGCCAGGGCTTTCACCCCGACTGGAACACCGCGATCTACAACTTCGGGCGGCGCGAAGTGGTCTCGTTCCTGGTCAACAACGCGCTGTACTGGGCCGAGAAGTTCCATGTCGACGGGCTGCGCGTCGATGCTGTGGCGTCGATGCTCTACCTCGACTACTCGCGCAAGTCCGGCGAGTGGATTCCGAACGAGCAGGGTGGTCGCGAGAATCTCGAGGCGGTGCGATTCCTGCAGCGAATGAACAAGGAGATCTACGGCCGCCATCCGGGCGTCATGACGATAGCCGAGGAATCGACGTCCTGGCCGAAGGTGTCGCAGCCGGTCCATGAAGGCGGGCTCGGCTTCGGCTTCAAGTGGAACATGGGCTTCATGCACGACACGCTGCAGTACCTTGCGCGCGAGCCTGTCCACCGCAAGCACCACCACAACGAACTGACGTTCGGCCTGCTCTACGCCTTCAGCGAGAATTTCGTGCTGCCGCTGTCTCACGACGAAGTGGTGCACGGCAAAGGCACGCTGCTGAGCAAGATGGCGGGCGACGACTGGCAGAAGTTCGCAACGCTGCGCGCCTACTACGCCTTCATGTGGGGCTATCCCGGCAAGAAGCTGCTGTTCATGGGCCAGGAGTTCGCCCAGCGCAACGAATGGAGCGAGGCAAGGCCGCTCGACTGGGGCGAACTCGCGCATCCGCCACACAAGGGCGTCCAGTCGCTGATCCGCGACCTGAACGGCCTCTACCGCTCGCGACCGGCGCTGCACGCGCGCGACTGCGAGCCCGACGGCTTCGAGTGGCTGCTCGCGGACGAGGCCGATACCTCGGTCTATGCGTGGCTGCGCAAGGCGCCGGGCGAGAACCCGATTGCGGTGATTTCCAATTTCACGCCGGTGTCGCGGTCGGGCTACCGCGTTCCGCTGCCGGCGGCAGGCGCGTGGCGCGAAGTGCTCAACACGGATGCTGCGGACTATGGCGGATCGGGCGTCGGCAATGCCGGCGCCGTGGAGGCGCAAAAGGGCGGGGGCGGAGCGGCCTATGCCGAGGTGACCCTGCCGCCTCTGGCGACGATCATGCTCGAACTGGTCGCGAAATAGCATTGGGAGGGTGAGAACATGGCTGACTTGAAGGGCACCCAGCCGCTGGCGCGCGACGCCATGGCCTATGTGCTGGCGGGCGGGCGCGGCAGCAGGCTGAAGGAGCTTACCGACCGGCGCGCCAAGCCGGCGGTCTATTTCGGCGGCAAGACGCGCATCATCGACTTCGCGCTGTCGAACGCGCTGAACTCCGGCATCCGCCGCATCGGCGTCGCGACCCAGTACAAGGCGCACTCGCTGATCCGCCACCTGCAGCGCGGATGGAACTTCCTGCGGCCCGAACGCAACGAGAGCTTCGACATCCTGCCGGCGAGCCAGCGCGTCTCCGAGACGCAGTGGTACGAAGGCACCGCCGACGCGGTCTACCAGAACATCGACATCATCGAGGCCTACGGCCCGGAGTTCATGGTGATCCTGGCGGGCGACCACATCTACAAGATGGACTACGAGCAGATGCTGCGCCAGCACGTCGACCAGGGCGCCGACGTCACGGTCGGCTGCCTCGAGGTGCCGCGCATGGAGGCGACCGGCTTCGGCGTCATGCATGTCGACAAGAAGGACACCATCATCTCCTTCATCGAGAAGCCAGCCGACCCGCCCGGCATCCCCGACAAGCCGGATTTCGCGCTCGCGTCGATGGGCATCTACGTCTTCAGGACCAAGTTCCTGATGGAGCAACTGCGCCGCGACGCCAAGGACCCGGAGTCGACGCGCGACTTCGGCAAGGACATCATTCCCTACATCGTCCAGCATGGTAAGGCGGTGGCGCACCGGTTCGCCAAATCCTGCGTTCGCTCCAGCGCCGAAAACGAAGCCTACTGGCGCGATGTCGGGACGATCGACGCCTATTGGGAGGCCAACATCGACCTCACCGACGTGACGCCGGAACTAGACCTCTACGACCGAGACTGGCCGATCTGGACCTATGCCGAACTAAAGCCGCCGGCGAAATTCGTGCACGACACGGATGGCCGGCGCGGCATGGCGGTGTCGTCGCTGATCTCGGGCGACTGCATCGTCTCCGGCGCCAGCCTGAAGCGCAGCCTGATCTTCACCGGTGCGCGCATCAACTCCTATTCGACGCTCGACCAGGTGGTGATGCTGCCGGACTGCCATGTCGGCCGCAAAGCGCGCCTGAAGCGCGTCGTCATCGACCATGGCGTGCAAATACCGGAAGGCCTGGTGGTCGGCGAAGACCCCGTTCGCGACGCCAAGCGCTTCCGGGTTTCTGAGAAGGGCATCTGCCTGATCACGCAAGACATGATCGACAGGCTGTGACACTGACGGGTATGGGCAAGGCTTGATGCAGGTTCTCGCGGTTACTCCCGAAATCTATCCGCTCATCAAGACCGGCGGCCTGGCCGACGTGACCGGCGCGCTGCCGATCGCGCTCGCCCGGCAAGGCATTGCCACGAAGACCCTCGTGCCCGGCTTTCCCCAAGTGCTGGCTGCCGTCGCGCCGAGCGTACCGCTGCTGAGCTATCCGGACCTGCATGGTGGGAAGGCCTCCGTCTTTGCCGCGAAAGCGTCCGGCCTCGACCTGCTGATCCTGGATGCGCCGCATCTTTTCGAGCGAGCCGGCGGCCCCTACGGCGATGCAAGCGGAATGGACTGGCCGGACAACTGGCGCCGTTTCGCGGCGCTTGGCTTCGTCGGCGCAGACATCGCGGAGGGGGCGATCCCGGCGTTCGTCCCGGACCTCGTCCACGTTCATGACTGGCAGGCGGCGCTGACCCTCGCCTACATGCGATACGGCAAGGCCGCCGACACGCCGAGCGTCATCACGGTCCACAACCTTGCGTTCCAGGGCCGTTTCGGCGCGGGGATATTTGCCGAGCTCGGCCTGCCAGTGGCGGCAATGAGCCTGGACGGCGTCGAGTACTATGGCGGCGTAGGCTACCTGAAGGCGGGTCTGCAGGCTGCCTGGGCGATCACGACGGTCAGCCCGACCTACGCGGTGGAAATCGGCACGCCGGAGTTCGGCATGGGGCTCGACGGTCTGATCGCGCAGCGTGCCGAGGACCTGACGGGCATCGTCAACGGGATCGATGTCGACATTTGGGATCCCGAGACCGACGGGCAGCTGAAGGCCACGTACTCGGCCAAGACGCTGAAGGCCCGCGCCGCGAACAGGAAAGCCGTCGAGGAGCGCTTCGGACTGGTGCATGACGGCAGCCCGCTGTTCTGCGTGGTCAGCCGCCTGACCTGGCAGAAGGGCCTCGACGTCATGGCCGGCGTGCTCGACGAACTCGTCGCGAGCGGGATGCGACTGGCGGTGCTGGGTTCGGGCGACGCCGCCCTCGAAGGCGCGCTGCTTGCGGCGGCGGCCCGCCACAGCGGACGCGTCGGCGTGGTGATCGGCTACGACGAGGGGCTGTCGCACCTTATGCAGGGCGGCTGCGACGCGATCCTCATTCCGTCGCGCTTCGAGCCATGCGGACTGACGCAGCTCTACGGGCTGCGCTACGGCTGCGTGCCGATCGTCGCCCGCACCGGGGGGCTGGCGGACACGGTGATCGACGCCAACGAGGCGGCGCTTGCGGCGGGCGTGGCGACCGGTTTTCAGTTCGAGCCTGAAAGCGGGCACGCGCTGGTCCATGCCGTCAAGCGTGCGATCGCGGCGCACGAGGCGCCGAAAGCCTGGGCGACGATCCAGCGCCAGGGCATGAAGGCCGACCTGTCCTGGGACAGGAGCGCCGCGAAATATGCCGATCTCTACCGTTCGCTCGTCGCGAGAAGGACCGCCTGAATGTTTCGCACCGTCGTCACCACGCCCTACGATGACCAGAAGCCCGGTACGTCGGGCCTGCGCAAGAAGGTGCCGGTCTTCCAGCAGGAGAACTATGTCGAGAACTTCGTGCAATCGATCTTCGACAGCCTCGACGGTTTCAAGGGCAAGACGCTGGTGCTCGGCGGCGACGGCCGTTTCTACAACCGCGAGGTGATCCAGGTCGTGATCCGCATGGCCGCCGCCAACGGCTTCGGCAAGGTGATGGTCGGGCAGGGCGGCATCCTCTCGACGCCCGCGGCCTCCAACGTGATCCGCAAATACGGGGCTTTCGGCGGCATCATCCTTTCGGCAAGCCACAATCCGGGCGGGCCGCATGAGGATTTCGGCATCAAGTACAACGGCGAAAATGGCGGCCCGGCGACGGAGACCATCACCGACAGGATCTTCGAGCGCACCAGGACGATCGGCGGCTACAAGATCGCCGACCTCGCGCCGGTGGACATCGACAAGGTTGGAACCGTGCTGATGGGCGACATGACGGTCGAGGTCATCGATCCGGTTGCCGACTACGCGGCGTTGATGGAGAGCCTGTTCGATTTCGAGGCGATCCGGACGATGTTCACGAATGGCTTCCGCATGCGCTTCGACGCCATGCATGCCGTGACCGGCCCCTACGCCAAGGAGATTTTCGAAAAGCGTCTCGGCGCGCCGGACGGCACTGCCCGCAATTTCGTCCCGCTGCCCGACTTCGGCGGGCACCATCCCGACCCGAACCTTGTGCACGCCAAGCACCTCTACGACGAGATGATGGGCCCCGACGCGCCTGACTTCGGGGCGGCATCGGACGGCGACGGCGACCGCAACCTGATCATCGGCAAGGGGATATTCATCACCCCGTCGGACTCGCTGGCGATGCTGGCCGCCAATGCGCGGCTCGCTCCGGGCTACCGCAAGGGGCTGAAGGGCATCGCACGCTCCATGCCGACAAGCGGCGCGGCCGACCGGGTGGCCGAAAAACTCGGCATCGGCATGTACGAGACCCCGACCGGCTGGAAGTTCTTCGGCAACCTGCTCGACGCCGGCAAGGCGACCATCTGCGGGGAGGAAAGCGCGGGCACGGGCTCGGACCATGTGCGCGAGAAGGACGGCGTCTGGGCCGTGCTTCTGTGGCTCAACATCCTGGCCGCTCGTGGGGAGAGCGTGAAGGAGATAGCCGAACGGCATTGGGCGACCTACGGCCGAAACTACTATTCGCGCCACGACTACGAGGAAGTGGAGACCGACCGCGCCAACGCGCTGGTCGCAGAACTGCGCGGCAAGCTCGGTACCTTGCCGGGGACCAGCGTCCGCGGCCTGAAGATCGTGGCTGCCGACGATTTCGCCTACCACGATCCGGTCGACGGTTCGGTGAGCCGCAACCAGGGCCTGCGGGTCCTGTTCGACGGAGGCTCGCGTGTCGTTTTCCGGCTGTCGGGCACCGGCACGTCAGGCGCGACGCTGCGCGTCTATATCGAGCGCTACGAACCGGACAAGCTGCGCCACGACCTCGATACGCAGGAGGCGCTGGCCGACCTGATCGCGGCAGCCGACGAGATCGCCGGCATTCGCAGCCATACCGGCCGCAACAAGCCGAGCGTGATCACCTGACGGGGCCGCGGGACCCGGCCGGGCCGCTGCTCGGCGCGCATGCAGCGGCAGACGGCGTCCGCTTCGCCGTGTGGTCCGGTGCGGCCGAGCGCATCTGGCTGTCGCTGTTCGACAAGAAGGGGATGCGAGAAACCGATCGCCTCGAGATGCGCAGCGACGGCGACCGGATTTTCTCGCTATCCGTTGCGGGCCTGAAGGCCGGGCAGCGCTACGGGCTGCGCGCCGATGGCGCCTATGCGCCGGAGCGTGGCCTATGGTTCGATCCGGACAAGCTGCTGGTCGACCCCTATGCCATCGAGATCGACGGCCCCTACGCCTATGACGCCAGGTTGGGAGCGCGGCGCGGCGAAGGCGGCGACACGGCGCCCCTGGTCCCGAAGGCGTTTGTAGCCTCGCCCCCGCCGCCGGTTCGGCGAAAGCCGCTCGGACTCGCGCCAGATGGCCTGATCTACGAACTCAACGTGCGCGCCTTCACCAAGCTGCACCCCGCCATCCCCGAGGACATCCGCGGGACCGTGGCCGCACTCGGCCATCCGGCAATCATCGACCATCTGCTCAAGCTCGGGGTCGGGGCAGTCGAGTTGATGCCGATCATCGCCTGGATCGACGAAAGGCACCTTCCGCCGCTCGGCCTGCGCAACGCCTGGGGCTACAATCCCGTCTCCTTCATGGCGATCGAGCCCAGGCTGGCGCCCGGCGGGCTGGCGGAACTGCGGGCTGCCGTGGATGCGCTGCACGCCGCAGGGATCGGCGTCATCCTCGACCTGGTGTTCAACCATACCGGGGAAAGCGACGTGTTCGGCCCGACGCTGTCGATGCGCGGTATCGACGCGAGAACCTACTATCGCCACGACGGGGACGGCTCGCTGGTCAACGACACCGGCACCGGCAACACGGTCGATTGCAGCCAGCCGATGGTGCAGCGGCTGGTCCTCGACGCGCTCAGGCATTTCGTGCGCCATGCAGGCGTCGACGGTTTTCGCTTCGACCTCGCAACGGTGCTCGGGCGGACGGAGCACGGCTTCGATCCGCAGGCTCCCATGCTTGCCGCGCTGGCCTCCGATCCGGTGCTCGCCGACACTGTATTGATCGCCGAACCCTGGGACATCGGGCCGGGCGGCTACCAGCTCGGCAATTTTCCCGGACGCTTCCTGGAGTGGAACGACCGCTACCGCGACGACATGCGCCGGTTCTGGCGCGGCGATGCATCGACGCTGGGCGCTCTGGCGACCAGGCTCGCGGGGTCGTCCGACGTCTTCCGGAGAAACGGGGAGCGCGTGACGCGCACGGTCAACTTCGTCGCGGCCCATGACGGGATGACGCTGGCGGACACCTGCGCCTTCTCGGAGAAGCACAACGAAGCCAACGGCGAAGACAACCGTGACGGCCACAATGAGAATTTTTCCTGGAACAACGGCGTCGAGGGCGGCAGCGACGACGCGGTGATCGCCGAGCGGCGAGTGCGCGACGCCCGCGCCCTGCTGGCGACCCTCTTCCTGTCGCGGGGCGCGATCATGCTGTCGGCCGGCGACGAGTTCGGGCGCACGCAACGCGGCAACAACAACGCCTATGCGCAGGACAACGAACTGACCTGGCTGGACTGGAGGGGCCGCGACGTTGCGCTGGAAGCCTACGCGTTTGCGCTCGCGGCGATACGGAAGGCAAGTCCGGTGCTGGGCGACGCGGCGTTTCTCGCCGGCGAGACCGACGGTGGCGTCGCCGACGTTGCCTGGCTCGACGAGGCCGGTGTCCCGCTTTCCGTCGAACAATGGGAGGATCCCGGGCGCCGGCACCTCACCATGGTCCTGGCGAGCGGAACCCGGTCAGGCGGTCGGCTCGCAGTCGTCGTCAACGGGGGCGACGAGGGGGTTTCCTTCCGCCTGCCATTGCGCGATGAATTCCGCTGGAGGCGGCTCCAGCCCGGCGGGCAGGAGCGGGCAGAGGCGGATTGGACGGTGGCGGCGCGGTCGGTTGCGATCGCGGTCGAAGAGACGTCCGGCGGCGGGAAGGGCAGTCGATGAACGATGCGGGGCGCAACGCGGACTGGTGGCGGGGCTGTTCGATTTATCAGGTCTACCCGCGCTCCTTCCAGGACACGAGCGGCAGCGGCGGAGGCGACCTGCGTGGCGTCGCAAGGCGTATGGGGTACGTCGCGGAACTGGGCGTTACGGCAATCTGGCTGTCTCCGTTCTTCAAGTCGCCGATGGCGGACATGGGGTACGACGTTTCCGACTATCGCGCCGTCGATCCGATGTTCGGCGACCTCGAGGATTTTGACGCTCTGCTGGCGGAAGCGCACAGGCACGGGCTGAAGGTGATCATCGACCAGGTCCTGTCGCATACGTCGGACAGGCACCCGTGGTTCGTGGAGAGCCGGTCCGACCGGACCAACGCAAAGGCCGACTGGTATGTCTGGGCGGACGCCAGGCCGGACGGCACAGCGCCCAGCAACTGGCTGTCGGTCTTCGGCGGCTCGGCCTGGGAATGGGATTCGGTTCGCCGGCAGTACTATCTGCACAACTTTCTCTCTGCCCAGCCCGACCTCAACTTCCACAATCCGGACGTGCAGGATGCGCTGCTGGACGCCGTCAGGTTCTGGCTCGACCGCGGCGTCGACGGGTTCCGGCTGGATACGGTTAACTACTACGTGCACGACCGCTGGCTGCGCAGCAATCCGCCCCTGGCCGAGGCGGTCGCGGGCACCATCGCCGAGACGAACCCCTACCTCTACCAGTCGCACCTGTTCGACAAGACGCAGCCGGAAAATCTCGATTTCCTGAAGCGTTTCAGGGCATTGCTCGATCACTACGAGGGACGCGCCTCGGTCGGCGAGGTCGGAGACGAGGATCGATCCCTGCAGACCGTCGCCGCCTACACCAGCGGCAGCCAACGCCTCAACATGTGCTACACCTTCGACCTGCTCGGCCCGCAATTCTCCGCCGCGCATGTCCGCGGCTGCGTCGAGGCCTACGAAAAGCAGGTCGCCGACGGCTGGGTCTGCTGGGCCTTCTCCAACCACGACGTGGTGCGTCATGCCACGCGCTGGGCGCGTCCGGGCGAGGATACAGACCGTGTGGCGAAGTTCGCCATCTCGCTGCTCGCCTGCCTGCGCGGCTCGATCTGCCTCTACCAGGGAGAGGAACTCGGGCTCACCGAAGCGGACATCGCGTTCGAGGACCTGCGCGATCCCTACGGGATCCGGTTCTGGCCGGGTTTCAAGGGCCGTGACGGGTGCCGTACGCCGTTCGTCTGGGATGCCGATGCGCCGAACGCCGGTTTCTCGACGGCCAAGCCCTGGCTGCCCATCCCTGCCGAGCATCTGGGGCGCGCAGCCGACCTTCAGTCGGCGGATGCCAACTCGGTTCTCGCCCGCTACAGGGCGATGCTGGCCCTGCGCAGCCAGCACGGGGCTCTGAAGCGCGGGTCGATAACGTTCATCGATGCGGCCGACGACGTGCTTGCCTTTTTCCGGGAGGCGAATGCCGAGAAACTCATCTGCGTGTTCAATTTCGCCGGGGAAGAGCGAAGCTGGACGCTGCCGCCGGGAACGCTGATCTTCGAGGAACTCGAATTTCCCGAGCGCAACGCCAGGCTGGATGGCCTGGCGATCACGCTGCAGCCGCTCGGATGCTACATCGGCCGAGTACTCTAGGGCCGTTCGGGGCGTTCCTCTGGGTAAGTCATCGCACCGTTGAATTCGCGCCGGCTGCTGATAGGTTGAGCGCATATGGCGGCAAACAAGCCGCCCTGCTCTGGCTTCCGTCGGAGTGACCGGATTGCCTCAGCAGAAGCAGGCGACCCCGACAAAGGGGCGCCCAACAATGGGAGAATCCGGAAATGCTGAAAAAACTGCTCGGCGCGACGGTCTTCGCGTCCACCCTTCTTGTGGCCGGTGGCGCGTTCGTATCGCCGGCCCTGTCCGAGGTCGTCTTCAACCGCGGCAATTCCGCCGATCCGGAATCGCTCGATCCGCACAAGACGTCGACGGTCTACGAAGCGCACATCCTGCGCGACCTCTTCGAGGGTCTCGTCATGCAGGATCAGAACGCCGAGCTGATCCCCGGCGCCGCGGAAAGCTGGACGGTTTCCGACGACGGGCTGGTCTACACGTTCAAGCTGCGGCCGGACGGCGTCTGGTCGGACGGCACGCCGGTCACCGCCGACGATTTCGTCTACGCCTTCCGCCGCCTGGAGGATCCCGCGACAGGCGCCGAATATTCGTCGATGCTCTACGTCGTGAAGAACGGCGAGGAGGTTAACACCGGCAAGGCGAAGCCCGAGGAACTCGGCGTACGCGCTGTCGATGCGACGACGTTCGAGGTGACGCTGAAGTCGCCGACGCCCTATTTCCTCGAAATGCTGACCCATCAGTCGACCTACCCAGTGAACAGGGCGTCGATCGAGAAGCTCGGCGCTGACTGGATCAAGCCGGGCAACCTGGTTTCCAACGGCGCCTACACGCTCGCCGAATTCACACCGAACGACCACATCAAGCTGGTCAAGAACCCCAAGTTCCATGACGCGGCGAACGTGAAGATCGACGTCGTGAACTATTACCCGACGGAAGACCGCTCCACGGCCATCAAGCGTTTCGAAGCGGGCGAACTCGACACCAACGACGACATTCCGACCGAGCAGCTGGCCGACCTGAAGGCGAAGTTCGGCGACCAGCTGCGCATTGGCCCCTACCTCGGCACCTACTACTACGCGATCAAGACGACGAAGGCGCCGTGGGACAACGTCGAGCTGCGCAACGCGGTGTCGATGGCGATCGACCGCGATTTCCTGGCCGAGAAGGTCTGGCAGAACTCGATGCTGCCGGGATACTCCATGGTGCCGCCCGGCATCGAAGGGTATGAGCCGGCGCTTGCCAGCTTCGCCGAGGAATCCCAGATCGACCGCGAGGACAAGGCCAAGGCCATCCTCGAAAAACTTGGCTACACGCCTGACAACCCTCTGAAGATGGAGATCCGCTACAACACGTCGGAGAACCACAAGAACACCGCGGTGGCCATCCAGGAGCAGCTCAAGCCGCTCGGGATCGAGGTGACCATGGTCAACACCGACACCAAGACGCACTACGGCCATCTCGAGCAGAAGGGCGATTTCGACGTGGCGCGTGCCGGCTGGATCGCCGACTACAAGGATCCCGAGAGCTTCCTCGGCATTTCGCGCAAGGCGTCCGGCAACAACTACTCCGACTATGACAGCCCAAAATTCGAGGAACTGATGGACAAGGCGGCCGCTGACGGCGGCAAGCCCCAACTGCGTATGCAGGATCTTGCAGAAGCAGAACGGGTGCTCATCGACGAGGTCGGCCAGATCCCGCTGCTCTACTACTCCTACAAGAACCTGGTCTCGCCCAAGATCGTCGGCTTCGAGTCGAACGTGATGGACGTGCACCCGACCCGCTTCATCAGCAAGCAGTGAACGGGATGGCGGCGCTCGTCGCGAGCGCCGCCCTTCCGCCCACCGAGGCCGGGTTTCGATGCTGCTCTATGTCCTGCGGCGGTTGCTGACCGCCATACCGACGCTGTTCGTCGTCGTCACGCTGGCCTTCTTCCTGATCCGGATAGCGCCAGGCGGCCCGTTCAACCAGGAGCGCGGCCTCAGCCCCGAGATCAAGGCGAACATCGAGGCGCAGTTCGGCCTCGACGACCCGCTCTGGCTGCAATACGTCAACTACCTCAAGAACCTCGGGCAGGGAAATTTCGGTCCCAGCTACAATCTTCCCGATTTCACCGTCACCGAACTGTTCGCCGCCGGCCTGCCGATCTCGGTGCAGCTCGGCGCCATGGCGCTGCTGCTGGCCCTCATCGTCGGCGGCACGCTGGGCACGATTGCCGCCCTCAACCAGAACCGGGCCGCCGACTATGCGGTGATCGCGACGGCGACGGCCGGCACCACCATTCCCACCTTCGTCATCGCGCCGATCATCCAGCTCGTGTTCGGGCTGACCTGGAACCTCTTGCCGATCGGCGGCTGGGGAGACGGTGCCTTCGTCAACAAGATCGGGCCGGTGCTGACGCTGGCCCTGCCGCAGATCGCCATCGTGGCGCGGCTGATGCGCGGCTCGATGATAGAGGCGCTTCGGGCGCACCACATCAGGACGGCGCGCGCGCTCGGCCTGTCCGACATGTCGGTGATCGTGAAGCATGCGCTGCGCGGGGCGGTGCTGCCGATCGTCTCCTATGCCGGCCCGGCGGCGGCAGCCCTGCTGACCGGATCGGTGATCGTCGAGACGATCTTCGCCATCCCGGGCGTCGGCCGCTACTTCGTCGATGCGGCCCTGAACCGGGACTACACGCTCGTCATGGGGACGGTGGTGGTGATCGCCATCTTCACCATCGTCTTCAACCTCATCGTCGATATCATCTACGCGGTGCTCGATCCGCGGGTGCGCTATGACTGACGCGGCCCTTGACACCAATGGCCCGACCGAGCTGCCGGGCGGGCGATCGTTGTGGAGCGATGCCTGGGCCCGCATGCGCGCCAACCGGGCGGCGATGGCCAGCCTGATCTTCCTGGTTCTGATGACGGTGGCCTGCATCGTCGGGCCATGGCTCGTGCCGCACAACTACACGACCATCTATGCCGACTACGTGCGCACGCCACCCAGCCTGACGGCCTACCCGAAGGCCGACATGGTCGAGTCAGCGCTCAACGACGTGCTGCGGCGCATGCGCGTCGAACCGGGCGGCTGGACCCAGGAAGGCGACCGGGTCTTCGTCGAGGTCACGTCGGGCCGGGCGATCGACGAGCGCAACCTGCGCTATCTCGAGCGCTCCGACACGTTCCATGACGCCAGGGTGGAGAGCAGGGCGGACGACGGGCTCGCGATGGTGATGAGCGCCGCCATCAAGCAGCAGTACTTCCTGCTCGGCACCGACAATGTCGGGCGCGACCTGTTGTCGAGGACGCTGATGGCCGGGCGGATCTCGCTGTCGATCGGCCTGCTCGCGGGCATGACCGCCGTTGTGATCGGCGTCCTCTACGGCGCAACCGCGGGTTTTCTCGGCGGTCGCACCGACGAGATCATGATGCGAATCGTCGACGTGCTCTATTCGCTGCCGTTCATCTTCTTCGTCATCATGCTGGTGGTGTTCTTCGGCCGCAATTTCGTGCTGATGTTCCTCGCCGTCGGCGCGGTGCTCTGGCTGGACATGGCGCGTATCGTGCGCGGCCAGGCGCTGTCGATCCGCAGGCAGGAATACATCCAGGCGGCCGAGGCGCTGGGCGTCACCCAAACCGGCATCCTGCTGCGGCATGTCGTGCCCAACCTGCTCGGTCCGGTCGTCATCTACATGACGCTTCTGGTGCCGCATGTGATCATCCTGGAGAGTTTCCTCTCCTTTCTCGGGCTCGGCGTCCAGGAGCCGATGACCAGCTGGGGCGTGCTGATCTCGGCCGGCGCCAAGAACATCGGCAGCGCCAACTGGCTGCTGGTCTTTCCGGCCCTGTTCCTGGTGTCCACGCTGTTCGCGCTGAATTTCGTCGGCGACGGATTGCGCGACGCACTCGATCCGAAGGATCGCTGAGCATGCCGGAGCCGATCCTCTCCATTCGCGGCCTGCGCGTCTCGTTCGACACGCTTGACGGCACCGTCGAGGCGGTGCGCGGCGTCGACATCCGGCTTGCCGCCGGCGAGACCGTCGCGATCGTCGGCGAATCCGGATCGGGCAAGAGCCAGACGATGATGGCCGCGATGCGGCTTCTGGCGTCGAACGGCCGCGCCACCGGCCGCGCCGACTACCGTGGCCAGAACCTGCTTGAACTCGACAAGGCGGCGATCAACGCCATCCGCGGCAGGAAGATCAGCATGATCTTCCAGGAGCCGATGACCTCGCTCGATCCGCTCTACACGATCGGGAACCAGTTGATCGAGCCGATCAGGCGGCACCAGGGTCTGTCGCGGGCAAAGGCCAGGGCCGAGGCGCTGCGGCTGCTCGAACTGGTGCGGATACCGGAGCCCGAGCGGCGGATGCGGTCCTATCCGTACGAACTGTCCGGCGGGCAGCGCCAGCGCGTCATGATCGCCATGGCGTTGGCCAACAACCCCGAAATCCTGATCGCCGACGAACCGACGACGGCGCTCGACGTCACTATCCAGGCCCAGATCCTCGCCTTGCTGGCCGAACTGCAGGCCAAGCTCGGCATGGCGATCGTATTCATCACGCACGACCTGAACATCGTGCGCCGGCTGGCCGACCGGGTCTATGTGATGCGCGAGGGGATGGTCGTCGAGGAGGGGCCGACCGACCGCGTGCTCTCGGCCCCACAGCACGACTACACCAGGATGCTGCTCGCGGCCGAGCCAGAAGGCCACAAGTCGCCGGTGCCGGATGCCGCGCCGGTGCTGCTCGAGGGCAGGGAGGTGTCGGTCACCTTCGAGATCGGCGGCGGATTCCTGGCCAGCAAGCTTGCGTTGCGGGCCGTCGATCACGTCTCGCTCGCCCTGCGGCGGGGGCAGACGATCGGCATCGTCGGCGAGTCCGGCTCGGGCAAGTCGACGCTCGGGCGCGCCATGCTGCGGCTGATGCCGAGCGACGGCGAGGTCCTGTTCGCCGGACGCGACATCTCCGGTCTTGGGGCCGGCGACATGCGCCCCTTGCGCAAGGGCCTGCAACTCGTCTTCCAGGATCCGTTCGGGTCGCTTTCGCCGCGCATGACGGTCGGCCAGATCGTGAGCGAGGGGCTGCGCGTCCACCAGCCGGCGTTGTCGGCCAGGGATCGCGACGGGCTTGCCGCCGCGGCGCTTGCGGAGGTGCAACTGGATCCGGCCATGCGCAACCGCTACCCGCACGAGTTTTCGGGGGGACAGCGGCAGCGGATCGCGATCGCGCGGGCGATGATCCTGAAGCCGAGCGTCGTCGTCCTCGACGAGCCGACTTCGGCGCTGGACCGCTCGGTCCAGAAACAGATCGTCGACCTGCTGCGCGGCCTGCAGGCGAAGCACGGGCTCTCCTACCTGTTCATCAGCCACGACCTCGCCGTGGTCCGCGCTATGTCGGACTACGTGCTGGTCATGAAGGCGGGAAAGATCGTGGAAGAAGGCGAGACCGAGCGCATCTTCGACGACCCCGTGCAGGATTACACCCGTGCCCTGATGGCGGCCGCGGTGGACAACCAGCGGTTCGCCAACGCTTAGACCGGGCACAACGGCAAGTCTCAGCACGCAACGACGCGTTCGAGCGGGTGCTCATTCCCGTCGATTGCCCGCGGGACGACCGTCCAAACGTGGCCCAGATCGATTTTAGAAAGCCATTTGACAAAATAGGGGCGGAGTGTACTGTCGAGTTAACGAAGGGTCATTCATGGCGCTCAGAGGGACGAACCAGGAATTCGGGCGGCCGTACAATCGCAGGATTGTACTGGAGTTCGTCCGGCTTCATTCCTTGACCACACGAAGCGAAATCGCCGCGCGCGTCGGGCTCACCGTCCAGACCGTCTCGACCATCGTCCGGGAACTCGAGGAGCAGAACTACCTCGTGTCCGTCCGCGAGGAGCCGAAGGGACGCGGCCTTCCGCCTTCGATGCTCAAGATCAATCCGGAAGGCGGGTTCGCGATCGGCGTCAACGTCACGCCGATCAGCGTCGAGGCCGGATTGGTCGACCTGAGCGGCGAGGTCATCGGCAGCCTGAGCCGGGACATCGCGGGGGCTTCCCCGGAAGATGCGTTCGAGATCATCGGCGCCATGGCCCCCGAGCTGATTGCGCAGCGGCCAAAGGGTCGGATGCTCGGCATCGGCTTGGCGCTGCCCGGGCCTTTTGGCGTCGAATCCATGAGCTTCGTCGGCCCGACGACGATGGCCGGATGGGAAAACACGGCCATCCGCGAGCGGCTTGCCGAAGCGACGGGCCTGCCCGCCTTCCTGGAAACCGACATGGCCGCGGCGGCACTTGGCGAACACCTCTACGGCCTCGGCAAGCGGTTCTCCGAATACTACTTCCTCTATCTCGGCGTCGGTCTCGGCGGCGCGCTCGTTCGCGAAGGGCAGGTGCAGCGCGGCGCGTCCGGCAATGCCGGGGAGATCGGTCACATCCCGGTGGTGCCCGACGGCGAAGCCTGTCCGTGCGGCAACCGCGGCTGCCTGGAACGCTATTTTTCGCTCGATGCGCTGCGGCGTTCGGGCCTCGGCGACGCCGATTGGCTGGAAGCGGTTGCGCCGACATTCCGCAACGCGATTGCGACGATCGAGAACCTCTTCGATCCAGAGACGATCGTGCTGGGCGGACTTGCACCGGCGAACCTGCTCGAACGCATCGTCGAGTTGACGGCGGTGCTGCCGAACTCGGTCGCGGCAAGGCGCGATCGCAAGACGCCGCGCGTCCGCATCGCCGAGGGTGGCGAGCATTCTGTCCTTCGCGGTGCGGCGGCGCTCGCGGTGTCCAGCGTCCTGTCGCCGCGGTTTGGCCAAATGTTCACGGGCGGGCGCGAGCGCGACGTCCTCAGCGGCGGGGAGGTCGCGGCATGACATCGTCACTGCTCGTTCTGGAAGACATCCGGAAGAATTTCGGAGCGATCGAGGCGCTGAAGGGCGTCAGCTTCTCCATCGGCAAGGGCGAGGTGGTGGCGCTGCTCGGCGACAACGGCGCGGGCAAGTCGACGCTGGTAAAGATCATTTCGGGCGGCCTCGAGCCTACCTCCGGCCGGCTGCTCTTCGAAGGCAAGGAGTTCCTGGCGAAGACCCCTTCGGAGGCCAAGGCGGCCGGCATCGAGACGGTCTACCAGGACCTGTCGCTGTGCACCAATGTGGACGTGGTCGCGAACTTCTTCATGGGCCGCGAGATCACCCGCAAGGTGCTTGGCGTTCCGGTGCTGGACGAAGGCGCGATGGAGAAGGTCGTCGCGGAGGCGCTGGCCAATGCAGGCACCCGCATTCCGTCGCTGCGCACGAAGGTCGAGCACCTGTCCGGCGGCCAGCGGCAGGCGATCGAGCTCAACCGCTTCGTGCACTGGGGCGGCAAGCTGGTGCTGCTGGACGAACCTTTTGCCGCACTCGGCGTCGAGCAGACCCGGCGCGGCCTCGAGATGATTCGCCATGTGGCGAACCAGGGCATCGGCGTCATCATCATCACGCATATCATGCAGCAGGCGTTCCAGGTCGCCGACCGCATCGTCGTGATCCGCCAGGGCGTGGTGGCGGGCGACGTTCCAACCAGCGAAACCAGTCCCGATGCGGTGATCGGCATGATCACCGGAGAATCCCTTGCCGGTGCCGGACCGGCTGGCTGAGGGACATATAAGAGGGGTCCGGCTCAACAGGAGCGAGAAAGATGAAGCGATTGTTATCTGCAGCCTTCGGCGCCGCCGCGCTGGCGATGGCCGCCCTGACGCCTGCCTTCGCGCAGACGAAGGGTACGGTCTATTACCTCGTGCCGACGCTGCTCGACGAATTCCAGACCGGATCGGTCAGCGCGCTCGAGATGTTTCTCAAGCAGGTCGGCTACGAGATGAAGACTCTCAACGCCGACAACAAGACCGACCTCCAGCAGACCCAGGTCAATGACGTGATCGCGCTGAAGCCAGCGGCCGTCATCCTCGCCGCCGTCGACTTCAACGCGCTCAAGCCGTCGATCGAAGCCGTCCGCGCCGCGGGCATCCCGATCGTGCAGTTCGACCGCCAGATCACGTCGACGCCGTCCGAATTGACGTCGGTGGCCGGCACCGTCGAAATCGGCTACGTGGCGGCCGCTGCCGCCGAGCAGCTGCTCAAGGACAAGAACGGCTCGGTGAAGGGCAAGGTCCTGCAGGTCCTCGGCGACCCCGGCGACCCGTACACGCTCGATATCCAGAAGGGTTTCGAGGAGAAGATGAAGGCCTATCCGGAGGTCACCATCATCTCGCACCCGGCCATGCAGTGGGAAGCGTCGAACGCCGGCACGATCGTCGCCGACCAGCTGGTCGCCAATCCCGACATCGACCTTATCTTCAACCATGCCGCCCACCTCTCGGTGGCAGCGGTGGCCTCGCTCGAGGCGGCCGGCAAGAAGCCCGGCGACATCATGGTGATGAGCTCGAACGGTGCTCCGGTCGGCCTCGACCTGATCCGCAAGGGCTGGCTGAATGTCGAGGTCGAGCAGCCGCTCTACGCGCAGGCAGCCGCGGTCGCGATGTTCATGGACAAGATCGTGAACAAGCAGGAGATCAAGGCCGGCCAGTATGACGTCATCGGGCTCGACGGCACCATGACGATCGAGGCGTGGGGACCGAACATCCGCCTGCCGGGTGCGGCCATCACCAAGGAAAACGTCGACAATCCGGCGTTCTGGGGCAACATGAAGCCGCCCGCCGACACCATCAAGTCGGTCGAGTAGGCCGATCGCCCGGACCTGAGAAAGCGCCACCCCCCGCCAGGGCATTGCACCTGCCCGGGGTGGCGCAATCCGGCGGGCAAAATGCCCGCGGAGATCGCCAGCGCCACCCTGACAACCAAATGCGCACGGACAGACAATGACCCCACGCACGCGCCGCATCCTTGAGTTTGTCCTCGACAATCTCGTCTGGTTCATGCTGCTGTTCGTACTGGCGATGTTCTCGCTGTTCATCCCGAACTATTTCCAGCTCGGCATCTTCGCCAACATCATCGAGGCGTCTAGCGTGCTCGGCGTCATGTCGATCGGGCTGGCGCTGGTCATCATGACCGGCAACATGGACCTTTCGGTCGAGTCGGTGGCCGCGCTCGGCGCCATGGCCGTCGGCATCCTGTTCTGCTCGGCCGGCATCGGCATGGGACTGACGCTGCAGCCCGAATGGCTGATGGCGCCGGCATCGCTGCTCGTGGCGCTTGCGGTCGGCGGGCTTGTCGGTTCGCTCAACGGCTTGCTCATCGTCAAGGTGAAGATGAGCGCCTTCATCATCACGCTGGCCTCCTTCATATGGGTGCGAGGCCTGGTTGTCGCGGTTTCCGGAGGACGCTCGGCCCAGGATCTGGCGCCGGCCGTCCGCTGGCTCGGCATCCAGCGCCTGATGGGCCTGCCGCTGACCGCATGGATCGCCATCACCTGCTTCGTCGTCTTCTCCTTCATCATGGCCAAGACGCCGTTCGGCCGGCACCTGATCATGATCGGCGGCAACGAAACGGCAAGCTATCGCGCGGGCATCAGGGTTACGCGCAACCTCATCATCGCCTTCGCACTCGCCGGCGCCATCGCCGGCATGGCTGGCTGGCTGCTCGCCATCCGTACCTCGGGCGCGACCGCCAATCTCGGCGTCGGCCTGCTGTTCAACGCATTCGCGGCGGTGGTGATCGGCGGCGTCAGCCTCAAGGGCGGCGTCGGCTCTCTTCCCGGCGTCTATGCAGGCGTGCTGCTGCTGTCGTCGATCAACACGGCCATCAACCTCATGGGTCTTCCCGCCAATTTCACGCAGGTCATCCATGGCCTGCTGGTGCTGGCGGCGGTTCTCCTGGACACCCTGAAACAGACGATCAGGCAGAGGCTCGCATGACGGGGCGTATCGACGGAAAGGTTGCGCTGATAATCGGCGCGGCGCGCGGCATCGGGCGCGGCATTGCCGAACGCTTCCGCGAAGAGGGCGCCCACCTGGTTCTGGCGGACACCGACACGGCGCACGGCCAGGCAACCGCGGACGAACTCGGCGTTGACTTCGTCCGCACCGACATATCGAAAATGTCCGACGCGGAGGCCGCTGTCGCGCTGGCCCTGGACCGCCATGGCCGGCTCGACATCATCGTCCAGAATGCCGGCATCTATCCCTGGCAACTGATCGAGAACACCAGCCCGGATGACTGGGACCGCGTCATGGCGGTCAATCTGCGCGGCACCTTCAACGCGGCGCGCGCGGCGCTGACGCCGATGAAGGCGCAGCGCTACGGGCGCATGCTGTTCACCTCGTCGATCACCGGCCCGCATGTGACGAGCCCGGGCCATGGCCACTACTCGGCGACCAAGTCGGGCATCAACGGCTTCATCCGCTCGGCGGCGCTGGAATTTTCCGGCTACGGCATCACCGTGAACGGCGTCGAGCCCGGCAACATCATGACCGAGGCAATTCGCGAGCAGCGCGGCGCCGCGTTCATCAAGGGGATGGAGGACGCCATACCGCTCGGCCGGTTGGGCACCCCACGGGATGTCGGCAACGCATTCCTGTTCCTCGCATCCGACGAGGCGGCCTACATCACCGGCACGACGATCGTCGTGGACGGCGGGCAACTGCTGCCGGAAGGCGCGGACTTCCGTATCCTTCCGCCATGATCCTCGACCTTGGCGGCGGCTTCGTCCTGCGCCACGCGCTTGCGGCGGACCACGAGGCGCTGTGCCGGGTCTGCCTGATGACGGGCGACGCCGGCGCCGATGCCTCCGCCCGGGAGGACGACCCGACGCTGATGGGGCAGATCTATGCGGTGCCCTACCAGGTGCTCGAACCGGACCTCGCCTTCGTGATCGAGGGGGAACCGGGCGTCAGCGGCTATCTGTTCGGGGCACTCGACACGGCAGCCTTTTATGCCAGGCTCGAGGCCGACTGGTATCCGGCGCTGCAGCGGCACGTCCGCGATCCGGGCCAGGACCGGACGGCATGGCGCAACAGCGACTGGGCGCGCCATGCGATCCACCATCCAAGCCTCGACGTTCCAGATTCGCTCGCGGACTTTCCGTCGCACGGCCACATCGACCTGCTGCCGGAAGCCCGAGGCAGGGGAGTCGGCCGGCGCTGCATGGAGTTCCTGGAAGGGAGGCTGGCAAAGGCCGGTTCGACCGGGCTGTTCCTCGACGTCCATCCGCGCAACCGCGGCGCGCAGCGCTTCTACGCGGCGCTCGGCTACCGGCCGGTCACCGGGGGTGCCGGGACGTCGATGTTCATGGCAAAGCGCCTCTGAAGCGCGGTCGAACGCGCACGATCATCGATATCGCGAGAAGCCGGGCTGCCATTCAGGGTAATTCTGGTCGGAGTGGCAGGATTTGAACCTGCGACCCCATCGTCCCGAACGATGTGCGCTACCAGACTGCGCTACACTCCGCGACCAGACGCGGGCTTATAGCCGCGCGATTCTCATACTGCAAGCGCCAAAGGTCGATGTTTCTGGTGTCGTGCGGCATCCTGTTGCGCTTTTCGGTTCCCTGCCTTGCCAACACCGCCTATACGGCTATCGAAGCGGCCGGCGGGGGCCGAAATGACCATATCCATCTGGAGCTTGAGTTGGCGCCGTTCAAGATTGTCGCAGAGGCAGATCCGAACAGCTTTGCCTTCGAGACCGACGCGCTGATCAAGGCGACGGGGTTTCGCGAGTACGACGCGAGATGGTGGTTCGGCCACCCTGGATCGGATCGAAACCCCGACCTGAACCTTGTCGGCGTCCAGGCGATCGGCATGGGCCTCGGCACGCTGATCCGGCGCATGGGCATCGGCCCCGACATCGTAACGGGACACGACTTCCGCAGCTATTCCCTGTCGATCAAGCTGGCGCTCGTGTCCGGGCTGATGGCTGCCGGCGCCCGCGTGAAGGATATCGGGCTTGCGCTCTCGCCGATGGCGTATTTCGCACAGTTCGCGCTGGACACGCCTTCCGTCGCCATGGTTACGGCTTCGCACAACGAGAATGGCTGGACGGGGGTCAAGATGGGCGCTGAGCGCCCGCTGACCTTCGGGCCGGCCGAAATGTCGGCGCTGAAGGCGATCGTGCTTGGCGGTGATTTCGACATCGTTGGCGGCGGCGCCTACGAGTTCGTTGCGGACTTCCGGAAGACCTATCTCGACGACCTGACCGACGGGGTGCGGATCGCGCGCCGGCTGCGTGTCGTCGCCGCCTGTGGCAACGGTACGGCCGGCGCTTTCGCGCCGGAAGCGCTCGAGCGGATCGGCTGCGAGGTGATCCCGCTCGATATCGAGCTGGACAACCGCTTCCCGCGCTACAATCCCAACCCCGAGGACATGCACATGCTGCATGCCATCCGCGACAAGGTCCTGGCAACCGGCGCCGACATCGGGCTGGGCTTCGACGGCGACGGGGATCGCTGCGGCGTGGTCGACAATCTCGGGAACGAGATATTCGCCGACAAGGTGGGCGTGCTGCTCGCGCGTGACATCGCCGCGCTGCATCCCGGTTCGAAGTTCGTGGTCGACGTGAAGTCGACCGGTATCTTCCATACCGATCCGGTGCTCCAGGCGAGCCAAGCCACCACCGACTACTGGAAAACAGGCCATTCACACCTGAAGAGGCGGGTGGCCGAGCTTGGCGCGATCGCCGGGTTTGAAAAGTCGGGCCATTTCTTCTTCAACCCGCCGATCGGGCGGGGCTATGACGATGGCATCGTGACCGCGGTCGCGGTTTGCCAGATGCTCGACCGAAATCCCGGAAAGTCGATGGCTGACCTCTTTGCCTCGCTGCCGGTGACGTTTGGAACGCCGACCATGTCGCCGCATTGCGACGACGACGTCAAATACGATGTCGTTGAGCGGGTTCTCGCCGAACTCCGCGCAATGCATGAGCGGGGCGAGGCATTCGCCGGGCAGCCGATAGCCGGACTTGTGACGGTGAATGGCGTTCGTATCATGGCCGAGGACGGCACCTGGGGGCTGGTGCGGGCGTCGTCGAACAAGCCCGAACTGGTCGTCGTTGTCGAAAGCCCCGTGTCGGCGGAGAGGCGCCGGGAAATGTTCGAGGCCGTCGACGCGGTGCTGCGCCGCAACCCCGAAGTCGGCGCCTACAACCAGACGTTCTGAGCGGAGGCCGGGACCTGACCATGGGTGAGAAGATCGTCGGCTACGTTATGAGCGGCGGCGTCGGCTCGCGCTTGTGGCCGCTGTCGCGCGAAGACAATCCCAAGCAGTTCCACGACCTCGCGGGCGACGGCTCGATGCTGGCGAAGACGCTGCGGCGGCTGGCGTCGAGACCGGAAGGCGAAACGCCAATCTACCTGATCGCGTCGGAAAAGCATGCCCGCCGTGTGCACGACGCCCTTGCCGAGGTGAACGTGGCTGGCGGCGGGGCGATCTTCGAACCGATCGGAAGGAACACGGCGGCGGCTGTCGCCGTAGCCACGCTGCAGACGCTGGCATCGCATGGCGACTGCCTGATGCTTGTCGTGCCCTCGGATCACGAAATCTCGACCGACACCCAGTTCTGGCAGTCCGTCAGCGAAGGCGCGGGGCCGGCCAGGGACGGCCGCGTCGTCGTCTTCGGCGTCAGGCCGACGCAGCCGGAGACCGGCTACGGCTATATCGAGGTGGATGGCGGCGAAGGCGTGCGGAACGTGTCTCGCTTCGTGGAGAAACCGGACCGTGCGACGGCCGAGGCATATCTCGCGGCGGGCAACTTCTACTGGAACACCGGCATCTTCCTGTTTCGCGCCGGAGCGATGCGACAGGCGTTCCTCAAGCTGCGACCGGATATCTGGGGAGCAGTCGAGGCGGCATTTGCGGGTGCGACCCGCGATCTCTCCGGCCTCTACATGCCGTTCGACCGCTACGAGGCGATCCCGTCGACGTCGATCGACTATGCGATCATGGAGAAGGCGGAGCGCATCGCCATGGTTCCCGCGGGCTTTCGCTGGAACGATCTCGGTTCGTGGCAGTCGCTGCTCGATGTCGGGCCGGCCGATGGCCAGGGCAACGTCATCGTCGGCGACGTCGTCGCGATCGACTGCGAGAATTCCTATTTGCGGAGCGATGGCGGCCTCCTGTCAGCCATCGGCCTGAAGAACGTCGCCATCGTCGCCACGTCCGACGCGACCTTTGCCGCGCCGGTCAGCCACTCGCAGAACGTCAAGAAGATCGTCGAGCAACTCGAGCGCAGCGGCCGGCTCGAAACGCGCTTCACGCCCGCGCCCGACCGCGTCCTCGTCAGCGGCGCATGGCGGCGGCGGGTTCATCACTGGCTGTTCGACGAAACGCTGCCGCTCTGGTCGACGAAGGGCGTCGACGAGGTCCATGGCGGATTTCACGAAGCGCTGGGGTTCGACGGGTCGCCGCTTCCGAAACCGAAGCGCATGCGCACGATGGCGCGTCAGGTCTACGCCTTCGCCGTCGCCAAGGTGCGCGGCTGGGACGGTCCGGCCGACCGGCTGATCGCTCAGGGCCTGGACTTCATGGGCGCAAGCGGACGCACAGAGCGCGGCGGCTGGGTCAGGACGCTGAATGTCGATGGCAGCGTCGCCGATCCGGTCGAGGACGCCTACGACCATTCCTGCGTCCTGCTGGCCCTGGCCTGGGCGCAGCTGTGCGGCAACCCTGACGCACTGCGGTTGGGCGAGGAGACGGCGACGTTCCTAGACAGGCACCTGGAGGACCGCGCCGCGGGCGGCTACCTGGAGACGCCGCAGCGGCACGCGAAACGACGCTCCAACCCGCATATGCATCTCCTGGAGGCTTTCCTCGCCTGGCACACGGTCACCGGCGACGGTCGGTATCTGGAGAGGGCAGGGCGGATCATCGACCTCTTCAAGCGGCATTTCTTCGACGCCGACAGCTGGACGCTTGGTGAGTTCTTCGACGGCAGTTGGCACCCCGAGGCGGGCGAGGCGGGAAGCTGGACGGAACCCGGGCATCATTTCGAATGGGCCTCGCTGCTGGTCGACTACGCGCACAAGAGCGGCGAACCGGAACTGACCGCCTTCGCCAGGAAGCTCTACGCGTCGGCCATCGCCAACGGATTGAACCGCGCGACGGGGCTCGCCTACGGCGCGGTTTCGCGCCAGGGGCTGCCGCTCGACCGCCTGTCGCGCAGTTGGCCGCAGGCGGAAGCCATCAAGGCCGCCCTTGCGCTCGACGGCTCGGGCGGCCCGGACCTGAAGCCGGAAGTCGAGGCGCGGGTGGGGCGGCTGTTCCGGTGGCACATCGACCCGGCGCCGACCGGGCTGTGGATCGATCGCATCGATGAGCGCGGGCGTTCGCAGGCGACCGAGGTGCCGGCCAGCATCTTTTATCACCTGGTCAGCGCGCTGACGCAGTATCTCGACGGAACCGAGGGGACGCCGTAGCGCTGCCTAATAGGGGCTGACGACGTCTCCGGTCTCGACATAGACCGACTTCAGCTGGGAATAGTGCTCGAGCGCCGCAAGCGAGTTCTCGCGGCCGATGCCGGACTGCTTGAAGCCGCCGAACGGGATTTCGACCGGCGCCAGGTTGTAGTGGTTGATCCAGCACGAACCCGCCTGCAGGTCGGCGATCACCCGGTGCGCGCGCGGCAGGTCGCGGGTGAAGACGCCCGCCGACAGCCCGAACTCCGTGTCGTTGGCGCGTCCGATCACCTCGTCCTCATGCTCGAACCGCAGCACCGACATCACCGGTCCGAAGATCTCCTCGCGCGCAATGCGCATGTTGTCGGTGACTTCGGCGAAGACCGTCGGCTCGACGAAGAAGCCTCCTTCGAAGCCCTGCAGAGACGGAACGCCTCCGCCGTGGCGCAGCTGCGCCCCTTCATTCCGGCCGATGTCGATGTAGGACAGCACCTTTTCGTGCTGGGCCTTGTTGATCAGCGGCCCCATCTGCGTGTCGGGATCGAGCGGATCGCCGATACGGATCGCCTTCGTGCGTTCGACCAGGCGATCGAGGAAACGGTCATGCAGCCCGTCCTGCACGAAGACGCGCGTGCCATTCGAGCAGACCTGGCCGGTCGAGTAGAAATTGGCCAGCATCGCGCCACCGACCGCATTCTCGATATCCGCATCGTCGAAGATGATGAGCGGTGACTTGCCACCGAGCTCCATCGTGGCGTGCTTCATCAGCGAGCCGGCGAGCCCGAGCACCTTTCGCCCGGTCGGCACCGAGCCGGTCAGCGAAACTTTCGCCACGGCGGGATGCTGCGCGAGCGCGGCGCCGACATCGCCGTAGCCTTGCACCACGTTGAACAGGCCATTCGGAAGGCCCGCTTCCGTGTAGATCTCGGCAAGCGCCAGCGCCGAAAGCGGTGTGTTCTCGGACGGCTTGAACACCATCGCGTTGCCCATGGCGAGCGCCGGCGCGGACTTCCAGCCCGCCCCCTGGATGGGATAGTTCCAGGCGCCGATGCCGGCGCAGACGCCGAGTGGCTCGCGCCGCGTGTAGGCGAATGAACCGCCGAAGTCGACATAGTCGCCGTTGTAGCTTCCGACCGCACCGCCGAAATATTCCAGAGCGTCGGCGGCAGATGCCGGGTCGGCGACCAGCGTTTCCTGAATGGCCTTGCCGGTGTCGAGCGTCTCCACGCGCGCCAGTTCATCGTTGCGCGCTCGCAGGATATCGGCGGCGCGGCGCAGGATGCGGCCGCGCTCGACCGGCTTCAACCGCGCCCATGCTGGCTGCGCCTCGCGCGCGGCTTCGATGGCGAGTTCGACGACATTCTCGGTCGCGGCCCGCACCGTCGCGATCGTCTCGCCGGTGGCGGGATAGATGATGGGAAGCGCCGCGCCGCGGTCGTCGTCGACGAAGCTGCCATTGATGTAGTGCGATGCAGTGGGCTGGGCCTTCATCACGAAATTCCTTGTGTCCGGAACGCTTCTAGCACGTTTCAGCGGTCGCTTTCGCGCCAACGCGGATTGATCCACGGCTCCTGGTTGGAGGGCGACAGCGGCGTTCGGCCGAGGACGTGGTCCGCGGCCTTCTCACCCGTCATGATCGAGGGGGCGTTGAGGTTGCCGTTGGTGATGCGTGGAAAGATCGAGGAGTCCGCGACCCTCAGCCCCTCGACGCCGATGACGCGGCATTCCGGATCGACCACGCTGGCAGGGTCGGCAGCGCTGCCCATCCGGCAGGTGCCGCAGGGGTGATAGGCGCTCTCGGCGTGCTGGCGGATGAAGGCGTCGAGTTCGTCGTCGCTCTGGACGGCGCTTCCAGGCGATAGTTCGCGCCCGCGATAGGGGTCGAACGCAGCCTGGCCGAATATGTCGCGGGTCAGGCGGATGGCGTGCCGGAAGTCGCGCCAGTCGTCGGGATGCGACATGTAGTTGAAGCGGATCTCCGGCTTGGCCCAGGGATCCGGGGATCGCAGTGCGATCGCGCCACGCGATTTCGAACGCATCGGTCCGACATGCGCCTGGAAGCCGTGCGAATTGGCAGCGGCCTTGCCGTCGTAGCGCACGGCTGCCGGGATGAAGTGGTACTGCATGTCGGGATAGTCGACGCCCGCGGCCGATCGCACGAAGGCGGCCGCCTCGAAATGGTTGGTTGCGCCAAGCCCGGTCTTGAAGAACAGCCACTGGGCGCCGATCAGCGCCTTCGAGATCGGGTTGAAGACCGAATACAGCGTGATCGGCTGCAGCGATTCCTGCTGGATGTAGAGCTCCAGGTGATCCTGCAGGTTGCGGCCGACGCCGGGCCGGTCGGCGACGACATCGATGCCGTGTCGCCTGAGCTCGGCCGCCGGCCCGATGCCCGACAGCATCAGCAGTTTTGGCGAGTTTATAGCCGAGGCGGCGACGATCACTTCACGTCGCGCCTTAACGACCTGAATCGTTTTGCGAGCTTCGATCTCGACGCCGGTCGCGCGTTGATTCTCGATCACCACGCGCCGCGCGAAGCCACTGACGAGACTCACGTTTTTCCGTTTGAACGCCGGCCTCAGATAGGCGTTGGCCGCCGACCAGCGGCGGCCGCGATGGATGGTCTGCTCCATCGCGCCGAAACCCTCCTGCTTCGAGCCGTTGTAGTCGGCGGTGAGTTCGAAGCCGGCCTGCTTGCCGGCGTCGACGAACGCGGCATAGAGCGGGTTGCGACGTGGGCCGCGCTGCACGTGCAGCGGCCCGTCCGTGCCGCGCCAGCCGGCCTCGCCCCCCTCGACATTTTCCATGCGCTTGAAATAGGGCAGCACGTCGGCGAACGCCCATCCGGCGGCCCCCTGTTCGGCCCAGTGGTCAAAGTCGCGCGCATGGCCGCGCACATAGACCATGCCGTTGATCGAGGAGGAGCCGCCCAGCACCTTGCCGCGCGGCGTTGCAAGCACGCGGCCGCCAAGGTGGGGCTCGGGCTCGCTGGCGAAGCCCCAGTCGTAGAGGCTCATGTTAAGCGGGATCGACAAGGCGGACGGCATCTGGATCAGCGGCCCGTAGTCGCTGCCGCCGTACTCGATCACGATGACCGAGTGTCGGCCGTCCTCCGACAGGCGGTAGGCGAGCGCCGACCCGGCCGAGCCGGAGCCGATGATGACGTAGTCCGCTTCAAGCATGTTCGACCTGTTTCATGAAGTCCGCCAGCGCCACGTTGCCGCCGCTTGCGATGACCAGGACCGTCTTGCCACGCACGTCGCATTCGCCGGAAAGCAGCGCGGCCAAGGATGCGGCGCCGGACGGCTCGAGCGCGATCTTCAGGCGTTCGAAGGCGATCTTCATAGCCTGGCGGACGGCTGCGTCGTCGACCGTCATGCCGCGCAGGCCGGTGTCACGTACGGCGGCAAAGGGCGCTTCGCCGGGCCGCCGGGCCATAAGGCCGTCGCATATGGATCGGGGACCGATCGGCATGGTCTCGATCCGGCCGCTGGCGAGCGAGGCCCCGAGGCCGTTGAAACCCTTCGGCTCGACCGCGATGAGTTCGGTGCGGGGCGACAGGTAGTGGAAGGCGAGCGCGACGCCGCCGATCAGCCCGCCCCCGCCGACCGGGCAGAAGACGACATCGGCGCTCGCTCCCCGGGCGGCAAGCTGGTCGAGCGCTTCGAGTCCGACGCCGGCCTGGCCCGCCACGATTTCCGCATCGTCGAAGGGATGCAGGAGGACGAGGCCGCTTTCGCGGGCGATCTCACGGGCCTTTTCGGAGGCGACTTCCTCGCGGGCGCGCTCGCCGTGATCGGTGAGCACGACGGTTGCCCCGTAGCCCGCCGTTGCTTCACGCTTCGCGACCGGCGCATCGATCGGCATGACGATGGTGACCGGTATGCCGAGCGCCTGGCCGGCCGCTGCGAGCCCTTGCGCGAAGTTGCCGGAGGAGTAAGCGACCACTCCGCGCCGGGCTTCCTCTGGCGACAACTGCTTCAACCGCCAGTATGCGCCGCGCACCTTGAACGACCCCGCCCACTGCAGCGCCTCCGGCTTCACATAGACGCTGCTCGCACCGGTTTGGCGGGCGAGGGCGGCCGACTCGAGAAGCGGGGTAAGGTGCGTCGCGCCGGACGTGACCGCATAGGCGCGTCGCAGGTGGTCGAGGGTGGGGATCATTTGGCCCTCAGGCTTTCATACGAGATCATGGCGCTGCGCTCGTAGGCTGGCCGGCTGCGCAGGCGATCGTAGTAGGCCTGCAGGTGAGGGGTGTCGGCGCGCTCGAAGTCGACGGTGAAGTAGCGGTAGAGCAGGGTTCCGAAGATGCAGTCGCCGAAAGCGAGGCGTTCGCCGCCGAGGAACGGGCTCCGAGCCAGCCTCGCATCGACGATCCTGGCCAATCCCTGCATGCGCGTCACTGCCGCTGCTACCGCCTTTGCGTCGCGGTTCTCCTCGCGCGTGGCGACCAGCGGCAGGAAAATCCCGCCGAGGAGGGTGGGCGCGAAGCTCGTCTTGGCCCACTCGGCCCACTGGTCGATCCGTGCCCGCGCGACGGGATCGGACGGCCAGAAGCCGTCGTCGCCGTATGTGGCACCGAGATAGCGCACGATCGCCGCGCTCTCCCACATGGTCAGGTCGCCGTCCTGGATCGTGGGGACCAGCTTGTTGGGGTTCATCGCCAGGTATTCCGGCGTGTCCGTTCCGCCGAAGGCGCCGCCGGTGTCGATGCGTTTGCTTTCGACGCCGAGTTCGGCAAGCGCCCACATGACTGCCTGCACATTTGCGGAGGTGATGCGTCCCCATACAGTGATCATCGTGCGTTCCCTTGCTTCAAGACTGGGTTCGGCAGGTCGATGCGCCGGCTTGTGCAAGCTTTAGCGCGACATAGTCGGTGACCTGGGCGATGGCCGAGCGGGCGTCCGGTTCGCCCTGCTTGAGTGCGCACCGGATATAGAACCCGTCGATCAGCGCTGCGATCGTCTCTGCCGACTGCTGGGCCTCGTGCCGCGGCAAAAGGTTCGCCAGCCCGCTCATCAGGTTGGAGTGCAGCCGACGCGCGTAGATGCGAAGCAAGCGCCGCAGGGTCGGCGACTTCTGCGCCTCGACGTAGAAGGCGAGCCATGCCGCGATGGTTTCGGGGCGGAACTGCTTTGCGGAGAAGTTGACGGCGATGATCGCGGAGACGCGCTCGCGCGGCGACCCCGCCCTTGAAAGCGCGTGGCGCGCGTCGGCATTCAGTTCGGCGAGCAGGTGCTGCATTGTCGCCTGCAGAAGTTCTGCCTTCGCGCCGAAATAGTGATGCGCCAGCGCCGACGACACGCCGGCCCGGCTGGCGATCTCCGACATCGTCACGTCGAGCGAACCACGCTCGCCGATCGCAGACAGAGCGGCATCGATGAGCGCCTTGCGGCGCAGCGGTTCCATTCCGACCTTTGGCATGACTGCTCCTTGGGCGCGACCGTATTTTTAATTGACTGGTCAATCAACAAAAAACCGCGTTCCGAGGCTGGACGTCGGCCTTTACGCCGTGCGTCGGCGCGTCCACATTGTGGTCGGGCTGCGTTGCCCGGGAGAGACGGATGACGGCATGCATCGTCGGCTGGGCGCATTCGCGCTTCGGCAAACTGGAAGGCGAGACGCTGGAGAGCCTGATCACCGCGGTGGCCAGGGACGCGCTCGACCATGCCGGAGTCGGGCCGGAAGACGTCGACGAGATTGCGCTTGGCCATTTCAATGCCGGCTTCTCGCCGCAGGATTTCACCGCAAGCCTCGTGCTGCAGGCCGACGACCGCTTGCGCTTCAAGCCGGCGACCAGGGTGGAGAATGCCTGCGCGACCGGTTCGGCCGCGGTGCGACAGGGCCTGCGCGCCATCAAGTCGGGCGCGGCGCGGATCGTCCTGGTGGTCGGCGCCGAGCAGATGACGACGACGCCGGCCGCCGACGTCGGAAAGAATCTCCTCAAGGCCTCATACCTGCCGGAGGACGGGGACACGCCGGCCGGGTTCGCCGGTGTCTTCGGCAAGATCGCCCAGGCCTATTTCCAGCGGTACGGCGACCAGTCGGATGCCCTGGCGATGATCGCCGCCAAGAACCACAGGAACGGGACAGCCAATCCCTATGCCCAGATACGCAAGGATCTCGGGTTCGACTTCTGCCGGCACGAGAGCGAGAAGAATCCGTTCGTGGCCGGCCCCCTGAAGCGGACCGACTGCTCGCCGGTCTCCGACGGAGCGGCCGCGCTGGTCATCGCCGAAAGCGATATCGCGGCGACCATGCAGCGCGCCGTCGGCTTTCGCGCGAATGAGCACGTGCAGGACTTTCTGCCGATGTCGAAGCGCGACATCCTCCTCTTCGAAGGCTGTGCGGAGGCTTGGCAGCGGGCGCTCGTCCACGCCGGGGCGCGGCTCGACGACCTTTCCTTCGTGGAGACCCACGACTGCTTCACCATCGCCGAACTGATCGAATACGAGGCCATGGGCCTGGCCAAGCGGGGCGAGGGCGCCCGCGTGGCGATGGAAGGCCAGACCGCCATGGGCGGGCGGCTGCCAGTCAACCCCTCGGGCGGGCTGAAGGCGAAGGGTCATCCGATCGGCGCGACCGGCGTCTCGATGCACGTGCTGACGTCGATGCAGTTGACCGGCGAGGCCGGTGACATCCAGGTGAAGGATGCATCGCTCGGCGGCATCTTCAACATGGGCGGCGCGGCCGTCGCGAACTACGTCTCGATCCTTGAAAGAATGAAATGAGACACCCGGCGATCGTCACCGGCGGGGCGTCCGGCATCGGCATGGCCGTCGTCAAGCGCCTGCTCGACGACGGGTGGCCCGTCGCCGTGGTGGATTCCGATGTCGATGCGCTGGCCTCGGCCGACAGCGCGTTCTCCGACGAGAACGCCATATTCCTGGCGGCCGACGTGACGGACGAAGACGAGATCGCCGTGGCCTTCGACGAGATCGTCGACCGGCTGGGACTCATAGGCGGGCTGGTCAATTCGGCCGGCATCGTTCGCGACTTGCCGGCCGACGAAACCACGTCGGAACTCTTTCGCGAGGTGCTCGACGTCAATCTGGTCGGCGCGTTCATCGCGTCGCGCGCCGCCCTGGAGCGTATGGGCGCGACGCTGTCGATCGTCAACATCGCCTCCGTCTCCGGTCTGCGCGCCGTTCGCGGGCAGATTGCCTACGGCGCCTCCAAGGCCGGGCTGAAGCTGATGTCGGACGTCCTCGCGCTCGAATACGGAGCGCATGGAGTTCGGGTGAACTGCGTCGCGCCGGGGCCGATCGAGACCCCGGCGATGTCAAAGCACCGGCCCGACGAGAGGCGGCTCTGGACACGCCAGATCCCGCAGGGGCGCTACGGCGAACCGGACGAGGTGGCGGCCGCAGTGGCTTTCCTGCTTTCTCCCGAGGCCAGCTTCGTCAACGGCCATACGCTTTCGGTGGATGGTGGCTTTCTCTCCGCGGGCATCGTGGGCTAGGAACATGGGGACCGACGGCGCCACCTGCGAACACCTGCCAAGCGGTGATCCCGGGCCGCGCCGCGTCCTTCGCGAGACATTGCGCCGGTAGGTTAGGGCGATGGCAAACCCTGTCCTTGTCGAGGTATGGCGCGGAAATCGCGTCGAGAGCGCGCATCGCGGCGCCGTGGCGGTCTGCGACGCATCGGGAGCGATGTTCGCCGAGATCGGCGACATCTCGTACCCCGTCTTTCCACGTTCGGCGGTCAAGTCGATCCAGGCCCTTCCGCTGGTCGAGAGCGGCGCGGCGGACGCCCTGGATTTTTCCGACCGGGAACTCGCGCTGGCCTGTGCGTCGCATCGCGGTGAGGAGGCGCATGTCGCGCTGGCGTCCTCAATGCTGTCACGCGTCGGGCTGGACGCGGAAGCGCTCGAGTGCGGCGCGCACTGGCCGTTCAACCAGGATGCCACCCTGGCTCTTGCGCGGGCCGGTCGGAGCCCGTCGGCGCTGCACAACAACTGTTCCGGGAAGCACTCGGCATTCCTCTGCGCGTGCCGGCACATCGGCCTGTTCTGCCAGGGCTATTCCACCTTCGAACATCCCTACCAGGCGATCATTCGCGAGGTCATGGAGGATGTGACGGGTGCGCCGCACGACGCCGACAACAGCGTCATCGACGGCTGCTCGATCCCGACGTACGGGGTTTCGCTCCGGAGCCTGGCCTATGGTTTCGCGAGGATGGCGACGGGCGTCGGGCTTGCGGCCGGACGAGCGGCCGCCGCCCGGCGTCTCTTTTCCGCCTGCATGTCCGAACCGTTCTACGTGTCCGGTTCCGACTCGGCGGACCTGCCCTTGATGCAAGCCGCCCCAGGCCGCATCTTCGTCAAGTCGGGTGCGGAAGGCGTCTACTGCGCGGCGTTGCCGGAACTGGGGCTGGGCGTTGCATTGAAATGCGACGACGGCGCAGGCCGGGCCGCCGAGTCGATGATCTCGGCGGTGTTGGCACGGATACTGCGGCGCGACGAAGGCCTGTCGTCTCGCCTCGAGGAGCTTGCGCGGCCGCCGGTCCCCAGTCGCCGGGGCGAGGTCGTCGGTGAGATTTGTCCGACCGGGGCGATCGAGTGGTGAGGCCGCGGCCTTGAATGGTTGTGCCGCAACGGCTTAGGTTGTGGCATGAGCAGGGCATTCACACGCGAAGACGACAGCGAAGGCGCAATCGCAGACTTCGGCGAGCGGCCCGTCAGTCCGCATCGCAACCTGGTGACACGCAAGGGCCTTGCGATGATCGAGGAGACGCTTGCCGGCCTGCGCAAGGATCTTGCCCACGCCGAGGCCGAGTCCGACAGGTCGCGCATCGCTGCCCTGTCGCGCGATCTTCGCTACTGGACCGCGCGCCGGGAAAATGCCGAGCTGGCGGAACCTGACCCGGGCAGCACGGTCGTTCGCTTCGGGATGACCGTTGCCATAGAGGGCGAGGACGGAAAGCGGCGAAGCTGGAAGATTGTCGGCGAGGACGAGGCAGACGCCGCCAGCGGGAGCATTTCCCACGTATCGCCGATGGCGCAGGCGCTTTTTGGTAGATCGCCCGGCGACGTGGTCTTGGTGAGCGGAAAAGAGTGGGAGATCGTCGACCTTCAGGCCGGTTGAACGTCGCGATCAACCCGGCTCAGACTCGGGCGGCTTCTGGCCGTAGACGGCGTGGTACCGCTTCATGCGCTCCTTGGCGGCTTCCATCTGCCGACGCATCTCGGGAGACATGCCCTGTCCGATGTCGGACCCGCGGGGCGTCGCCGCCTTAGCCTCGTCTGTTCCGGCACTAGCGGGTCGCACGGAATCGCCGCTTGATCTACCCATGGGCCGCCTCCCTCTTGAGGCAAATCTAGCGACCCGCTACCTAAACCGCAAGTTGTAAAAGCCTGTCGACAAGTCGATCGGCCGCGTCCGGGATGACCGTCCCGGGCGGGAAGATTTCGACCGCGCCGGCCTTGCGCATGGCATCGTGGTCCTGGGGCGGTATGACGCCGCCGGCGATGATGGCGATCTTGCCTCCGCCGAGCCTGTCGAGTTCGGCGCGCAGTTCGGGAATGAGCGTCAGGTGTCCGGCCGCGAGCGAGGACGCGCCGACCACATCGACGTTGCGCTCGACGGCGAGCCTGGCGATTTCGGCAGGCGTCTGGAACATTGCCCCCACGGTCACGTCGAAGCCGAGGTCGGCGAAGGCGGTCGCCACGACCTTCTGGCCGCGGTCGTGGCCGTCCTGGCCCATCTTGGCGATCAGGATGCTCGGGCGCGAGCCGGTCTTCTTCTCGAATGCCTCGACCTTTTCCGCCACGCGGTCGGCGACCGGGTTCTCGCCGAGTTCCTTCCGGTAGACGCCGGAGATGGTCTGGACGGCTGCCACGTGCCGGCCGAAGGCCCTTTCCAGGGCCAGTGAAATCTCGCCGACCGTCGCATGGGCGCGAGCGGCCCGGATCGCGAACTCGAGCAGGTTGCCGTCCCCCTGCGCGGCCTTGGTCAGCGCGTCGAGCGCCTGCTCGACGGCTGCGACGTCGCGGGTGCCCTTGAGCATCTGCAGCTTGGCCAACTGGCGCGCGCGAACTTCCGCGTTGTCGACCTTGAGCACATCGACGGCGATGTCCCTTTCGGGACGCCATGCGTTGACGCCGACCAGCACCTGGCTGCCGGAATCGATACGCGCCTGGGTGCGGGCCGATGCCTCCTCGATGCGGGCTTTCGGGATGCCCTTCTCGATCGCCGCAGCCATGCCGCCAAGCGCCTCGACCTCCTCGATATGGGTCATCGCGCGGGTGGCGAGGTCGTGCGTCAGCCGCTCGACATAGGCCGAGCCGCCCCAGGGGTCGATCATGCGAACCGTGCCTGATTCCTTCTGCAGGATTAGCTGAGTGTTGCGCGCGATGCGTGCGGAATGATCGGTGGGCAGCGCGAGCGCCTCGTCGAAGGCATTGGTGTGCAACGACTGGGTGTGGCCCTGCGTCGCCGCCATCGCCTCGATCATGGTCCTGACGATGTTGTTGTAGGGGTCCTGCGCGGTCAGCGACCAGCCGGAGGTCTGGCAATGGGTGCGCAGCGACAGCGACCGCGCGGACTTCGGCTCAAAGTTCTTCTGCACGAGCGCCGCCCACAACAGCCGTGCGGCGCGCAGCTTCGCGACCTCCATGAAGAAGTTCATGCCGATCGCAAAGAAGAATGACAGCCGCGGCGCGAAATGATCGATGTCGAGCCCGGCTGCGAGCCCCGCGCGACCGTATTCGATGCCGTCGGCGATGGTGTAGGCAAGCTCGAGGTCCGCCGTCGCGCCGGCTTCCTGCATGTGGTAGCCGGAAATCGATATCGAGTTGAACTTCGGCATTGATTTCGAGGTGTAGGCGAAGATGTCCGACACGATCCGCATCGAGGGTTTCGGCGGATAGATGTAGGTGTTGCGGACCATGAACTCCTTGAGGATGTCGTTCTGGATGGTTCCGGCGAGGTCCTTTTGCGCGACGCCCTGTTCCTCCGCCGCCACGATGTAGAGCGCAAGAACCGGCAAAACCGCCCCGTTCATGGTCATCGACACGGTCATTTCGCCGAGCGGAATCCGGTCGAACAACTGGCGCATGTCGAGGATCGAATCGATTGCCACGCCGGCCATGCCGACGTCGCCGGCCACGCGCGGATGATCGCTGTCGTAGCCGCGATGCGTGGCGAGGTCGAAGGCGACCGACAGCCCCTTCTGCCCGGCCTCCATGTTGCGCCGGTAGAATGCGTTGGATTCCTCCGCCGTCGAGAAGCCGGCGTACTGCCGGATCGTCCACGGCTGCTGGACGTACATGGTCGGGTAGGGGCCGCGGATGAAGGGGGCAATGCCCGGCCATGTATCGACGAAGCGCAGGCCTGCGAGGTCGCGCTCGCCGTAGGATCGTTTCACGGCGATGCCTTCCGGGGTGTCCCATGCCGGTCCTTCGGCGGGTCTTGCCCGAATGCCGGCGTCCTTCCAGTCGATCGTACGGAAATCCGGAATCACGACGACGCTCCGATGGCTTCCTCGATGCGCAGGCTGTCGAGCTTCTCGCAGAAGGCGGCGCCTTCCGTCGGCAGGGGGCGTCGTTCGGCAGCCAGGGTTTCGACGGGGCGCTCGTTGGCGAGCTGGTAGACGGTGGCGCCGACGATCTGGCTGCCGCCTTCACGGTACCGCAGCAGGCGGGCGTCGCTGGCTGCGCCGATCCGTCGCTGCAGATGTCCCGCGGCGAGGCACTCCAGGATGCCGCCTTCACGCTCGATGAACTGGAACTCCGCCCACGCCCGTTCGCAAAGCGCGTCCGTCAACGCTTCGATGCTGCCGGCGCCCGCCGCCGGATCGGCGACGAAGTCGAGATGGCTCTCGGAGGCCATGACGAGTTGCGTGTTGCGCGCGACGCGCCGGGCGAAACCCTCAGGCAATCCGTGCGCGATCGTATGCGGAAGCACCGAAATCGAATCCGCGCCGCCCACCGCCGCGGCGAAGCAGGCGATGGCGCTCCGCAGGATGTTGGTCTCCGGATCGGCCGTGGTCATCATGCGCCACGAGGTCTCGGCATGGATCGTCGCCGGCGAGGCGGGGATGGAGCACAGCTCAAGCATCCTCGCCCACAGCCGGCGCAGCGCCCTGATCTTGGCGATGGACATGAACTGGTCCTGGTCGATGCTGACGGCGAAGCCGATATGCGGGGCGGCATAGACCAGCGCCTGCCTGGCGTCCTCGAACAGCCTGAGATGGGCTGCGGCCGAAGCCAGCGCCGCGCCGAGTTCCTGGGCCTCGGTGGCGCCGGCATTGTGGTAGACGCGTCCGTCCGCCTCCAGCAGGACCCCCGGCACCCCGACCGCGAAGAAGTGAGCCAGCGATTGCGGCATCGACGCCTTGAGCGCCTCGATGGTCATCGACAGGCGGCCCGTGCCGGCGAAGATCGCCGCCGGGTCGATCCCGAACGACAGGCTCAGCTTCGAGGGATCCGCGCGCTGCGCGGTCAGATAGGCAACGAACCAGTCGGCCATCGCACGGCTGGCGGGGTGGACGTCGAGTCGCAGATGCACCCGGCTGAGGGGCACGCCCTCAAGAACCGTTGCGAGGGTTTCGGGGGCGGCCGGAAGGCCGTAGCCGAAGGCGTTCGGCGCGCCTTCGAACACCAGCGCAAGGCCGGTTGCGCCCTGCGCGACATCCTCGAGGGCCTGCCTGTTGGCGCGGGCCGGGTCGGGATCGTCGATGCGCTGCGCGGCCAGCCAAGGAAGTTCCGGACGTCGGCGCGCGATCAGGGCCGGGTCGGCGACGCGCTCGTGGATAGGTTGTATGGCAATACCGTCATCGCTGTGCGACACCAGCGCATCTTCGAAAGCCGCGCTGCCGATGGTTTTTTCGGCAAGCGAACGCCATCTGTCGCGGCTTGCTGCCGGAAACTCGATTTCGCCGAGCACCCTGGCCAGATTCATGCCAATCCTCGTTGCGGCTTCGACATCGCCCGAGTGTCGACGTCACGACTGCCTAGGGGCTTGTGGCGGGTTCCGCCCTGAGGGTCAAGCTTTGCCATTGTCGCTATGGGGCACCGCAACTATACGTTCTGGGAGATGCGCGGACTATCCGCGGCGACCGGAAGCGGAGAAGCGGGCATGGCCGACGACACCAGCATTTTCATCGGGGCAAGCCGGAAGCCGGACGACAGCTACCAGAAGCCGGAAAACCTGCTTCTGCGGTACGGCAACCGGCATGGTCTCGTCACCGGCGCCACCGGCACCGGCAAGACGGTGACGCTGCAGATACTGGCGGAGGGCTTTTCCAACCAGGGCGTTCCGGTGTTCTGCGCCGATGTTAAAGGCGACCTCTCCGGCATCGCCATGATGGGTGAGGCCAAGGACTTCCTGCTTGCCCGGGCCGAGACGATCAAGCTTGATCCCTACGAATTCCAGGAATTCCCCGTGATCTTCTGGGACCTGTTCGGCGAACAGGGCCATCCGATCCGCGCCACCGTCACGGAGATGGGGCCGTTGCTGCTGTCGCGGTTGATGAATCTGTCGGATGCGCAGGAAGGCATCCTCAACATCGCCTTCAAGATCGCCGACGAGGAAGGGCTGCTGCTCCTCGACATGAAGGACCTGCAGGCGCTGCTCGCCAACATCGCCGCGCGGGCCGACGAGATCAGCGCGCGCTACGGCAACGTGACCAAGCCGTCGGTCGGCGCGATCCAGCGCAACCTGCTCGTCCTCGAGCAGCAGGGCGGCCAGAACTTCTTCGGCGAACCGGCGCTGCGCATTTCCGACATAATGCGCACGACGCGCGACGGACGTGGCGCCATCAACGTGCTTGCGGCCGACAAGCTGATGATGAATCCCCGCCTCTATTCGACCTTCCTGCTGTGGCTGTTGTCCGAACTGTTCGAGGAACTGCCGGAAGTCGGCGACCCCGACAAGCCGCGGCTGGTGTTCTTCTTCGACGAGGCCCATCTGCTGTTCGACGAGGCCCCGCGCGTGCTTGTCGACCGGGTCGAGCAGGTGGTTCGACTGATCCGCTCCAAGGGCGTCGGCGTCTACTTCGTCACCCAGAACCCGCTCGACGTGCCCGAGACGGTCCTGGCGCAGCTCGGCAACCGCGTGCAGCATGCGCTCAGGGCCTACACGCCGCGCGAGCAGAAGGCGGTGAAGACCGCCGCCGACACTTTCCGCCCGAATCCTGATTTCGATTGCGCGAAGGCAATCACCCAGCTTGCGGTCGGCGAGGCGCTGGTGTCGACGCTGGAAGCCAAGGGCATTCCTTCGATGGTACAGCGCACGCTGGTCCGGCCGCCGGCCTCGCGCATGGGACCGATCACGCCGCAGGAGCGGTCACGGCTTATCGCCGAAAGTCCCGTCGCCGGCCAATACGACCAAGCCGTCGATCGCGAATCCGCGTTCGAGATACTTCAGAAAAAGGCTGCCGAGGCGCAGAAGGCCCAAGCCCCGGAGCAACAAGGCGAGGGCGGCTCCCGCTGGACGCTGCCGGATTTCGAGGACAGCCCGACTACGACGGGCGGCGCAAGCAGGCGCAGCCCTGGACGACCGGCGCCAAGGCCGCGCGCGCCGCGTCCGTCGAACCGCCAGACGGTCACCGAGGCGGCGATCAAGTCGGTCGTGCGATCGGTCGGAAGCTCGCTTGGCCGCGCCCTGGTGCGGGGCATCCTGGGCAGCCTCAAGAAGGGGTATTGAGGCGTTCGGCGACGGTCAGGACAGTCCGATGCCGTGCGTCACCAGGATCGGCGCCTTGCCGGGAACGCGATCGTAGAGATCGATGATGTCCTGGTTCATGAGGCGAACACATCCAGACGACACCGATTTGCCGATCGAGTTCCACTCCGGCGACCCGTGCAGGCGATAGAGCGTGTCCTCGCCGTTCTGGAAGATGTAAAGCGCACGCGCGCCGAGCGGATTGGTCAGGCCGGGCGGCATGCCGCCGTTGTCGGCGCTGTATTTCTCCAGGTCCGGCTGACGCGCGATCATTTCCGCCGGCGGCGTCCATTTCGGCCATTTGCGCTTCCACTGGACATTGGCCCGCCCCGACCATTCGAAACCCTCGCGACCGAGGCCGACGCCGTAGCGTATCGCCTCGCCGTTGCCGAGGACGAGGTAGAGGAAGTGCTGCGAGGTATCGACGATGATGCTGCCGGCCGGTTCGCCGGTTGGATCCGGCACGACCTGGCGCAGGTAGCGGCGATCCATGCGCTCGATGGGAACGGCCGGAATGTCGTAGCCCTCGTCGGTCATCGGCCCGTACATGGAGACATAGCTGCCAAAGGATGCGTCAAGTCGCTGAGGCTGCGGCTGAAGTTCCGGTTCCGGCTCGACCGTCACGCAGGCGGACAGACTGAAACTCGCGGCGCCGACCGCCGCGAGGCTGAGAAATCCGCGTCGCGAAAGGCGGTCGCGGGACGAGGGGAGAATTGACATCGGAATTCTTGCTCTTCGTTCGACGATGGGACGGCGCCCGTGACGGCGCTGCCCTGTTAAGCGATGAGCGGATAGACGGTTCCAAATCTGGTCTCAGCATGCGCAAAGAAAGGCGAAGCTGTGACGGTGGCGCGCTGTTGCCATTCGGCAACCGTGACGATCCGTCAGGCGCCGGCGAGGAGGCCGTCGAGGTTCGGCAGGGTCAAGGATGGCGGCAGGTCGGGATATTCGTCCGGCTGGCCGGTGCGATTGATCCAGACGGTGCGGAAGCCGAAACTGGTTGCGCCGGCAATATCCCAGCGGTTGGACGACTGGAACGAAACAGCTGACGGCTCAAGACGCCAGGCGGAAGTGACGAGGCGGTATGTCGCGGGATCGGTCTTGAACCGGCCGATCGCATCCACGGAGAATACCGCGTCGAAGACATGGTCCAGCGATGCGGAAACGATCGCTGCCTGGAGCATGGCCGGCGACCCGTTGGAGAGGATCGCGACTTTCGCGCCGCTCGCCTTGAGCTCTCTGAGTACGCCCGGCACTTCCGCGTAGCAGTCGAGCGAGGAATACGCGGCCAGAAGGTCGTTGCGGAGCCGCCGGTCGACCGAGGGAACTTTCTCCAACGCGAAGTCGAGCGCCTGCTCGGTCAACTGGCGGAAGTCCGCATAGGCTCCCATCAAGGTTCGAACCCAGCTGTATTCGAGCTGCTTGGTGCGCCATATTTCGGACAGTGTGGCGGCTTGCGGGCCGACCGCTCCGGCGTGGCGACCGACCGCAGAGTGCACGTCGAACAGTGTGCCGTAGGCGTCGAACACATAGGCTGAATGGGTCATCGTCCCTGCCGCTAGCGAAGTGCCGCTCATACGTGAACCGCCATCAAGCCACAGGCCTGGCCTCGCCGAAACAGAAAATTGCCCCGTTGACGCGAGGCAATGAAATAATGTCATTACCGCCTACGGCAACAGACGGATTGCTTCGATGACACTGGCGGCACCCGCGCAGACGACGACCTGGACCTATGTCGATGGCGATTGGTACGAGGGCAATGTACCGCTCCTCGGGCCGCGCAGCCATGCCATGTGGCTGGCTTCGTCGGTCTTCGACGGCGCGCGGTGGTTCGAGGGCGTCGCGCCCGACCTCGATCTCCATGCGGCCCGCGTCAATGCATCCGCGATCGCCCTCGGCCTCAAGCCGACCATGACGGTCGAGGAAATCGTCGGGCTCACCTGGGAAGGCCTGAAGAAGTTCGACGGGCAGACGGCAGTCTACATTCGCCCGATGTACTGGGCCGAGCATGGCGGCTACATGGCCGTTCCGGCCGATCCGTCGTCGACGCGGTTCTGCCTGTGCCTCTACGAAGCGCCGATGATCCCGCCGTCCGGCTTCTCCGTCACCGTTTCTCCGTTCCGCAGGCCGACCATCGAAACGATGCCGACCAACGCCAAGGCGGGCTGCCTCTACCCCAACAACGGCCGCGCCATTCTCGAGGCCAAGTCGCGCGGCTTCGACAACGCCCTGGTTCTGGACATGCTGGGCAACGTCGCCGAGACCGGACTTTCCAACGTCTTCCTCGTCAAGGACGGGCATGTCATGACGCCCGCTCCGAACGGGACGTTTCTTTCCGGCATCACGCGTGCCCGCACCATCGCCCTGCTCGCTGGTTATGGCTTCCAGACGTCGGAACGGACGCTCTCGGTTCGCGATTTCCTGGACGCCGACGAGATTTTCTCGACGGGCAACCATTCCAAGGTCGTTCCCGTTATCCGCATCGAGGATCGCGACCTGCAGCCCGGACCGGTCGCCAAGAAGGCGCGCGAACTGTATTGGGAGTGGGCGCATTCGACGCCCGCCGCTTGACGCCCTAGATATCAGTGGTGTCGCGGTAGCGGGCGATAGTTATTGAAACCGCCCGGCCAACGAAGCCGGGCCAGAATTTAAGAGGAGTACGACCATGGCCTTTGAACTGCCCCCATTGCCCTACGACTACGAGGCGCTGCAGCCCTATATGTCGAAGGAGACGCTTGAGTACCACCACGACAAGCACCACAAGGCCTACGTCGACAACGGCAACAAGCTGGCCGCCGAGGCCGGCATGGAGGGCCTGTCGCTGACGAAGATCGTCAAACAGTCCTACGGCAAGAACGCCGGCCTCTTCAACAACGCCGCCCAGCACTACAACCACATCCATTTCTGGAAGTGGATGAAGAAGGGCGGCGGCGGCAACAAGCTGCCCGGCGCGCTCCAGACGGCGTTCGACAGCGACCTGGGCGGCTACGACAAGTTCAAGGCCGACTTCATCGCGGCCGGCACAACCCAGTTCGGCTCGGGCTGGGCCTGGGTCTCCTTCAAGGACGGCAAGCTGTCGATCTCGAAGACGCCCAACGGCGAGAACCCGCTGGTTCACGGCGCGCGCCCGATCCTCGGCGTCGACGTATGGGAGCACTCCTACTACATCGACTACCGCAACGCCCGGCCGAAGTATCTCGAGGCGTTCGTGGACAGCATGATCAACTGGGATCACGTGCTGGAAATGTACGAAGCCGCACGCGGCTGATTTTCAGAAGCCCCGGTTCGCCGGGGCTTCTTTTTTTTGCGCCACCACTGACCATCACGAAAGCGTGAAGCAGAGTTTGGGTTTTTCGGCCCGGCTTTTTCGTTAGCGTCTCGTGACTCCACGATCCGCAAACCCCCGGAGGGACTTATGAGAAAGCTGATCTTCGCCATCTCCGCCTTGGCGCTCGCCACGTCGGCGTCATTCGCCGATCCTCAGGAAGAGCGCGAGGCGCTGATGAAGGCGAACGGCCGCGCCATGGGAGCGCTGAGCGCCTATGTGAAGGGCGAAAAGCCATTCGACGCCGCCGACGTGCTCGCGCAGTTGAACAAGATTTCCGAGGATGCGCAGAAGATGGACGCTGCGATGCTCTGGCCGGCCGGCAGCGCGACCGGCAATTCCGAGTCCTCGCCGAAGATCTGGGAAGACCCGGCAGGGTTCCAGGCCGCGATCGACAAGTTCAAGACCGACGCCGCGGCAGCGGCGGCTGCACCACCTGCTGACGTCGACGCACTTAAGGCGTCGATGGGCGCTGTCGGTTCCAATTGCGGCACCTGCCACGAGGCATTCCGCATCAAGAAGGGCTGATACCTGGCCTCCATGAAGAAGCTGATCGGCGTCGCGCTGGTTCTGGGTGGCGTCGGGGCCGCCGTCATGTCGCTGGCGTCGGCGCCGGTGCGACTCGGGGGCGAGGTGCTGGCGTCGCTCGGCTCCGGCGATCCGGTGCGCGGCGAACGCATCTTCTGGGCCGGCGGCTGCACATCGTGCCATGCCCGACCGGATGCCAAGGGCGATGCGCGCCTGGAGCTTGCGGGCGGCATGAAGCTCGTGACGCCGTTCGGCACCTTCGTACCACCCAACATTTCCCCCGATACCGAGGCCGGCATCGGCGGCTGGTCGGTGGAGGATTTCGCCAATGCGATGATGCGCGGCGTCGCGCCGGACGGCAGCCATTACTACCCGGCCTTTCCCTACACCTCCTACGCGCGCATGCAGCCCTCAGACATTGCCGACCTGCATGCCTTCATGAAGGGCTTGCCGGCGGTGTCCGACAGGCCGCCGGACCACGAGCTTTCCTTTCCGTTCACGATCCGGCGCGGTCTCGGCCTCTGGAAACGCCTCTACCTGAACGATGAGCCTGTGATCGCGCTGCCCGCCGACGCACCCGAAACCGTGGCGCTCGGCCGCTATCTGGTCGAGGGACCCGGCCATTGCGGCGAATGCCACACGCCGCGTGGCGTGATCGGCGGGACCGAAAAGGCGCGCTGGCTTTCGGGCGCAGTGGCCGCCGAGGGTGACGGCATCGTGCCCAACATCACGTCAGGCGAGGGCGGCATCGGCGACTGGTCGGCGGGCGACATCGCCGCCTACCTGGAAACCGGCTTCACGCCGGATTTCGATTCGGTCGGCGGTTCGATGGCCGAGGTCCAGCGCAACATGGCGCGCTTGCGCCCCGAGGATCGGGACGCCATCGCCGCCTATCTGAAGACGGTGCCGCCGCATCCCAACGGATACCCGGCGCGGACCAAACCGAAAGGCTAGGCTTCTCGCCCGTTCCGTCAGGGGTTGCCGTCGACGGCGCCGGCGACCTTGATCGCGAACGCGTAGACGTAGGCGATCTCTTCCAGCCGCGAGAAACGGCCCGACGCCCCGCCGTGCCCCGAATCCATGTGGATCTTGAACAGCGCGGGGTTCGCGCTCGCGCTCCTTGCCCGCAAGCGGGCGATCCATTTCGCCGGTTCCCAGTAGGTGACGCGCGGGTCGGTGAGGCCGGCGACCGCAAGGATCGGCGGATAGTCGAGGGCCGCCACGTTGTCGTAAGGCGAGTAGGCAGCGATCGTCAGGTAGTCCTTCTCCGAGGCGATCGGGTTGCCCCATTCCGGCCATTCCGGAGGCGTGAGCGGCAGCGTGTCGTCGAGCATGGTGGTCAGCACGTCGACAAAGGGCACCTCGGCGATGATCCCGCCGAAATGCTCCGGCGCCATGTTGGCGACAGCGCCCATGAGCATGCCGCCGGCCGACCCGCCCTGCGCGACGATCAGGTGATGCGACGTATATCCGGCCGACACGAGGTGGCTGGCGACGGCGATGAAATCGCGGAAGGTGTTGGCCTTCTTCTCGCGCTTGCCGTCCTCATACCAGGCGAAGCCCTTGTCCTTGCCGCCACGCACATGGGCGATGGCGTAGACGAAGCCGCGATCGACCAGCGAAAGAAGATTGGTGTTGAAGGCCGCGGGAATGCTGATGCCATAGGAGCCATAGCCGTAGAGCAGCGCAGGAGCCGAGCCGTCGAGCGGGGTGTCGCGGTGATGGATGAGCGAAACCGGCACCAGTTCGCCGTCATGCGACGTTGCCATCAGCCGCCGCGTGACGTAGCGGTCGGGATCGTGCCCCGACGGAACCTCCTGGGTCTTCAGAAGCACGCGCTGGCGTGTCCGCATGTCATAGTCGAAGACTTCCGCCGGCGTGGTCATGGACGAATAGGAGAAGCGCATGACGTCGGTGTCGTATTCGTAGGCGCCGAGCAGGCTCAGCGAATAGGCTTCCTCGTCGAATGCGATGGCGTGCTCCTCGCCGCTCGCACGCTCGCGCACGACGATCCGCGGCAGCCCGTCCTTGCGTTCGAGCCGGACCAGGAAATCGCGGAAGGCGAGGAGCGACAGGATGAGGCGGCCGGGCTCGTGTGGCACGAGGTCGATCCAGTTCGCGCGCACGGGGTCGCCAACGGGCGCGGTCGCGATCTTGAAGTCCTTGGCGCCGTCGGCATTGGTGAGGACGAAGAAGATGTCGCCGCCTTCCTCGAGCTCGTATTGCAGTCCGGTCTCGCGCGCCGCGACGAGGCTCGGCGTCGCGGTCGGGTCATCCGTGCGCAGCAGCCGGATCTCGGACGTCTCGTGGTCGTTGATCGAGATGAAGATCCAGTCATTCCTGCGCGACCCCGCGACGTCCATGAAGAAGCCGGGGTCGCCTTCTTCATAGACAAGGCGGTCATCGGCCGGGTCGGCCCCGAGCGCGTGAAAGAAGAGTTTCGACGGACGGTGGTTCTCGTCGACGCGGGTGTAGAGGAAACCGTCGTTGCCGGCGTTCCAGACGCCGCCGCCGCTGGTGTCGCTGACATCGTCGGCGAGGTCGCGGCCCGTCTCGATGTCGCGCACGCGCAGGCTGAAGAATTCCGAGCCCTTGTCGTCGAACGACCAGAGCAGGCGCTTGTGGTCCGAGGAATGGTCGCAGCTGCCGATGCGGAAATAGGCCTTGCCTTCGGCCTCGGCGTCGCCGTCGAGAACGATCTCCTCGGTCCCGCCTTCGCGCGGCGTGCGGAAGAAGCGCGGCTGTTCGCCGCCGACCCGAAACGAGGAGCCGTAGGCAAACGGCCCGTCCTTCATTGGGACCGACGAATCGTCTTCCTTGATGCGCCCCTTCATCTCCTCGAACAGCTTTTTCCTCAGGGCGGCCGTGTCTGCCATCATCGCCGACTGGTAGGCGTTCTCGGCCTCGAGGTGACTGCGGATTGCCGGATCGAGCGCCGAAGGGTCCTTGAAGACTTCCTGCCAGTTGTCGGCGCGCAGCCAGGCGAACTCATCGACGCGGGTGATGCCGTGCCGCGTATCATCGACGGGCCGCTCATCGGTGGCAGGGTGTGCGATTGCCGGAAATCGTGGGCTCTGGGTCATGTCGTCTCGCTGCGGCGATTCTTGAACGGCGAATGAACACGCCGATCAGTGCGGGTTCAAGGGCCTGCCGGCAAGTTGCGGGACAGGCATCGAAACAACCCTGGAGACAGAAAGTGATTTCTCGCACCGGAAAGGCAGCACTCACCGTCGCGATCGTGGCCGGCATGGCCGCTGTGGAAGCGCAGGCCGCGACCTTCGCGGCATGGCAGGTCGAGGACGTTCCCTTCGGCGATACGCTGAACGTCCGCAAATACCCTTCCAGCGTCTCGCAGAAGCAGTCGGCCTATCCAAACGGCACCGTGCTGCAGATGACAGGAAAGTGTACCGGCGGGGTAAACCTGCTCGACATCGCCGGAATGCCCGAGTGGAAGCAGAAGCAGACGGTGCGCTACCGCTGGTGCCAAATCTGGCACGATCCCGCGCAGAACGGCGGCTTCGTGACCGGATGGGTCTATGGGCGATACATTGCGCCCCAGTGACGAGTCTTTTGCGTCAAAAGCGTCGGGCATACGGCCTGGAACGCACAATCTGTGCCGCTAGCGCGATAAAATGGCCACTATTGCTTGTTCCTTGGGCCCCGGCGGGTTATCCGCCTAGCGTGAAGGCGGGCCGCGATCGGCCCGGTTGGTCCGATCGGGAGCTAAAATGGGGTCAGGCGCGCAGTCGCTGACATTGCTGGCACTTTTTCTGCCGTTCCTCGGAGCGGTCCTGGCGCCGCCGCTCTGCCGGGCATTGGGGCACGGCGCGGCCTGGCTGCTCGCGATCCTGCCCGCCCTGATATTCGTCCATCTGGCAGGGTTCGTCGGTATCGTCTCAAGCGGCGAGGTCGTCGCCGGGGGCTATGACTGGATTCCGAGCCTCGGCGTCCGCTTCTCCTGGTATCTCGACGGGCTGTCGCTGACCTTCGGATTGCTGATCTCCGGCATCGGCACGCTGATCGTCCTCTACTCCGGCGGCTACCTGAAAGGCCATCCGCAGCAGGGGCGGTTCCTGTCCTTCATCCTGCTGTTCATGGGCGCGATGCTGGGTCTCGTCGCGTCCGATTCATTCCTGATGCTGTTCGTTTTCTGGGAACTGACGTCGATCACGTCCTTCCTGCTAATCGGCTTCGATCATGGCCGTGAAGCAGCGCGTCGCGCCGCTCTGCAGGCGCTGGTCGTGACCGGCATGGGCGGTCTTTCGCTGCTCGCCGGCCTTCTCGTGATCAGTTCGGTCACCGGAGCCACGGAGTTGTCGGCGCTGCTTTCGACGGGTGGCCTGCTGCGCGAAAGTCCGCTCTACCTCGCGGCCTTCGTGCTCGTCCTCGGCGGCGCCTTCACCAAGTCGGCGCAATTCCCGTTCCATTTCTGGCTTCCGAACGCAATGGAGGCGCCGACACCGGTTTCGGCCTACCTTCACTCGGCCACCATGGTGAAGGCCGGCGTGTACCTGCTGATGCGCCTCAACCCCGTCCTCGGCGACACGGCGGCATGGGAGACCGTGCTGCCGCTGTTCGGCGCGGCGACCCTGCTTGTCGGCACGCTGCTTGCGATGCGGCAGACGGACCTCAAGCTGATGCTCGCCTACACGACCGTCGCCTCGCTCGGGCTTCTGGTCATGCTCACGGGCTACGGTTCGGAAAGGGCGATCGAAGCGGCGGTGCTCTACCTGATCGCGCATTCGCTGTTCAAGGGCGCGCTCTTCATGGTCGCGGGGCTGATCGACCACGAGACCGGGACGCGCGACATCCGTCGCCTCGGCGGCCTTGCGCGCGCGATGCCGATCACATTCGCCGCGGGGCTGATGGCGGCGCTATCGATGGGCGGCCTGCCCCTGACCTTCGGCTTCATCGCCAAGGAGGAAATATACGCCGCGGTCGAGATCGGCATGGGAGTGCCAGTATTGCTTCTCGGCGTTGCCATCGTCGGCAACATGCTGATGTTCGCGATCGCCTTCCTGGTGGGCCTCAAGCCGTTCGTGGGAGCGGCCGGCAAAACGCCCGCCAAACCGCACGAAGGGCCGGCGCTTTTGTGGATCGGGCCGCTTTGCCTGGCGGCGCTAGGCCTGTTGGCGGGGCTTTTCTCGCAGATGTTCCACGCCGCGATATCGAGCCCCATGGCCAGCGCGGTCGCCGGCAATCCGGTCGAGATTGCCGCGTCCTCGGTGCCGCACCTGGGCCTCCCGTTCTACCTGTCGCTCGCCACAATCGCGCTCGGCGTTGCGGCCTATTTCGCGCATGCGCGAATCCGCTTCGGCATCGCCGTCGCGCTCGCCGCCATCGGCTGGGGCCCGGACCGCGGCTTCGACCAGGCGATGCGTGGGCTGCTGAGGCTCTCCTTCGGCGCCACGCGGATCGTGCAGAACGGGCGACTGCACATCTATCTGACGGTCGTTTTCCTGGCCGTCGCAGTCACCCTGCTGGTCCCGATGATCGTCTTCGACGAACTGCCGGCGATGCCGCAGTTCCCGGACCTTTGGCTGCATGAATGGACGATCGTGCTGATCGCCGTGATCGGCCTCGGCGCGGTGGTCTACGCCAAGGACCGACTGACGGCGATCGTCTCGCTCGGCATCCAGGGTTTTGCGGTGGCGCTGCTGTTCATGCTGTTCGGCGCGCCGGATCTCTCGTTCACCCAGTTCATGGTCGAGACGCTGTCGGTCGTCATCCTTGCGCTGGTCATGACGCGGCTGAAGCTGACGCCCTCCGACCACCGCCCGACGCACGAAAAGGCGCTCGACCTGTCCGTGGCAACCGTCTGCGGCGCCGGATTCGGACTGCTGCTGCTCAAGGTGACGCAGGTGCCGTTCGACGCCACGCTGTCGCAGTTCTACGAGGCGCATTCGCGCGCCCTCGCGCACGGCCGCAACATCGTCAACGTCATCATCGTCGACTTCCGCGGACTGGACACGCTCGGCGAAATCGCCGTGGTCATGGTCGCGGGCCTGGCGATCCTGGCTCTGATCCGCGTCGGGACGCCGCAGGCGCCGGCGGCGAAGAGGGAGGCATGACGTGCGCACGCTGATCTTCCGGACCGCCGCGCCCTACCTGACCGCGCTGATGCTCCTGTTCTCCGTCTTCGTCCTGCTGCGCGGGCACAACGAACCGGGCGGCGGCTTCATCGGCGGCCTGATCGCCGCCTCGGCCCTCGCGATCAACGGCATCGCCTTCGGCGTTCCGGCGGTGCGCCGTGCAATCCACTTCCATCCGATGGCGATTTCCGGGTTCGGCCTGCTGATAGCCGTCTTGTCGGGGCTGCTTTCGTTCGCCTTCGGCGTGCCGTTCCTGACCGGACTCTGGACTTCTCCGGAGATATTTGGGCTGACGGTCGATATCTCGACCGTCATGTTCTTCGACATCGGCGTCTATCTGGTTGTCGTAGGCTCGATCACCTCGATCGCGCTCACGCTCGAGCACAGGGAGGACGTCTGATGGAACCGGTGTTCGCTGTCCTTGTGGCGCTGTTCTTCGGCGTCGGGATCTATCTGATCCTGTCGCGGCACGTGATCCGCATCGTTCTCGGCATTGCCATCTTCGGCAATGCGGTGAACCTGCTGATCTTCACCAGCGGGCGCATCACCCGCGCCGCCGTGCCGATCATTCCGGCGCATCTCGACGCGCTGCCGGGGCCGGCCGCAAATCCGTTGCCCCAGGCCCTGATCCTGACGGCCATCGTTATTTCCTTCTCCTTCTTCGCCTTCGTACTCGTGCTCGCCTATCGCGCCTACCAGGAGATCGGCGTGGACGACACGATGGACATGCGCATTTCCGAGCCGACCGACGACCGGCTCCCGCCAACGGGGTACTGACGAATGGCTTTGCCGGCCGATAGCGCAATGGCGGGAGCGATGCTCCTGGAGCCCGTCGCGGCAGCCGACTGGCTGGTAATCGCGCCCGTCGCCATCGCGCTCGGGCTCGGCGCGTTTCTGCTCATGCTCAGGCATCACCTGCGCTGGCAGGCGGCGTTCGCGTTCGCCGGCTTGCTGCTGATGCTCGTCGCCGACGCGTTGCTCCTCCACCGAACCCTCGGGGAAGGGCCTGTCACCATGACCATGGGGCGCTGGCTACCGCCGTTCGGAATATCCTTCGTCGCCGATACGCTCGGCGCGACCTTTGCGCTGATCGCGACGTTCGTTGCTCTCGTCTGCGTGCTGTTTTCGGTGGCCGATATCGACGCCACCGGCCGCCGCTACGGCTTCTACCCGTTCCTCATGCTGATGCTGGCCGGCGTCAACGGCGCGTTTCTCACCGGTGACGTCTTCAACCTCTACGTCTGGTTCGAGGTCTTCCTGATCGCGTCGTTCGGCCTGCTGATCCTGGGGTCGGAGCGCGCGCAGATCGACGGTGCGGCGAAATATGCGATCCTGAACCTCCTGGGAACCGCCTTCTTCCTGATCGGCACCGCCTATCTCTACGGCAGTTTCGGCACCCTCAACATGGCCGACATCGCGACCAAGGCGCCTGACCTGCGCGGCGTGGCCCCGCTGACGACGATCGCCTCGCTCTACCTGCTGGCGTTCGCCATGAAGGCGGCGGCCTTTCCGCTGAACTTCTGGCTGCCGGCCTCCTACCACACGCCCCGCCTGGTGACGGCGGCGCTGTTCGGCGGCCTGCTGACCAAGATCGGCGTCTACGCGCTGCTGAGGTCGCTCGGCATGATGTTCCCCCTCGAGCGCGTCACGCTGTCGGGCGTGATCGAGTGGATGGCGATCGCGACGATGATGCTCGGCGCGCTCGGCGCGCTTGCCCAGACGGACATCCGCCGCATGGCCGGGTTCCTGGTGATCTCGGGCGTCGGGGTCATGCTGGCCGGACCGGCAATCGGCAGCGCGGATGCGATGTCGGGAACAATTCTGTACGCGGTCCACTCGATGCTGGCGATGGCTGCGCTCTACCTGCTTGCCGGCGCGATCGGCGAGGCCGGGGGCAGCTACATGCTGACCGACCTTGGCGGGCTCTACCGCGCGAGCCCGCTGCTTGCCGCGATGACTTTTCTGCTCGTCCTTGCGGTTGCCGGGCTGCCGCCCGCTTCGGGGCTGTGGCCGAAGGTGATGTTGGCCAAGGCGTCTATCGATTCCGGCGCCGGTCTGCTCGCGGGCGCCGTGCTCGCCAGCGGCTTCCTGACCACGATCGCGCTGGGGCGGGTCTTTCTCCTTGCCTTCTGGCGCGATGCGCCAGACGCCGCCGTCGCGACAAGGCCGCCGCCGGTCGCCTATCTCGCGCCGATTGTCGTGCTGATTGTGCCGATCCTGCTTCTGGGCGTCCTGCCGGAGCGGTTTGTCCGGATCTCGGATATCGCGGCATCCGGACTAATCGACAGCACCGCCTATGTCAGGTCGGTCTTCCCGGAGGCGGCGCGCTGATGTCTCGGTACACCAACATCATCCTTCTGGCGCTCGTCTGGGCGGCGCTGACCGGCTCATTCACGCTGCCCAGCTTCGCCTTCGGCCTCCTGCTCGGCTGGCTCGCACTCTATGTCGTACGCGAGCAGCTTGAGGGGCGCGACACCTATCGCAGAAGCAGGTACCGCGGCGTGCGGATCGTCTCGCTGGCCGTGATGTTCGTAAAGGAGCTGGTGCTCTCCGGCTGGCGGGTTGCGGTGCTGGTTCTGTCGCCGCGCATGAATCTGAAGCCCGGCATCTTCGCCTATCAGCTGAAGGTCGACAGTGACTTCGAGATCACCCTGCTGGCCAACATGATTACGCTGACGCCTGGCACGCTTTCGGTCGACGTTTCTCCCGACCGGCGCACGCTCTACGTCCATGCCATCGACTGCTCGGACGTCGAGAAGGCGCAAGCCGATATCCGCAACGGGTTCGAACGGAAAACCGTGGAGGCGTTTCGATGAGCATGGGAGAGAGTTTCCTCGAGTTCAGCGTCTATGTCGCCTTCGGCCTGCTCAGCCTTTCGTTCCTGCTGACCGTGCTCAGGGTGCTGCTCGGACCGACCCTGCCCGACAGGGTGCTGGCGCTGGACATGCTGGTCGCGGTCGGCATCGGCTTCATCGCCGTGACCGGTATTGCCACCGGCGTCACCTTCAACGTGGACATAGCCATCGCGCTCGGCCTCGTCGGGTTCCTGGCGACGATCGCCTTTGCGCGTTTCGTTGCGAGTCGAAAGGCGACGGACGACCATGAGCGACCGGAGAACCGGACGTGATCACACTCGTTCAAGACTATCTCGCAGCAGTGCTCATCCTGATCGGCTCCGCCTTCAGCCTGACGGCGTCGATCGGACTGCTGCGCCTGCCCGACCTCTACACCCGCATGCATGCGGCCTCCAAGGCGGGAACGCTCGGGTCTTGCGTGGTTCTGCTGGCTCTCGCGGTCCATGCCAACGATCCTGCCATTTCCCTGAGGGCCCTGGCGGGCATCGCGTTCTTCGTGCTCACGGTGCCCATTTCTTCGCACCTGCTGGCCAAGGCTGCGCATGGCGCCGGTTATCCGCTGTGGGCCCAGTCCGTGCGCGATGATCTCTCTGCGTCGCCTGATGCCGCGGATTCAGGTCCCGAAAAGGCCAAATAGAGAAATTTATTCCTATTTACGCCACGTCAATTGCGCAGAACTCAAGAAAGTGCCCAAGAATTCCAGTAAGCGCCCAAAACTAGCGTCGCTATACAGGAAAACCAAGACCGATCGGACAATATTAACCAACTATCCAATTGACGTGGATTGTAGGTCGTTTCATAACGGTCTATGACGCGAATCGTAGGGTTGAGCCTGCGCAACAAAAATCGCGCGCGGCCCCGAGCATGTATCAAAGGGGCTATCAAGCAGACAGTTCAAGTTGGGGCCTGAAAAACATGGATATCTCCGAGCAACCCGTTAGAAACAGCGAAATGCTGATCGAGCTGACCGCGGATGTGGTGGCGGCCTATGTCAGCAACAACCCGGTACCGGCGGGCGACCTTCCCAATCTGATCGCCGATGTGCATGCAGCGCTCGGGCGGATCGGCGGAAGCACTGAGCAGCCGCCCGCGGACAAGCAGAAGCCGGCCGTGAACCCGAAGCGGTCGGTTCACGACGACTACATCGTGTGCCTGGAAGACGGCAAGAAGTTCAAGTCGCTGAAGCGTCACCTGATGACCCACTATGGCATGACGCCGGACCAGTATCGCGAGAAGTGGGCGCTCGATCCCAGCTATCCCATGGTTGCGCCGAATTATGCCGCGGCACGTTCGTTGCTCGCGAAGAAGATGGGCCTCGGCCGCAAGAAGAAGTCGAGATAGACCGGCGTTCTTCGTCCGGTTCTGTTCACTGTTGAGCTTCAAGCGGCGCCGTATGGCGCCGTTTGCTTTCCGGATGCAGCCTCGGGCGCCATGGAGTGCAGCCGGTCCAGCGCCTGCTTCAGCGCGATGTGGCGATTGAGATCGTAGCTCCAGTGCCGGCGCATTCCGCGCTGGCGCTCGCGTTCGATCAACCGCTGCAGGCGAAGGGCGATCCGCGCCCGCGTCGACGGGTCCGCGCGCAGGGCCTCCGCCAGATCGACATGACAGGCGATCTGCAGCGCCGCCAACTGGCGGGCGTCGGCGTGCCGCGCCTCCCGGACGGACATGAAGGTCGATATTTCCTCGCGAAGCGCCTGCGACATCGTTCGATCCCTTTCGAGTAGGGCATCGACTATGCGGGGGGCGGACCAAGCGTGGACAAAGTCACGGGCGATTTTGGCGCGAGGTAGAAAAAAGCCGTATGGAATCAAAGGAATACTAGAAGAGCACTTTTCAATCGTTCATTATTTGTTCACAGGAGATGTCTTCCCGGTATAAGAACTTATTCCTATCATGACGAGGGGGAAAAGTTCCGTGCAGCCTACATCCATCAAGAAGCGCGAGGTTTCCGGTGCAGATGCATCGCCTTGGCGGGAAGTTGTCGAGGAGGCCGTGACCGGCGGATCGGGACGCCGCGAGGAGCGGACGCTCGAACTGTGCGAGGCGATGATCGACATCGCCGCCGCCTTGTTCAACGTGTCAGGCCGGGATCTGCGCAAGCCGGGACGGTCCTGCCTCGGCGTATCCAGGGTCAGGCAGGTGGCGATGTATGTCGCGCATGTCATCCTCAGGCTCAACATGGCCGACATCGGAAAGGCATTCGGCCGCGACCGCACCACGGTCCTGCATGCCTGCCAGTTGATCGAAGACCTCCGCGACGACGAAGAGTTCGACCGCATCATCACGATGACCGAGCGCGTCGCGCTGGCCGCATTCGGCTGCCGGGCGAGGGCATGATGGCGGCATCTGCAAAGGCGCAGGGCGACAGTGCGAGACGCCGGCTCCTGCGTTTCCTGTCGCAGGGCGAGGCGAGGCTTGCCGATTCCGCGGCGCGGGACAGGGTGCTGCTCGACGCTGGCGACCGCGGGACGGTGTCGGCCGACAGGCGGCAGCTGGCGGCGATGGTGCGCGAAGGCATTTTGCGAACCGCAGGCGGTAGAATCGCACTTGCAGCGGCGCAGGCGGGCGCCGCCGCGGCAAGTCGCGATGTCGGCGCGGTGACGATCCAGACGGACGACGGCCCCCGCACGGTTGTCGTGAACTGGTCGGAATCGCCGCTTAGCCAACTGGTGCGGCGCAAGGATCGGTCAGGCGCCCCGTTTCTGACGGCCGCCGAATTCCAGGCCGGCGAGAGGCTGCGCGCCGACTATACGCGCGGCCAGATCATGCCAAGGCTGGGCGCGAACTGGGTCGCCACCGTTTCGTCGGGCCGCAGAGACGGCGGCGTCGCCGAACTGACCGAAGCAGCGCTTGCCGCGCGCATCCGCGTCGACAAGGCGATCGGCGCGGTCGGTCCGGAACTGGCGGGCGTTCTGATCGACATTTGCTGCTTCCTGAAGGGAATGGAGACTGTGGAGATGGAACGTGGCTGGCCGGTCCGGTCGGCAAAGGTCGTTCTGAAGACCGCGCTTGGCGCGCTCGCCCGCCACTACGACCCGGCGACCGTCCCGGGCCGACCGCGCATGCTGCATTGGGGCGCGACTGACTACCGACCGTCGATCGGCTGACGCGCCGATCCGCTGAGACGATCAGGCTGTTTGCTTCAGGGCGGCTTCTGCGTCGCGCTTGATGCGCTTGATCATCGAACGCAAGCCGTTGGCGCGCTGTGGCGACAAATGCTCGTCGAGGCCGAGTTCCCTGAGCAGCGCCTCGGCGTCGGTGGCGACGATCCTGCTGGCCTGGCGTCCGGAAAACAGCGCCAGCATGATTGCGACAAGGCCGCGCACGATATGCGCGTCGGAGTCGCCCTGGAAGTCGATGACCGGGTCGACGCCTGTGCCGACCTTGGTCGTCAGCCAGACCTGGCTGACGCAGCCGGGCACCTTGTTGGCGTCGATGCGCCCGGCGTCGGGGAAGGCGGGCAGGGCGGCGCCCAGGTCGATGACATAGCGATACCGATCTTCCCACTCGTCGAGGAAGGAAAAGTCGTCGCGGATCGTCTCAATGGTCGCCATGCGCCGGATATAGGCGCGCAAGCAGCCGAGGTCACGGAAAATGTGGCGCGCGCCTGCGGGCCGGGCGTGCGGAGGCGGGCGCTCAGTTTACCGGCGTGACGCTGCCGGTCGCGCCGGCGTCGGTCGCAGCGAGCGGTGCGGCTTCCCCGGTCGCGATCAGCGCGCCGATCTCGTCGGGCGCCGGCTTGCCGGCGCCGTTGTCCTCGAGCATTTCATAGGCGATGCGGGCTCCCTCGCGGGCGCGCACGCCAATCGTGTGCATCGCAGCCTTGCCGACCTCGCAGACGCCCGGCTTGCGCTCGCAGATGCCGGCGACGTCGTCGACTGCCTCCTTGGCGGCGAAGAAAGCCTGGATCGGGTTGACCCCGGTCGCGCCGTTTTCCCCGGCCGGATCCAGCGGAAGCGCCAGCAGCACCAGCGAAAACCAGAACGCCATTCGGATCAGGAAGCCCATAGTCCGTCCTCTTGCCCGCCGGCGCGCATTCGCCGCTGCGGGTCTCGATATGGCGCCACCCTGGCATACACAGCCAAAGGACGGCTTGCGCCTGAGAATACCATTCGAGGCAAATTCGATTCAAATTTTAGCGAATCGGGTTCGCTAGAAAGTCGAGGCGAATGCAACTTGACGCCGAAAGACTTCCTTCACCGAACAACGGGCTGATTTCAAAGGCGATTTGCCGTTGCCGCCGGCGCGTGCCCGCATCCCGCACCCGTCGTTTCCGATAAGCCTCCGTTTACCATAGGTGGAATCGCTTCCATTCCGGCGGCCTCCAGGGGGCCCTGTCGCCGGTGCGGACGCGCCGTCAATGCCGCCTTTTATTCATTCCTTAAAGGCTGGGTGCGAATTTCGAACCCAACAAACCGACCTGCAAAAGCGGGCTGAGTACGGGTGCCACGAGTGCGTTTGTCCGGGACCAGAACAGGTGAACTGCTTGACGCCATCGCCGCGCGTTGCGACCGGTTGGTCAGCGGCGCCGTGCGCGACCCGGCGGAGCGTCGTCGCCAGCGCCGGCTGATCGGCGTCGCGCTTGGCGCACCGTTCCTGATCGCCGCCGCGACGGCTATCCTCCTCACCCCGCGCGTTGGTGTTTCGGCGACGCTCATCGTCGGTGGTTCAATCTTTGCGATTTCGTTCCTGGCGGCGGTCGGCGTGGCAACGACCGGCCGGGCCTGTCTTGCCGGGCTGGCGCTGCTCTTCTGCGGTGTGCCGGCGCTCGGCACGCTTGTCGGAGCGGCCGGAGGCATTGCGTCGCCGGCAGCCCTGGTTGTCGGAGCGTTCGTCTTCGAGGCCTGGTGGGTCCGCCGTTCGTCGGCCGCCGCTCTGGCCGGGACAGCGGCAGCCCTGGCGGCGCTGGCGCTGCCGGCGCTCCCATCTGCCGCGTCGCTGGCGGGAGAGGCTGCCCCGAACGCCGCCCACTGGCTGATCCCGATCGCATACCTGGCGCTGACCGTCCCGCGTATCGTCGCATGGCTCGACGAGACAGGCGAGGGAATCGGCACGGGACCACGTCCGCTCGACGAGATCATTGAAGGCGTCGTCGTGCACATGGATCTTTCAGGCGAGATCACGGACGCATCCGCCCAGTCGCGCCGTATCCTCGGCCTCGCGCCTGAGCTTCTGCTGTCGAGCGGCCTGTTCGACCGTCTCCACGTCGCCGACCGCGTCGCCTATCTCTGCGCCCTGGCCGACCTCAAGCAGGCCTGCGGCTACCGCCGCGTGGACGCGCGGATCAGGGTGCCGGGCGCGGTTGGCAGCGCCGCGCAAGACTTCCGCGCCTTCGACGTGGAAATGACGCGCCCCGAAAACGACAGCACGATCACGCTGTTGCTGCGCGCCTCAGACCGGCCGGGGCAGGGCTCGACCGCCGCGGAAGCCGAGAAGGCAATGCGCGGGGAACTCGCCAAGACGAGAATGCTGGCGGCCGTCAGCCACGAACTGCGCACGCCGCTGAACTCGATCATCGGCTTCTCCGACATGCTGCTGCACGAAATGGCGGGCGGCTTCGCCGACCCCCGGCAGAAGGAATATGTAGGGCTGGTCCGCGAGTCGGGGAACCACCTGCTCTCGGTCGTCAACTCGATCCTCGACGTGTCGCGTCTCGAAGCGGGCGCCCACGCGACCCATGCGGAACCGTTCCGCTTCAGCGAGGCGGTCGAGACCTGCAGGGCGATGCTCGCCCGGCAGGCGTCGGATCGGAAGCTCACGCTGACCACCGACATTGCCGCCGAAATCGGCGAGGTGCATGCCGACAAGCGGGCGGTGAAGCAGATGCTGATCAACCTCGTGTCGAACGCGATCAAGTTCACCCCGGAGGGCGGCGCGGTCTCGGTCGGCGCCAAGCGGATCGGCACCCGGCTCCACTTCTGGGTATCCGATACAGGCATCGGCATTCCCGAGGAGGACCTGGCGCGGATCGGCGAGCCCTATGTCCAGGTCCGCAACGACTACACTCGGCAGTTCGACGGCACCGGCCTCGGTCTTTCGCTGGTCAAGGGACTGGTTGCCCTTCACGGGGGCAGCATGACGATCGACAGCGAGTCGGGACGCGGCACGACCGTGACGATCAGCCTGCCCGTCGACCGCCCCCAGCCGGTGGTCGTGGAATCGCCCGAAACGCGCGCTATCGCGGCGAACATATCGCAAGAGGCCTATGATGGAACGTACCGCAAGACAGCTTGAGCCCGAGCCGTGGTCGGCAGGCGACGCGGCTGCGGCCGTGCTCGGACTGATCGCCCGCAATCCGACCCTGGTCGGCGGCGCGACGGCTTTCCTGGTGGCGCTGAGTTTCGTTTCGGCCAACGCGCTCTGGTATCAGCCGCACGCCCATTCGGGCGCGTTCTTCGCGACGCGCGACCTGCTGCGCCCGGGCGCCGAGCCGGCCATGCCCGACGAGACGACCATCCTGATCGAACGTCCCCAGCCGCCACCGCCGGTCGGCGACCCGACCGTGAAGCGCGTGCAGGCGACGCTGCGGGACCTGAATTTCTACAGCGGGGAGGTTGACGGCCTGTACGGTCCGAACACGCGCACCGCCATCGAGGCCTATCAGGCGAAGATGGGCATGGCGGTGACGGGTACGGTGGACGACAGCCTGCTCGACAATCTGGGCACCGGTTCGGTCGTTCCGGCAGTCCTCCCGTCGCCGGCACCGAGGGCTCAGGCGACCCGTGTCGCTTCCGGGACGGCTGAGGCTGATGCCAGACCCGCGGCGCCGGCGCGAGACGAACGGATCGCCAAGGTTCAGGCGGGCCTGCGCGAGTTCGGCAACGAAGCGATCGACGTCGACGGTTTGATGGGAACAAGGACCGCTGCGGGTATCCGCGAGTTCCAGTCTCTGTTTGGCCTGCCCGAAACGGGCGAGGTTGACAACGCCGTCTACGCCAAGATGAAGGAAATCGGCCTCATCGAGTGAGCCGACACTCTGCTTTCGCGTGCTTTGCGGCGCCCGGGCCAGGCGTGCTGGCTTTCGGCGGCGTTGACGGATAGAGCAGGCCGATGCGGGTAACGACGGACTTCTGGGTCTCGGCGCTGGTCAAGCGCCTCTTTTCCGGCGGCGGTTTCGCGGCGGTCCTGAAACGCGGATCGACCGAGGCCGGCGCGGTGTTCGTCATCCTGCGCGATCGCATGGGCGGCGCAGCACTTTTCGGGCCGGCGCCGCAGACAAGCTACGACACCGCAAAGCCGGAAGAGCGTATGTTCAACCGCTACGATCTCGCTGACGAGGCCGCCCTGGACGCGCGCCTGGAGAAGGAGAAGCGGTTCGACCCGGACATCTGGATCGTCGAGATCGAGCCCGGGCAGGGCGGCATCGACGAGTTCCTGTCGATCGCCGACCAGTGAATCAGCCTGCCGCCCGCCGTCCTGAGGCTGCGTTGCCGCCGTCGTCCGCCGGCGCGAGCCGTGCCGACTGGGCCGACGGCTGCCAGCGACCGATGCGCTGGAGTGCATCCTCGCGTCCGAGCGATGCGTAGCGCAACAGGAACAGGCGGATCGACTGCAGGTCGCCGAAGTGCGCCGGATAGTAGGCCGCGGTGACCAGGAAGGCCTTTTCGTCGCTCACGTCCAGAACCCTGAGAGCATCAAGCAGCCAGGCGTAGGAAGGATCGGCGCTGATTTCACGGATGGCTGCGAAGTCCTTCGCCAGAGCGTCGGCCAGTGCCGTCTGGAAGAAGGCTGCATGTCCGCTCAGCACCGTTTCGCGCAGCCGGTCGTAGGAGGTGCGGGTCCGTTCGCGCGTTGCCGAAGGCGTCGCGGCCGCCGGGCGCATCATCGCGCGCAGCCTTGTCCTGGCGTCGTCGGCTGCGCTGCCCGCTGCAGTTTCGAGATGAACATTCGCCGCAGCGTGCGACCGATCGGCGGCCCCGGTATCGCTCTGCCTGAGAGGCGCGACCTTGCGTTCAAGCACGGCGACCAGCCGTGCGATCGCAGGGTTGAGTCCGGGCCGGCGTCCGATCGCGCGCGCGTGACCGTAGCCGTGGCGGGCGATCAGGGCGATGAGGTCGATGTCCGTCAGCGCTCTCGATCGCATGAGCAATGGCGCAGCGATGTCGATGCTTTCGTCGGCGAGCCTCAGAACGAGCGCCGGCGGCGGCCAGGCGCATTCGGACAGCGCAGCCGCGACGTACCGCTTCGCCTCGACAGAAACTTCGTCGAAGAGCGGGAGAGCAAGATCCTCAAGCTGGACGATTTCGCGGCGGGAAGGGCGCGTGAGCGAACAGAACGCCGTCACGGCAGCGCGGAAGAGCCGCTCGGCCTTCTTCGCGTCGCTCTTGATGGTGATGTGACGGAAATCGGAAGAAGACACTCTTTGAACGCCCGAACGCACACGCTGAACCGCTTGGGCGATCCCGCTTGTACCGCCCGACGCCGTTCAAAATAGAACCGATCCGTTAAAGTCCTGTTAACCGTCTGCTGGCCTTATGAAGACGGAGGCGTTGCGTGGTTGCTCCGGGTCAGCCGAGAGGAAATCGCAGTCATGGGCAGCGTACTGGCATTCGCGCCGCGCGATGCGGCACCAACCAAGAAACCACCCGCAGCGGGCGCCACTGCGTCGATCGTGATCTTCCCGGGCGTGCGCTACGAGCGGCCCGACGACCGGTCGCAGGACGTGCGGACCGCGCGGGACGCGAGGCGGGAAAAGCCCCGGCACTAGTCCTTCGGCAAGGGCACCCAATTCGGGTTCATTCGTTGCTGCAGGCGGTCCTGGCCAGGAACTGCGAGGCGGTGGCGTCCCAGGTCGGGTCGGGCACGAAGTCGCGCACCACCACAATGCCTTCGCCGATCGGTACCTGGACGAAGATGGAGCGCCGGAAGTCCTCGGGCACCGCCTTGCGCACCTCGATCAACTGCGACGAGGTGAGGATGACGAAATCGAGCGTTCCCCTGTCGGTAGCCCGATCGTTGAACGAATACACGTTCTGACCTTCCCGATTGTAGATCGAAACCGACCAGAAGGGCACGTTTCCCGGCGCGCGCACATGAACAGGACCGTCGTCGAGGTCGAAGCGGCAGGCGGCGGCGTGGAAGAGCGGGTCGACCGCCTTGACGATCGGCGAACTGCTGTCGTCCGCGTCGATCCGCACGGCCTTGTAGTAGTCGGCCGCTTCGGCAAGGCTGGACCACGCGTCGCGTTCCGAAAAGGCGGGCAGCATCAACAGCACGCAGATGTGCACGACGCCCGCGCCGACGATCCCCAGCAGAACGGCATAGAGCAGCCTAAGCATCGCAGCCGACCATGATGATCGAGGGCAGCACCACGTCCGCGGCCCCGCTTGATGAGGCGATCGGCGTATCGAAGAAGGTCAGCACGAACGTCATCGGGCCGGAACCGGAGAGCGCCAGCCAGTTCCCGGGGGCGGGGTGGCGGCCGGCCGAGATGGCGATCGCGTTGTCGGCGAGGCGAAGCAACTGGAACGAGTGCAGCGCGCCGGCGCGACGCGATCCGCCGTGGATTACCGCGCCCGATGGGTCGGAGGCGTAAAGCGTCCAGAAGCGGGCAGGGGGAACCGCGCCCTCGATGCTGTAGGTGCATTCGCGCCTGAGCGGCGCGCCGTCGGCATCGGCAGTCGCCGTGAAGGCCAGCCCTTCGGCCCGACCGAGGGCCAGCAGGCCTTCGCGCGACGCGCGCGCCCGCGAATAGGGGTCGGCATCGGCGGTGCCGACATAGGGGTAGGCCGTCCAGCTTCCGATGGTGACAGCACCGAAGCCTTCATTCGCCTTCAGCGCATACCACACGCTCGCGCCGCCCCCGACGATCGAGATGAACAGCACGACGATGGTGAGGAAGACGGTTTTCAGCATGAGGCGCCAGGTGCGGTGATCCGCTTCCGATGAAGCGACGGGCGAGGCGCGCTAGAGCGCCGACAGCGTCTCGGGTTCGGGTGGTGCGTCGATGACGGGCTGATTGTGGAAGATCTCGGCGATGGCGCGCAGCGTCCGCGTGGTCGCGCCGGACAGGACCGGGCGGCGTTCGATGTCGCTGTAGTCGGTCTCTCCATCCTTGCTCTTCTTTTGCTTGGCCTGCGCCTTGGCAATGACCTGTTCATCGACGAACGGGTTTTCGATCCCCGGAATGGGCTTGAGATCGACGTTTTCGTGGGCATAGGTCATCAGCCGGTTCCAGACCATCGCCGGCAACGAACCGCCGGTCATCCGGCGCGTGACCGTGAAGTCGTCATTGCCGAGCCAGACGGCGGCCAGGTAATTTCCGGTGAAGCCGATGTACCAGGCGTCGCGGTAGGACTGCGTCGTGCCGGTCTTGCCGGCCGAACGGATCGTCGGGAGCGCGGCCCGTCGCGCCGTGCCGCGCTCCGGTACCTGAACGAGCATGGAATTCATGTACTGAACGGCGAGCGGCGTCAGCACGCGCTTGGGCTTTGGCGCGTCCTTCTCCCAATCGTACAGGACCTTGCCGGAGCGCGAGATGATCTGCGTAATGCCATGGCGCAGCCCGGCATAGCCGTCGTTCTGGAAGACGCTGTAGCCGGTCGCCTGGTCCATCACGGTCATGCCCGAGGTGCCAAGCACCATCGTCTTGTGCGGAGATACCGCGGACTCCACGCCCATCGCCTCCGCCATTGCCTTGATCGGCGGAATGGTCAGATGGTCCTTGGCAAGGCGCACGGGCACGGTGTTGATGGATTTGACCAGCGCCGTAGTGAGGTCCATGCCGCCGCCGTAGCTGCGCGCATAGTTTTTCGGCGACCAGTTGCCCCAGCTGATCGGGCCATCGGAGACGATGGAATCGGGAGTGAAGCCGTTCTCCATCGCGGTGGCGTAGACATAGGGTTTGAACGAGGAACCGGTCTGGCGCAGCGCCTTGGTGGCGCGGTTAAACTGCGACGCGCCGTAGTCGCGGCCGCCAACGATCGCGCGCACCGCGCCGCCGGCTTCCATGACGACCATGGCGCCTTCGGTGACGCCGTATTCCTTGCCGTGCTGCCGCAGATTGTATTCGACGGCTTCGTCGGCGGCGCGCTGGAGGTTCATGTCGATCGTCGTGCGCGCCACCATCGACCGCACGCCGGTCCGGGCAGTCAGCCGCTTGACCTCGTCGAACGCCCAATCGAGAAAATAGTCTGGCGTCTGGCGCTTGCCCCTGTCGATGACGCTCGCCGGGTGAAGGCGCGCCTGCAGCACCTGGCCGTCGGTCATGAAACCGCCCTGCACGAGGTTCGTCAGGACGACGTTTGCGCGCGCGCGGGCGGCCGGCAGGTTGACGTGCGGGGCATACTTGGCGGGGGCCTTGAAGAGGCCGGCCAGCATCGCGGCCTCGGCTAGGTTCAGGTCCTTCACCGACTTGCCGAAATAGAAGTCGGCCGCGGCGGTGATGCCGAATGTGCCGCCGCCCATGTAGGCACGGTCGAGATAGAGCTGGAGAATGTCCTTCTTGGTCAGGTTCACCTCGAGCCAGATGGCGAGGAACGCCTCCTTGACCTTGCGTTCGATGGTGCGCTCGTTGGAAAGAAAGAGGTTCTTGGCGAGCTGCTGGGTCAGGCTCGATCCGCCCTGGACGACCGAATTCGCCCGTACGTTCTCCGACATCGCGCGCAGCAGGCCGAGCACGTCGATGCCGTAATGTTCGAAGAAGCGGCGGTCTTCCGTCGCGAGCACGGCCTTGATGACGTGGTCGGGCATTTCGTCGACCGGGATCGACTCGCGCTGGATGATGCCGCGCTGGCCGATCTCGTTGCCATGGCGGTCGAGGAAGGTGACCGCGAAATCATCCTGCGCGCGCCAGTTGCCCTCTGTTTCCTCGAAGGCCGGCATGGCGAGCGCCAGCATCACGACCGATCCGGCCGCGCCCATCGTGAATCCCTCGCCGAGCAGTTCGAAGACGCCGCGCTTCCAGCCGGTGTAGCGGAAGCGCCGGAAGAAGATCGTCAGCGACTCCCAGATCTCGCGCGCCTTGAAGCCCGCCTCGTAGAGGGTGGAATCGATCCACGAGTCGATGGCCATCAGCCGTGTGGCTTTCGGCCCCCTCGATTTGCGCGGTGGTACTGGGCGGTTCATTACTGGGTCTTTGCCCCAAGCATCCGGCATGGGCTTGCCATCGAAATCTGGATCGCGGCAAGGGCGAACTCAGTGCGTCGAGCGCAAGCGCTTTCCGTCGTCTTGACCCATTTTTGACGCAGGGACAAGGGGAATGAGGCCCTGTCACGGCCTCGTGTCGGCTTTAGGGCGGACCTTGCGCCCGGAATCGGCCCGCCTATTGCAAATCGGGCACGGTGGCGCTCACCAGCGGGCCAAACGTCTGCCGGCGAGAGCGCCGACCGCCGCCAGCAGCAGCACCGCGAGAGGATACCAGGTGGCGACGAAGAGTGGTGAGTCGTCGGTGCAATGCGACGCGTAGAGGGTCGCCGCCAGCCCGCCGGCGACCAGGCCGGCCACGGCGCCGGCGCGCGCCGGCGCGTCAGGGGCGCCATGACGCAGCGCGAGCAGGAAGGCGGCAAGCGGTCCGGCGCCGATCAGGGGAATGAACGTCAGGCAGAGCAGGGCGTTGTTGCCAACCAGCCTCGATCCAAGCTCGCCTGCCGGCGCGACGACCAACTCGACCAGCACCGAGGCGAGCAGGAGCGCCGGCGCCAGCAGCAGGAGCGGAAGCCGCGCCCGAGCACCCGGCCGCGCCAAAGCGAGAAGCGCCCACAGGCCGGTCAGGAAAAGCACGGCCGTCACCAGGAACTTGTAGAGGAACCGCCAGGTTTCGGCGGCAGTCGCGATGTCAGGACGTGGACCGAGAATGGTCGCGAACAGCCCGGCGGCGACAAGAACCGCAGCCGCGAGCGCGAGCGCCCAGGCCTGCCCCATGGGGGCGGGCCGCCGGTCGTCGAGCGAGAGGGTCCTGATGAAGTGCTCCTGGTCCATCACATCCGTCCAAAGGTTCTGGCGATCCGGGCGAGGCCGCGATGCAGGGCGACGCGCACGGCCCCCTCGGTCATGTCGAGCGCTTGCGCCGTCTCGGCGATCGACCTACCGTCCACCGAAATCGCCGAGACGACAGACTGCTCGCGCGGCGGCAGGGTGGCAAGCGCACGGTCGATCTCGCGCTCGCTTGCACGGTCCTCGGGTTCGGGCGCGGGCGCGTCGAAGTCGCCGTCGACCGGTACCTCCAGCCTGCGGTTGGCCCGGCGAAACGCGTCGATCAGCTTGAAACGCGCGATCGCGTAAAGCCAAGGTCCGACCGGCGAGTCGTTGCGCCAAGTATGGCGCTTCAGGTGAACTGCAAGCAGCGTTTCCTGCACGATGTCCTCCGGGTCCAGCCCGCCAAAGGTAATGCGCCGCTGGGCGAAACGGCGCACCAGGCCGGCCGCGCGACGCAGGAAGTCGGCATAGGCCTGATCGTCGCCCGATAGGGCGGCATTCAGGAGCCGCGCAAGCTCCTCGTCTCCTTCGCCGACCAACCGAACACCTCGTTATTCGCGCGGCACGGCGCGCCCGTTACATCGGCGCGGACTATCCCCCAGCGGCCGGAAAATGTCGATCACGAAGCGGTGAACGCGTAACGCCCTACGTCCCAAGGGCGAAACACCCGGTGCCGCCGAGCAATCGCCGGCGTGTCCTTAACGGAGGTATCGACCATGAACCACAACACCATCGCCCTCGCGCTTGCCGGCTCGTTGACCGCGGCTCTGACCGGCGCCGCTTTCGCTGCGCCGATGACGGCCGAACAGATGCAGGGCAAGGAGAAGTGCTACGGCATCGCGCTGGCCGGCCAGAACGATTGCGCGGCCGGCGCCGGCACGACCTGTGCGGGCACCTCAACCAAAGACTACCAAGCCAATGCCTGGAAGGCTGTGCCGGCGGGCACCTGCACCACGATGGACGTGAACGGCCACAAGGGCATGCTCGAGCCGATGTGAGGCCGGGTTTCGCGGGGGCCGCCGACGTGGCGGCCTCCGATTCAACGTGTCCGCTGGAGTGAGAGATGCACAGGTTCGACGGCGCCGCGGCGCACCTTCCGGCACGGTCCGGGCTCGGGCTCAAGCCCGAACACTACCAGGCGATCTTCGACGGCGAGCCCGACGTCGGCTTCTTCGAAGTTCATGCGGAGAACTACATGGGCGCCGGCGGTCCACCGCATCGCTGGCTGGAGGCTATCGCCGAGCGCTATCCGCTGTCGCTGCACGGGGTGGCCTTGTCGATCGGCGCGGCGCGGCCGCTCGACAAGGCGCATCTCGCACGGCTGAAGGCGCTGGTCGAGCGCTACGCGCCGCGGAGCTTTTCCGAACATCTGGCCTGGTCCACGCATGATCTGGGATTTTTCAACGACCTGCTGCCGTTGCCCTATACCGAGGAAACCCTCGACCGCGTCAGCGCGCATGTCGACGAGACGCAGCAGGCGCTGGGTCGGCGCATGCTGATCGAGAACCCCTCCACCTACGTGCTCTTCGAGGAAAGCACGATCGACGAGATCGATTTCCTGGCGGCAGTGTCCGAACGGACCGGCTGCGGCCTGCTGCTCGACGTCAACAACGTGATGGTGTCGGCGGTGAACCACGGGCTCGATCCGCTCGCCTATCTCGACCGATTCCCGGTGGAGCGCGTCGGCGAGATTCATCTCGCGGGCTACGACGAGACGGTGGATGGCGCCGGCGAAAGGCTGCTCATCGACGCGCATGCGACGGCGGTGAGGAACGATGTGTTCGCCCTCTACGAGCACGTGCTGAGGCTTGCGGGACCGCTGCCGACACTGGTCGAGTGGGACAACGACGTGCCGGCCTTCGATGTCCTCTATGCCGAGGCTAGACGCGTGGATGCGGCGCTTGCGGCGGAAACGGCGCGGCGCAACTGCAGGGCTGCCTGACGATGGAGCCGACAGCCACAGATGAGACGGCTGGCTTTCGCGCGCGCCAGGAACAGTTTGCCCGATCGCTGACGGATCCCGCGGCCGACCTTCCGGCCGGCGTCACCACACGACGCGGTGTCGCCGACGCGACGCGCTTCGCGGTCTACCGCAATAATGTAACGGTCGGGTTGGTGAAGGCGCTCGAGAAGCGCTTTCCCGTGACCGCGCGGCTGGTCGGCGTCGAGTTCTTTGCCGCGATGGCGCGCGACTACATGCGCCGGGAACTGCCGTCGTCGCCGATCCTGTTCGACTATGGCGACGGTTTTGCGGACTTCATCGAGGCTTATGACGACGCCGCCGGCTTGCCGTACCTGGCCGACGTTGCGCGGGTCGAGGCGGTCTGGACGCGCGCCTACCATGCCGAGGATGCGCCGGCGATGACGGCAGCCGGGCTCGGGGCGATCGAGCCGCAAGAACTTGCCGGCGCGCGGCTTGCGCGCCACCCAGCTACCCAGTTGGTGCGTTCACCCTTTCCGGTCGGGTCTATCTGGGCAGCGCACCAGAAGGAGACGGTCGAGCCGCCGCGCGACTGGCGGCGAGAGACCGTGCTCGTCACGCGGCCGGACATGCAAGTGACGGTGTGCATCCTGCCGGAGCGCGATGCAGCTTTCGCGGCTGAGCTGCTTGCCGGCGAAACGCTGGGCGACGCCGCCGGCGTCGCGCTGGCGCGGGATGCGACCTTCGATTTCGGGCCGGCGCTGGTCGGCCTCGTTTCACTCGGCGCATTCCGCGCCCCAACGCAGCAGGGAAAGACACCATGACCGACCGGACGAGCCTACCCGAGCACACGGGCGTCGCGGGCATGATTGCGAGGGCGGAACTGTGGATGGCCGCGATCCCTCATGCGCTGCCGCTCCTGGCGCTGCGCTTTGCCCTGGCGGTTCCCTTCTACAAGTCGGGAATGACCAAGTGGGACGGGTTCCTTCAGCTTTCGGGCGGCGCCGAGTTCCTGTTCGGCTCCGAGTTCAAGCTGCATATCCTCGGCCAGCAGTATCCTTATCCGTTCCCCACCGCGGCCGCCTACGGCGCGGGCATCGCGGAAATTGTCCTGCCGGTCCTGCTTGTGCTCGGCCTGTTCACACGGTTCGCCGCGCTCGGCCTGCTGGTCATGACCGCCGTGATCCAGATCACCGTTCCAGAGGGCTGGGCCAATTTCCACTTGCCATGGGCGGCGATGGCGCTGACGCTGGTGGTGTTCGGCGGCGGGCGGCTTGCGCTGGACGGATTCAGACGCGCCGCCGCCATATAGGCATGGTAAAAATTCCTAGGAAAATTATCCTTGACTGCGTGACGGTGAACTGGTAGGGTTCAACTATCGTCCCAAAAGTGTGGGATTGGCGGCCAGCGAGGGTGCTGGCGCAGAAAAAGCCGGTGTCTTCCGGGTGATCGGCCGAACCCATTTCGTCAAGGAGCGTGACCATGAAGCGCAGGCCGCTGGCCGTGTGGCGGGCGAGGCGCGCGCTGATCGAGGGAGCGCGCCCCACCATCGAACTGGTGGCGCAGGCGAGTGGTTGCTCCGGGCGGAATCTGGCGGCGATCGCCGAGCGGGAGGGCTGGCGTCTCGACCGCGCGCCCGAGGACGAGATCGGGGCAAAGGTGCGTGCGGTCGCCGGGATGCTGCTTGAGCGCGTCGAGGCGGCCGGGCGCTCCGTCCTTGAGAACGGCGGCAACATCAACAAGAGCGAAATCGACGCGCTGTCCCAGCTGATCAGGAGCCTGAACGGGCTGATCGGTCTCGGCGGGGACGCGCGGTCGCAGCAAATCGCCAGGGAAAAGCAGATCAGGCGGGATGAAGACCGGGCCGCAATCCTCATGCGCGTCAACGAGCGCATCGTCGAACTCGCGCAGGAACTTGCAGGAAAAATGGCTGAGGGAAACCTTCGGCAATGACGGACAAGATCTGGTCGAGGCGGCATGGTTCATGTCCGCCCGGTTGGAGCAATACCCGATAAAGCAGGATACCGGTGCCGGCGCCCCGGCCTGCTGGCTCGTGACGGGCGGTCGCGGGTCGGGCAAGACCAGACTGGGCGCCGAATGGGTGAACGGGCTGGCGCATGGGATGCCGCCCTTTTCCAGCGGGCACCGATACGAACATTTCGCGCTGGTGGGCGAGACGCTTGGCGACGTGCGCGAGGTGATGATCGAAGGGCCGTCGGGCATCTGCGCGATCGCCACCGACGAACGGCCGCGCTACGAGACATCGCGCCGGCGCCTCGTCTGGCCGAGCGGGGCGGTCGCGCATGCGTTTTCCTCGGAAGACCCGGAGAGCCTGCGCGGGCCGCAATTCGAGGCCGCGTGGTGCGACGAGGCGGCCAAATGGAAGAACGCCGAGGCGACGTTCGACATGCTGCAGTTCGGACTGAGGCTCGGCCCGCGCCCGATGCAGATCATCACGACGACCCCGAGGCCGACCAGGCTGATGAGGCGGCTGATCGCCGATCCGGCGGTGACGCATGCCAAGCTGTCGACCGAGCGAAACGCGGCGAACCTGTCGGCGGGGTTCTTCGCGGCGCTGTCAGAACGCTACGGCGGCACACGGCTCGGGCGGCAGGAACTGGAAGGCGAGTTGATCGAGGATCGCGAGGACGCGCTTTGGTCGCGCGAGATGCTGGTCGACGCCAGGGTCGCAGAGGCGGGCGCGCTGCGGCGGATCGTGGTCGCCGTCGACCCGCCGGCCGGCTCCAGAAAGACTTCCGACGCCTGCGGCATCGTCGCGGCGGGGCTCGATGACGAGGGCAGGGCGGTGGTGCTGGACGACGCGACGCTGAAAGCGGCGCAGCCGCAGGCCTGGGCGAGCGCCGCGGTGGCGGTCTACCGCCGCCTCGAAGCGGATTGCATCGTCGCCGAGGTGAACCAGGGCGGCGACATGGTGACGGCGGTGATCCGCACGGTGGATGCGACGGTGCCCGTCAAGGCGGTGCGCGCCAACCGGGGAAAGTGGCTGCGGGCCGAACCTGTCGCGGCGCTCTACAGCCGGGGCAGGGTCCGTCATGCCGGGCGGTTTGCCGAACTCGAGGACGAGATGTGCGACTTCGGTCCGGACGGGCTTTCGGGAGGGCGTTCGCCCGACCGGGTGGACGCGCTGGTCTGGGCGATCACGGACCTGATGCCGCGGGCCGGCGCGGTGCCGAGGATACGCGACTTCTGAGTTTGCAGCCGGCTCACGGCGGTTTTCAGAGAAAGAACACGATGGCTTGGAACTGGCCCTGGATGGCGGCCGGCGGAAACGTCGCGCCCGACAACAAGAGCGGGCTCGGCTTCGTCGCGCTGCATGCGGCGGGCGAGGCGCGCTGGACCCGGCGCGACTATGCGGCGCTTGCGCGCGAGGGGTTCATGAAGAACCCGGTCGTGCACCGCTCGGTGCGGCTGATATCGGAGACGGCCTCGGCGGTGCCCTGGCTGCTCTACGAGGACGGCGATGAGCTCGACACGCATCCGCTGCTCGACCTGCTCGAGCGGCCGAACCAGCGCCAGGCGGGCGGATCATTCCTGGAGGCCCTTTACGGGCACCTGATGATCTCGGGCAGCGCCTATGTCGAAATGGTCGAGGCGGGCGGGGATGCGCGCGAACTGCATCTGCTGCGGCCGGATCGCGTCTCGGTGCTGACCGATGCGTCCGGCTGGCCGACCGCGCTGGACTATCGCGAGGGGAGTGCGAAACGCAGGATCGGCCTGGGACTGACGGGCGAGGGCGCGCTGCAGCTTTCGCTCTTCCATCCGCTCGACGATCACTACGGCTTCGCGCCGCTGGAGGCGGCGCTGATGGCGCTCGACATCCACAATGCGGCCGGGCGCTGGAACAAGGCGCTGCTCGACAATTCGGCAAGGCCGTCGGGCGCACTGGTCTATGCGCCGAAGGAGGGCGGCAACCTATCCGACGAACAGTTCGACCGGCTGAAAGCGGAGCTGGAGGACGGCTATTCGGGCGCGGCGCGGGCAGGGCGGCCGCTGCTGCTCGAAGGCGGGCTCGACTGGAAGGCGATGGGGCTGACGCCGAAGGACATGGATTTCGTCGAGGCCAAGCACGGGGCGGCGCGCGACATCGCGCTCGCCTTCGGCGTGCCGCCGATGCTCCTGGGCATCCCCGGCGACAACACCTATGCCAACTACCAGGAGGCCAACCGCGCCTTCTACCGCATGACCGTGCTGCCGCTGGTGGCGCGCACGGCCAAGGAGTTTTCGACCTGGCTGGCGCCCGCCTTCGGCGAGAGGCTGAAGCTCTGGTACGACGCCGACCTGGTCGAGGGGCTGACGGCCGAGCGCGATGCGCTGTGGGCTCGGGTCGGCGCGGCGGGCTTCCTCAGCGACGACGAGAAGCGGGAGATGGTGGGGTACTCGCCGCGAGACGGGCTGAGCGGCAAGGCGGGGTTTCGGGCCGATCAGCCAAGGGTGCCGAGAGGGCGGACGGGTGGCGGACGGTGGACTGACGATGGGGATGGCTCGGTTGTCTTGGTGGCGAACCGTCCGCGCGGTTCAGGAGGTGGCAGGCGTCAGATCGCCGGGCGCCAGGTCGACGTGACGCCAGCTCAGGCGACGCGGCTGGAGATCAGCCATGCACAGATGCAGGCGGCGATACGGCGAGTCCGTGAACTGGAGCCGCGATGGAAACCCAGACCAAGCGCCTATGAAACAGTCGAAGGCGAGATCGCCGCGAACAAGGCCGCAGCGCGCCAGGCTTTGGACAGGCTTTTCGAATTGCAGCGCGGTGGCGTTGGTCCCGGTCCTTACGCGGTAGAGTCGCAGCCGGCCCGGAGCCCGAGCAGAAGATGGACCGCCGAGGAAATCCGTGAAAACAATCGAATTGGCAGAACCTACGGATGCCACGGCTGTGGAACCAAAGATCCCGGGACTTGGAGTGGGAACTTCTATTTAGATCATCAGTTGCCAAATGCCTGGAATTCTACAGGGCTGGCGCAGCGCTTGTTCCCCCATTGTGCTACTTGCAGTCGTCGTCAAGGAAATTGGCTTCAGAGAAATAAGCCGGAGGGATATGATGGCTGAGACTGTTGCGATCGCCCCCCCCAATGCCTTGCTGTTTATTTCGGATTCGTCCGGCGGTGCCGCGCCCGAGTTTGTGGAAAACAGGCCAATCCGGTCGACAGATACAGTCATCTCGGTGGACTGCCTTCCTGACATGGATGGCGAGACGCGCGTTACCCTTGGGGCCGCAACAGAGGTTGGCATGGCGGGGCCACCGGTTTTCGATGGAACGATCAAGACGCCCACCAAGGGTCTCCTTGTCTCGACGGTAGAGCACGAGGAAATCCTGGCCGCCGCTGTGCCATCTTTGGAGACGAGAATCCGAATCTGGACCAGCAGAACGGTGGATCCAGATGACAGTGTTATAGCCTGGGGCGGCTAAGTGGATACGACACAAATAATGTGGCGGGGAGGATCAAGGAGCTGTCCCCGGCTTTCGGCGAGGCGCTGAAGCTCTGGTACGACGCCGACCTGGTCAAGGGGTTGACCGCCGAGTGTGACGCGCTTGGGCGCAGGTCGGGGCGGCAGCGCCAGACAAGGCGGAAACCTAAGGAAGCTTTTCCATGGCCGATAGAATCAAGCGCGCTATGCAGAATGGCCTGTTTTTCGTGGAAGACCTCGCGGGTGGTCGTCCACCCTTTCCGGTGACGGAAGAAATAATCCAGTTTACCTCTTCCTGCATATCGGTTGTCTGCCTGCATGAAAATTGACGGCGAGGCTGAGTTGATTTTGGGCCGGGCCGACGAGGTGATGCCGGCGTATTGAAGCCGAGCAACGTTTCGGCTGCGGCGGTTCGTGCAACCTGTACCGCAGGGAGTTTGACATGACGGATATTTCCGGCGCCGCCTGGCTATGGGCGGCGAAGGGCGCCGGCGCGGTCGCGGGGTCGGCCGTGTCGCTGGCCTACATCCTGCCGCATGGACGGCGCGAGGCGGCGGCGCGGTTTGCGGTTGGGGTCGTGTGCGGGCTGGTCTTCGGCGGCACCGCCGGCCTGAAGATCGCGGTCGAACTTGATGTGCAAAGATTGATCGGGCCGGTCGAGACAATGTTGATGGGATCAGCGGCGGCGAGCCTGTGCGCCTGGTGGGCGCTGGGGGCGCTGCTGCGGGTGTTCCGGCGCCGGTAAGGCTGCCGGCCACTTCGGAAGAACTCGCACGTCAAAAGAGCTTCACGCTGGAAGCACCCCCACTCCGTCTCGCCCTGCGGGCGAGCCACCTCTCCCCCTGCCCGGGGATGAGGATAGTTAACCGCCGAGGGCGACGCCCCGCAGCACGACATGGAAAAAAGGAAAAAGCATGATCGGCGAACGCAAATTCGTCGGGCTGACGCTCGACGCGGTCGAAGAGCACGGCGTGTTCTCGGGCTATGCGAGCTTGTTCGGACGCGTCGACCTCGGCAAGGACGTTGTCGAGAAGGGCGCCTTTTCGGCGTCGCTGAGGGCGCGGGGCGCGGCGGGCATCCGCATGCTGTTCCAGCACGATCCGGCCGAGCCGATAGGCGTGTGGACCGAGATCCGCGAGGATGCGCGCGGGCTGTTCGTGCGGGGACGGCTGACCAAGGCTGTGGCGCGGGCGCGCGATGTGCTGAGCCTGATGAAGGGTGGCGCGCTCGACGGCCTGTCGATCGGATTTCGCGCGGTGAAGGCGCGAAAGGACGCCGCGAGCGGCGTGCGCCGTATCCTCGAGGCGGACCTCTGGGAAATCTCGGTGGTGACGTTTCCGATGCTGCCCGAGGCGCGCATCGACACGGTGAAGGGGCGTCGGCTGCCGACGACACGGGAATTCGAAAGCTGGCTCACGCGGGATGCGGGGCTGACGCGCGGCGAGGCCCGCTGCGTGATCGCGAGGGGTTTCGCCGTTCTGCGCGCGCGGGACGCAGCGCCGGAGACAAGCCTGGCGGGCAGGATCCGCGAGGCCACACGCATGATGACAGCCAAAACGAGATGGGAAACCATACGATGACGGAACAGAACCTTGCCCGCGCGCCGGAAGTGAAGTCGGCGAGCGGCGAACTCTCGGAAGCCTTCGACGAGTTCATGACCACCTTCGAGGCGTTCAAGGACAGCAACGACCGCCGCCTGGCCGAACTGGAAAGCAAAGGCGCAGACGTGCTGACGGTCGAGAAGGTCGACCGCATTTCGCGCGCGCTCGACGAGCAGAAGCGTGCCATCGACAATCTTTCGCTGAAACGGGCGCGGCCGGCGCTCGGCAGGGACGCACCGGCAGCCCCGTCCGAACACAAGCAGGCCTTCGACAGCTACATGCGATCGGGCGACGACCGCCTGATCCGCGCGTTCGACACCAAGGCGATGTCCTACGGCTCCGGCCAGGACGGCGGCTACCTGGTGCCGGACGAGACCGAAGCCGAGATCGGCAAGAGGCTGGCGGAGCTGTCGCCGATCCGTTCGATCGCAAGCGTGCGGCAGGTGTCGGCGGCGGTTCTGAAGAAGCCCTTCTCGGTGACCGGGCCGGCGGTCGGCTGGGTGGCCGAGACGGCGGCGCGCCCGCAGACGAACACGGCCACGCTCGCCGAACTCTCCTTCCCGACGATGGAGCTCTACGCCATGCCGGCGGCGACGGCGTCCCTGCTCGAGGACACGGTGGTCGACCTCGACCAGTGGATATCGAGCGAGGTCGAGGCTGCCTTCGCCGAGCAGGAGGGCTCCGCCTTCGTCTCCGGCGACGGCGTCAACAAGCCGAAGGGCTTCCTGGACTACGCGGAGGTTGCGGAGGCGAGCTGGGTCTGGGGCCAGATCGGCTACGTCGCGACCGGGGTTTCCGGCGCGCTGCCGGCCAGCAATCCGTCCGACATCCTGATCGACCTGATCTATGCGCTGAAGTCGGGCTATCGGCAGAACGCCAACTGGGTGATGAACCGCAAGACCCAGGCGTCGGTGCGCAAACTGAAGGACGCCGACGGCAACTATCTCTGGCAACCGCCCGCGGCGGCCGGCCAGCGCGCCGCGCTGATGGGCTTCCCGCTGGTGGAGGCGGAGGACATGCCCGACGCCGGCGCCAACACCACGCCGATCGCCTTCGGCGATTTTTCGCGGGGCTATCTCATCGTCGACCGCACCGGAGTGCGGGTGCTGCGCGATCCCTATTCGGCCAAACCCTACGTGCTGTTCTACACGACCAAGCGCGTCGGCGGCGGCGTCCAGGATTTCGACGCGATCAAGCTGCTGAAGTACGGCACGACCTGATACCCAACCGCCGGCGTGGTCTTCCGGTCGGGCCGGGAGGTGCAGTCTTGCCGGCCCAAGCCCCGATTGGCAGCACCGGAACGCAGCCGCAAATGTTGCCCGGCGCCTGCCGCCGCGGTCCCGGCCCCTCCATCGGGACCGCGTCCCTTTTCACAACCCTGGATGAATGCATGACGCTTTTTCGAACCGTCGAGCCGGCGGCCGAGCCGGTGACGCTTGCCGATGCGAAGGCGCACCTGAGGATCGCCCACGACAGCGAGGACGTGTTGCTGCAGGGGTTGATCCGCGCCGCGCGGGAGGACCTGGAGCGCGCGGCGAGCGTCGCGCTGATCAACCAGAGCTGGCGACTGGCGCTGGATGCCTGGCCGAGCAACGGGTGCGCATTCCTGATGATGCATCCGGTGCGCGCGGTGCTATCGGTGACGGCGTACGGCACCGAGGGCGAGGCGTCGCTGATCGCTCCCGCCACCTACCAGCTCGACACGCTGTCGCGACCGGCGCGCCTGCATTTCGAAGCGAAGCCGGAGCCGCTGCGCGCCTTCAATGGCGTCGAGATCGATTTTTCCGCCGGCTTCGGCGAGGCGGGCACCGACGTGCCCGACCTGCTGAAGCGGGCGATCCTGCTTCTGGTTGGGCATTGGTATGAATTCCGCGCGCATTTCGGTGCCGACCAGCAGCCGGTCGGCTATCCGGCCGCCTATGACCGCATCGTGGCCTCCTACCGATCCCGGAGACTTTGATGGCTACGTTGTTCGTCGATCCAGGCTCGCTGCGAACAGAGCTATCGCTCCAGGCCTCGACGGTATCGCCCGACGGACTAGGCGGGCATTCGCAGAGCTGGATCGAGGTCGCGACCCTGTTCGCGAGGATAGAGCCGGTGGCGGCGTCGAGCGTGTTCGGTGCGGACCAATCCATGGAGACGGTGACGCATCGCGTGACGATCCGCTGGCGGCCCGGCGTGGCGAGCGGGATGCGTTTCGTCAAGCAGAGCAGGATTTTCGACATAGTGACCGCGCACGATCCGGACGACAGCGCGCGCTACCTCGTTTGCCGCGCAAGGGAGGCGGGCCAATGAACCTCGCCATGCAGCTCACGATGGACGGCATGATCCGCGCCCTGCGCCTGAAGATGCATGCGCTCGGCGAGGATCGCGAAGAAATCCGCAACCGGGCGGTGCGGCGCAATGCGGAAGCGCTGGTGCTGCTGTCCCAGGAGGCGCGGCGCACCCGGCGGGAGGTAGGCCATGAGCCCGGCCGCTGAACTGCAGAAAGCGATCTTTGCGGCGCTGGGTGCGAGCCCCGCGCTGGCGCCCCTGGTCGGCGCCCGCATATTCGACCACGCGCCGGCGAACGTCGCCTTTCCCTACATCACATTCGGCCGCACGAGCGTCTACGACTGGAGCACTGGTAGCGAAAGCGGCACCGAGCAGCTCTTCACCCTGCATGTCTGGTCGAAGGGCAAGGGCAAGAAGGAAGCGCTGGAGATCATGGACCTGGCGCGTGCCGTGCTGCACGAAGCCGCACTGGTCCTGGATGGATACCACCTGGTGAACCTGCGCCTCGAGTTTTCGGAGGCGAGGTATGACGACCGTAACGAGGCGCATCATGGACTGCTGCGGTTTCGCGCAGTGACCGAGCAAACAGGGCATTAGACCAGAGGCAGGCCTGCCTGTTGCCGACGGCCTGCAGAACAGGGGAGACCGCAAGATGGTCGCACAGAAGGGCAAGGACCTTCTATTGAAGATCGACAATGCCGGCAGCTTCGTGACCGTCGCCGGCCTGCGCTCGCGACGCATCGCCTTCAACAGCCAGACCGTCGACATCACGGACGCCGAGTCGACCGGTCGCTGGCGCGAGTTGCTCGCCGGCGCCGGTGTCCAGCGGGCCGCTCTCAGCGGATCCGGCATTTTCAAGGATGCACAGTCCGATGCGTTGATGCGGCAGCGCTTCTTCGCGGGAGAGATCGTCGCCTGGCAGCTCGTCGTTCCCGATTTCGGCACGGTCGAAGGGCCGTTCCAGATCACCGCGCTCGAATATACCGGCAGCCACGACGGCGAGGTGACATTCGAGTTGGCGCTGGAATCCGCCGGCGCAATCAGCTTTGCGGCCGCAGCATGAACGCGAACAGGAGGCGGGGCGAAATCGCGGCCGATCTCGACGGCAGACAGTACCGGCTCTGCCTTACACTCGGTGCGCTCGCCGAGCTCGAGGCTGCCTTCGCGGCCGATGACCTTGGCGCGCTGGTCGAGCGCTTTTCGCGCGGTCGGCTGTCGGCGACCGACATGATCCGTGTCATCGGCGCGGGGCTGCGCGGCGCCGGAAACGATATCGCCGACGCCGAAGTGGGAGCCATGCGTTCCGGCGAAGGGGCAGCGGGCTTCGCCGCAATAGTCAGCGATCTCCTGGTCGCCACGTTCGGCGCGGCGCGCGCGGAGACCCACCCGCCAAACCCCTGAAGGCCGCGGCAGGCAAGACGACCGCATTTCCGTGGGACAGCGTCATGACCGCGAGCTTCGGACTGCTGCGGCTTTCGCCGAGGGATTTCTGGTCGATGACGCCGCGCGAGATGGAACGTGCGATGAGCGCCCTTGGGGGAGGGCGGACGCCCGCCCCGCGCAGGGGCGAGCTGGAGCACCTGATGGCGCAATTTCCGGATATGACGGAGCAAAGCTATGACCGATGACGTCACCGTGCGGATCGACGCCGACACGCGACCGTTCCAGGATGCCTTGCAGACGCTGGAGAAGCTGTCGTCCGGCTTCGGCGCACAGCTTTCCGGCGCGTTGAAGAGCGCGGCGGTCAGTGGCAAGGAACTCGACGACATCCTGCGGCGGATCGGCCTGAACCTGGCTGGCCTGGCGCTGGAGCAGGGGCTGAAACCTCTGCAGTCGCTTGCCGGCGGGCTGGTCTCCAGCCTGCTCGGCGGACTGTCCGGGCTGCTTCCCTTTGCGAAGGGCGGCGTTCCCGGGAACGCCGTTCCCTTCGCGTCTGGCGGCGTTGTCTCGGCTCCGACGTATTTTCCGCTCGGGAGGAACATCGGCGTCATGGGCGAGGCCGGGCCGGAGGCGATCCTGCCCCTGCAGCGCTCGGACGACGGACGCCTGGGCGTGGCTGCTGGCGGCGGGGGCGGCGGCGTCAACATCGTCTTCAACGTCACGACGCCGGACGCGCCGTCGTTCCGAAAATCCGAAGCGCAGGTGACGGGAATGCTGGCGCGCGCCGTGTCGCGGGGAACGCGAACCTTCTGATCGGTCGAGGCGACGCGGGCCTGCGCCGGGGCATTGCCCGACTGACCCACAATCCTGACGGAAACGCACATGAGCGAACTTTCGAGCTTTCACGACGTGCGCTTCCCCAGCGCTGTCTCGTTCGGCGCGACGGGCGGGCCTGAACGGCGAAACGAAATCGTGGCGCTGACGTCCGGGCGTGAGAAGCGCAATGCGCGCTTCTCTCAGTCGCGGCGGCACTACGACGCGGGCACGGGGGTGCGCTCACTTGCGGACCTGCACGACGTCCTGGCGTTCTTCGAAGCACGGCGCGGCTCGCTGCATGCGTTTCGCTTTCGCGACCCGTTCGACATGAAGTCCTGCCGTCCCGACGACCTGCCGTTAGCGACAGACCAGATCCTTGGGACGGGTGACGGCGCGACGGCCCGTTTCGCGCTGACCAAGACGTATGGCGAGGGAGAGGACGCATACCGACGCTTCATATCCAGGCCGGTCATCGAGACGCTGCGCGTGGCCGTGGCCGGCGTGGAGAAGACCGCGCCCGCCCAATGGAGCTTCGACCTCGCCACGGGTGAGGTAGTCCTTGCACCCGACAGTGTCGCAGCGGTCGGCGAAGTCGTGACGGCCGGCTACGAGTTCGACGTGCCTGTCCGGTTCGACGCCGAGCGCATCGCCGTCAGCATCACTGCCTTCAAGGCCGGGCAAATTCCGTCCATTCCGTTGATCGAGGTGCGGCTGTGACCGGCTATCCCGAGACGCTGACCACGCATCTTGCCCGCGAGGCGACGACGGTCTGCCACTGCTGGCGGCTGACACGGGGCGACGGGCAGGTGACGGGATACACCGACCACGACCGGTCGCTGACGGTCGGCGGTACGTCCTATGCGCCGCAGACCGGATTTGCCGCAAGCGAGGCGCGCGACGCGCTGGGCCTGGCGGCGGATACGGTCGACATCGAAGGTGCGTTATCCTCCGACGACATCCGCGACGAGGATATCGCCGCCGGCCTCTACGACGGGGCGACGATCGAGACGTTCCTGGTGAACTGGCGGCGACCGGAGGATCTTGCGCTGCTGCGCAGGGCGACCGTCGGAAAGATCACGCGCTCGGACGGGCGGTTCGTGGCCGAACTGGAAAGCCTCGTGCACGCGCTGGATCGGCCGAACGGGCGCTACGTCAGCCGCAGTTGCGATGCGGAACTGGGCGATCCGCGTTGCAGCTTCAACCTGGATGGCCCTGATTTCAGGGGAACCGGGACGGTTGTCGCCCATCAGGCGCCTTCCGCGCTGACGGTGACCGGCCTCGACGGGTTCGAGCCCGGCTGGTTCACGGACGGCGTGCTCACCTGGACGACGGGATCGGGCGCCGGACGAAGCCAACGCGTCGAGGAGCATCGCAGGGACGCAAGCGGGACGATGCTCGTCGTGCAGCCGGGCAGTGGCTCCGCACCCATGGGAGGCGATGCCTTCACGGTGACGGCCGGATGCGACAAGACGTTTGCCACGTGCAAGGCGAAGTTCGCCAACGCCCTGAATTTTCGTGGATTTCCTCACCTGCCCGGCAATGATGCAGCCTACGGGTATGTGGTCGACGGCGGGCGGTTCGACGGCGGACCGGTCGTGCCATGAATGGCAACCGGATCGCCGACGCAGTGGTGACCGAGACAATGACCTGGCTCGAGACGCCATACCGACACCAGGGTAGGCGCAAGGGCGTCGGCTGCAACTGCATCGGCCTGGTTCTGGGCGTCTGGCGCGCGGTTCATGGGGGGCTGCCCGAGCGTCCCGGCCCCTATGCTGCCGACTGGGCGGAAGCCGGAGGATCCGAGAGGCTGCTTGAAGCGGCAAGACGGCATTTCGTCGAGAAGCCGCGCGGCGCGATGGCGCCGGGAGACGTGATGGTCTTCCGCTGGCGCCCGCATTTGCAGGCCAAACATGCCGGGATACTCATCGGGGCCGGCCGCTTCGTGCACGCCTACGAGGGCATGGCTGTGTCGGCGTCGGTGCTGGCTCCGCAGTGGCGTCGGCGTATCGCCGGCGTCTTCGCCTTTCCCGAACACGTCTGAACCAAGGGGGCCCGGCATGGCGACCGTACTGCTGCAGGTAGCCGGCGCGGCGATCGGCAGCCTGCTCGGGCCGATCGGAACCGCGATCGGCGCCGCCGCCGGCGCGCTTGCCGGCTACACGATCGACCAGGCGCTGATAAACGGAACGCGCCGCTTCGAGGGGCCGAGGCTTTCCGGCGCCCGCCCCTTCACCGCAGAGGAGGGGATCGCGCTGCCTCGCCTCTACGGCACGGCCCGCCTGGGCGGCATCATGATCTGGGCGACCCGCTTCCAGGAGAAGCGCACGACCAGGCGCGAGGGCGGAAAGACTGGCCCCAAGATCACCGAATACAGCTATTTCGCCAACGTCGCCTTTGCGCTCTGCGAGGGCGAAATTGCCGGTATCAGGCGCATCTGGGCCGACGGGCGGGAAATCGACCGCGACAGGATCGAGTTGCGCGTCCACCCTGGAGGCGAGAACCAGCAACTCGACCCGCTGATTTCGGCGAAGCAGGGAGCGGACAACGCCCCTGCCTATCGGGGAACAGCCTATGTGGTGATCGAGCGCTTCGCACTCGTTGACTTCGGAAACCGCATCCCCCAGTTCCAGTTCGAGGTGATCCGGGTGGTCGGCGAACTACCGCCGAGAATCCGCGCCGTCACGCTGATTCCTGGCGCGACCGAGTATGGCCTTTCGCCTTCCCTTGTGACGCGCCGCCGGCGCGAAGGCGAGACCGAGGCCGTCAACCGCCATACCCTGCTCGAAGGCACCGACCTGACGGCGTCGCTCGACGAACTGCAGATGCTGTGCCCCAACCTCGAGCACGTGGCCGTGGTCGTCGCATGGTTCGGCGACGACCTCCGGGCCGGGTCGTGCCGGATCCGCCCGGGCGTGACGACCGACAACGGAGCCGGCTTTTCCGCCAACTGGCGGGTGTCGGGCGTCGCGCGCGGATCGGCGATGGTGGTCTCCACCCACGACGGAGGCGCGGCCTATGGCGGCACGCCGTCCGACCGGAGCGTGATGGACGCGATCGCCGACATCAAGGCGCGCGGCCTCAAGGTCACACTTCATCCCTTCATCATGATGGACGTTGCGGCCGGCAATACGCTGCCTGATCCCTATGGAGGCCCGACCCAGCCGGCGTACCCCTGGCGTGGGCGCATTGCCTGCGATCCCGCACCGCAGATGCCCGGTACGGCCGACCGCACAGCCGCAGCCCGCACGCAGGTTGCAGGCTTCTGCGGCGACGCGGCGCCGGGGCAGTTTTCTGTGCTGCAGAACACGGTCGACTTTTCCGGACCCACGGACGAATGGGGTTTCCGACGCTTCGTGCTGCATCATGCCAAGCTGGCGCAGGCGGCCGGCGGGATCGACGCCTTTCTGATCGGAAGCGAACTGCGCGGCCTGACCACGCTGCGCGACGAGAACGACGCATTTCCGTTCGTGGAGGCGCTTTGCGTCCTGGCCGCGGAGGCACGCGGGTTCCTGGGGGCCGCGACGAAAATCACCTACGGCGCCGACTGGAGCGAGTATTTCGGCTACCACCCCCTCGACGGAACGGGCAACGTCCACTTTCACCTCGACCCGCTGTGGGCCCATCCCGATGTCGATGCGGTCGGCATCGACAACTACATGCCGCTGTCCGACTGGCGCGACGCCGATCATTCCACTGGCAACCCGGACGGATTTTCAGGTCCCTACGATCCGGCCGGCCTACGCGCCCAGATCGCCGGCGGCGAGGGCTTCGACTGGTACTACCCGACATTCGCCGCGCGCCAGTCGCGCGACCGCGTTGCCATCACGGATGGCGCATTCGGAAAGCCGTGGGTGTTCCGCTGCAAGGACCTCAAGGGCTGGTGGTCCAGTCTGCATCACGACCGCATCGGGGGCGCGGAGATGGCCACGCCGACCGCCTGGGTCCCTCAGAGCAAGCCAATCTTCCTGACCGAGCTGGGCTGCCCGGCCACCGACAAGGGACCCAACCAGCCCAACGTGTTTTCCGATCCGAAGTCCGCGGAAAGCACATTGCCGCATTTCTCCAGCGGCGGGCGCAGCGACCTCGCGCAGCAGTCCTTCCTTGCCGCTCATCATCGCTATTGGGATCCGACGGCCCCCGGCTTCGAGGCAGCCGCCAATCCGGCCTCGTCGCTCTTTGCGGGCCGCATGGTCGATCCGCGGCGGCTCTACGTCTGGGCCTGGGACGCGCGACCGTATCCGGCTTTCCCGCTGCGCTCAGAGCGCTGGTCGGACCATGGCAACTGGCACTACGGCCACTGGCTGAACGGGAGATTGGCCAATCCGACGACGGGTGAACTGATCAACGCGATCCTCGCCGACCACGGACTGCCGCCGGCATCGGTGGACGGCGCTGGCGGGACGGTGCAGGGCTATGTCATCGACGCGCCGGGCTCGGCGCGGTCGGCGATCGAGGCGCTTGCCGACCTGTTCGGGCTGGCTGTTCTGGAAACGCCGTCGGGGCTGGCGTTCCGCAGCGAGGCCGCGGCATCGGGGCCGATCGAGCTTTCCGAACTGGTCTCGGATGGAAACGCGCCGGTCGTCGAGACGGTTCGCACGCCCGACCATCAATTGCCCGTCGAGGCGGTTCTCGGCTTTCGCGACCCGATGGTTTCGCACCAGGCCGTCTCGGTGCGTCGTACGCGCGCCGGCGCGTCCGGCAGCAGGCAGCATGCGATCGGCTTTCCCGGCGTCCTCGAGGCCGGTCAGGGCAGGGCGCTCGCCGCCGACTGGCTGCAACGGGTCTGGAGCGAGCGCGAACGCGTCGCCTTTGCGATCCCCCAGCCGGACGGGAGCGTCGTGCCGGGCGCGCTGGTACGCCTGCCGGATTCGCAGAACGACTGGCTGGTCACCGAGATCGAGGACGGCCTCGTCCGCAGAATCTCGGCCAAGCAGGTCCTGCGGGGACCCGGAACGCCCTGGCGGTCGTCCAATCCGGGGGCGGCTTCGACCGTGCCGCCGGTGGTGGGCCAGCCGCTTGCCCTGTTCCTGGATCTGCCCGCCGGTGCGGGGCCGGGTCCGATGGAGGACCAGTTTCGCGTCTGCGCCTGGCAGACGCCCTGGAAGAGCCAGGCTGTCTTCGCGTCGCCCGAGGGCACCGGCTTCGCGCAGCGCACGACGATCGGACTGCCGGCCGATGTCGGCGTCCTGACGGCGCCGCTGGCCCCGGGCGTCGTCGGCCGTATCGACCGCTCGGCCGAGATCGAAGTCGAGCTTTTCGGCGGCGCGTTTTCCAGCGTCAGCCGCGCACTGTTGCTCAACGGTGCGAACGTGGTTGCCGTGCGCGCGGCGGACGGGCTCTGGGAGGTTGTGCAGTTCGAGACGGCCGAGGAGGTGGCGCCCGAGATCTGGCGGCTCGGCTCCCTTCTGCGCGGACAGCTCGGCACCGAAGACGCGATGGCCGCCGGAGCGGCGACGGGCGCGCATCTGGTGGTGCTCGACGAAGCGGTTCAGGCGGCAGGCCTCGTCGCCAGCGAAAGCGGTCTGCTGCTCAACTGGCGGGTCGGACCGCACGGTTCGGACCTGTCAGGGGGAAGCTTTGCCGAACACGCGCTGGTCGGCGGCGTGCGCGCGCTGCTGCCGCTTTCGCCTGTTCATCTGCGCGCCGCACGGACCGGCGCAGGCGATGTCGCCATCTCCTGGAAGCGTCGCGGGCGCATCGACGCCGACAGCTGGACCGCGAGCGAGATCCCCCTCGGCGAGGAACGCGAGGAATACCGGATCGAAATCGCGCATGCCGGCGGGGCGGTGGTGCGTACTGCAGCGACGCCGACCGCCGCGTTTGTCTACGGCAGCGCCGACATTGCCGTCGATTTTGGCGCGCCGCCGGGTGAGATCGACGTCACGGTGCGCCAGCTCAGCCTGGCGGCCGGCTGGGGCATCCCGGCCACGCGCCGCCTTTCGCTTGCATGAACGCCAACCATCGAGGGAACAACGATGACCGACTCCAAGCCATGGTACCTCTCGCGCACGATCTGGGCCTCGCTGATCACCATCGCGACGGCGTCGGCCGGCATTGTGGGCGTGCCCGTTGCCGGGCTCGACAACGCCGCGCTAACGGATACGCTGCTGCAGGCGATTACCGCGATCAGCGGGCTGGTTGCGATTTTCGGGAGATTGGGGGCGCAGAGGAGGATCGGGTAGCTTATGACGCCGGGGCGAAGCATTTTTGCCGGCCACGTTCATTCCCCGTTCAGCGGGGATGCGCTAGATAGCGTGTCATGAAGACGTCCCGCGCCATAGCCCGCTTTGCAGTGCCCGGCCTGTTGTTGGTCGGGCTGCTCGGCGCCCAGCCGGCGGCGGCCGCGGACTGCTATTCGATCGGCCAGCAGATCGCCGACCAGAATGGCGGCCAGCTCGCAAATGTGCGCGAGTCGAACCGCGGCGGGCAGACGGTCTGCGTCATCGTCGTGCTGGTTCCCGGCAAGGACGGCGGACGACCGCGCCGCCAGGAATTCACGGTGCCGGCGAATTGATCCGGGCCGGCGTCGCCATGCCAGCGCCTGACCCCATCCCTGCAACAGGATCTTCCCATGCGCATACTCGTCGTCGAGGATGACAAGGACCTCAACCGGCAGCTCGTCGAGGCGCTGACGGATGCCGGCTACGTCGTCGATAAGGCTTTCGACGGGGAGGAAGGCCATTTCCTCGGCGACACAGAGCCCTACGATGCGGTCGTGCTCGATATCGGGCTGCCGCAGATGGACGGCATCAGCGTGGTCGAGCGTTGGCGCCGCGACGGCAAGAAGACGCCGGTGCTGATCCTGACGGCGCGCGACCGCTGGAGCGACAAGGTGGCCGGGATCGACGCCGGGGCCGACGACTATGTGACGAAACCCTTCCACATCGAAGAGGTGCTGGCCCGGGTTCGCGCGCTGATCCGCCGTGCGGCGGGCCACGCATCGTCGGAACTCACCTGCGGGCCGTTGAGGCTGGATACCAAGGCATCGAAAGCCGACATCGACGGCAGGTCGCTCAAGCTGACGTCGCACGAGTTCCGGCTGCTCGCCTACCTGATGCACCACATGGGCGAGGTGGTGTCGCGCACCGAACTGGTCGAACATCTCTACGATCAGGATTTCGATCGTGATTCCAATACGATCGAGGTTTTCGTCGGGCGACTCAGGAAGAAGATGGGCGTCGACATGATCGAGACCGTGCGCGGCATGGGCTACCGCATGCGCGAGCCCGAGGCGTAGCGGGACAAGATGGCGGCGCGCTCGTTCGGCTTGACGCTCGGCCCGCGCTCGCTCGCCTTCCGCGTCATCGCCTTCTCGACCGGCTGGGCGATCCTGGCGCTGATCGTCATCTCGACGGTGATCTCCGCGCTCTACCGCCAGGCCAGCGAACGAGGCTTCGAAAGCCTGCTCTCGGCGCATCTGTTCAACCTGATCGGATCGGTCGGCGTGTCCGACGCCGGCGTGCTGACGGGCAGCCCGAACCTCGGCGACCTCAGGTTCTCCGAACCGGATTCGGGCTGGTATTTTTCGGTCGAGCCGGTCTCCGGCGGGGTAACGGGAGAGATACGCTCGACCTCGATGACCCGGCCGATCCCGCCGCCGCCCGTGTCAGACGTGCCGTTCAATCCGCAGTTCCAGCGAAGCTACCTGATCGACGGCCTGGCGGGCGAGGACCTGGCGGTGATCGAAAGCGAGTTCGTCCTCGACGCAGAAAACCGCGTCGCCAGGTTTCGCGTGATGGGCAACCGCACCGAGCTAGAAGAGGAGATCGCCACCTTCGAGCGGCGGCTCTACACCTACCTCGCGATCTTCGGCCTCGGCATGATCGCCATCAACGCGATGGCGATCCTCCTCGGACTGCGGCCGCTGAACCGTGTCAGGAACGCGCTGGCCATGGTGCGCGAGGGACAGGCGCAAAGGCTCGACGGGCGGTTTCCGGCCGAGATCGAGCCGCTGGCAAACGAAACCAATGCGTTGATCGAGAACAACCGCCGCATCGTCGAGCGCTCGCGCACGCAGGTCGGAAACCTCGCGCATTCCCTGAAGACGCCGCTTGCGGTCCTGATGAACGAGGGCAGGGCAATCGGCGGGCAGAAGGGAACGCTGATCGCCGAGCAGGCGGCGGCGATGCGCGACCAGGTGGATCACTACCTGAAGCGCGCGCGGATGGCCGCGCAGCGCGACAGCGTGATCTACCGCGCCCCGGTGGCTCCGCTGCTTGAAAGGCTGGTGCGCGTCATCGAAAAGCTCGGTCGCATGAAGGTGTCGCTGTCCCTGCCGGTCGACGAGGTCGTGTTTGCCGGGGAGCGCGAGGACCTCGAGGAGATCGCCGGCAACCTGCTCGAGAACGCGATGAAATGGGCGCGATCTCGCGTCTCCGTGTCGGTCGTGCCGGCGACGGCTGGCAGCGACGGCCGTTTCGCTATCGTCATCGAGGACGACGGGCCCGGCATCCCCGAGGACAAGGCACGCGAGGCGCTGAGGCGCGGGAACCGGCTCGACGAGACGAAGCCCGGCACGGGCCTCGGGCTGGCGATCGTCTCTGAGTTGGTCAAGGAATATGGCGGGGTCCTGCGGCTGGAGCGCTCGCAAATGGGCGGGCTGATGGCGACCGTCGAACTGCGCGGCGCCCAATGAGGCACATTCCTCGTGGCATTCGGGCCAAACTTCGGCCAAATATGGCCAATAGTTCCCGAGTCGTCGATGAGCTGCGACGCTGTCCAACCCGGGTGACGTGAATATGAGAATGCATCTGGCGGTCGTCGCCGCAACGATGGCCCTGGCGCTGGCCGGCTGCTCGACATCCGGGTCGGGCGGACGATTCACGGGCGCTTCGTCGGTCACCGGGCCGGCCGCGCCCGAGACGATCATCTCGGCGATGGATGGCGGCCTTATCGGCGGATCGGTCGGCGCCGGCCTCAGCGCAAGCGACCGCCAGACGGCGCTGCAGGCCGAATACCGGGCGCTTGAGCATACGCCGGCCGGGAAGGCGGTCGACTGGAAGGGCTCGAACGGAAGCGGCGCGGTGACCGCCGCGCAGCCATACCGCGTCGGTTCGCAGGACTGCCGCCAGTACATGCAGTCGGTCAATGCCGGCGGACAGACGCGCAGCGCGCGCGGGACGGCCTGCCGGAACCCAGACGGCAGCTGGACCCCGCTGACCTGAGGCGAATCCGGGTGATGCCGCCGGGTCTTTCGACAATCCGCCGCAGATGCCCGATATTGGCATGCCGTTCGCCGCGGGCTATTTGAACGCCATGTTGTTCTGGGTCATAGCCGGCTTGCTGACTTTGGGCGCCAGCCTTTCGGTGCTGCTGCCGCTTGCACGGCGCGGACAGGCCGGCGGCGCGGAAGGCTCGCACGACGTTGAAGTCTATCGCGATCAACTCGCCGAGCTCGACCGCGACGCAGATCGCGGGCTGATCGGACCGGCTGAGGCCGAACAGGCGCGCGCCGAAATCGCAAGGCGCATTCTCAAGGCCGACAAGCTGGCTCGCCTTGAAGGTGCCGGCGACCGGGCAGACGGCAGGGCCGTCCGCAGCCTCGGCGTCGCGGCTGTCCTGGCGGTGCCGCTGGTCAGTTGGGGCATCTACGCGGCGACCGGTTCGCCCGACCTGCCATCGCAGCCGCTCGCAGCACGCCTCGACAAGAATCCGGCCGACAGCACCGTCGACGAACTTGTGGCGCGCGCCGAGGCGCATCTGGCGGCCAATCCCGATGACGCCAGGGGCTGGGACGTCCTGGCCCCGATATATGTCCGGATCGGCCGCAACAACGACGCCGTGACAGCCTACCAGAACGCAATCCGCCTTGACGGACCGAGTGGCGCGCGCCAGTCCGGGCTGGGCGAAGCGCTGGCCGGGGCTGCCGACGGCCTGATAACGGCGCAGGCGCGCGATGCCTTCACCAAGGCGCTGGACCTGGAGCCGGGTCAGCCGAAGGCGGCGTTCTTCCTGGCCACCGCGCAGGTACAGGAAGGGCGGGTCGCCGAAGCGGTGGACGCCTGGCGCGCGATGCTGCGCAACCTGCCGGACGATTCGCCCTGGCGCGGCGCCGTGGAGCAGGCGGTCGCCGAGGGCGACCGGCGTCTTGCCGCGGTCGGGGGGCCGAAGGGGCCGACCCCTGACGCGGTCGAGGCTGCCAGCCAGATGTCCGAGGAAGATCGCAGCGCGATGATCGAGACCATGGTGGCTGGCCTGGATGAACGCCTCAGGCAGAATCCGCGCGATCTGGAAGGATGGATGCGGCTGGTGCGTTCCTATCATGTGCTCGGCCGGGCCGCCGAGGCGCGCGACGCTCTCGCGCGCGGCGTCGCAGCCTTCGGTGAAGGCAGCGTCGAAGCCGGGAAGCTCGGCGAATTTTCGATCGCGCTCGGCTTGGCGCAGACGGAGTGATCCGGTGACGAGGAAGCAGAAGAGACTTTCGGTGATCGGGGGCGCGCTGGGCTTTCTTGCCCTGGCGGCGGCGCTGACCTTCTACGCGCTCGGGCAGAAGGCATCCTACTTCTACATGCCCGGCGACTTGGCGACCGCCGTCTTGGAGCCCGGCCAGCGCATCCGCCTCGGCGGTCTGGTCGAGAAGGGGACGATCGTCCGCGACCAGGGCACCGAGGTCGAGTTCTCCGTGACCGACACGGAACACTCCGTGAAGGTCGCCTATTCCGGCATTCTGCCGGATCTGTTCAGAGAGGAGCAGGGCGTCATCACGGAAGGCAGTTTCGGCCCCGACGGTATCTTCATTGCCGACAGCGTGCTCGCAAAGCATGACGAGACCTACATGCCCAAGGAGGTGGCCGACAGCCTCAAGGCCAAGGGCGTCTGGCAGGAGGAAACCCAGTGAAGCAGGCCCCGCATGGTTGAAGTCGGCCATTTCGCGCTGGTCCTGGCGTTCGCGCTGGCGCTCGTCCAGTCGCTCGTTCCGCTCGTCGGAGCCCGGGTCGGCAACGATCGCCTGATGTCGGTCGCTGGCCCGGTTTCTATCGGCGGCTTCGCACTGGTGGCCCTCGCATTCTGGGCCCTGACGGTCGCCTACGCCCAGTCGGACTTTTCCGTCTCGAACGTGTGGGAGAACTCCCACTCGCTGAAACCGTTCCTCTACAAGATCACCGGAACCTGGGGAAACCACGAGGGTTCCATGCTGCTGTGGGTCTTGATCCTCACCTTCTTCGGCGCCCTGGTCGCGGTCTTCGGGCGGAACCTCCCGGCAAGCCTGCGGGCGACGGTGATCGCGGTGCAGGGCTGGATCGGCGCGGCCTTCCTGCTCTTTATCCTTGCGACCTCCAACCCGTTCGTCCGGCTCTCGCCGGCGCCGATCGAGGGCCGCGACCTCAACCCCATCCTGCAGGACATAGGCCTCGCAATCCATCCGCCGCTGCTCTATCTCGGCTATGTCGGCTTTTCGGTCTGCTTCTCGTTCGCCGTCGCCGCGCTGATCGACGGGCGCATCGACGCGTCTTGGGCGCGCTGGGTGCGGCCGTGGACGCTCGCCGCATGGTCGTTCCTGACCGGCGGCATCGCGATGGGGTCCTATTGGGCCTATTACGAACTGGGCTGGGGCGGCTTCTGGTTCTGGGATCCGGTCGAGAACGCATCCTTCATGCCCTGGCTGGCCGGCACCGCCCTCCTGCACTCGGCGATCGTCATGGAGAAGCGGTCCGCGCTGAAGATCTGGACGCTGCTGCTTGCGATCCTCACCTTCTCGCTGTCGCTGCTCGGCACTTTCCTGGTTCGGTCCGGCGTGCTCACTTCCGTGCATGCCTTCGCGACCGACCCGAGCCGTGGTGTCTTCATCCTCTGCATCCTGCTGCTTTTCATCGGTGGCTCGCTGGCCCTCTTCGCGTGGCGCGCGCCGGCGCTGGCGGGAGGCGGGCTATTCCATCCCATCTCGCGCGAGGGCGCACTGGTCCTCAACAACCTGTTTCTGACCACGGCGACCGCCACGGTTTTCGTCGGGACCTTGTACCCCCTGGCGATCGAGGCGATTTCCGGCGACAAGATCTCGGTCGGCGAGCCCTTCTTCAACCTGACGTTCGGCCCGCTCATGGCGCCGCTGCTCATCCTCGTGCCGTTCGGGCCGCTGCTCGCCTGGAAGCGGGGCGACATGCTGGCCGCCGCGCAGCGCCTGATGACCGCGTTCGCTGGCGCATTGCTGGCGGTTCTTGTCACCTTGCTCCTTGTCGATCGCGCGTCGGTGCTGGCGGCGCTCGGCATCGGACTGGCGGTCTGGCTGGTGCTCGGCGCCATCACCGATCTTGCACTGAAGTCAGGTTTTGGCAGCGTGCCGGTGGGCGTCATGCTGCGCCGGCTGGCCGGTCTGCCGCGTTCGATGTTCGGCACGGCGCTGGCGCATCTTGGTCTGGGATTGACGACGCTCGGTATTGTCGGCGTGATGTCGTTCCAGACCGAAAACATCCTCGCCATGAAGCCAGGGCAGACCACCGAGATATCGGGGTTGGTTCTGCGCTTCGAGGATATGCTTCCGATACAGGGACCCAACTACACCGAGAGCCGCGCCCGATTCTCGATCCTCGACGCGGCGGGTAGGCCGGACGGCGAGATCGTCTCATCGAAGCGCTTCTATCCGGTCAGGCAGATGCCGACGACCGAAGCCGGCATCCGCACGATGGGGCTGAGCCAGCTCTATGTTTCGATCGGCGACGACACGCAGGACGGCGCACTTGTCGTGCGCATCTGGTGGAAGCCGCTGGTCACGCTGATCTGGGGTGGCGCGCTCGCCATGATGCTGGGTGGTGCGGTTTCGCTGTTCGACCGCCGGCTGCGCATCGGCGCCCCGGCGCGGAGCCGGCGCAGGGTCGCATCGCCGCAGGGCGTCGCGCAGTGAGGCGCACGGCGGCCACGGTCGGCCTGGTCCTGGCGCTGGCATTCCTGCCCGGGCGCGCCGGGGCGGTTCTGCCCGGCGAGGCGCTTTCCGACCCGGCGCTGGAGGCGAGGGCGCGTACGCTCTCGGCAGAACTGCGCTGCATGGTCTGCCAGAACCAGTCGATCGACCTGTCCGACGCGGAACTGGCGCACGACCTGCGCGTGCTCGTTCGCGAGCGGCTGATGGCTGGCGACAGCGACAGCGAGGTCCTCGACTATGTCGTCTCGCGCTACGGCGAGTTCGTTCTCTTGAAACCCAGCTTCAGCCTGCGCAATGCCATTCTGTGGAGCACGCCCATCCTGTTGCTGGCGGCGGGGGCGGGCGTGCTGGTCTATTCCCAGCGCAGGCGAAGGTCGCTCGCTTCCGGCCTGACCGAGGAAGAAGCCGCCGAACTCGACCGCATCCTGCGCGACACCGGGAAATAGCCGGCGGATCGGCCGCTTTGACAGGCCGGAATTGGCGGTTCCACGGCCGCCCGCAGGAAGCAACATTACGAAAATTTCATGCCATGGAAATGGCGCCGTAATGTCCGGATTTCTATGTCTCTTTCGAAGGATGCGGCTCAGCGTCCCGACAAGAGGATAGAAACCAATGACCAGTTCTCCCAAGCCTTTCTCCAGTGGCCGCAAGCGTCTCCTCGCTGCCGGCGCATCGATCGCCATCGCAGCCGCAGTCGGTTTCGGCGCAATCACCTCGGGCACGCTTCCGGTCCAGGCAGAGGCGGTCCGCGTCGAAGCTCCGCAGGCGCCCGGATTCGCCGACGTCGTCGAGCAGGTTTCGCCTGCTGTCGTCAGCGTCCGCGTCAAGGCCAAGATCGAGCCCGCTTCCGATACCGATTTCCAGATGTTCGGCCGCGGCTTCGACGATCTGCCCGACGACCATCCCATGAAGCGCTTCTTCAAGGAATTCCGCGGCTGGGGCGACCAGGACCAGGGCGGTCGCATGGAGCGCCGCAAGCACCGCGACGACAGCCCGCGCCCGGTTGCGCAGGGCTCCGGCTTCTTCATTTCCGATGACGGCTACGTCGTGACCAACAATCACGTCGTCGAGGGCGGCGCGATGTTCACCGTCGTCGACGACGCCGGCAAGGAGTTCGACGCCAAGCTGGTCGGCACCGATCCGCGCACCGACCTCGCCGTTCTCAAGGTCGACGGCGGCGGCCAGAAGTTCACCTATGTCAACTTCGCCGACGATTCGAAGGTTCGGGTCGGCGACTGGGTGGTTGCCGTGGGCAATCCGTTCGGCCTCGGCGGCACCGTGACCGCCGGCATCGTGTCGGCCCGCGGCCGCGACATCGGCGCCGGCCCCTACGACGACTTCCTGCAGATCGACGCCGCCGTGAACCGCGGCAATTCCGGCGGTCCGGCGTTCAACCTGAACGGCGAAGTGGTCGGCATCAACACCGCGATCTTCTCACCGTCGGGCGGCAATGTCGGCATCGCCTTCGCCATCCCGGCCTCGACTGCCCGCGAGGTCACGCAGGACCTGATCCGCGACGGCGCCGTGCAGCGCGGCTGGCTCGGGGTCGAGATCCAGCCGGTAACGGCCGAGATCGCTGAATCGCTCGGACTGTCGGGCGAGAAGGGTGCGCTGGTGTCGAATGCGCAGGACAACAGCCCGGCGAAGAAGGCCGGCGTGATCGCCGGCGACGTCATCACCGCGGTCGACGGCAAGGACGTTGCCTCGCCCAAGGAACTTGCCCGCATCATCGGCGCGATCACGCCCGGCAAGGCTGTCGACGTCACGGTGTGGCGCAGCGGCCAGTCGGAGACCATGAAGGTCGATCTGGGCGAGTTGCCGGCCCCTGAGAAGCAGGCCTCGCTCCAGGAAGGCGGCGATAGCCAGGCGCAGAGCGACCAGCTCGCCGAACTCGGCCTCACCATCGCGCCCGCCGACGACGGAAAGGGTGTCGTCGTTACCGACGTCGATCCCGGCAGCGACGCGGCCGACCGCGGACTGCAGGCCGGCGACGTCATCACCAATGTGAACTCGAAGCCGGTTTCGGGCGGCGACGACATCGAGAAGGCCATGGCGGAAGCCGCCAAGGCCGGCCGCAAGGCGGTGCTCGTCCAGGTCAGCCGGGACGACGCCAGCCGCTTTGTGACCCTCCCCGTCGCGAAGGGTTGACCGGCTTCGGTTTCCGGCGCCGCGTTGGCCGATGCGGCGCCGGAACCCGCGCCACCGCGTCTAGTCAGTCTTACGCGGTGCGCACGGCGGCAGCAGGCCCCCCCGCCTGCTGCCGGAACTCCCTGCCGGGATCGCTCCGGTATCCGCATCCTCGGCAATTTCGCGTATAGAAGCTCCATGAAGATTCTGATCATCGAGGACGATCGCGAGGCCGCCGACTATCTGGAGAAGGCATTCGCCGAGGCCGGACACACGGCGCATGTCGCGCGCGACGGCGAGACCGGTTTCGCGCTGGCGGACGCCGGCGACTACGACGTCATGGTGGTCGACCGCATGCTGCCGCGCCGCGACGGCCTCTCCCTCATCGCCGGACTGCGCTCGCGCGGCAACACGACGCCGGTGCTGATCCTCTCGGCGCTGGGCGAGGTCGACGATCGGGTGACCGGGCTGCGCGCCGGCGGCGACGACTACCTGACCAAGCCCTACGCCTTCTCCGAACTGCTTGCCCGCATCGAGGTGCTGAACCGGCGCGCGACCTCGAAGGAGGCCGAGACCGTCTATCGCGCCGGCGATCTCGAACTCGATCGTCTGGCGCACAGCGTCAAGCGGGCCGGGCGCGAGATAACACTGCAGCCGCGCGAGTTCCGCCTGCTCGAGTATCTGATGCGCCATGCCGGCCAGGTCGTCACCCGCACGATGCTGCTCGAGAACGTGTGGGACTATCACTTCGATCCGCAGACAAACGTCATCGACGTTCACGTGTCGCGCCTCCGGGGCAAGATAGAGAAGGGTTTCGACAGTCCGATCCTGCACACGGTTCGCGGCGCCGGCTACATGCTCAAGGCCGCCTAGCGCCATGACAGGCCGTGCAATCGGGCTCCACCGGATGTCGCGCTGATGCGCCTGCCGGCGATCATGCGCACCACCGCCGCCAGGCTGTCGGCGCTCTACTTCATCCTGTTCGCGCTTTGCGCGATCCTGCTCGTCTTCTACATGACCTCGCTGTCGGCCAGCATGCTGACCGCTCAGACCATGGATACGATTGACGAAGAGGTGCAGGGGCTCGACCGTGCCTATCGGGCGGGCGGCCTGCCGCTGCTGGTCAGGGTGGTCGGGCAGCGATCCCGCCAGCCGGGCGCCAATCTTTACCTGATCGCGGACGCCAACGGCCGCATCCTGACCGGCAACGTCGAAAGCCTTGAGCCGGGCGTGCTCGAGACCACCGGCTGGACGGGCCACCCGTTCACCTATCAGCGCTATGGCGAGGGGGCCGCCGAGCGCCGCGCGCCGAGCGTCAGCGAACTGGAGGCGCCGCCGACTTCGACGGAAACGCGGCATGCCGCCATTGCTCTGGTCTCCCGCCTGCCGAACCAGATGATCGTCCTTGTCGGCCGCGACCTGGGCGAACCGGAACGGTTCCGGGACGTCATCAGACAGGCGCTCATCTTCGCGCTGAGCATCATGGCGCTCGGCGGCCTTCTGATCTGGTACTTTGTCGGTCGGCGCGCGCTGAAGCGCATCGACAGCGTCTCGGAGGCCGGAAAGCGCATCATGGGGGGCGACCTCAGCGGCAGGCTGCCAGTCACGGGCGCCGGCGACGAGTTCGATCGCCTGTCGGAAAACCTCAACATGATGCTCACCAAGATCGCTGGCCTGAACGAGGGTCTGCGGCAGGTGTCCGACAACATCGCGCACGACCTGAAGACCCCGCTTACCCGGCTGCGCAACCGGGCCGAGGCGGCGCTTGCAGGCGATCCCGGCGAGGCCGGCTATCGCGAGGCCCTGGAGGCCACGATCAGCGAATCCGATCGCCTGATAAAGACCTTCAACGCGATCCTGATGATTTCCCGGCTCGAGGCGGGCTACTCGGCCGAGACATCGACCAGGATCGATCTTGCCACCGCGGTCCACGACGTCGTCGAGCTCTACGAACCGGCGGCCGAGGAGGTCGGCGTGAAGCTGGAGGCGCCGGTCGAGGGCAGCTTCGTCGTTGACGGCAACCGGGAACTGATCGCACAAGCGCTCTCCAACATCGTGGACAACGCGATAAAATACTCGACCGGTTCGACCGAGGCGCCGACCGTGCGCGTGTCGCTCGCGCAAAAGGGCGGCGACATCAGCGTGACGATCGCCGACAACGGCCCCGGCATTCCCGACCAGGGCGACCGGGACCGGGCGACGGAACGCTTCGTGCGGCTGGAGCAGAGCCGGTCGCAGCCGGGCTCCGGCCTTGGCCTCAGCCTTGCCAAGGCGGTGATGAAGTTCCATGGAGGGACGCTCGAACTGCTGCCCGGTGATCCGGGCTTGAGCGTGGTGATGACGTTTCCGAGGGCAAGGAGCGCATGAGCAGAGCCGCAAAGGCTGCAGATAGCGATACTGCAGGGCTGCTTCTGAAGCCGGCGACGAAGCTCCTGCCGCTTGATGCGGCCGCCGCCCGGGCCGAGCTTGCCGAACTGGCGTCGGCTGCCGACGAGGCCGGGCTCGAACGCCTGTCGCGATATCTTGGCCTGAAAGGGCCGATTCAGGATTTCCTGGGCGCCGCGTTCGACCTTTCCGATTTCCTGCGAGATGCCGCGCGTCGACGCCCTGAGATGCTCGACGGGCTGTTCGATCAGACGGTCGAACAGCGGCTGGAAACGATCCTCTCGACGATCCTGGCGAGTCCCCGTGCGGAGGATGCCAGCGAAAACAGCCTGATGACCGGGCTCCGCGCCCTGAAACTTGAAGCCCATTTCCTGATCGCGCTGGCCGAGCTGGCTGGCGAGGCCGAGGCCGCGGAGACCGTGGAGCGGCTGAGCCGGCTAGCCGACGCCTGCGTCAGCGCGGCGATCGACTTCCTGCTTCTCGACGCCCACGGCCAGGGCAAGCTCAAGCTGCGTGACCCGCAGCATCCCGGCGTCGGTTCCGGCTGGATCATCCTCGGCATGGGCAAGCTCGGCGCACACGAGCTGAACTTCTCCTCGGATATTGACCTCATCTCCTTCTTCGATCCGGAGGCGCCCGCGGTGATCGACCCGATGGAGGCCACCGACCTGTTCGCGCGGCTGTCGCGGCGGCTGGTGCGCATCCTCCAGGACCGGACCGAGCACGGCTACGTCTTCCGCACCGACCTGCGGCTGCGCCCGGATCCCGGATCGACGCCGCTCGCGATCTCGATCGACGCGGCCCTGACCTACTACGAGAGCAGGGGCCAGAACTGGGAACGCGCCGCGATGATCAAGGCGCGGCCGGTGGCGGGCGACCTCAAGGCCGGCGAGGCGTTCCTCAAGGAACTGCAGCCCTATGTCTGGCGCAAATACCTCGACTACGCGGCGATCGCCGACATCCACTCCATCAAGCGCCAGATCCATGCGCACAAGGGGCATGGCGAGATCGCCGTCAGGGGCCACAACGTCAAGCTCGGACGCGGCGGCATACGCGAAGTCGAGTTCTTCGTGCAGACGCAGCAACTGATCGCGGGCGGACGTTTTCCGGAATTGCGCGGGCGCGCCACGGTGCCCATGCTTGGTGAACTGGCCAGGCGCGGCTGGATCAGCGAAGACGCGCGCGACGGACTGGCTCGCCAATACTGGTTCCTGCGCCGGGTCGAACACGCGATCCAGATGGTTGCGGACGAGCAGACGCACACGCTTCCCGAGACCGACGAAGGACTGCGGCGGATCGCCAGGATGCTGGGGTTTGCCGGCGAGGCCGAATTCTCCGCCGCGCTGCGCGCCTCGCTGCAGGAGGTCGAGGGCCATTACGCCGCGTTGTTCGAGTCTGCCCCAGGCCTGTCTTCAGGCGTGGGCAACCTCGTCTTCACCGGCGACGTCGACGATCCCGACACGCTGACGACGCTGAGCAAGCTCGGTTTCAAGCGTCCGAGCGACATCTGCCGGGTCATGCGCAGCTGGCATTTCGGCCGCTATCGCGCGACCCAGTCGGCCGAGGCGCGCGAGCGGCTGACCGAACTGACGCCGGCCCTGCTGGAGGCCTTCGGCAAGACCAGGAAAGCCGATAAGGCGCTGATGCGCTTCGACCAGTTCCTGGCGGGCCTGCCGGCCGGCATCCAGCTGTTCTCGCTGCTGCAGTCCAACCCGAGCCTGCTCAGGCTGCTCGCGACGATCATGGGTGCGGCGCCGAGGCTTGCCGAGATCATCACGCGCCGGCCGCACGTCTTCGACGGGCTGCTCGACCCGGCGCTGCTCGCCGAACTGCCGAACCGCGCCTATCTTTCGGCAAGGCTTGCCGCCTTCGTCGACAGTTCGGCCGGCTATGAGGAGACGCTCGACAGGCTGCGCATCTTCTGCGCCGAGCAGAAGTTCCTGATCGGCGTGCGGCTGCTGGCCGGCGCCATCGACGCCGGCCGCGCTGGCAAGGCGTTTTCCGATCTCGCCGACCTCGCCATCGGCGCGGCGCTGGACGCCGTCGAGGCGGAGTTCGCGATCCGTCACGGTCGCGTGCCCGGCGGCAGGGTCGCGATCCTCGGCATGGGCAAGCTCGGCAGCCGCGAACTCACGGCCGGGTCCGACGTCGATCTGATCCTGCTCTACGATCACGATGCGGACGCCGAGGAGTCCGACGGCGAGAAGCCGCTCGCGCCGTCGCATTATTATGCGCGCATGACGCAGCGCCTGATCGCGGCGGTTTCGGCGCCCACCGCGGAGGGGGTGCTCTACGAACTTGACCTGCGGCTGCGCCCGTCCGGCAACAAGGGGCCGGTCGCAACCCATGTAGACGCCTTCCGCAAATATCAGCGCAACGACGCCTGGACCTGGGAGCACATGGCGCTGACCCGCGCCCGCGTCGTCGCTGGCGATGCCGACCTCGGCGCGGAGATCGAGGCCGACGTGGTGGAGATCCTGTCGCTGCCGCGCGACGGCGCCAAGATCGCAGCCGAAGCGGCCGAGATGCGGGCCTTGATCCTGGAGGAGAAGCCGCCCCGCGACGAATGGGACGTCAAGCTGGCGCCGGGTGGACTGATCGACCTCGAGTTCATCGCCCAGGTGGCCACGCTGACCGGCCGCCTGGAGGGGGAGGGCCGGACGACGGCGACGGCGGCTGCGCTGGCGCGGCTATCGCCGGATTTCGCCGATGTCCAGGCGCGGCAGGACCTGGTCGATGCCTGGGCCTTCTACCTGTCGCTGACGCAGATGATCAGGCTTTGCCTGACCGGGCCGTTCGAAAGCGACGACAGCCCGCCCGGGCTGATCGATCTGCTGCTGGCGACGACCGACCTGCCTGACGTGAAGGTGCTCGAGGCGCATCTGAAGGACACGGAAAAGACCGTGCGCGGCCATTTCGATCGGCTGCTCCCGGCGTCGAAGCGTAAGGCGTCACGCGGCTCTTGAGGCCGGGCCAGTCGTTGTCGCCGGCTTGCGAAGCGGGATCCGCACCGAGACGATGGTGCCGATGCCCGCCTTGGACCGGATCTTCAGCACGCCGCCGTGAAGCTGCGCCAGCGAGCGCGAGATCGCCAGGCCCAGCCCGGATCCGGTGTGGTTCTTCGAGAACTGGTTCTGCACCTGCTCGAACGGCCGCCCGAGCTTGCCCAGCGCATGCTTGGGAATGCCGCAGCCATTGTCCTCGATCGTGAGCATCAGGGCGCCGGCGACGTTGCGCGCTCGTACCGCGATGTGTCCTCCCTCCCCAGTGAACTTGACGGCATTGGAGAGGAGGTTGATCGCGATCTGCTTGATGGCGCGGCGGTCGGCGTAGACGCTCAGCGTGTCGGCGATCCGCGTCTCGACGGAAATGTTCTTCTTCGCCGCCTGAAGCGAGATCACCTTCACCGTCTCGTGGATCAGCGGGCAGAGATCGATCTCCTCGCGCTCGACCGAGAACTGGCCGGCCTCGATCTTCGACATGTCGAGGATGTCGTTGATCACGCCGAGCAGGTAGGAGCCGCTCGACTGGATGTCGCGGGCGTATTCCTCGTAGCGCTCCGAGCCGAGCGGCCCGAACAATTTCGATTCCATCACCTCCGAGAAACCGATGATGGCGTTGAGCGGCGTGCGCAGCTCATGCGACATGTTGGCCAGGAACTCGGACTTGGCGCGGTTGGCCGCCTCCGCGCGTTCCGTCTCGCGCATGTATTTGCGGTTCAGCTCTACCAGTTCGGCCGACCGCTCCTGTTCGGCGCGGCGCGCCAGGCTGAGGTCGTGGATGGTCGCCATCAGCCGGCGCTCGCTGTCGACGAGCTTCTCCTGGTGCTGCTTGATCTGCGTGATGTCGGAGCCGACCGACACGATGCCGCCGTCGCGCGTCACCAGTTCGTTGACCTGCAGCCAGCGACCGTCGCCCAGCTGCCGCTCGAAGCTCGCGCCGCCCTGCGACCCGTTTGCATTGGCGAGCCGGCGGTCGGAGACGAAGGCCAGCATCTTGGCTTCGAGTTCGCCGCGTCGCGCGCCGGGCATCACGTCGCGGTCGGAAAGGCCGTTGTCTTCCTGGTACTTCGAATTGCACATCAGCAGGCGCTGCGAGGAATCCCACAGGACGAAGGATTCGTTGATGCTCTCGATCGCCGTCCGGAGCCGCATGTCCGCCGCTTCCGAGCGTAGCGCCAGGTGCCGCTGCTCGGTGACGTCCACGGCGATGCCGATCAGCTGGATCTCCGGCGCCTCGGGATCGATGACCTGCGCGCGGGCGCGCACCCAGACCCAGTGGCCGTCGGCGTGCCGCATGCGGAACACCTGGTCGATCTGCACGATCTCGCGCGCCACGATGCGCTTTGCGAGTTCGAACAGGTCGCCGTCGTCCTCGTGGATGATCTCGGCCACCTCGCCGAAGGAGAGCATGGTGTCGCAGGAGCGATAGCCCAGCATGTCGTACATCGAGCGCGACCAGTACATCTTGCCGCGCACCATGTCCCAGTCCCAAAGCCCGCAGCGACCGCGCACGAGCGCCAGGTCGATGCGCTGGTGCGCTTCGACGTAGATGCGGTCGGCCGCCTGGGCGCGCGCGGCCTGGCTGAAATAGGCGTAGAGGATGACCAGCAGCACGCCCGCGGTGACGACGAACAGCGTCACGTTCATGGACACCGTCCTGCGCCAGCCGGCATACACGCTGTCGTAGGTCGTCATGGCGACGGCCGCGCCGGACCTGCTGTCGGTCAGGTCGACGGCGGCGTACCAGACGGTCTCGCCGATCGTCACCTCCATCACGCCGGCACGGTCGCCGAACATGAAGAGCGGCTGGCCGCCGGAAACGAGGTCGCCGAGGTTCTTGCCCTGCCACTCCGTGGCGGCGGGGCTGGTGGCCACGACCTTGAACGCCGCGTCCGTCACGACGAGCACATGGTTGGCCGTCAGCGACCCTGCCTGCGCCGTCTTCTGGATCAGCCGCGTCGCGTTGCGTTCGAAATCGCCGCGGCCGGCCTCTGCCAGCATGAGAGCGTTGACGAGTTCTCCGGCGGCGAGGCTGAGAACCGCCTTGGCCTCCTGTCCCGCTTCGTCTCGCTCGGCGATCAACGACATGAAGCGCACCGAGGCGACCACCACGAGAAACAGGAGGATGAGGATCGGGATGGAGCGTTTCAGCAAGGGTTCGGCCGCGAGAAGACGACGGTAGGCGGGCGCCGCGAGAATGCGCGCATTGCCGGTGACCTTGTCCCGCGCGCCTTTGCGGCGGGCAAATGTCGACCTATCGGGCGCGCCCCACGCGTCCGCTACGGCCATTGCCGATCCCCCAGGTTTCCAACTGACGATCCGGCGATAACCGCACTGCCGAATCGTCCTTAAGGAATCAAAGGTGATTCGCCTTGTCCAGTGGGCCGCGGCAAAAAGATTTAAAATTGCTGAAATTCGTCTGGCGCGCGGGTCAGGCGAGCGTCCTTTCGACGATATCGCGCAGGTCGGCCGACAGGTCGTCCGAGCCGGCAATCCGTTGCAAGGCCTCGCGTGCCTTCGCGCGGCGAACCGGCTCCAGCGAGCGCCACGAGCGCAGTGCGGTCGCCAGGCGGGCGGCAAGCTGCGGGTTGCGCGGTTCGATCTCGAGAACAACACCTGCGAAGAAATCGTAACCGGCTCCGTCCGGCCGGTTGAAGGCGGTCTGGTTGGCCGTCGCGAATGTCCCGATCAGCGCCCTGACGCGGTTCGGATTGCTCATGGTGAAGCCGGGATGGCGGGTGAGCGTCTTCACCTTGTCGAGTGTCGCAGCGCCTGGCGCGGTCGCCTGGATCATCAGCCACTTGTCCATCGTCAGCGGGTTCGCGCCATGGCGCTCCTCGAACGCCGCGAGCGCCGCCTTGGCCTCGTTCGTCTCGCCATGCCGGTGCACCAGCACCGTCAGGGCGGCCGCCCGGTCGGTCATGTTGGTTGCATCGACGAAATGGCGGCTGGCCAGTTCGGCGCCGCCGGGGAGGGGCGCCAGGTAGTCGAGCAGCGTGTTACGAAGCGCGCGCCGTCCGGCGCTTGCGGCGTCCGGGCGGAAACGCCCCTGGAACGCGAGTGCGGCGTAATGTTCGCGGAACGCCGCTTCGTTCGATTGCGCGATCATCCGGGCCAGCGCCTCGCGGCGTTCGAATATGGCGTCGGGATCGATGTCCCTGGCCATCTCGCGGGCGATGTCGGCTTCGCCCGGCAGCGCGAGCGCCAGTGCGCGGAACGCGTGTTCGAGGGAGGCGTCCCCGGCGATGACGCCGGCGAGATCCGCCAGTTTTGCGGCAAAGGCCGCCTGTTTTCGAGCGGCGACCAGCGCGTCGGTGAGCAGCGAGTTGTACGCCTGCCAGCGCGAGAAGGCGTCGCTGTCGTGCCGCGCGAGGAAGAACAGGTCCTCGGGCTTCTGCTCCACCGTCAGCGTGATCGGCGCCGAGAAGCCGCGGTTGAGCGACAGCGCGGGGCGTTCGGCGATGCCGGCGAAGCGGACGACATGGCGGCGCTTCCTGACGTGGATCACGCCGTTTTCGACGTCGGCGCCCTCGACCGGCCCGTGTTCGAAATCCTTGCCGTCGCGGCCGACGAGGCCGAAGGCGAGCGGGATGTGCATCATGCGCTTGCGCGCCTCGGACGGCGTCGGCGGGACCGATTGTTCGATCTCGACGACGAATTCGCGTTTCGCCGCATCGTGTGCGGTCGAGATGCTGAGATTGGGGGTTCCCGCCTGATGGTACCAGAGCGCGAACTGCTGGAGGTCGCGGCCCGATGCGTCCTCGAACGCCTTCAGGAAATCCTCGATGGTCGCGGCCTGGCCGTCATGACGCTGGAAATAGAGGTCCATGCCCTGCCGGAAGCCCTCCGGGCCGAGGATGGTGCGGATCATCCGCACGACCTCGGATCCCTTTTCGTAGACCGTCGCCGTGTAGAAGTTGTTGATCTCGCGGTAGCGCCTTGGCCGCACCGGGTGCGCCAGCGGGCCCTGGTCCTCCGGGAACTGATGCGCCCGCAGCGTGCGCACCTCGGCGATGCGCTTCACCGGCCGCGAGCGCTGGTCGGCGGAGAACTCATGGTCGCGGAAAACCGTCAGGCCTTCCTTGAGGCAAAGCTGGAACCAGTCTCGGCAAGTGATTCTATTGCCTGTCCAATTGTGGAAATATTCATGCGCGATGATGGCCTCGATATTGGCGAAGTCCGCATCTGTGGCGGTCTCTTCGTCGGCAAGCACGTACTTGTCGTTGAAGATGTTGAGGCCCTTGTTCTCCATGGCGCCCATGTTGAAGTCGGAAACGGCGACGATGTTGAAGACATCGAGGTCGTATTCGCAGCCATAAACCTCCTCGTCCCACCGCATCGAGCGCTTCAGGGCGTCCATCGCGTAGGCGGCGAACGGTTCCTTGCCGTGCTCGACATAGATGCCGAGTTCTACCCTGCGGCCGGACGCCGTGGTGAACATGTCGTGCATCGCGCCGAGGTCGCCGGCGACCAGCGCAAAGAGGTAGGAGGGCTTGGGGAAGGGATCGTGCCAGACGGCGAAATGCCAGCCGTCGGCGAGTTCGCCGGTTTCCTGCCGGTTGCCGTTGGACAGGAGCAGCGGCGCTTCGCGCTTCGGGGCCTCGATGCGCACCGTATAGACAGACAGGATGTCCGGCCGGTCGAGGAAATAGGTGATGCGGCGAAAACCTTCCGCCTCGCATTGCGTGCAATAGGCGCCGTTGGTGCGGAAAAGGCCCATGAGCGCGGAATTGGCTGACGGCGATACCTCGGTTTCCAGCCTGAGCCTGAATGTCGGCGCGTCCGGCGGGGAGGCGACGATCAACTGGTCCGGCGTCGCCTGGTAGGCGGATGCAGGCAGCAGTGCACCGTCGATGGAGATCGCCTTGAGAACGAGGTCGTCGCCGTCGAGGATGAGCGGCGAATGCCGGTCGGCGCCCGGCCGCCGCGCAATCGTCAGGTCGGCCGTCACCACCGTCGCGTCGGGATGCAGCCTGAACGTCAGGCTGGTTTTCGGGATCAGGTAGTCGCTCGGGCGATAGTCCTCGAGGCGGAAAACCTGGCCGGTATCTGTGCGCATCTTCTGGCGTTCCCGTCGTCGCGCCGCCGGAGTTGCTGGCGGGCAATATGATGTCGACCGGTCTTTACATGATCGCCCACTCTCGACAAAACTGAAACGCGGCCTATTTCAGGCACGCACCTCAATCAGTTCCGCGAGGCTTATATGACGGTCGCCACGCCGAAATTCGGGATGGGCGCTTCGGTGTTGCGCCTGGAAGACGCCGCCTTCGTGCAGGGCAACGGGCGCTACACCGACGATATCGCGCCGGATGGCGTGCTGCACGGCTATGTGCTGCGCTCGCCCTTTGCGAATGCCCGCTTCACGGTCGGGTCGGTCGAGGCGGCCGTTTCGGCTCCCGGCGTCCGGCTTGTTCTGACGGGATCGGATCTCGGCCATCTGCGCGACCTTCGCGGAAAGGCCCCGCGCCAGCCCGACGGGAGCCGCGTGCAGACCCGCGACATTCCGATACTGTGCCGCGACCAGGTCCATTATGTCGGCGACGCCGTGGCCTTCATCGTCGCGGACACGCGCGCTGAGGCACAGGATGCCGCCGACCTGATCGAGGTGGACTATGACGGGCTTGACGCGGCCGCCAGGACCGAGGACGCCCTCGCTCCCGATGCCGCGCTGGTTTGGCCCGAACTCGGAACCAACCGCGCGTTCACCTACCGGCACGGCGATCGCGACAAGACCGCCACCGCCTTTGCCCGCGCCGCGACGGTCACGCGCATCGAATTCCGCAATAACCGCCTCGTCTCCAACTATGTCGAGCCGCGCTCGGCCATTGCCGAATGGAACGCCGGCGAGGACCGCTTCGTGCTCACCGCCTGCTCGCAGGGTGTGCACTCGCTGCAGAAGATCCTCGCTCGGACCTTCGGCATCGAGAAGAAGAAGCTGCGCGTGCTGACGCCGGATGTCGGCGGCGGTTTCGGCACCAAGATCTTCGTCTACCGGGAATACGCCCTGGTCATGGAGGCCGCCCGGCGCCTCGGTCGGCCGGTCAAGTGGACGAGCGACCGCAACGAGCATTTCCTCACCGACGCGCAGGGGCGCGACAATGTCGCGTCGGCCGAGATGGCGATGGACGGCGACGGACGCTTCCTCGGGCTGAAGGTCGATCTGGTCGCCAACATGGGCGCCTACCTGTCGCAGTACGGCGCGGAGATCCCCTATACGGGAACCACCATGTCGACCGGCGTCTACGACATCCCGGCGCTCGACGTCGAAATCGCCGGCGTCTACACCAACACCTGTCCCATCGACGCCTATCGCGGCGCCGGCCGTCCCGAGGCTGCGTTCCTGGTCGAGAAGCTTGTCGATGCTTGCGCGCGCGACATGGGCCTCGGCCGCGACGAGATCCGCCGGCGCAACTTCATCCGGCCTGACCAGTTCCCTTACCGCACCCAGGCCGGGCGTCTCTACGATGTCGGCGAGTTCGACGGCCACATGACGCTGGCGATGGAACGCGCCGGATGGACCGACTTCGAGACCCGCCTCGAGACTTCCAGGCGGGCGGGCAAGATCCGCGGCATCGGCCTCGCGACCTACATCGAGGCCTGCGCCTTTCCGGGTTCCGAACCGGCCTTCGTCGAATTGAACGGCGACGGGACCGTGACCCTGAAGATCGGCACGCAGACGACGGGGCAGGGCCATGCGACCGCCTATGCGCAGCTTGTCTCAGACAAGCTCGGCCTGCCGGTCGACAGGATTGTCCTGCGCCAGGGCGACACCGACGACCTCGACGACGGCGAGGGCACGGGCGGCTCGCGTTCCATCCCGCTCGGTGGGGTTTCGGCGGTACGCGCAGGCGAGGCGCTCGCCGAAAAGATCCGCAGAATTGCAGCCGACGAACTGGAAGCATCGCCGCTCGATATCGAACTGCGCGACGGCGCGGCCAGGATCGTCGGCACCGACCGTTCGCTGAGCTTCGTCGAGGTCGCCAAGGCCGCCAGGAAGCCGGACGATCTGCTGGCCATGGGCGAGTTCGTCCAGGACGAGGCGACCTATCCCAACGGGACGCATGTCTGCGAGGTCGAGATCGACCCCGAAACCGGGGCCACCGAGATCGTCGGCTACACGATCGTCGACGATTTCGGGGTGACGGTTAACCCGGTCCTTCTCGCCGGGCAGGTGCATGGCGGGGTGGCGCAGGGCATCGGGCAGGCGCTTTGCGAGGATGCGGTCTACGGCGACGATGGTCAGCTGTTGACGGCGAGCTTCATGGACTACGCGGTTCCGCGCGCCGACAGCGTGCCGTTCTTCTCCTTCGAGACGCGCAACGTTCCGTCCACCACCAATGCCATGGGCATCAAGGGCGCGGGCGAGGCAGGCACGATCGGCGCCGCGCCGGCGACCATCAATGCAGTCACCGACGCGCTGTGGCGGGCCTACGGCATCGACCATATCGAAATGCCGGCGACACCTGCGCGCGTGTGGGCGGCGATCCACGCGGCCCCGGGAAATTGAGCCAGGCGCACGGCCCAGCGTCCAACCCGCTGATCGGCATCGGGCTGAAGGTGGCGTCGGTCGCCATCTTCGTGGCCATGGCATCCTTCATCAAGGCGTCCGGCCAACTGCCTGCCGGCCAGATCGTCTTCTACCGGTCGTTCTTCGCGCTGCTTCCGGTGCTGCTCTATCTCGGCTACCGCGGCGACCTGCGCGCCGCCGTGCAGACGCAACGTCCCTTTGGGCACCTGGTGCGCGGCGTCGTCGGCGTCAGCGCCATGGGGCTCGGTTTCTTCGCGCTGACCCGCCTGCCGCTGCCCGAGGCGGTCACCCTCAACTACGCTCAGCCGCTCCTGGTCATCGTCTTCAGCGCGATCTTCCTGGGCGAGACGATCCGCGCCTATCGCTGGAGCGCGGTCGTCGTCGGCATGATCGGCGTCCTCATCGTCTCGTGGCCGAAGCTGTCGCTGTTCGGCGGGGAGGCGATCGAGAACGCAGAGCTTTTGGGCGTCGCGGCGGCGCTGGGCGCCGCATCCCTGTCTGCCGTCGTCATGCTGCAGATTCGGAGCCTCGTGCGCACCGAGAAAAGCGCGGTCATCGTCATCTGGTTCTCGCTGACCGCGAGCCTTGCCGGCCTCTTGACGATTCCGTTCGGTTGGGCGGATCTCGACGCCTGGCAGGTCACGCTGCTTGTATCGGCCGGCATTTGCGGGGGCATCGCACAGATCCTGATGACAGAGGCTTACCGCCACGCCGAGGCGTCGACCGTCGCCCCGTTCGAATACACGTCGATCATCCTTGCCATCCTGATCGGCTACCTCGCCTTCGGGGAAAGGCCGACGATCCACATCGTGGTCGGCGGCGCGATCGTCATCGGCGCGGGCATCTTCATCGTCTGGCGCGAGCGCCAGCTCGGCATCGAGCGGCGCAGGGCGCGCCAGGCATCGACGCCCCAGTGAGGCGAGGCTCTGCCGGCCCTAGGTGGCGCCTTGCCGGGCGCCGACCGCCTTGCGCAGTGCCGTCGCGGTTTGTTGGTCGGCCGGGAAGAACGACTCGATCGCCAGTTCCGACAGGGTGACGTCGAGCGGCGTCCCGAAGATGGTCGTCGTGCTGATGAAGGTCAGCACCTCGTTGCCGCTGCGCAGGATCAGCGGATGCACGATCCCCGCCGAGACTTCGGTGTGCGCGGGTTGGGTTCGCGGGCCGGCCGGGTACGACGCAAGTTCCCGCTCCAGGTCGGCGAGGAACGGATCGCCTGAGGCGTCGAGCTGGCGCTTGAGGCGGTCGAGCAGGTGAAGCCTCCATTCATGCCGGTTGACGACGCGCGGCGCGAGCCCCGCGGGATGCAGGCTGAGCCTGAGCACGTTGACCGGCGGCTTCAGCAGGCCGGGGTCGGCGATGTCGGCCAGTAGCGGCGCGATGGCGGCGTTGGCATCGACCATGTGCCAGTGGCGGTCGATCGCGATGGCCGGGTTGGGCTCATGCCCCTTGAGGACGTGGCGGATCGCCTCGCGCGCGGCGTCGAGCGAGGGATCGTCGAGCCTGCGCTCGCCGTAGCGCGGCGCGAAGCCGGCGGCGAGAAGCAGGTGGTTGCGCTCGCGCAATGGAATGTCGAGCTGCTGCGCCAGCCGCAGTACCATCTCGCGCGACGGTTTGGCGCGGCCGCTTTCGAGAAAGCTCAGATGGCGCTGCGAGATTTCCGCTTCGCCGGCCAGGTCGAGCTGACTCATGCGCCTTCTCTGGCGCCACTGGCGCAGCAGGTCCCCGGCGGTTGTTTCGGTCATCAGCATGTCCCGGACGTTAGGCGAGGTGAGAAATCGCTTCTATTACCTGGCGCATAATCGCAATCAAATTCGGATGCGGCGATCCTTCGGCCATCCCGGCACGAGGCCGGACGAACCGAAAGGAAAATCGCCATGTCCGTCACGCTCAATCCGTTTCTTCGCCAGGTCCTGTTCGCCGACGCGGCCGTCAGCGGCGCGGCCGCTTTGCTGATGGCCGCCGGTGCACCGTTCCTGTCGCCTCTCCTTGGCCTTCCGTCCGGCCTCCTCTTCTGGGCGGGCATGGTGCTCATCCCCTTTGTCGCGACGCTTCTGGTGGTGGCGCGGCGCGGCCGTGCGCCAGGCTTCCTGCTGGTCGACATCGTTGCGCTCAACGCCTTGTGGGTCGCGGCGAGCTTCGGCGTCCTGGTCACCGCGGCGGTGGAGCCGACCCTGCTTGGCTTTGCCTTCGTGACCGCGCAGGCGCTGGTGGTGGCGCTGTTCGGCTGGCTGCAGTTCAGCGGCCTTCGCCGGCAAACGGCGCAAGCCTAGCCGCGCAGGTCGCGCAGCTTCGCGTTGACCTCAAGGAAATCCCGCCACGCGAGTTTCTTGTGGGCGGGATTTCTCAGCAGATAGGCGGGATGAAGCGTCGGCATGGCCGGGATCGTCCTCCCCGACGCCGTCGCATGGCTCTTCCAGTTGCCGCGCAGCCTCAGGATGCCCTCCTTGGCGTGCAGGAGCGTCTTTGCCGACGGACCGCCCAGCGTGACCAGCAGCTTCGGATTGACCAGCTCGATCTGCCGCTCGATGAAGGGCCGGCAGATCTCCGTCTCCTGCGGCGTCGGCGTGCGGTTTCCCGGCGGTCGCCAGGGGATGACGTTCGCGATGTAGGCCGACCGGCGGTCGAGCCCGATCGCCGCCAGCATGCGGTCCAGCAACTGGCCCGAACGGCCGACGAAGGGCAGGCCCTCCAGGTCCTCGTCGCGGCCGGGAGCTTCGCCCACCAGCATGATGTCGGCCTCGGGGTTGCCGTCCGCGAAGACCAGGTTCTTGGCGGTGAACTTCAGGTTGCAGCCGTCGAATTCCGCCATCTGTCCGTGCAGGTCCTCGAGCGTCGTCGCCGACGACGCACGCTGGCGGGCGAGGGCGACCTGCGCCTCGTCCGGCACGGCGACCGGCGCGCGTGGCGCGGCCGGCGGCGGGGGGGCGCCTAGCCCCGGCTCTGGCGAACGGGCGCGCGGGCGTTCGGCGGCTCGCCCGGTCGGGGCGGCGTCGGTCGCGCGGGCCGTGAACCGGTCAACCGGCTCCTCGACGAGCGCGGCATCGACGCCGGCCTCCGCGTAGAATGCGAGCAGTTCGCGGATGCCGGGGTGGCCCTGTTGGTTCTGAAATTCCATCGCCGGACATTCGTCCGGCGCCGCCGCATTTGCAAGGTCACGACGATGGAATGCGGGGGTCCTGCACCAGATAGAACTCCCAGCGCGGCGTGAAGTCGGTGACGAAGAAGTTGAACGAACCGGTGTCGAGATGGTCGATCTTGCCGTTGCGGAACAACAGCCGATCATAGGGTTCGAAGGCCCGGCTGTGCTCGCTGAAACTCTCCGACCAGATGTTGGTGCCGTCCGTGCGGCGCTGGTCGAAGGACAGCCCGTCGCCGAAGATGCTGGCCCTGCCGAGCTGCTCCTGCAGTTCGAATTCGAACTCGATCCAGGGCAGCTTGCTGTTGTTGAGGACCTCGAGGCGCATGTGCAGGAAGCCGCTGGCATATAGGCCCGAATAGTCGAAGGTCCGGATCGGCTTGATGGTGCGGATGACCATGGTTACCGGCGACGCCGAGAGGATTTCCTCCTGGATGACGATCGGGTCGTCCTTGGTTCCCTTGCCGGATGCTCCCGTGATGCGGAATCCGCCGAGCTCGTCGGAAAAGCTGTAGGCGCCGGCCTCCCAGGGACCGGGCTTGTCCTGCGCGGCCGCCCCGGCGGCGAGGAGAGCAAGTGCGGCGCTTGCCGCGGCGCCGGCCATTCCGCGGCGCAGGTGATGAAGTCGCAGCAACACGGACCGGAAAAGCTCGGCTTGCGGCATCGCGGCAGTATGGACGAGAAGGATGCGGCGGAACACTCCAAAAGCGGCTCCAGACAGTTCCACGCCGCTTCCGAATGGGCTAAGTAGCCCGCAAGCCGGCAAAACGGCGGACCCGAGCCAGCCCGAGCAAGCCGATGTGGGGAGCATGATGAGCGAAATCGAACGCGAGAGCATGGAGTTCGACGTGGTGATCGTCGGCGCCGGTCCGGCGGGCCTCTCGGCGGCGATCAGGCTGAAGCAGCTGAACCCCGAGCTTAGCGTCGTGGTGCTCGAAAAGGGTGCCGAGGTCGGCGCGCACATCCTTTCCGGCGCGGTGGTCGACCCGATCGGTATCGACCGTCTGCTGCCCGGCTGGCGCGACGAGGCGGATCATCCCTTCAAGTCGCCCGTCACCGACGACCACTTCCTGTTCCTGACGACCGCCGGATCGCTGAAGCTGCCGAACTTCATGATGCCGCCGCTGATGAACAACCACGGCAACTTCATCGTCTCGCTCGGCAATGTCTGCCGCTGGCTTGCCGGCAAGGCGGAAGCCCTCGGCGTCGAGATATATCCGGGCTTCGCCGCCGCCGGCCTCATCTACGACGACGCCGGCGCGGTTGCCGGCGTCTACACCGGCGACATGGGCGTCGAGCGCGACGGCACGCATGGGCCGAACTACGCGCCGGGCATGGCGCTGATGGGCAAATATGTGCTGATCGGCGAAGGCGCGCGCGGCTCGCTGGCAAAGCAGCTGATCGCCAAATTCGGCCTTTCCGACGGCCGCGAGCCCGGAAAATTCGGGCTCGGTCTGAAGGAACTCTGGCAGGTCAAGCCGGAGAACCACCGGCCTGGCCTGGTGCAGCACTCCTTCGGCTGGCCGCTCGACATGAAGACAGGCGGCGGCTCCTTCCTCTACCATCTCGAGGACAACCAGGTGGCGGTCGGCTTCGTGATGCACCTCAACTACCGCAACCCGTGGCTCTCGCCTTTCGAGGAGTTCCAGCGCTTCAAGACGCATCCGGCGATCCGCGGCACGTTCGAAGGGGCGAAGCGCCTTTCCTACGGCGCGCGCGCCATCACCGAGGGCGGCTGGCAGTCGGTGCCGAAGCTGTCCTTCCCCGGCGGCGCGCTGCTGGGCTGCTCGGCGGGCTTCGTCAACGTGCCGCGCATCAAGGGTTCGCACAACGCGGTACTGTCCGGCATGCTGGCGGCCGAGCATGTCGCCGAGGCGATCGCCGGCGGCCGCGCCAACGACGAACTTGATGCCTACGAGGCAGCCTGGCGCGACAGCGACATCGGCAGGGACCTGAAGAAGGTGCGCAACGTGAAGCCGCTGTGGTCGCGCTTCGGCACGGCGCTGGGCATCGGGCTCGGCGGCTTCGACATGTGGATGAACACGCTGTTCGGCGTGTCGCTGTTCGGCACGTTGAAGCACGGCAAGCCCGACTACGCGACGCTTGATCCCGCGTCGGAACACGAGAAGATCGCCTATCCCAAGCCCGACGGCGTGCTGACCTTTGATCGGCTGTCCTCGGTGTTCCTGTCGAACACCAACCACGAGGAAGACCAGCCCGTGCATCTGCAGGTGAAGGACATGACCCTGCAGCAGCGTTCCGAGCATGACGTCTTCGCCGGCCCGTCGACGCGCTACTGCCCGGCCGGCGTCTACGAATGGGTCGATGCGGACGGCAATTCGGCGTCCGACCCCTCGGCAAAGGACGTGCGCTTCGTCATCAACGCGCAGAACTGCGTCCACTGCAAGACGTGCGACATCAAGGATCCGAACCAGAACATCAACTGGGTGCCGCCGCAGGGCGGCGAGGGGCCGGTCTATCCGAACATGTGAGGCCGGCCGCCGGGCGCTCCCGGCAAGGCCTCAGTACAACGGCGCCTGCGCCAGAGAGGCGGTCGCCGTCCTGGGCGCATCGTCGTCTTCGGGTTCGGCCGGCTTCAGAGAAAATTCGACCAGCACCGGCAGGTGGTCCGAGCCGACGGCGTCGCGCGTCTCGACCGAGTGGACGATCACGTCGCCCTTGGCGAAGATCCGGTCGATCGGCAGTCCCGCGAAGCGCAGGAACGCCGGCAGCTTGCGGTAGAGCCAGGTCGGGCCGTCGGGCCCGACGGGAACCATGGCCGCGGCGGCGGCGACCCGCGCCGAGGCTGCGCTCCATGGCGTCGCATTGAGGTCCCCGGCCAGGATCGACGTGTCCGCCAGCCGGCCGAGCAACGGCGTCAGGTCGCCGATCTGGTCGGCCTGGTCTGAGGGCCACGGCCAATGCAGGTGCAGCGCGGCGATTTCGACGAAGCGGCCGCCGAGATCGATGGTCGCGGTCGCGAACGTGCCGCCTTCGAGGCACGTTCCCTCGACGCCGTCGGCAAACGGCCTCAGCGAAAGGATCGCCACGCCGCCGGCGTGGTTGTCGATCCTGCAGATCACGCGGTAGGGGTAGCTGCCGGCGAGCAGGTCGAGCTTTTTCGCCCACATCGGCGACACTTCGTTGAGCGTCAGCACGTCCGGCCGCGTCCGCCCGATCAGCGACAGGACCTGGCCCGGCTCGGGATTGTCATAGCGCAGGTTGAGATGCATCAGCCGGTAGACGGGGCTCGTCTCGTCCTTTGGTCCGTGCGACGCCTGCACCGAAAACGGCAGCCCGGTCACGTTCACGATGGCCCACGCGCCAAGCGCTGCCGACAGCACGCCGTTCCATCTGAAGCCGCGCGCGGCGACGAGCGGCACGGCCGTGACGATCAGCGCCGCCGCGAGATGGATCCGGAAATGGGCCAGCGAATCGAGGGCGGGATGCACCTGCCCGAAGAAGCCGCCGACCAGCGCCAGCGCCAGAACGGTCGACGCTGCGAATGCGATCAGGGCGACCGGTCGATACATGCGCTTGCTGTCCATGCCCGCCTTGTTGGGCAGGATTGCGGCCCATTCAAGATGCTGGCGGCTCTACTGGAACGCGGTTTCTGCGAAGCTGCGCAGCTTGCGCGAATGCAGCCGTTCCTTCGGCATTTCCGACAGCCGTTCCATGGCGCGTATGCCGATCGTCAGGTGCTGGGCCACCTGCCGCTTGTAGAACTCCGACGCCATGCCCGGCAGCTTGAGCTCGCCGTGCAGCGGCTTGTCCGAGACGCAGAGCAGCGTTCCGTACGGCACGCGGAAGCGGAACCCGTTCGCCGCGATCGTCGCCGATTCCATGTCGAGGGCGATGGCGCGGCTCTGCGACAGCCGCTGCACCGGCCCGCGCTGGTCGCGCAGTTCCCAGTTGCGGTTGTCGATCGTCGCGACCGTGCCCGTGCGCATGACGCGCTTGAGGTCGTAGCCCGAAAGCCCGGTGACCTCGGCGACCGCCTCCTCGAGCGCGACCTGAACCTCGGCCAGCGCTGGGATCGGCACCCACACCGGCAGGTCGTCGTCGAGCACGTGGTCCTCGCGCACATAGGCGTGGGCGAGGACATAGTCGCCCAGAGCCTGCGTGTTGCGAAGGCCGGCGCAGTGTCCAAGCATCAGCCAGGCATGCGGCCGCAGCACCGCGATATGGTCGGTGATGGTCTTGGCGTTGGACGGGCCGACGCCGATGTTGACCATGGTGATGCCTTCGTGCCCGGCCTTCTTGAGGTGATAGGCCGGCATCTGCGGCAGGCGGCCGAGCGTGGGTCCGTCGCCCGGCGCGGCGTGTCCGGCGAGGGTGACGATGTTTCCGGGCTCGACGAAGGCGTCGTAGCCGCCCCCGCCGTTCGCCATCAGTTCGCGCGCGTAGACGCAGAACTCGTCGATGTAGAACTGGTAGTTGGTGAAGAGCACGAAGTTCTGGAAATGGTTCGGCGTGGTCGCAGTGTAGTGCGAAAGCCGGTGCAGCGAATAGTCGATGCGCTGCGCGGTGAACGGCGCCAGCGGCCTCGCTTCGCCCGGCAGCACCTCGAACGTGCCGTTGGCGATGTGATCGTCGGTTCCGTCGAGGTCCGGCACGTCGAACAGGTCGCGGATGGGGCGCTGGATGCGGTCCGCGATCGCACCGTCGACATGGGTTCCTTCGAGGAAGGCGAAATGGAGGGGGATCGGCACCGGCGATTCCGCGACGACCACGGGCACGCCGTGGTTGCGCATGATCAGCTTGAGCTGCTCGATCAGGTAGCTCTCGAACAGGTCGGGCCGGGTGATGGTCGTGGTGAAATGCCCGGGCGTCGGCATGTGCCCGTAGGCCTGGCGGGAATCGATCTGGCTGTAGGAAGAGGTGGTGACGCCGATTTCGGGGTAGAAGGCGCGGTAGCGCCTGTTGGGGTCCGCGCCGCGCGCCAGGGCTGAGAAGGAGTCGCGCAGGAACCGCGTGTTGCGGTCATAAAGGTGCTTCAGGGCGGCGACCGCCTCGGCGGCGTCGGTGTAGCTCTTGCGCCCGACCGGTTCGGGCGAAACGACTGATTCGATGGGTTCGGGATAGATTCGCTTTTCCATGACCCACTATAAGGGGCGTTTGCGACGCTGGGGAGACGTCGCCCAAACTTTAGGCAGCGCTGGTCCAATCACGCCCTCTGCAGGCTGACCATCAGCACGAAGCCGGCGCCTGTCTTTTTCAGCGAGGGCGCCTCGATGGTCGTCTGGTCCGCGGCGCGCAGGCCGGGCACCGCCATCAGCGGAGCGCAGAGCGCCAGCATGACGATCAAGGCTCGTGGCAGCAGGCGCAGGTAGGTTGCGGTCTCGGTGCGGGCGCGGTTCATGATCTTCATTCGCTTTCGTGTCGGTGCAGCTTGTGTCAGTCGTCGTTTGCCGTGCGGCAGAACGCGATGCCGCCAAGGCAGGAGGCGGCGCCGGCCGCAAGGTGTTGCCGCGTATTGCGGCCCGCATCCGCGACGAGAATGGCGAAGGCCATTCCGAAGAGCGTCACGAGCAGGCAGACGATGGTGAAGCGGCGAGCGAGCATTTCCGTCTCCTTGTATGAGCGGACAATGCCGCAATGCGGCTGAACGGCCTCTGAGACCGTCGTTCATGTGAGGTTCAAATTTATTGACGCCGCCGCGGGGTTGGCTGCGCTTGCGCTTCGGCGTCCGGAACCTATCTGCGGTACTGACCCGCAGCGGAGAAATCAGATGACCAAGCAGACGAAGCCGATCGAACTCTACTACTGGCCGACACCGAACGGCTGGAAGGTGACGATCATGCTGGAGGAGCTCGGCGTTCCCTACGAGGTCAGATACGTCAACATCGGCAAGGGCGAGCAGTTCGAACCGTCATTCCTCAAGATCGCGCCGAACAACCGCATGCCGGCCATCGTCGACCCCGAAGGGCCGGGCGGCGAGCCGATCTCGGTGTTCGAGTCCGGTGCCATCCTGCAGTATCTCGGCCGCAAGTTCGGCAGGTTTTACCCGACGGACGAGCGCACGCGCGTCGAGGTCGAGGAATGGCTGTTCTGGCAGGTGGGCGGGCTCGGGCCGATGGCCGGGCAGGCGCACCACTTCCGCCAGTACGCGCCCGAGAAGGTGCCTTATGCGGTCGATCGCTACACCAACGAGGTGAACCGGCTCTATGGCGTGATGAACAAGCGCCTTGCCGAACGCGCGTTCCTGGCGGGCGACTATTCGATCGCCGACATGGCCGCGATCGGCTGGGTCAAGCCGTACCAGAACCAGGGCCAGGACCTCGATGACTTTCCGCACCTGAAGCGCTGGTTCGAGGCCTTGCTTGCAAGGCCTGCGGTCGAGCGCGCGCTGGTGGTCGGGCAGGAGCACCGCCGCAACCTCGCCGACGACAAGGAAGCCCAGAAGGTCCTGTTCGGCCAGCGGGCGCGGGCCTAGGCTACATCCGGTTCCAGTTCTGCGACTGGCAGATGAGGCCGCCGAGCACGCAGCCGCTCATCTTCAGGATGCCGCCCGCGATCGACGCCTTGCCCTTGTAGGTCTTGTCGTTCGCGGGATCGGTGATCGTCCCGGTGTAGCCGCTCCCCGAGGCGGCCATCGTCCCGATCTGCTTGCCGCTGTGGGTGCCGCTGATGAGCTTGATGCAGAAGCCGCTGCCGCACGCGCTGATGCGGGCGGTGCTGCCGGCCTCGGTCTTCCAGTTCCCTTCGATCGGATCGGCGCAGGCTAGGCCGGTTGCCGCGATCATGGCCAAGCCGGCCAGGCTCAATCTGCGAAACATGGTGTCCTCCCTGGACGCACGCGCATCGCGTAGCGGATCGACGTTATGCCAAGGCGGGCCAAAGCGGAAGCGGCCGCTTTTTCGTCTCCAACGCGCCGCGTGGTTATCAAAGACTTGCGTCGACGCCGGCGCATTTTCATCAAAGTCTTGGAGAATCCGCGCAATGCCGCGGGTCTCTATCCTTAATGATTTCCGCCGTTTACCGCTCGTTTGAACTTTGTTTGTTTCAAATTAAGCACACCGCTTAACGGCGGATTCAAGCGTGCGCCGCCATCCTCGAAAGCATCGGAAGAGCAGCCCCGGGGACACCGAAAGGAGCTGCTCCCAGGAGCGAGACAGGGGATTGAAATGGCACGCTTTGAAATGCTTGAGCAGGGTTTCGGCATCATGGGCGCGACGGCCCAGGCGGACATCCTTTTCGAACTGGGCATGATGTATGCGACCGGCCGCGACTGCGACGCCGATATCGTTGCCGCCCACAAATGGTTCAACATCGCCGCGATCAAGGGTTCCGCCCGCGCCGCCGAACTGCGCTCGGAACTCTCGGGGTCCATGTCCAAGAGCGACATCGCCCAGGCGCTGCGCGAAGCCCGCGAGTGGATGACGACGCACTGATCTTCAAGGTGAAGGCAGACGCCCGCCGCCACGGAGGGCGTCCGGACAAGACGCGAAAAATCGCGCTGTGACGACAGGGTAGGGCGACGTGCGGGTGTGGGGATGCCCGCACGAAACCAACAAAGGCCGCGACCGGGCGAAGACCCGGCGCGGCCTTTGTCGTTGACCCGACATCCGGTTGGTCCAGCCGGGCAATTGGCTTGGAAGGCGCGGCCGGTCGGGATAGGTTCGCGCCGCCGAACACGTCGGCATCGCTAAGGAGAATTCCATGAAATCCAGGATATTTGCGGGCGTCGCCGCAATCGGCTTGACGCTGGGCGCACAGGGCGCCTTCGCGCAGGAAGACATCGTGATCGCCGTCGCCGGACCGATCACCGGGCAGCTCGCCACCATCGGCGACCAGTTCAAGATCGGCGCACAGGCCGCGGCCGACGCGATCAACGCCGCCGGCGGCGTCAACGGCCGCCAGATCAAGCTTTCGATCCAGGACGACGTCTGCGATCCGAAGCAGGCCGTTTCCGTGGCCAACCGCATCGCCGCCGACGGCATCAAGTTCGTCGACGGCCATGCCTGCTCCGGTTCGAGCATTCCGGCCTCCGCGGTCTACGCGGAATCGGGCATCCTGATGATGAGCCCGGCTTCCTCCAACCCGCTGATGACCGACGACGCGGCTGCCAACGGCTGGTCGACGATCATGCGCCTCTACACGCGCGACGACGCGCAGGGCGCCTTCATCGGTCCGTGGATCGCCGAGAAGTACAAGGGCAAGAACGTCGTCATCCTGCATGACAAAAGCGCCTACGGCCAGGGCGTCGCCGATGCGGTCAAGGCCACGATGAACGCGGCCGGCCTCAACGAGGTGATGTATGAGGGCATCAACGCCGGCGACAAGGACTATTCGGTCCTGGTCACCAAGATGAAGGACCGCAAGGCCGACGTCGTCTACTTCGGGGGTTATCACCCCGAGGCGGGCCTCATCCTGCGCCAGTCGGCCGAACAGGCCTTCAAGTTCCAGCTGATCATGCCCGACAGCATCGCGTCGCCCGAGTTCTGGCAGGTTGCCGGTCCGGCCGCCGAGGGCACCATGTTCGTGTTCCCGTCGGACCCGCAGTCGAAGCCGGAAGCCAAGGAAGCAGTCGAGAAGATCAAGGCCGGCGGCTTCATCCCCGAGGGCTTCACGCTGTTCTCCTATGCGGTGATCCAGGCGATCGCGCAGGGCATCGAGCGCGCCGGCACCGACGACCCGATCAAGGTCGCCGAGGCGCTGAAGGACGGAACGCCGGTCGACACCGTCGTCGGTTCGATCGCCTTCGACGAGAAGGGCGACATCAAGGACGCGACCTACGACATCAACCAGTGGCATGACGGAAACTACGCGCCGATCGCGCAGTAGCCGCCAGTTCGACGATGTGGAAAGGCCGGGCTTGCCCGGCCTTTTTCATTGGGAGCCGGCCGTTTCGAAGGTGACGAGAACGGCGCCTTCCGAGATCTGTGCGCCCGCCGCGGCGATTTCAGCCACGACGCCGTCATGCGGGGCGGTGATCGTATGTTCCATCTTCATGGCCTCGAGCACCAGCAGCGGCTGCCCCTTCGCGACCGTGTCGCCGATCGCCGCCCGTACGATCTTGACCAGGCCGGGCATCGGCGCCCGCATTCCGGCGGACGGGGCGTCGGTTCGCGCAGTCCCGTCGAAGGGATCAGGCAGGACGAAGTCGAAGGCCGATCCCTCTGCAAAAACAGTGACATGGCCAGGCCAGCGAATCGTTTTCGGCAGGTCTTGGTCGCGGACCGTTCGCGCCGTCGCTTCGCCATCGATCTGGATCCGGCGTCGTCCGTCCGTCGCGGTCGCGATCGTGGCGACGATGTTGCGCTCGCCGACACGCAACGTCGCGAGCCGCTCGAGCGGATGGAAATGCGCGTAGCCGGAAAGAGTGGACCAGGGGTCGTCGTCGGGGACGCCGTTTTCGAAGCCGGCGGCGGCGAGCAGGGCTGCCGCCAGCACGTCCGACGACGGTTCCGGCCGCGCGGCGAGCGCGTCCTGCCGGCGCGCGACCAGGCCGGTATCGACCGCGCCGGACGCAAAATCGGGATCGCGCGACAGCGCCGCCAGGAAACCGAGGTTGGTTACCGCACCCGCGATCTCGATGGAATTGAGGGACTCGCCGAGGGCGTCCAGCGCGGCCGTACGGTCGTCCGCGGAGACGACGAGCTTCGCGATCATCGGGTCGTAGAAGGGCGATATCGTATCGCCGGCCCGGACGCCGGTTTCGACGCGCAGGCGTGGCCCCGCTTCCGGGAAGGCCAGATGGTGCAGCGTTCCGGTCGCCGGCAGAAAGTCGCGCGCGGCGTCTTCGGCGTAGATGCGCGCTTCGAACGCATGGCCGGTGCAACTTATCTCAGCCTGCGTCCTCGGCAGCGTCTCGCCTGCGGCGACGCGCAATTGCCATTCGACGAGATCAACGCCGGTGATCATCTCGGTGACGGGATGCTCGACCTGCAGCCTTGTGTTCATTTCCATGAACCAGAACCGGTCTGGCCGCAGCCCGTCTGATGCATCGGCAATGAATTCGATGGTGCCCGCGCCCGAATAGTGGACTGCCTTGGCGGCCCTCACGGCGGCGTCCGTCATGGCCTCGCGCATCGCGTCGGTCATGCCGGGAGCGGGGGCCTCCTCGATGATCTTCTGATGCCGGCGCTGCGTCGAGCAGTCGCGTTCAAACAGGTGGACGACGTTGCCGAAGCCGTCGCCGAACACCTGGACCTCGATGTGCCGGGGCCGGTCGACGTATTTCTCGACCAGCACGCGGTCGTCGCCGAACGCGGCCTTCGCCTCGCGCCGCGCGGCGGACAGTGCGTCCGGCAGGTCGTCCGGGCTTTCGACCCGGCGCATGCCCCTGCCGCCGCCGCCGGCTCGCGCCTTGATCAGCACGGGATAGCCGATCTCGCGCGCCTTGCCGGCCAGCAGAACGAGTTCCTGGCCTTCGCCATGATAGCCCGGCACGACGGGGACGCCGGCCCGTTCCATCTGCCGCTTGGCCGCGTCCTTCAGGCCCATGGCGCGGATCGACGCGGACGAGGGACCGATGAAGACGAGGCCGGCCGCCGTCACCTGGTCGACGAAATCAGGGTTTTCCGACAGGAAGCCGTAGCCAGGATGCACCGCATCGGCGCGCGCATTGATGGCCGCGGCCACGATGCGATCGCCGCGCAGATAGCTTTCACTGGCCGGCGCCGGGCCGATATTGACGGCCTCGTCCGCCATTTCGACATGCAGAGCGCCCGCGTCGGCATCGGAATAGACGGCGACGGTCGCGACGCCCTGGCGGCGTGCCGTGCGGATGATGCGGCAGGCGATTTCGCCGCGGTTGGCGATCAGGATCTTCTTGAACATGCCGGTCGGTCTATGCCTGCGCGGCGCGCATGGCCGCACCGTCCGATAGCCTCGACGTTCGGTCCGTCGCCTTCCCGCAGGTGCCGTCGGTCGTCACCCGGTCGTACCGGAAGAAGCCGGATGCCATGTCGTCCTCCTTCTGGCGATTTCCGTATTGTAGGCGTCGTGGCACTGCCGTGCAATTTGCCGGTTGCGCGGTCCTGGAGCAAATATCTGGGCCTTCGGCAAAGGTTCCGGCGCTCGTGCGACCTGTTGTGGATGTGCAACGATTCAGATTCAAATGCGGGCGCGGGTGCCCGTTCGTCTGGCAATTCGCTCGACTGCGCGGAGCATTGTTGTAGAAGTGCTACCGAACTTCGCCACTTCAGGGAGTGGCGAATGAGTGGTCCGGCAAGGGGTGATTGACCGGATTTAGCTCGACAGTTTCTGTTCCGGGAGGGGTCCCGGGGGACGACCGAAGACGCCGGCCTTGTGCCGGCGTCTTTGTTTTTCGCAGCTCAGTCCGCGGCCTTCAGTTCGACCGCCTCGACGCCCGCCGCGACGTTGATGCCGGCCTCGCCTTCGACCGCCAGCGGTTGCAGCGAAAACGCTTTGCCGGTTCCGCCGACCAGCACGTCCGCGCCCAGCCCGAGGCCCGCAGCCACCGAAGCGTCCACCCCGCCATACTTGCCGGCGAGCAGGCCTGTGCCGGCGGGCGGCGTGGTTGCGACGACGCCCCAGACGAGATGGCCTTCCTTCACCATGCCGATTTCGACGCCGTACTGGTGAATGATGCCCGTGTAGTTTTCGGTCGTTCCGTCGTTATGCGTGAAGACGCAGGTCATCGACTGCTTGCGGGTGATGATTTCGCCGATGGCGCGCGACGTATCGCATTTGAGGATGCCGACCTGCGCGTTGGACCATGCCGGCCCGGCCAACGACAGGGCGAGCGCTGCGCCGGCAAACAGCGAGATGCGATGCGGTGTCGAAGCAGGTGTCATGCTCGTTCCTCCTCGGTTGCGGTCACAGGGCCATAGCTGTAGCGCCGAAGCGCCCGGCTAGCCAGCGGCCGGCGCTCTCCCCCGCGTTCAGGCCGGCGGGATGAAGGGCTGGCTGATTTCGCGGAACACCGGCAGCGCCTCCAGCCGCTCGCAATGGGCACGGAGTTCCGGATAGTCCTGCATCGCCACGACGTCGGGCAGCGCCTCCGTCGTGTGGCGGATGGCGCAGGCCACCGCGACGTCGGCATGGCCGATGGCGTCGCCGAACCACCAGGCGGACTGTCTTTCCGCCCGGTCTTCCTCGAGCATGGCAAGCGCGCCGGAAATCTGCGACCGGCATCGATCGGCCCAGAGCGCGGAGATCTCCTTGTGGAGCACCCGTTCGTAGAAGAGGCTGACGCCCTTGTCGGCAAGGCCGGTGGCCAGACCGGCAACCCTGAAGGCGCGGTGTCGGTCCGGCTCCGCGGCCGGCCACAGCGAGCGCTCCGCCGGAACCGCGCTTTCCAGGTGGGCGAGGATCAGATGGCTGTCGACCAGCACGTCCAGGTCGTCGAGGACCAGCACGGGAACACGCATCAGCGGGCTGAGCGGCCGGATCCTCGCCGCATCGGAAAACACCGACCACGGCCGGTGTTCGAAAGGCAGGCCGTACAGCCGGAGCGCGATGCCGACGCGACGCACGAACGAGGAATCGTACTGGCCGATGAGGATCATGGCGTGTCGGGCTCCAAATGCCCGACAGTGTCATGCCGCCGCGCCGCACGGCAAGGCCCTGCCGCGCGGCTGCTGACAGCCGCCCCTCAGGTGGGCCGGCGGTTCTAGGCGGGCGTCACGCCTGGTCGCCGGACATCCCGGTGATGACGCGCTCGACCTCCTCGACCGTGGATTTCTTCGGGTCGATGCCGTCGGCGACGACCTTGCCGCGGCGCATGACGACGATGCGGTCCACCACCTGGAAGACATGATGGATGTTGTGCGCGATGAAGATGCAGGAATGGCCTGAATCGCGGGCGCCGCGCACGAAGGAGAGAACGCCTTGCGTCTCGGCGACGCCCAGATTGTTCGTCGGTTCGTCGAGAATGATCAGGTCGCTGTCGAAATGCATGGCGCGGGCGATGGCGACGGCCTGCCGTTCGCCACCCGACAGCGATCCGATCGGGGTGGTGGGCGGAATATTCTTGGTGATGCCGACCTGCCGCAGCAGGTCGCGCGCCACCGCGTTCATTGCCTCCTGGTCCATGCGGTTCATGAAGCGCGGGCCTTTCAGCGGCTCGCGTCCCAGGAACAGGTTGCGCGCGATCGACAGTTGCGTGACCAGCGCGGAATCCTGGTAGATCGTCTCGATACCCTGTTCGATGGCATCGCTTGTGTTGCGAAGGTCGACCTTCTTGCCGCGGATAAAGATGTCGCCGCCGGTCAGTGGGACGGCGCCCGACAGCACCTTGATGAGGGTCGACTTGCCGGCGCCGTTGTCGCCCAGGAGACCGACGATCTCTCGCTCGTTGACGTGGAAGTTGGCGCCGTCCAGCGCCTGTACGCGCCCGTAGGACTTGCGGATGTTCACCATGCGGATCAGGGGCTCGGACATGGTCATGTTCCTGCCTGGTGGCGGCGCTCGAGCCAGGAATGCAGCGCCATCATGCCGAGGATGATCGCTCCGATGAAGATGTTGTAGGCCAGCCCCGGCACGCCGATCATGATGATGCCGTTGCGCATCACGCGCAGGATCAGGATGCCGAGCACCGTCCCGATGATGGTGCCGCGGCCGCCCATCAGCGCCGTGCCGCCGATCACCACCATGGCGATGACTTCGAGTTCGTAGCCGGTGCCGCTGTTCGGGTTGGCGGATGCCGTGCGGATCGAACTGATGACGCCGGCCAGCGCCGCCATCGCCGAGGACAGCATGAACAGGCCGATCTTGACGCGGTTGACCTTGACGCCGCGCGCCGAGGCGGCGCCGGGATTGCCGCCCGACGCCTGGATCCAGTTGCCGATCCGGCTTTGCGTCAGCAGGTAGCCGAGCGCGGCGACCGCCAGGATGAACCAGAACAAAGACATGTAGATGCGGAAGGGGCCGATCATGAAGTCGCCGACCAGCGCTTCGGCAAGCCAGCTTCCCTCGGCGCTCCATGTCCGCTGCGGAAAGCCGTCGGTGATGAAGAGCGCGCTGCCGCGCACGACGAGCAGCATGCCGAGCGTGACCAGGAAGGACGGGATCTTCAGGCGCGTCACGAAGAAGCCGTTCACGTAGCCGATGAGAGCCGCGACCACGAGAGCCGTGATGAAACCCACTTCCAGCGAGGTGAGCCCGGCGTTGAACAGCGTCCACATCAGGACCGGCGAGAAGCCGAAGACCGAGCCGACCGAGAGATCGAACTCTCCTGATGTCATCAGCAGCGTCATGGCGAGCGCGATCAGGCCTAGCTCGACGGTGAAGGCCAGCGTGTTGGAGATGTTCTGCGGCGAGAGGAAATTGTGGTTGATCGACTGAAAGACCACGATCTCAAGCATGAGAAGCACGAAGGGGCCGAATTCCGGCCTGGCGATCAGACGCTGCAGGAGTGTGCGATTTTCCACGTAAACCCGTTTTCTGGTTTGCGTTGTTCAATGCGCTCGGCGCTTCCGAGCGGCTGCGCGGGAGCCGGCGGGAAGCGTCCGCGGCGGATGTCGCCGCGGACGCGGAGCAGTGTTACTTGCCCGACAGGATGTCGTCGTAGACCTGCGCGGTATCCTTCTCGTAGAGCGCGCCGGTGATGACGTCGAACCCGGCCGGAACGCCGCCGGCTTCCATCGCCGCCAGCGACAGGGCGACGTAACTGGTCGCCTGCGGGTCCTGCCACTGCGCCGCGTTGACGTAGCCGGTCAGCACTTCCTGGGTGGTGTCCAGCGAGTTGCCCCAGCCGACGACGGGGATTTCGCCGGGCTTCACGCCGACCTGGTCGAACACGCGCTTGATCGAGCCGGTGACGAGGTCGCCGAGGCCGATGATCGCCTTGATCTTGTCGCGGTTGGCGGTGAGGTAGTCGACCATGCGGTTGATGACCTCGGCCTGGTCGAGGGTCGCGTCGGTCACCTCGTAGTTGATGCCGAGCGGCTCGAACACGCTCTTGATGCCTTCCTCTTCCTGCACGCCGTAGGTGGCGCCGGGGATCTCGACCGGCATCCAGACGAAGTCGCCGGACTTCACCAGCCCCTTGTCGACCAGATACTGGGCCCAGCCACGGCCGAACACCACGTTGTTGCCGCCGACATAGGCGTCGAAGCTGGCGGTCGGGTCGGGAGTATTGAAGTTGATGATCGGAATGTTGGCGGCGTTCGCCTCCTTGGCGACCTCGACCAGGCTGCCCGGATCTGGGCTGGTCGTGGTGATGCCGTCCGCCTTGGCGGCGATTGCCGCGCGCACCGCTTCCTGGTGGGCGGCGACGTCGCCGTTGTGGAACGAGGTGTTCACCGTATTGCCGGTGTCGGCTTCCCACTGCTTCGCCCCGGCGAGGAAGTAGGTCCACACGGGGTCGGCGGGGCTGCCGTGCGAAATCCAGTAGTAGGTCTTGCCGGCGGCCTCGGCCGACAGCGGCATCGTCAGCGCCAGCGCGGCGCCGGCGACCAACATCTTCAACGTCTTCAGCATATGACTTCCTCCCGTTTAGACGCATGAACCGTCTCCGGGCGTCGCGTTCGCCGCGGCGCCCGGGTTCATTCCTCTCGCCGTCCGGGGCGGATGCGAAGGCGCATCTTCTTTTCTTCCCGGGCAGCGAACCTCCGGATGGGATCGTAGCCACGGTGCGGGCGACGACCATCAAAGGTTACATCAGATTGCATCAGATCGGGGAAATTCCCTGCCCGGCAGGCTTCACATCCGCCAGACGCCGACCCTGGTTTCGGGAATCGGCGCATTGAGTGCGGCCGACAGCGACAACGCCAGCACCTCGCGCGACTTCGCGGGGTCGATGATGCCGTCGTCCCAGAGCCGTGCCGAGGAATAGAGCGGGTGGCCTTCGCGCTCGTACTTCTCCAGGATCGGCGCGCGGAACGCGGCCTCTTCCTCGGCCGGCCAGACGCCCCCCCTGCGTTCGATGCCCTCGCGCTTGACCAGAGCCAGCACGGTGGCAGCCTGCTCGCCGCCCATCACCGAGATGCGGGCGTTCGGCCACATCCACAGGAAGCGCGGGGAGAAGGCGCGCCCGCACATGCCGTAGTTGCCTGCGCCGAAAGACCCGCCGATGATCATCGTGACTTTCGGCACCTGCGCGGTCGCGACGGCGGTGACGAGCTTCGCGCCGTCCCTGGCGATGCCGCCCTGCTCGTACTTCTTGCCGACCATGAAGCCGGTGATGTTCTGCAGGAAGACGAGCGGGATCTTGCGCTGGCAGCACAGTTCGATGAAATGCGCGCCCTTCAGCGCCGACTCCGAGAACAGCACGCCGTTGTTGGCGATGACGCCGACCGGCATGCCCATCAGATGCGCGAAGCCGGTCACCAGCGTGACACCGTAGTTGGCCTTGAACTCGTCGAGTTCGGACCCGTCGACGATGCGCGCGATGATCTCGCGCACGTCATAGGGCTTTCGAGTGTCCTCGGGGACGATGCCGTAGACCTCGTCCGCCGCGTGAAGCGGCGGAATCGGTTTCTTGAGATCGAGCTCTATCTCCTTCTTCCGATTCAGGTTCTTGACGATACGGCGGACGATCGCCAGCGCATGGGCGTCGTCTTCGGCGAGGTGGTCGGCGACGCCTGAAAGCCGCGTATGCACATCGGCGCCGCCGAGTTCCTCGGCGGTGACGTCCTCGCCGGTGGCGGCCTTCACCAACGGCGGTCCGCCAAGGAAGATGGTTCCCTGGTTCCTGACGATGACGCTCTCGTCGGACATCGCCGGCACATAGGCGCCGCCCGCCGTGCATGAGCCCATCACACAGGCGATCTGCGGGATGCCGGCAGCGGACATGGTGGCCTGGTTGAAGAAGATGCGGCCAAAGTGCTCGCGGTCGGGAAACACCTCGTCCTGGTTCGGCAGGTTGGCGCCGCCAGAGTCGACAAGATAGACGCACGGCAGATTGTTCTGCAGCGCGATTTCCTGCGCGCGCAGGTGCTTCTTCACGGTGAGCGGATAGTAGGTGCCGCCCTTAACGGTGGCGTCGTTGACGACGACCATCACCTCGCGTCCCGAGACGCGCCCGACGCCGGCGACGAGGCCAGCTGACGAAATGGCATCGTCATACAGGCCCCAAGCCGCGAACTGGCCGATCTCGAGAAACGCCGAGCCGGGGTCGAGCAGCTGGGCAAGGCGCTGGCGCGGCAGGAGTTTTCCGCGCGCCGTGTGGCGCTCGCGCGCCTCGTCGGAACCGCCGCGCTCGACGATCGTCGCCTTGGCGGAGATGTCGGCGACCAGCGCCTTCATGCGCTCCGCATTCGCACGAAATGCATCGGATGCGGGGGAGATGGCGGACTGGATGACGGGCATGCCGGCGCTTCCGCTGGTTTCACTGTGTGCCTTTCCTGTACCAGCCATTGCGGCGCTGCGGCTAGCCCTGTTGGCTGCGGTGGTCGTGCCGCTGACGCCCGGTCCAGCGCGCGAGTTCGCGTCGCAGCCCAGGCGCGGCGGCGACCCTGGCGAACTGTTCGGCTTCGCAAAGCAGGCCCGTGGCGATGCTGTGATTGATGCCACGCGTCACCGCCGCGAGGATTGCGGCGACGGCTTCGGGCGTGTGCTGCAGGACCGTCCACGCGAGTTCGCGCGCGGCGGGCAGCAGCCGCTCATCAGGCACGACCTGGTTGACGAGGCCGATCCGCTGCGCGTGCCGGGGTGTGAAGGCGTCGCTGGTCAAAAGCAGTTCGAGCGCGCGTTTGCGGCCGGCCAGGCGCGGCAGCCGCTGGGTGCCGCCGAATGTCGGCGGCATGCCGAGCTTGATTTCGGACTTTGCGAACCGGGCGCTCTCCGCCGAAATCGCCAGCGGCGCAGCTTCGGTGATCTCGCAGCCGCCGCCATAGGCGAGGCCGTTGACGGCGGCGATGACCGGCTTGGTGAACGCCTCGATGCGTGCGGTGAGCCGCTGGCCCCGCGCCACGAAATCGCGAAGCGCGACCCCCGGACCGGCGGCGACGCTGGCGGAGAATTCGTGGATGTCGGCGCCGGCCGAGAAGGCGCGGCCGGCGCCCGTCAGGATCACCGCGCCGACCGCAGGGTCCGCTTCGATGCTGTCCAGCAATTCCATCAGCCGGTCGATCAGCGCGTAGTCGAGCGCATTCAGCTTGTCCGGTCGGTTGAGGGTGAGCGTTGCGATGCGGTCGCTGCGTTCGACGAGCACGATCTCGGTCATGGAGGCCTCCTTGCTGGAAGTCATGTTGAACGGAGAGCGCGAGCATGTATATTCACTAGTAAGTATACCTAGGGGTGATGGAGATGGCGGAGGCGAAGCCCGGGACTCGGCAACGGAGCGGGGGGGCCGGCACGCGCGAACGCATCGTCGATGCCGCAGCGAGGTTGTTTTACCGCCACGGGATCGGTTCGGTGAGCGTCGATGCGGTCGCCGAGGCGGCGGGGGTGACCAAGCGCACGCTCTACAATCATTTCCGCAGCAAGGACGATCTTGTCGCCGCCTATCTGGAGGCGCGCGACCAGCCGAATCTCGCGCTGTTCCAGGCGTGGTTCGACGCCGCCGACGGCGATCTCGCGGACCGTCTGCGGGCGCTGTTCCGGAAGCTTGCGGAAAACGCGGGCGGCCGCTCGTGGAAGGGGTGCGGATACCTGCGCACGGCAGCCGAACTGGTCGCCACCCCCGGCCATCCCGCCGTGCAGGCCGCACGCCGCCACAAGCGCAATGTGGAAGCGTGGCTATCGTCGGTCATCGCGGCAGAGCGCCCGAAGGCTGAAGCCGAGCGGCTGGCGCGGCAGCTGCAACTGCTGATGGATGGCGCGTTCGCGGCCGGCCTGCTGCACCGCGACCCGGATTACATGCAGGCGGCGGGGGAAGCGGCGGATGCGCTCCTCAGGCGAAGTGAGGGGCGGTGAGGGCCGTCGGCCGAAACCCCGGCCGGTGCGGTCGCCGGCCGTGAAACCACAACTGCCGCGGGCATCAGCTCTCCCCCATCATCTCCCGGCCGATCAGCCAGCGGCGGATCTCGCTGGTGCCCGCGCCGATCTCGTAGAGTTTGGCGTCGCGCAGCAGCCGGCCCGTCGGGTAGTCGTTGATATAGCCGTTGCCGCCGAGGAGCTGGATGGCGTCGAGCGCCATCAGCGTCGCTTTCTCGGCTGCGTAGAGGATGCAGCCGGCGGCGTCCTTGCGTGTCGTCCGGCCGCGATCGCAGGCGGCGGCCACCGCATAGACATAGGCGCGGCACGCGCTCGTCGTCGAATACATGTCTGCGAGCTTGCCCTGGACAAGCTGGAAGTCGCCGATCGGCTGGCCGAACTGCTTTCGCTCGCGCGCATAGGGCACTGCGACGTCGAGGCAGGCGGCCATGATGCCGAGCGGCCCGCCGGCAAGCACGGTGCGCTCGTAGTCGAGGCCGGACATCAGCACTTCGACGCCGCGCCCTTCCTCGCCAAGCACGTGATCGAACGACACTTCGACGTCCTGGAACACCAGTTCGCCGGTGTTCGATCCCCGCATGCCGAGCTTGTCGAGCTTTTGTGCCACGGAGAAGCCGTGCATCCCCTTCTCGATCAGGAAGGCGGTGATGCCGCGCGACTTCCGTTCGGGATCGGTCTTGGCGTAGACGACGAGCACGCCGGCGTCCGGACCGTTGGTGATCCACATCTTCGAACCGTTGAGCACGAACCGGTCGTTTCGCTTCTCGGCGCGCAGCTTCATCGAGACGACGTCGGAGCCGGAACCCGGCTCGGACATGGCCAGCGCGCCGACCGTTTCGCCGGAGCAGAGGCCGGGCAGGTACCTCTCCTTCTGCGCCTCGGTACCCCAGCGGTTGATCTGGTTGACGCACAGGTTGGAGTGCGCGCCGTAGGAGAGGCCGACGGAAGCCGACGCCCGCGAGATCTCTTCCATGGCGACGACGTGGGCGAGGTAGCCCATGCCTGCGCCGCCGAAATCAGGATCGGCGGTGACGCCGAGCAGGCCAAGCGCGCCGAGCTCGCGCCACAGGTGCGCCGGGAACTCGTTCGAGCGATCGATGTCGGCGGCAAGCGGTGCGATCTTGTCCTGCGCGAGGCGGCGCACCATGTCGCGCAGTGTCTCGACCTCCTCGCCGAGGCCAAAGTCGAGTGTGTTGAGATACATGCCTGTCCTCCGGGCGCTATCCGCGCTCGCGATCTTGCGGCAACATTGTCCGGGAGGGAAGCGCGCGATGACGGCAAGGAGCGCCGGCATACTGGTCTACCGCGAACGTGCGGGCAGGATCGAGGTCCTGCTCGTCCATCCGGGCGGGCCCTTCTGGGCGCGCCGCGATATCGGGGCCTGGTCGATACCCAAGGGCGAGTTCGGTCAGTCCGAAGAGGCCGAAGCTGCGGCTCGCCGCGAATTCACGGAGGAAACCGGCTGGACGATTGAGGGTATGCTGACGCCGCTTGGCGAAGCCAGGCAGAAGGCGGGCAAGGTGGTAACGGCCTTCGCGGCCCGCGGCGATTTCGACCCGGCGGGCCTCAGCAGCAACAGCGTCGAGATGGAATGGCCGCGCGGGAGCGGGCGCGTACTGGTATTCCCGGAAGTCGATCGCGCAGCGTGGTTCGCGCTGGCTAAGGCGCATGAGAAGTTGATCGAGGGGCAACGCCCCTTGCTTCAGCGGCTGGTCGCAATGAGCGACGGCCGCCGGGCAAGGGAGTGAGCGTGGGTCGTCGTGGGCCTCTGTCGCCCTGGTCGCGGCGCGATCAGGGCGCTAGGCCAATCCTGTCGGGATATGGAGGTTGAGATGCAGCTGCCGCCGTTCAAGCTTGACCATTGGCTCGCAATGCACAGTTTCGCGACGCCCCCCATCGCCTACGATCTGGCGTCCAGCACCGGACCGAAATGGACCTTGCAGGATTTCCTGGCGCTGGGCGATGGCGCCGGCATGGAAGACGTCGTGCTCGGCTACGCCCCATCCGAGGGTGGAAGGGCGTTGCGCGCCGCGATCGGCGACTTTCTCGACGTGGACCCGGACTGGGTGATGGTGACGCTCGGCGCTTCGGAAGCGTTGTCGGTTCTCCTGTGCACGGCGGCCAGGCCGGGCGCGAATGTCGTGCTGCCGCATCCGGGCTATCCGGCCTTCGATCCGATGGCCGGCGTCTGGGGGCTGGACGTGCGCCATGTCAGGCTGTCGCGCCAGGACGGCTTCCGGCAGCGCGCCGCAGACATGTTGAAGGCGGTCGACGACAACACGGTCCTTGCGCTCGTTAACTCGCCGCACAACCCCGTCGGCACCGTGATGCCGCGCGAGGAAATCGAAGAACTGGCGGCCGCCTTGCAGCGGAAGGGTGTGCCGCTCGTCGTCGACGAAGTCTACCACCCCCTGTATTTCGGCCATTCGCCGGCGTCCGCGGCCGCGATTCCCAACGTCATCGCGATGGGCGACATGTCGAAGGCGCTGTCGCTCGCGGGCCTGCGGCTCGGATGGCTGGTCGTGCGCGATCCGGCAAGGCGCGCGCAGATGATCGACGCGAGGAGCTACTTCACCATCTCCAGTTCGCCGCTGCTGGAAGAATTGGCCGTGCATGCCTTCGCCAGCCGCGAGGCGATTCTCGCCAGGCTGCAGATACCGGCCAGCGAAAACCTGGCCGCGCTCGGGCGGTTCATGGACCGCGTCTCCGACATCCTTGCCTGGGTGAAGCCCGATGGGGGCACGGTCTGCTTTCCCTGGTTCCGCGACGGCCGCGACAGCCGTCCGTTCTGCGAGGCGCTGGCCGCGCAGGGCGTGCTGGTGGCCCCCGGCGACTGCTTCGGGACGCCGGAGCACATGCGCGTCGGCTTCGCGCTGCTGGCGAACGACAAGTTCGTCGAGGGATTGGCGATCTTCGAGCGCGTCCTGCGCGAGCAGTAGTCAGCCTCGCGCCGCCTTCAGAGCCCCGGGCAGTTCTTCGGCGAAGATGTCGAGTTCGTGATCGAGGCCAACGCTCACCCGGATGCAGCGCTCGAGCACCGGCACCATCGGCTTGCGGATGAAAACGTCGCGGGCAATCATCTGCTTGAGGACGGCAAGCGCGAAGGCGCCGTCGCCGCCGCAGTCGATGGTGACGAAGTTCGTCGCGGACGGGATCGGCGAGAGCCCGTTGTCGCGGGCGATCGCGGAAATGCGTTCGCGGCCGGCCGCGACCTTGGCCTTCACCTCGGCGAGGTAGGCCTGGTCGGCGAGCGCCGCCTCGCCGGCGACGAGCGCCATGCGGTTGACGCCGTAGTGGTTGCGCACCTTCTCCACGTCGCGGATGAAGCCTTCCTCGCCGACGGCGTAGCCGCAGCGTATGCCGGCGAGCCCGTAGGCCTTGGAGAAGGTGCGCATCCAGATCACGTTGGGGCGCGACACGTCGATCGGGAAAAGTGCCGAGTCCGGGCCGAGTTCGCCATAGGCCTCGTCGATGATGAGCATGGTGGTTTCGGGCAGCGCGTCGGCGAAGCGCCGGATGTCGGAAGCCTCCCACCAGGTGCCCATCGGGTTGTCGGGGTTGGAAAGATAGACGAGCGGAGCGTTCTCGCGCTTCACGGCCGCAAGCAGGCCGTCGAGGTTCTCGTGGTCGTTCTCGTAGGGAACCGCGACCAGCCGGCCGCCGAAACCGGCAACATGGAAATTGAAGGTCGGATAGGCGCCCAGCGATGTGACGACCGGCTGTCCCGGCGAGATCATCATGCGCACGACGAGGTTGAGCAGCCCGTCGATACCCTCGCCGACGACGACGTTGTGACAGGCAACGCCGAGATGCCCGGCGATAGCGGTCTTCAGGTCGAAATTGTCGGGGTCGCAATACATCCACATGTCGGGCGCGGCGGCCCGCATCGCCGCAATGACCGACGGGGCCGGCCCGAAGCTGCTTTCATTGGCGCCGATGCGCGCCCGGAAGGGACGTCCCCCGCGATCACGCTCCTGCGCTTCTGGCCCGACGAAGGGGACGGTCGGCGGCAGGTCTGCGACGAGCGGGGTGAGGGCGGGGCGTCTGACCATCGAAAGCTCCTTGCGGGCCGCGATGCGACGGCCAGACAGGTTTCTGCTGCCAAACGGCAAGAAGTTCAATGGTCGCGACGGGCTGGCATGCAAACTCCGGCCGGTCCTTGCCCGGCGGTCAGCCAACCAGCTTCCTCGGGTCGAGGCGCGCGCCGGCCCGGTCGAACAGGTGAGTGGATGCGGGATCGATCCGCAGATACACGGGGGCGGCAGCAGGGGTCGAGGCGACGCCTCGTTGCGGCTGTAGGTGTCGCTGGCCATCTTGCGCGGTGGCAATGGTCGTTTAGGAACCGGATCGCCCGGCTGGCAGCTGCGTCGGCGCGGGCCGGGCGGGATCCGCCGCAGCAGCCGTGGCGGTTATGCGCTGCGCCGTCCTCAGCATCTCGAAGCCCGGGCGCCACATGGGAAAGGTCCCATCCGGCAGTACGTCACCGAGGATGCGGGCGAGGTTCCATTCGGCTACGCCGGTGATGCTCTTCATCATGCCCGCAACATCCTGGGCGTGCACCATGTGCCCGAGAAATTCCGCGTCCCCTCGGGTCGGTTTGCTGACGTTTGAGAGGCCAATGGCGGCGCAGAGGTCCGGCGCGATCTGTGCGCCGTCGTCGTCCTTGAGCAGCGCGGCCGCCCACGCGTCGAGATGGCCCACCGCAGCCTCCTGCACGGGTTCGACCAGGGAAACATGCTGTTCCATCTCGCCGGCGTGCTCCTGGAGGACGGGCATGGTCCCGCCGTCGTCGTCGCGGCGGTAGCCGACGGTCGTCCCGTGCCCGGCGCCGTGCAGGATCTCGAGTAGCGAAGGGCTCGAACGGATCAGGTCGCCGCGGTGCTGCGGCGCGCCGTAGCTCGCCAGGTAGCCGACGGCGTCGCCCTTGAGGTCGTATTTGGAAACGCCGAAGGTGGCCAGGTAGCGGCCGCGGATCCGGCGATCAACGTTTCGCGCTTCCGACAGCGCGCCGAGGCAACGCTGCAGGGTCAGGTGCCAGCCGAGGTCCACCACCATCGTGTCGTCGGCTTCGAAGAAGTCCTGCTCGGCCAGATAGTCGACCGCCCGTTCGTGCTTTGCCAGGTTGCGGGCCTGGATCATCGGCCAATGGTCGATGATGAAACTCCGGAACTGTGCGAACGCGCCGCCGTGCAGGCGGTCGGCCGAACTGTGGAACCCGTAGTCGCGAAGCGCGTCGCTGACATCGTCATAGGGCAGGGATAGGCGCTCCGTCGCCTGACCCAGGGTCGTCTTGCTCCAGCTCTTGCTGAAGACCTCCAGGGCCGTCTCGCGATCGGCAAACAGGAGGCTCGGGTAGAGGCTGGTACGTGAAACCATGAGGTAGCGGGTATCGTAGGCCTGCCCGGCATGCCTGGCGACCAGGTCGAAGCAGCGTTTGAGCAGAAGTCCCTCGCGGGCCAAGAAATAGATTCGCGCAGCCTTGGCGTCGATCGCCTGCCGCACGAGCCAGAGATTGAAGCCGAGAAGCAGAAACCCGAGCGACAGGGCGGCCCGCAGCGCCGGTTGGCCGGAACCCTCCGTTTGTCGCGCGAGCGCGTCGCCGATATCGCACAGGACGGTCGAGGCGGCCACCGATCCGCTCGACGCGGTGCGGATGCCAAGGCGCTTCTGGAAAGACATCCGCGTGTTGAGGTAGTGCCACGACCGCAATCCTTTCATGGTCGGGGCGGAGACGTCCGACAGTACGTTGTCTCCGATATGCAGGATCTCGTCCGGCGACAGTCCGGTGCGCTCGATCACCACGTCGAACAGCGAACCGTCATGCTTGACCTTGCCGAAAGTGCTGGACACGAAGAACAGCGACTTTCCGTAACGGAACTTGTTGCAAATATCCTTGATGAAAGTCTCGTCGAAATACGTGTCGGTGGTAATCGCGACTGTCTTTCCGCGCGAGACCGCATAGTCGAAGAGCTCGGCGGCGCACTCGTCTTCCTCCAGCACGGCGCGTTCGCAATCGAGTTCCATGCCGATGAGCAGCGCGCGCTGCTTGTCGGAGAGATGCATGCGCCGCGCGACGATCGCATAGATCTCGGCAAGCCTGGTCTCCATGCGGCCGGCATGCAAGGCCTGCGCCCTGGCCGCCGCCTCGGCTTCCTCGCGAGTCCTGGCGAGACCGCGCGCCGCGGTTCCCAGTACGCCCGCGGCCTGCTGCTCGACGAGCGCGAACATGTCCTTGGAGAAGAAGACGCCCCTGCGGCGCACGAGTGTGTCGAAAAGGTCGAAGGAGACGCATTTCGATACGTCGATCAACTCACGGATGCGCACCTTGGAATCGATCATGCCGATGCGGGACAGTCCTGCGCTGCGGTAACCCATTGATTATAGTCGGGCGAGAACTGCCAGTAACCAGTTCCAGTTGTTTCTCCGAACAGAGATTGTATGCCTTTTGCCAATAGTTTATAGCTATTTCTGCGCTGGGGAGCGTTGTCAATGGAACACACTAAAGCCTTTCGGCGAGCCGTGCCCTCTATTGGCAGTCCATAAATGGCCAATCGTTTTCGACGCCTGTCACGACGACGGCGTCGGACATGCGGTGTCCAGCGTCCGGCCGGGTGCTGCGTACTTTGGCCGCTGCTGATGGGAGAGCAGGGCCGATGGCCTTTCTCGAAGGCTTTGAACTGATCTATCCAACACTGGTGTTCGTCGTAGAGACGCTCGGGGTGAAGGCCCTGCATTCCGAGGACGTCGTGCAGACGCTCCTGTTCGCGGGAAAGCACGGGCGCGCCGCCGAAACCACTGGCGGTGGGCAGCCGAAAATGGTGCTTATCGCGGCGGACGGCGACATTGCCGGCCGTGACCTCATATGCGAGCGCGTGCCCGACCTGGGCTCGCGCGGAGTCGCATTCGTGGCCGTCGCCGAACCGGAGACGCCGGCGCTCGGTCATCCCGAACACCAGCGTGTCTACGCCGTGTTCGAAATGCTGAAGCGCGGAGAGCCGGCGGAGATCCATTTTCAGGATGCCGGAGGCTATGGCTACTACCTGACCCTCGCGAAGCGGTGCGGCATCCATTTCCAGAAGACGACGCTGGTCGCCCACGTTACCGGCGGCGTGCTCTTCTCGCTCGAGGCGCAGGATGCGCTGGTGAACGAAGAGCGGTCGCTGATGCTGGACGTGTTCGAATGCGGATCGACCCGCGATGCGGATGCAGTCGTCGTGCACGACCGCAGGGCCTGGGACTGGTACCGGTCGCGCCTGCCCTCCCTTCCGCAGCAGGTCATCGACATCGCCTGGGGCGCAGCCTCGCCCACGCGCCCGGCGGCAGCGGCGCCGCTCGCCGAACCAAAGCCTGCGCGCATCGTGTTCCTCGGCGCGCTTGGCCAGGAATCCCGCCTGCGCAACTTCTGCGATGCGATGTCTCTGCTTGCGCGCGAGCGGCCGTTCCCGTTCGAGGTCGCCTTCGTGGGCGAGGCTGGCAAGGTCGGCTCCGTCGATGCCGTTTCGTACATCCGGATCAGGGCGCAAACCTGGAAGGTGCCTATAAGGATCGAGCGGAACCTCGACCTGTTCGAGGAAGTCGAACTCGCCGCCGATCCGGGCAATGTCGTCGTCTGCGATGTGAGCCGGCGCGAGAGCTTGCGGGCGCGGCTGTTCGCGAGCTTCGGCGTTCCGTTCGCACTGATCGGCAGGGACATGACCGTGTCGGACGACGAGACGCCGCGCGCGATCGTGGCGCGAATCTCAGAAATCCTGGCTTCGGCGTCGTCCGCCATTGCGCGCCCCCGGCCGGCGACATCCTGGGCGGATGGCCGGCAATGGACGATCGCGCCCGTGCGCTCAGCGCCGCTCGAGGCGCCTGCCGTTGCGCCTCTCGTGTCGGTCGTCGTCACGCATTTCTCCCGTCCGCAAAAGCTGCGCTTCGCACTGGAGTCGCTGCGGCGGCAAGACTACGCCAACTTCGAAGTCATCGTCGTCGACGACGGCAGCCCGGAGGAGGCCGTGGCGCTGGAACTCGACGCGATCGAAAAGGAAATCGAACCGCTCGGATGGCGTCTCGTCCGGCAGGCCAATCGTTATCTGGGGGCGGCGCGCAACAAGGGCGCCGCGCTGGCGCGAGGCGACTACCTGCTGTTCATGGACGACGACAATTGTGCGAGGCCCGACGAACTCTCCAAGCTCGTTTCTGTCGCCGTCCGGCTGGATGCCGAGGTCGTCACGCCGTTCTACCACGGCTTCGAGGATGAAGAGGACGTCGCGCGCGATCGTCCGACGGTCTGCTACGCGCCGGTAGGCGGCGATCTCGCCTTCGCCGTCTTCAGCCCGGCCCTCGGCGACGCCAACGCGCTGTATTCGACCGACCTGTTCCGGCGGATCGGCGGTTTTTCTGAAGACTACGGCATCACGCACGAGGATTGGGAACTGCACATTCGCGCCGATCTGGCCGGCGCCAGGCGGGTTACGCTGCCCCTGCCGCTGTTCTGGTACCGGATCGACCAGGGCGGCATGTACCGCAACCAGCTCATGCAGATGCATCGCAACGCCAACCTGCGCCGGCACATCCGTCCCTATCTCGATGCCCTGCCGCACTATCAGGCGAAGCTGGTTCAGTACGCCCAGGGCCTCTCGGTGCTTCGACAGCAGGCAACTGGCGCGGGGGCGAACGCCGAAGCGCAGAACATCCTGCGGCATGCTTCGGGATCTCGCCCCTTTGCCCGCGTGGCCATCGTGGTCCGGACGAAGGACCGCCCGGTGATGCTGCAGCGGGCGCTGCGCGACATCCTGGCCCAGACCTACAAGGACTGGATCGCCGTCGTCGTCAATGATGGCGGGGAGGTCGATGCCTTGGATCTGGTTCTCGAGCAGTTCGCCGAGGACTTGTCCGACCGGCTGATCGTCCTGAACAATGCGGTCTCGCTGGGCATGCAGACGGCATCCAATCTCGGCATCGACGCCTGTGACAGCGATTTCATCGTCATCCACGACGATGACGACACGTGGGATGCAAGCTTCCTTTCTCGAACCGTGGAATGCATGGACTCGGAAGGCTGGAACCCGCGCGTCGCCGGCGTCGTCACGTGGTCAGACGTGATCGTCGAGCAGTTCATCGATGGTTACGACATCGTCGAGGTCGACAGGTTCGTCTTCAACGACCGGCTGCATGCGATTTCGCTGGTCGACCTCGGCATCGAGAACAGGTTCCCGCCGATTTCCTTCCTGTTCCGACGCGCCGCCTTCGACGATGTCGGGCATTTCCGGGAGGAGTTCGGCGTTCTGGGCGACTGGGACTTCCACCTTCGCATCCTCGAGCGATTCGACATACGCGTGATCCCGGAGCCGCTGGCGGGTTATCATCACCGCCCCGAGGCGACGTCGGGCGCCTACGGAAACTCCGTCCACGCCCAGAGGGATATCCACGTCGCCAAGCGCAAGGAGCTTGTGAACAGCTTCGTGCGCAGGGAAGGGGGCGGCACAAGCGGATCTGTCGGCCAGCTGCTTCTTCAGGGGCAGTTCTACAAGAACCTGGAATACGATCAGAACGAGCGCTTCCAGAAGCTCCACAACCAGATCTGGGAGGTCGAGCAGCGGATGATCCAGCAGATGTCGGAGCGATCTGGAAAGGGTCGCTTCAGTCTGGCCCGCTGGCTGCCGGGTTCCGGCTCAGGCAACCTGGTTGAGAACGGCGACTTCCGGGAATGGCCAGGCCCACGCGATGTCTTTGCTGTGAAGGCGCTCAGCACGGGAATCGTTTGCCCCGGCCTGCTTGTCACGTTCGACGGACGCGAAAAGACATACGCGCTGGACCGGATGACGTCGGACGGGACCATCGGCCTTCCCAGGGGAAAAACCTACCTGCGCGTCGTCAACAAGGGGCAGGCCAGCACCGAAAAGCGTTTCTGGCTCGAATTCCCGATCGAGGATGCCGACGCAATCGCGGGACGCAAGTTCACCGTGTCGGGCAAGGCCCGATTGCGCGGCGTCTACGAATGGATGTCGGTCGGCGGGCGCATCGATCTGCCTGATCGCACCAGGATCACGCTTCCGGAGCAGAAGGTCTTCCTGTCCGACGATTTCCAGTCGTGGGCATGCACCCTGGATTGCCCGCGCCTTGATCCCGTCGACGATGCGGGGGCGCTGGCACGTGTTTACCTGAAGGTCCCGTATTCCGAGGAGTTCGTCCTCGAACTCACCGACATGCAGGCGGAAGTGGGCGAGCATCCGACCAAATTCAGATACCGATCCGGCTCGTCCTCTCCGAGGCAGATCGCCAAGCAGGAGCGCGTGAGGGAAGGAAGTACCCGACGCGACAGGGCTCAGCCGCAGACGCGGAGATCGTCGACGTCGAGGTGAACGCTGCCCTGACGCCAGAGCGCCATGTAGTCCTCGTACCTTGCGGCGGCATCGGGTGAATCGATCGCCATGTCGTCGGCTGAAAAGCCGACGCCGTTCACGTCGATCTCCTTGACGAAAAGGTTGGTGTCGCCGATCTCCTTTTGCGCGTCCCATTCGTCGTTGAGGAACTCGACGCGAACCCTCGACGGGCATGTGCCCGCGGGAAGGGGGAACTCGAAGACGGTCAGCGCGGCTGCGATGTCATCGTCGGCCGCGGCCTTGTCGGCGTTCTTCGGCGCTGCCGCCACGTCGAAGAATCCCACCGTCGCGCCGTCCACTTCGACGCGCGCTCGCGGCGGCGTTACGAAGCTGGTGCCGGTCGCAGCAATCCTGATGCCGGTGCTGCGGGCTTTGGCGCCGGCCGAGACTGCACCGTGCCCGCCGAGTATGGAGCCCTCGATAAAGTCGTCCTGGTATCGGACCCAGGATGCAAGATGCTGCAGGGCCGGTTCCGCCTCGTTGGTGTCCGGCGTGAGGTTGTGCGTCTCCTTTGGATCCGAGGCAAGGTCATAAGTCTCGAGCGTGCGGCCGCGCGAGTTGTAGATGTATTTTCGGTTACCTTCCCGATAGCCCACCTTGAAACCGTTCCAGGGGCTGAAGAAGTAGAGACGCCCCGGCCGCTCTGTCGCGAGCAGGCTGGCACCCTGCCACAGCGCAGGCCGCTCGACGCCGAGCAGGTCGAGGATCGTCGGTGCAACGTCCGTGTTTCCGCCGATGACGTCGGACCTCTGGCCCGAAAATGCCTTTGCGTTCACGAAGATCAGCGGGACGTGGATGTTCTCTTCGTAGATCGCGCTGGCGTGTACATAGGTTCCATGCTGCCCGAACGCCTCGCCATGGTCGCCGACGATGACGACCAGCGTGCTGTCCGCCAGCTTGCTCGCCTCGAGAAAACGCATCAATTCGCCAAAGGCCGCATCCCCGACGTTCAGCGCGTTCAGGAAGCGGTTCAGGTCGTCGTTCGCGACATATCTGCGAACCGTGTCGTCGGCGAAATACGGGTAGTGCGTCATACCCGTCCAGAACGTCGCGAAGAAGGGACGCGTTGCATCTTCGGCGATCCAGTTCTTCAGGCGGTCGACGGTGCACAGGTCGTGCGAGAAGTCCATGTAGCGCCAGGTCTCGCTGGAGTTCTTGTAGACCCGGTCACACGACCAATCGCGGAAGTCCTCGATGACGTCGAAGCCCTTGTTGGCGAGGAAGAGATCTGTCGATTGAAAGCGCGAATCGCTCGAACTTATGTAGGCAGTTCTGTAGCCGCGTTCGCTCAGGACGTTTGCTACCGATGCAAGCGGCAGATCGGGGTGCTTTTCGGTCATGCCGGTGCTCGATAGTTCGGGCACGATCGAAGTCAGCAGCGAGAACAGCGAGTAGTTCGTTGCGGGGGCGTGGGCGTAGACGTTGTTGAACCGTAGCGATGCTGCGCCGTAGCGGTTGATGTTCGGGGTGACGGGAGCGGGGGTCGAATAGTCGTAGACGTACTCTGCCGGCACCGACTCCAGCACGAACAGGATGACGTTCCTGATCCCGGAAAGATCGCCGCTCTTTTCAATGTCGCTTTTCTGGATGCCGCCGCTTGCCCGGGACCCGCCGATGCCTCCGCTATTTGCCGCCCCGATGTCGAGGTCGGGCCCTGCCGGAACGGCTACGGAGGAGAAGAACGCGATGACCGGGTTATCCAGGCGCGCGCGCGCAACGGTCGGTTCCGCGACTGCTCCTGCCACGAGTGTCCCGGCCAGGGCGAGGCTCGCTGCTCCGAGGGCTGTACGGGGGGTCGTCCTGTGCAGGCGAAAGACGAGCAGGGCGAACGCCGCGGACAGTAGCGCGAGAAACGCCGGAACGAGTGCCGCCATTGCCAGGGTTTTGGCGTCGGCGAAATGCAGAATGCCATTGATGGCGCCTGAGAGGAAGTCGGAGTACCTCAGCCAGTCGATCGTGACCGGTTCGCCGAGAAGCCTGACGATCGCGATGTTCGCGACGCCGTATCCGAACGCCAGGACGGCGACGATGAAGGTCGCGTAGACGACAAGCGAAGGGCGCATGCGACGCGGCCAAAGCGCCGTCCAGGCGGCCGCAGCAATCAGGCAGCAGAGTAGAATGTCCTGCAGGAAGCCGGCGAAGACGTTGGCCGCTGTTTCTGTGATCGTTCCTATCCCGAGATCGGGGAGGATGAGGACAACCCGCAAGCCGAGCAGGCAAGTGGCCAGCGCCGCTACTATGGCGAGCACGAGCAACCGGGACTGTCTCCTGTCCGACAGGGCTCGACGAAATGCCGCGAGCATGGCTGTTCTATTCACGTCGGTCCTCGACGCCTCACGTCGTCAGGGATGCGGGCTCGACAGCGGTGGCGAAAACGCCGTCCGCTGGCCGCAGCCACGCGGTCGCCTGAGCGAAATGGGATGCCGGCAATCGGAACGATCCGGCGCGGACACGCACCTCTTGGCGCGCGCGTTCTGCCTGATGCTTCATCTTCACCCACCAGCCACACGGCACCGGCCGATCATAAGCGGCCGATGTCAGGGTCCATGCGGCAAGTCTACAGCAAGATTCCTGGTCCTGACAGGAAATCTTCGCCTGTTCGTCGCACCGCCCAGCCGTCAGGAGGCTTGGGACTGCAACCCGCGCCCGCCTCTATCGCGTGCGCAACTGCGGCAGCGCGAGCTTCCGATCAGCTTGCGGGCAGGTCGGCAGAAAGCGGCTCGCATACCCGTAGCTCATCGTCTTGATCTGGCCGTTAAGGCCGCCCTGGCTGGCGACCCAGGAACGAACCCAGCCGGGATAGGACGACAGGAGGTATTGCGCCGCGACCTGGTTGCCCCGGCGGGAAGCGCCATAGGGGAGGTGGAAGCCGAACGACGCGCTCGGTGTTACGCACGACTTCGACCGTGGCAGGGCCAGATATAGCGTGCAGGCCGAATCGCAGCGGCCGGAGAAGCGCACCGATCGGCCGGCTTCCTTCAGGCGCAGCATCTTCAGCGCGTAGTGGATTACCTGGCCGCCGCGATCATTGCGGATCGTGATCGGCGAGCCGTGCGAGGGAAGGGCTTGAGCTGTTGCGACAGCGGAAATCAGCATCGGAACAGCTATCAGCGCAGCATTGAAAATACGAGAAGCAGGCATCGTTTTGACTCCCTGTTTCTCGAATTCTTATCTGTCATGGATGGATATCGAATTTCGAAAAATACTAAATTTGTCTGCAAGATGTTCGGAAGGCGAAATTGAGGCGGAAGGCAATAGCCATCTTTTCCAGGATCGTTACTGAACGATTACAATGGAAAATTGTCGATGCGACCTCTGGTTTTAGGCGGCTCGCTGGCAATGCCGCGGCCGTCGATTGGATGCCAAGCGCGGTACCTTCTTTAGCGCATTGAAATCATTGTCATAAATGATCGCGGGATCGGTCGGGTGGCCGCCAGGGGTGGGGCAAGGCGTTAACGATGTCTTATGAAAGCTGGTTAACGAATTCTTGACTGGCATTAGGAAATGCGCAAATATGACGATGCTGGGTTGTATTGAGTCTATTGGGGTGGGATCGATGAGAAAGCTCCGTAGTTACGTGCTTATGTTGCTGGGCGCGTCGGCGATTGGTGGCGCTATGCCATCCGTCACCAACGCTGAATCGACGCGACTGGACGAGCAGCGTGCGTGTGAGGATGCGCTGCGGAAGAACACCGTCCAGGCGCTGGAACAATTCCTCCGCGATTACCGCTATGGCAATTCGACGTGCCGCGCACTCGCGCTGAACGCGCTGAACAATGACAAGGGCGGTCAATCGAACCGGAACCCGCGCAGGGGCGGGGGCGGGGGCGGCGGCTTCCAAGGCTTTACGCCGACAGGCTACCAATAATATCCGCCTAGACAGCGGCTGGTCCGCTGTTGCTCGGCCTTCGGGGCGGCCGCGTTTGTGGCCGTCCGGCATGCTTATGGCGGCCTCCGCTTTTTGCCAGCCTTGCCCGCACTTGATCGGGGCCCTTCGCATTGCGCGCTCAGACGCCAGCGCTCTGTGAGGGTATGCCCATTCACGACAGTGTCCCTCTGGTTCATCGATCTGCCTAAGGCCTTTTGCTGCATGCAATGGCTGCTCGCAGCGTCACTCTTGCGTGAATAGCCGGTTTGGCTGTCTACTGGCGCCATGATCAGGGCGGCCTACGCTTGGCGACCACAACGTCTCCGCAGCCAGGCTTGGCAGCGTTTGCGGCCTTTTCCCGTGGGTGGTTCGTTGCGAGGAATGGGAACCCGCCTTGGCGATAGAGGCATCGGGGTTGGGCGGGGACCGACCAGGGAGGCCGCAGCATGAACCGTCGCACCTTCGGGCTTGCGTTTCCGCTTGCGTTGCTGGCGTCGGCGGCGCCGCTGTCCCTCAAGGTGCGCGCGGCCGTCAAGGTCGACAAGAACGCCGAGCAGTTGAGCAACGGCGAATTCAACTGGTTCCCGGAACGCTCGCCGGACGGACCGATCCTGATCATCGTCTCCGTGCCGGACCAACTGGTCCACGTCTATCGCAACGGGATCCGCATCGCCGCGTCGACCTGCTCGACCGGAAAGCCCGGCCACTCCACGCCGACCGGCGTGTTCAAGATTCTGCAGAAGGACAAGCACCACAGGTCGTCCACCTACAACAATGCCCCCATGCCCAATATGAACCGCCTGACATGGTCGGGCGTGGCCCTGCATGCGGGGAACCTGCCGGGCTATCCGGCCTCGCATGGCTGCGTGAGGCTGCCGCTGGCGTTTTCCGAGCTTTTGTTCGGCGTCACCAAGGTGGGCATGACGGTGGTGATCGCCGACGAGGAGTCGCAACCGAGCGAGGTGGTGCACCCGGGCATGGTGCTCGGCGACTATGCGCGCAGGGAGTTCGCCGCCGTCGATGGGGCGGTGAAAGCCTACCAGTACTCGCAGGGCCATACCGAAAACCCGACATCGACCAGCGTCGTGGTCAGCGGCAAGGACCGCTCGATGACGATATGGGAAAATGGCGAGATCGTCGCCACCGGCCCGGTCGACGTCGCTTCGCCGGATCGTCCGCTCGGGGACCACGTCTACACCTTGACCAAGGTCAACGGGGAGGATGGTGAACTGACCTGGGTCGCGACCGGCTTTTCGGCGCGCTGGGAGGGCGACACCGATACCCAGGTCATCCGGCGCATCAAGGCCGCCCCGCAGATCAAGCGCGAGCTCGAGCGGCGCATGCATCAGGGCATGACGCTGGTGACGACGGACGATGCAGCCGGTACGACCACGACGGCGGTCGACTTCACGGTGATGACCGGGTTCTTCTGACCCGAGATATCCGGTCATCGGGTCGTGCGCGCGCCTGCACGGTGGGCGGTGGCCGCCCCCCTTGACTCGGATGGCCTTGCCGCTAGTCTCAAACGAAATACCGGCCTCGTGCGCCGGGTGGCAAATATGCCTCGCATGCCTCGCCTCGATCGGTGCAGGCTGCGGGGCTTTGTCGTTTTTGGGGCTTGAAATTTGAAGCGTTCGGTTCGGATCGGCGTCCTTTATTCGCATTCGGGCACCTACAGCCTGATCTCGAATGCCTGCCGCGAAGGCGTGCTGCGGGCAATCGCCGACGTCAACGCCGATGCGGCAAGTCCGATCGATCTGTTTCCGGTGCAGCTCGACCCGCAGGGCAATGTCGATCGCTATGCGCCGCTTTGCGAAGCGCTGATCCGCGAGCACGGCGTCGGCCACATCGTCGGCTGCGTGACCTCCTGGAGCCGCAAGGAAGTCATCTCCGTCCTTGAAAAGTACGGTGCGGCCCTGTGGTACGCCTGTCCCTACGAAGGGTTCGAGGCCAACGAGCACATCGTCTACATGCATGCCTGCCCGAACCAGCACCTCGTGCCGCTCCTGGGCTATGTCGTGCCGCGCTTCGGGGCCAACGGCCTGCTCCTCGGCTCCAACTACATCTGGGGCTGGGAGACCAACCGGGTCGCCCGCGACCTGATCGCCGACGCCGGCGGCGCGGTGCTTGCCGAACGCTACCTGCCGATCGGCGAGACCGACGTTTCGCGGCTCATCGAAGAAATCAGGGCGACGCGGCCGAACTTCATCTTCAACAACCTGATCGGCACCTCGTCCTACGCCTTCATCGCAGCCTATGCCGAACTCGGTCGCGCCGACCCGCATTTCCGGCCGGACCGCTGCCCGCTTCTCTCCTGCAATCTCACCGAGAGCGAGCTGCCGGCAATCGGCGACAACGCCCGCGGGCATCTTTCGGCGGGCCCCTATTTCCGCGCCACGGACGGCAGCGGCGACGCGCCCGACGACGGCGGTCGGGCCCGGCCGGCCTCGTCCTTCGAGGCCGCCGCCTATGCCTCGGTGCGTGTCCTCGCGAAGGTGCTTGAAGGCAACCCGCAGGCCACCTTCGCCGAGCTTCCCGCGGTCTTTGCCGGGACCAGGTTCCAGACTCCCTTCGGCGAGACTCTCATCGATCCGCAGACGCAGCATGCGACGCTGCCGGTGGTCATCGGGCAGATCGGCGAACACGGGTTCGAGACGGTGAGCCGCATCGAAGGCGTCGCGCCCGACCCCTACCTTTCCCGCTACGACCGCACGGAAATCTTCGGCCGGCCGCGTCTGAAGGTGGTGTCGTGACCCGGTCCGCGCGTATCCCCAATCTCGGCGGGGCGAAGGCCTTCATCCTGCATCGCCCGCACGTGACGGTGAATGCGCTGTCGCGCCAGCTTGTCGCCATCGGTCTCGTGACGGTCGAATGCTGGCCGGAATTGCCTGCCGAAGCCCTCGCCGCCGACTTCGTCTTCTTCGACGTCGATCTCGGGTTCGACGAGCAGTTTCCCTGGAAGCCGGGCGAGGCGCCCATGCCGCTCGTCGCGCTCATCGGCTCCGAGGCGCCCGGCCGCATCGAATGGGCGCTCTCCCACAAGGCCGACGCCCAGCTCCTGAAGCCGGTGGGCGCCGCCGGCGTCTATAGCGCGCTGCTGATCGCCCGGCAGTCGTTCGAGGCCCGCCGGCGGCTCGCGGACGAGATCGCGGCGCTCGAGACCCGCGTCGCAGAGCGGCAGACCATCGTGCGCGCGGTCGCCGCGCTTTCAAGCCGCGGCGTCGACGACGGCCAGGCCTATGCGCAGCTGCGTTCGCTGGCGATGAGCTGGCAGGTGAGCATGGAGCAGGCGGCGCAGCGGATCGTGGCGATGACGGAGGAGGGCGGCGATGACCAGTCCAACCGCGCCTGACGTCGCCGCCACGCTGGCGGCCGGGAAGCCGCGCGACGGGATCTGGCGGCGGCTCCTGAAGCGGCGCCTGGCGGTCTTTGGGCTCGTCATCATCGCCCTGGCGGTTGCCGGCGCGGTGTTCGCTCCCTGGATCACCCCCTACGATCCGAACGACCAGATGTTCGACGGGCTCACCCTCGAGGGCGCGCCGTTGCCGCCGAGCGAAAAGTTCTGGCTCGGCACCGACCTGCTCGGCCGCGACCTCGCCACGCGCATCCTCTTCGGCGCGCGCACATCGCTGATCATCGGCATCGTGGCGAACGGCGCAGCACTGCTGATCGGCGCGCTGGTCGGCGTCACGGCCGGCTATTTCCGCGGCTGGATCGGCGGTGCGCTGATGCGGTTCACCGACCTTATGATGGCGTTCCCCGCGCTGCTGCTCGCGATCTGCCTCGCCGCCATCCTTCAGCCGAGCCTTTGGATCGTCGCGCTGGTGATCGCGCTGGTGAACTGGGTGCAGACCGCGCGCGTCATCTACACCGAGACGAGCTCGCTTGCCGAACGCGAGTTCATCGACGCCGAGCGGACCATCGGCGCGAGCACGCCGCGTATCCTGTTCCGCCACATCCTGCCGCATCTGCTGCCGACGCTCATCGTCTGGGGCACGCTCGGCATCTCGACGACCGTTCTCCTTGAGGCGACGCTGTCCTATCTCGGCATCGGCGTTCAGCCGCCCACGGCCTCCTGGGGCAACATCATCTTCGAGAACCAGACCTACTTCCAGGTCGCGCCCTGGCTGGTCTTCTTCCCGGGCGCCGCCATCCTCGCCCTGGCGCTTGCCTTCAATCTCGTCGGTGACGCGCTGCGCGACATCCTCGATCCCACGCAGCGAGGCCGGGGATGATCGCGTATATCGGCCGTCGCCTGATCCAGTCCGCGCTGATCCTGCTCGGCGTCTCGATCATCACCTTCGCGCTGCTCTACCTGCTGCCCGCCGATCCCGTGCGCCAGATCGCCGGGCGCAGCGCGACGCCTCAGACCGTCGAGAACATCCGCCAGCAACTCGGGCTCGATCAACCCTTCCTGGTGCAGTACTGGCGCTACCTCACCAATCTCCTGGCCGGCGATTTCGGGCGCTCCTACATCCAGCGTTCGGAAGTCAGCGAGCTGATCGCCGCCCGCCTTCCTGCCAGTCTGCTTCTGATGGTCGGCGCGATCCTGTGCGAACTGGCCATCGGCCTGACCATGGGCCTGATCGCGGCCGTCCGGCGCGGCAGCGCGACCGACCAGACGCTGATGGTCACGTCGTTCGTCGGCGTTTCGGCGCCGCAGTTCGTCGTCGGCCTGCTGCTGCTCTACATCTTCGCCGTCCAGCTCGGCTGGTTCCCGATCGGCGGCTACGGCACGTGGAAGCACCTGGTGCTGCCCGCCCTCACGCTCGGGATTCTCGGCGCCGGCTGGTACGCGCGCATGATGCGCTCGTCGATGATCGACGTGCTGCGCCAGGACTACATCCGCACGGCGCGCGCCAAGGGGCTGAAGCGGGGCACCATCCTGCTCAGGCACGCGCTGCCTAACGCGATCCTGCCCGTTGTCGCCATGATCGGCATCGACATCGGTATCTTCATGGGCGGCATCGTCGTCGTCGAAAGCGTCTTCGGCTGGCCCGGCATCGGCCAGCTTGCCTGGCAGGCGATCCAGCGCGTCGACATCCCGATCATCATGGGCGTGACGCTTGTCTCGGCCTGCGCGATCGTGCTCGGCAACCTGCTTGCCGACATCGTCGCCCCATTCATCGATCCGCGCATCAAGCTGCGCTGAGCGGAACTAGCAATGCAACCAAGGAGAAAGGGAACACCGATATGAGGAGTTATCTCGCCACCACCGTAGCCGCGTCGGCGCTTGCGCTGATGCTCGGCCTGCAACCGACCGTCGCCCAGGAACAGCGCGACCCGAATGCCAAGCCGGGCGGTGACATCGTCATCACCTACAAGGACGACGTTTCGACGCTCGATCCGGCGATCGGCTATGACTGGCAGAACTGGTCGATGATCAAGAGCCTGTTCGACGGCCTGATGGACTACGAGCCGGGCACGACGACGCTCAGGCCCGAACTCGCCGAGAGCTACGAGATTTCGGCGGACGGCACCGTCTTCACCTTCAAGCTGCGTTCCGGCGTGAAATTCCACAATGGCCGCGACATGACGGCAGACGACGTCAAGTACACGCTCGACCGCGTGACCGACCCCAAGACGCAGAGCCCCGGCGCCGGCTTCTTCGCCTCGATCAAGGGTTTTGACGAGGTCGCGGGCGGAACGGCTACCGGCCTTTCGGGCGTGACCGTCGTCGATCCCTTGACCGTCAAGATCGAACTGTCGCGTCCCGACGCGACCTTCCTGCATGTCATGGCGCTCAATTTCTCGCATGTCGTTCCCAAGGAGGAAGTCGAGAAGCACGGCGCCGACTTCGGCAAGAACCCGGTCGGCACGGGCGCCTTCAAGCTGGCTGAGTGGACGCTGGGCCAGCGCCTTGTGTTCGAGAAGAACGCCGACTACTGGAACAAGGGCCTGCCCTATCTTGACAAGATCACCTTCGAGGTCGGCCAGGAACCGATCGTTGCGCTGCTGCGCCTGCAGAAGGGCGAGGTCGACGTGCCCGGCGACGGCATCCCGCCCGCCAAGTTCCAGGAAGTGATGGCCGATCCCGCCCAGAAGGAACGCGTCGTCGAGGGCGGTCAGCTCCACACCGGCTACATCACCATGAACACGACGATGGCGCCCTTCGACAACGTCAAGGTTCGCCAGGCGGTGAACATGGCGATCAACAAGGATCGCATCGTCCAGCTCATCAACAACCGCGCGGTGCCGGCGAACCAGCCGCTGCCGCCCTCGATGCCGGGATACTCGAAGGACTACAAGGGCTATGCATACGACGCCGGCAAGGCGAAGGCGCTGCTGGCCGATGCCGGCCATGCCGATGGCTTCGAGACCGAGCTGTTCGTGATGAACACCGATCCCAACCCGCGCATTGCCCAGGCCATCCAGCAGGATCTGGCCGCGATCGGCGTCAAAGCCAACATCCAGTCGCTGGCACAGGCCAACGTGATCGCCGCCGGCGGCGAGAAGGACGGCGCGCCGATGATCTGGTCGGGCGGCATGGCGTGGATCGCCGACTTCCCGGATCCGTCCAACTTCTACGGACCGATCCTTGGTTGCGGCGGCGCCGTGCCGGGCGGATGGAACTGGTCCTGGTACTGCAACGAGGACCTCGACAAGCTGGCGGCGGAAGCCGACTCCATCACCGACCCGGCCAAGGCCGAGGAGCGCTACAAGATGTGGAGCGGCATCTACGAGAAGGTCATGGAGGACGCGCCCTGGGTGCCGGTCTTCAACGAGCAGCGCTTCACCATGCGCTCGCCGCGCATGGCCGGCGCCGACAACCTCTATGTCGACCCCGTCCACATCCCGATCAACTACGACTACGTGTATGTGAACGATGTGCAATAACTGCGACTACACGATCCACGGACGCCACCATCATTTCGGCTGGGACAACAGTTTTGCCCCGGTCGAGCGGGTGGCGCCCGGCTCAACGATCGAGTTCGAGTGCCTGGACTCCTCAGGCGGCCAGCTGAAGCCTGACAGCACGGTCGCCGACGTCACGGCGCTCGACTTCGGCAAGGTCAATCCGGTCACCGGCCCCATCCATGTGGATGGGGCCGAACCGGGCGACGCGCTGAAGATCACGATCGAGGGCTTCAAGCCGTCCGGCTTCGGCTGGACGGCCAACATCCCGGGTTTCGGCCTGCTTGCCGACGACTTCAAGGAGCCGGCGCTCAACCTGTGGAAATATGACGCGACCTCGCTCGCGCCTGCGCTTTACGGGAGGAACGCGCGGGTGCCGCTGAAGCCGTTCGCCGGCACCATCGGCAACGCGCCGGCCGAGGCGGGCCTGCATTCGGTCGTTCCGCCGCGACGCATGGGCGGCAATCTCGACATTCGCGACCTCGCCGCCGGCACGACCCTCTACCTGCCGGTCGAGGTTGCGGGCGCGCTGTTCTCCGTTGGCGACACGCATGCCGCCCAGGGCGACGGCGAAGTGTGCGGAACCGCGATCGAGAGCCAGATGAACGCGGTCCTCACGATCGATCTCGTCAAGGACGCGCGGCTGAAGATGCCGCGCTTCACCACGCCGGGACCGGTTACGCGGCACCTCGACGCCAAGGGCTACGAGGTCACGACCGGCGTCGGGCCCGACCTGATGACGGGCGCCAAGGAGGCGGTCGCCCAGATGGTCGACCTGCTTGCCGGCCAGCACGGCCTCGACCCGGTGGACGCCTATATGCTCTGCTCGGTCTGCGGCGATCTCCGGATCAGCGAGATCGTCGACATGCCGAACTGGGTGGTGTCGTTCTACTTCCCGCGCTGCGTCTTCGAATGACAGGCGCCGGGCAGGCAACCGTCGCCGACAAGCCGGCTTCGCGCCATGCGAAGCCGGTTCTTGACGTCTCGCGCCTGTCGGTCGCCGTGCGCGACGAGGATGGCGAACGCGAGGTCGTTTCCGACCTCTCTTTCTCCGTCGCGCGCGGCGAAACGCTGTGCATTGCAGGCGAATCCGGCTCCGGCAAGTCGATGACGTCGCTCGCCATCATGGGGCTCCTGCCGCAGCCGATGGCGCGCATTTCAGCCGGCGCGATCCGGCTTGACGGCGTGGACCTTGCCGCCTTGCCGGAAAGCCGCATGCGCCACATGCGCGGCAACCGCATCGCCATGATCTTCCAGGAGCCGATGACGTCGCTGAACCCGGTCCTGACGATCGGGCGGCAGATCGTCGAGGCGATCGAGGTTCACACGCCGCTGTCGCGCCGCGAGGCCCGCCAGCGCGCGATCGAAGCGCTGAACGCCGTCCGCATCCCCGACGCGGAACGCAGGCTGGGCCAGTATCCGCACGAGCTCTCGGGCGGCATGCGCCAGAGGGTCATGATCGCCATGGCGCTGGCGCTGAAGCCCGACGTCCTCATTGCCGACGAACCGACCACCGCGCTCGACGTCACCGTCCAGGGCGAGGTGCTCGAACTCTTGCGCGACCTCCAGCGCGAGACGGGCACCAGCCTGATCCTGATCACGCACGACATGGGCGTCGTCGCCGAAATGGCGGATCGCGTGATCATCATGCGCAACGGCCGCATGGTCGAGGAAGGCTCGACGATCGACATCTTCTCCGCGCCGCGCACCGACTACACCAGGGAACTCCTGGCGGCCGTGCCGCGCATGCGCACGGGCGAGGGCGCCCGCCCGCCTGCCGCGCCGCAGCAGCATGCCGAGGGGACGAACGAGGCCGCTTCCGCCGTCGCGACGGTGCGGGACCTGCAAGTCCGCTTCGACCTTCATGGAGGATTCTTCGGCCGCGTCGATCGGCGCGTTCATGCGGTCGAGGGCGTGAGCTTCTCGATTGCGCGCAACGAGACACTGTCGCTGGTCGGCGAGTCCGGCTGCGGCAAGTCGACCACCGCGAAGGCCATCGCCGGGCTCGTGCCCTATTCCGGGGACATCTCGATCGCCGGACGCAGCCTGCAGGGGCTATCCTCGGCCGACCGCGGCGCGGTGCGCCGCGACGTGCAGATGATCTTCCAGGATCCCTACGCCTCGCTCGACCCGCGCATGCGCGTCGGCGACCTGGTGGCCGAGCCGCTGCTGATCCACCGGATCGGGTCCAGGGAGGAGCGACGGGCCCAGGTTGCCTCGCTGTTCGAGCGCGTCGGACTGTCGGCCGACCAGATGGATCGCTATCCGCACGAGTTCTCCGGCGGCCAGCGGCAGCGCATCTGCATTGCGCGCGCACTGGCGCTGAAGCCGAAGCTGATCATCGCCGATGAAAGCGTCTCGGCGCTCGACGTCTCCGTGCAGGCGCGGGTGCTCAGGCTGTTGAAGGACCTGCAGCGCGAATTCGGGATCGCCTATCTGTTCATCTCGCACGACATGGCCGTCGTCGAGAACATCTCGGATCGCGTCGCCGTGATGTACCTCGGTCAGATCGTCGAGATGGGCACGCGCGACCAGGTCTTTTCGAACCCGCGCCACCCCTACACCAGGCGCCTGATCGAGGCGGTGCCGATGCCGGACCCCAGGATGCGGCGGGAACGGTTTGCCCGCCTGGAAAGCGAGATTCCCAACGCCGTCAGAAGGGTCGGGGATCCGCCGCAAAGGCTTGTCCTCGCCGATGCCGGGGAAGGGCATCTGGTTGCCGGTTGATCGGCTGAGGCCGGCTGCGGGCCGGCGCGTGTCACGGCGGTCAGGCGATCATCATCCCAACAGATCGAGGATTGCATCGGCGGCAACGGCCGTACCGGGCCGCGCGGCCATCGCCGCGGCGTTGTCGCTGAGGCGCCTGCGCATGGTCTCGTCGCCGAGCAGCGCCGTGATGCAGGAAGCAAGGTCGTCGGCCGTCCAGGAAGCGCGATCGAGGCGTCGGCCGACGCCGGTCTCGACGGCGCGCCGGGCGTTGTCGTGGCCATCCCAGCAATAGGGCATGATCAGGGACGGCACGCCGAAATAGAGGGCTTCGCAGAAGCTGTTGTTGCCCCCGTGGTGGATGAACAGGTCGCATTGCTCGACCACGCTGGGCTGCGGAAACCAGGCGTCGAGATAGACGTTGTCGGGCACCGCGCGGTACGCATCGCGAAAGCCGCCGACATTGACGATGAAGCGGGCGGGAAGCGTCGCGAAGACCGCGATCATGCGCTCGATGAGATCGGTATCGCCGGCGCCGAGACTGCCGAATCCCAGATAGACGAGCGGCCCCTCCGCGCGCGGGAAGTCCGGTAGGTCGAAGGGGCCCTCGCGGCGGACGCAGCCCTCCAGGTAGACGAACCGTTCCGGATCCAGCGGATCGGCCCGGTCGCGCCGGACGATGCCGGGCGTCAGCAGCAGGTTCAGCCAGGGTGACGTTTCGAGGAAGGTGCCGGCCGGCAGCGCGGGCAGGCCGGCCCCGGCGCGAAACCGATTGAACCGGTCATGCGCGGGCGCGACCGCCTCGAGGTAGCGGCTTTCGAAATCGGCCCTCGATGGATCGTCGGCCGAGAGGCCGGAGAGGTACGGCGGGACCTCGGGATCGGGCAGTTCGGTTTCGGCGCAGGAGATCATGCGCACCCATGGGACGTTCGATCCCGCCAGCGCCGGAAACATGATGACGTTGTCGAGCACGACGGCGTCCGGCTTCAGCCGCGCCAGCAACCGGCGCAGCCCCGCCTCGGCGCCGATCGCCGTGTCCACGATCGCTTCCCAGGTCGGGCCGACATAGGTTTCGAGCTGTTCGAGCGGCGGCAGGTTGAAATGCGGCAGGTGCCGGTCGACGAAACCCTGCCAGGTGTCCGGCGAGCCGCCCTTGGCTGCAGCGGCCGGCAGATGGTGTTCGGGAAAGCCGTAGTCGGCAAACAGGCCGGTGAAGCCGGGATGGCAGATGAAGGCGGGACGGGCGCCGCGCTCGCGCAGGGCCTGGGCGATGCCGATGCAGTTCAGCGCGGCGCCGAAACTCGCTTCCGGAAAGAGCGCTATCGTCGGCGGAGGGCGCGTCATCGGCCTGTACGCTCGCCGACCGCCGCCGGCAGGACCGGCGCGCCCCTGCTTGCCGCCTGCGGCCGCTGGCTGCGGGACAGGCGCAGATGCAGCCGCATCAGGTCGGCCGCCGCTTCGAACTGCTTGCCCTCCAACTGGTCGAGGATGGCCAGGTGCTCGCGCGTCGACTGCTTCAGGCGAAAGACGTTGACGCCGTGCAGCGCGCCCGGCAGCCGGCGCAGCTTCAGGTGATCGGCCAGTGCGTCGCCGACAAAGCGGTTGGCCGAGCCGCGCGCGACCATCCCGTGGAAATCCAGGTCGAGGCGCTGGAACTCCCTGATATCGAAGGAGGATTCGGGCGAGGCGAGTTGCGTTTCCATGGCCAGGCGCAATGCGCTTGCCTGGGCCTCGTCGAGCCGGAAGCCAGGCGACAGCAGCGCCGCCGGCTCGAGCAGCAGCCGGTAGTCATAGCTTTCGGCCAGCGCTTCAGGCCCCTCGTGCCCGACACGGAACAGCCAGGATTGACCGGGCGCCTTTTCGATCCAGTTTCCACTCGCCAGTATTTTTAGCGACTTTTGTACCATCCGCTTGTCGACGGAGTACCGCCGGGACAGGCTGCTCGCCGTGACGGTGTCGTCAAGTCGGCGCGCTGCCCGGTCGCGCAGGATCGACTCTGCAAGCCGGTCTTCTTCGGCGCTGGGCAGTTCGGCTGCGGCCCCGATTGTGCCGGCCGGATCGATGGCGAGCGTGTAGCCGCTGTCCTTCTCCCAGCGGACCGCGCCCTGTTGCGTCAGCAGGCGCAAGGCCGCGCGAACGGGGGTGCGCGAGACGTTGCAGAGCGAGGCGATCTGCTGCTCGGCCAGGCGGCTGCCTGGCTGGAAGCCGCCGCGGCGAACGGCCTCCAGGATGCGCTGGGCGAGTTCAAGATGGTTCGATCGTGGCTGTTGACGGGTCGGCATCATCGCCCTGTTGCATCGCGAAAATAGTCGGCGAACCGGCGTGTGGGTCGCTCCCCGATTATGGATTGACGTTCTTTTTGCAGCAATAGTACAGTCAAACAAAATGGCGAAAAGCCGGGGAACAGAACGATGCCTTCGCCCGCAACGGGACGCGGGCACTTTACGCCGAGGTCCGCGACATCCAGGTCGCGGCAAAAATGGGAGTCTGTCATGAAGATCACGAACGACCGCCGGGCAAGGGGTGCGCGGGCGATCCTGCTTGGCGTCAGCCTCGCCGCGCTCGCCTCGACGGCAAGCGCCGCCAACCTCGTCATCTCCAATTGGGACGGCTACATGGCGCCGGACGCCATGGACGCTTTCAAGGCGGCCACAGGCAACACCGGCGAGGTGGTGAAGCACGCGACCAACGAAGAGATCATGGGCAAGCTCGTCGCCTCGGGCGGCAAGGGCTACGACGTGGTCTTCGTGTCGTCGCCCTTCGCCGAGGTGCTGCACAATCTGGGGCTGACCGAGACGATCGAGGCTTCGAAGGTGCCGAACCTCGCCAATCTCTATCCGGAGGCGGCCGGGCTCGCCTACGATCCGGGCAACAGCTTCTCGGTTCCCTACACCTGGGGGACGACCGGCCTCTGCTACCGCTCCGACCTGGTGAAGACAGAGCCGACTTCGTGGAACGACCTGCTGAAGCCCGCCGACGACATCAAGGGCAAGACCACCATGCTGGCAACCGACCGCTGGCTGCTCGCCGCCGGTCAGCTCGCCGACGGCTTTTCGGTCAACGAGATCGACCCTGCCAAGATGGAGCAGGTGAAGAACACGCTGATCGAGGCGAAGAAGACGCTGCTCGCCTACGACGATACTACCTTCTACGCGAAGCTCGTCTCGGGCGAGGCGCTGATGGTGCAGGCCTGGGACGGCTGGTGCAACTACGGCATCACCGACAACAAGGACATCAAGTACGTCATCCCGAAGGAGGGCTCGGACCTCTGGGTCGACACGATGGTCGTCATGAAGGCTTCCGAGAACAAGGATGCCGCCTTCCAGTTCATCAACTTCATGCTGGACGTGAAGAACCACGCCTGGGCGGCCGAGAACATCCTCTACAAGGTGCCCAACAAGGCTGCGATGGAAAGCCTGCCCGCCGAACTCTCCGCCACCTATCCGAACATGGCCATGCCGGTCGCGGAACTCACCAAGTATGAGGTTCTGCGCGACGTCGGCGAGGCCCAGAAGGAGTATTCGCGCATCGTCAGCGAGATAAAGGCGGCGCAGTAGCCAGCCGCAGCGGTTGACGCAGTCGGAAGGGGGCGGGACATGACGGCCATCGGCACCCGCCCCGCCTTCCTGATGGCGCCGGCGCTGGCCTGGCTGGTCGGCCTGATGGTGGTGCCGTGCGCCCTGGTGCTTGCGCTCGCCTTCTTCCAGCGCGGCGTCTACGGGGGCGTCGACTACACCTTCACGCTGGAGAACTTCGGCAGGGTCTTCGACCCGCTCTATGCCGGCATCTTCCTGAGGTCGGCGCGCATCGCGGGCACCGCCACTGTGATCGCCGTGGTGCTCGGCTATGCAGCGGCCTACGCCATTGCGTCGTGCCGGCGCTCGCTGCAGCCGGTCCTGCTGTTCTTTGCCGTGCTGCCGTTCTGGTCGAACTACCTCATCCGGACCTACGCCTGGATCGTGCTGCTCAACCGCGAAGGGCTGATCACGCAGCTGTTGCGCTGGTTCGGCTACGAGGGCGAGCCGCCGTCCATGCTCTACACCGAAGGCGCGGTCATCGCCGGGCTGGTCTACAACTATCTGCCCTTCGTCATCCTTGCCTGCTACGCCCCGCTTTCGCGCATGAACCCCGAACTGGCAGAGGCTTCGCGCGATCTCGGCGGCTCGGCCTTCACCACATTCCGCCGCATCATCCTGCCGCTGACGCTGCCCGGAATCGCCGCTGGCGCGGTTTTCGTCTTCGTGCTGTCGATCGGCAACTTCGTCACGCCGGCGCTGCTTGGCGGCGGCCGGTTCCAGATGATCGGTAACCTCGTCTACGACCAGTTTCTCACCGCCAACGACTGGCCGTTCGGCGCGGCGCTCTCGATGGCGCTGATCGGCATCATGATGCTCCTGCTGCTGGTGCAGGCCTACGCATCGGACCGGGCATCGACCAGGACGGCCCCCGTCAGGGAGGATGCGTGATGGCCGAGCGCAGCGCAGCCGCCCGGCGAAGCGGAACGGCCGTTCTCGTGCTGGTCTTCGCCTTCCTCTACGTGCCGATCGCCGTGCTGGTGGCGCTCTCCTTCAACGAGGGCGGACTGCCGACGGTGTGGTCCGGCTTCTCGACCAGGTGGTACGTGTCGCTGGCGTCGAACCAGGACATCCTGTCGGCGGCTCTGAACACGCTGGTCGTCGCCGTCGCGTCGACCGCCATCGCGACCTTGCTTGGAACGCTGCTCGCAATCGGCATCGAGATGCGCCGCCGCCGCGGCACGGTGCTCGAGGCGCTTGTCTTCGCGCCGATGATCATCCCGGACATCGTGCTTGCGGTTGCGCTTCTCTCCTTCTTCTCGATGCTCGACGTCACGATGGGCCTGCACACGATCGTGCTCGCCCATGTCGTCTTCAACCTCGCCTTCGTCTGCGCCGTGGTGCGGGCGCGGCTGAAATCCTTCGACTGGTCTATCACGGAGGCGTCGGCCGACCTCGGCGCATCGGCATTGACGACGTTCCGGCGCGTGACCCTGCCGGTCATCCTGCCGGCGGTGATCGCCGGGGCGCTGCTCGCCTTCACGCTTTCGGTGGACGAGTTCATCATCGCCTTCTTCACCGCCGGCGCGGGGCGTTCCTCCACGACGCTGCCGATGCAGATCTATTCGATGATCCGCTTCGGCATCACGCCGGAGATCAATGCGCTCGCCACCATCGTCATGGCCGTCAGCGTGATCGCGCTGGCGATCTCGCAGCGGCTGAACCGCGGGATGGTCGGCCAATGACCGGGGGCGTGCTCGACATTGAAGGTGTGACCAAGAATTTCGGCCGATTGACCGCGGTCGACGATGTTTCGCTGTCGATCCGCGAGAACGAATTTTTCGCGCTTCTCGGTCCCTCCGGCTGCGGCAAGACCACGCTTCTCAGGATGCTTGCGGGCTTCGAAATGCCGAGCGGAGGCAAAATCCTCCTTGACGGCGCCGACGTGTCGCGCGTGCCGCCGAACAGGCGCCCGGTGAACCTCATGTTCCAGTCCTACGCGCTGTTCCCGCACATGAGCGTGCGGGCCAACATCGCCTATGGGCTCGAGATGGAGCGTCGTCCGTCGGCGGAAATCCGGAGCCGGGTGGACGAGATGCTGGCGACGACGCAACTCGCCGCGCTGGCGGACCGCAAGCCCGACCAGCTCTCCGGCGGCCAGAAGCAGCGGGTCGCGCTCGCCCGCGCGCTGGTCAAGCGGCCGCGCGTGCTGCTGCTGGACGAACCGCTTGGCGCGCTCGACAAGAAGCTGCGCGGCGAGATGCAGATCGAGCTGAAGCGCCTGCAGGACGAGGTCGGCATCACCTTCATCGTCGTTACCCACGACCAGGAGGAGGCGCTGGTCATGGCCGACCGCATGGCGGTCCTCAGGGACGGCAGGCTGCTGCAATGCGACACGCCGCACGAGGTCTACGAACGGCCGGCCGACGCGTTCGTCGCCGGCTTCATCGGCGTGATGAACTTCTGCGCGGGCAGCGCGGTCGCCGAGGGTGTTCGCGCGAGCGACGGTTCGCTGGTTGCTGGCACGCTCCCGCAGGGCATCGCGGCAGGCGCGCCGGCGCTCGCGGCGGTCCGGCCCGAGCGCATCGTGCTGTTTCCGGCGGCCGGCGCCGCCAACCGCACGAGCGGCACCGTCGAGGCGCTCGCCTACCACGGTCTCGACCTGCAGGTTCACGTCCGCACGCCGCTGGCCGACAAGCCCTTCCTGGTCCGCATGACCGCCGACGCCGCCGACAGCCGGAGCATCCGCACCGGCGATACGGTCGAAATCGGCTGGTCGGCCGCGGACACCCGAATTTTCAAGAGCTGAACGATCCGGAGGCAGACATGGCGCAAAAGACGATCGCATTCTTTCCCGAGGCCGCCTACGGGCCGGCGCTGAATTCCGTCGGCATCGCCCAGGCGGTCGAGGCGCGCGGCCACAAGGCCGTCTTCCTGTCGGACCCCGGCTTCGTCGATGTCTACAAGGGCTACGGTTTCGACGCCTATCCGGTGAACCTGTCGGAGCCGATGCCGCCGGAAAAGATGGCCAAGTTCTGGGAGGACTTCATCAACGGCCACATCCCGAACTTCCGCAAGTCGCCGTACGATCAGGTCGACAACTATGTGAAGGACTGCTGGACGGCCATCGTCGACAGCGCGAAATGGGCGCAGAAGGATTTGCCGGGCGTGCTGGCGCAGATCAAGCCGGATGTCATCTGCGTCGACAACGTCGTTCTCTTCCCGGCCATCAAGCAGTTCGGGGTGCCGTGGGTGCGCGTCATCTCGTGCTCCGAGAACGAGATCGAGGACGAGGACATCCCGCCGCATCTCTCGGGCTGCGGGGAGGGCGACCACGCCTGCCACCGCGCCTACCGCGAGCACTTCAATGACGTGATCAAGCCGATCCACGACGACTTCAACCAGTTCCTGACGTCGACCAACGAAGCGCCGTACCCCATCGGGCAGTTCTTCGAGGCATCGCCCTATCTCAACCTGCTGCTCTACCCGGAGGCGGTGAAGTTCAGGCGCAGGCATGCGCTCGACCCGAAGCGGTTCCAGTACCTCGAAGGCTGCGTGCGCAAGGAGGCCGCCTATGCGGTGCCGCCCTTCGCCGCGAACAATGACGGCCCGCTGGTCTACGTGTCCTTCGGCTCGCTCGGCGCCGGTGACACGGAGTTGCTGAAACGCGTCATCGCCGCGATCGGCAAGTCACCCTACCGCGCGCTCGTCAATGTCGGCGGCTATGTCGACCAGTATTCCGACCTGCCGCCGAATGTCATCGTCGACGGCTGGTTCCCGCAGCCGTCCGTCATCCCGCAGGTCGACGCCGTCATCCACCACGGCGGCAACAACTCGTTCACCGAGTGCCTGTTCTTCGGCAAGCCGGCGATCATCATGCCCTATGTCTGGGACGGCCACGACAACGCGACGCGCGTCGAGGAGACGGGCCACGGCTTCAAGATGCCGCGCTACGACTGGACCGACGCCGAGCTCCTGGCCAGGCTCGATGCGTGCCTCACCGACGCGGCGATGAAGGCGAAGCTCGCCGCGACCTCCAGGCACATGCAGGCGCAGAACGGTCCGGAGAAGGCGGCGGGCCTGCTGGAGGCGCTGCTGTGACGTCGTCGGCGCCACATCTCTACCAGGCCTCGACGCGGACCGACCTTTTGGACTGGGGCGTCCAGCCGAATGCGATCGAGGGCGTTTCGCGCTCGACGGGGCGCCTGGTTCACAAGGGGCCCGGCAACCGGCCGGAGACGGGCATCTGGGTCTGCAGCGAGGGGCGCTGGCGGCTGTCGATCCCGCGCGACGAACTCTGCTATTTCGTCCAGGGGCGTGCGACCTACCGGTCCGACCTGGGCGAGGCGATCGAGGTCGCGGCCGGCACGGCGGTGATGTTCCCGGCCGGCTGGTCCGGCGAATGCAGCGTCCATGAAACCATCCGAAACACCTACATCCTGGCCGAGGACGAGCCAGCCACCAAGGAGCCTCCAATGCCTACCCCTGTCATGCACGCGCCGCTCGAACAGAAGGATCTCGTCGACTGGGGCGTCATCCCCACGATGATCGAGGGACAGTCGCGCACCTCGGGCAAGCTTTTGCACAAGGGGCCGGAGGGCCGGTCGGAGTGCGGGCTGTGGGTCTGCACGCCCGGGAAGTGGGAGTGCCACGTCACGCGCGACGAATTCTGCCACTTCCTCGAGGGCCGCTGCACCTATGTTCATGAATCTGGCGAGGTGATCGAGATCGAGCCGGACACGGCCGCCTTCTTCCCGCAGGATTGGAAGGGCATCTGCACGGTCCATGAGACCATCAAGAAAGTCTACATGATCCGCTAAGTTTGATCCGTCAGATGAAAATCATGCCCCCTCCTGGCCTGCGGGCCTCGCCGTCATCAAGGGCTCTCCCCGTCCCGAACGCCGCCGTTTCAGGCACGGTATTGCCGCGACTTAAGGCGGAGATGGCCGGCAGGCCAGTACGGGGTATTGGAGGCGCTTCCCGATGAGTTTCTCGCCTTCAGAGCCAGCCTTTTTCGTCAACCCATCCTACTTGCGGATGGGCGGCGCCCCGCGCGCCGTGGTCGATCCGGCGACGCTTGAAACCGTCGGCGCGATTGCCGCCGCGACCGACGCCGAGACCGATGCGGCGCTGGCGGCGGCCGCAAGGGCGCAAGCCGGCTGGAAGGCGCTCGACGCCAAGGCGCGCGCCAAATGCCTGCACGGCGTCGCCAACGCCATCGAGGCCGCCGATTTCACCGGCTGTGCCGAACTGATGGTGCGCGAGATGGGCAAGCCCTATCCCGAGGCGATCGGCGAGATCGCGAACTGCGCGCCGGTCTTCCGCTACTACGCGGAGATGGCGCGCGACGAGGCCGGCAAGATCGCCGGCACCACGCAGGCAGGCTCGTTCCAGTATGCGCGCTACGAGCCCTACGGCGTGTCCGTGCACATCATGCCCTACAACTTCCCGATCCTCCTGATGTGCTGGACGGTCGCGGCGTCGCTCGCCGCCGGCAATGCCTGCATCGTCAAGCCGGCCGAGGCGACGACGCTGTCGACTCTGGATTTCATGGCCGTCTTCCGTTCGTTGCCGGAAGGCCTGGTCGCATGCCTGCCGGGCGGCGCGGAGACGGGCAGGGCGCTTGTCGAATCCGACCGCACCCACGCCGTCGCCTTCACCGGCTCGGTGGCGGCGGGGCGGCGGGTGGCGGTCGCCTGCGCGGAACGCACGAAACCCTGCGTGATCGAGGCGGGCGGCAGCGATCCGCTGATCGTCAGCGCGCACGCCCCGCTGGAGGTCGCCGCCGCCGGCAGCGTGACGGCCGCCTTCCACCTTTCCGGCCAGGTCTGCACCTCGGCCGAGCGCTTCTTCGTGGTCGATGCCGTGCACGACCGCTTCGTCGAATTGTTCGCCGAGAAGACGCGGGCGCTTCGCATCGGCAACGGCATGGACGAGACGGAAATCGGCCCGCTGGTCAGCGAGGCGGCGCGCGCCAAGGTGATGCGGCTGGTCGACGACGCCGTCGCGAGCGGCGCGAGGGCGGTCGTGGGCGGACGCATCCCGCCGGCGCACAATGTCGGCTGGTTCTACGAACCGACCATCCTGACCGGGGTGACGCCGGACATGGCGATCTGCCGGGAGGAGTGCTTCGGGCCTGTCGCGGCGATCTGCCGTGTCGGCGATTTCGACGAGGCCGTCCGCCTGGCCAACGACACCCCGTTCGGCCTCGGCGCCTCGATCTTCACCACGGACCTTGCCGAGGCGCATGAAGCGGCCGAGCGGCTGGAGGCTGGCATGGTCTGGGTCAACAATCCCCTGATCGACAACGATGCGCTGCCCTTCGGCGGCTGGAAGGCCTCCGGCATCGGGCGCGAACTCGGCCGCCAGGGGCTCGACGCCTTCCGCCGCTCGAAGATGGTCGTCATCGACCACAAGCCCGTCGTTCAGGACTGGTGGTATCCCTATCCCGACGCCTGGTTCCGCAAGGCCGGAGGCCGCAAGCACGTGACCTGAAGGCGCGGCGGGCGGGAAGCGCCGCAGAAGCTCCCGCGGCCGGATACGACGACGGACTGGAACGCGCGCCGCGTCCGGTTCTCGTGATTCATTGAAGCGGGAAAGATGGTGCCCAGAAGAGGACTCGAACCTCCACTCCTTGCGGAACACGGACCTGAACCGTGCGCGTCTACCAATTCCGCCATCTGGGCTGGTGGGCGCTCATGTAAGCGGGCGCGCGGGTCCTGTCAACGCGCATTTTCCCGAAACATGTGGCCTGCCGGTTTTGTCGCGGATCGCGGGCGTCGGGCCGCGGCGCCGCGGCCCCCGGAAACGCCCCCGCGCCCATCCGATCAGTCGAGCACGTCCTTCGATTTCACCGTGGAATCGGCGTTCAGCCGGTAGACGATCGGCACGCCTGTCGCGAGCTCCAGCTTGACGATCTCCTCGCCCGACTTGCCCTCGAGCGCCATGATCAGCGCGCGCAGCGAATTGCCGTGCGCGGCGACCAGCACCGTGCCGCCGCGCAGCACATGCGGCTGCATGTCGTGCATGTAGTAGGGCCAGACGCGGGCGCCGGTGTCCTTCAGGCTTTCGCCGCCGGGCGGCTGCACGTCGTAGGAGCGGCGCCAGATATGAACCTGCTCCTCGCCCCACTTGGCGCGCGCGTCGTCCTTGTTGAGGCCGGACAGGTCACCGTAGTCGCGCTCGTTGAGCGCCTGGTTGCGGATGGTCTCGAGGCCGCTCTGCCCGAGCACGTCGAGGATGATCTGGCAGGTCTTCTGCGCGCGCTGCAGCGCCGAGGTGAAGGCGATGTCGAACGTCACGCCGCGCGCCTTCAGCTTTTCTGCTCCGGCCCGCGCCTCCTCGCGGCCCTGGTCCGTCAGGTCGACGTCGCGCCAGCCGGTGAAGAGGTTCTTGAGGTTCCATTCGCTCTGGCCGTGGCGGACGAGCACCAGTGTACCGGACATGTAAGCTCCTTTATCGGGTTGAAGGGCGTGACTTCACGCGGCGTCCAGACCAAGGACGTCGCGCATCGAATAGAGGCCGGCCTTCCTGCCGCGGGCCCACAGCGCGGCCTTTACGGCGCCGCGCGCGAAGATCGCCCGGTCCTCCGCGACATGCGACAGCGTGATGCGCTCGCCTGGCCCGGCGAACAGCACGGAATGGTCGCCCGCGACCGAGCCGCCGCGCAGCGTGGCGAAGCCGATCGAGCCTTCCGGCCTGGGCCCGGTATGGCCGTCGCGCACCCGGACGCTGTTGTCCGCGAGGCCGATCGCGCGCCCCTTTGCGGCGGCCTCGCCGAGCAGCAGCGCCGTGCCGGACGGCGCGTCGACCTTGTGGCGGTGGTGCATTTCCAGAATCTCGATGTCGAAATCCTCGGGGCCGAGCGCCTTCGCCGCCTGTTCGACCAGAACCGCGAGCAGATTGACGCCGAGGCTCATGTTGCCGGACTTGACGATGGTCGCGTGGCGGGCGGCTGCGGCTATGCCCGCTTCGTGCTCGGGGCCGAGGCCGGTCGTGCCGATGACGTGAACGATGCGCGCCTGCGCCGCGTACCCCGCGAACTCGACCGTCGCGGCCGGCGCCGTGAAGTCGAGCACGCCATCGGCCTTGGCGAAGGCGGGCAGGGGGTCGTCGGCGATGGTCACGCCGATCGGGCCGAGCCCCGCCAGTTCGCCGGCGTCGCGGCCGATCTCGCTCGCTCCCTTGCGTTCGATGGCGGCGGCCAGCCTGGCGCCGGGCGTGGCGGCGATCGCGCGGATCAGCGCCTGGCCCATGCGCCCGGCGGCTCCCACGACGACGAGGCCCATGTCTGTCATTCCAGCGTTCCTTCCGGCGTATCAGTTGTGCCAGCGCCGGCCTTCGGTCTCGACGCCGAACGTATGCGGTGCGCGTGCATAGGCAGCCAGCCCGGCCAGTGCGCCGAGCGGATCGGTTATCACATAGACCGGAATTTCGGCCATCCATTCGCTGTGCGGCGCCTTGTCGTCGAAGGCGGCGCGAAAGTTGCCCGCCTTGAGGGCCGGTATGATCTTCTGGGCGATGCCGCCGGACAGGTAGACGCCGCCCTGCGCCTTGAAGACCAGCGCCAGGTCGCCGGCCGTGCGCCCCAGGCACGTGACGAACAGCGACAGCGCTTCCTCGGCGACGGAATCGCTCTTGTCGAGCGCCGCCCGCGTGACGGCGGCAGGCGTGGTGTGGACGATCTCCCTGCCGTCGGTGATCGCGACCGCGCGATAGGTGCTGACCAGGCCGCGGCCGCACAGGATCTGCTCGCCCGAGACGCGTCCGTCCAGGGGCTCGATATGCGGCCATATCTGGTAGTCGCGCGGCGTGCGCGGGCCGATGTCCATGTGGCCGCCTTCGCCGGGAACCGGGATCCATTTGCCGCTGGAGCGGATCAGCCCGGCGACGCCGAGGCCGGTGCCCGGTCCCAGCACGACGCGTCCGGCATGCGGCAGCGCCTCGCCGCCGCCGATCTTCTCCACGTGCTCGTCGCCCAGCGCCACCACGGCCAGCGCCTGCGCCTCGAAGTCGTTGAGCACGACGACGTCCTTCAGCCCGACGGTCTCCTCCATGGCCCTGGGCTTGACGATCCAGGGGCAGTTCGTCAGCGCGATCTCGTCGCCGTTGACCGGACCGGCGACTGCGATGACCGCCGAGCGTGGGCGGACGGACAGCCGCTCGATGACGGCGGTGCGGATCGCGTCGTCGATGGTGGCGAAGTCGGCGGTGCGCACGATCTGCGGCTCGCCCGGAATGGCGTCGGCATTGTCGATGACGGCGAAGCGCGCATTCGTGCCGCCGATGTCGGCGATCAGGATCGGGAATTCGAACGCGTCGGTCCGCTCGCTGGTGCTCGTCATGCCTTGCCTGGTCCTTCGATGGCTGCCGCCGCGCCTGCGCGCGCAAGCGGCTTGTCCGATCCGAACGGCCAGACCTATAGGCAGGTTTGACCCGTGAAGGAAGGGCGAAGCATTTGGCTCCAATCGACTTTGCGGGCGGGTTCTGCTTCAATGCCGATGCCTGACGGGCGCCGGCGCCGCCGGCGCGCATGCGCACGGGAGACAGGGATGAAGAAGTTTCTTCTGGCCGCAGTCATGGTTTGCGCGGCATTTCCCGCTGCCGCCGACCGCGAATACACGATCACCAAGATGAGCTGCAGCGCAGTGCAGTCCGCCGTCAATTCCAACGGCACGGTGATCTTGCGCTGGCGTTCGAAAAGCGGCATGCCGCTCTACGGACGCTATGTCTCGGACCGGCGTTTCTGCCGTTCGGGCGAGATCATCTCGTTCGCGAGCGTTCCGGCCGCCGACAAGTCCTGCAACGTCAAGAAGTGCGTCTACAAGATTCGCGATCGCTGACCGCGTGTCCCGTGGCGCCGGGCGGAAAATAGGCGCGGTAGCGCTACCAACTTTCCTTGCGTAAACAATTCGCCTTGGGCTAGGCTCCCTTCGCCGGCGCCGGGAGGAACACGATGCCGATGCGAACCGGCCAACGTGGAGGAGTATTGTCGATGAACAGACGTGAGTTTCTCATTTCGTCGGTGGCAGTGACGGCTCTGGTCGCCGCCGCGCCGGCCGCGTTCGCCCAGGACAAGCTGACCGTCCTTGGCTCGGTGCCCAGCCTGAGCTTTCCGTTCTTCGTTCACATGCTGAACCAGATCAAGGTCGAGGCCGAGGCGCAGGGCGTCAACCTCGTCGAGAGCGACGGCCAGAATTCGGCGCCGAAGCAGACCGCCGACATCGAGGCGGCGATCGTCCAGAAGGTCAATGCGATCGTGATCTCGCCGCTTGACGTCAACGCGCTCGCGCCGGCCGTGGAGCAGGCCGTGCAGGCCGGCATCCCGGTCGTCACGATCGACCGCCGCGTCGATGGCGTGGACGGCATCCTCGCGCATGTCGGCGCCGACAACGTCAAGGGCGGCGAAGCCGAGGCGCAAGCCATGGTCGACGCCTTCCCGAACGGCGCGAAAATCTTCCACCTGCAGGGCCAGCCCGGCGCCGGTCCGGCCATAGACCGCAACAAGGGCGTCCACAACGTCCTCGATTCCATGAAGGACAAGTACCAGATCGTCTTCGAGCAGACGGCGAACTTCGCGCGCGCCGAGGCGCTTTCGGTGACGGAGGCCGGACTTGCGGCCAACGGCAAGCCGGATGCCATCATCTGCGCCAACGATGACATGGCGCTCGGTGCGATGGAGGCGTGCGCGGCGCGCGGCTTCAACGACGTCAAGATCTACGGCTTCGACGCGCTTCCCGAGGCGCTGGTTGCCGTGCGCGACGGCAAGCTGGCGGGCACGGTCGAACAGTTCCCGGGCGAGCAGTCCCGCACGGCCGTCCGCATCGCGGTCGCCTATGCCAAGGACAAGACGGAGCCGGCCGAGAAAGTCGTGCTTTTGACGCCCATCGTCATCGGCAAGGACAATATCGACAAGGCCGAACGCATCGGCGAGACCCAGTAGGCGGCTCGTCGACGAAACGACAGGGCCGGCTCGCCGCAAGGCGGGCCGGTCGTGTGCCTTCCGCGCCAGTCACTGAGGGAGCACCGCTTGTCCCAAGCGCAAGCCGCAGCCGCGCCCGCCGGCGAAATCCTTCTCGCCGTCGAGGGGGTCAGCAAGCATTTTGCGGGCGTCACTGCGCTCGACGATGTATCGCTCGATGTCAGGCGGGGCGAAATCCTCGGACTGCTCGGCGAGAACGGCGCGGGCAAGTCGACGTTGCTGAAGATCCTGTCGGGCGTGCAGCCGCCCTCCAGCGGACGCATCGTTTTCGACGGCAGGGACTTCAGGCCGGCGAGCCCGGAGGAATCCAAGCGGCTCGGCATCGTCACCATCTACCAGGAACTCAGCCTGATCCCGACGCTGTCGGTGGCAGAGAATATCTTCGTCGGCCGCGCGCCGACCGGCCCGCTCGGCCTGGTCAACTGGCGCAGGATGGTCGAGGACTCGCGCCAGATCATCGCGCGCGTCGGCCTCGACATCGACCCGCGCACGCCGGTCTCCGCGCTTTCGGTGGCCGAGCAGCAACTCGTCGAGATCGCCCGCGCGCTTTCGCTGGAAAGCCGGCTGATCATCATGGACGAGCCGACCTCGGCGCTGACCGAATCCGAAGTGCAGCAACTGCTGTCCATCATGGACCGGCTGCGCAGCGACGGCGTCGCCATCATGTTCGTCACCCACAGGCTCGAGGAAGCCTCCTTCATCTGCGACCGCATGACCGTGCTGCGCGATGGCAGGCTGGCCGGCCACCTCGACCGCAAGGACGGTGCGCCGATCGAGATTCCCGGAATCATCGAGAAGATGGTCGGGCGCGCCGCGGCCGAACTCTATGCGCGGCCGCATCAGCGCGAGATTCCGGGCGGCGTCATGCTGTCGGTGCGCGGCCTGCGCACGGTTCGCGATCCGGAAGCCCCGCATGCGATCGTGCTCGAAGGTGTCGACCTCGACCTGAAGGCCGGCGAAATCCTTGGCGTCGCCGGCCTCGTCGGCTCCGGCCGCACCGAGCTTGCCCGCGCCATCTTCGGCGCCGATCGTATCGCCGCCGGGGCGATCACCCTCGACGGCAAGCCGATTGCCCCGGACTCGCCGGCCGAGGCCATCCGGCTCGGCATCGGGCTGGTGCCGGAGGACCGCAAGCACCAGGCGATCTTCGCCGCGCTCGGCATCCTGACCAATTTTTCGGTCGCCGCGCTGGGGCGGTTCAGCAACCGCTTCGGCATCATGGCCGAGCGTCGCGAGCGCGAGGCGCTGGCCGACTACAAGAAGATGCTGTCGATCCGCATGGCTTCGCCCGAACAGGCGATCGAGGGCCTGTCGGGCGGCAACCAGCAGAAGGTCGTCCTGGCCCGCTGGCTGGCGCGCGACCCGAAGGTGCTGATCGTCGACGAACCGACGCGCGGCGTCGATGTCGGGGCGAAGGCCGAAGTACACCAGATACTGGCGCAGCTCGCCGAGCGCGGCATCGCCATCATGATGATCTCCTCGGAGCTGCCGGAAGTGCTTGCGGTGTCCGACAGGATCGTCACCATGCGACGCGGCAGGATCACGGGCGAGATGCCCGCCATCGAGGCGACGGAGGAGAGGTTGATGGAGTTGATGGCGCTCGACAATCGGCCGGGGAGGGCGCAATGAGCAGCACCGTGGAACAGGGTCGGCGCAGCAGCGTCAACGTCACGCGGCTACTCGTCAACTTCGGGCCGCTGATCTTCCTCGCCGCGCTGATGGTCGTCTTCACGGTGATGAGCCCGAACTTCATCGATCCCATCAACCTGTTCAACATTCTGCGCCAGATCTCCATCACCGGTCTGATCGCGCTCGGCATGACCTTCGTCATCCTGACAGCCGGCATCGACCTGTCTGTCGGGTCGTTGCTCGCGCTTTGCGGCATGGTCGCCGCGGTCGTCGCCAAGGGCGGAACGGCCAACACGCTTTCGCTGTCGGCTGCCGGCGGCACCGGCTACGGCTGGTTCGCGGCACTTCTCGCCGCCGTCGCTGTCGGCGCGCTCGCCGGCTTCGTCCAGGGGCTCGCGATCACCCGGCTGAAGGTGCCGCCCTTCGTCGTCACCCTCGGCGGGCTCACCATCTTCCGCGGCCTGACGCTGACCATCTCGAACGGCGGTCCGATCTCCGGCTTCGACGCCTCCATGCGCTGGTTCGGCAACGGGCTCGTCGGCCCGGTTCCGGTGCCGGTCATCATCTTCGCGGTCGCTGCCATCCTGTGCCATATCGTGCTGCGCTACACGCGATACGGACGGGCGGTCTACGCGGTCGGCGGCAACGCGGAGGCCGCGCGCCTGTCCGGGCTGCGCGTCGATCGAATCCTGATCTCGGTCTACGTCATCGTCGGCTTCTTCGCCGGGCTGGCGTCCTTCGTGCTCTCGGCGCGCCTGAACTCCTCGGAGGCGGTCGCCGGCATCGGCTACGAACTGACGGTGATCTCCGCCGTCGTCATCGGCGGCACCTCGCTGTTCGGCGGCATCGGCAGCGTCGGCGGCACGGTGGTCGGGGCGGCGCTGATCGGCGTGCTGCAGAACGGGCTGCAGTTCAACAACGTGTCGTCCTACACGCAGTCGATCGTCATCGGCCTGATCCTCATCCTCGCCGTTGCCTTCGACCGCTTCCTGAAATCGCGCGTGAGCCGGTAGCGCCGGCGTTTGGCCGGCTCAGGCTGCGCGCGCAAGCAGGCGGCGCAGCACGAGCACGGCCACGGTCACCAGGATCAGGATCACCGAGATCGCGGCGATGGACGGGTCGATGTTGTCCCTGAGGCCCATCCACATCAGGCGCGGCAGGGTGATTGCGTTGACGCTGGTGATGAACAGCGTGACGCCGATCTCTTCCCACGACAAGACGAAGGACAGCAGCGCCGCCGCGACGATGCCGAACTTCACGTTGGGGATGATGATCTGCGTCGCCCGCTCCCAGGGGCTGGCGCCGAGGCCCCTGGCCGCGAGGTCGATGCGGCGGTCGACCTGGCTGAGCGCCACCAGGATCAGGACGGTGGCGAAGGGCACGGTCATGATCGAGTGCGCCATCGCCACGCCCAGCCACGTGTCGTAGCCGAACCAGGGGATGAAGCCCGACAGCGACGTCAGCAGGAAATAGAGCGTTATCGCCGACACCACCGGAGGCACGATCATCGGCAGCAGCACGAAGCCGACGAGCAGCGCCACGAAGCGCGGCTGGAACATCCAGACGCCGAGGCTGAAGGCGAGCGCGAGAAGCGTCGAGAAGGCGCTGCTGACGATACCGATGCGGATGCTGAGCAGGATGCTGTCGATCCAGCGCGGGTCCTCGATCAGCGCCCGGTAGTGCCGCAGCGAAAGTTCGCCGGACGGCATCGCCAGCATGCGCGACGGCGTGAACGACACCGGCACGACGGCGAGCAGCGGCATCAGCAGGAACAGCGCGACCAGCGCTGCTACGGCAAGAGAGACGGGGCCAGGACGATAGCTCGGCATGGCTACACCAGTTGCCTTGGTCGCACATAGCGGAACAACAGCGCCATCAGCGCGCTCACGAACACCACCAGGACGACGCTGATCGCTGCTCCCAGGCCCCAGTCGGGGCTCTGGAATATGCGCAGGTACACCAGTTCGGCCACCATCACGCTGCGGCCGCCGCCGAGGATGGCCGGCGTCACGAAGAAGCCGAGTGCGAAGACGAAGACGATCAGCGCCGCGCCGATGATGCCTGAAGCCGTCATCGGGACGAAGATCGTCCAGAAGGTCCGTGTCCGGCTTGCGCCCAGCCCCCGCGCGGCAAGCAGCACGCGGTCGTCGAGGCCCCGCATGGCCGACGCCAGCGGGAACACGGCGAACGGTGTCAGGAAATGCGTCATGCCGACGATGACGCCGAACTCGTTGCGCACCAGCGCAAGCGGCTCCGAGATGAAGCCGATCGATTGCAGCCAGGTGTTGATCAGTCCGCGGTTCGACAGCAGCGCGACCCAGCCGAAGGCGCGCGTCAGGACGGAGATCCAGAAGGGGATGAGAATGCAGAACTCCGCCATCATGCGCTGTGCCGGCGTGCCGCGCACCCAGACCAGGGCGATGGCGTAGGCGGCGGCCACCGACGAGATCGTCACCAGGACGCAGATGCGCAGCGTCCGGATGAAGACGGACTGGACGAGCGGGTCGCTGATCAGCGTGCGGTACTGCCCGATCCCCGGTTCGGGCAGCGTGAAGCTCCATTTGACGACACCGAGGAACGGCCATGCATAGGCGATGGCCAGGAAGAGGAGCAGCGGCGCCATGAGCAGCGCCGCGCCCTTCCGGTTCGAGAGATGTCGCATCCCGCCGCGGGTCAGGCGGAGATGATCTTGGTGTATTCGTCGAGCGCCGCGCCATAGTTGGCGGCGTACCAGTCCATGTCGAGCGCGATCTGCTTGCCCATGTTGGCGGGGTCGACGGGGTTGATCCGCCTCTTGTCCTCGGGGATCAGCGCATCGGCTGCGGGATTGGCCGGTCCCTGGCCGAGCTTGTCGAACATCACCAGTTCCTTCTCGGGGTCCTGGGTGCTGGCGATAAACTTCATCGCCGCTTCCTTGCCGCCGGGATTGCCCTTCAGGACGGCCAGCGCGCCGGGCGAGATCAGGCCCTGGTCCCAGATGAACTTGATCTGGCCGCCGGAATCCTGCTCGATCAGCGAGGCGCGCGTCGACCAGACGATCGCCATCGAGGCTTCGCCGTTGAGAAGCACGCTCTGGCTCTCGGCGCCGCCGCCCCAATAGGCGATGACGTTTTCCTTGAAGGCCGCGATCTTGTCATGCGCCCGCTTCAGGTCGAGCGGATAGAGTTCCGCCGGCGCGACGCCATCGGCGAGCAGCGCCGCCTCCCAGCTCGACACGCCCCACTTGTAGAGCGAGCGCTTGCCGGGGAACTTTTCCACATCGAAGAAGTCGGCCATGCCCTTCGGCGCCATGTCGCCGTATTTCGACGAGTCGTAGGCGATGACATAGGAGAAGAAGTAGGTCGAGGCGGCATAGTCCCAGCCGAAGCCCGGGCGGAACTTCGACTTGTCGACGATGGTGTAGTCGATCGGCTCGAGCATGCCCTTCTCGCCGAGCGTGATCGCCGAGAACGGATCGACGTCGACCAGGTCCCAGGTCGGCTTGCCGCTCTTGTACTGGGCCTCGATCGCGCCTTCGGTCGGCCCGGAGCCGTCCATCTTGACGACGATGCCGGTATCCTTGGCGAAGGGCTGTCCGTAGGCTGCGTCGTAGGCGGTGATGGCGTCGCCGCCCCAGTTCACCAGCACCAGTTCCTTGGCCTGTGCGAAGGCGCCGGACGACCGCAGCATCATCGGCGTCCCGGCAAACAGCAGCGCGGACAGCTGCGTGAACTGGCGCCGCGAAATCTCGCCCCGAGCCGCGCGGTGGACCAGCGACTCCATGGCCTGCTTCTTCATCTCGTTCATGTCGGTTCCCCTTTTTCGTTTCGTTGACTTCGATAGACTGGGCTTCGCTACCGCGCGAGCAGGATGCCCCTTTCTTCTGGCCAGGTGAGCCAGACCGAACTTCCGTTGCGCATGGCCGACGCTGCGACCTCGCTTGGTACCGAAACGGAGAGCCTGGTGCCCTGCCGGGTGACCATGTCGAGTTTCGTGGCCGCGCCGAGATAGGTGGATGCCGTCGTCGTCGCGGCGATGCCGTTCTCGCCGGGCTGCGCCGCGCTCTTGATCGTCATGTATTCGGGTCGGATCGCGAGAACCGCATCGCCGGTCACGTCGCCCGGCGAGCGCACCGTCACCGTGGCGTCCTCGCATCGGCCGGTTGCCGCGCCGCCCTCGTGCCGCACGCCGCTCAGCGGCAGCATGTTGATCTCGCCCAGGAATTCGGCGACGAACCGGTTCGCCGGCAGGTCGTAGACCTCCTGCGGCGTGCCGACCTGGAGCAGTTCGCCCTGGTTGAAGATGGCGATCCGCGAGGCGAGCGCCAGCGCCTCGCTCTGGTCGTGCGTGACGAACACGAAGGTCGTTCCGGTCTCCTGGTGCAGGCGCTTCATCTCCGCCTGCATCTGGCCGCGCAGGCTCTTGTCGAGCGCCGAGAACGGTTCGTCGAGAAGCAGCACGCCGGGCTCGAAGACGAGCGCCCGCGCCAGCGCCACACGCTGCTGCTGGCCGCCCGAGAGTTGCGAAGGCAGCTTGCGCTCGTGCCCCTGCAGGCCGACGCGTTCGATCATCTCGGCGACGCGCTGCTTGATGTCGGCCGCGGAACGCTTGCGCACCTTGAGCGGGAAGGCGATGTTCGCCTCGACGCTCATGTGCGGAAACAGGGCGTAGCCCTGGAAGACCATGCCGGCGGCGCGCTCTTCGGCCGGCCGGGTGGTGATGTCGGCGCCGTCGCTAAACAGGCGCCCTTCGCTCGGCGGAAGGAAGCCGGCGAGGATCATCAGGAACGTCGTCTTGCCGGAGCCGGACGGTCCGAGCAGCGCCAGGAACTCGCCGCGGCCGATGTCGAGCGTCAGGTCGTTCAGCGCGCGAAACTGGCCGAAGCTCTTGCCGATCCCGATCGCCTTGATTTCCGCGGCCCGTCCAGGCTGATGCATGCGGCCATCCCTGACTGTTCCTTCGAAATGGTAGGCAGGGATCGTTCGCCCGGCAATCGAATAGTTTTCGCCCGACCGGCAAATTTCATTCACTATTGCTCATGCAAGCGACAGGCTCTGGCGGGGAGCGGTTTCGGCCAGCCTGGACTGCAGCCAGCTGCCGAAGGCCCTGGCGATCGGGTGGTCGGCCTTGGCGCGCTCGGCGACGAGGAAGTATGAGCGCGGCGATTTGATGGCGATGTCGAACGGCCGCACCAGCCGTCCCTCGTCGAGCGCCTTGCGGCTTGTCAGTTCGTCGCCCATGGCGATGCCTTGCCCGGCGATGGCGGCGGAGAAGACCAGGTTCATGTCGGAAAAAACGGTGCCGCATTCGGGATCGGGATTTTCCACGCCGGTCGCCGCGAACCAGCGCGACCAGTCCTCGAAGTCCACCAGATGCAGGAGACGGGCGCGCAGCAGGTCCTGCGGCTTGGGCAGGCCGCCCAGCTTGTTGAGCAGGCTCGGGCTGCAAAGCGGCGTGAACTCGATGTCGCACAACAGTTCGACCGCGTGGCTTGGCCAGTTGCCGATGCCGAACGCGATGAACACGTCGGCGTCCGGGCTGGTCACGTCGTCGAGCCGGCGCGGCGTCTGGATGCTCAGCGCCACGTCCGGATACATGTCCTGAAACCCGCCGATATGGGTGCACAGCCAGAGCGATGCGAAACCGGGCGTGCAACTGACGCTGAACGAACCGGCGACCCCCTTGCTTTCGTGGCGCGCCGCGGCTTCGCCGATGACGGAAAGCGCCTTTCGCACGTCGAGCGCATAGCGCCGGCCCTGCGGCGTCAGCGTCACGCCCTTGCCGACCCGTTGCAGGAGTTCGAAGCCGAGGTCGCGCTCGAGGAGCCGCAGCTGGTGGCTGACGGCGCTGCGTGTCAGGTGCAACTCGTCGGCCGCGCGCCAGACGCTGCCGTGTCTTGCAAAACTGTCCAGCGCGCGCAGCGCCTGGGTCGATGGAATGCGCAGGGTAGCTCCTTGAGGTGAATGGAATTTGCGCGAAGGCAAAAAACATATCACTTTTTGAGCGGCGCGTTCACTGCTTTCCTCGGCCGACGGAGGAAATCGGTGATGACGCCGGCACAGACGACCGCGCTCGAATTTGTCGATGGGACACGGCATCTGCTGTCGGCCTGGACGCGGACGATCTTCGATTTCGGCGAGACGGCCTGGCGCGAATACCAGTCGGCGGCCTGGTACGTGGACCTGCTGAAGCGCGAGGGGTTTTCCGTCGAGGAAGGCTCCGGCGGCATGCCGACCGCCTTCTGCGCGCATTGGACGAACGGACCCGGTCCGACCATCGGCATGTATGCCGAGTATGACGCCGTGCCCGGCAACTGCCAGGACGCGGCCACCGTCAGGCGGCCCCGTCCTGGCCTCAATGAACATGCCGGCGGCCACACCGATCCGCATTCCGCGCTCGGCATGTCGAGCCTCGGCGCCCTGCTGGCGACCAGGGCCGCGATGCAGCGTCATGGCTTGCAGGGAAGCCTGCGGTTCACGGGCGAGCCCGCCGAGAAGGTGAGGGGCTCCAAGCCGATCCACGCCGCCAGGGGCTATTATGACGGGCTGGACGCGATGCTCTCCTTTCACCCGTTCTACATGCTGCCGCTCTGCAACACGGTGCGTTGGGACACGCATTGCGGCGCCGCCTACGCCATGATCTACCGTTTCGTCTGCGACACGCCCGAGGCATGGGCGAGGGCGGCAGGCGACGGCGCGCCGATCCCGCAGTCGCATTCGGCGGTGCGCGCGCCGGGCGCCAACGACGCGCTGATGATGATGTACATGGCCTCCAAGGCGCTGCGCGATTCGATGCTGCCGCATCAGGGCGGCTGGTCGATCAGTGAGGCGATCCTCACAGCCGGCCAGGCGACGGCCGACAATCTGCCGGCGGGCCTGGCCGAGATCCAGTACATGATCCGCGTGCCGACCGTGGCCATGGCGGAGCAGGCGACGGCGATGCTCGACGCCAATGCCGACGCGGCCGCGCGCATGACGGGCTGTCGCTATGAACGGCATTGGGTCTCAAAATCGAGGCCGGGCCTGGCCAACCACGCCATGGCGCGGATCGCCCATGAGGCGCTTGAAACGGTCGGCGCGCCGCGCTGGGACGAGGCCGGCAAGGCGGTCGCCCGGGAGATCCAGCGCAATGCCGGGGTGGAGCCCATGGCCGAGCCGCTGCTCGACGAATGCGAGAGGCTGATCGATCCCCGGGAGGCGGAAGCGATCCTGCGGCGCGACCTTGCGCCGTCGCAGCTCAACTCGACCTCCGACGACTACACCGAGATGTGCTGGCACGCGCCGACGGCGCGCATCTACGTGGCGCGGCCGGCGCTGAAGGGGCCGCCCGGCTTTGCATACCCGTCCTGGGTGATGAACGCGCTCGGCGGCATCGCCGAAACCATCGATCCGATGGTGGTTTGCGCATCGAAAGTGCTTGCCTTGTCCGCGCTCCGCCTGGTCGAGGATAGGGCGGCGCGCGACGCCGCCCGCCTGGAATTCGTCGAACGCACGGGCGGCGGTGTCGGCGGCGACCGCTGGCTGCCGCCGCTCTGCGACTACCAACCGCCGATCCATTTCCGCTGGCCGGAATATGTCACCACGCCGCGCGGCCGCGACTGGTGGATTCCGTCCGTTCCCGCCGCCTGAACCGAGGAGACCGACATGACGCGTCACGAAACGATCGCCGAGCCCTTTTCGCTCCAGCGCCGCGATCCGGCGGGCGGCACGGCGCCGCTGCGCAACTGGGGCTTCCGCAACGAGACCGACCCGCTGACCGACGTGCTGCTGGGATCGCCGGCCTATCTGCGCCATCTTGCGACCAGTTCGCTGTCGCGCAAGCACCTGCGCGAGAACCCCTGCAACATCCAGACCGCCCAGGCGCAGCACAAGGATCTGGTCGCCGCCTACGAGAACTTCGGCGTGAAGGTCCACTGGCACGATCCGACCCCGGAACTGCCGATGCAGGTCTATTCACGCGATTCCAGCGTCATGACCCCCTATGGCGCGATCATCACCGCGATGGCCAACTGGTGGCGGCGCGGCGAGAACTACGCAGCCATCCGCACCTACGAGAAGCTCGGCATCCCGATCTACGACATGGTGACGGCCGGCACCTTCGAGGGCGGCGACTTCAACGTCATCGAGGAGGGCGTCGTGCTGATCGGCTGCGGCGGCGCGCGAACCCAGGAGGAGGGCGCCCGCCAGGTGCAGGAGTGGTTCGAGAAGGAAGGCTGGGAAACCAGGCTTGCCTTCATCGACGAATACTACGTGCACATCGACCTGATGGTGGTGCCGATCGCCGATAGACTGACGGCCGTCTGCCTCGCCTGCACCGAGCCCGGCATCGTCGACTGGCTGAAGGGCAAGGGCCATGAGATCGTCGACGTGCCGTTCCAGGACACGATGGCGCTCGGCTGCAACTTCATGTCGCTCGGCAGGGACCGCGTCATCGCGCCGACCGTGTCGAAGACGCTGATCGAAAAGCTCAAGGCGCTGGGTTTCGATGTCGCCGCCGTCGACATGAGCGAGATCTCGAAGACGGGCGGCGGCATCCATTGCATGGCCCAGGCCCTGAGGCGCGCACCGGAATGACCGGGCGTGTGGCGGACGCGGGCGGTTCAGGCGCGGACTACAGCGCCTGGCTGCTCGTTCCTTGCCTTCGGCCGCGCTGGCTCAGCGCCGTTCCAGCACCGGCACGCAGACGTCCAGGTCGTGCGTGGCGAGGTGGGAATAGCGCATCGTCATCTGCAGCGTCTGGTGTCCGAGCCACATCTGCACGCGGCGGATGTCGATGCCGCCGCGCACCAGCCGCGACGCGCAGGTGTGGCGCAGCGTGTGGGGCACCAGTTCGCTGTCGGTGGCAAGCCCGATCTCGGCCTTCGCCTTGTGCCAGACGGCGCGGAACTGGTATTGCTTGATTTTTGCGAATGGCCCCGGCGACCGGCGGTCCATGCCACTAAGTATGTCCTTGACACGGCTGGTAAGCGGGACTGAACGGCTGCGACCCGACTTGGTCAGCCAGAAGGATGCCGAGCCGTTGTGGATATCGTTCCAGCGCAGGCCGATCGCTTCGCCGAGCCTGGCGCCGGTATCCACCAGGAAAACGGACAGTTCATGGTATTCGACGGAGTGAAAGCGAATGCGATCGAAGAGGCGGTCCTCTTCGTCTATCTCGAGAAAGCGGATGCGCCCGCTTTTTTCCTTCTGCCGGCGAAATTCCGGTAGGTTTTAGATATTTCCCATCTTGTACGCCTTGCGCAGCAACTTGCTGAGCGCAGCCATCTTCCTGTTGATCGTTGCATTGCTGTTGCCGCGATCTCTGAGGGCTTGCACAAGCCCGTCCAAAGTCTCCTGATCGAAAGTGCTGAACCTCTGACCCAGAAGTATTTCGTCAATTTCTCCTAGAAATGACCTTACATTATCTTTGTGACGTCCTTCATTCCATAGCACGGCCCCGTGAGCCGAGAAAAGTTCTGAAATAGTATAAGTATCAACTTTCTTGACAATCCGCTCGCCGCCGTAGGTGAAGCTTATCGTCTGATTTCCGTCCGGCGGCGGAATCGCGTTCTGCTTTGCTAGGTGATCAGCCCATTTTGACATTTTCATTTCCCAAATTCGCGAGGCTTCTTACGACGCTTCGCGGTCTGGATGAAGTTCAATTTCTGGCCGATATGCACAAGGCCGCCACCCCCTCCTGGCGGATACCCCTGGCAGACTAGTGCCTGAAGCGGCCCGGGTTTTCTGACCCGGGCCGCTTCGGTTTGTTTGTCAGCCGGCCTTCTAGACGCCGGCACTGGCTGGATCAGCCGCCGAAGTTGGCCTGGAAGCGGAGGAAGCCGCCCCAGTTGTCGCCGTCGTAGCCCATGTCGTCGTCAAAGTTGTCGTAGTAGACGACTTCCGGCTTGATGAGGAAGTTGTTGACCAGGTAGTAGTCGAGGCCAACCACCGTCGAGAAGTTATCGGCGTCATCATAGCCGACTTCGACGTTGAGCGTGGTCTTCTCGTTGAACTTCCAGGCGCCGCCGACCCACAAGGCCCAGTCGCCGCCCCACTGGCCGTAATAGTTCGGGCCAGTCGTCATGTTGCGGACGATGTCCTCGTCCTTGGAAGCCCAGCCGGCCATCACGAAGGCCGAGAGAGCGTCGCCGATGTTGAAGTCGACGCGACCCTTGACGGCGACTTCTTCCCAGACCGAGTCGTAGCCGGCAACGAGCGACACGCCACCCCAGCCGCCGGTGTAGCCGACGCCGCCGACGACATGCGGCACGTAGCTGTCGATCGAGTAGATGTTCGGGTCGGACGAGTTGAGCGAACCATTGCCGTCACCGGTTTCAAGAGCGACCGCGGCGGAGAAGCCGTTGCCACCGTTGAAGGTGTAGGCGATCTGGTGCGTGCCGAACGGACCGTAGGGGACGATACCGTCGTTCGCGACGCCCGACGCGTAGCCGGTGAAGGTCGAGAACAGCGAGTCCGTCTTGCCGACGCGGAAGCCGCCGAGCTCGATGTAGGCATGCTCAATGCCGACATAGTCGGACGAATCCGTGACCAACGGAACGGAACTCGAGTAATAGTTGCCGTTGGTGTCGTAGTTGAAGTTGATCGCGGCGTAGGTGCGCAGCGTGCCGAGCTCGGTTTCGGCACGGCTGTCGACGCGCAGCTGGAAGCGGGCGCGCTTGAAATACGTGTCGTTCAGATCGCCGTCTTCTTTGTCCCGGATATCCGTAAGACCGTTGTAGCCAACGCCGATGTCGTAGCGGACGTAGCCGGAGACCTTCAAGCAGGTCTCGGTGCCCGGGATGTAGTAGAAGCCGACGCCGTACGTGTCGCAGATGCGAACGTATTCCATCGGTTCCGGCTCAGCGATCACCACCGCGTCGGCGGCGCGCGCACCGGACACTGCGACCATCGCCGCAGCAGAGCCGAGAAGCAGCCCCTTGATGTTCATTTTCTGACCTCCAGTCAAAAAATGACATGCATTGAAATCATTGAGTTTTTCCCATCGACATCGGTTGGGCGACGGGTTCAGGGAGAAGCTGGCATGGCGGCCGCATGCCAATCAAAGGACGCGGCCCGGGCATCGGGGTGAGCGAATCGTGCCGGGAAGCGGCCGGTCAGGACGTGGGACGGGCGCCCGGCGCGAACCGGCCGGGCGGCATGCGCCTCGCGGCGACCGGCCTGCCGCCCCCGCGCAGCAACGGTCCGGACTAGGGCGCGTACTCAATAGGCCTTGCTGATTGGTCGCGGTGTTGATTCAAGGGTTCCGGAAGGAGGCCTTGAAATGGCGCGATACGATCTGAACGAGGCGGAGTGGCGGATTGTCGAGCCGCTACTTCCTGCGGCTGGCAAGGGTAAGCGTCGGGTTGACGACCGTCGGGTGGTCAACGGCATCTTCTATGTGCTGAGGACAGGATCGCCGTGGCGTGATCTGCCGGAACGGTATGGGCCATACACGACGGTCTACAACCGCTTCAATCGTTGGGCCAAGAAGGGGGTATGGCTCGGCCTGTTCGAGGCCCTGGCGGCCCAGTCGCCGCAGTCTCTTCACCTGATCGACTCGTCGATCGTGCGGGCCCACCAGCACGCAGCCGGTGGAAAAAAGGGGGTCCGGATCACGCCATCGGCCGTTCTCGTGGCGGACTGAGCACCAAGATCCATGCCGTCGTCGATCAAGACGGACTGCCGGTCCGGTTGTTGATCACGCCTGGGCAGGCGTCAGACAAGACCGCCGTGCCAGATCTTCTGGCGGGATTGCCGCCAGCTCGGGCGCTCGTCGCCGACCGTGGCTACGACAGCCGCGCCATCATCGATCTCGTCCGCAGGGCAGGCGGTGAGGCCCATATCCCGACCCAGAGCCGCGTCAAGGCCCAACGCTCCGTCGATCACGAACTCTACAGACGCCGCAACCTGGTCGAGCGCTTCTTCTGCAAGATCAAGCAGTTCCGGCGCATCGCCACTCGCTTCGAAAAGCACGCCACGAACTTCCTCGCCGCTGTCGCACTCGCTTCGGCTAGACTCTGGATGCGTTCAGTTGAGTCCACGCCCTAGACGTCCGCCAGGTCGCCGAGCGATTCGATCAGTGGCTGGATCTTGTGTTCGTACTTCTTCCAGCGCTTGACCGACGATCTGTAGATCGGCTGGCGCACCTGCCAGCGGCTCGGCGTCGTCACCGAGCGATCGGTTTCGTAGAAGCGAAGGCAGGCATCGTCCCAGGGCAGGCCGAGGAACTCGATCAGGCGCCGCGTTTCGGCCTCCTGGTCGGCGATCATCGTCTCGTAGTTGGCCTCGAAAATGCGGCCCGGGAGGAGCGTATTCCAGTGCTGCATCAGGCGGCGGTACTCGCGGTAGTACAGCCCGAGCGTATGCAGGTCGGTGTTGTAGCCGTGATTCTCGTTGAACGTGTTGAAGAAGCACGAGACGCAGTTGTCGATCGGGTCGCGCGTGCAATGGATGATCTTCGCGTTCGGGAAGAGCAGCGCGATCATGCCCACGTGCTGAAAATTATGTGGCATTTTATCGACGATACGGGCCGCCGAGGGCGCCGTGCCCCGTATGAAGTCGAGATATTCGCGCGCCATCGACCGCGCCTCGTCGCGGGTAATGGATTGCAGGGTCTTCTTTATCGATCCGTCCGGCGCCTGATTGTAGCCTCCGGTCCGCACGACCGTTCCGAGCTTGCTCAACTCGCCCGCGCCATGGACGGCGGGATGGCTGGCGCAGATCTGTTCGGTCAGAGTCGTGCCGGAACGCGGCATGCCGACGATGAACACCGGCGCCTCTGACGGGTTGCCGTAGCCGGCCTTCGACTTCAGCAGTTGCGGCGTGAACCCGGCTACGAGGCTATCGATCTTCCGGCGGAACGCGTCGAGGTCGAAGCCGTGGCCGCTGACGATCTTGCTTTCCTGGAAGTGGTCGATGGCCGAATCGTATTTCCCGAGATCGTTCAGGATCTTGCCGGCCGCGTGATGTAGCGACACGCTCTCTTTCGGAGGAAGCCCGTTTTCCTCCAGCTTTTCCAGGATCGCCTTGAGTTCGGCCGGTTCGGTCGAGAACTTTCGGGTGTCGGCCAAGGTGCGATACGAAGCCGCCACGCGATGCCCGAGCGCGATGTTTTCGCGCAGGAGATCCGCCGCCTCTTCCATCCGGCCGAGCGCAATCAGCGCGTTGGCATGGTCGAGGCGCAGCGAGGGGTGTTCCGGCATCGACCGCAAGGCCTCTTCGAACTGCGGCAGGGCGAGTTCGGCTTTTCCGGCGGCCGTATAGGCCTGGCCGAGCCCGCCAAGCGCGGCCGGTTTGCCCGGCTGCAGCGAAAGCGCTTCCCGGAAGTGCTTGATTGCGTTGTCGTGTTCGTGCGCCTCGCTGTAGGTCGCCGCGAGCACAAGATGTGTCTCGACCGACTTCGGCTGCCGCGCTAGCGCCTTCCTGAAGAAAATCAGGGCCAGCCCGAGATCGTCGACGCCGCGCGCCAGTGAGCCGGCCAGCAGCAGCGCCTGCGCATTGCCGGGATCGCGGGCCAGCACCATGACACAGTGCTTTTCGGCCTCGGTGAAATCACCCTTGTCGTGGAACTCCTTGGCGCGCCGAAGCAACTCGTCGACGCCGTTGACGGTCTTCTTGGCAACCGGCGGCGGCGTCGCCGGACGTCGGACGGGCTTCAGGTGCTTGGCGAACGAGGCGGGCAGTCTGCTCATCGAGATTGCCTAGCAACAAGCGGGCGGCAAATCCAGTCGAAGGGTTCGTCACCAGGGCATGAGAAGTTCCAACGGGCTGGATCAAAGCCGAATCCAAAGAACCTAGATTCGTTGGAGCGACTTGGGTAGCGGCTTGGTCGAGCAATTCAGATGCATCTCGCGAGCGAGTTTGCGCCGCTGCTTTTCCTGATGCTCCTTTGCTGCCGCTGCGATTGCAAGGCCATACGGGCCGAGCAGGGCGCCGGCCGCCCAACTGACTTTCCGCTGCTCGAAGGTGGCGGCCTCCGCCCGCGTCGTCCTGCATTGAGGGGACTGCCATTTGGGATCTTTGGGTGAAAGCGTGGCCGCATATTCTGCGGGAGTCGAGGTGCAACCGCCAGCGATCGCAGCCACAATGCATACTGCAAGCCATTTTGTCATGGATCTCGCCGCCGTCCGTGTCAGCACTATCTGCCACGGCAATCGTTAATAACTGGCGACAGCAGAAGACAAGGGTACTCCGCCATGCTTCCAAGGATCGTAATCATTTTTGCGACGCTGGCCCTGCTAGGCTGTCAGGCGCAATCTACCGCCACGCCATATCAGCCCGCAAACTGCGCCATGGTTGGTTCGTCCTGTGGCCGGACGCATCAGTTCTTCTGAAGACGGAGCAAGGTACCGAATCCGGGGATCTGGTCGTTTGAGGCCGCATACGCGAGCGTCTACCTCAATATGCTCCATCGGCATGGCGGAGAGGATGGGATTCGAACCCACGAGAAGCTTTCGCCTCTACTCCCTTAGCAGGGGAGCGCCTTCGACCACTCGGCCACCTCTCCGTCGCGCGCTGGATAATGAAAAGGCCAGGCACAATCAACTGGAATACCTGTCGGCGTCGAAAAAACAGGTGCTGGCCCGGAAACGCTCGAATCGACCGGCATCGTCGGGACCTCGCGATTCCCCGGGTTTTTGCCACCCTGCAAAGCGGGCTGCACGATGCGCCGGGGGTCCAATGGTTAACCTAAGCTTTCCGCCGCCCGCCAAATCGTGTCATTTGTGCAACAGCGCGTCGGGATAGCGGTCGGCGGGTCGTGGCAAAGCCCATATCGTGGTTGAACGACGAACCGTGATGGGTAATGTCGGCGGTGAAGAAGCAGCGCGGTGCGCATGTTTTTTCGGAATTGGGGATGGGGCAGGGAAAGCTGTCCTTCAGCAAAAAAGCCCAGACCCGCTTATTAACTTTTGACTGGAGGTCAGAAAATGAACATCAAGGGGCTGCTTCTCGGCTCTGCTGCGGCGATGGTCGCAGTGTCCGGTGCGCGCGCCGCCGACGCGGTGGTGATCGCTGAGCCGGAACCGATGGAATACGTTCGCATCTGCGACACGTACGGCGTCGGCTTCTACTACATCCCGGGCACCGAGACCTGCTTGAAGGTCTCCGGCTACGTCCGCTACGACATCGGTATTGGTGACACCAACGGCCTCGTTGACGTCGTCGATAAGGATGACATCGACGATGCGTTCTTTGACGATCGCGACGTTGATACCAACGACACGTACTTCAAGCGTGCTCGCTTCCAGCTCCGCGTCGACAGCCGCACCGAGACCGAACTCGGCACGCTGCGCACCTATGCTGCGGTCAATTTCAACTATGACACGCAGACCAATGGTGTTAAGGTGTTCGGCATTCAGATCGACCCCGGTGCGTACGGCTACGGCATCACCACGTCGAACGACTATGTCAGCATCGAGCATGCCTACATCGAACTCGGCGGCTTCCGCGTCGGCAAGACGGACTCGCTGTTCTCGACCTTCACCGGCTACGCGTCGGGCGTCGCGAACGACGGTATCATTCCGTACGGTCCGTTCGGCACCCACCAGATCGCCTACACCTTCAACGGCGGCAACGGCTTCTCGGCCGCGGTTGCTCTTGAAACCGGTGATGGTGGCGGTACGGGCAGCTACCTCCCCGCTCCGACTCCGATTAGCATCGACGCCTTTGCGATCGACAGCTACGTTCCGCATGTGGTCGGCGGCGTCGGCTACACCGGCGGTTGGGGTGGCGTTTCGCTCGTTGCCGGCTATGACTCGGTCTGGGAAGAGTTCGCAGTCAAGGGTCGTGTCGACTTCAACATCGGCGACGCTCTGTCGGCCTTCGTGATGGCCGGCTGGGGTTCGAAGGATGACGATAATTTCGGCCTGAACTACTACGCGCAGTGGGGTGGCGATTGGGCCTTCTGGCTCGGCGGCGCCTGGAAGTTCAGCGAGAAGATGACGGCGAACCTCGAAATCGGCTACGATGATTTCGACAACTTCTCGACGGTCGTTGGCCTCGACTACTACTTGGTCGACAACTTCCTCATCAAGCCGGAAATCATCTACACCGACAACTTCGACAGCGACGACGATGCTGACGCTTTTGGCGGCTTCCTGCGTCTGCAGGCCAACTTCGGCGGCTGATAGGCTGACGACGTAAGTCTCAAGGCGGCCCGCGCTCAACCGAGCGCGGGCCGTTTTTCTTGTTTCCGGTCGGCACGACCGCGCGGCCCTCAGGCACAAGTCCTGCGTGGGGGACGAAAGTCGGTTTGAATATCGGAAAGCCCGGACTGCGGCGTCCGAGGCGAAACGCTCTCTGCCCGCAGGCCCCTGTGCCTTGCCGTCGATATTCGGCAAGCCCCGTCCGCTTCTCCGCGGAAGGGCGCTCTCCGCGACGCCGCGGGTCAGGCGGCCGTCACGCCTCCGCCTTGTCGAAGAACGCGGCCAGCGCCTGCGGCAGGTCGCCGGTCTCGAGCATCGGCGGGTGGCCTTGCCCCTCCACCGTGATCGTCTGGCAGTCCGGATGCCGGTTCGCCATTTCCGCCAGCGTGGCTGCCGAGAGCAGCTTGGAGTTCCCGCCGCGAACGACCAGCATCGGCATGCCCCGCAGCGCCTCGAACAGATGCCAGATGACGGGGATCGGCTTGTCGAGGTCGAAACCCTTCACCACCTTCAGAAGCGCTGGGTCGAAGTCGGCGACCGGCCGTCCTTTCTGTTCCCTGTAGATCGCGTCTGCGAATCGCGTCCAGTCGGCGTCGGAAAGCGCTGGGAAGGCTGCGCCGTGCGCCGCCTTCTGGATGGCCACCGCTTCGGCCATGTCCCGCGGCTTCGGCGCCTGTTCGAGGTAGGAGCGGATCTGCGCCAGCCCTTCGCCTTCGATGGCCGGCCCGATGTCGTTGAGCACCACGCTCCTGATTGCGGTGGGGCGCACCGATCCGAGCCGGTGGATGATCAGCCCGCCGCGCGAGGTGCCGATGAAGTGTCCCTTTTCGACGCCGGCCGCGACGAGTCCCGCGACCACGTCGTCCGCCTCGACGACGACATTGTAGTTCTTCCAGGCGCGGTCGTAGGCCGAGAGCCCGCGGCCGCGATAGTCGAACACGACGACCTTGCGCGGGCGTTCCTCGCGCCGCGACAGGTAGAGCGCCAGCTCGTGGAAATCGCGGGCATTCCGCGAAAGGCCCGGCAGGCAGACGACCGGCGTGGTGTGCCTCAGCCCCTCGCCATAGACGGCGGCGTGCAGCTTCAGCCCGTCGGTCGCGGAATAGTAGAGGTCTGTGAATCCGGAATCTGCGGTCATTGCGGCTGCCCGATCTGTGGTCGCCCCTGCAGATAGCATCGGCTGGCCCGCTCGGCAAAGCCGGGACGGCCAGGGAAATCGTATCCGCCGTGTTATTGCGAGGCCGTGACCTGCCGGCCCCTGACCAGGTCGCTCTCGATGTCGAAGCTGCCGGAGAGCCGCATCTTGTAGACCTGGTAGTTCTCCATCACGCGCTGGACGTAGCTGCGCGTTTCCTCGAAGGGAATGCGCTCGATCCAGTCGACCACCGCATCGACGTCCTGTCCGCGCGGGTCGCCGTAGCGTCGCATCCACTGGCGCGCGCGACCCGGCCCGGCATTGTAGCCAACGAAGGTCAGCACATAGGAGCCGTCGAAGCGGCCGAGCTGCTCGCCCAGGAAGGCCGCGCCAAGCGTCGCGTTGTAGCCGGCGTCGGTTGTCAGCTTGTCCATCGAGTAGGCGAGACCGGCCTTCTTGGCGACCGACTTCGCGGTGCCGGGCAACAGTTGCAGCAGACCGCGGGCGCCGGCATGCGAGACGGCGCCGACATTGAACTCGCTTTCCTGGCGCGCGATCGCATAGGCGAGCGCCTTGCCCGAGGCGGAGATTTCTGCGTCGGCCGGGATCGCGCCGACTGGGTGCGACAGCGCGCCGATGTCCAGTCCGCGGCCGGCGGCGATCTTGCCGACCTTCAAGGCAAGCACATGGTTGCCCCGGCTGTCGGCCATCGCGGCGAGCAGGGCCAGTTCGGCCGGTGCGCTGAGTTCGTCGGCGAGCGCGCGATAGAGCGTATCCGCCATCGTCAGGTAGCCGCAGCGTTCGAGAAGCCGGATCGCCCGCACCGTCTCGCGCCGCTCGAACCGGTCGCGGTCGAGCGCCGTCGGCTCGGGATAGTCGACGTTGAGCGTCCTGCCGCCGATTCGCTCGGCGGCGAGCTGGCCGTAGAAGGTGGTGCCGAAGGCGGCCGCCTTTTCGTAATACGCTTTTGCGTCCGCCGGCGACGTGCGGCCGGCCTGCGTATCGATCGCGGCGCCCGCCTCGACCGCGCGGCCGAGCCAGTAATAGGCGCGCGCCAGCGAGATCGAGCCGCTGGCGAGGTCGGCGATCCGCAGGAAGTGTTTCGCGCCCGTGGTGGCGTCGTTCAGGCCGCGAAACGCATACCAGCCGGCATGGAATTCCGCATCCGCCGCTTCGACCGGGCTTTCGGCCGAATGCGCGGCGGCGATCCGGTAGGCGAGCTTCATGTCGCCCGCGTCCATCAGTTCGCGCGACAGAACCCGGCGCTCCAGCCACCACGCATCGGCATCCGCCAGCGATCCGGCATCGGTCGGCGCCATCAGCATCAGTTCGGCGGCCTCCGCGAACTTCTCCTTGCGCCGCAGGTATCGGGCCGCCGCGAAGTAGTAGCCGGCCGAGCGCATCTCCTTCGGCACTGCCTTCAGCAGTTCGGAAGCCTTCTTCTCGTTGCGGATGACCGCCGCCCATGCCTTTGCCAGCGGCTCGGCGCCGGCGAGCTTGGCCACCCGCTCGGCTGCGCTGATGCGTTCGGCGTGCAGCATGCGCTCCATGCGCCAGCGGTGGTCTTCGGGCGTCAGGAGTTCGCCGAATTCGCGGATGATGCGCTGCTCCTCCGGCGCCTCCATTTTCCTGGTGCGCCAGAACGGCGACAGGACGGCCCAGGCTTCTTTCGTCTGGCCGAGCGACACATTGGCCCGCGCCAGCAGCACGACGCCGTCGAGCGTGCGCGGCTGCGACGATCCGAAGATCTCGATCACCCTGCGGGCGTCAGGGTCCTCCCGGTAGAGCGCACGCTCGCTGTTCCGGCGCATCGCCGCGACGCCCGGCCAGTCGGGCAGGACCACCGCCGCGGCAGCGATGTCGAGGCTCGGTATGTCCGGCCCCCCGTCCATCGCGATGGCCCAGGCGAGAATATGGCGGTCGAGCGATCCCTCCGGCTGGCGGTCGCGGATACGCCGCGCATTCGCGACTTCGCCGCGGCTGAGTGCGTCGAGGCCGAACTGCAGTGGAAGCAGGCGCCCGCGCGCGGCGATGTCTCCCGCGTCCGGCAGGACGGGCATCGCCATTGTCGGTTGCTCGGCGGCCTCCTGCGCGGCGGCGGGCGTCAGCACCAGCGATGCGGCGAGAAGCGTGAAGCAGCTTGCGCGGCCCCGATGCGGCTTGCTGATCATGTCCTGTCCTTACACGAATTGGACCGGAACGGGTAGAGCGAGCCTACCGGCCGGATGGTGAACGGTCGGTAAACCATGTGCTTCCCGGCGCTCGTGGTGGGCGGCGAACCGCAACTTGGCCTATGGTGCGCGGCTCGGCTTTCGGCTAGAAGCCGCACGGGAGTTGAAGAAATCCATAGCAGCCGCCGGAGTACCGAATCATGCTGAGAGGCTCTCTCACCGCGCTTGTCACGCCGTTCGACAAGGACGGGCGCATAGACGAGAAAGCCTTTCGCGCGTTCGTCGACTGGCAGATCGCGGAGGGCACCGCCGGGCTCGTGCCGGTCGGCACGACCGGCGAATCCCCGACGCTCTCGCACGACGAGCACCGCCATGTAGTGAAGACCTGCATTGCCGCGGCGAAGGGCAGGGTGCCTGTCGTCGCCGGGGCCGGCTCCAACAACACCGACGAGGCGGTCGGCCTGGTCAGGTTCGCCGAGGAGGCCGGCGCCGACGCCGTGCTGGTCGTCACGCCCTACTACAACAAGCCGACCCAGCGCGGGCTCTATGCGCATTTCGCGGCCGTCGCGAAGGCGACGACGCTGCCGGTCATCATCTACAACATTCCGCCGCGTTCGGTCATCGACATGACGCCCGAGACGATGGGCAGGCTCGCGCACGACTTCAAGAACATCGCCGGCGTCAAGGATGCGACCGGCAAGGTGGAGCGCGTCTCCGAGCAGCGCCTGTCCTGCGGCAAGGGCTTCATCCAGCTGTCCGGCGAGGACGCCTCGGCGCTCGGCTTCAACGCCCATGGCGGCGTCGGCTGCATCTCGGTCACCTCCAACGTCGCGCCGCGCCTCTGCGCGGAGTTCCAGGCGGCGACGCTGGACAACGACAAGGAAAAGGCGCTCGACCTGCAGGACCGGCTGATGCCGCTGCACAAGGCGATCTTCATCGAGCCGGGCGTCGCCGGCGCCAAATACGCGCTGTCGCGCCTGGGCAAGATCGAGAACGTCGTGCGCTCGCCGCTGACCACCGTCGAGGAGGCGACCGCGGAGAAGATCGACGCCGCAATGAAGTCCGCAGGGTTGATAAACTGACGCGGCGCGTCCACCTAGGCCTGCATGAACCAGATCAAGAAAGCCGATCCGAACAACCGGACCGTGGCGGAAAACCGTAAGGCGCGCTTCTCCTACGAAGTGCTCGATACGGTCGAGGCCGGCCTGGTGCTGACCGGCACCGAAGTGAAGTCGTTGCGCCAGGGCCAGGCCAACATCCAGGAATCCTACGCGTCGCTCGAAGGCGGGGAAATCTGGCTGATCAACTCGTATCTGCCCGAATACCTGCAGGCGAACCGCTTCAACCACGAACCGCGCCGCCGCCGCAAGCTCCTGCTCAGCAAGCGCGAGATGGCGAAGCTCGGCCAGGCGGTCGAGCGCGAAGGCATGACGATGGTGCCGCTCAAGATCTACTTCAACGACAGGGGGCGCGCGAAGCTGCTGCTCGCGGTCGCGCGCGGCAAGAAGCTGCACGACAAGCGCCAGACCGAGAAGAGCCGCGACTGGGCGCGCGAAAAAGGCCGCCTGCTGAAGGAGCGGGGCTGAGCACGCGCTGACGGCGCTTGAGCGCGATCTTCGTGATCGAATGTAGGCCGGATCGTCAGGTTCCGTTCGCACGAGTCTGGAGCGTCTGCTGGCCTCTGACAGGGTTGCGTGTGACCATGACCGGCAGACAATCCATGCGACGCTACCTGTGGGGCCTGATCGGCGTTCTCCTTCTTGGCTGCGTCGCGCTCGGCGTCGGCTATCTCTACCTGATGCCGTTCTCGCCGGATCGGGCCGCCCATCCCCTTCGCGGCATCGACGTTTCCAACCATCAGGGCGTGATCGACTGGAAGCGCGTCGCGGCTGACGATGTCTCCTTCGCCATCATCAAGGCGACCGAGGGCGGCGACTGGGTCGACAGGTCGTTTTCACGGAACATGGCGGGAGCGAAGGAAGCCGGCCTCGCCGTCGGCGCCTATCACTTCTTCACCTTCTGCCGGGCGGGTGTCGAGCAGGCCCGAAACTTCATCGCGACGGTCCCGCGCGACCCGTCCTTGCTTCCGCCTGTCGTCGACGTCGAGTTCCACGGCAACTGTCCGCAACGCCCGGCGCCCGAGACGCTGTCCATCGAACTGGCGGCGTTTCTGGAGCCGGTGGAAGCGCATTTCGGCAAGCCGGCGATCATCTATCTGGCCGGTGACGCGGAAGATCTCTACGCCGCTGTCATGCCGGATCGTCTGCGCTGGGTCCGTTCGCTCGCCCGTCATCCCGCGCACGAGGACTGGGTGTATTGGCAGTACAGCGACGTCGGTCGCGTCGACGGCATAGAGGGCGATGTCGATCTCGATGTGATCCGGGGAGGACTGTCCCGCCTGACCGGATTGACCCGTCCGGCGGATTGAATCTAGTTCCGCAGGAAATCATCTATCTCGCTGAAAACGCTGACGAACATGTCTTCCGTCAGAACGCCGGTATTGGTGTTGTAGCGCGAGCAGTGGTAGCTGGAGAACAGCGCCACGCGATCCAGGTCGTAGCGCGCGCCGTGCTTGAACGGCAGCGCCGCGACGCGCTGGCCGAAGGCCCTGACCGTCGATTGGTGGGCGATCGCGCCGAGCGCCAGCACCGCGCGCAGCTTCGGCAGCCCGGTGAGCGCCGGTGTCAGGAACTGCCGGCAGGCCGTGATCTCGGCCGGGGTCGGCTTGTTCTCCGGCGGCACGCACCGCACGGCGTTGATGATCGCAGTCCCGACCAGTTCCAGCCCGTCGTCGGGCCGCGCCAGGAACTGCCCGCGCGCCAGCCCGAACCGGATCAGCGTCGAATAGAGGAGGTCGCCGGCATAGTCCCCGGTGAAGGGGCGCCCGGTCCGGTTGGCGCCGCGCAGCCCCGGCGCAAGTCCCACCACGAGCAGCCGGACCGCATCTTCCCCCTCCGGGGGGAGGAACGCCGGCACCGGTGCGTTGAACCAGCCCGGTTCGCGTCCGCGCCAGTTGTCGCGAAAGTCTTTCAGGCGCGGACACAGCGGGCAGTTCCGCCCCGGTTCGGTCAAGGTCTCGGTCATGTCTGGGAATCAGGCGTCGGCGTCGTCGTCGACCGGTTCGGGCTTGCGGACTGGGCGTTCGCTCGGCTCGCGTCCCAGTTCGCCCTTGAGCGACATCAGGTCGATGAAATTGTCGGCCTGCCGGCGCAGGTCGTCCGAGATCATCGGCGGCTGGGAGGCCATGGTCGAGATCACGCTCACCTTCCGGCCGCGCCGCTGCAGCGCCTCGACAAGGGTGCGGAAATCGCCGTCTCCCGAAAAGATGACATAGTGATCGACATGATCCGAAAGTTCGAGCGCATCGACAGTCAGTTCGATGTCCATGTTGCCCTTGATCTTGCGCCGGCCGGTCGAGTCGGTGAACTCCTTGGCGGGCTTCGTCACCACCTTGAACCCGTTGTAGTCGAGCCAGTCGATCAGCGGCCGGATGGAGGAATACTCCTGGTCCTCGACGAGTGCGGTGTAGTAGTAGGCGCGGATGAGGTAGCCGCGCTTCTGGAAGCTGGCCAGCAGCTTGCGGTAGTCTATGTCGAAGCCCAAAGCCCTCGATGTTGCGTAGAGATTGGCGCCGTCGATGAAGAGTGCGATCTTCTCGCGGGGATCAAACATGCCCGGGACCCTTCTGAAATATGCAATGGACCAAAACGTATTTCATTAGCGTCGATGTCCGGGGAAATTCAATTCCGGACATCTTGGTTCCCCGACTATCGGCGCAAAATCGCGCATTTCCAAGGAATTCGGCCGGCAAACAATAAAATGTGATCCCGGGGGGCCGGTTGGACGGCTGCCGGCCATATCGGCGGGCCGCCCGGGAGGGCAGGCCAAAATGCTTGTATTCCACGGCCTTTCGCGTTATGGACGCCGCCTGATTTCCAGTACATTCCGAACATGAAAGGGGCATTTGAATGGCCCGCGTAACCGTTGAAGACTGCATCGACAAGGTCGACAACCGCTTCGAACTGGTGCTTCTGGCCGGCCACCGCGCCCGCCTGATCAGCCAGGGCGCGCAGATCACCGTGCCGCGCGACAACGACAAGAACCCGGTCGTTGCGCTGCGCGAGATTGCCGACGAGACGCTGTCTCCCGACGACCTGAAGGAAGACCTGATCCACTCGCTGCAGAAGCATGTCGAGGTGGACGAACCGGAAAGCGACGGCCAGGAACTGGTCGACCAGGCCGGCTCGGGCGCCGCCGTCGATGCCGAAGAAGCGGAAGAGAACATCGCTTTCGACCGCATGAGCGAGGAAGAGCTTCTCGCCGGCATCGAAGGTCTGGTCCCGCCGGAAAAAAGCGACGACTTCTAGTCTTTGGACCAGCGCCGCCACTTTCACGGCGGCGCTTTGACCGCTATCTATGACATGCGCCGTAAACCTTTGCGGCGCATGATCTATTTCTGGCCCACGGACACTGCCCATGATGCGTCAATATGAGCTTGTCGAGCGCGTGCAGCGCTACAAGCCCGACGTCAACGAGGCATTGCTCAACCGGGCCTATGTCTACGCCATGCAGAAGCACGGCCACCAGCGCCGCGCATCGGGCGATCCCTACTTCTCGCATCCGCTCGAAGTCGCCGCGATCCTGACCGACATGCGCCTGGACGAATCGACGATCGCGGTCGCGCTGCTGCACGACACGATCGAGGACACCACCGCGACGCGCGCCGAGATCGACGAGCTCTTCGGGCCGGACATCGGCAAGCTTGTCGAGGGCCTGACCAAGCTGAAGAAGCTCGACCTGGTTTCCAAGAAGGCCGAGCAGGCCGAGAACCTGCGCAAGCTGCTGCTGGCGATCTCCGAGGACGTGCGTGTCCTTTTGGTGAAGCTCGCCGACCGCCTGCACAACATGCGCACGCTCCACCACGTTCCCGAGAACAAGCGCCTGCGCATCGCCGAGGAGACGATGGAGATCTACGCGCCGCTGGCCGGTCGCATGGGCATGCAGGAGATGCGCGAGGAACTCGAGGACCTCGGCTTCAGGTACATCAACCCGGAAGCCTACCGGACGGTGACCGAGCGGCTCGCCGGCGTCTTCGAGCAGAACAAGGGCGTGGTCGGCGACATCGAGCGCTCGCTGGGCGGGCTGTTCGAGAAGCACGGCATCAAGGCCGAGGTGAAGAGCAGGCAGAAGAAGCCGTGGTCGGTGTTCCGCAAGATGGAAGCCAAGGCGCTGTCCTTCGAGCAGCTTTCCGACATCTTCGGCTTCCGCGTGCTGGTCGACACGGTCGACGACTGCTACCGCGCGCTCGGCGCGATCCACACGACCTGGTCGATGGTGCCGGGCCGTTTCAAGGACTACATCTCGACGCCGAAGCAGAACGACTACCGGTCGATCCACACGACCATTGTCGGCCCGTCGCGCCAGCGCATCGAGCTTCAGATACGCACCACCGAGATGAACGACATCGCTGAATACGGTGTGGCGGCGCATGCGCTCTACAAGGACGGCGTGGGCAAGGCCAACGGGGCCGGGCATGCGCTCTCGAACGAGACAAACGCCTATGCTTGGTTGCGCCGGACGATCGAGCAGCTGTCCGACGGCGACAACCCCGAGGACTTCCTGGAGAACACCCGGCTCGAACTATTCCAGGACCAGGTGTTCTGCTTCACGCCCAAGGGCATGCTGATCGCGCTGCCGCGTGGCGCCATTCCGATCGACTTTGCCTACGCGGTCCACACCGATGTCGGCGACAGTTGCGTCGGCGCCAAGATCAACGGGCGCATCATGCCCTTGATGACCGAACTGAAGAACGGCGACGAGGTCGAGATCATCCGCTCGAAGGCGCAGGTTCCGCCGGCCGCCTGGGAGTCCATGGTGGTGACCGGCAAGGCGCGCGGCGCTATCCGCCGCGCCACCAAGAACGCCATCCGCAAGCAGTTTTCGGGTCTGGGCGTCAGAATCCTCGAACGCTCCTTCGAGCGGGCAGGCAAGTCGTTCAGCCGGGAGAGCCTGAAGCCGGTGCTGCACCGGCTGGCCCGCAAGGACATCGACGACGTGCTCGCCTCGGTCGGCCGCGGCGAACTGGCGTCGAGCGACGTGATGCGCGCCGTCTACCCCGACTTCAAGGATGAGCGCGTCACGCAGCCCCTGCAGCAGAAGGCGCAGCGCGAGGAAGGCTGGTTCAACCTGCGCAACGCCGCGGGCATGCTGTTCAAGCTGCCGACGCGGGCGCGCCGCAGCAAGGACAGGACCGACCACGAGGTCCGGGACGGCGCGGTGCCGATCCGCGGCGTCGGCGGCGACCTTCCGGTGCGTTTCGCCGACGAGGGCGCCGTGCCGGGCGACCGCATCGTCGGCATCCTGCAGCCGGGATCCGGCATCACCATCTACCCGATCCAGTCGCCGTCGCTGCAGGCGTTCGACGACCAGCCGGAGCGCTGGATCGACGTGCGCTGGGACATCGACGAGACGAACAAGGAGCGGTTCCCGGCGCGCGTGTCGGTCACCGCCATCAACGCGCCGGGCTCGCTTGCCGAGATCGCGCAGGTCATCGCCGTCAACGATGCGAACATCCACTCCCTGTCCATGATAAGGACGGCTCCCGACTTCACCGAGATGCTGGTCGATCTTGAGGTCTGGGACCTGAAACACCTCAATCGGCTGCTGACGCAGCTCAAGAACAACACCAGCGTCAGCGATGCGCGGCGCGTGAACGGCTGAACGGAGCGACGATGGACACTGGTGAAGTCTTGGAGATCTTCCGCGAGGCCGGCGCCGTGCTGGAGGGCCACTTCATTCTGACCTCCGGCCTGCGCAGCCCTGTCTTCCTGCAGAAGGCGCGCGTCTTCATGCATGCCGACAAGACCGAGCGCCTCTGCCGGGCGCTTGCGGACAAGGTCCGCGCCGAGGTGCCCGGCCGCATAGACTATGTCGTCGGCCCGGCGATCGGGGGGCTGATCCCGGCCTACGAGACGTCGCGCCATCTCGGCGTGCCCGCTATCTGGGTCGAGCGCGAAAACGGCGTGTTCCGCCTCCGCCGATTCGAGATCGAGAAGGGCGCGCGCGTGGTGATCGTCGAGGACATCGTCACGACGGGGCTGTCCATCCGCGAGACCATCACCTGTCTGCGCGACATCGGCGCCGATGTCGTCGCCGCCGCCTGCATCATCGACCGCTCTGCCGGCAAGACCGATGTCGGCGTGCCGCTGGTCGCGCTCGCGGAATACGAGGTGCCGGCCTACCCGGCGGACAATTTGCCGCCGGAACTGGCGAAGCTGCCGGCCGTCAAGCCGGGCAGCCGCAACATCTGAGGGCTGGAAAAGGGATGCCGCGCAACCGCAGAACCTCGACGCCGGCCGCGCCATGATCCTCGGCATCGGCAGCGACCTCATCGACATCCGCCGCATCGAGAAATCGCTGCAGCGCCATGGCGAGCGTTTTGTCGCGCGGGTGTTCACCACGGTCGAGCGGGCGCGGGCGGAGGGCAGGGCGCAGCCCGCGGCGTCCTACGCGAAACGCTTCGCCGCCAAGGAGGCCTGTGCGAAGGCGCTGGGAAGCGGCATCGCCGAGGGCGTGTTCTGGAGCGACATGGGAGTGGTCAACCTGCCGAACGGCCGGCCGACCATGCACCTGACGGGCGGAGCCGCCGAAAAGCTCGAGAGGCTGTTGCCCGCGGACCACCGCGCGGTCATCCACCTCACGATTACGGACGAGTTCCCCATGGCGCAGGCCGTCGTCATCATCGAGGCGGTTCCCTACGGTTAGGCCGGCGGACGGGCAATGCGATTGCCCCATGCGGCTTCTGACCTTATATCCAACGGCGCACAATCGAGGACGGTATGAGCGTGGCTGACAAAAGCGAGAAGAAATCGGGCGGTCTCGGCGAGACCGTGAGCGTGATCGTGCAGGCGCTGCTGCTGGCGCTGGTCATCCGCACGCTGTTCTTCCAGCCGTTCTCGATTCCGTCCGGCTCGATGCGGCCGACTCTGCTCGAAGGCGACTACCTCTTCGTGACCAAGTGGGCCTACGGCTACTCGCGCTATTCGCTGCCGTTTGGTCCCAACCTGTTTTCGGGCCGCATCTGGGACACGCCGCCCGAGCGCGGCGACGTCGCCGTGTTCAAGTTCCCGCCGAACCCGTCGCTGGACTACATCAAGCGCGTCATCGGCCTTCCCGGCGACCGCATCCAGATGCGCGACGGCCAGCTCTACATCAACGACCAGGCAGTCCCGCGCGAGAAGATCGGCGAAATCGACAATCCCGACATCACCGAGGTCGACCGGCCGGTCGACGTCTATCGCGAGACCCTGCCGAACGGCGTCTCCTACGACACGCTGGACCTGACCCGGAACGGCCTGGGCGACGACACCCGCGAGTTCGTGGTGCCGCCGGGCCACTATTTCATGATGGGCGACAACCGCGACAATTCGACCGACAGCCGCTTTTCGGTAGGCTTCGTGCCGGAAGAGAACCTGGTCGGCCGCGCCAACATCATCTTCTTCTCGATCGCCGGCGGCGCGAGCCCGCTCGAGATCTGGAAGTGGCCGTCGCTGATGCGTCCGTCCCGGCTATTCAACTGGGTTGGCTAGGGACCGGCTTCATGCCCTTGAAGCGTCCGACGGGCGAAGCGCTGGCCAGGGAGATCGAGGCGAAGACCGGCTACGGCTTCAAGGATCTGCGCCTGCTCGAGACGGCCCTGACGCATTCAAGCGCGGTGAAGGCGGCCAGCAACAACGAACGCCTCGAGTTTCTCGGCGATCGCGTGCTCGGCCTGATCGTCGCCGACATGCTTCTTGCGCAGTTTCCCGACGCCAGGGAGGGTGAGATCGCGCCGCGCTTCAACGCGCTCGTCGATGCCCGCGCCTGCTCGAAGATCGGGATGGAGATGCAGCTCGGCGATGTCATGCGGGCGGATTCGGCGCTGAAGTCGCGCGGACGCAAGGCCGGCGGCAACTACCTCGCGGACGCCGTCGAGGCCCTGATCGCCGCCATCTACATCGACGGCGGCATGGAGGCGGCGCGCACCGTCGTGCATCGTCTCTGGGGCCCGCTTGCCGTTCTCGCCGTGGAGAAGCCCGCCAATCCGAAGGGCGAACTGCAGGAATGGATCGCCAAGTCGAGCGACGCCCGGCCGGCCTACGTGATCGAGGGACGCGAGGGACCGGACCACCAGCCGGTCTTCACGGTTTCGCTTCGGGTCGCCGGTTTCGAGCCGGCGACCGGTACCGGCGCGTCGCGCCGCGCCGCGGAAGAGGCGGCAGCCTCGGCGTTTCTGGTGAGAGAGGGCGTATGGACGCCCGAGAAAGGGGCGGCAGCATGACCACCGAACAACCGACCCGCTCCGGATTTGTCGCCCTGATCGGCGCGCCGAACGCCGGCAAGTCCACACTGGTCAACCGGCTGGTCGGCGCCAAGGTGTCGATCGTCACCCACAAGGTGCAGACGACGCGCGCAATCGTTCGCGGCATCGCCACCCACAACAACGCCCAGATCGTCTTCGTCGACACGCCGGGCATCTTCAAGCCGCGGCGCAGGCTGGATACGGCAATGGTGACGACGGCCTGGGTCGGCGCCAAGGACGCCGACGTCGTGCTGGTGCTGATCGACGCCGAGCGCGGCATCAAGGGCGATGCCGACGCCTTGCTGGACAAGGTTGCCTCCGTCCCCCAGCCGAAGGTTCTGATCCTCAACAAGGTCGACCGGGTCAAGCCGGAGGCTCTGCTCGAGCTCGCCAAGGCGGCGAACGAGCGCGTCGCGTTCCAGCGCACCTTCATGGTTTCGGCGCTCACCGGTTCGGGCTGCGACGATCTGCTCGATCATCTGGCCGAGACGCTTCCCGAGGGGCCCTGGTACTATCCGGAGGACCAGATTTCCGACCTGCCGATGCGCCAGCTCGCGGCCGAAATCACCCGCGAAAAGCTCTACCTGAGGCTGCATCAGGAACTGCCCTATTCCTCGCACGTCGAAACCGAAAAGTGGGAAGAAAAGAAGGACGGCTCGGTTCGCATCGAGCAGGTCATCTATGTCGAGCGCGACAGCCAGAAGAAGATCGTCCTCGGCCACAAGGGCGAGACCATCCGCGCCATCGGGCAGGCCGCCCGCAAGGAGATCGGCGACATCCTCGAGCAGACCGTCCACCTGTTCCTGTTCGTCAAGGTCCGCGAGAACTGGGGCGACGACCCCGAACGCTACCGCGAGATGGGGCTGGATTTCCCGCGCTAGCGCGGCGTCGCTACTCCGGCCCCAGCGTCTTCTCGAACCAGAAGTCGGCATAGGGATTGTCGTTGTAGCGCTCGATCATGCGGTAGCCGGCCTTGCGATAGAGGGCCTGCGCCTCGGAGAGCGTGCGGTTCGTGTCGAGCACCACCCTGGTCAGGCCGGACTGGCGCGCCGCGTCCTCCAGTGCCGCAAGCAGGCGCCGGGCGACGCCCAGCCCGCGCGCCTCGGGCGCGACCCACATGCGCTTGATCTCGGCGGTCGAATGCCCTGTCGGCTTCAGCGCGCCGCATCCCACCGGACGGCCGTGCAGGCGGGCGATCAGGAACGCGCCGGCGGTCTCAGCGGGCTTGCCTGCATAACCGCCATCGCCGGGGTCGAAGCCACCCGGGAACCGCGCCGCGAGCTCGCCGAAATAGGACGCCACGCACCATTGCGCATCTGCGCTGTCCTCGGGTTCCGGCATGATGGCGATCGATGCGGCCTTCATCAGCGTCTCGACCTCGGTCATGGCCGCGACCAGCCGTTCGCGCTGCGACCGGCTCAGGGGAGCGAGCAGCGATGCTGCCAGATCGTCCGAAAGCGCGTCATAGGCCTCGCGTTCGGCGCGGCCGCGATCGGTCAGCGTGACCAGCCTGCGCCGGCGGTCGGCGGGATCGCTCTGCAGCGCGACGAGCCCTTCGGTCTCCAGCGCCCTGAGCAGGCGGCTGGCGTAGCCGGAATCGAGACCGAGCCGTTCGCGCAGGGACGCGATGTCGCTTCCCTCGGGCGCGACCTCGAAGAGCAGCCGCGCGTGGCCGAGCGGGCGCCCGCGTCCGAGATAGCTGTCTTCCAGCGCGCCGGTGCGGTGCGTCACCGCGCGGTTGAAGCTGCGAATCTGTCTGACGGAAGCCATGTCCATTTCTCTGACTTTAGTCAGATATTTCCGTTTGCCAAGTCGCGCTGCGGCAGCGATCCTTGATTTCGCCTTCGAACCGGTGGAAGGCTCGATTGATGGAATGGCGCGACGAGGGAATCATTCTCGGCACCCGCAGGCATGGCGAGACGAGCGCCATCCTGGAAGTGATGACGCGCCTGCACGGCCGCCATCTCGGGCTGGTGCGCGGAGGGCGGTCGCGCAAGCAGCAGCCGCTGCTTCAGGCCGGCAACAGGGTCGACCTGCTCTGGCGTGCCAGGCTCGACGAGCATCTGGGCACGTTCCAGGTCGAGGCGCTCGACCTCAACGCTGCGCGGCTCTTCGACAGCGCCTGCGCGATCTACGGGCTTCAGACCCTGGCCGGGCACCTCAGACTGCTGCCTGAGCGCGACCCGCACGAACGGCTCTATGAAACGCTCGGCCTCGTGATCGACCATCTGGACGACCCCGCGGCGGCCGGCGAACTGGTCGTGCGCTTCGAGGTCATGCTGCTCGACGAACTCGGCTTCGGGCTCGACCTCTCCGAGTGCGCGGCGACCGGATCGCGCGTCGATCTCGCCTATGTCTCGCCGAAGTCGGGCAGGGCAGTCTCGCGGGACGCCGGCGAACCCTGGCGCGACAGGATGCTGGTGCTCCCATCCTTCCTGCTCGAACCGGGACAGCGAGCCGATGCGTCGGCGGTGGCGCAGGCGTTCCTGCTGACCGGCTTTTTCTTCTCCCGCCATGTCTACGAACCCCGTGGTTTCGGCGAGCCAGAAGCGCGATCGGCGTTTCTCGGCGCGCTGCGTCGGCATCGGCCGGGAGCGCATGCGGACGGCGGGGAAAGCGCTGCGTGAAGGCGGCGCCCGGGGGAACACATGATTGATGGTCTGATCGGCATTGTGGCGTTCATCGCGCTGGTCGTCGTCGTGGCGCGCCAGAACAGCCGCATTGGTCTTCTCGAACGCGAGATCGGCGCGCTGCGCAGCTTCGTTCTCGCCAACCCGCCCGCGGCGGTCGCCAAGGCCGAGGACGAGGCGGCCGCCGCAGAGACGGTTGCGGCCGAAGTCGCGCCGGTCGAAACGCCGGCCGCCGAAGCCGCGGCCGATACAGCGGAAACGCCGGAACAGGCAGGACCCTGGGCCGCCGCGGCAATGTCGGCCCCCGCCGAGGAGCAGTCCGCCGCCGACTCACGGGCGGAGCCCGATGCCGTGGCCGTCCGGCCGGCGGCCTCGACGCCCGACATCGAGACGGCGCTCGGCACGCGCTGGGCGATATGGGTCGGCGGACTGGCGCTGGCGCTGGGCGGGCTGTTTCTCGTGCGCTACTCCATCGAGGCCGGCATCTTCGGCCCGGGCGCGCGCCTCACCATGGCCGGTCTGCTCGGGCTCCTCCTTGCCGGAGGCGGCGAGTTCGTCCGACGCCGGGGTTTCAAAGTGCCGCTCGAAGGCGCGGCGGGCGCCTACGTGCCGGGTGTTCTCACGGCGGCCGGCGCCTTCACGCTGTTCGGCGCGGTCTATGCCGCACACGGCATCTACGGTTTCCTTGGGCCGGCGGCCGCATTTTTGCTCCTCGGCGTCATCGGCGTCGCCACCATCGCTGCGGCTCTTGTGCACGGTCAGGCGCTGGCCGGCCTCGGCTTGCTCGGCTCGATGATGACCCCGGCGCTCGTTTCGTCCCAGTCGCCGAGCGCATGGACCCTGTTCGGCTATCTCGCGATCGTGCTCGTCGCAAACACGGCGATTGCCCGTCTGCGCAGCTGGGACGTTCTGGCTGCCGCCGGCTTTGCCTGCACCGGCCTGTGGACGCTCGCCTATCTGTTCGACTCGCCAAGCGTCGACATGATCGCCGTGGTGGCGATCAGCGTCGTCACGCTCGGCGCGCTTGCCCTTGTCTGGCTGAGGCCGGGCGGTGAAGGCGACCAGGCCGCCTGGCCCGCCGTTGTCCCGGCGGTCTTCGTCGCCCTGACGGCGGCCGTCCTGATGTCCGCCCCCGAATACCAGGTGCTCGGCGGCGCAGCCTACGGTTCGGCGCTGATATTCGGCATGATCGTCGTCGCCTTCTACCGGCCGGGCGCCGTGTCTCTTCTCCATGCTGCTGGCGTCGCCACGGTCCTTGTCAATGTGAAGCTTGCGCTGACGGGATCGTTTACGTTGCAGCTCCCGGGCGGAGACCTGTCCTTCGAAGGGTTCGAAGCGTCGCCGTTCGCTGCGGTCCTGGGGCAGGCAGGCCTGGTGCTTGCGGTGCTGTTTCTCGTCGACGGCATCTGGGGCGCATGGCGCGCGATTGCCTCTGCGCCCGCGCGGGCTGCGGCATGGACCGGCTGGGCGGTGCTTGTGCCGCTCGTCGTTCTCGCGTCGCAATGGATCGCGTTCGGCGACCTCGACCGCGATCTGGGCTACGCCCTCGCAGCAGTGATCCTCACCGCTGCGTTCGTCGCTTGTGGCGAGATCCTGGCCCGGCGGGAAAGCCCGCCGCTGACCGGCGGTCTCGCCGTGTCGTTCGCCTTCATCGGAGCCTGCGTCGCAGCCGTTCTCGCGCTGCACATGAGCTTCGGCCCGCTTTGGACGACGGTGCTGACCGGCGCGCTTGCCGTGGTGCCGGCCGTCGCGACACGCATCCGCGCCTATCCCGTGCTGGGCTGGCTCTGCGTTCTCGTGGTGGTTGTCGTCGTCGGCCGCATCGCGGTCGATCCGACGATCGTCGGCGCTTCCCTGCTGGGCAGGACGCCGGTCTTCAACGCGCTTCTGCCCGGCTACCTCATCCCGGCGCTCGCCTTCGCCTTCGCTGCCTGGCAGCTTTCCCGCACGACCGGCGGGCGGCCGCGCCTCATCATGGAGGCGGCGGCGGTCCTGCTCGCGCTGCTGACCGTGGCGATGCTGGTGCGCCATGCGATGAACGGCGGCGTCATCAACTCTGGCGCCCCCACGCTCGCGGAGCAGGCCGTCTACACGCTGATCGCGCTCGGTGCCGGCGCCATCCTTGTGGCGCTCGACATGCGTTCGCCAAGCTCGGTGCTGCGCATCGGTTCGCTGGTCGCAGGCGTCGCCTCGGCGGCGTTCGTCGCCTTCCAGCATTTCCTGTTCCTGAACCCGCTGATCACCGACGAATCGACCGGCCGGATACCCGTCTTCAACCTGCTTTTCCTGGCCTATCTGCTGCCTGGCATCGCCGCCGGCGCGCTGGCGGTCTATGCCCGCGGCAGGCGTCCGCGCTGGTATTCGGCGATGCTCGGCCTGCTCGCGGCCTTGCTGTTCTTCGCCTATGCGACGCTGTCGATCCGCCGGCTTTTCCAGGGCGAGCACATCGCCTACTGGACCGGTATGAGCCAGTTGGAGACCTACGCCTATTCGGCGCTCTGGCTGGTCATGGGCGTCGGACTGCTCGTCGCCGGTGTCCGGCGGCGGTCGCAGGTGCTGCGCATCGCGTCGGCGGCGCTGATCGCGGTCGCCGTGGCGAAGGTGTTCATCTTCGACATGTCCGAGCTTGAAGGCGTGCTGCGCGCGCTGTCCTTCATCGGTCTCGGCGCCGTGCTCATCGGCATCGGCCTGTTCTACCAGAAGCTGCTCGCCAGGTCGGCGAGCGCCGAGCGCGCGCCGGACCCGTAGGCGGCCCGCGCCTATTCGGCCGGCAGCGCCGCCAGCCGTTCGACCGGCTTCTCCTCGATCGGCCAGTGAACGATCGCGGCGAACAGGCCGAGCGCGACCCCGATCCACCAGACCGGATCGTATGAGCCGAAGTGGTCGTAGAGATAGCCGCCGAGCCAGACCCCGAGGAACGAGCCGATCTGGTGCGACAGGAAGACGACGCCGCCGAGCATGCCGAGGTGGCGGGTTCCGAACATGATTGCGACCAGCCCGTTGGTCGGCGGAACGGTCGACAGCCACAGCAGCCCCATCACGATCGCGAAGACGATCACGCTGGTCGGCGTCTGCGGGACGAGCAGGAACACGGTGACCGCGATCGACCGGCCGATGTAGATCCACGCCAGGAACTTCGGCTTCGAGTAGCGCTGCCCGATGATGCCCGCCGACAGCGAGCCGATGATGTTGAAGAAGCCGATCAGCGCAAGCGCGATCACCGCGTAGCGGGCGTCGATGCCGAGGTCGTCGATATAGGCGGGGAAATGCGCCGTGATGAAGGCCACCTGGAAGCCGCAGACGAAGAATCCGGAAACCAGGAGCGTGTAGCTGCGATGGTTCATCGCCTCGCGCAGCGCCGCGCCGACGGTCTGCTGGGCGGCCATGCGCGCGGCCTCGGCATTGTGCGAACTGCCGCGCAGCGGGATCGCCAGCAGCGGCACGGCAAGCATCATCACCGCCATGATCACCAGGCTCTGCGACCAGCCATAGGCGTCGATCAGCCCCTGTCCGATCGGGGCGAAGAGAAACATCCCGGCGGAACCCGCCGCCGTGCCGATGCCGAACACGATCGACCGCTTTTCCGGGGGCGTGTGGCGGGCGAAAGCGGCAAGCACGATCGAGAAGGAGCCGGCGGCGACGCCGAGGCCCACCAGCACCCCGCCGCCGATATGCAGCATGGCCGGGCTGTCGGCGACCGCCATGATGTAGAGGCCGGCGGCGTAGATCAGGCCGCCGAGCGTCAGCACGCGCCACGTGCCGTAGCGATCGGCGATGGCGCCGAAGAACGGCAGGCTCAATCCCCAGAACAGGTTCTGCAGGGCCATGGCGAGGCCGAAGGTCGTGCGGTCCCAGCCCTTTTCCGCCAGCATCGGAATCTGGAAGAAGCCCATGGCCGAGCGCGGCCCGAAGGTCAGCGCGGCGATCGCGCACCCGCAAATGATGATCAGCCACGGCACTGCCCGTGCGCTGGCGCTTGTCCTTGCCTGTGTCTGAGCAGTCATCTGTCGCGGTCTCCGGGGACGGTCGCCCTTTTACTCCCGCGGCGATCTTCCGCATAATGAATAGGTCATATGGATCGCTTCAACCAAATTGATGCAAGGTCGGAAGAATCGGCTCCCCGAAAACGTTTGACAGCAAAGGGCCACGGCAGGCGTCCGGCTTGTGCCGCGGGACGAACAGGGGTTCAATCGACTTGAAGTGGCGCTGAGACAGGCCGGAATGGAAGATCGGAAGGCGGCCATCCTTGCGGAAATACCCCGGCTCAGGCGCTATGCGCGCGCGCTCGTGCGCGACCGCGACGCTGCCGACGACCTGGTGCAGGACTGTCTTGAGCGGGCTCTGGCGCGCATGGACAACTGGCGTACCGGCGACAATCCGCGGCGTTGGCTGTTCACCATCATGCACCACCTGTTCGTGGACCAGACGCGCCGTACCAAGCGCCGTGGTGAGGTCGCCATGCTGAATCTGGACGATTCCGAAGCGTTGTCGGTGCAGGCCGACCAGTCCGAAAGCGTTGCTTCGCGCGAGATCGTCGATGCGCTCCAGGCGATCGGCCCGGAGCGCCGCGCCGCGCTGGTCATCGTAGGGGTCGAGGGCTTTTCCTATGCCGAGGCCGCGGCGATGCTCGGCATCCCGGCCGGCACGGTGATGTCGCGCGTTGCCCGTGGCCGGGAGGAACTGCGCGGCCTTCTCGACGACATGCACCGCCGGCGCGCTATCAGGGTGGTCGAGCGATGACCCGGCGCGATTTCACCGAACGCGACATTCACATGGCGCTCGACGGCGAGATGCCGCAGGACGAGCGCGACGACTTCGCCGCCTGGCTCGACGCCAATCCGGAGATGAAGTCCAGGAGCAGCCGGTTCGAGGCAGATCGCGAGCGGCTGCGTGCCAGCCTCTCGGACGTACTGGCCGAACCGGTGCCGGAACGATTGACGGCATTGGTCGCCGGCGAAACGCCCAAAGCCACTGCGCGCGCCCCGCGCTGGCGCATGGCGGCCGCTGCAGCGCTGCTGCTCGCGCTCGGCGCAGGCGGCGGCTATTTCGCCGGGGCCGCCCGGCTGGGCATGGGATCGGAAACGGCGGAGGATCTATCCGAAGCCGCCATCGCCGCCCACGCCGTCTATGCCGCGGAACAGCGTCATGCGGTCGAGGTCGGCGCCGGCGATCGGGATCACCTCCTTGGTTGGCTCTCCAGCCGGCTCGGGCTGACGCTGGTTGCCCCCGACCTTTCCTCCGATGGATTTGAACTTGTGGGCGGCCGGCTCCTGCCGGCCGGACACCGCAGTGCGGCCATGCTGCTCTACGAGGATGCGAAGGGAAGCAGGCTGTCGATCTACGTCACCCCTGAAGGCGCGGCGAAGTCCTGGGGAACCTATGACGAGGAGCAGGGCGACCTGCGCGCCATCTACTGGCTAGACAAGGGTTGGGGCTGCGCCGTGGTCGGCACGCTTGCGCCGGAAAAGCTGCTCGAACTCGGCCGCAAGGCCTATAGGCAGATGCTCGCCGGGGCAGGCATGGCGTGACGCTCCGGGCCGCCGCGGCGGTGCCCGGCAAGCCGGCGGACGGGCGTCACAATTCGGCCCGAATCGAGGCGCGATTGCGCAAAGTTGCCCCTGCGTGAGAGGCCCGGGCAGAGTTCAGTCCAACAGCCGTTTCTCTTCCCTTTGCGACGAGGCTTCCGTTCCGCATGGCTGCCGACATTCGCCCGGCTCGCGCAAGTGATGTCGATGCGCTGTTCGCCATCGAGTCGGCGGTCTTCGCGACCGACCGCATCTCGCGCCGCTCCTTCCGCCAGTTGATCGAGAGAAGCACCGCCGAAACCCTCGTGGCCGAGGTCGACGGAAGGATCGCCGGCTATGCGATGGTCCTGTTCCGCAAGGGCAGCGGTGTCGCGCGGCTCTATTCCATCGCGATCGCGCCCGACCGGTCGGGGCAGGGGGTCGGTCGCCTCTTGCTCGACGCGGCCGAGGATATCGCTTTCGAGCACGGACGCATGCTGCTGCGCCTGGAGGTCCGCGAGGACAACGCCCGCGCCATCCGCATCTACGAGAAGGGAGGCTACCGCAGGATCGGCAGCGAACCGGACTACTACGAGGATGGCGCTACTGCGATCCGCTACGAAAAGATGCTGCGTGGCGACGCGCCGCTCGAGACCACGGTCCCTTTCTATCCGCAGACGTGCGACTTCACCTGCGGGCCGTGCTGCCTGATGATGGCGATGTCGAGTTTCGATCCCGCCTTCGTGCCCGATCCGGTGCGGGAGATCCGCCTGTGGCGCGAGGCGACGACGATCTTCATGATGTCGGGGCCGGGCGGCTGCGAGCCGTTCGGGCTCGCCGTCGCCGCCTATGAGAACGGCCTGTCGCCCGAGATCCGCGTATCCTTCCACGGCGCGCTGTTCCTGCAATCGGTCCGCAGCGCCGAGAAGCGGCGCGTGATGGAGCTTGCCCAGGTCGATTTCCGCCGGCGTGCGGACCTCTACGGCATTCCCGTCACCTATGCTCCCTTCGCGATCGGCGACATTCGCGACGCCATCGGCGAGGGCAAGCTGGTCCTTGTGCTCATCAGCGGCTTCCTGATGTTCGGCAAGAAGGTGCCGCACTGGGTGCTGGCCATTGGCGACGACGGCGAGCACATCCTGATCCACGACCCCTGGGTGGAGGTGGAGCGTCAGGAAACCGCGTCCGACGCCGCCAACATTCCGGTGCCCTACGCAATCTTCATGAACATGGCGCAGTTCGGCAAGGATGCCTTGCGCGCGGCCATCATCCTCGGAAAGCGCTGAAGACATGACCTGGGTGATACTGACCGGCCGGCAGAGCGACCTCGACCAGGTGGCGACGCCGCACAAGATCATCACCAACAGGGACTATCTCGCGCATCCCGCGCTGTTCGGGGGGCAGCGGCCGAAGGTCATCAACCTGTCCAACAACTACGGCTACCAGAGCCGCGGCTACTACGCCTCGCTGCTCGCCAGTTCGCGCGGGCACCGGGTCATCCCGTCGGTGGAGACGATCATCGACCTGTCCGAGCCCAAGCTCTACGAAAACGCGCTGCCGGAACTCGAACTCGCGCTGAACAAGTGCCGCAAGGACCTCGGCGGCGCCTTTCCGGCCAAGGCGTCATTCTTTTTCGGCATCGGTCCGTCGAAGGCATGGGACCGGTTTGCGCGGCTCCTGTTCGACTGGTTCAGGGCCCCGTCGCTGGAAATCGCCATTCGCGACGGCGCGGAGTGGGCGTCGATCCGCAAGATCGGCTTCCTGCCGGTAATCCGGCTGGACGCGGAGGAGAAGACGCGCTTCCTGGCGAGCCTCGACGCCTATACCAAGCGCGAGTGGCGCGACGGCAAGGCGCGCGTCCCGGCCCGCTATACCTTTGCCACCCTGGTCGACCCGCACGAGACCCTGCCGCCGTCGGAGATTTCGTCGCTGCGCCACTGGGCCAGGATCGCCGAGAAGATGGGCGTCGAGGTCGAGCCCATCACGCGCAAGGACCTCGCCAAGCTCGCCAACTACGACGCGCTTTTCATCCGCGAGACCACGTCGATCTCCAACCATACCTATCGCTTCGCGCGGCGCGCGCAGCAGGAAGGCATGCCCGTCATCGACGATCCCCTGTCGATGATCCGGTGCACCAACAAGGTCTACCTGAACGAGTTGATGGCCCACAACAAGGTGCCGGTGCCGCCGACCGTGATGATCGCCAGCCCGGCCGATTTCACGCTGGCGGCCGACACCCTCGGCTTTCCGCTGGTGCTGAAGATTCCCGACAGTTCGTTCTCGCGCGGCGTCAAGAAGGTCTCGACGCCCGACGAACTGCGCAAGCTGGCGACCACCTGGCTCGAGGACTCCGACCTGCTGATCGCGCAGAAGTACCTGCCGACCCAATATGACTGGCGCGTCGGCGTGCTCGGCGGCCAGCCGCTCTTTGCCGTGCACTACCTGATGGCCAGGAAGCACTGGCAGATCGTCAACCACGATCGCGCCGGCAAGCCGCAGCAGGGCGGCATCAAGACCTTCACGCTGAAAGAAACGCCGCCGCTCGTCGTCGAGACCGCGGTGCGCGCCGCGCGTTGCATCGGCGACGGCCTCTACGGCGTCGACCTGAAGGAGACGGATGGCGGCGTGTTCGTCATCGAGGTCAACGACAACCCGAACCTCGACCACGGCTGCGAGGACACGGGCGAGAAGGATGAAGTCTGGGTCCGGCTCACCCAATGGTTCATCGACCGCCTCGAGAGGCCGGGTCGCTAGGATTTCCGCCTCGCAGCGGCCTCCGTAATAGAACTGTCAAAAAAGCCGAATAATAACAGCGGGATGCCGGCGCGCCTGATTGGGTCAGCGTTGCTGGCATAACCCATGGTAACGCTCCACTTGTCCGACAATTGCTTCGAACACGGCCGAATCGTGGTATCTTCGTGGCAAAAAAGGGGCATAGGGTGGGAAAGTCGTTCGGACGGGTGCCGTGATCCCCAGGCTTCGCTGGCGAGGCTTCGGTCGCCGTGCCGGGGTGCAGGCCCCGCCGCTGACGCCCGTCTCGTCGATGCGCAGCTTCTGGGGCCTGATGAAGGCCTACTGGTTCTCCGATCGCTGGAAGGAGGCCTGGACGCTGACGGCGGTGATTGCGCTGTTCACCGCGGCCGCCAGCAAGACCAGCGTCTGGATGGCCGAGGCTTCGGGCGACTTGGTCAACGCCATAGCCCGCTTCCACGACGCGGAGACCGCCGATCCGCTGGCCTACCTCCTGAGCAGCGCCGGCTTCCTCATCCTGCTGGTCGTCGTCAAGGATGTGGGCATCATCGGCCTTCGGCATCTCTGCTCCACGACGCTGCACCGCAAGTGGCGCAGCTGGCTGAACAGCCGCTTCAACGACGCCCTGCTGGACGCCAACCATACCCACTTCCACCTGCAGAACGGCGGCGTCGGCGTTGATGGCATGAAGGTCGAGCCGCCCGACAATGTCGACCAGCGCATCCAGGAATCAATCAAGGGCATGACCGGCGGGGCGATCGGCCTTGCGATGGGCGTCATGGGGGTCGCCACGTCGCTGTTCTTCGTCGGGCAGAAGCTGATCGAGCAGTCGACGGCGATCGAGGGGCTTTCGTTTCTCGGCACATACGGTGCGGCGGTCCTGGCTTTCGCGGCCGTCGCCGCCTACGTGCCGCTCAACACGTATTTTGCGCTCAGGATGGGTCGCGTGCTGGAGCGCCTGACCAACGCCATCCAGCGGGCCGAGGGCAGCTATCGCGCCGAACTGACGACTCTGCTGAGGCGCAGCTTCCACGTATCGGCGGCGCGTGGCGAGGATGTGCAGAAGAAGATGCACGCGCGGCTCTATGAGGACATCGACCAGACCTGGGCGAAGCTGAACTGGGTCCACACCGCGTACCAGTCCTTCGAGCGCGTCTACAATTTCCTGTCGGCCAGGGTCGTCGCCTATCTCCCCGGCCTGATGCCCTATGTGAACGACAACATCAGCCTGAAGAGCTACGTCACCGGCGCCGAACTGGTGAACTCGCTGATCAATCAATGCTCCTGGTTCATCGACGTCATGCCGGCGATCGCCACGCTCAGGGCCAACGCAAGGCGCGTCACCGGCCTTGCCGTCGCCATCGAGGAGGTCCAGCACCCGGATGCCTTCTACCGCCGCACCGGCTGCCGCGATCTTCGCTACGGTGCGCAGAACGCCGTCTTCGGCCTCACCGTCCGCGATCTCGACCTCATGCACCAGGGCAGCGAGGCGACCCCGTTCCTGACCATCCGCAACGTCCGCTTCCGGCGCGGCGAGTGGACCTACGTCAAGGGCGCCTCCGGCAGCGGCAAGACCTCGTTCATCAAGGCCGTCAACGGCCTGTGGCCGCATGGCCGGGGCTATGTGGTGTTTCCCGAGGGGGTGCGGACCTTCTATGCCGCGCAGGACGTCAAGCTGCCGCAGTTGACCCTGAAGGAACTGGTCTGCCTTCCCGATGCGGTGGATCGGCACGCTGACGCCGACGTCGCGTCGATTCTCGCCAGGACCGGCCTTGGGGAGTTCGCCGACCAGCTCGGCGAGGAGAGCCGCGAGGGCGGCGTCTGGGACCAGGTCCTGTCGGGTGGCCAGAAGCAGAAGCTCGTCGCCGCCCGCATCCTGCTTCAGCAGCCGGGCCTGCTGTTCCTCGACGAAGCCACCGGTGCGCTCGATCCCGTTGCAAAGGTCGCCTTCCACCAGGCGATCAAGGACAACTGCCCGGGCATCATAGTCATCAGCGTGATGCACGAGACGTCGCCGCCGGTCTCGGCAGCCGGCGTTCCCTTCTACGACAGCGTGATGGATTTTTCCGGCGGCGGGGCGACGAAGACGGCGCTCGCCGCGCGTCCGTCGGCCGAAATCGTGGAGACCGCCTCGACCGCGCGCCCGCCTGAGCCGCGCAGGCTGCGACTTCCCGGCGCCTTTCGCAGGCGCTAGCCGCGTATCTTCTCGATCGTGGCGAATTTCTTGAGGAAAGCTGCCTGGACGGAGCCGGCCGGCTTGCAGGCGAGGTCGAAGCGGGCGGGATCGATGCCGCGCGGACGGCCGAAGAATTCCGTCGCCTCGGCGACCGAAAAGCCGGCTAGCTGCGTCGCTTCCAGATAAGCCGCCACCTGGTCGGCGCGCTTGATGTCCCGTTTCAACCGCTCCTGCGTGGCGACGGGCAGGCCGAACCGCATGTGTATGGCGTTCTGCAGGCGCTGCTCGACGGCCTTGTAGCCGCCGCCGACGGCGGACTTGAAGGGCGAGATCATGTCGCCGATCACATATTCAGGGGCATCGTGCAGCAGGGCCGTCAGGCGCGCGTCGGGCGAAGGGTCGCGGGTGAGGAAGCAGAAGATGTCCTCGACCAGCAACGAATGCTGGGCGACCGAGAAGGCGTGCGCGCCCGAGGTCTGGCCGTTCCAGCGCGCGACGCGGGCAAGGCCGTGGGCGATGTCGGAAATCTCGACATCGAGCGGGGAGGGGTCGAGCAGGTCGAGCCGCCGGCCGGACAGCATGCGTTGCCAGGCGCGCGGCGGCGCTCCCGCCTTGTCGGCCGCCATCAGGCGTCCTCGCCGGGCGTGCTTTCGGGGAAGGTGAAGGTCGCCCAGTCCGGTATGGCGACCGCGAGCGGCGTGCCGCCGGCTTCGATCGGGTGTCCGGCGTCGAGGGCGTCCTTGACGCGGTCGATCCGCAGGATCGCGAGTCCCCTGCCGGCGGCAGTGGAACCCAGCGTGCCGATCGGTCGCCCGTTGGCAACGACGTCCGTGCCCGGCGCCGGCAGCGGGTCGCCGGAGACGATCAGCACGCGCCTGCGCGCCGTTCCCCGATGCTGCATGCGCGAGACGACCTCCTGGCCGACGTAGCAACCCTTGCGGAAGCCGACGCCGCCCGTCTGGTCGAGCAGCACGTCGTGCGGGAATGCGTCGCCCAGCGCATAGTCGGTCCCGCTTTCGGCAACGCCGCTCGCGACGCGGAAAGCGTGCCATGCGGATCCGTCGCCGGCCGCAGTCGCCGCATAGGAGCGCCATGCCGGGGCGCTGTCCGGAAACCTTGTGTCGCGCAGCCAGGTTGAATCGTTTTCTGAAGCGGCTGAATCGGATCCCCATGATACTGCGACAAGTGGTTCTTCCTGCTTGGAAATCTCAACCTTGGCCCGCAGCCGGTAGAGCATCAGGCGGCGCAGGAAGTCGTCGGCGATGTCGGCCCGGCATTCGAGCCGGAAACCCTGGTGGTCGCCGGTTCGCGAGATCAGGAAGTCGAACAGGATCTTGCCCTGCGGCGTCAGCAGCGCCGACGGTTTGGCCTCGCCATGGGCGAGCGCGTCGAGGTCGGCCGTGACGATGTTCTGCAGGAAATGCTCGGCGTCCGCTCCGGTCACGGAAACGATGGCGCGGTCGTCGAGATGAGCTGTCGGCATGGCGCTGCTGGAAACCTGACTTGCAAAAGAACCGGCCATTACGTAAGCCGCAGCCGGCGGGGCGGCAAGAGCGGCGGAACGGCATGGCGGCGACCTACGATCTCATCCTGACAGGCGGCACGGTCGTCAACCACGACGGGCAGGGCGTTCGCGACATCGGCGTTCGCAATGGCCGGATTGCCGCGATCGGTGATCTGTCGGGGGCGTCGGCCGGCGAGACGATCGACTGCCGCGGCCTGCATGTGCTGCCCGGCGTGATCGACAGCCAGGTGCATTTCCGCGAGCCGGGCCTCGAGCACAAGGAAGACCTGGAGACGGGTTCCAGGGCGGCCGTGCTCGGCGGCGTCACCGCCGTCTTCGAGATGCCCAACACCAATCCGCTGACGACAAGCGAGGCGGCGCTCGCCGACAAGGTGAGGCGCGCCACCGGCCGCATGCATTGCGACTTCGCCTTCTGGGTGGGCGGCACGCGCGAGAACGCGAAGGATGTCGGCGAACTCGAGCGGCTGCCGGGCGCTGCCGGCATCAAGGTTTTCATGGGTTCCTCCACCGGCGACCTGCTGGTCGAGGACGACGACGGCGTCGCGGCGATCCTCGGGAACACGCGCCGGCGTGCCGCCTTCCATTCCGAGGACGAGTTCCGCCTGCGCGAGCGCCTTGGCGAGCGTGTCGCAGACGACCCGTCCTCGCACCCGGTCTGGCGCGACGAGATCGCCGCCCTGGAATGCACGCGGCGCCTGGTGCGCATCGCGCGCGAAACGCGGGCGCGCATCCACGTGCTGCATATCTCGACGCTTGAGGAAATCGACTTCCTCGAAGCGCACAAGGACGTGGCGACCTGCGAGGCGACGCCGCATCACCTGACCATGTCTGCCGACGACTATGCGCGGCTCGGCACGCTCCTGCAGATGAACCCGCCGGTCAGGAACAGCCGCCACCGCGACGGCATCTGGAGGGGCATATCGCAGGGCATCGTCGACGTGCTCGGCTCCGACCATGCGCCGCATACGCTCGAGGAGAAGGCGAAACCCTATCCGCAGTCGCCCTCAGGCATGACCGGCGTGCAGACGCTGGTGCCGATCATGCTCGACCATGTGAATGCAGGCCGGCTGACGCTTGAGCGTTTCGTAGACCTCTCCAGCCACGGGCCGAACCGGATCTTCGGCATGGCCCGCAAGGGACGCATCGCGGCAGGTTATGACGCCGACTTCACCGTCGTCGACATGAAGCGCTCCGAGACGATCACCAACGCGCAGGCCGGCTCCCGTGCCGGCTGGACGCCCTATCACGGCAGGCAGGTCACGGGCTGGCCGGTCGGCACGATCGTCAGGGGAAGCCGCGTCATGTGGGAAGGCGAGATCGTCGCGGCAGGGCAGGGCCGGCCGGTGGAGTTCTCCGAGGCGATCGTCCGCTGAGGACGGTCGCCTGCGTCACTCGCCGGCGACGAAGAAGGCCCAGCGCCCTTCGGGCGTGATGCCGACCCGGTAGAAGATGTAGGCGCCGAACTGCTTCATGTCCTCGAGGTCGCCGGCGGTGATGATCTTGAAGAGCTCCACCCTCTGTTTGGCATCGAGCCTGTCAAGCGGGATGCCGAAGAAGTAGGGCCAGACATAGATGTCGTTGGGCGTCCCGGCTTCGAGATGGACGAAGCCGGCGGCAAGCACCTCCTCCAGGATGGCGAGGATCTCCTGGCCCTCCGGATCGCCGGACGCAGCCTTCAGGAACTCGATCGGGTCGCCCTCGAACTCGCCGAACGAAAGCTGGGGGGCGTCTGAGCCCGTGCCCAGCAGGGGCCGCAGCTTCTCGATGTCGCCGCTCTTCGCCGCCTCGACCAGCAACCTGTGCATGCGCCGCACCGGTTCGGGCAGCCGGTCGAGGTTGTAGACGATTTCCGGCAGCGGTCCGTCGTCGTCAATGCCCGGCCGCGCGACGTCGTCGCGCAGGCTGCCGGTGTCGTCGGGCGTGGTGTCCGAATCCGGGGACGGCACTTGGCCTGGCATGGGAACGGCGGGTGTTCCGGGCGTTCCGTGCGGCGGGGGCAGGTCCTCGCGCCCGATCTCGCTCAATGCCGCCGCCGGCGTTGCGGCAATCAGGGCGACCGGCGCTGCCAGGCATGACGCCGCCATCCAGATCTGCGCCAGCCGCACAAACGCCGGGCGCGTGGTCTGTCGCGGTGTCATGAATTGCATCATCCTTCTCCGGCGTCGCTTCGCTCGAATCGAACCCCGGTCCGTCCGATGTAACGCGCGGGCAGCCCTGTCAATGCCGCGACTGCTCCGGCGCGAATTCCCCGGCGACGACACGCTCGCGCATCCGCTCGATCAGCGCCAGCGCCGCGGGTTCCCCGCTGGCGCGCAGCAGTTCCTCGATCGCGGTCGTCAGGGCGGCCTCCGCGATGATCTCGGGCTCGATGCCGGCCGAAAGTCCCTCGGCCCAGGCTTCGCTGTGGTTTTCGACCGCGGTCAACCGCTTTTCCTCCCTAACCAGCGCGTCGAGGTCGTTGAACCCATGTTCCATGGCTGTATTCCACCCTTTTCAAGCGATGGACCGATCAGGGTCGGTCCAACTTGAGCAGTCCCTTTAATGTCCCGTTAAGGTTCCTAGCACAGCTCGACGGCGAAGTACGCCCCGGCATCGGCGAAAAGTTAACGGAAGATTAATTTCCGTAGCGCGATGCGAGGTCACGGGCCAGGTTTTCGCCCTCGACCGTGTAGCGGGTGATCGCCTCGGTCGCCGAGGCCGTGCATTTCGTATAGGTGCCCTCGAACGACCGGTAGCCGCGGTTGAAGCTGGCGATGAAGCGCGCCCGCCGCTCGGGGTCGGGCTTTTCGGCCTCGATCAGGCTTTCCATGGTCGTGCGCCAGCGGTCGCTTCGGTCGCCGCAGAGGTTGCGCAGGAAATGCAGCGATCCCATCACCTCGGCGATGCGCATTAGCCCGGCCTCGTAGGGCGCGTCGACTGCCGGCGCCGGACGCGGCGAAGCCGTCAGGAAAACCAGTGCCAGAGCCGTGACGATCGAGGGAAGCCGCCGCATGCGCCCTTGTGGCGAAACAATTGGGCTGCCGCAAGGCGGATTCTGGAGGCAGCGCTGGCCGTTCGCTCAGGAAGACTGGGACGGCGGCCGCCCGGCCAGCAGCCGGCGGCCGACCTCCAGCACGGACTCGAGCACCGGAAGCGCTTCCATTTCGGCCAGCGTGAAGAACATCGCCTCGGCGGCGTCGTCCGCCGCGACGGGTTCGCCGGCGACATGGCGCCCGAAGAAGACCTGCAGGTCGTAGTCGACCTCGTCGCCCTCGACCGGCATGCGCGCAAGCGGCGAGAGCCCATCCACCGAAAGGCCCGTCTCCTCGCAGAGTTCGCGCCGCGCGGCCTGCTCGAGCGTTTCGCCATCCTCGACCCGACCGCCGGGGAACGCATAGAAATCGCGCGACGGCGCGCGTCCGCGCAGCACCAGCAGCAGCGTGTCGCCGCGCTGCAGGGCGACGGAGACGGCCGGGAGGATCCTGCGGGCATTCATTCGGGTTCGGTTCCGGAGCGAGGCGGTTTTCCACCGGCCATCCTTGCCGGCGTCACGGCCAGCCCCCACCTTGTGCCTGACGAATCGCGGGGCATCAAAACAAATGTGCGGACGTTTTGCATTGACCGCCACGCCGGAAGAGATTGTCGCCGTCCTCGGCGTGATGGACGCCGAGGATTTCCCGCCGCGCTACAACATCGCGCCGACGCAGCCGATCCTCCTGGCGATTGCCGGCGACCGGCGCGACGCGGGCTCCAACCTGCCCGACCGCCGGCTGATGCTTGCCCGCTGGGGGTTCATTCCGGCGTGGGCCAAGAACACGGCGGACCTCCCGCTCAACATCAACGCGCGATCCGAGACGGCGGCGTCGAAGCCTTCCTTCAAGACGGCCATGCGCCACCGCCGCGTGCTCATCCCCGCATCCGGCTTCTACGAGTGGCGACGCCAGACGGGCAGGCGGCCGCAGCCCTACTGGATGCGCCCGACGCATGGCGGCGTCGTCGCCTTCGGCGGGCTGATGGAAACCTACGCTGAACCCGGCGGGTCGGAGATCGACACCGCCGCGATCCTGACCACTGCGGCCAGCGCTGACATCGCCCCGATCCACGACCGCATGCCGGTGGTGATCGGGCCGGAACACTTTGAAGCCTGGCTGGACTGCCGCACGCGCGAACCGCGCGACGTGGCCGATCTCATGCGCACGCCGGCGGAGGGAACTTTCGAGGCGGTGCCGGTGTCTGAACGGGTCAACAGCGTGGCCAATGACGGACCGGACCTGCAGCAGCGCTCTGAGGCACTGGTCGCGGACAAGCCCGCCGAGAAGCAAAAGCCCAAGGATACCGGGCAGTTGACCCTGTTCTAGCGCTGCTGCGCGCAGCGAATGGCGGTCAGGCGGCCTTGATGGCCGCCTTGACCGGCGTCTTCCTGACCGCGCAGAGCAGCGCAGCGGCGATCGCGGCTGGGCCGATGGCGCGGTAGTGCGTGGCGAGAGCCGGGGCCGCCTTGGCGGTCTGTCGCTCGGCTTCGCTCTTCTTCGGTGACATGTCTCTCTTCCTTGAGGTCATCGTCGTTGCGTTGGTCGTCTGCGAAGGCGTCACATGGTGATCGATTGGGACCAAATCGTGACTGTCTGCCGGTGGTCCGCGAACCTGCCGGAATTGAAGTCCCGACATGTTTAATAGAATCTTACGAAACCGAAGCTCCCCCTGGATTCGCCACTACACTGAGTCTCGTCTGCAACACTGCAGTAAAAGCGTCGTGTATCGGCGTTTTGCTTCCGCATCGCGCATGGTGTTACAAAAATGCAGCGCACCCGGGCTGGCCAGCTTGACGGCGGCCGCGGCAGGGCGGCATATAGCGCGCATGAATACGTCTTTTGCCATTTGCGGCATTTGCATTATTGGCTAGCGCCAGCGCTGGTCCGGACGTTTTCGCCTTCTTCATCGCAAGACAGTTAGAAACGCCGAGGCCAGCAGGCCTGCGAAGCGTTGCGAAGAGCCGCTGGCTGTTGGGGCGCGGCGCGCCGAAGAGGGAAGTCGATTTATGTCTGATGCCACCGCCAAGCTGCGGCTCTACAACACGCTGACCCGGACGAAGGAGGATTTTGCTCCGATCGATCCGGAGAACGTGCGCATGTATGTCTGCGGCCCGACGGTCTACGACTTCGCCCATATCGGCAACGCCCGGCCCGTCATCGTGTTCGACGTGCTGTTCAGGTTGCTGCGCCATGTCTATGGCGAGGCGCACGTCACCTATGTGCGCAACATCACCGACGTCGACGACAAGATCAACGCGCGTGCCGCGCGCGACTATCCCGGCCTGCCGCTCAACGAGGCGATCCGCAAGGTCACCGAAGCGACCAACGCGCAGTTCCAGGCCGACGTGAAGGCGCTCGGCTGCCTGGAGCCGAGCTTCCAGCCGCGCGCCACAGAACATATCGACGGCATGAAGGCGATGATCGAGCGGCTGGTCGACCTCGATGTCGCCTATGTCGCGGAAGGTCATGTGCTGTTTTCGCCCAAGCGCATGGCGGCGCGGGTCAAGTCGCCGCGCTACGGCGCGCTGGCGCGCCGCTCGCTCGACGAGATGCTGGCCGGCGCCCGCGTCGACGTCGCCTCCTACAAGGAGGACGAGATGGATTTCGTGCTTTGGAAGCCATCGAAGGACGGCGAGCCGGGCTGGCCGTCGCCGGCTGGCATAGACGGGCTGGGGCGGCCGGGCTGGCACATCGAGTGCTCGGCCATGTCGATGGCCAAGCTCCTGGAGCCTTTCGGCGGCGGGCTCAAGTGTGATGACCCTGAAAAGAACGTCTTCGACATCCACGCCGGCGGCATCGATCTGGTTTTCCCGCACCACGAGAACGAGATCGCGCAGTCCTGCTGCGCCTTCGGTTCCGACCGCATGGCCAACATCTGGATGCACAACGGCTTTTTGCAGGTCGAAGGCCGCAAGATGTCGAAGAGCGAGGGCAATTTCGTCACCATCAACGAGCTGCTGAACACGGAAAAGTTCGGCGGTCGCAAGTGGCCGGGCGAGGTGCTCCGACTGGCCATGCTGATGACGCACTATCGCGAGCCGATCGATTTTAGCGTTTCGCGACTAGTTCACGCGGAAAATGTGCTCAAGAAGCTCAAATCTTTCGCCGATCAGCGGATGGATCGCCGGACCGACCAAATGACCTGGAGGAATTTTTGGGCTCAATTGCAGAGCGATCTTAACACGCCGATGGCGGTGACTGTTCTGGAGCAAGCGTGCGAAGACTCCGGAACAGACAAACAATACACGGTGTTTAGAGCACTTGATTTACTTGGATTCAAAACCGGAAGGACAAAGGTGGGACTCCTTTCCGATCGATTTAGAACTGCTGTCAGAGGTCTTTCCGGCCTCAGCCGAAATGAGTTCGTTGCCTTACTCCAATCAGCACAACGAGCGCCAGCTTTTCCGAGTGGCCGAATAAAGCCAGAAGCGGAGATTATGGATTTCATTGCAGGGCTTAGCGCTTTGAGAGACGAGTTTGCTCCAGATTTCCATACTTGGGAGCAACAGTCCGCGAAGCTTAGGCACCGAAAGTTTGAGTTTAGTGACAGCCAAGAAGACCGGGAAATTGGTCTGATTGTGGACCGGCGCCTTCGGCACATCCGAAGACAAGAGTGGGCCGAAGCCGACAAGATCCGCGACGAACTGCTCGCCCAGGGCATCCAGCTCAAGGACGGCAAGGATCCGGTGACGGGCGAGCGCGTGACGACCTGGGAGGTGAAGCGATGAGGGCGGAGGAAAAGCTCGCGGGACAGCGCCCCCCTCTGTCCTGCCGGACATCTCCCCCACACGGGGGGAGATTCGATGGCCGTCCTGTTTTCGCCAATCGGCAACGCCGGCCATTGGCGAAATCAGTGATGACGGCCAATCTCCCCCCGTGTGGGGGAGATGTCCGGCAGGACAGAGGGGGGCAACGTAGAGCACTAGCCGTGCCGCCTCGCTCTTTGACGGGAGGCTGACCATGCCTCACACGCCGGTCAGCGAGCGCAGCCGTAAGAACGCCAAATCCATGCGGCGCGTCATGACGGACGCCGAGGTAAAGCTTTGGAATGAGCTTCGCGCCCATCGGCTGATGGGGCTCGGTTTTCGCCGGCAGGTTCCCATTGCCGGCTACATCGTTGACTTTGCATGTCCGCATAAGCGGCTGATTGTCGAAGTTGATGGTTGCCAGCATGGCCGGGACGATGACGCTCGGAGAGATTCCGCGCGTACGGCTCGCCTGGAGCAGGACGGCTGGACCGTCCTGCGCTTCTGGAACGACGACGTCATCCGCGACATCGACGCGGTCTGCGATCATATTGTCGTCGCCGCGGGTCTCATGGCCGAAGATGCTTCGCGCCAGGCCGCGGCGTTTGCGCAAGGGAGGTGAAGCGATGATCGACCATGCAGGCATCAATGTCGGCGACTGGGAAAAGGCGAAGGCTTTCTACGACGCGGCGTTCGCCGCGCTCGGCGCGAAGCTGCTCATGGTGGTGCCGGAGCAGTTCACCGGAGGCGTGAAGGTCGGCGGCTACGGGCGCGAAAAGCCCGACTTCTGGCTGCACGAGGCCCGGGACGTCGGCCGGGGCAGGCACTATGCCTTCGTCGCGAGGAACCGCGCCGAGGTCGATGCCTTCCACAAGGCGGCGCTGGCCGCCGGCGGCAAGGACAATGGCGCGCCGGGCATCCGCGCGCACTATCACCCCGACTATTACGGCGCCTTCGTCATCGACCCCGATGGCAACAACGTCGAGGCCGTCTGCCACAAGCCGGAGTGAGCGATTTCAATGCGTTGTACCCACAGCGTGAATCGGTGCTGGAACAGGAGCAGGCCATGAGCCTCGACAACAGGCCGCATTATTCGGGCGGCTGCCAGTGCGGCGCGGTGCGCTTCCGCGTCGAGGGAACGCTCGGCGACGCATCGGTCTGCCACTGCCGCATGTGCCAGAAGGCATCAGGAAATTTCTACCTGCCGCTCGTCTCGGTGCGCGAGGCAAAGCTGACCTGGACGCGCGGCGAGCGTCGCCGCTTCCACTCCTCCAGCGCCGCATGGCGCGGCTTCTGCGGAGAGTGCGGCACACCGCTCACCTATGAGGCGCCGGACGGCATTGCGCTGGCGATCGCCGCTTTCGACGAGCCCGAGGGCATAGCGCCGACCATCCAGTGGGGCACCGAGGCCAAGTTGCCTTATGTCGATGCGGTTCCCGACCTGCCGGGCGAGCACACCATGGCCGACATCGTCGGCGCGCCGTTCCTCGCCGACCTCGTCTCCTATCAGCATCCCGACCACGACACCGAAGAATGGCCCCCGGCCGACAGAAAAACCGGAAGCGACACATGAGCGACCTGAGAAGCTGGTACCCCGAGATCGAGCCGTTCGAGACCGGCATGCTGGATGTCGGCGACGGCCACACGATCTACTGGGAACGCGTCGGCACCAGGGGAGCGAAGCCGGCCGTGTTCCTGCACGGCGGGCCGGGCGGCGCGACCTCGCCGAAGCAGCGGCGGCTGTTCGATCCTGATCTCTACGACGTGATCCTGTTCGACCAGCGCGGCTGCGGGAAATCGACACCCCACGCCAGCCTCGAAGCCAACACGACCTGGCATCTGGTCGCCGACATCGAGCGTCTCAGGGAAATGTGCGGCTTCGAGAAATGGCAGGTGTTCGGCGGCTCCTGGGGGTCGACGCTGGCGCTCGCCTACGCGCAGACCCATCCCGGGCGGGTCAGCGAGCTCGTGGTGCGCGGCATCTACACGCTGACCAAAGCCGAACTGGACTGGTACTATCAGTTCGGCGTGTCCGAGATGTTCCCGGACAAGTGGGAGCGCTTCGTCGCCCCGATCCCGTCTGAGGAGCGCGGCGACATGATGGGCGCCTATCGCAGGCGGCTGACCGGCGACGACCGCAAGGCGCAGATCGAGGCGGCGCGCGCCTGGAGCCTGTGGGAGGGCGAAACGATCACGCTGCTGCCCGATCCCGAAACGTCGGGCAAGTTCGGCGAGGACGATTTCGCCATCGCCTTCGCGCGCATCGAGAACCACTATTTCGTCCATGCCGGCTGGCTGGAAGAAGGACAGCTCATCCGCGATGCCGGCAGGCTCCGGGGCATTCCGGGCGTCATCGTGCACGGCCGCTACGACATGCCTTGCCCGGCGAAATATGCCTGGGCCCTGCACAAGGCCTGGCCGGAAGCGGATTTCCATTTGATCGAGGGCGCCGGGCACGCCTTTTCCGAGCCGGGAATCCTCGACCAGCTGATCCGTGCGACCGACCGGTTTGCGGGGAAGTCATGACGCGCGAACGTCTCTACCTCTTCGACACGACGCTGCGCGACGGCCAGCAGACGCCGGGCATCGACTTCTCCGTCGAGGACAAGATCGCCATCGCGAAAATGCTCGACGAGTTCGGGATCGACTATGTCGAGGGCGGCTATCCGGGCGCCAACCCGACCGACACGGCCTTCTTCGCAGAGAAGCGGACACGCGCTGCGCAGTTCGTCGCCTTCGGCATGACCAAGCGCGCCGGCGTCTCCGCCTCCAACGATCCGGGCCTCGCCACGCTGCTGCAGGCGAAGTCCGACGCCGTCTGCTACGTCGCGAAGAGCTGGGACTATCACGTGCGCGTGGCGCTCGGCTGCAGCAACGAGGAGAACCTCGACGCCATCCGCGCCTCCGTCGAGGCTGCACGCGCCGCCGGCAAGGAGGCGATGGTCGACTGCGAGCACTTCTTCGACGGCTACAAGGCCAACCCGGACTATGCGCTTGCCTGCGCGAAGACGGCCCACGATGCCGGAGCGCGCTGGGTGGTGCTCTGCGACACCAATGGAGGCACGCAGCCCTCCGAGGTCAGGGAGATTGTCGGGAAGGTGATCGCGTCCGGCATTCCGGGCGAAAACCTCGGCATCCATGCGCATGACGACACCGGCCAGGCCGTCGCCAACTCGCTCGCCGCCGTCGAGGCCGGCGTGCGTCAGGTCCAGGGCACCCTGAACGGCATCGGCGAGCGCTGCGGCAACGCCAACCTGATCTCCATCATCCCGACGCTTGTGCTGAAGCCGGCCTTCGCGGAGCGCTACGAGACCGGCATAACGGCCGAGGCGTTGAGCGGCATTTCGCGGCTGTCGCGCGCCTTTGACGAACTCCTGAACCGCGCGCCGGAGCCGCAGGCGCCCTATGTCGGCCACTCGGCCTTCGCCACCAAGGCCGGCATCCACGCCTCCGCGCTCATCAAGGAGCCGGCGACATACGAGCACGTTCCGCCAGAGACGGTCGGCAATCGCCGCCGCGTGATGGTTTCCGACCAGGGCGGCAAGGCGAACTTCGTCTCCGAACTGAAGCGGCGCGGCATCGAGCTGCCGGCGGATACCGGTCGGCTCGACACGCTGATCGCCATCGTCAAGGAGCGCGAGGCACAGGGCTACGCCTACGAAGGCGCGGACGCGAGCTTCGAACTGCTGGCGCGCCGCACGCTGAACGCCGTGCCCGAGTTCTTCCGCGTCAACTCGTTCCGCTGCATGGTCGAGCGCCGGTTCGACGCCATCGGCAACCTCAAGACGGTGTCCGAGGCCATCGTCAAGGTAGAGGTCGACGGCGAGGAGAAGATGTCCGTCGCCGAAGGCCACGGACCGGTCAACGCGCTCGACATCGCGCTGCGCAAGGATCTCGGCAAGTTCCAGCAGGAGATCGCCGACCTTGAACTCGCCGACTTCAAGGTGCGCATCCTGAACGGCGGCACCGAGGCGATCACGCGCGTGCTGATCGAGTCCCGCGATTCCTCGGGCGCGCGCTGGTGGACGGTCGGCGTCTCCGACAACATCATCGACGCCTCGTTCCAGGCGCTGATGGATTCGATCGTCTACAAGCTGATGAAGAACCGGGACATGGCGGGGCTGGTGGCGGCGGAATAGCCGGCGTCCGTTTGAATCGATGCATGATCCATCAGCCGGAAGCGATTGATCCATCAGAATTTTGCGATGGTCTTCGCGGCGCGCCGGCACCATATCGGCCTGATGAGCGCTGAGTCTGCCCCGGCTGCGATTGATCCGCAGGCGCATGACCACGCCGCCACGCGCGGCTTCCTCTTTGCGCTGTCCGCCTATGGCCTGTGGGGCTTCCTGCCCCTGTTCCTGAAGCTGGTGGCCCACCTGCCTGCCGTGGAGGTGCTGGCGCACCGGGTCCTGTGGTCGGTGCCGATTGCCGGCGTGGTGCTGGTGGCGCTCGGCCGCACGGCCGACGTGAAGGCGGCGCTGCGTTCGCCGCGCACGCTCGCGATGGCCGCCCTGACGGCGTCGCTGATCTCCATCAACTGGGGCATCTATGTCTGGGCGATCGCCGTGGAGCGCACGGTCGAGGCGGCGCTCGGCTACTACATCAACCCGCTGATGACGGTGGCGATGGCCGCCGTGTTCCTGCGCGAGAAGCTGAGCCGCTCGCAGGTCGTCGCGGTTGGGCTGGCGGCGCTGGCGGTGCTGGTCCTGACGGTCGATGCCGGCGGGTTGCCCTGGATTTCGCTCCTGCTCGCCGCCTCCTTCGCCGTCTACGGCTTCCTGCGCAAGACGCTGCCCATCGGCCCGAGTCAGGGCTTCTTCCTGGAAGTGCTGATCCTGAGCGTGCCCTCGCTTGCCTATGTGGCCTGGCTGCAGGCGCATGGCGAAAGCCACTTCCTGGCGTCGCAGCCCGAAGACATGCTGCTTCTCGTCCTCTGCGGGCCGGCCACTGCGGTGCCGCTGCTGCTCTACGGGTTCGGCGCCAAGCTGCTCAGGTTCTCCACGATCGGCATCATGCAGTATATCGCCCCGACGATGGTGTTCCTGATCGCGGTCTTCGTCTTCCGCGAGCCTTTCGGCGTCTGGAAGATGGTGGCCTTCGCGCTGATCTGGATCGCGCTGGCGCTCTATTCCTGGTCGATGTTTTCGGGGCGGTCGGCAGCAACGTCGGGCGCTGCGAAGACGATCGGATGAATTTCCCGCCCTGATGCGTTAGTGTCGATGACGAACGCATCTGAGGAGGTTTCCAATGCTGACCCGTTTCCTGAAACTGGCCGCGTCGGCCGCGATTGTCGTGCCGCTGCTTGCCACCGCCGGTTTCGCGGCCGGGGGAGGCGGCGGCGGCGAAGCGCCGACCTGTCCGGCCGGCAAGGTCTACGACCAGAAGACCAAGAAGTGCGTCGACGCCCAGCGCGGCGCGGTCGACGACGACAGCCTCTACGCGGCCGGCCGCTCCCTTGCCGAGCAGGGCCGCTACGGCGAGGCCATCGTGATCCTCGGCCTTGCCGAGGACAAGACCGACCCGCGCATCCTGAATTACCTCGGCTATTCGCACCGCAAGGCCGGGCGCATCAACGTCGGGCTCGGCTACTACCAGGAGGCGCTGCGCCAGGACCCGAACTACACGCTGGTGCGCGAATACATGGGCGAGGCCTATCTCCAGCAGGGCAATGTGGAGGCCGCGCGCGAACAGCTCTCCGAGATCGAGAAGCGCTGCGGCATGGGCTGCCAGGAATATGCGCTGCTCGCCAGGCAGATCGAGGACTACCTCAAGGGCTGAACCATCCTGCGACGGTCTCCTGGATTTCGCCCCGTCCGCCCGAGTGGTGATCGACGGGGCGTCTTGCAGCGCCTAACATTGGGGAATCCGATGTGGAGAGACCCCGATGCATGACGACGACGCAAAACTTCCAACGCTCGTCAAACGCCGAATCCAGGCGCAGGTGATCGGCCCGATCTATGCCGAGATGGTGCTGGCGCTGGGCGAGGAGAAGGCCGCGGAGATTCTCGACAACGCCGTCCGCAAGGCTGCGGTCGCCGAGGGCAGGGCGTTCGCCGCCAGGGCGCCGGGCGGTAAGACCGACATGGCGGACTTCATCAGGCTCTATGACCTGTGGACGCACGACGGCGCGCTGGAGATCGAGGTCCAGGAGGCGTCGGATACGACCTTCAATTTCGATGTTGTCCGATGCAGATATGCCGAGACCTATCGCGAAATGGGCCTGGGTCACATTGGGCATCTCATGTCGTGCAACCGCGACGGCACCTTCTGTCAGGGCTACGACGAGAACATCAAGCTCGATCGCGCGCATACCATCATGGACGGTTCGCCGCGCTGCACCTTCAGGTATTCGTACCGGAAGTAGCCGCTGCGATCCCGAGGCGGTGCTTGCTCTAGTCTGCCCGGCTGAGCCGGATGATGCGGCCGTCGCTTTCGTCGGTCAGCAGCCAGATCGCGCCATCCGGTGCGACGTTGACGTCGCGGATGCGGCCGAACTCGCCTTCCAGCATGCGTTCCTCACCGAGGATTTTCCCTGTTCCGTCGCGGTCGAGACGCACCAGCAGTTCGAACTTCAGCGAACCGACGAGCAGGTCGCCGTTCCATTCCGGGAACATCTCGCCCTGATAGCTGGCGAGCCCCGATGGCGCGATTGACGGGTCCCAGTAGTACAGCGGCTGCTCGTAGCCGGGCGCTTCGGTGCCGACGCCGATCCGCTCTCCGCCATAGGTCACGCCGTAGCTGATGACCGGCCAGCCGTAGTTGCGGCCGGCGCGGGGTTGGTTGACCTCGTCGCCGCCCCTGTCGCCGTGTTCGACGGTGAGAAGCCCGCCGAGCACGGGGTCCCAGGCCGCGCCCTGCGGGTTGCGATGACCCTTGGACCAGATTTCGGGCAGGTTCGCCGAACCGTCGGGCGAGGGGTTGTCGCCTGGAACTGACCCGTCCTGCCCGATGCGTAGGACCGCGCCAGCGTGGTCGCGCATGTCCTGCGCGCGATCCTTTTCGCCGCGGTCGCCGGTGGTGACGAACAGCGCGCCGTCCGGCGCGATCACGAGGCGCGAACCGAAATGCCTGTTGACGCCGGTCTTCTTTGCCATGGTGAAGATCACCTCGATGTTCTCGAGGCGCGCCGTGTCGCCGTCGCGCAGCAGTTTGGCGCGGGCGACTGCGGTGCCGGCGCCGCCTGATCCCGGTTCCGAATAGCTGAAGAAGACGAGGTTCGAGGTCGCGAAGTCCGGCGCCGCCACGATGTCGAGCAGGCCGCCTTGTCCGCGCGCGGCGACCTCGGGTACGCCGGCGACCGGCTGCGAAAGCCCGTCGCGGGTCAGGACGCGGATCCGCCCGGGCCGTTCGGTGACGATGACGGCTCCGTCCGGCAGGAAGTCCATGCCCCAGGGGTTCTGCAGGCCTTGCGCGACCACGTCTGCGATGAGGGCTACGCGTTCGGACTGAACCGTGGCCTGCTGCGCGTTGGCGGCGACGGTTGCGTGCAAGGATGCCGCGAGCGCGGATAGCGCGATGATTGCCTTCATGGACCCGACATAGGCTTGCGAGGCGAAAGAACAAGCCGGTTGCGCCGCTGCGCCTTCACGATCGGTTGACCGGAGCGTGGGCCGCATCCGGTGCCGGAACGAATGCCGCGGCGTTGCGCCGCCTCCCATGCTTTTTCGCGTGAATATTCCCTGCGGATCGTTATATTCCGGATGTTTGTATTGAAGTGGTTCCGTCGGCGTGATGCTGTCGGACCGCTTTTATTTTTATGCCCCGCATGCTCCCGAAAGGCTGGCGGCAGGAAAGGTCGAATGAAATGAACAAGGTCCCGATGACCGCTCCCGGCTTTGATGCGCTGAGGGAAGAGCTGCGCTGGCGTCAGCAGGAAGAGCGCCCGCGCATCATCGAGGCGATCTCCGAGGCGCGCTCGCACGGCGATCTTTCGGAAAACGCGGAATATCACGCGGCCAAGGAAGCGCAGAGCCTGAACGAGGGCCGGGTCAACGAACTCGAGGACCTGATCGCGCGCGCCGAGGTCATCGATGTGTCCAAGCTGTCCGGCGACAAGGTGAAGTTCGGCGCGACCGTCGTGCTGATCGACGAGGATACCGAGGAAAAGAAGACCTACCAGATCGTCGGCGACCAGGAAGCCGACGTGAAGTCCGGCCGCATTTCGATCTCGTCGCCGATCGCGCGCGCCCTGATCGGCCGTGGCGTTGGCGACGCCATCGAGGTCAACGCACCCGGCGGCGCCAAGGGCTACGAGGTCCTCAAGGTCCAGTTCATCTAGGTCGCGAAAAATGTCCGGGAGTGGGCATTTGGCTTCGGTTCCGAGCCGCCCGGACGGGGAAACGGCCCGGCCGGGGCTGGTGGAGATGTCCCGCATCGAGGTCGTTGCGCCGAATTTGAAGGTGCGCCTGTCCGGGGTGACAAGCACGATCATCCAGCTCGTGCCTGTCCAGGCGCGCTCGCTCGGCATCGCTACGCTCGGGCCGGGATTGCCCGAAGGCCTGCCCAAGATGCGGTGGTGGCAGGTGCCGAGCCTGCTGGCCCGGCCGGCGACGCGCCGCATGCGAATCTGGCATGCCCGGCGCAACGTCGAGATGGTGGCCGGCCTGCTGCTGCGATGGCTTTTTCGCGCGCCGATGCGCCTCGTCTTCACGTCGGCCGCGCAGCGCGACCATCAGGCGTTCACCAAATGGCTGATCCGGCGCATGGATGCGGTGATCGCCACCAGCGCGCGGTCGGGCTCCTATCTCGACGTGCCGCATGACGTGGTGATGCACGGGGTCGATCTCGACCTGTTCCATCCGCCGCGCGGCCGCGAGGACGGGTTCGGCGCCGCCGGGCTTTCCGGCCGCTTCGCGGTCGGCTGCTTCGGGCGCATCCGGAAGTCCAAGGGAACGGATCTGTTCGTCGACGCGATGATCGAACTTTTGCCGCGTTTCCCGGACTGGACTGCCGTCATTGCAGGGCGGGCAACGCCGGAACACCTCGAATTCGCTCAGTCGCTCAAGGCCAGGATCGCCAAGGCGGGCCTTTCGGACCGGATCGTGTTCCTGGGCGAGGTGCCCGATATCCGGCCTTGGTTCCGGCGCATGTCCCTCTATGTCGCGCCTTCGCGCAACGAGGGATTTGGCCTGACCCCGCTGGAGGCGATGGCGTCGATGACGCCGGTGGTCGCGAGCGACGCCGGCGCCTACGCCGAGATGGTCGTGCCGGGCGAAACCGGAGCTGTCGTGGCCAGCGGCGACGGGCCGGGCCTGACGGCGGCGATCGAGCGCTATCTGGCCGATCCCGGCCTTGCGGAAGCGCATGGGCGCCAGGCACTCGCCCATGTGCGCCGGCATTTTCCGCTCTCGCGCGAAGCCGAGGGCGTGGCGAAAGTCTACGACCGCCTCTGGTCCGCCAGATGATCGACACGCTGATCGTCGTCAAGAACAACCGCTACGGCCTGACGCAGGACGGCGAGGTGCTCGCCGAGGCATTGCGAGCCGCCGGCGTCGAAACCAGGATCGCCGGCATCCGGGAGCGCTCCATCCGGGATCGGTTGTCGGGGCGGACGATCGCGCGCCGGGTCATCCATATCGAGCGGGTGTTTCCCAACTGGGTCAGCGCCGGCTTGACCAACATCCTGATTCCCAACCAGGAACGCTTCCCGAGGCGGCACCTGGGCAGGCTGCGCGGCATCGACCTGGTGTTGGCCAAGACCCGGGAAGCGCTAGACGCCTTCGCGGGCGAGGGCGCGCGCGTCGAGTATCTCGGCTTCACGTCGCAGGATCGCCTCGACATCGGCGTCGCGAAGAACTGGGACCGCGTGCTGCATCTGGCCGGAGGCAGCACGCTGAAGGGCACGGAAGACGTCCTGGCCTTGTGGGAGGCCCATCCCGACTGGCCCGAACTCGTCCTGGTGCAGAAGCATCGAAACGCCCCGCATAGCGTTCCCGCCAATGTCCGGCTCATCAGGGGGTATGTGCCCGACGACGAACTGCGCCGGTTGCAGAACGAGTGCGGCATCCACCTGTGCCCGTCGCGCGCCGAAGGCTGGGGGCACAATCTGGTCGAGGGCCTGGCATGCGGCGCGGTGGTGGTGGCGACGGACGCGCCGCCGATGAATGAGCATGTCAACGCGGATTGCGGCGTCCTGGTCCGGGCGGGACGAACCGAACGGCGACATGTTGGCGTCTCCCATTTTGTCGACAGGAAGGCGTTCGAACAGGCGATCCAGGGCGTGCTGGACATGCATGTCGCCCAAAAGGCCGAACTCGGGGCGCTCGCCAGGCGACGTTATGAGGAGATCGCCGGCGCTTTCCCGGAGCGGGTCGCCCGTCTGCTGGCGAACAGGAGCGCGGAAGAAGCGACGGCTCCTGGTCCTGCCCCGGCGCCGTTGGATGCCGGGCGCCCAAGGCCGGTCGGGACGTCGTGGCTGAACCGGCCCGCGCAGCGCTACCTGGTTCGGCTCTATTGCCTGCAGCGCTACGGATGGGCCAACTCCCATGCCGAGGAATGGTGGCCGAACCTCGCTCTTAAGGCACCCTCCGGGCGGGAAGCCGGCGCGATCCTCTATCGCGACCGGCAGGTGGCGCCGCTCCTGCCTTTCCCGGCGCCGCTCGACGGCGGCGAGATCGTCGTCGTCGGCACCGGGCCGTCGCTGGCCGGGCAGGCGGTCGACCGCATTCCCCTAGAATCGGCGCTCCTGCTCAACGGTGCAATCCATCTGCTTGACGCGGACGCGCCCCTCCCGCTCGGCGTCGTGATCGAGGACGAGCGCTTCGTTTGGCGCCAGCTGGACGTCATCCTGCAGAAGGTTCGGCCCGGCACGCGCTGCTTCTTTTCGACATCGGTGATCAGGGCGCTGTGCGACACCACGCCGGACTGGCTGGCGGGAAGGGCGGTCCACCATCTCGATTTCGTCCACAGGCCCTATGGCAGGAGGCGGCCGGACGGCGCCAGCCTGCGCAAGCTGGCCTTCCTGCGCTGGTCGGGCGACGGCAAGGCGGCGATATCGATTGATCCCGGGGCCGGGTTGATGCCGGCGGGCTCGGTTGCAGCGAGCGCGGCGCAGATCGCGCTGGCGCTGGCGCCTGCGCGCATCGGCCTGGCCGGCATCGACCTGACGAATACGGAGAAGCCGCGTTTCTACGAGACGGCCGGCGACCAGGCGATGTCGCGTATCGGCGCCGCCAGCGACCGGATCCTGGCCACCTTCCGGGTGCTGGCCGGCGAATGCGCCAGCCGCGGCATCGCTCTGGAAAACTACTCGCCCGCCTCGCGCCTTGCGGAGATCGGAGTGGCCTATTCGCCGAGGCTGGAAAAGTAGCGTCGGTCAGTGGCCCACGAACGCCTCGACCGTCTGCCGCAGCTTCTGCGCGATCGGCTTCCAGTCGTCGGCGTTCGCAGGCGGCGCGTTGAGGTCGTAGTCGAATCGACCGGCGGCAACGTCGGTCACGGGTGCGGCGTGAACAAGGTTGATCAGTCCGCCGAAGCGGGGGTCGTCCAGGTTCTTGTGCACGAAAAACACCGGTGTGCCGAGTGCCAGGCACGGCAGGGCGACATGCAGCCGCGAGGTTACCACGACGCGCGCCGTCTCGTAGGACGCAAGCAGTTCGTCGATCAGGCGAAGTCGTCCGCCGAGGGCCATGCCGGTCTTGATCTTGTGCGTCAACGTGGCGATCGGCACGCCCGATTTCTTCTCGATCTGCGCCAGCGCTTCCGGCGCGACGTCGACCGCCAGCACGGCGTCCGATCGCGGCAGGTTGCGCGGCTGCAGCGTCAGTGTGAGGCAGCCGGAGAAATAGGCCTCCACGCCCGCCTTTTGCAGCGCTTCGAGCGTGCTTAAATCCCGCGCGCCGATTGCCCGCTTGGCCGCATGGTGTTTAAAGTAGGCGAGGTTGTCGCCGCTCAGCAGGTGTTCGCGAGTCCGCAGGCCCTGCTTGCTGAGCCGTCCGACGCGGTTGGAAAGGTGCATGGAGACCAGCAGCGGATCGATTGCCCGCGAGGGCGGCCAGGACTCGGGCCGGTACATGTACCAGCCATTCATGATCGTGCGGTATTTGCCAGACAGTCTCCAGACCCGGTCCAGGCGGTCCCTGTCCAGCATCGCAGGTTTGGGCACGTATCGCGCGGCAGCAACCGTCTGCATGTCGTCGCCGATGTTCGGCGTCAGTGCGCGGATGACAGCAATTCGATCGCCAAACATATGCGAAACCTCATGATCATCGGGCGCCATTGGTGTCCCGCACTTGACGCCGGAGTCAAGATAGTCGATCTGCCTGTCGTCGTCGGGCAAACCGTGTTCACGAGCGGAGCGGATGCGATTTTTCGATAGAAAGGCTCCGTTCACCAAGCGCATCGAGATCGAAGCGCCGCCTCCCGCAGCGGGGCGAAGAGGCGTGGCCATCGCCACCGTGCTGAAGGACGAGGAGCACTACGTCGCCGAATGGGCGTCGTTCCACAGGGCGGTCGGCGTGCGCCATTTCCTGGTCTATGACGACGGCTCGACCGATCGCACCCTGCCGATCCTGCGCGATGTCCTGCCCCCGGAAAGCCTGACCATCCTGCCGTGGCGGTTTGCCATGACCGATGTGAGGATGGGGCTGGCACTGAACCGGCAGGTGTTCGCCTTCGCCCATGCGATCCTGAACTTCGGAGCGGACTTCCGCTGGATGGGGTTCATCGACGTCGACGAGTTCATCCTGCCGAAGACCGGCCGGACGATCGAAGAGGCGCTTGCCGGCGCCAACGGCTTCCCGAACATCTCGCTGCCATGGCACATGTTCGGCACCAGCGGGCACAAGACGCGTCCGCCGGGTCCCGTCACGCGCAGCTACACGCGGCGCTCGGCGGACCCGATGAGCCGCCTGAAGAACGCCATGAACTTCAAGTGCATCGTCGACCCCTGCGCGGTCTCGGAGGTCAGCGTCCACCATTTCCACACCAGGGAGTTCGGCGACCGCACCGCCAACGACGCCGGAGAGGTGTTTCCGCTTGCCGGGCGCAAGGCGCCTGCGTTCTATTCCTCGCGGTATCTCCAGCTCAATCACTACTACACCCGCTCCGAAGAGGAGTTCATGCGCAAGATCGAGCGCGGCGGGGTTTCGCCGACCGCGTGGCAGAAGCGCAAGACGCGGCTTACGATCGCCCTGGAAAACATCGAGAAGGACGAGGTGGAGGACAGCTCCATGACGGATTTTCTCGACCGCAACGGAATCCTGACTGCCGCCTGACCAAGCCGATTGAATTGTTGCCATCGGGAGACGCTTAAGCCAGTGCTCGTCAGCTTTCACACCTACCCTCCCGGTTGGCCATTCAAGTTCTGGAAACGCCGCGACGATCAATATCGATCCGGCGTGGCCTTGCGCGAGGCGATGAAGCGTGACGGCATACGCACGGTGATGAGGCGAAGAAATCGGCCGACGGACGCCGACGTTGCCGTCGTCTGGGGCTGGCGTCAGACCCGGATGCACGAGCCGATGCTGAGTTCCGGGCGCGCCGTGGTCGTCATCGAACGCGCCTTTATCCAGCCTCGCAACCAATGGTTCTCGCTGGCGGTCAACGGCTTCAACGGACGCGGGACATTCCCGGCCGTCCAGGACGACGGAGAGCGATGGGAGAAGAATTTCGCGCACCATCTGAAGCCCTGGCGGGAGGTGGAGGACGGGTATGCGCTTGTGATCGGCCAGGTTCCCGGCGACGCGGCCCTGCATGGCCGGGACATCGTGGCCTGGGCGCACGATGTGACCGACGAACTTGTGCGGCTGGGTCACAAAGTCGTCTACAGGGCGCATCCCAAGGGACCGACGCCGTGTCCGCCGGGAGCCGTGCCATCGACACGAAGCCTTGAAGACGACATTGCGGGAGCGTCGCGCGTGGTCGTCTATAATTCCACGACGGCGGTTGAGGCAGTCCTCGCGGGTACGCCGACCGTGACGATGGATGTTGGGTCGGTCGCCTACCCGGTGACCTCGCATGCCCTCAGCGATCCGCTTGTCCGGCCGGACCGGACAGGCTGGTGCCACGAACTGAGCTGGTATCAATGGACATTGGCCGAGCTGGAGAACGGAACCGCGTGGAATGTTATCAAGCAGGTGGTGCTGACCGCACTCGGATAGCTCCCGCTTCGGTCGTCGACTGGGCCATGCGGAGGTTCATCCGATGAGCGGCGAAGGCCAGGTGTCCAAGTTCGCGAAGGAGGTGGTCGGCCTGTCCATGCTGGCCGGGCGCTTCGGCGTGAGGCGCGTCAACTGGAAGGCATGGAAAAGGATCACCGTCTGTCCGAGCCTCGGCCTTGCCTACAATCGAATCAAGAAGAACGCGAACACGACCGTGGTGATGCTGCTGCGGGAGATGGAGACCGGCGCGGTCGAAAGCCGTAAGGTCGCCAAGGACAACTCCCGCAACGTTCGTGATCTTTCCTTTTCGGAAATGTCGCGCGTCCGCGACTGCCGATTCTTCGTCGTCGTGCGCAATCCCTATTCGAGGGTGCTTTCGGCCTTCCTGAACAGGTTCGCCTCCTCTGACGGGCAGCGGCATGGGCGCTTCGATCTGACGCCGGCCGGATTCGCGGCCTTTGTTGACTGGCTTGACCATGGTGGGCTCGACAAGAACGCGCACTGGGATCTGCAGTCGAAGCTGATGTTCCTGCCGCTCGAGAAGTACGATCGCGTCGTCCGGTTCGAGAACTTCAAGCCGGAAATGCTCTCGCTTCTGCAGAGCCGGGGCCTGACGCCGCCTCCAGGTCGTCTGGATGGGCTTTATCCAACCGACACCAACAAACGCACATCGTCCGACAGGCGCCTGCAGGAATTCTACGATCCGCGCATCGCGGCCGTCGTCGCCAGGCTTTATGCTAGAGACTTCGATGCGCTGGATTACAGCAAGGTCTTTCCGGGCACATCGTCCTGACGCAACCGGTTCCATCCCGAAATGTCGCGGTTTCTGCGACTTAGGCGACAGCTTAGCCCGCGCCGTCGATGAGTGTGCCCCGCCTGGATGCCCGCCGGATTCTGTCGTTGCGGTGCTTGTTGTGGAAGATTTGCGGATGCACGAGATCAAGGGGCAGCGATGATGCCGCGAGGTCGGCGCGGGGTTCTCGGGTAAAGAGGAAGGCGTTTTGAGCATACCACGGCCGGACGCCCGGTGATGACCAGATCGCCGGCCGGATGATGTCGTGGCAGTGCATTTTCTTCCGGGTGAACAGGGATACCCAGTAGGATTGCCAGCGTTCGTTGATGTGCCCGCGGCCGCCCTGGCCGGGGATCGCCGCGCTGAAGAGGACATTGGGTGCGAGATCCGTGAGGAACGCGACCAACCCTTCGGCGTTGGCCGGCTTCAGGTGTTCCGCAACTTCCATGCAGATCGCGAGGTCGAAGCTGCCTATTGAGCGAGCAGGCGGAGGCTTGTCCAGGTCGATCGTCTGGAATCGGTCGGCGGGGATTTGCAGGTCTTCCGTCCGCACATAGGCGCCATCGACACCGGTCGCTTCAATCGAGCGCGACAAGAACGCCGCGCTCCATGTGCCCACGCCGCATCCAACGTCGACGACTGATGCGGGGCAAACCGCGTCTATGACGAGTGGCACGATGACCTCGGCGCTGGCGCGGGATCCCTGCTGCTGTTTGGCGTAGAATTCCGCTGAGTATAGGGGGGCTCTTTTAAAGAGCTTGGATATTGTTTTTAACAAGTCATACCTGTATCTGTTATTCTTTTCCGATTTGAGGTAAAAATTCAAACCCAAGCCAGATATGAAGGGGTGACGATTCTAAAATCGTAATTTGGTATTGAATAGTTTGTCAATCAAGCCAGTACCCTTAAATCGCTGCACCAGTGATACATGATGCGACTAAGGTGCATGTTGCGAACCTTCAAGTACTTGCGGAAGAATGGTGGATCTGCGAGGTCGCGTGCGTCCATCACTCGGATTTGCTCTTCGGTCATCTGTTGGTAGCCATACTTTCCGCGATTGCGCAGCAGAAGAGACCGCTTGAGTGCTCCGTTGCGATAAGTTTGCGGAAAGGGCACATGCATCAATACTGGAGTCCGGGCAAAGACGCGCTTGTACCCGAGCGCGGCGAGGCCATCGCGATTTGCGCGCTCGCCTTCGACAATTCGCCAGCGGCTTTCCTGCAGGCGAGCGAGATCGATTATTCCCACGTCGGCATATGAGGTTGGACCCTTGTTCTTGTATGCGGCGATGTCGGGCAACACGTCGAAGTCCCTGCTGAAGCGAAGAAATCTGGGGTCGACCTGCAGCATCATTTCGTCTGCATCGAAGATCGCCTGGTATTGCGAGATGACATTGGCCGAAAGCGGACGAACGAACTGCATATCGTCCTGGATCGAGAAGATGTAGCGATAACCTTGTTCGGTAGCGTAGTCGCACATCCGCTGGATGTTTCGATAGAGATTGCCGTGCTTGCGTCCCTCCTTTGGGTCGCGGTTGACGAAGACCGCCTTGAGTCTTGGCGCATGTCGCTCGATAGCCTCTATCGTCAAGGGATCGGAACTGGCGTCGTCCATGAGGACGACGTCGAACCCCGGCGCAAGTTCATTGATGTAGCTGAGGCAGTTCTCAAGCGTCACGCCCATGTTGTAGGAGTAGACGCACAGGAGGAGGTCTTGGGGCTTCATCGGGAGGTGCCCGGGGCTTCAATGCGCATATGTGATCCTGCTTGGCCTGGTGCGGTCTTGGGCGAAGCCCAATCTTACCCGATCGCTACCACGCCTTCGTCCTTGACCTGCCTGATGGTGAGCGCGGTGCGCACCGTGTCGACGTTGGGCGTCGAGGTCAGTTCTTCGATGACGAAGGCCTGGAAGGTGGCGAGGTCGCGCGCCACGCAATGCAGCATGAAGTCGGATTCGCCGGACACCATCCATGCCGCGCGCACGATCGGCCAGGTGCGCGTGCGGTCGGCGAAGGCCTTGAGCTCGGCATCCGACTGGTGGTTCAGGCCGATCAGGCAGAAGGCCACCACGTCGAGGCCGAGCGCCGGCGCGTTGAGAAGCGCGCGGTAGCCGCGGATGATGCCCGCGTCCTCCAGCCGCTTGACGCGGCGCAGGCAGGGCGGGGCGGAGATGCCGACCCGCCTGGAAAGTTCCACATTGGTGATGCGACCTTCCTGCTGCAGTTCGCGCAGGATCTTCCAGTCGATGGCGTCGAGGTCGGCCTTGAGCGGCATGGCGGCTTTCTGCGCAAGAATCTTTCGTTTCGATGTAATTAAACGAGTTTGGCCGCGCTGCCAGCCTTTTGTCGCACCCCGGCGGTTTCGGGGGATGGCCGGCCGCCGCTGCTTGCTGGCCACGGCCCCAGCACCTAGATTAGCAGCGTTCCCGCAGAATCCGGTTCCACGTCCGAAAGCAGACGAATGTCAGAAAAGCACGCGCCAGTCCTGATCATCGGCTCCGGCCCCGCCGGCTACACGGCCGCCATCTACGCCGCGCGCGCCATGCTGAAGCCCGTGCTGGTCGCAGGGCTGCAGCAGGGCGGGCAGTTGATGATCACCACCGATGTCGAGAACTATCCGGGCTTCGCCGAGCCGATCCAGGGGCCGTGGCTCATGGAACAGATGATGAAGCAGGCCGAGCATGTCGGCACGGAGATCATCAACGACCTGATCACCGAGGTGAACCTCGACGTCCGTCCGTTCCGGGCCAAGGGCGATTCCGGCACCGAATACACCGCCGACGCGCTGATCATAGCCACCGGCGCCCAGGCCAAGTGGCTCGGCATCCCCAGCGAGCGCATCTACCAGGGTTTCGGGGTGTCGGCCTGCGCCACCTGCGACGGCTTCTTCTACCGCAACAAGGATGTCGCAGTGATCGGCGGCGGCAACTCCGCGGTCGAGGAGGCGCTCTACCTGTCGAACCTCGCGCGCACCGTCACGGTCATCCACCGCCGCGCCGAGTTCCGCGCCGAGCGCATCCTTCAGGAGCGGCTGTTCAAGAAGGATAACGTCAAAGTGATCTGGGACACCACCGTCGACGAGATCACCGGCACGCCCGGCAAGCCGCCGCTGCCTCCGTCCGCCAACGGGCTCGTCCTGCGCAACACGCTGACCGGGGCGGTCTCGAACCTTCCGGTGGACGGCGTGTTCGTGGCCATCGGGCACGCGCCCGCGGTCGAGCTTTTTGTCGGAAAGTTGAAGCAGAAGCCAAACGGTTACCTGTGGACGGAACCCAACTCGACACGTACTGACGTGCCGGGCGTCTTCGCCGCCGGCGATGTCACCGACGACGTCTACCGCCAGGCGGTGACGGCCGCGGGGCTCGGCTGCATGGCGGCGCTCGAGGCCGAAAAATACCTCGCCGGTGTCGAGGCGCATCGCGAAGCAGCGGAATAGCCTGCAGACCGGCGCATAAGCCGGCTGATCGAGGGGAAGTGATGAGTCTGGACTGGGATAAGCTACGCGTGTTTCACGCCGCGGCGGAAGCGGGGTCGTTCACCCATGCCGCCGAGACGCTGCATCTGTCGCAGTCGGCCATTTCGCGCCAGGTCAGCGCGCTGGAGCACGATGTCGGCGTGCCGCTCTTCCACCGCCATGCCCGCGGCCTCGTGCTGACCGAGCAGGGCGAGATGCTGTTTCGCACGGCGCACGACGTGCTGATGAAGCTCGAGGCGATCAAGACGCGCCTCAAGGAAGCCAAGGACCGGCCGTCCGGCGTGCTCAGGGTGACGACGACGGTCGGCCTCGGCGCCGGCTGGCTGACCCAGCGCCTGCACGAGTTCACCGAGCTCTATCCCGAGATCAGCCTGCAGCTCATCCTCGCCAACGAGGAGCTGGACCTGACCATGCGCCAGGCGGACTGCGCGATCCGCCTGCGCCAGCCGCAGCAGCCCGACCTGATCCAGCGGCGGCTCTTCACGGTGCATTTCCACCTCTACGCCTCGCCGTCCTATCTCGTGAAGCACGGCAAGCCGGAAGACATCAACGACCTCAAGAACCACCGCATCGTCACCTTCGGCCTGCCGGTGCCGACCCATCTCAGCGAATTGAACTGGCTGGAGACGGTCGGCGACTTCGAGGGCGGGCAGCGAATCGCCACGCTGCAGATCAACGACCTGCTGTCGATTCGCCGCGCGGTGCAGACCGGCGTCGGCATCGCCATGCTGCCGGACTACCTGATCGAGAAGGATTCCGGCCTCGTCCAGCTGCTGCCGGAGACCGAGGTGCCGTCATTCGACACCTATTTCGCCTACCCCGAGGCGATGAAGGATCAGGCCAAGCTGCATGCTTTCCGGGACTTCGTGATCGCCAAGGCGCGTAGCTGGTCCTATTGAGTGCCGGGCAGGTGGTCCACAGACCTGTGCTTTTTGCATGGGAGCCTTGCGAGAAGTCTGCTTGTTTGTTGGGCAGGAAAAGCACATATATTGACCATCTCCGGGGCGCGTTCTCCTCCCATTAGCGCTCTGGAGTGTTCCCCTCTGGAGGTTCAGCCTTTTTAGGCACTCCAACAAACTCAGCCGGGTCTTTACTGATCCGGCTTTTTTTGTGCCTGAATACTTGCGCGGCGAAGAACGCTCACATGTAGAGCGTCGACGGATCCATGCCGGCGTAGAGCGGGGCCACCTCGTCATAGCCGTTGAAGAGCCGCGTCGGCACCAGTTCGCCGGTGTGCAGAACCCGTTCCATGGCCTGGCTCCAGCGCGGATGCGGCACGTCGGGGTTCACATTGGCCCAGAAGCCGTATTCGGAGGGCTGCAGCGCCTCCCAAAGGCCGACCGGACGCTCTTCCACGAAGGAGATCTTCCGGATCGACTTGATCGACTTGAAACCGTACTTCCAGGGCAGGTGCAGCCTGAGCGGCGCGCCGTGCTGCTTGGCGACCGGCTTGTCGTAGGCGCCCGTGACCATGAAGGCGAGGTCGTGGCCGGCCTCGGCGATGGTGACGCCTTCGACATAGGGCCACGGGTAGAGGAAGCTGTTCTGGCCGTTCGCCATGTCCGGATCGAGGAAGGTCTCGAAACGCACATACTTGGCCGAGCCCATGGGCTTGGCCAGCGCGACCAGCGCCTTCAGCGGGAAACCTGCCCACGGAATGGTCATCGACCACGCCTCGACGCAGCGGTGCCGGTAGAGCCGGGTCTCGAGCGGGATCTTGCGCACCAGTTCGTCGAACCCGATTGTGAAGGGCTTTTCGACGAGGCCGTCTATGGCGATCTCCCAGGGGCGGATCACCAGGTTCTGCGCATTGGCGGCAATGTTCTTGCTGGTGCCGAACTCGTAGAAATTGTTGTAGTTGGCGTTGATCTCTTCGGGCGTGACGTCGCCGTCGATCGTGTAGGCGTCGTTCTTCCGGGCAGGGTAGAGGTCGGCGGTCGGATCGGCGTCCTGCGCGCGCGCCAGGCCGGCCTTCAGCGTGGCTGCCCCGGCCAGCCCGAGGCCAAGCCCCTTCAGCACCGAACGGCGGTCCAGATAGAGCTTCTCCGGCGTGGCGAAGCGCTCGGCGATCTGCCACGAGGGACGGTGGTGTATCGAAAACATCGGCTTGCTCCTGATCGCAACATCGGCCCGGGGCGGCACGCCCCTTTCGTTCGTTCGCGCGCCGCCCCGTATTTGTTACGGCAGGCGGGCCGATTTTGTTTCAGGCCGCCTTGCCGCCGGCGTGCTCGTTCATCACCTGGTCGGCCAGCCGCCCGGTCAGTTCGGCCATGTGGTCGAACGTCGCCGTGTAGGTCGCCACGCCTGCCGTCGCCGAACGCAGTTCGATGATGAGGTCGCCGATCTCGGACTGCGGCATGGTGGCTTCCACGACGTCCCAGCCCGGCCAGCCCGGCCGCGCGTCGAAGCCGAGGATCTGGCCGCGTCGCTGCGGCACCAGCGCGGTGATCCGCGGGGTTGCCTCCGATGGCGTTGCGATCTCGACCTTCATGATCGGCTCGAGCAGCACCGGCGAGCATTGCGCCAGTCCCTCCTTCATGCCGATGCGGGCGGCCATCTGGAACGCCATGTCGGACGAATCCACCGTGTGGTAGGAGCCGTCCGCCAGGTTCACCGCGATGTCGACGACCGGGAAGCCGAGCGGCCCCGCCTTGAGGTAGTCGGCCACGCCCGCCTCGACCGACTGGATGTACTGCTTGGGCACGACGCCGCCGGTGATGGTGTCGGTGAACTGGAAGCCGGAGCCGCGCGCCAGCGGTTTGATGTCGAGCACGACGTCGCCGAACTGGCCGTGTCCGCCCGACTGCTTCTTGTGCCGGCCGCGCTGCGTCACGCCCTTTCGGATCGTCTCGCGGTAGGGGATGGACGGCGGCCCGACGTCGATCTGGATCTGGTTCTTGCCCTCCAGCCGCTCGACGGTGACGCGAAGATGCATCTCGCCGTGGCCGGACAGCACGGTCTCGCCGGTGTCCTGGTTGTGGTTCAGCGTCAGCGACGGATCCTCCTCCGCGAGGCGCTGCAGGGCGGCCGACATCCTGACGTCGTCCTTGCGCTCGCGCGAGCGGATCGAGAAGGCGAAGACCGGCTGCGGCGGCTCGATTGCCACGAGCTGCGCGGTGCCGCCCCGGGTGGTGGTCAGGGTCTGCCCCGTGCGCACGCCGTCGAGCTTGCCGAGCGCGACCGTGTCGCCGGCGTTGGCGGCGCCGAGCTTCGACTGGTCCTTGCCCAGCATCCTGTATATCCCGGAAACCTTCGCGGATTCGGTCGGCGACAGCCACAGTTCGGTGCCGTCGGGCAGCGTTCCGGTCACGACGCGCGAGATCGAGAGCTTGCCGCCATGCGCGGTGTGGATCGTCTTCAGGACCTGCACGATCGCCGCCTTGCCGTCGGCGACGCCGAGGCGCGTGCGCGTCGTCTCGATGTCGGGCGCGTCGTGGCGGATGGTCTTCAGCAGGCGAAGCACGCCGTTGCCCTTCTCCGCGGTGCCGATCAGCACCGGCGTGACGGAGCCTTCGCGCAGGTCTGCCGCCAGGTCGTCGAACACCTCGTCGCGCGGCGGCTCCTTTTCCTCGAGCAACTGCTCCATCAAGAGGTCGTCGTGGTCGGCCAGCGTCTCCAGCATGGAGAAGCGCGCCTCGATCTCGCGCGCCTTCTCGTCGTCGGGAATTTCGGCGATCTCGCTCTCGGCAAAGTCGCGCCAGACATAGGCGCGCTCGAGCGCGAGGTCGATCGAGCCGATCACGGCGCCGTCCTTGCGCAGCGGAATCTGCCTGAGAAGGAGAGGGGCCGCGCTCGCCGGCTGGAGCAGCTTCAGCGTGTCGCGAACGCCGGCCGCGGTCTTGTCGATCTTGTTCAGGAACAGGATGCGCGGGACGCCGAGGTCGTCGAGCTTGCGCATGATCATCTGCAGCGCCGGAATCTTCTTCTCGTCGGCCTCCGCGACGACCACGGCGACGTCGCAGCCCGCCAGCACGGCGTCGGCCTCGAACGAAAACTCCACCGAGCCGGGGCAATCGATGAAGGTCATGCTTTCGCCCATGAAGTCGGTCGTGGCGACCGACGCCTCGACGCTCATCGCATGCGCCTTTGCTTCGGGCGAATGGTCGGAAACGGTGTTGCCGGAAGAAACGGGATTTTGTCGGGGGATCGCGCCGGTTCTGGCGAGAATGGCTTCAAGAAGTGTGGTCTTACCGCTGGCGAAGGGACCGACGATGGCAATGCATTTCGGTCCCGTGCGTCTTCCTCCGGCGCGACTTCCCATGATGCTGACCTCCACTCTGGCGTTTCCCATCGAGCGGCGGCCGGCCATCGGCCGTCGCAGGCGTTCCCAAAAAGCGGCGGCCGGCCATCGGCCGTCGCAGGGCGGGGTCTTGTGCCTCCTGCCCGGGCATATCGTTCCACGGCTTTGGCCGGAGGGCAAGGGCCAGCGCCTGGCCGCCGGCCTGGTCGATAGTGCGTGTCGGCGCTTCGAAATGCGTCTAGGCTGCACGCATACCGGCTTCCAAGGAGCGTGCCATGAAGATCATCCCGTGCGGCAGCGTCGCGACCGTTCATCCGCCCGAGGCCTATTTCACCGGGCGCGTCCTGCAGCAGCCGGTCATCGAGGCGGAGGCGCCGGCGCGGGTACGCGCGGCGATGGTGAGCTTCGAGCCTGGCGCGCGCACCGCCTGGCACACCCATCCGCTGGGCCAGACGCTGCACGTCGTGTCGGGAGCAGGCCTCGTGCAGACATGGGGTGGGCCGATCCGGCAGATCAGGGCGGGCGACGTGGTCTTCTTCGCGCCCGGCGAGAAGCACTGGCATGGCGCCGCGTCGACCATCGCAATGACCCACCTTGCCATCCACGAGGCCCTCGACGGCGTCCACGTGGATTGGCTGGAGAAGGTCTCCGACGAACAGTATGCGGGCGAGCCGAGCTAGATGCGATAGTCCATGACGGCGGCGAGGCGCCGCCGTATCGACAGCCGCTGGTTCGCCTGGAACTGCGGGCGCAGTTCGGCGGCAAGGTCGCTGGCGCTGCGGGCCATCGCCGCGTCCTCGTACGCATCGAGCACGATCGAGCGGAACCGGTCGGCGACCCGGTCGGCCGCGTCCGCGATCCTGACGCTTCCGCGCCGTGCCGCCGCCTCGGCATTGTACTGGTGCTCCAGTTGCTGCGGCGCGCAGACCTGGGGCAGCGCGGCGGCGAGGCCGAGGCAGAGCGTGCCGTGCTGCCCCGCATTCACCATGAGCTTCGAGCGTTTGGCGATCAGCTCGGCCGGCACCGGCGATCGTTCGACAAGCACCCCGCGTCCCGACAGGTCCTCGGCCAGTGCGTCGTCGATCCCCGGCATGTAGAGCCGGACCCGCGCGCCGAGACTGCCGATCGCCTCCATCAGCCCGGGATCGGATTTTTCGGTTGTCGAGAAATAGACGAAAATCTCCTCGCCGCCGGCCGCCGGCTCCGGAGCACTGCCCATGATCGGCGGCAGCAGGGGAGATGTCCGCTGCGCGGCGTAGGGGTCGAGCATGTCGAGGGTGAAGGCCATTTGGTCGGTGGCGGCATAGGCTTCCGGAAGCCGTTCGAGCGGCGGGATGCCGAACTCCGGAACCACCGAATTGATGGTGTCGACGATCTCGGCTTCGTCGTGGATGCGCGTCGAATGTTGCTGCAGCAGGACCGGGAAGGTCCGCATCTGCGACGGCGGAACGAGATAGCCGGTGCCGACGGCGACGCTCGGGATGCCGAGGCCCCTTGCCGCCATCAGGGCGCAGGGCGCGCTGTCGGCGATGACGAGGGATATCTCGCATTCGCGCATCACGCCCTGCCACCAGCCGATGCTCTCGCGGAGGATTTCAGGCCTGCGAAAGCCGATGTCCCCCATGAACTCGCCCCAGGTCGCGGTGCGTGGGTTTCCCTTGGACTTCCTGTATTCGTCGGAGAAGGGCAGCCACGGTCCCTGAACCGGTTCGCAGAAGGCGGCGAGTTCGTCCTTGAACTGCAGGCGGCAGAGCGCCGCGTCGAACGTAAAACGGTCGCGGATTGCCTCCGCGACCGTTCGCAATGTCACCACATGGCCCCGTCCGAGGCCACCTTCCCAGGCGAGCAGGGCTCCCAACATCGGTCGCCGGGCCCTGCCTGACCGGCTAGCTCAGCGAGCCGGTGAAGCGCTGGATGCGCGTGCAGGCTTCTTCCAGAAGCTTCTCCGAGGTCGCATAGGAGATGCGGAAGTTGGGGCCGAGGCCGAAGGCCGATCCCTGCACGACCGCCACGCCTTCGGCTTCCAGAAGCTCGGACGTGAACACCGCGTCGTCGCTGATGACGGTGCCGGCTTGCGTCTTCTTGCCGATCAGCCCGGCGCAGGACGGATAGACGTAGAAGGCGCCTTCCGGCGACGGGCAGGTGATGCCGCGCGCCTGGTTCAGCATCGACACGACGAGGTCGCGACGCGCCTGGAAGATCGCCTTGTTCTTGGCGATGAAGTCCTGCGGGCCGTTCAGCGCCTCGACCGAAGCCCACTGGGCGATGGTGCAGGCGCCCGACGTCTGCTGGCCCTGGATCATGTCCATCGCCTTGATCAGCTGGACGGGACCGGCGGCATAGCCGATGCGCCAGCCGGTCATGGCATAGGCCTTGGAGACGCCGTTCATCGTCAGCGTGCGGTCATAGAGGTTCGGCTCGACTTCGGCGATCGTCTTGAAGACGAAGTCGCCATAGGTCAGGTGCTCGTACATGTCGTCGGTCAGGACCCAGACATGCGGATGCTTGAGCAGCACGTCGGCGATGGCGCGCAGTTCGGCCTCGGTGTAGGCCGCGCCCGACGGGTTTGACGGCGAGTTCATCACCAGCCACTTCGACTTCGGCGTGATCGCCTTTTCCAGCGCCTCGGCCGTCAGCTTGAAGCCGTTGTCGATGCTTGTCTCGGCGAAGGTCGGCGTGCCGCCGCAGATCGCAACCATCTCCGGATAGCTGACCCAGTAGGGGCGGGGGATGATGACCTCGTCGCCGGGGTTCAGCGTCGCCATGAAGGCGTTGAACAGGATCTGCTTGCCGCCGGTGCCGACGATGGTCTGCTCGGGCTTGTAGTCGAGATTGTTCTCGCGCTTGAACTTCTTGGCGATCGCCTCGCGCAGCGGCGCGATGCCGGAAACCGGCGGATACTTCGTTTCGCCGCGGCGGATCGCGTCGATCGCCGCGTTCTTGATGTTGTCGGGGGTGTCGAAATCCGGTTCGCCCGCGCCGAGCCCGATGACGTCGCGCCCCGCATTTTTCAGCTCGCGCGCCTTCTGCGTGACCGCGATCGTCGCGGAGGGCTTAACGCGCGAAAGTGCATCGGCAAGGAAGGCCATGACGGCAGAAACTCCATTCGAGGGTGAAACCGGTCGGAACCGCGGCTCTCTTTGTCCCATCCCAAACGGAATCGCAAGGATTTTGGGGCATGGACCGGTCAATTCATGGCGCTGGCCATGCGTTAACGACCGGTAAAACCTTGCGCGCCAATAGTGGCGCGGGGGTGTGGTTCCGGGCATTCCGGTGGAGCAAGAGCAGCGTGTCGCGTAGCATCGCGTCCAGTATCGTCCGTGCGGACGATGGCACGGCGGTCGGCCAGTGGGGACGGTATGCTCTGAAGAGCGCCTTCCAGCCGATCTTCGCCTTCGAGTCTGGCAGGCTTGCGCCCGTCGCCTTCGAGGCGCTGCTGCGGCCTTTCACCGATGGCGAGGCCCTGGCCCCGCTCAACTTCCTTGGCAGCCTTCCCCTCGACGAACGCATCGTCGTCGAAAACCTGCTGCATGCGCTGCACCTGACAAACGCGGCGACCTGCCTGCCCGGCGACGCGTCGATCTTCCTCAACTTCGATCCCTCGGTCTTCACCGACCATGCCGTCGCCGACATGTCGATCCATGAAATGCGGGCGACCCTCTCGCGTATCGGCCTCGATCCCCACCGGATCGTCTGCGAGGTGACCGAGAAGGAAACGGTTTCCCAGGAGGCGCTGTTCAGCCTGGTTGCTTCGCTGCGGGCAAGCGGCTTCGGTATCGCGGTCGACGACTACGGCGCAGACGATTCCGACATGGCGCGGGTGCGCGACCTGCATCCCGACATCGTCAAGTTCGACGCCAGGTGGATCGCGCGCCTGATGGATTCCGGTCCCGGCTACGCGCTTCTCGCGACGATGGTCTCGACCTTCGCCGCGCAGGGCATCAGGACGGTTTTCGAAGGGATCGAAGAGGGCTGGCAGGTCGAGCTTGCCGAGAAGACGGGCGTGGCGATGCTCCAGGGCTTTGCGCTGGCGCGCCCCGAGATTGCGCCGACGAGTTTCGCGGGCATGACACGGAACGGCACTTCAGCCACGACCGGCCACGCTTCAGGCGATCCTGCAAATTCGCCGCCATCCGGTGACGGCGGAGGTCGAGGCCCGAAAGCATTCGGCCGCAGGACGCGCCAGCCATGAGCAGCTATGGCGAACACGCAGAGCGGGTCGACGATGCGATCATTGCCGACGAGGTTGGGATACAGGTCGGATGCTACGGGATCTACCGCTTGCGCTGCCTCTACCAGCCGGTCTTCGAGCGGCGCGCCCGCACCATGCACGCGGTAGCCGTCGAAGGTGTCGTCGCCCCCTATGTCGCCGGCGAGGAAGTGCCGCGCGAACTCTTCCTTGCGGCGGTCGCGGAAGGCGATCTGCGGCTTGTCGAGGGGCTGGAACTCGCCCTGTCGCTCCGCAACACGGGTTGCCTCGTCGTCGATGCCCTTGAACTCGTGGTCGGCGCCGCGGGCGAGCGCGAGCCGCAGTCGCTGTTCGACAGCGTGCGCTTCATCGCCGATCAGCTCGCCGCTGCGGAGATCGATCCGCAACGCGTCGTCTGCGCGATCGGCGAGGTGCCGTCGGCCGACGACGCGACGCTCTCGCGTCTCGCGGAAGACATTCGCCGGCGCGGCATGCGCGTCGCGATCAACGATTTCGGCACGGCCCGCTGGAGCGACGGCCAGATGGAGGCGCTGGCGCCCGATACCGTGCGCATGGACGGCGGATGGTTCCGCAAGATCTGCCGCGACGCGGTGACGGTCAGGCTGTTCGATTCCGTCGTCGCCCGCCTGCACGAACGGCGCTGCAAGGTGCTGGTCAGCGGGATCGAGACCGAACTGCAGTTCGGCGTCGCGCTGCGCGCGGGCGCGGATCTGTTTCAGGGAACCCATCTTGCGCCGCCGGCCCATGTCGGCGCAGGCGTCGAGGATTCGTTCCCGATGCGATCGAAGCTGGGCAGCGCCGCCAACATCGTTCCGCTCTACGGCTGAAACATCAGATTTGCTGATTGGTCGGCGCAGAAAAAGTCGTTGGTCTGCCCGCCGGCTGCCGGCCATCATCCGCCCGCAACGCGCGAGGACAGGAATGGCCACGATCTATGGAATGACCAACAGCGGCAACTGCTACAAGCCGCGCCTGCTGATGGCCAAGCTCGGCAGGCCGTTTCGGCACGTCGAGGTGGGTTCGGACGACAACGGCACCCGCTCGGCGGGCTTTGTCGCCAAGAATCCCAACGGCATGGTGCCCTTGCTCGAGATGGACGACGGGCGGCTGCTCGCCGAATCCAACGCGATCCTGCTGCACCTCGCCGAGGGCACGCGCTTCCTGCCGGCCGATGCCTACGAACGCGCGCTGGCCTACCAGTGGCTGTTCTTCGAACAGTACAGCCACGAGCCCTACATCGCCGTGCGGCGCGCCCTGCTGACCTTCCCGGAGCGCGCGCGGGACGCGACGCCGGAGCGGCTGGCGCTGACGCTCGATCGCGGCAACAAGGCCCTGCGGGTCATGGAGAAGCGGCTTTCCGAAAGCCCGTTCTTTGCCGGGAAGTCGATCAGCGTCGCCGACCTCGCGCTCTACGCCTACACGCATGTCGCCCATGAAGGCGGCTTCGATCTCGGCGGCCACCACGCCATCAATGCCTGGCTGCGCCGCGTCGAGGACGATCCGGGGCATGTGCCGATCGGCTGGCTGCCCGGCGCCGGCTGAGCGCGGGGCGGTAAGGACGGCGCAAACAAAAAGGCGGGGCAAAACCCCGCCTTCCGTTTCCAAGGTGGACTGACCGGTAGCATCCGGCCTGGGGCTGCAGCTATCTGCTGTTCAGCGTCCCGGGCCTTTTGCGGCCTCGCGCGCCACTGGCGCGGCCGTCAGTACATCCGTGACTTGCCTCGCGCTCCGCTCATGCGGGAGCGCGCGTATCAAGGTCAGTCAGCCTTGGACAGAGCGCCGGCAGCGGACTTGCCCGTGCGGCGATCCTGTTCGATCTCGAAGTTGATCTTCTGACCTTCGTTCAGGCTCTGCATTCCGGCCCGCTCGACAGCGGAGATGTGGACGAAGACGTCCGGTCCGCCGGCGTCCGGCTGGATGAAGCCGTAACCTTTGGTGGCGTTGAACCACTTCACGGTTCCAGTTGCCATTGATATTCCTCGTGTTTGCGACGTTGTAGGTTATCGAGACGCACGAATGCGCCGTTCGGTATCGAGATTTTGGAGATAGACGTCAGCAAACGCAAAGCGCGGGCCGCTGGATCGATCGGCCGAAAATTTCAACACACCGCATATAGGCAGGACTGTATGAAAACACAAGCCTCGGATTGCATTGTCGTTTTCGCGGCGGCTACTCCTTGCCGAGCTTGACGCCGTTGAGGCCGGCGACCACGTCGGACAGCATCGGCACGAAGTCGCCCGAACGGCCGGCCCCGGCGGCGAGCGCGAAGGAGTTGCGCACGGCCGCCCCGAGCGGGTTCGCGGCGCCCGACGCATTGGCGTAGCCGGACAGGTAGGTCAGGTCCTTCAGCGCATTGGCGATGGTGAAGCGGTGCGCGTTCGGGTCGCGCTCCAGCACCCAGGTGAAGAAGGTGCGGTAGAAGCCGCAGTCCATGCGGCCGTCGCGGATCACGCTGTCGAAGACTTCGGGGGTCAGCCCGGCCTTGGCGCCGAGCGTCAGCGCCTCGGAATAGAGCGCGGCATAGCCGAGCGAGACGAAGTTGTTGAGCAGCTTCATGGTGTGTCCGCTGCCGACCCGACCGGTGCGCACGATGCGGCCGGCGAACTTTTCGAGCACCGGCCGGACGCGCTCGAAGGCGGCGTCGTCGCCACCGGCCATGACGTCGAGCGTGCCGGCCTCGGCGTCCTTCGGCGTGCGCGACAGGGGCGCGTCGACGAGGGTGATGCCCTCGGCGGCGAGCACCGCCGCGAGCCGGATCGTCGAGGAGGGGTCGGAGGTCGAGCAGTCGACCACGACGAGCTCTCTGCCGGCCGAGGCGAGGCCGCCGGGACCGGTGAGGATCGCCTCGACCTGCGGGCTGCCGGTGACGCAGAGCACCACGATGTCGCTGGTGGCGGCGAGGTCGTGCAGGCTGGTCGCCTCGCGGGCGCCGAGGCTCTTGAGGTTCTCGACGGGCTCGCGGTTGCGGTGGCCCATGACGGTGAGCGGATGACCCTTGCGCAGGATGTTGCTGGCCATGCCGTGGCCCATGAGCCCGACGCCGACGAAACCCACCCGATCCAGTGCCATGCCGTCCTCCAATCCTGCCGCCGGCGGACCTTAGGCGTTTTCGCGGCGCGCGTCATCGCTTGGAGACGAGGCCGGCAGCGGGCTAGGATCGGGCGGGGACGAAACTCATGTCCCGCCGTGGCCGTATGTATGGTCCTGCCGGTGCGACGCTTGCGAGGAGACCACCCATGAAAGCAGTCCTGACAGCGCTGATCCTGGTGCTGGCGCCGGTCGAGGCGCTGGCGATCCAGCGCTACAACTCGAAGTCGATGAGCTGCGCCGAGATCAAGGGCATGCTGCGCGCCGAGGGCGCGGCGATCCTGCGCTGGCGCGGCCGCAGCGGCAACCAGCTCTACGGCCGCTTCGTGGCGCATGGCGGCTTCTGCGAATCCGGGACGCGGGCGGAGACGTCCTACGTGCCCTCGGCCGACCGCAAGTCCTGCCCGGTCTACGAGTGCAAGTACTGGAGCCCCGACGACGACTTCATCTTCCGCCGGCGCGGCGGCTGGAACTAGCAGCCGGCAGCGGGTCGCGGCGGCCGGGCCGGCATCTAGAAGGCGAACGACTGCTGCGGCGCGGGCGGCGGCCCGACGCGCACGCCCTCGAGCTCCAGCATGCGCTGCTTGGCGATCGACCCGCCCGGCGCCGAAAAGCCGCCGACCTTGCCGCCGGCGGCGAGCACCCGGTGGCACGGGATGATGAGCGGCACCGGGTTCGAGCCCATCGCCTGGCCGGTCTCGCGCGGCAGCCCGGCATGGCCGGCAAGCCGGGCGAGTTCGCCATAGGTTGTGGTCTCGCCGTAGCCGAGCCGGCGCGTCGCCGCGTAGATGGCGAGCCGGAAATCGTCGATGCCGGCAAGGTCGACCGGCACCGACGAGAAATCGACCGTCTCGCCGGCGGCATAGGCCCGGATGCCGTCGGCAAGCGCCGCCACCCAGGCCGGAACGGCGCTCCCCCCGGCAAGCGGCGCCGCACCGAGCCTTTCCAGCCGGCGCTCCACCGCGGCGCGGTCGTGCTGGAAGAGGTAGAGCCGGGTGAGGCCGGCGGCGCTCCACGCGAAGCCGGCAAAGCCGAGCGCGGTCTCGACCACCATCGAGCCGGCGGTTTGCAGGGCAGCTTCCTGGGCCGTTTCCTGGGAATGGGTCATGCGGGTCGCTCGCCTGTCGTACAAATCGGGAACATCATCGCATTTCCCCGGCAACCGCGCCACCCGAAACCCGCGCACGCGCTTCGCGTTTGCCCGCGGCGTCGGGCTGGTGTAAGCACGGCTCGGGGGGCGGGGACAACGAAACAAGCTCGAGCGTAGGTTTTGCCGGCAGCGAAAAACGGCCTTCTGATCGGACTGGTGCTGTGCGCCGGGTGGCTTGCGGGATGCTCGACCACGCGGCTCGACACGGCCATGCCCCGCATTTCGCCGATGTCCGAACTCGGCTCCGAATATGACGAGTCCGCCTCCAAGGAGGGCGCCGGCGTCGTGCTGCCCGACGAGGTGGCGGTGCTGCCGAGTTCCTATGCCGGGCCGACGCCTTCCGAGCAGAGCTACGTGCTGGCCTCGCTGCCGCCCAACGAGGGGCCGGCGCGCGACGTGTTTCCCGAGGCGCCCGAGCCGCGCGTGCCGGACCGGCCGGGCAAGGACATCGCCTGGGCTGCCCCCGACACGCCGCGCGGCGAGGTCGACCGGCTGATCGCCAAATACGCCGCCCATTACGAGGTGCCCGAAAGCCTGGTGCGCCGCGTCGTCAAGCGCGAGAGCAATTTCAACCCACGCGCCCGCAACGGCCCGTATTGGGGGCTGATGCAGATCCTGCCGCAGACCGCCAAGGGCATGGGCTACAAGGGCACCGCGCAGGGCCTGCTCGACGCCGAGACCAACCTGAAATACGCGGTGAAATACCTGCGCGGGGCCTATCTGGTGGCCGACGGCAACCACGACCAGGCGGTGCGCTTCTACGCGCGCGGCTATTATTACGACGCCAAGCGCAAGGGCCTGCTCGACGAAACCGGGCTCGGCCGCGACCGGAAGCGCAAGCGCATCGGCCAGAGCGCCTGACGCGGCGCGCGCGCCGGCGGGCTCGGCCGAAGCCGCGCAACATCGAATTTTCCTGAAACCGGACAGCGGCGACGTCATGACGTGTCGGGACGCTCCAGCACGTCGAAGGCGAGCCCGTGCAGGTCGTTCAGGATCCTGTGGACTTCGTGGGTGCGCCATTTGAGGGGGCGCTGGCCGGGCGGGCGGCCCGGCCGCAGCGGCCATGAGCGGCGCGTACGGCGTGAAGGGTTCTCGCTCTGCGCGCCTGCGGCGTCGCGGTTCTCGTCTTGCGCGCCTGTGACGTCGCGGTTTTTGTTTTGCGCGCCTGCGGCGTCGCGGCCCGTCTCCTTTCGCTGCCGCCAGCGGGCGAAGCGTCTTGCCTGCCGCGGCAGGTCGCCAAGAGCGGCGTCCAGTGCCTGAAGGCGGAGCGCGAGGCGGGTGGCGTCGAGCAGATCGTCGGGCGCGGGCGGGCGGCGGGGCGCGAGCGCGAACGGCGCGGCGATGCCCGGCAGCGAGATGCGCGGAACGCAGTTTGCGGTCGACCGCTTCGGCCTCGGGCGAAACGGCCTGATCGGATCGAGCAGCGGCAAGGCAAACGTGCGCGGCGCGTTGCGCGCGCCGGGCATGGAACCAGATGGCATGAGAATGCCGGTGCCGACGCCGTTGCGCAGGATTGTCGGGCGCGGCCTGGCCTTGCGTGGGCGCGCAAGCGGCACCACCAGCCCGCGCGCCATGACGATGATCAACCGCCGCATGGCGGATTCGGTCGGCCTGATCAGACGCAGGATCGCGCGGTGGAGATGGCGCGGCAGGGTGAACGCTGGTTCCACCTCCCCCTTGAGGGGAGGTCGGCGGTCGTCAGACTGCCGGGTGGGGGCAATTGCAGCGCCGCAACCCCCACCCGACGCTTCGCGTCGACCTCCCCACAAGGGGGAGGTGAAGGCGGCACCGCCGGCGACCTCCGCCATGGCGACAAGCGCCGCCAGGACGCGCTTCAGCGCCTCGCGGTTTCGCTCGATTGCCAGGTTCCAGTCCATCGCCGCCTCCTTTTAGGGCTGCGGGATTTTAAGGGGGGCGGGAGGAATGGGGATAAAGCGGAGGTGTGGAGGAAGTGGAAATCGTGAAAGTGGCTGGTTTTTGTGGGAGAAAGGATTTTGGGGGTGGGAAATCTATGCACGGATGGGAGCGGATTTCGGTTGTTTTGACGTGGTGCTCGGCGGGGCGGCGCTTTTTTCGAAGACGCGCCCGGCCCATTGCCTCCATTGGTTTAGAGGCACGAGCAACGTATGCGCCGACGTTCTGTGGAACGTCTTGCTGGCTAGCAGCTGCCCACAGCACAAGTATAATTCCGAATCATGACGCTACCGATGTCTCAAGGAATGCTGCGGACGAATCTTCGCGGCCAAATCCGCCAAACGCCGCTCCCAAAGTGGAAAGCTATGCTTCCGCTTTACGAAGCCGTGATGAACGCGTTCCAAGCGATACAGGAGTCGAGTGCGCATACCAAACATAAGATTGTAATCAGTGTCGAACGCGAGACAGGCCTTCTCGTGGATGAAAATCCTCCAATAGTTGGCTTCGAGATTTCAGACACTGGCGTGGGGTTTGACGACGCCAATTTTGATTCTTTCAACACCGCATTTTCGGATCATAAGGTCGATCGCGGTGGTAAAGGCCTTGGTCGCTTTATGTGGTTGAAGGCTTTTGATGAGGTCAACATCTCAAGCGTGTTCCGCGAAGATGACTCCGCTGATGAACCAACATACTGGAAGCGTGAGTTTCGATTTGACGTTGACTACGATCCCGATATGGGCTCGGCAACGCAAATTCAACCTCAACCTGTAGGTACAACTGTCCGTCTCTCAGGCTTTCGCAGCCCTTACAAGCAGGAATGCCCTGCTCAGTTAGAGCAACTTGCACAACGATTGGCCGAGCATTTCATACTTGTTCTAATGCAGGCGGACTGTCCCGACGTCGAAGTGCATGACCAGGGGACCAAAACATCGCTCAACGATTTTTTCCACGATCACTTTCGTGACGACACCACTTCTTCATCGTTCGATATTGGTGGAAGTATATTTACGATCAACGGTTTCCGTCTAACTGCCCCGCGCGCTTCTAAACATCGGTTGATTTACGCAGCGAATTCTAGGGGCGTGGTCACCGAGATGCTGGATCAGTTTGTGCCTAATTTGACGGGGCGTCTCTACGACCGTTCTGGCAAGTCGTTCGTCTACCTAGCTGTCGTCCAAGGAGCCTACTTGAACGAGAAGGTGAATAACTATCGAACCGACTTTGAGATCAAGGAAGAAATCGACGATGAAATCGGCTTTGGCCTTTTCAACCAAGAGATACGAAGGTCGGATATCAGGAAGAAAAGCATAGAATTTGCCGAAAACGACCTTAGTGAATTTATCAGCGGGATAAATGAAGCGAAGAAGCAGAAAATAATTCAGTACGTTCGTTCTGATGCTCCGCAATATAAGCCTATAGTGAAATATATCGATCAATTCATTGGCGAAATATCACCCAACCCAACTAAAATTGACATAGAGATAGCCCTTCATAAGGAGCTGCATCAGCGAGAGATCAGCTTAAAGAAGGAAGGCGCAAAGATACTAACCGAGGCGTCAAAACTCGACGACTACGAGGGTTACAGGCAGCGCCTTGCCGGGTTCATGGAGAAGTCTAATGAGCTAGGCGTTTCAGCGTTGGCCCAGTATGTAGCGCATCGCAAGATAATCCTTGAACTTTTTGAGAAAGCGGTTTCTCAAGAAAAGAAGACGGAGAGATATCCGTTAGAGGAAGCTGTTCACAAGATTATTTTTCCGCTGCGTTCAACCGACAAGGAAACGCTATATTCGCAGCAAAATCTCTGGATTATCGACGAACGACTTACCTATCATTCGTTTGTCGCCTCAGACAAACCTTTAAGCGGCTTAGAGGATTTCGATTCTGGATCCCGTAAGCGACCAGACCTATTTATCTTCGATCGGAAGATGGCGTTTACGGAAGGGCCCGATGAGGGGGCGCCAATTAACAGCATAGCGGTTGTCGAATTCAAGCGACCGCAAAGGGATGATTATAGCGATCCTGAGAACCCACTTAAGCAAGCTTTGGATCAGATAAACGAGATTAGACGAGGCCAGTTTAAAGCTGAGAATGGGAGACCAATCCCCGTAGCGAACGACAAAATTCCAGCGTTCGCGTATGTAATTTGCGATGTGACGCCCACGCTCAAAGAGGTGCTGATCGAGCGAGATTTGAACCCTACGCCTGATGGCCTAATGTTTTATGGGTATCACAAGAATTTTGGAATTTATTGTGAAGTAATAGACTATGGGAAACTGCTCTCCGACGCAAAACGGCGAAATCGAATATTCTTCGAGAGGTTAAATATTCTCAGCGGAGAATAATCTTCATATGTAGTGGGCCATGGCCGCTCCTGCGATTGAAGCGGGCGGATCATATCACTGAAGGCAGTGGGGACAGCGCCCCCTCAAGGGGGGAGATTGGACAATCGCGGAGGTTGCCGCGAAAATCCCCTCTCTTGCGATTTTTAACACTTAGCCGCCGCTTCGCTCTGGCTAAGGTGTTGAAATCGCTTTCTCCCCCGCAAGGGGGGAGATAAGGGCGTCGGCGTTTAGAAATACTCCTGCAGCGGCCTGACTTCCAGGCTACCTGACTTCAGCGCCGCGATCGCTTCCGCGACCGCCGCCATGCCTGACAGCGTGGTGTAGTACGGCACCTTCTGCATCAGCGTCGCGCGGCGCAGCGACTTGGAGTCGGAGACGGCCTTCTGGCCGTCGGTCGTGTTGAAGACGATCTGTTGGGGAAGATGGGCTGATCGCGGATCGGGTGCTGCCCCTCATCCGTCACTTCGTGACACCTTCTCCCCTTGAACGGGGAGAAGGAAGGCTGCTCCAGCAGTTGCCCCGACCCGTCCGCCCTCCTATCCTGCCTCGACACAACCCGTGGAGGCTCTGATGAACGTCAAGGAGATGGTGGCGGCGGCGAATGCGGTCGTGCCGAAGATTTCGCCCGACGAGGCCAGGAAACTGATGGCCGAGAAGAACGCGCTGGTGGTCGACGTGCGCGACGCGCCGGAGGTGCAGGCGAGCGGCAAGGTGAAGGGCGCGGTCAACGTCTCGCGCGGCATGCTCGATTTCCGCGCCGACCCGGAATCGCCCTACCACGACAAGGCGTTTGCAAAAGACCGCCCGGTGATCGTCTATTGCGCCTCGGGCGGCCGCGCCGCGCTTTCGGGCAAGCTGCTCAAGGATTTCGGCTACGGCGAGGTCTACAGCCTCGGCGGCTTCAAGGACTGGGCCGAGAGCGGCGGCGAAGTCGAGAAGTAGCGGCCTTCTCCCCTGCGATGGGGTTGTCGCGTGGACGTGTTCGACCCCCACTCCGGTTTGCTTCGCAAACCACCTCTCCCCCGGTCGACGGGGGAGAGGAAGGACGGCCGCAAGGCCTGGCGCTTTTCCTCTACCCCACCGGGGTGGGGGGAGAGGTGGCGAGCCCGCAGGGCGAGACGGAGTGGGGGAGCCTGGCGCTGCCTGACGCCCTCCCGTTCCGTCCGGCACCCCTCATCCGACCTCGCTTCGCTCGGCTCTCCCGCAAGGGGAGAAGGGAAGGGCGCGTTGCCTGCGGCAACCCCACCGGCGGCGTTGCGCGCCGAATTGCCGGGGACCCCGATTGCTCCGCAATCTCCCCGGCCTTCTCGGCCGACGATCGAGCCACTGGCTCGATCGGAAGATCGGTCTCGAAGCCCCTCGAGGGGGAGGTCAAGAGGCGCTCAAAAAATACTCCTGCAGGGGGCGCACTTCGAGGCTGCCGGCCTTGAGCGCGGCGATGGCCTCGGCGACGGCCGCCATGCCCGACAGCGTGGTGTAGTAGGGCACCTTCTGCATCAGGGTGGCGCGGCGCAGCGATTTGGAGTCCGACACCGCCTTCTGTCCGTCCGTCGTGTTGAAGACGATCTGCACCTGGCGGTTGCGGATGGCGTCCTCGATATGCGGGCGGCCCTCCAGCACCTTGTTGATCTTGTGCGCCTCGACGCCGTTTTCGGCGAGGAAGCGCTGCGTGCCGCCGGTGGCCAGCACCTTGAAGCCGAGCCGCGACAGCCGCTTGACCGCTGGCAGGATGCCCGGCTTGTCCTCGTCGCGCACCGACACGAACAGCGTGCCCGAGCGCGGCAGGTCGACATTCGCGCCGAGCTGGCTTTTCGCGAAGGCCAGCGCGAAATCGTGGTTGAGGCCCATCACCTCGCCGGTCGACTTCATCTCCGGGCCGAGCAGGATGTCGACGCCGGGGAAGCGCGCGAAGGGGAAGACGGCTTCCTTGACCGCGATGTGGCCGGGGTTCTTCGGGTCGGGCTTCGGGCCGTAGTGGGAAAAGGCGTCGTCCAGGCTCTCGCCGGCCATGATGCGCGCCGCGATCTTGGCGATCGGCGAGCCGATCGTCTTGGCGACGAAGGGCACGGTGCGGCTGGCGCGCGGGTTGACCTCGAGCACGTAGATGACGCCGTCCTTGATGGCGTACTGCACGTTCATCAGGCCGCCGACGTCGAGCGCGCGCGCCATCGCCGCGGTCTGGCGCTCCAGCTCCTCGACGGTCTCGGCCGACAGCGAGTGCACCGGCAGCGAGCAGGCGCTGTCGCCCGAATGGATGCCGGCCTCCTCGATGTGCTCCATGATGCCGGAGACGAAGGTGTCGCGGCCGTCGCACAGGCAGTCGACGTCGACCTCGATGGCGCCCGAGAGATAGGTGTCGAACAGAAGCGGGTTCTTGCCCAACAGCGTGTTGATCTGGCCGGTCTTGTCGTTGGGGTATTTCTGCTTGATGTCCTCGGGAACCAGGCCGGGCACGGTGTCGAGCAGGTAGGTCTGCAGCTGGCCCTCGTCGTGGATGATCTGCATGGCGCGGCCGCCGAGCACGTAGGACGGCCTGACGACGAGCGGGAAGCCGAGCTCGGAGGCGACGGTGCGCGCCTGCTCGACCGACCAGGCGATGCCGTTCTTCGGCTGCGTCAGGCTGAGGCGGTGCAGCAGCTTCTGGAAGCGGTCGCGGTCCTCGGCGAGGTCGATCATGTCGGGCGACGTGCCGAGGATCGGGATGCCGGCCTTTTCGAGCGCGTCGGCGAGCTTCAGCGGCGTCTGTCCGCCGAACTGCACGATGACGCCCAGGAGCTCGCCCGACGCCTGCTCGGCGCGCAGGATCTCCAGCACGTCCTCCGCCGTCAGCGGCTCGAAATAGAGCCGGTCCGAGGTGTCGTAGTCGGTCGACACGGTCTCGGGGTTGCAGTTGACCATGATCGCCTCGTAGCCGGCGTCGCGCAGCGCGAACGCGGCATGGCAGCAGCAATAGTCGAACTCGATGCCCTGGCCGATGCGGTTGGGTCCGCCGCCGAGGATGACCACCTTCCTGCGCGCCGAGACCTCGGCCTCCGAGCGCAGCGCGCCGGCGAACGGCGTCTCGTAGGAGGAGTACATGTAGGCGGTGGGCGAGGCGAATTCGGCCGCGCAGGTGTCGATGCGCTTGTAGACCGGATGCACGTCGAGCCGGTCGCGGTGGGCGGCGACGAACTCCGCGCCCTTGCCCGAGAGCGAGCCGAGGCGGGCGTCGGAGAAGCCCATCGACTTCAGCATGCGCAGGTTTTCGGCGTCGGAAGGCAGGCCGTGCTCGCGCACGCGCTCCTCCATGGCGATGATGCCCGCGATCTGCTCGAGGAACCACGGGTCGATGCGGCACATCGAATGCACCTCGTCGAGCGAGGTGCCCATGCGGATCGCCTGCGCCACCATGCGCAGCCGGTCGGGGGTGGGGGTGCCGAGCGCCGCGCGGATGGCGTTCTTGCCCTCGGGGCCGTCGGCTCCGGGAATCTCGATCTCGTCGAGGCCGGTCAGGCCGGTCTCGAGGCCGCGCAGGGCCTTCTGCAGCGATTCCTGGAAGGTGCGGCCGATCGCCATCACCTCGCCGACCGACTTCATGGCGGTGGTGAGCACCGGCGACGCGCCCGGGAACTTTTCGAAGGCGAAGCGCGGGATCTTCGTGACCACGTAGTCGATGGTCGGCTCGAAGGAGGCCGGCGTCGCGCCGCCGGTGATGTCGTTCTCCAGCTCGTCCAGCGTGTAGCCGACCGCGAGCTTGGCCGCGACCTTGGCGATCGGGAAGCCGGTGGCTTTCGATGCAAGCGCCGACGAGCGCGACACGCGCGGGTTCATCTCGATGACGACGAGGCGGCCGTCGGCCGGGTTGACCGCGAACTGCACGTTGGAGCCGCCGGTCTCCACCCCGATCTCGCGCAACACCGCGATCGAGGCGTTGCGCATCATCTGGTATTCCTTGTCGGTGAGCGTCAGCGCCGGCGCCACCGTGATGCTGTCGCCGGTGTGCACGCCCATCGGGTCGAGGTTCTCGATCGAGCAGATGATGATGCAGTTGTCCGCCTTGTCGCGGACGACCTCCATCTCGTACTCCTTCCAGCCGAGCACGCTTTCCTCGATCAGCACTTCGGTGGTGGGCGAGGCGTCGAGGCCGCTGGCCACGATGTCGAAGAACTCCTGCCGGTTGTAGGCGATGCCGCCGCCGGTGCCGCCCATGGTGAAGGACGGGCGGATGATGGCGGGCAGGCCGACATGGTCGAGCGCCTGGGCGGCAACCGCCATGGCGTGGCCGATATAGCGCTGCTTGCGGTCGCCCTCGCCGAGGTTCCACTGCGTCTCCAGCGCGTCGAGCGCGGCGTCCATGTCGGCGATGTCGGACGCCTTCAGGCTGGCGCGCTCGGCCTCGTGGCGGTTGCGGTCCTCTTCCTTGACGGAGGACGCGTTGGCGAGCATCGAGCGCGGCGTCTCGAGCCCGATCTTGGCCATCGCCTCGCGAAACAGCGAACGGTCCTCGGCCTTGTCGATGGCGTGCGCGTCGGCGCCGATCATCTCGACATTGTAGCGGTCGAGCACGCCCATGCGCCGCAGCGACAGCGCGGTGTTGAGCGCCGTCTGGCCGCCCATGGTGGGCAGAAGCGCGTCGGGCCGCTCCTTGGCGATGATCTTTGCCACCACTTCAGGCGTGATCGGCTCGATATAGGTGGCGTCGGCGAGCTCCGGATCGGTCATGATGGTGGCCGGGTTGGAGTTCACCAGGATGACGCGGAACCCTTCCTCCTTCAGCGCCTTGCAGGCCTGGGTGCCGGAATAGTCGAACTCGCAGGCCTGGCCGATGACGATGGGGCCGGCCCCGATGATCAGGATCGACTTGATGTCGGTGCGTCTTGGCATGGGGCGTCCGTGGTTGCGCGACGCACCGGAACGGGCGGGCCCGGCCGGTGCGAAAGGGGAGGAATCTGTAAGGCTAGGCCGGCCTTATAGGGGAGGGGAAAGGGGAAGGGAACCCCGGAAATGCGGCGAATTGATCGTCAAGCGCGGGTCCTGGCCGTCCGCAGGGCCATGCAGGGGGCGGAACCGGACGACGGCCCGGCCGTTGAGACGGGCGGCCGGCCGGCCGCGCCATTCGTATGGAGGCAGAAATGGGAATCGAACAGGCGCCCACCAAACAGGGTCGCGCGTCGGCGCGGGGACTGCGCAAGGCCTCGGCCAACGAGGAGCGAAAGGTCGAGGCACAGAAGGGCAGCGACCTGAAGAAGGGCGCCGCCCGTTTCGACGAACGTTCGCGCAGTTCCGACGGCAAGAGCGCCGGCAGCAAGCAGCGCTGAGTTCCGCAGCGCGGACCGGCGGAAAAACCCTGTGACTCACCCTGTCGCTTCGGCTAGTTTCGGCCCGGAGCGCATCGTCTTTGAGGAATACCCATGCGTTGGAGAGGCCGTCGCCAGAGCGACAACGTTCAGGACAGCCGCGGGCAGGGCGGCTTCGGTCGCGGCATGCCGGGGGGCGGCGGGCTCGGGCGCAATCCGATCCGCATCCCAATGGGAGGGCGCGCAGGCGGTGGCGGGCTCTCGACGATCATCATCCTGGTCGTGCTGTTTTTTGCGCTCAAGGCCTGCGGCATCGATCCGCTGCAGATCCTCGCCGGCGGCGACGGCGGGCCTTCCACTGCGCCGGGCGGCGGCGGCCAGGTGACGCAGGGCCAGCCCAAGGCCTCCGACGAGATGACACAGTTCGTCAGCGTCGTGCTGGCCGAGACCGAGGACGTCTGGAACGGCATCTTCCAGGCCGAAGGGTTGAAATACGAAGAGCCGACGCTCGAACTGTTCTCGGGGCAGGTGCGTTCGGCCTGCGGCTTTGCCTCCTCGGCCTCCGGCCCGTTCTACTGCCCGGGCGACCGCAAGGTCTATCTCGACACCACCTTCTTCGACCAGCTCGACCGCCAGTTCGGCGCATCGGGCGATTTCGCGCAGGCCTATGTCATCGCGCATGAGGTCGGCCACCACATCCAGAACCTCACCGGCATCCTGCCGAAGTTCAACCAGATGCGGCAGCAGATGAGCGAGATCGAAGCGAACCAGATGTCGATGCGCGTCGAACTCCAGGCCGACTGTTTCGCCGGCGTCTGGGCCCACTATACGGCGCAGAAGGGCCTGCTCGAGGAAGGCGACGTCGAGGAAGCGCTGAACGCGGCGCAGAAGATCGGCGACGATACGCTGCAGAAGCGCATGCAGGGCTATGTCGTGCCGGAAAGCTTCAACCACGGCACGTCGGCGCAGCGCCAGCGCTGGTTCGCCGCCGGGCTGCAGTCAGGCAAGCTTTCGTCCTGCGATACGTTCAACAACCCGATCTGAGATCGGGCGGAAGGTCCGTCTAGGACCGTGGCCGGCCCCGGCGGGCCGGTCAGTTCAGCCTGGGCGACTGCGCGACGCGCGCCGGCTGGGGCGGCGCCGCGGCGTCGGCGGTTTCGGCGCTCTTCTGCTTGCGCGGCTTGACGCCGGCCGTCGACAGGAAGCTCTTGTAGACCCAGCCCTGACGTCCGCCATAGGCGATCTGGCACCAGCCGTCGCAGGAGATCAAACCGACCGTCGCGCCGGCGGGCACGACCGCAAGCACGCCGGCTCCCTTGCGCGGCGCCGAACGCATGTTGACGGCCGAGGTGATCCGCGCGGAACCGGCGGGCGCGCCGGCGGCGGCCTTCGGCGTCTTCACGACGGTGCGAACCGAGCTGGCGGAAGCGTCGCCGTCGTCGGCGGGATGGCCGGCCAGGCCGCCGATGTCGACGCCCGGCAGCGACGCGACCTCGGTCCGCGCGGGGCGGGTCTCGGTTGCGGCGGCCTTGGCCTTCTTCTTCGGAATGATCGCCGGTTCCGCCTCGTCGGCGGGTATGGCCGCAGTCAACGTGTCGTCGGCCCCTTCGCCGTCCTCGGACAGCGCCGCCATCTCGACGGGAAGCGCATCGTCGGCGTCATCCATCACGACGATCGGGCTGGCGGTCGGGTCGTCGGTGGGGAGCTCGATCGCGTGCTCCGGGCCGACCGTTGCAGCGACCTTTGCGACCGCTTCGGGATCGGGCAGGGGTGCGTCTATGGGAACCGCGACGGGCTGTTCGCCGGCCGGCGCTTGCGCAACGACGGCGGTTGCAGCGGTCGCCGGCTCGACGGAGGCTTTTGCGACAACCGGCCTGACGGTCACCGGTCCGTCGGCTGCGCGCGCAAGCGCACGGTCTGCAAGATAATCGACGAAGATCGCGCTGGCCGCGCCGACGCCGACGACGACCGCAGCGGCGGCCGAAAGGCTGGCGACGCGCCGGGCCTTGCCGGCGTCAGGCCGGACGGAAACGATCGGAAAACGGCTCCTCGGCGCGGCGGATGCGCCGATCCTCAGGGGAATTTTCACAACGAACTCTCCACGCAAGCCCCCACCCGCGCGTTCATTCATTGTTTAGAATTGTGGCGGCGCTGGGTCAAGAACCGCCAAAACGTCAGGCGGCTCCCGCGGCTCCTGACGCGAGGCCGGGAAGGGCGCGGAGAATTCGCTCAGCGTTCCGCCAGCGCCGGTTCGCCGCGCCGTTCGCGGATGAGATTGGCGAAGCGGCGGAAGAGATAGTGGGAATCCTGCGGCCCCGGCGACGCCTCGGGGTGATGCTGCACCGAAAAGACCGGCCGGCCGGTCAGCGCGATGCCGCAGTTGGAGCCGTCGAACAGCGACACATGGGTCTCCTCGACGCCCTCGGGCAGCGACTCCGCGTCGACCGCGAAGCCGTGGTTCATCGAGACGATCTCGACCTTGCCGGTGGTGTGGTCCTTGACGGGATGGTTCGCGCCGTGATGGCCCTGGTGCATCTTCTCGGTCCTGCCGCCGAGCGCCAGCGCCAGCATCTGGTGGCCGAGGCAGATGCCGAAGACGGGAATGTCGGTCTTGATCAGGTCCTGGATGACCGGCACCGCGTAGCGGCCGGTCGCGGCCGGGTCGCCCGGCCCGTTGGAGAGGAAGATGCCGTCCGGCTGCATGGCCAGGATATCGGCCGCCGGCGTTTCGGCCGGCACGACCGTCACCTTGGCGCCGAGGCCGGCGAGCAGCCGCAGGATGTTGCGCTTCACGCCGTAGTCGATGGCGACGACATGCATCGAGGGCGCGTCCTGCTCGCCATAGCCTTCGTTCCAGACCCACGGCGTCTCGCGCCAGACCGACGACTGGCCCGACGTGACCTCCCTGGCGAGGTCGAGGTCGACGAGACCGTGCCAGGCGGCGGCGCGCGCCTTCATGCCGGCGACGTCGAAGATGCCGTCCGGCTCGTGGGCGATGACCGCGTTCGGCATGCCCTTCTCGCGGATCAGCGCGGTCAGCGCGCGGGTGTCGATGCCCGACATGGCGATGACGCCGCGCCGCTTCAGCCACTCGTCCAGATCGCTGGCCGCGCGGTAGTTGGAGGGGCTGGTGACGTCGGCCTTGAACACCGCGCCGACCGCGCCGTGGCGGGCGGCGGGCGTCAGGTCTTCCTGGTCCTCGTCATTGGCGCCGATGTTGCCGATGTGCGGGAAGGTGAAGGTCACGATCTGGCCGGCGTAGGACGGATCGGTGAGGATTTCCTGGTAGCCGGTCAGCGCCGTGTTGAAGCAGACCTCGGCGACCGCGCTTCCGGTCGCGCCGAGCCCGCGACCCTCGATGACCGTGCCGTCGGCGAGGACGAGCAGCGCAGTCGGCTTTTCGGTGGACCAGGGCGCGGTGGCGTGTTCGGCCCCTGGGGCGGTCGTGGTCATGGCTGCTCTCCTCGCGAGGCGGCGGGCTGCGTCCCGGACAATCGGTGCGACAAAGGCGCGGGCCGGCGTTCCGCCCCCGCGCAAGTCCAATTCTTGGTCGTGCAAGGCCCGGTCAATAGGGGAACGGGGCGCGGGCGTCAATGGAGGATGCGCGGCTGCGCGGGGCGGGTGCGTTGCATTCGCGATGCTTGCGTGGCAGTGCTGCCGGGCGGCCCGCGGGACAGGTTCCCGCCAGCCCTGCCGAAGGAGATTTGCGATGCGCGAGACGATCACGACGGCGCTGAAGACGGCCCTGAAGAGCGGCGACAGGCTGCGCGCCTCGACGCTCAGGATGGTCAATGCGGCGATCCAGGACCGCGACATCGCCAATCGCGGCGCCGGCAAGGAGCCGGCCGGCGAGGACGAAGTGCTGCAGATCCTGACCAAGATGGTGAAGCAGCGCCAGGAATCGGCAAAAGCCTTCGAGCAGGGCAACCGCCCCGAACTGGCGGCGGCCGAGAACGCAGAAATCGCGATCATCTCCGAATTCCTGCCCAGGCAGATGGACGAGGCCGAAGCCAAGGCGGCGATCGCCCAGGCGATTCGCGACACCGGTGCGGCCGGGCCGCGCGACATGGGCAAGGTCATGGCCGAACTGAAGGCGAAACATGCCGGCAGCATGGATTTCGGCAAGGCGAGCGGCTGGGTCAAGGACCTGCTGACCTAACCGCGCCGCGGACTGCCGCCGATGGACATGGTGCTGGCGCTGGGCGGCCTGTTCGCCATCGCCTTCGTCGCGGCGACCATCCTTCCGGCGCAGTCGGAGGCGGCGCTTGTCGGCATGCAGCTCGCCGGCTACCCGGTGCTGCTGCTGATCGCCGTGGCCAGTCTCGGAAACACGCTGGGCGCCGTCGTCAACTGGCTGCTGGGGCGCGCCGTCGAGAGCCAGCGCGACCGGGCGTGGTTCCCGGTTTCCGGCGCGGCGCTCGAGCGGGCCACGCGGTGGTACGGCAAATGGGGGCGCTGGAGCCTGCTCCTGTCCTGGGCCCCGATCGGCGGCGATGCGCTCACCGTCGCCGCCGGTGCGCTCAGGGAGCCGTTCTGGAGCTTCCTCATGCTGGTCGCGATCGCCAAGACCGGCCGCTACGTCGTGCTGGCCCTGGCGACCGCGGGCCTGTTCGGCTGAGGTGGCGTCGGCGCGGCGGGCGTGGTTTGCTGGCGGCGACGCAACATTGAAACCGGGTGACGGCGCATGCAGACACGAATTTTCGGGAACCACGATGCGCGGGTCTCCGTCATCGGGCAGGGCACCTGGCAGATGGACGGCCGCAACGACGCCGGCGCCATCGAGGCGCTGCGGCGCGGACTCGACCTCGACATGTCGCACATCGACACGGCGGAGATGTACGGCGAGGCCGAACCGCTTGTCGCCAGGGCGATCGAGGGGCGGCGGGACGCGGTGTTCCTCGTCTCCAAGGTGCTGCCAAGCAACGCCTCCCGCGCCGGCACGATGGCGGCCTGCGAGCGCTCGCTGGCGCGGCTGAAGACCGACCGGCTCGACTGCTACCTGCTGCACTGGCGCGGCCGCGTGCCGCTGGAGGAGACGTTCCGCGCCTTCGAGGACCTGCAGGCGGCCGGCAAGATCCTGTCGTGGGGCGTCAGCAATTTCGACGCCGACGATCTCGACGAGGCGCTGGCGGTGGCCGGCGCGGGCAGGATCGCCTGCAACCAGGTGCTCTACCATGTGCAGGAGCGCGCGATCGAACACGCGGTGATCCCTTGGTGCGAGCGGCACGGCGTCGCCGTGGTCGCCTACAGTCCGTTCGGCCAGGGCGACTTTCCAGGCCCGTCGTCGGCTGGCGGGCGGGCGCTTCAGGAGATCGCCGATCGCCATGGCGCGACGCCGCGTCAGGTCGCGCTCGCCTTCCTGACGCGGCGCCCCGCCGTCTTCGCCATCCCCAAGGCGTCGAAGGCGCAGCATGCGGCCGACAATGCCGGCGCCGGCGACCTCGCGCTCTCCGACGCGGACATCGAGCGGATCGACAAGGCGTTTCCGCTCGGCCGGCCGAAGGGCCTGCCGATGATCTGAGGCGCGGGCCGTTCGCAGGCCTATGCAGCGGCGGCCGATACCAGCGGCGGGACCTGGCCGCTGCGCTTTTCCCAGGCGTAGGAGGCGATGGCGACAAGCGTCGCCACGGCCATCGACACGACGCCGACCAGCGGCAGGCTGCGGTAGGGCAGGCCGGCCGAAAGCATCGTCGCGCCGACCGACGCGGCAATCGCGATGCCGACGTTGAACCCGGCCGGGATGAGCGCGGAGGCCAGGTTGGGCGCGTCGGCCGTCCAGGCGAGGATGCGCGTCTGGATCGGCGTGCCGACGGCGAAGTTGATGCCGCCCCAGACCGTCAGCGCGACGATCATCGGCAGCGGATAGGGGCTGACGGCATAGATCACGGCCAGCACGACGGCCTGCAAGGCCAGCAGGGCGATCAGCGAGGGCATCAGCCGCCAACCGGCGAGCCTGCCGCCGATGAACACGCCGGCGGTGGCGCCGAGCCCGTTGAGCAGCAGCACCCAGGGCACCATGCCGGCGTCGAGGCCGGTCACCTCCTGCAGCAGCGGCGCGATGTAGGTGTAGGGCACGAACTGGCAGAGCATCAGCATGAGCATCATGATGAGGCAGGTCCAGACCTGCTGGCGGCCGAGCACCCGCACCTCCTTGCGCAGGCCTGCGGGCGGGGCCGCGCCGCCGTTGCCGCGCGGCAGCAGCATGGCCATCGCCGCGATCGCCACGATGCCGAGCCCGAACATCGCCCAGAAGGTGGCGCGCCAGCCGAAGCCGTTGCCGATCGCGGTGCCGATCGGCACGCCGATGATGCCCGACACGGTGAGGCCGGCGAGGATGAGCGCGACCGCCATGCCGCGCTGGTCCGGCCGCACCAGGCCGACAGCGACCACCATGGCGACGCCGAAATAGGTTCCGTGCGCGACCGCGATGGCGATGCGCAGCAAGAGCATCGAGAAGAAGTCGGGCGCGAGCGCGCAGGCCGCCTGTCCCACCGTGAAGGCGACGGTCAGCCCGATGAGCAGCGCCTTGCGCGAAAGCCTGGCCGTCGCGATGGTGAGAAGCGGCCCGCCGACCGCGATGCCGGCCGCGTAGCCGGAGACGAGGTAGCCCGCATTGGGAATCGAGACGCCGAGGCCGGCGGCCACTTCGGGCAGCACGCCGGCGATGACGAACTCGGTCGTGCCGAAGGCGAAGGCGGCGATGAACAGGGCGATGAGCGGAAGCGGCATGCGGGCGGCCACGGTTTGCGGGAGCGGCGACTAACCACGAACAGGCGCGGCCCCGCAACCGAGATTTTGTCGACGTGGCTTCAGATTTTCTGGATGGCGCTGCCGTGGCGACGGGCCCGGCCGGCGATTGGCGCGCCCCGCGATGGCGCCGCCCGCGCTGGATTGCCCTGCGCGGCCGCCCGGCGATCCTAGACGAAGGTCATCACCACCACCGACCCGACCGCGATCAGCAGCAGTCCGGCGACCAGCATCGGGACAAGGCTGCTGCCGTGCGAATCCCGGCCGCTCGCCTGGTCGCCCGAAAGGATGACGGGTTCTTTGCTCCGGCTCATGACCATTCCTCCATCGCCGCTCCGAAAAGTGGCAGATGAAATGCCACTTTACAAGCCGAAAGGGAACGCGCCGCCGATGGCCGCGGCCGAAACGTTGCCGGGAACCGGCAGTCCGATGATGGGAAGTGCCGCGCGCGGCTTGCGCGTTGCCGGCGCGGGCGGTCGGTCAGCCGGCCGCCAGGCGGGATCCCTTCAGCAGCCCATGCTCCTCGAGGACCGGATAGGCGATCGAGGCCAGCAGCGAGTTGATCTGCTTGAGGTCGCGGATGGTGTCGAGGTGGATGGTGCTGGTTTCGAGGCTCTTCACCGTTCCCTCGCGCAGCCTGGCAAAATGGCTCCTGCTCGCGATCTTCTCGACGTCGCGCAGCCGGTCCTTTTCCTCCACCAGTTGGCGGGCGGTCGCCGGATCGCGCGAGACCAGCACGTTGAACGCCAGGCTCGCATTGGCCAGGACCGAGGCGTGGAAGCCGGTCAGTTCGCGCCAGCCCTCCGGCGTGAATTCAAGCCCGCGCTCCATCTTCTTTGCGACATGCACCAGCATGTTGCGCACGATGATGTCGCCGACCTGCTCCAGCTTGACGCAGGCGCCGATCAGTTCCTGGCACCGCAGCGCCTCCTGCTCGGTCAGGGAGCGGCTGGTGACCTTTGCGAGGTAGAGCTTGATCGCGGCATGCTTGCGGTCGACGCGGTCGTCGAGGGCGGCGAGCGCCTTGATCTTGTCGGCATCGGCTTGCGCGTAGAGCTCCATGATGTTGGCGAGCATGACCTCGACCGTCTCGCATACGCGCACCACCTCGCGGGTCGCGTTGGCAAGCGCCTGGGCCGGGCTGTCGAGCGCCGCTTCCGAAAGGGCCGAGATTTCGGCGGTGGCGAGGTCGTCCTCGCTGGCCGGCGCGTTGATCTCGGTCAGCCGCTCGGCAAGCCTGTAGACGAGACCTGCGAGCGGCATGCCGAGGGCGACGAGCGCCAGGTTGAAGGCGATGTGGGCGTTGACCAGCTGCTCGGGGACGGTCGCGCCGAGCAGGTCGAGGGGCGGGTCGACCAGGATGAAGGCTGTGAGCGCCAGCAGCGCACCGGCGCCGCGCATGATGAGGTTGCCGAGCGGCACCGTGCGCGCCTTGCGCGGGGCGGCGCGCGACAGCACCACGGCGATGATGCCGCCGCCGATGTTGGCGCCGAGCACCAGCACCACGCCGAGTTCGGCCGGCACCAGCCCGCGCGCGGCCAGCGCCACGACCAGCAGGATGGCGGCGACGCTGGAGTGGAACAGCCAGGTCATGATCGCGGCGATCAGGAAGGCGGTGACCGGGTCGCCGCTGAGGTAGTTGACGACGACGGGCAGGATGCTGCTTTCGCGCAGCGGCTCTGACGCTTCGCCGATCAGCCTGAGCGACAGGATCAGCAGGCCGATGCCGATCAAAATGCGGCCGAGCTGCAGCAGGTCGCGCCGCGACGTGGCCATGAACAGGACGGTGCCCGCGACGAGGCAGATCGGTGTCAGGACCTCGAGGTCGAAACTGAGCAGCTTGACCACCAGCGAGGAGCCGACGTCCGCGCCCAGTACGGCAAGCAGGCCAGCGGTGCCTCCGACGATGCCCGAGCCCGCGAAGGAACCGACGATCAGCGCGACGGCCGTGGCGCTCTGCAGGCAGATGGCAAGCGCCGCGCCGGCGCCCACGGCGAGAAGCGGGTTCTTGAGGATGGACCGCAGCTTGAGGCGCAGCACGTCGCCATAGGCCCGCTCGACTCCGGTTCGCACCTGCCGTGTCGCAAACAGCAGCAGCGCCACGGCGCCGGCAAGGTGCAGCAGGACAAGGGAGCCGCTCATGGGGCTGGCCGCCGCAAAGCGGTCCGGGGGTGAAAACCGGTGGGAAAAGGCATGAGGGTAGGGGCCATTGCAATCATCTGACTATTTTAGCCGGATAACAAGTTTGTGGGCTTTTCGCTAGGCCGTTCTTGGTCGGGGAACGGGGCGCGCGACGAACATCGAAGCGGGGCCTCCGACCATCCGGAGCGTGGGCGCTTCGGCCCCCAGCCACCGGGGAGAGTTTGAATTCGGACGTAAATCGGAGGTTTCAAGGGGCTGAAATCATTACGGAAATGTAACATGGCGTTCAGTTGCGGTTCATGTGGGCGGCGATAGTCCTTGGTCATCGACAACAAGGAACATCCGCCATGAAACGTCTCGTCCTTTCCGCCGTGGCACTTTCCATGCTCGCGCTTCCCGTCGCCCAGGCGCAGGCCGGTCCGCGGCACGAACCGCAGCGCTACGAGCAGCAGTACTGGAAAAAGAAGCCCGGCTACGACTCAAGCAGGCGCTATGGCTACGACGGGCGTCACGCGGTGAAGAAGCACCGCTGGGAACGCGGCAACCGGGTTCCGGAGTGGCAGCGCAATCATGTGGTGCGCGACTATCACCGGCACGGGCTGCGCCGGCCCGGCTACGGCCAGCAGTGGGTGCGGGTCGACAACGACTTCCTGCTGATCTCGATCGCCTCGGGCATCATCGGCGGCATCATCGCCAGCCAGTACTGACCCCCGGACAACGTCTGCCTCCACCTGGCGGCCCGCAAGGGCCGCCTTTTTTTTGCGCAGACGCTCTGCCACATCGCCGCAACACAAGGAGCCTAGGCGAGAAGTTGACCGGGCATTACCATAGGTCGTTCCAGCAACGGCAGAGAAAGAGGGGAGTAAAATGGCAAATTTCGATTTCGTGTCCTCCGACACCGCGACCGTCTATACATCTCCGGCTAAAGAAAAACGCATCCGCGATCTTCTGTGGGGCGATCGCGTCGAGGTGCTCGGCGTGTCGGGCGCGATGACCGAGGTGAGGGCGCGCAGCCGCGCCCGGACAGGGTTCGTCGACACGGCCGCACTCGGCGGGCAGGCGCTGCTGGAATTCTACTTCATCGACGTCGGCCAGGGCGACGGCATCCTCATCGTGACGCCCGACCGCCGGCACATCCTGATCGACGGGGGATATCCGCGCCTGAAGCAGAACACCGGCAAGAGCGCCGCCGACTTCGTCGACTGGAAGTTCTTCGAGGACTATGCGAGCGACACGATCGCGCTCGACGCAATGATCTGCTCGCACAACGACGAGGACCACTATGGCGGCCTGACTGATCTGCTGGACGTGGCGACGGCGGAGCAGAGGGAACTCGACTGCACGGGCATCACGGTCGAGCAGTTCTTTCATGCCGGACTTTCCTGGTGGAAGGACGCGGGCGGAAGGCGCGTGCTCGGCGACACGGAACGGGTCGGCAGTTCGTCCTACTTCGTCGAACTGCTCGGCGACAGGGCGTCGGCCGTGGCCGGCCTCTCCGGAGCGTCGCCGAAGGCGCTGCAGGGACAGTGGCGAAAATTCATCCAGGCAGCGACGGCTGCAAGAACGGCGGCCGGCGACCCTACGCCGTTCACCAGGCTCAGCCAGATGTCGGGCGCGCTGCCCGGCTTCGCCGCCGGGCCGGTGTCGATCGCCGTCCTCGCCCCGGTCGAATCGCCGACGCCGGCCGGTCCCGGTCTGCGCAAGCTCGACACCAGCACCAGCAAGAACACCAACGGTCACAGCGTCCTGCTGCGAGTCGATTACGGGGGATCGCGCGTGCTGTTGACCGGCGACCTCAACAAGAACAGCCAGCGCGTCCTGCTCGAGGCCTACAGCGGTCGGGAAACGGCGTTCCTCTCGGACGTCGCCAAGTCCTGCCATCACGGTAGCGAGGACGTGTCGTTCGAGTTCCTGGCTGCGATGAAACCCGCCATCACGGTGATCTCTTCCGGCGACGGGGAAGGTCACGACCATCCGCGGCCGGCGATCGTCGGGGCGAGCGGCGTCACCGGATACCTGACGGTGAAGGACGACGAGATCCTGACGCCGCTGGTCTATTCGACCGAACTGGCGCGCAGCGTCAGCCTTGGCGATCCCTACAAGGTGGTCAGCGGGCCGGCCGGCGCGACCGCGACGCTCGACGGCGATGCCTTCGAGGCCAGCACCATCCACTTCCGGGAAACCAAGCCCGGCGCGCTCAATCCCGAATCGAAACGGCGGCGCCTCGGCCAGACCTACGTCGTCGCCGGGCAAATCTACGGGCTGGTGAACGTGCGCACCGACGGCCGCCGGATCATGAGCGCAACCATGAACGAGGGTGACGGAAGCTGGCAGATCAAGACGATCCTCGCGCGATTCTGACGGAAGCGCCGGGCGGACGGTCGCCTGTGAAAACCGGGCAAGGTGCACGATAGGAGTCGTGCCGGCGGCCGCCCGTGCTTATATGGGCGCAAAGAGACCCTTCCGCCGATGCGCTTCGACAATGCCTTTCTCGACGAGATCCGCGACCGCGTGCCGATATCATCGGTGATCGGGCAGCGCGTCGCATGGGACAGGAAGAAGACGAACGCCTCGCGCGGCGACTACTGGGGCTGCTGCCCGTTCCATGGCGAAAAGACGCCGTCCTTCCACTGCGAGGACAAGAAGGGCCGCTATCATTGCTTCGGCTGCGGCGTCTCGGGCGATCACTTCCGCTTCCTGACCGAGTTGGAGGGAGTGAGCTTTCCAGAGGCGGTGGAGCGCATCGCGGGGCTGGCCGGCGTGCCCATGCCGGCGCGCGACGAGCGGGCGGAGGCGCGCGAGCGGGAGCGCACCAGCCTGATCGACGTCATGGAAATGGCGACGGCGTTCTTCCAGGACCAGTTGCAGTCGGCCGCCGGCGCCCGCGCGCGGGCCTATCTGCGCGACCGCGGCCTGACCCTTGCCACGCAGCAGGCGTTCCGGCTCGGCTATGCGCCCGAAAGCCGCAATGCGCTGAAGGAGCACCTGGCGTCGAGGGGCGTCGAGAAGGCGCAGATCGAGGCCTGTGGGCTGGTGCGCCACGGCAGCGACATCCCGGTTTCCTACGACTATTTCCGCGACCGCATCATGTTTCCGATCCCTGATGCGCGCGGCCGCATCATCGCCTTCGGCGGGCGCGCGCTGTCGCCCGATGCGCTCGCCAAGTACATGAACTCCCCGGAGACCGAGCTCTTCCACAAGGGCAACGTGCTCTACAACTATGCCCGCGCCCGCAAGGCGGTCGCGCGCGGCGGCGCGGTGATCGCCGTCGAAGGCTACATGGACGTCATCGCGCTGGCGCAGGCGGGTTTCGAGAACGCGGTGGCGCCGCTCGGCACGGCGCTGACCGAGAACCAGCTCGAGCTCCTTTGGCGCATGTCGCCGGAGCCGGTGCTGTGCTTCGACGGCGACGCAGCCGGGCTGAAGGCGGCCTGGCGCGCCGCCGACCTGCTGCTGCCGGGGATACAGCCGGGGAAAACGGCCCGCTTCGCGCTGCTTCCGGAAGGCAAGGACCCCGACGACCTCGTGAAGTCGGAAGGAGCCGACGCCTTCCGCCAGGTTCTTGCCGATGCACGGCCGCTCGCCGACATGCTGTGGCTGCGCGAGACCTCGGGCGGCGTGTTCGACACGCCCGAACGCAAGGCGGAACTGGAAAAGACGCTGCGCGAGCTGACGGCGCGCATCCGCGACGAGAACGTGCGCTTCCACTACGCCCAGGAGATGCGCGAGCGGGTGCAGACCTTCTTCGGCCGCACCAAGCCGAAACCGCTGCGCGCCGGCGAATGGGAGCGGCGCGGCCCCGGCGCCCAGGGCCAGCAGGGGCAGGGCGGCCAGTTTGCCCGGCCGGGCGCCGGCGCCAGCCGCTTCGCGGTGTCCGAAAGCCTGGCGCGCTCGGCGCTGGTCAAGCGGGCCGGCGGCGTGATGTCGCTCAGGGAAGCGGCGATCGTCGTGGCGCTGGTCAACCATCCCCAGCTGATCGACGAGAATTTCGAGCACGCCGAGTTCCTCGAACTGTCGCATCCGGACCTGCGCCGCCTGCACGCGACGATCCTCGACGCGATGGCGCACGATGCGGCCAACGAGCGCAGCGAGGTGCTGGAGCGCATCGCCGCGGCGGGCCAGACGGACATCTGGGAGCGGGCGGTCGGCCTGATCCGCAAGGCGCGGCTGTGGCCGGTGCTTGAGGACGCCGCCGTCGACGACGCCAGGGAAGCCTTCGCCCAGGCGCTGCACTTGCACCGCAGCGCCGGCACTCTACATAAGGAGCTGAAGGCGGCCGAGATGGCGCTCGCAACGGAACCAACCGACGAAAACTACCGTCATCTGGTCGAAATCCAGGCGCAGTTCCGCGACGTCCAGGCCACCGAAGCGTTGATCGAAGGGTTCGGCATTCCGTCCGGAAGGGCGGGGCGCGGCGTTTGAGGCATCGACCTCTGGCATTTGATTCGCTTTTTTAACGCGAATCATGCGACAGGCGCTTGACCTTCGGCGAGAATGCCGGAATCAGGTCGAATCGAAACGTTAACCTGTGGAAGGCCGCGCCCTGGACTGTATGCGGGATTTGTTTGCCGGCTGGGTGGACGAGCGTGGGTGCCCGCCCCATCTGACAGAGTTAATCGGTACTTAGGATACGCACGGTAACGGCTCGAGAGCCCGGGTTTGGCGAGTGCGTCGGGGTATATCCGTTCTGACCGACGAACGGATCGGACCTTTTGGAGAAGCTGACAGAATGGCCACCAAGACCAAGGAAAAGGAAGAGGCGGAAACCGAGCGCGAGGGCGCTACCGACGGACCGCTTCTCGACCTTTCCGATGATGCCGTCAAGAAGATGATCAAGGCCGCCAAGAAGCGCGGCTACGTGACGATGGACGAACTGAACTCGGTGCTGCCCTCGGAGGAGGTGACCTCCGAGCAGATCGAGGACACCATGTCGATGCTCTCCGACATGGGCATCAACGTCGTCGAGGACGACGAGAACGCCGATGACGGCGAAGGCGAGCCGGCCGCCGCCGACGCCGAAGAGGACGCCAACGAACTTGCCGAGCAGACCGGCACGGCGGTCGCGGCGACCACCACCAAGAAGGAACCGACCGACCGTACCGACGACCCGGTGCGCATGTACCTGCGCGAGATGGGGTCGGTCGAACTGCTGTCGCGCGAGGGCGAAATCGCCATCGCCAAGCGCATCGAGGCCGGCCGCGAGACGATGATCGCGGGCCTCTGCGAAAGCCCGCTGACCTTCCAGGCCATCATCATCTGGCGCGACGAGCTCAACGAAGCCAAGATCCTGATGCGCGAGATCATCGATCTCGAGGCGACCTATGCCGGCCCCGAGGCCAAGCAGGCGCCCGTGGTTGCGCGCCCGGACGAGGACGCCAAGCCCGCGCAGGAGGAAAAGGGTCGCGGCCGGGGTTCGCGCGAGGACGACGACATCACCAATGTCGGCGGCGACACGCGCGGCATGGAAGACGAAGAGGACGACGAGGACGAGGCCAACCTGTCGCTGGCGGCGATGGAAGCCGAGCTGCGCCCGCAGGTAATGGAGACGCTCGACGTCATCGCCGACACCTACAAGAAGCTGCGCAAGCTGCAGGACCAGCAGGTCGAGAACCGGCTGGCCGCGTCGGGCACGCTGTCGCCCAGCCAGGAGCGCCGCTACAAGGAGCTGAAGGACAGCCTGATCAAGGCGGTCAAGTCGCTGTCGCTCAACCAGGCGCGCATCGAGTCGCTTGTCGAGCAGCTCTACGACATCAACAAGCGGCTGGTTCAGAACGAGGGCAAGCTCTTGCGCCTGGCCGAGAGCTACGGCGTCAAGCGCGACGCCTTCCTGGAGCACTACCAGGGCTCCGAGCTCGACCCCAACTGGATCAAGTCGATCTCCAACCTTTCGGCCAAGGGCTGGAAGGAGTTCACCAAGAACGAGAAGGAGACGATCAAGTCGATCCGTTCCGAGATCCAGAGCCTCGCCACCGAGACGGCGATCTCGATCCTCGAGTTCCGCCGGATCGTCAACCAGGTGCAGAAGGGCGAGCGCGAGGCGGCGATCGCCAAGAAGGAAATGGTCGAGGCCAACCTGCGCCTCGTCATCTCCATCGCGAAGAAGTACACGAACCGCGGCCTGCAGTTCCTTGATCTGATTCAGGAAGGCAACATCGGCCTGATGAAGGCGGTCGACAAGTTCGAGTACCGCCGCGGCTACAAGTTCTCGACCTACGCGACATGGTGGATCCGGCAGGCGATTACCCGCTCGATCGCCGACCAGGCGCGCACCATCCGCATCCCGGTGCACATGATCGAGACGATCAACAAGATCGTCCGCACCTCGCGCCAGATGCTGCACGAGATCGGCCGCGAGCCGACGCCGGAGGAACTGGCCGAAAAGCTCGCCATGCCGCTCGAAAAGGTGCGCAAGGTGCTGAAGATCGCCAAGGAACCGATCTCGCTCGAAACGCCTGTCGGCGACGAGGAGGATTCGCACCTCGGCGATTTCATCGAGGACAAGATGGCGATCCTGCCGATCGATGCGGCGATCCAGGCCAACCTGCGCGAGACGACCACGCGCGTGCTCGCCTCGCTCACCCCGCGCGAGGAGCGCGTGCTCAGAATGCGCTTCGGCATCGGCATGAACACCGACCATACGCTCGAGGAGGTCGGCCAGCAGTTCTCGGTGACGCGCGAGCGTATCCGCCAGATCGAGGCGAAGGCGCTGCGCAAGCTGAAGCACCCGAGCCGCTCCAGGAAGCTGAGAAGCTTCCTCGACAGCTGAGTGCGCAAGGACGATTTTTTTTTGAAGAAGGCCGGGTTCACGCCCGGCCTTTTTTGTTGCGCGCGGGCCGCCGAGTGGTGCGCCTCCATCTCCTGATTGCGACACGAAACGGCAAAATGCGACATTCGGGGTTTATTCACCCGAAGCTGCGGCGTATGCTGCGGCATCCAACTCACATGGAGTTCCGCTTTCGCGCCGTGGCGCGCGAATCCCCTATTTTATTCCTGGAGAATGCCGAACGATGGACACCTCGCCCCCTTCGAGCCCGCACGCGCCGACCTTCGACCGCACTGGCAAGCTCAGCCTCGACCACGTCTACAACAAGCCGGATCCGAGGGACTATTTTTCGACCCTGTCCAAGCTCGGCTACCGCGTGCCGGAACTGGCGAAACCCTTCTTCAAACGGCTCCTCGAAGCCAGGCGCGCGGCTAGCGACAGCGCGGACGCCAAAATCGTGGACGTCGGCTGCTCCTATGGGGTGAACGCAGCCTTGCTCAAGCATGACATGTCGCTCGACGACCTCTACCAACTCTACAGCGCGGACGCGCCGGACGACCAGAGGGCGCTTCTCGCCCGCGACCGCGTGCTGTTTTCAGGGGCGGACGAGGCGCTGTCCGTGGTCGGCGTCGATGCCGCGCAGAACGCCATCGCCTACGCGGTCGATGCCGGCATTCTGGATGCCGGCGTGTCGACAAACCTGGAGCGCCGGAAGCCGACCGAGGCCGACCTCCAGGCAATCGGGGGTGCAGACATGATCATCTCGACCGGCTGTGTCGGCTACGTCACCGAGACCTCGCTCGAACAACTCGTCGATGCCAGCCGCGACGGGCAGGCCTGGATGGCCAATTTCGTGCTGCGCATGTTCGACTACCAGCCGATCGAAGATATGCTGGCCGAGCGCGGATACGTGACCGAGCGGCTCGACGGGACGTTTTTTCCGCAGCGCCGTTTCGTGTCGACCGAAGAGCAGGACCACGTGCTGGAAAACCTGAGCAGGCGCGGCGTGGCGCCTGAGCAGGCGGAACGGGAGGGCTGGTATCTCGCCGAACTGCACGTGTCGCGGCCGGAAAGCCAGGCCGCCATCGCGCTGGAGCAATTGGTCCAGCACTAAGCAGAAAAGAGACCACAGCGCGCAATGCCGCCGTCCGTTCGTCGCGGCTTGACACAGGCGCGGGAGCGGTGGCTCTTTCGCCAGATGAGCATCGAGTTTTTCCTGACCACCCTGATCATCGTCGCGTCGCCCGGAACCGGCGTCGTCTACACGCTGGCCGCCGGGCTGTCGCGCGGCGCGCGGGCGAGCGTGCTCGCGGCGTTTGCGTGCACGCTCGGCATCGTGCCGCACCTGGTCGCGGCGCTGACCGGCCTGGCGGCACTGCTGCATGCCAGCGCGCTCGCCTTCGAGATCGTGAAATATGCCGGCGTCGCCTACCTGCTCTACATGGCCTGGCAGACGCTTCGCGCCAACGGCGTGCTGAAGGTCGAGGCGGGCGCCGACCAGCGCTCTTCGCTCAGGATCGTCACCGACGGCGTGCTGGTGAACATCCTGAACCCGAAGCTGTCGATCTTCTTCGTCGCCTTCCTGCCGCAGTTCATCACGCCGGGCGACCCGAGCCCGCTGGCCCGGATGCTGGAACTCTCCGGCGTGTTCATGGCGGCGACCTTCATCGTTTTCGCGATCTACGGCGTCTTCGCAGCCGCCATGCGCGACCGCGTGGTCGGCAGCCCCGTGGTGATGGCGTGGATGCGGCGCAGCTTCGCCGCGGCGTTCGTCGCGCTCGGTGCGAGGCTGGCGCTGACCGAGCGCTGATGTCCGCCCAGGCGCGACTGGTCGTCCCGACCAGAGGGCAGGGGCTCTACGAATTCACCGCGGATGCTGCGGCCTTCGTGCGCGAGGCGGCGGCCGACATCGGGCTGCTGACCGCATTCGTGCGCCACACCTCCTGCTCGCTGCTGATCCAGGAAAATGCCGACCCCGACGTGCGTCGCGATCTCGACGCCTTCTTCCGACGCCTCGCGCCGCCGGCGGACGATCCATCGATGCGCTATCTGGTGCATCGCCTGGAAGGACCCGACGACATGCCCGCGCACATCAAGTCGGCGCTGACGGCGACGTCGCTGTCCATCCCGGTGACCGCCGGCAGGCTGGCGCTCGGGGCCTGGCAGGGGCACTACCTGTTCGAGCACAGGGATGCGCCGCACCGCCGCGAGGTCGTGCTGCACCTGAGCGACTGAAGCGGCCTCGACGGGGGCGGCCGCAGCCATTACCTTCAACGCAAAACAAGAGGGCGGAAACGCGATGTCATTTCTCAAGCGTCTTTTCGGCGGCGGCGGCTCAACCGAGGAGGCCGCCGGCAAGGCCGCCAAGCAGATCGAGCACAAGGGCTTCACGATCGTGGCCATGCCCTACAAGAACGACGGCCAGTACCAGACCTGCGGCGTGGTCTCGAAGGAGATCGACGGCGTGATGAAGGAACACCGCTTCGTGCGCGCGGACCGCTTCGCCGGACTCGACGATGCGGTGGAGGTGTCGCTCAGGAAAGGCCAGCAGCTCGTCGACGAGCAGGGCGAACGGATGTTCGGTTCCTCCTGACGCGCGTGGTTGCCGGACCAGGTCCGGCAAACGGCCGCCGCCGCGCGCGGCCGCTGCCAGGCGCGGCGGGCAGGCTCGTCACGACTCGCTTGCGGTGTCGATGACCCAGGTCACGCCGAACCTGTCCGTCACCATCCCGAAGCCCTTCGACCATGGCTGCGGTCCGAACGGGATGCCGGCCGCGCCGCCCTTGGCGAGTTCGTCGAAGATGCGGCGCGCTTCCTCCAGCGTACCGGCAGCGACCGTTACGCTCATGCCTTTGCGGCCGGAGAACTGCTGCATGTCCTGGCCCATCAGGGCCTGGTCGCCGATGTCGATCCAGGCGTGGAGGATGCGGTCCTTGTGATCCTCCGGCACGTCGTCCGCGACGCCAGGCATGTCGCGATGGCTGAACATGGCGCGGATCATGCCGCCGAGGATGCGCGCATACTCCGTGAACGCTTCCCGGCAATCGCCGCCGAAATCGATGTTTGCCACGACTTTCATTGCTTCCTCCAGAATAGTTTGTTTCCCGAGCCTTGAGATACCTGCCATCGCAAGTTATAAATTGCAACAATGAAGTTAGAAAAAATAACTAAGACGAGACGCAGCTATGAGGACGCCTGCGGGACGGCCCATGCGCTGGACCTGATCGGCGAGCGCTGGGCGCTTCTGGTCATGCGCGAACTGATGCTTGGCCCCAGGCGCTTTTCCGATTTGCGCGAAAGCCTGCCCGGCGTCAGCGCCAACGTGCTGACGCAGCGGCTCGAGGGGCTGGAGCAGGCGGGCGTCGTGCGCCGGCGCAAGCTGCCGCCGCCGGCCCCGGCGCAGATCTACGAACTCACGGAGTGGGGGCTCGACGCCGAACCGGTGATCCTGGCGCTCGGCCGCTGGGGCGCGCGCTCGCCGCTGCAGGACCCGGACCTGCCGCTGAGCGCGGTCGGCATGGCGCTGTCGTTCCGCGCGATGTTCCTGCCGGAACGCGCCATCGGCACGCAGCTGACGCTCGGCCTCGAGACGCCGCGCGACCGCTTCACGCTCCAGGTATCGAACGGCCGCATCGCGATCGAGCGCGGCGGCAGTGGCGCGGCCGATGCGGTGATTGCCGGAGAGCCGGGCGAGATCGCCGGCTTCGTCTACGGGCTGGCGGCCGGCGATCCCCTCGGCGAGGGCAGGGTGACGATCTCGGGGGACCGGACGGCGGTCGACCGGTTCCGCGGCATGGTCTCGCTGCCGCCGCTCGCCTGCTAGCAAGTCACCGTCGCCGCCAGGCAGAATCGCGAGCATCGAAAAGTCAACGCCGGCAGGCGCTTGCCGCCGTTTCCTGATTCAGGAGCCGGAGCCCGGATGCGGGCCAAGTCCGTCGATCAGCGCGACAATCGCCTGGCGATAGTCGCCGACCGGCGCGCCGGCCTCGATGGCGAGCGCTGCCCGGTCGAAGGCCGCGCCGAGGATTTCGGCGAGCGCGGCGACGGGCAGCGATTTGATGGCTCCGGACTGCATCATGGCGGCGAGGGCATCGCGCAGCGTGCGGTTGGCGTTCCTGCCGTCGATGTCGTCGAGGACCGTGCGCCCGAGCACCGCCGGCCCGTCGAGCAGCAGCAGCCGCGTCCGGCCGGGAACGCGCATCGCCAGGAAGTAGGCGTCGGAGCCGGCGATCAGGGCGGCGCGGGGATCGGGCGCGCCGGCCGGCGTCGACGCCTCGATCTCGGCGCCGACATCGGCGGCCTCCTGTTCGATCACCGCCCGGAACAGCGCCTGCTTGTCGGCGAAGTGGTGGTAGAGCGCGCCGCGCGTCACCCCGGCCGCGGCGACGATCTCGGGCGTGCTGGTCTCCGCATAGGACTTTTCCGTGAAGAGGCGGCGCGCCGCCGCGATCAGGTGGCGTCGCGTGGCGTCGGTGCGGTCGCGGTTGGAGCGGCGTTCTTTTCGTTCTTGCATACATGCAGCCTGTATGTTAATTCACAGATACATGCAGATTGTATGTTAATCGAGAAGGGAAAGCAAAGCCATGAAAACCACGAGCTACTATCCCGTGCTGATGGTCGACGAGGTCGCGCCGGCCGCCGCATTCTATGTCGAGCATTTCGGCTTCCGGCCGCTGTTCGAAAGCGACTGGTACGTGCACCTGCAACAGGCCGACGACGAGACCGTCAACCTCGCCATCCTGCAGGGCGACCACGAAACCATTCCGCCGGAGGGCAGGGGCCGCGCGCGCGGCATGCTGATCAACTTCGAGGTCGAGGATCCGGACGCGCTCTATGAAAGGCTGCAGGCGGCCGGCCTGCCGATCCTGAGGACGCTGCGCGACGAACCGTTCGGCCAGCGCCACTTCATCACTCGCGACCCGAACGGCGTTCTGATCGACGTGATCAAACCGATCCCGCCGAGCGCCGAGTTCCTCGCCCAGTTCGCGCCGGAGGCAGTCGGCCGGTAGGGAGCTACGGCGCGGGCGAGGCCGGATCGGCGCCTTGTTCTGGCCGCTCGGCGATGGCCTTCAGCCTGGCCAGGGCGGCCTCGTATTCGGGGCCGACGCGCCCTTCGAACAGCAGGCCGGACCACCGCGCCGGGATGCCTTTCAGGCTCGTCCTGAAGGTCCAGGTGACGTCGGTTCCGACGTCGGAGGCCGCAAGCTCGAACGCGGTGTTCGAGCGGTCGCGGCGGCCGGAGATGACGCGGAACTCGACGCGCCCGGGCGGTTCGTAGAGCGTGATGGTCTGCGCGCCGGTGCCAACCTCGACGTTGTCGGATTGCCAGACCATCTTCTGGCCGATGCCGCTTTCGGTGCCTTCGAAGGCATAGCGGATGTCGGGGTCGATCTGGGCGGAAGGCGAGAACGCGTTGAAGTTCCTGAGGTCGCCGACGATCGCGAACACCCGTTCGGGCGGCGCGGCGATGGCGATGGAGCGCGACACGACCGCTTCGGCCGGCAACAGGAACGATCCGGCCACCAGCACGATGGCCGCTGCCGAGATCGCGTAGAGCACCCGTTTCAAGGTCAGCATTCCCGGCACCCCCTGCCTTAGGCTGACTGACGAACCGGTCCGCCGACGCCTGGCGGCGACCGGGAGCTTGGGGCCAATATCGAGGTAGCGCCTTGCGTCAGGCTGACCGCCGGGCGCTACATCTTGTCGATCACCGCCTGCACGCCTTCGGTGGGCGCGCTGTCGGTCGATGCCGCGACCAGGATGGCGGGCACGATCGCCTCGGCCGAATCGATCACCAGCGGCTGCACCAGGTGGCCGGTGTGGATGAAGCCCTGCGCCCGCATGTGGTCGAGCAGCGCGACCATCGGGTTCCAGAAGCCGCCGATATTGCCGAAGACGATGGGCTTGCGGTGATGACCGAGCTGCGCCCAGGTCATGATCTCGATGATTTCCTCGACGGTGCCGATGCCGCCGGGCAGGGCGACGAAGGCGTCGGAGCGCTCGAACATGGCGTGCTTGCGCTCGTGCATGTTTTCGGTGACGATCAGGCTGTCGAGGCGCTGCAGCGCGGCCTGGGACGATTCCTTGGTCATGAGGAAGCGCGGGATGATGCCGGTGACCTTGCCGCCGGCGCGAAGGGCGCCGTCCGCCACCGCTCCCATGATGCCCTTGTTGCCGCCGCCATAGATAAGCTCGAGGCCTGCCTGGGCGATCGACCGGCCGAGCGCGTGGCCTGCCTTGACGTAGAGCTCGTCGTTGCCGGGCGATGAGCCGCAGTAGACGCATACGGAACGAATCTTGTTCATGCGGACGATTGGGTATTTTCGCTACCGCCTGGTCAAGACCCGGATCGCGTCTTTCTTGTCGGTGCGAACGAAACAGGCTATGCCGAATTGGGCGCGGGACTTGGGTTCGGGGCAGGTTCGATGGCAGTTACGACGAAGAAATCATTGCTGTTTCTGGCCGGCGGCGCGGCTGCCGCGGCGGCAGTGGCCTATGTTGCCGGCGCCTTCGGCCCGCCGTTCTGGCAGGCGCCGTCGACGATCGCCGCCTTGCCCGAGGCCGGACAGGAGCCCGACGCCAAGGATGCGCGCCTGCCCGAGACGCAGCAGCCGGCGGCCGCGCCGGCCGTGAAGGCCGAGCCGGAAGCGCCCGCCGCTCCCGAGGCGGCCACGGCCGAGCCCGAGACGCAGCCACCGGCGACGGCCGAAGGGACGCCGGCGGACGCCGCGGTGGTGGCGCCGAGCTTCGACGTGGTGCGCGTCGAGAGCAACGGCTCGATCGTGATCGCCGGCAAGGCGGCGCCGAACGCGAAGGTCGACCTGCTGGTCGGCTCGAACGTGATCGGCTCGGCCACGGCCGAGGAGACCGGCGACTTCGCCGTCGTCCTGGACGAGCCGCTGAAGCCCGGCGACTACCAGATCGTGCTGCGCGCGACAGCGCCGGACAACGTTGTCGCGATGTCGGTGGAAACGGCGGTCGTCTCGGTTCCCGAGACGCCGGAGGGGCAGGTGCTGGCGCTCGTCGAGGAGCCCGGCAAACCCTCGCAGATGATCATCGTGCCGAAGCCGCAGGCACCGGCGCCCGCCGTCGCGCCGGCGGCGCCTGCAGAGACGCCGGCCGCCGCCCAGCCCGCGCCGGCCGCCGAGGAGCCGGCCGCCGAGAAGCCCGCCGAGGCGCAGGCCGCGTTGCCGGCGGAAAAGGCGCCGGTCGCCACGCCCGCACCGGCGACCGCGAAGGGGCCGGCGGTCAGGGTCGAGGCCGTCGAGATCGACGGCCGCAAGATCTTCGTGGCCGGCACCGCCGACGCGGGACGCATCGTGCGCGGCTACGCCAACGAGATCCTGCTCGGCGACGCCAAGGCCGCGCCGGACGGCAGCTTCCTGATCGAGGCCGACCGCGACCTGCCGGTTGGCGACTACATCATCCGCGTCGATGCGCTGGAGCCTGACGGCGTCAAGGTGGCGGCCCGCGCGGCGGTGCCGTTCGAGCGCGAGCCCGGCGAGACGCTCGCCGCGGTCGCCCCGCCGCCGCCAGAGCCGGTTGCGCCGGCACCCGAAGTTGCAGCGCCGGCTGCTGAAGCCGCTGCGCCGGCCAGCCCGGCCGAAACGCCGGCCGCGTCCGCGCCCGCTGCTGAAACTCCTGCGGCGCAGGCCGCCGCGCCAGCGCCTGCGCAGACGACCGAACAGTCCGCTGGGGCAACGGCGGAGACGCCCACGCCGGCCCCGGCGGGCAGCGAGACGCCGGCCGCGGCAACAGCAGCCGAGCCTCCGGCCGCCGTTGCCGAAGCGCCGGCCGCCGTGTCGACCACGCCGCCGGCCGGCGAAGCCCCGGCCACGACGGCCCCGGCGACGGAACCGGCCGGCCAGCAGCAGGCTGCGCAGCCGCAGGCTGAAACACCGGCTGCCGTGGCCGAGGCGCCGGCTGTTGAAACGCCTGCGGCTCCTGCGGCGGAGGCGCCGGCTGTAGGAGCGCCTGCGACTCCCGCGGCCGAGACACAGGCTGCCGCCGCGCCGATCGCCGAAAGCCAGCCGGCGCCGACCGCGGAAGCGCCGGCGCAGTCGGCGGCAGCGACGGAAACCCCCGCTGCTCCCGCCGCGGAAGCTCCGGCCGAGGTTCCCGCTGCGCCGATGGCGGAAACGCCGGCGGGAGAAGCGCCCGACGTGGCCGCAGCGGAGCCGCCGGCCGCCGCCGAAGCGCCTGCGCCGGCCCCATCGGCCGAGACGCCCGCTGCCAATGCCGCGGCCGAGACGCCCACCGCGGCTCCTGCCACCGAAACGCCGGCATCGCCGCCGGCCGTCGCCGAGGCACCGGCCACGCAGCAGCCTGAAGCTCCGGCGGCCGCCGAAGCGCCGGCTGCGACCGAAGCGCCGGCCGCTGCCTCCGACGTCGCGTCCGCGCCGGCGGCCGACCTTCCCGCGCCGCCGCCCGCCGCAGGCGTGACCGAAGTGCTCGCGCCGAAACTGCAGTCGGTCGACAGCGCCGTCATCATCCGGCGCGGCGACACGCTGTGGCGCATCTCCAGGCGCGTCTACGGGCGCGGCATCCGCTATTCGACGATCTATCTCGCCAACGAGGACCAGATCGAGGATCCGGACCGCATCTGGCCGGGACAGGTCTTCAAGGTTCCCGAGAAGTCGTCGGACGGCAAGGCCGACGCCGACTACACGACGCTCGGCAACCGCCTGACGACCGTTCCGGCGCAAGGCGAGGGCGAGGCGCCGCCGTCCCCGCAGTAGTCGCCTGGCCGCTGCCGAAAGCGACCGAGGGGTTGCGCGAACACATTTCATCGTTTATCGCCGATAAACGATGAATACCGTTCCTTCTGATACTCCCGATGGCCATGGCGGCCCGGGCTGCATGGTGGCCGGGTTCGCGGCCCTGTCGCATCCGGCGCGCATAACAATCCTGCGCCACCTGGCGCGGGCGGAATCCTGCTGCTGCGGCGACGTGGTGGAAAAGCTCGACCTTGCGCAATCGACGGTTTCGCAGCACCTGAAGGTGCTGGTCGATGCCGGCCTCGTCATCTTCGAACCCGACCGCCGCCGCTCGCGCTACCGCATCGACCGCGAGGCGCTCGCCGCCTTCTCGCAGTCCGTCGACACGCTCGTGAAATCCTGCTGCTGAGCAGCACCGCAAGACAAGGCAAGTCGCTTTGACGACCCAACAACCCGTATCCGGCGATTCCGACTCGACCTACAGCGCGCTGAAAAGCCTCTGGCCCTACATGTGGCCGCCGGACCGTCCAGACCTCAAGATGCGCCTCGTCTGGGCGACGGTGCTGCTGTTCGTCGCCAAGGCCGTGCTGGTGCTGGTGCCCTATTTCTTCAAATGGGCGACCGATGCGCTGGCGGGCGACGCCACGACGCGGCCGCCGCTGCCGGACTTCCTGCTCGTACCGGTGATGCTGGTCATCGCCTACAATGCGCTGAGGATCATCCAGCTCGGATTCAACCAGCTGCGCGACGCGCTGTTTGCGCGGGTCGGCCAGCACGCGGTGCGCCAACTCGCCTACCGAACCTTCGTCCACATGCACGAGTTGTCGCTGCGCTTCCATCTGGAGCGGCGCACCGGCGGCCTGTCGCGCATCATCGAGCGCGGCACCAAGGGCATCGAGACGATCGTGCGCTACACAATGCTGGCCATGGCCCCGACCGTACTCGAATTCGCGCTCACGGCCGGCATCTTCGCCTTCGCCTATGGCTGGACCTACGTCGCAGTGATCGCGGTCACGGTGTGGCTCTACGTGTGGTTCACAGTGAAGGTCAGCGACTGGCGCATCGGCATCCGCCGCGAGATGAACGACAGCGACACCGAGGCCAACACCAAGGCGATCGACTCGCTCCTGAACTACGAGACGGTCAAGTATTTCAACAACGAGAAGATGGAAGCCGAGCGTTTCGACCGCTCCATGGCGCGCTATGAGAAGGCGGCGACTATGACCTGGGTGTCGATCGGCTGGCTGAACTTCGGCCAGGGCGTCATCTTCGGCGGCGGAATGACCGCGATCATGGTGCTGTCGGCGCGCGAGGTCATGGCCGGCACGCAGACGGTCGGCGACTTCGTCTTCGTCAACGCCATGCTGATGCAACTCGCCCAGCCGCTCAACTTCATCGGCATGATCTACCGCGAGATCCGCCAGGGCCTGACCGACATCGAGAAGATGTTCGACCTGCTCGCCGTCCGGCGCGAGGTGTTCGACCGGCCGGATGCCGTGCCACTCGAGGTGACGAGCGGGCGGGTCGAGTTCCGCGACGTCCGTTTCGCCTACGATCCCGAGCGGCCGATCCTGAAAGGCGTCTCCTTCGAGGTGCCGGCCGGCAAGACGGTCGCCATCGTCGGCCCGTCCGGCGCGGGCAAGTCGACCATCTCGCGCCTCCTGTTCCGCTTCTACGACGTGCAGTCCGGGAACATCCTGATCGACGGCCAGGAGATCGGCGCGGTGACGCAGGACAGCCTGCGCGCGGCGATCGGCATGGTGCCGCAGGACACGGTGCTGTTCAACGACACGATCGCCTACAACATCCGCTACGGCCGCGTCGACGCCGCGCCGGAGGAGGTCAGGCAGGCCGCCGACCTCGCGCAGATCGGCGCCTTCATCCAGCGCCTTCCCGATGGCTACGACACCACGGTCGGCGAGCGCGGGCTGAAGCTGTCTGGCGGAGAGAAGCAGCGCGTGGCGATCGCCCGGACGATCCTCAAGGCGCCGCCCATCCTGATCCTCGACGAGGCGACGTCGGCGCTGGATTCGCACACGGAGCGCGAAATCCAGTCGGCTCTCGACCTGGTCAGCAAGGGACGCACGACGATCGTCATCGCGCACCGGCTTTCGACGATCGTCTCGGCCGACGAGATCATCGTGCTGAAAGACGGCCAGATCGCCGAGCGCGGCCGCCACGCAGCGCTGCTCGCCGAGCGCGGGCTCTACGCGTCGATGTGGAACCGCCAGCGCGAGGCGAGCGAAGCGGAGGAGCGCCTGCGCATCGCCCGCGAGGAGGACGAGGAAGGCGTGATCGTGCGCCGCCGCACGCCGGAGGTGGCGCCCGGCGAATAGCCGCTTGACCTCAACTTAGGTAGAGGTCTTACGCATCCGGGCGACACTGGTTCGCGGCCCGGCGGCCGCGTCGCACGGAGGCGGTCATGGACGGTTTACAAGACAGGAACATGCGGTGCGCGGTGGTCCGGCTCGACCGGTTCGTCGTTCCCGGCGCAGCCCGCGACGAGTTCCTGATGCGCGTCGGCCAGACCCACGACATCCTGCGAACCCAGGACGGCTTCATCCGCGACCTGCTGCTCGAAAGACCGGGCGATGCGGGAGCGAGCGTCATCGTGACGCTGGTCGAGTGGGATAGCAGGGAAACGGTCGAGCGCGTCGTGCCGGTGGTCCGCGCGGCGCACGCGCGCATGGGGTTCGATGCGCGCGAGACGATGGCGCGCCTCGGCATTTCCGCCGAGATGGGCACCTATGCGCCGATCGCGGGAACGACGGCGGCAGCTGGATAGGCAACTCTCAGGGATAGCAAAGGGCGCGGCTGCCGACCGGGGCGGCTGGCCCTGCCCAGGGGCCGGCGCGGCCGATCGCGCGTTGCGGGCGCGGGTCGTTTCCTTTATGAGGCGCGAACCCCGGCCCCGAACGATGAGCCCCGAGACATGAACCTGGTCGACACGATCAAGAACGCGTTCGTACCCGTCCACAAGGAAGGTTACCCGTTCATCGGCGCCTTCGCCGTGGTGACGCTGCTGCTGGGGCTGTTTTCGACCAACCTGTTCTGGATCGGCGTGATCCTGACCGGCTGGTGCGCCTACTTCTTCCGCGACCCGGTGCGCGTCACGCCGACCGACGACCGGCTGGTGATCAGCCCGGCCGACGGCGTGGTGTCGACCGTCGGCCCCGCGGTTCCGCCGCGCGAGCTCGGCCTCGGAACCGCCGAGCTGACGCGCATCTCGGTGTTCATGAACGTCTTCTCCTGCCACGTGAACCGCGCGCCCGTGCGCGGCAAGATCACGCGCATCGAATACCGGCCGGGCAAGTTCCTCAACGCGGAGCTCGACAAGGCGAGCCAGGAGAACGAACGCAACGGCCTGGTCATCGACAGCCCGAACGGGACGGTCGCCGCCGTGCAGGTGGCGGGTCTCGTGGCGCGCCGCATCGTCTGCTGGACGCAGGCCGGCGAGAACATCGCGGTCGGCGAGCGCTTCGGCCTCATCCGCTTCGGTTCGCGCGTCGACGTGTTCCTGCCCAAGGACGCGACGCCGCGCGTTGCGGTCGGCCAGACCGCCGTGGCGGGCGAAACGGTGATCGCCGAGTTCGGCGGCCATGCGGCGACGCCGCTGGTGCGCATAGACTGATGGGCTTCAAACGCTTCCCGCCACACGGGCAGGGCGGACCGCGCATCCGCGAGATCCCGCTGCGCATGGTGCTGCCCAACCTGGTGACGGTGCTGGCGATCTGCGCCGGCCTGTCGGGCATCCGCCTCGCCTTCGAGGGAAGGTTCGAGACGGCGATCGCGATGGTGCTGTTCGCGGCCTTCCTCGACGGTATCGACGGCCGGCTCGCGCGCATGATGAAGGCGACCTCGAAATTCGGCGCGCAGATGGATTCGCTGGCCGACATCGTGAATTTCGGCGTCGCGCCTGCGCTGGTGCTCTATGCGTTCCTGCTCGATCGCGCCGGCTCGCCCGGCTGGATCGCGGCGCTTCTGTTCGCGATCGCCTGCGGGCTCAGGCTGGCGCGCTTCAACGTGCTCGACGAGGATCTGGAGCGCCCGGCCTGGCAGTCGGAGTATTTCGTCGGCGTGCCGGCGCCCGCCGGCGCGGTGCTGGTGCTGCTGCCGGTCTATCTCGGTTTCCTCGGCGCCTACGAGCCTGGCCGCGTCGCGGCCCTCGCGGCCAGCGGCTTCACGGTGCTGGCCGCCTTCCTGCTGGTCAGCCGCGTGCCTGTCTATTCCGGCAAGAAGCTGAGGGTGCGCCGCGACCGCGTGCTGCCGCTGATCCTCGCCGTCGCGCTCGTGCTGCTGCTGCTGTTCAGCTATCCGTGGCACACGCTGTCGGCCGGCGTCATCGCCTATCTGCTGTTCCTGCCGCTGTCGGCGCGCGCCTACGCGAAGCGCAGCGTGATCGAGGAGGCGAAGGCGGCCGCCGCGCAAGCGCCCGCGGACGTCGCCGGCCCGGACGGCGAGCAGGCCGAGCTCTAGGGGTGCGAGGCTGCCGGCGTCAGGCCGCCAGCCCGAGCCCCAGGCTTTCCATCGCCATCTTTCGCGCCGCGACGTAGTCGGTCTTGCCGGAGCCGAGCAGCGGCATCTCCGTCACCTTGACGACGCCATCGGGAATCATGATTTCGGCCGCGCCGGCCTGCTTGCCGCAGCGGCGCAGGGCGTCCGCATCGACGCCTTCCGCCGTCGTGACGAGCACGATGCGTTCGCCGCGCCGCTTGTCGGGGACCGCGACCGCCGCGTGGTTGTGCTCCGGCCACAGCGCGGTGACCATCATCTCGACGGCGCCGAGCGAGATCATCTCGCCGGCGATTTTTGCAAAACGCTTCGCCCGGCCGCTGATCGTGATGAAGCCTTCGCGATCGACCGAGACGATGTCGCCGGTGTCCAGCCAGTCGTCCGCGAGCGGCTGCAGTTCGCCCGGACGGTCGAGCGTCATGTAGCCGGTCATCAGGTTCGGCCCGGACAGCCACAGCCTGCCGCCTTCGGCGATGCCCTCGACCGGTTCGGTGCGCTTGCGCATCCCCGGCAGCAGGCGCCCGACGGTGCCGTCGCGGCCGTGCGACGCGCTGTTGACGGCCGCCACGGGCGCGGCCTCGGTCAACCCGTAGCCTTCGACGATCTCGGCGCCGAACCGGTCGCGCCAGGTTTTGCGCGTGTCCGGCTTGACCGCCTCGGCCCCCGCGACGACGAAGCGCAGGCTCGAGAAATCGTCGTCCTTGGCCGTGCGCGCATAGGCGGCGAGGAAGGTATCGGTGCCGAACATGATGGTCGGCCGCGCCTTGCGCGCGATCTCCGGGATGATCTTGTAGTGCAGCGGCGAGGGATAGAGGAACAGCGGCACGCCGTTGATGAGCGGCAGGATCGCGCCGCCGGTCAGGCCGAACGAATGGAAGACCGGCAGGACGTTGAGCAGCCGGTCCGCGGGCGAGAAGGAAACGCGCGCCTCTGCCTGCATGGCGTTGGCGATCAGGCTCCTGCTCGACAGCACGACCGCCTTCGGCGTGCCTTCCGAGCCGGAGGTGAACAGGATGACAGCCGGATCGGTCGCCGACTGGCGGGCGATGGGCACGCGCCACAGAAGCGCCGCGGCAAGCTTTTCCAGCGCGCCGACGCCGGCGCGCACGTCCTCGAGCCAGACCAGCCTGGCGCCGGCCTTCTCGATCGCCTCGACGATGTCGGCGAGGGCGGCCTTCTCGACGAAGGCGCGCGAGGAGACGACGACCCGGATCGCAGCGGTCTGCGTCGCGGCCGCGAGGTTCGCCGGGCCGGCCGTGTAGTTCATCATGGCGGCGGCGCGGCCCGCCGAGGAGAGGCCGATCAGCGACAGCAGCACGCCGTTGGTGTTGGGCAGGAGCACGCCGACCGCCTCGCCGGGGCTGGTCATCGCCTCGAAGCGCTTGCCGAGCACGCGCGCCCCGGTCAGCAGGCGGCGGTAGCTGAGCGCGCCGGTCAGCACATCCTCGACGATCGTCCGCGACGGCCCGAATCGCAAGGCGGCGTCGCGCACCGCCGAAAACAGGCTGCGGTCGAGATCGGCCCCGGCGAGCCGCGCCTCGGCCATCCTGTCGAACAGCGCGTTGGACGCGGTGATCGCCGAAGGGCCGCCGGACCGCTCGACCAGTTCGGCGATGGTCATCGGCGACAGCGCCGCGATCGAAAGTTTCGGGAACCAGCGGCGCGGCGCCTGTTGTCGGGGCGTCAGCGAGCCATGCACGAAGCGTCCGCCGGAGACGAAGACGGGGACGACCCGCGCTCCGGCCTGCGCGGCGATGCGCCCGACGGCGCGGTAGAGGCGGAACGTCTTGACGTCCGGCTCGACCTCGTCGGGCATGTAGACGGCGATGCGCCCCTTGCCCTTGAGCACCCTGACCAGGCGGCGGCTGACGAACACATGCTTGGCGTTGAAGGTGATCGTTCGGGCAAGCTCGCGCCACGGCTCGAGCCAGATCGACTTGGCGGCCTCCTCGTCGAGGATGTGCAGCGTCTGCTCGGGCAGCAGCGACAGCATGAGGGCCGGATCGAGGCGCGACTGGTGCCAGACCACGTAGATGACAGGCGCTTCGGCCCTGGCGACGGCGCGCAGCCTGGAATCGTCGATCCGGTAGGCCAGCCTGAAGGGAAGGTAGAGGAAGGCCTGCCGCAGCCCGATGCCCAGCCGGTGCGCCTCGAACGCCGCGGCCACGACCCAAAGGGCCAGAAGGCCGAGCAGGATTGCTCCGGACAGGATCATGCCGCGTCTCCCTATCCCCGCGCGGCTCTGGCGACCGCGTCGGCATGAACCTAGCGGAACGGTCGCGAACGTCAATCGGCCCGGCCGGCGGCGCCACTAAGCGCTTTATTCCGGCGCCGGTTTCGGCTAGACGCAGCGCCATGACGCGCCCCATGCGCAGCCTCGCTTCGGCGATACGAATTACCGGCCCGGTGTTCCGGGCGGCCTGAGCGCCGCCGGAGCCGCCGGGAGCCTGTGCGCGCAAAAACCTCGCGCTTTTCCGAAATCGTGATAGTTCAACGCCCGGACCGTCCGTGGACGGGCAAATCTCATGGCAAGCCGTATGACCGACACGACCGACAAACTCGACTATTCGAAGACGCTGAACCTGCCGCGGACGGATTTCCCGATGCGCGCCGGGCTGCCCGAGAAGGAGCCGGCGATCGTCAAGCGCTGGCAGGAGATGGGCATGTACCGCAAGCTGCGCGAGGACGCGGCCGGCCGCGACAAATTCGTGCTGCACGACGGCCCGCCCTACGCCAACGGCAACATCCATATCGGCCACGCGCTGAACAAGGTGCTGAAGGACGTCATCACGCGCTCCTTCCAGATGCGCGGCTACGATTCCAACTACGTGCCCGGCTGGGACTGCCACGGCCTGCCGATCGAATGGAAGATCGAGGAGGAGAACTATCGCTCCAAGGGCAAGTCGAAGCCCGACCTCTCCGACCCGGCGGCGATGGTGGCGTTCCGCAAGGAGTGCCGCGCCTATGCGGAAAAGTGGATCACGGTGCAGGGCGAGGAGTTCCAGAGGCTCGGCGTGGTCGGCGACTTCGACAACCCGTACCTGACCATGGCCTACCACGCGGAATCCCGCATTGCCGGCGAACTCCTGAAATTCGCCATGAGCGGCCAGCTCTATCGCGGCTCCAAGCCGGTGATGTGGAGCGTGGTGGAGCGCACGGCGCTGGCCGAGGCCGAGATCGAGTATGACGACTACGAGAGCGACACGATCTGGGTGAAGTTTCCTGTTGTTCGCGGAAGTCGGCGGCCTGCTGAAGCTTATGTTGACCGCCGTCTGCCGACAGAAGATGAAGTTGCGCCTCCGCTTGTCCGCGAAGGAGCCTTGATCGTTATCTGGACGACGACGCCCTGGACCATCCCCGGCAACCGCGCCGTCGCCTATTCGCCACGCGTGGAGTATGGGCTCTACGAGGTGACCGAAGCAGAAAACGACTTCGGGCCGCAGCCTGGCGAAAAGCTTGTCTTCGCCGACGCGCTGGCGGGGGAGGCGGCGGCCAAGGCGAAGGTAACGTTGAATCGCCTCCGCAACGTCTCGGCGGAAGAGCTTGGAAGCCTTGTGCTTTCCCATCCGCTGCGCGGGCTCGGAGGCGGCTACGACTTCGACGTTCCGGTTCTCGCAGGCGACCATGTCACCGATGACGCCGGCACCGGCTTCGTGCACACCGCGCCCGGCCACGGCCGCGAGGACTTCGACGCCTGGATGGACGCGGCGCCGGAGCTGCGCTCGCGCGGCATCGAGACGCTGATCCCGTTCACGGTCGACGACGCCGGCTATTTCACCAAGGACGCGCCGGGCTTTGGCCCCGACCGCGAGGGCGGCGCGGCGCGCGTCATCGACGACAACGGCAAGAAGGGCGACGCCAACAAGGCCGTCATCGAGGCGCTGATCGCCAAGAACATGCTGTTCGCGCGCGGGCGGCTGAAGCACCAGTATCCGCACAGCTGGCGTTCGAAGAAGCCGATCATCTTCCGCAACACGCCGCAGTGGTTCGTCCACATGGACTACGACCTCAAGGACGGCACGACGCTGCGTTCGCGCGCGCTCAAGGCGATCGACGACACGCGGTTCGTGCCGGCGGCCGGGCAAACCCGTTTGCGGGCGATGATCGAGGAGCGCCCGGACTGGGTGCTGTCGCGCCAGCGCGCCTGGGGCGTGCCGATCTGCGTCTTCGTCGACGAGGACGGCAACGTGCTGAAGGACGAAGCGGTCAATCTGCGGATCGTCGAGGCCTTCGAGGCCGAGGGCGCGGACGCCTGGTTCGCGGAAGGCGCGAAGGAGCGTTTCCTCGGCAACCACGATCCGGCGAAGTGGTCGATGGTGAAGGACATCCTCGACGTCTGGTTCGATTCGGGCTCGACGCATGCCTTCACGCTGGAGGACCGGCCGGACCTGAAATGGCCGGCGGACGTCTATCTCGAGGGATCCGACCAGCATCGCGGCTGGTTCCACTCGTCGCTGCTGGAAAGCTGCGGCACCAGGGGCAGGGCGCCCTACAACGCGGTCATCACCCATGGCTTCACCATGGACGAGGAAGGCCGCAAGATGTCGAAGTCGCTCGGCAACACGGTGGTGCCGCAGGACGTCATCAAGCAGTCGGGCGCCGACATTTTGCGCCTTTGGGTGGTGACGACCGACTACTGGGAGGACCAGCGGCTCGGCAAGACCATCCTGCAGACCAACATCGACGCCTACCGCAAGCTGCGCAACACCATCCGCTGGATGCTCGGCACGCTGGCGCATGACGACGGCGAGACGGTGCCGGTGGAGACGATGCCGGAGCTGGAGCGGCTGATGCTGCACCGGCTGGCCGAACTGGACGAGCTGGTCCGCGCCGGCTACGACGCCTTCGACTTCAAGCGGGTGGCGCGCGCGCTGTCCGACTTCATGAACGTCGAGCTCAGCGCCTTCTATTTCGACATCCGCAAGGACGCGCTCTACTGCGAAGGACCGTCGAGCCTGAAGCGCAAGGCGGCGGTGCAGGTGGTCCGGCACCTGTTCGAATGCATGTTGACCTGGCTTGCGCCGATGCTGCCCTTCACCACGGAAGAGGCATGGCTCGATCGCTATCCGGACCGGCATTCGGTGCATCTGGAGCAGTTTCCTGCGGTGCCCGCCGCCTGGCGCGACGATGCGCTGGAAAAGAAGTGGCGCAAGGTCAGGGATGTCCGCCGCGTCGTCACCGGCGCGCTGGAAATCGCCCGCGCCGGCAAGACGATCGGTGCGTCGCTGGAGGCGGTTCCGGTGGTCTATCTGGCGGACGCCGCGCACCGCGAGGCCATCAGCGGCCTCGACATGGCGGAGATCGCCATCACCAGCGGCGTCGACTTCGCCGATGGCGAGGCGCCGGCGGGTGCGTTCACGCTGCCCGACGTCGCGGGCGTAGCCGTCGTCGTGGAGCGCGCGGAGGCGCGGGGCCTGAAAAAATGCGCGCGGTCCTGGCGCTACACCGCGGATGTCGGCAGCGATCCGGCCTATCCGGACGTTTCGGCCCGCGACGCCGGCGTGCTGCACGAACTGGCGCGGCTCGGCCGCCTTTGACGGCCGCGATCGGCGGGGTTTCCCGCCGATCGTTGCTCTTGACGGACGCTTAAGGTAAATAGGGGACTATCCGGCCGACAAATTGTGGCCGGATTTCCGTCCGATATGCAAAAGACGCGTGGCTGGACAGCGTCCGGGCGACGGAGAGGTGGTTTCAGTGGGACTTGTATCGATGAAGAATCGAAATAGCGGGCGCGTCGTCGCTGTCGCGCCGCTTGTCGTCTCCGGCCTGCTTGTCTCCGGTTGCATGAGTTCGCCGACCTACGGCACCGGCGTGTCGCAGAACGAGCAGCTGACGACCGATCTCAGCAGCATGTTTTCGCTGAAGCCCAAGAAGCAGTTCGCCTCCGACTATACGCCTCGGCCCGAACTGGTGAAGCCGACCAAGGGGACGACCGACCTGCCGGCTCCGCAGGAGAACATCGTCACCGCCGACGCCTCCCAATGGCCCGAGTCGCCCGAGCAGCGCCGCGCGCGCATCCGCGCCGACGCCACCGAGAATCGCGATACTGCCGGGTGGTCGCCCGAGGTCATCAACGACCTGAGCGTCGACAAGTCGTCAAACAAGCCGAAGTTCGGCTCGTCGTCCCGCAGCTCGGAGTCCGGCGTGGCGCCGGCCGGCGGCGGCGAAGACCTCAACAAGAAGGGCGCCCAGTTCAAGCAGGAACTGGCGATGACCAAGCAGGGCAGCCCGACCGTGCGCCGCACGCTGTCGGAGCCGCCGCTCGACTATCGCAAGCCGGCCGAGTCCGCGCCGACCGACGAGCTCGGCGAGGACGAGTTCAAGAAGCAGCGCAGGCTGAAGGCCGAGGCGCGCAAGGCGTCCGGCAGCAAGAGCTGGAAAGACCTCATCCCCTGGCTCTAGGCCGCGCGCGGCTCGACGCCCGCGCCGGCGAAGCCTAGGCCGTCCGCCGGTCGCGGAAGAATCGCCTCAGGATTTCCGCTGCTTCCCTTTCGCCGAGGCCGGGATAGACGTCCGGGCGATGGTGGCAGGCCGGCGCCGCGAAGAAGCGCACGCCGCTGACCACCGCGCCGCCCTTTTCGTCGGTCGCCCCGAAATAGAGCCTGCGGATGCGGGCGAAGGAGATGGCGCCCGCGCACATCGTGCAGGGCTCGAGCGTGACGTAGAGGTCGGCTTCGCCGAGCCGTTCGGCGGACAGCTTGCGGGACGCCTCGCTGATCACCAGCATTTCGGCATGCGCGGTGGCGTCGGAAAGCTCGCGCGTGCGGTTGCCGGAGCGGGCGACGATCTCGCCGCCGACGACCAGCACCGCGCCGATCGGGACTTCGCCGCGGGCGCCGGCGGCTTCAGCCTCGGCGAGCGCCGCCCCCATGAAATCCGCGCGCGAACTCAATTCAATTTCCTCGCAAGCCTGAAACGATCCTGATATCTACGCGCGCAAAGAGGCAAAGGCCACATGGACGACGATCGAAAGAAACCTCCGCGCAGGACCGGCGGCAAGCCGGGCGGCCCGCGCCGACATGGCGACGGCGCGCCGCGCCCCGTCGGCAAGAAGCCCTACGCCAAGCGTGGACCGGAGGCCGGCGGCGAGCCCGGCGAGCGGAAGAAGCGCGACTTCGCGGCCGGCGGGCGCCCGTCGCGGGACGGTTCCGAGCGACCGGCGGGCGGGCCAAAGCCATTCCGCAAGGGGGCGCCACGCGGCGACCGACCCTTTGCCAAGCGCGAGGACGGCGAGGGACGCAAGCCGTTCGTCCGGCGCGCCGACGGCGACCGCAAGCCGTTCGAGCGTCGCGAGGACGGCGAAAGGCCGAAGCGCGATTTCAGGCGCGATGACGGCGCCGGCCGCGACGCAGGCTTCAAGCGTCGCGAACGCCCGGCCGGAGGACCGGCGGGCAAGGGACCACCGCGCGGCGACCGACCCTTTGCCAAGCGCGAGGACGGCGAGGGGCGCAAGCCGTTCGTCCGGCGCGCCGAGGGCGACCGCAAGCCGTTCGAGCGTCGCGAGGACGGCGAAAGGCCGAAGCGCGATTTCAGGCGCGATGACGGTGCGCCGCGCGACGGAGGCTTCAAGCGTCGCGAACGCCCTGCCGGCATGAAAAGCCATGGCGACGGCGCGGCGAAGGCGCCATTCCGGAAACGGGCCGAGGCTGCCGAAACGGAGGCCGGCGAGCGGATCGCCAAGCGCCTCGCGCGGGCCGGCATCGCGTCGCGCCGCGACGCCGAAGAACTGATCGCCTCCGGGCGGGTGAGCGTCAACGGACGCAAGCTGGATTCGCCGGCGTTCAACGTGACGGCCGACGACCGGATCGAGGTCGACGGCACCGCGATCCCCGCAATCGAGCGCACCCGGCTCTTCCTGTTCCACAAGCCGGCCGGCGTGGTCACCACCAACCGGGATCCCGAGGGCCGCAAGACCGTCTTCGACGTGCTGCCCGCCGACCTGCCCCGCCTGATGACCATCGGCCGGCTCGACATCAACACCGAGGGCCTGCTGCTGCTCACCAATGACGGCGGGCTTTCGCGCGTGCTGGAACTGCCGGCGACAGGCTGGCTGCGGCGCTACCGGGTGCGCGTCCACGGCAAGGTCGACGAGAAGGCGCTGGCGGCGCTGAAGGACGGCATCGCCGTCGATGGCGTGTTCTACGGTGCGGTCGAAGCCTCGCTCGATCGCGAGCAGGGCACCAATGCCTGGCTTTCGATCGGCCTGCGCGAGGGCAAGAACCGCGAGGTGAAGAACATCCTGGGCGCGCTCGGGCTCGACGTGTCCAGGCTGATCCGTATCTCCTACGGCCCGTTCCAGCTGGCGGACCTGCCCGAGGGGCACGTGCTCGAGATCAAGGGCCGCATGCTGCGCGACCAGCTCGGCGAGCGCCTGATCGAAGAGGCGGGCGCCAATTTCGAGGCGCCCGTCGTCAGCCAGTTCCCCAACCAGCCGGTCAAGCGCGCGCCGGAAGCGAAGCCCGAGCCGACCGAACGGCCACGGGTGACGCGCGACGGCGAGCGCGGCAGGATCGGCGAGGGCGGCCTGATCAAGAAGCGGCACCGGCGCGAGGGTGCGCGCGACGAGGCGCTCGGCAAGCTTTCGACGCGGCCGGAGCGATCCGACAGGGGGCCGCCGCGTCGCGGCGACCGGCCCGACACGTTCGCGCAGGGCGCAGACCGCAAGCCGATGCGCGGCGGCAAGCCGGAACGGCCCATGGACCCGCCGGGCCAGCGAAAGGCGAATGTCTGGATGGCGCCCGGCGCGCGCCCCATCGGGGCAGGCAGGGCGGCGGCCGAAAAGGCCGAGGTCGAGGCGAAGCGGGCGGCCAGGAAGGCGCACGGCAAGCCGGGCGGGAAGCCTGGAAAGCCGCATGGCGACCGGCAGGAGCGCCCGCGCGGCGACCGGCCGAGCGGAGGCAGGGGCGGACCACGGGGCAGGGATGCGGATCGTCGGCGGTGACTTTCGCGGCCGGCCGCTGGCGGCGCCGCGCACCCAGTCCATCCGCCCGACCAGCGACCGCACGCGCGAGGCCGTCTTCAACGTGCTCGCGCACCGCTTTCCCGAAAAGCTCGATGGTGCGCGCGTGCTCGACCTGTTCGCCGGCACCGGCGCGCTCGGGCTCGAGGCGCTGTCGCGCGGCGCGGCCCACTGCCTGTTCATCGAGGAATCGGCGGAAGGCCGCGGCCTGATCCGCACCAATGTCGAGGCCTTTGGCCTGCAGGGGCGGACCAAGATCTTCCGGCGCGACGCGACCGGACTGGGCGATGCCGGCACGATCCAGCCGTTCGGACTGGTGTTCGCCGACCCGCCCTATGGCAGGGGGCTCGGCGAACTGGCCCTGCGCTCCGCGCTCGCGGGCGGCTGGCTGCTGCCCGGTGCGCTCTGCGTTGTCGAGGAGGCCGCGGCAGCGCCATTCGCCTGCGGCGACGGCTTCACCGAGGTCGACCAGCGCAGCTACGGCGACACCGTGGTCCGCTTCATCATGGCGCCGGGCGCCTAGCCGCCCGGAATTCGGCCGCTTTTGGCCTCCAGATGACCAACAATTAACTTAAGGCGCGCGGGTTGCCCGTGTAGTTTGGCCGCGAGTCATCGGAGCACATGAAGTTGAATACGAACACACGGCGCGTCCTCAGGGGCGTTGTGCTTGCGCTCGTCCTGGCAGCCGGTCCGGCCTTTGCCGACGCCGGCAAGAAGCCGGCGGGCGAGGAAATCTCCCATTTCCTGCTCGGCAACGGCATGGAAGTCGTCGTCATCCCCGACCATCGCGCGCCCATCGTCACGCACATGGTCTGGTACAAGGTGGGCAGCGCCGACGAGCCGCCCGGCAAGTCGGGCATCGCGCATTTCTTCGAACACCTGATGTTCAAGGGAACCGAGAAGCACAAGGCCGGCGAGTTCGGCGCGAAGATCGCCGAGATCGGCGGCAGCGAGAACGCCTTCACCTCAGACGACTTCACCGCCTATTTCCAGACCGTCAGCCCGGATGCGCTGGGCACGATGATGGACTACGAAGCCGACCGGATGCGCAACCTCATCCTGACCGACGCCGTGATCGGGCCGGAACGCGACGTGGTGCTGGAGGAACGCCGGTCGCGCATCGAAACCAGCCCGGATGCGCTGCTGGCCGAGGAGATCGACGCCACGCTCTACCAGAACCATCCCTACCGCATCCCGGTCATCGGCTGGATGCACGAGATGGAGAAGCTGAACCGCGCCGACGCCGTCGCCTTCTACGATCGTTACTATGCGCCGAACAATGCGATCCTCGTCGTCGCCGGCGACGTCGATGCGAACACGGTGCGGACCCTGGCCGAGGCGACCTACGGCAAGGTTGCACGCGGGCCGGACCTGCCGCCGCGCCTGCGCCCGCAGGAGCCCGAGCAGAACACCGCCCGCACGGTGACGCTGAGCGATCCGCGCGTCACGACGCCGAGTTTCTCGAAGTCCTGGCTGGCGCCGTCCTACAATACGGCCGAACCGGGCGAGGGCGAGGCGCTGGACCTGCTTTCGGAGATCCTTGGCGGCGGGGTGCGCAGCCGCATCTACCAGGCGCTGGTGGTGAAGGCCGGCATCGCCTCGACGGCCGGCGCCTACTACGACGGCACCAAGCTCGATACCGGCTCCTTCGTCGTCTACGGCGCGCCGCGCGGCGACGCCAAGCTCGAAGAGGTGCAGGCGGCGATCGACGCGGAGATTGCGGCGGTGGTGAAGGACGGCGTGACCGAGGAGGAACTTGAGGCGGCCAAGAACCGCTTCCTGCGCTCGATGATCTTCGCCCAGGACAGCCAGTCGTCGATGGCCAACATCTACGGCACCGCGCTGGCGACCGGCGGCACCGTGGACGACATCCTGGGATGGCCGGACAGGATCAGGAAGGTCACGTCAGCCGACCTCGTCAAGGCCGCCGCCAAGTATCTGCGCTCGAGCGGATCCGTGACCGGCTACCTGCTGCCGGCAGAACCGGTTCAGAACTGAGATGAGCGTCATGACAGATTGCCTTGGGAAGACTCGCGTTTTCGCCGCAGCCCTCTTCCTCGCCGCCGCCACTTTCCTGGCGTCGCCGGTCGGGGCGGAGGTCGCGATCCAGCCCGTCACCAGCAGCAAGGGCATCACCGCCTGGCTGGTCGAGGACTATTCGGTGCCCATCGTGACGATCCGTTTCTCCTTCCAGGGCGGTCACACCCAGGACCCGCCCGGCAAGGAGGGCCTGTCGGAACTGATGAGCGGCCTGTTCGACGAGGGGGCAGGCGACCTCGATTCGGACGCGTTCCAGACGCAACTCGACGAGGGCGGCGCGGAAATGCGCTTCGGGGCCGATCGCGACACGGTGTACGGCTGGATGCGGACGCTGGCCGACACGAAGGACGAGGCGTTCGACCTGCTCAGGCTCGCCGTCGAGCAGCCGCGCTTCGACGCCGCGCCGATCGACCGCATCCGGGCGCAGATCGTGGCGGGCATCGTCGCCTCCGAGCGCGATCCCGATACGGCGGCGCAGCGGAGATGGCAGGTTGCGCTCTACGGCGACCACCCCTATGCGCGGCCGGAAGTGGGAACGGAGGCCTCGCTGGCGGCCATCACCGCCGACGACTTGCGCGCCTACCACAAGGCGGTGTTCGCCCGTGACACGCTGAAGGTCGCCGTGGTCGGGGCGATCGACGCGGAGACGCTGAAGCGCAAGCTTGACGACCTGTTCGGAAACCTGCCGGAGACGTCGAACCTGCGTCCTGTCGAGACGGTCGCCCCCAAGCTCAGCCAGGAGGTGCGGTTCGACTACGATCTGCCGCAGACCTCGCTGCAGCTTGCCTATCCGGGCGTGCCGCGCTCCGACCCGGAGTTCTTCGCGGCGCACCTGATGAACCACATTCTCGGTGGCGGCACCTTCACCTCGCGGCTGTTCGACGAGGTGCGCGAGAAGCGCGGCCTCGCCTACAGCGTGACCTCCTACCTTGTCACCAACAAATACTCCTCGGGTCTCGTCGTCTCCACGGCGACCCGCTCCGACCGGGCAGGCGAGACGCTCGACGTCATCCGCGACGTGGTTCACAAGATGGCCGAGGACGGTCCGACGGAGGCCGAACTCGCGGCCGCCAAGAAGTATGTCATCGGCGCCTATGCCATGAACAACCTCGATACTTCCGGCGCCATCGCGACGACATTGCTGCAGTTGCAGGAGGAAAACCTGGGCATCGACTACATGCAGAAGCGGGTGGCGCAGATCGATGCGGTGACGATCGAGCAGGTCAGGGCGGCGGCGCGCAGGCTGCTGAACGCCGAACCGGCCGTGCTGGTGGTCGGTCCGCCAGCCACGCCGGAACCGAAGGGATGAGCGCCACGGTGGTCGACGGACAGGCGGGGCCGACCGTAGCCGTCGCCTTCGGCGGCGGCGGCGCGCGGGGGCTCGCGCATATCCACGTCATCGAGGCGCTCGACGAACTGGGCGTCCGCCCGGTGGCGATCGCCGGCACGTCGATCGGCGCGATCATGGGCGCGGGCATGGCCGCCGGCATGACCGGCAGGCAGATCGGCGACTATGCCCGGTCGATCCTGTCGCGCCGGGCCGAGTTCATCGGCCGCATGTGGAGCGCAAGGCCGACGTCGTTCACCGAAATGGTCGGCGGGCTGAAAGTGTCGCAGTTCAGCATCGAGCGCATCCTGCACGCCTTCCTGCCGCACCAGATCCCGCACGGCTTCGAGGACCTCGCCATTCCCCTGCAGGTGACGGCGACTGACTATTACGGGCACCATGTGAAGGTGTTTTCGGAGGGCGAACTGCGCCCGGCCCTGGCGGCGTCGGCGGCGATCCCGGCCGTGTTCTCCCCGGTCATCCGCGACGGGCGCACCTATATCGACGGCGGCATCTACAATCCGGTGCCGTTCGACCTGCTCAAGGGGCTCGCCGACATCGTCATGGCCATCGATGTCGTCGGCGCGCCCGAGGAGGTGGAGGGACGCAAGCCGACATCGATCGACCTGATGTTCGGCTCCACGCAGATCCTCATGCAGTCGATCATCGCCCACAAGGTCGAGCAGTGCGCCCCCGACATCCTGCTGCGCCCGCCGGTATCCAAGTACCGGGCGCTCGACTTCCTGAAGATCGATGCGCTGATGTCGGAGACCGCCTCGATCAAGGACGAGGTGAAGCGCGCGGTGGAGGCGGCGATGGCGTCCCGGGCCCGAGCCCGGGCCTGACCCAACCGGCCCCGCGCCATTGCAGAAGCGGCGCAGCGACAATAGATGGGAGGACGGAAGTTCCCCGATGCCGACCCCCATGAACGATCAGGACTGACGATGACCGATGCACCCGACGCCGCGCGACTGACCGACCGTGTCGCGGCCCTCGTCGAGGCCGCCCGGAAGGCCGGCGCGGACGCCGCCGACGCCGTCGCCGTGCGCGGGCGCTCGACCAGCGTGTCTGTTCGCCTCGGCAAGGTGGAATCGACCAACGCCGCCGAAGGCGACGACATGTCGCTTCGGGTGTTCGTCGGCAAGCGCGTCGCCAGCATCTCGGCGACGGCGTCTTCGGACCCGGCTGCGCTGGCCGAACGGGCGGTCGCCATGGCAAGGGTGTCGCCCGAAGATCCGTTCCAGGGGCTCGCCGACGCCGAACTCCTCGTAAAGACGGTTCGCGACCTGGATCTCTACGATTCGACCGAGGTTACGGCCGATCAGCTGCGCGAGGCGGCGCTGGCCGCCGAAGAGGCCGCGCTTGCAGTGCCCGGCGTCACCAATTCGGGTGGCAGCGGCGCCAGCGCGGGGCTCGCCGGCCTGGTGCTCGCGACCTCGCAGGGGTTTGTCGGCCACTATGTCGGTTCGCGCTTCGGGCGCTCGGCGAGCGTCATCGCCGGAGAGGGCACCGGCATGGAACGCGACTACGAATACTCGTCGCGCCTGCATTTCGTGGACCTCGAGGCAGCCGAGGACATTGGGCGGAAGGCCGGCGAGCGGACGGTGCGCCGGCTGAACGCGCGCAAGGCAAGGACCGGGACGGTCGACGTCGTCTTCGATCCGCGCGTGGCGCGCGGCGTCGCCGGCCATCTCGCAGGCGCGATCAACGGCGCCGCAGTCGCCAGAAAGACCAGCTTCCTGCGCGACCGGATGGGCCAGCAGGTGGCCTCGGCGGCGATAACGGTGATCGACGAACCGATGAAACTGCGCGGCCAGGCGTCACGACCGTTCGACGGCGAGGGCGTCGGCGGCGAGAAGCTGGTGATGGTCGAAAAGGGCGTCCTTAACCATTGGTTCCTGTCGACCTCGACCGCCAGGGAACTCGGCCTGGCGACCAACGGGCGCGGGGCGCGCGGCGGGTCGTCGGTGTCGCCGTCGTCGACCAATCTCACGATCGAGCCCGGCGAAAGGGACCCCGACGAGATCATCAGGTCGATGAAGTCGGGCTTCTACGTGACGGAAGTGTTCGGGCAGGGCGTGGACATGGTCACCGGCGACTACAGCCGCGGGGCCTCCGGCTTCTGGATCGAGAACGGGCAACTGACCCATCCCGTATCGGAGGTGACGATCGCCTCGAACCTGAAGGACATGTTCCTGCGCATGACGCCGGCGAGCGATCTCGACCGCAACTTCGCCACGGCGAGCCCGACGCTCTTCATCGAAGGCATGACACTTGCCGGCAGTTGAGCCCCTCGAAGACGCCGACCTGGCCGGCGAACTGGCGCTCCTGGTCGAAGCGGCCCGCGAAGCCGGGCGCATCGCGATGCGCTACTTCCGGCGCGATCCCGAGGTCTGGCTGAAGGGCGGCACCTCGCCGGTGAGCGAGGCAGACTATGCCGCGGACAGCTACCTGCGCGAAACCCTGCTCGCCGCGCGCGCCGGATACGGCTGGCTCTCCGAGGAAACCGCCGACGACGCCGCGCGGCTCGGCATGCGCCGCACCTTCATCGTCGATCCGATCGACGGAACACGCGGCTTCCTCGACGGCCGCAGCGAATGGTGCGTGTCGGCCGCCGTGGTCGAGGGCGGGCGCTCGATCGCCGCGGTCCTGGAATGCCCGGCGAGGGGGGAGACCTATTCGGCGACGCTCGGCGGCGGCGCCTTCAAGAACGGCGCGCGCCTTGCCGTGGGGGAAACCCGCGCCAGCCCGCTGGTCGGCGGTCCTGTCACCATGGTCGGCGCCTTGCCGAAGCCGATGCGCGCAAGCGTCAGGCGCAGCCCCTACATTCCGTCGCTGGCCTACAGGATCGGCCTTGTGGCCGACGGGACGCTCGACGCGACCTTCATCAAGCCGAACTCGCGCGACTGGGACCTTGCGGCCGCCGACCTGATCCTGCACGAGGCGGGCGGCCGGATTCTCGACGTGCAGGGGATGGCGCCGACCTACGGCGCATGGGATACACTGCACGGCGCCATGGTCTGCGGAAGCGGCGCGCTTCTGGAGGCGATGGCGAAAACCATCCGCGCCGGCGACTGAGCGGCCCCCGGCCTGCTGCGCGGCCCGGCGTTTCCGGCCGAAGCGGCGTTCATCCGGCGGCCCGCCGGCTGACGTTGCGGGAGGCGGGGTTGGCGGAACGTAACGTCCAGAATTCGATTCCGATTCCCCCGGCGATGCGTTAGACAGGCGACGAAACCGAAGACAAGGTTGCGAAAAATGTCCGGCAAAGACGGCGAACAGCAGCTTCTCCATCTGGTATTCGGCGGCGAGCTCAAGAAGCTCGGCGGCAACGAGTTCCGGGATCTCGACGCGCTCGACATCGTGGGCATCTACCCGAACTACAAGACGGCGCACGCCGCATGGAAGGCAAAGGCACAGGCCAGCGTGGACAACGCCCACATGCGCTACTACGTCGTCCACCTGCACCGGCTGCTCGAGCCGGAGCTGAAGGGTTCCGGATCGGAATAAGCATGGACGAGCAGACCGCAACGCAGCCGGCCGTCCGGCGTGCGGCCAAGGATAAGAACGTGTCACGGCCAAAGGCCCTCTGGGTGCGCATCCGCGAACCGCTTGCGCAGTCGCGCGTCGCCAAGGCGGTCGTGACCTCGCTGTTTGCACAGGCGCTTCGCTTCATCAGGCTGACCAACCCGGTGGTCGCCGGGTCGGCGAGGCTCGCCGGAGCCTATGAGGCCGACGAGCCCGGCATCATCGCGCTCTGGCACGGCCAGCACCTGCTCGCGCCGGTGTTCTATCCGAGCAAGCGCCGGCTGGTCGCCATGGTGTCGCGGAGCGCGGACGCCGAACTGAATGCCATGGTCGTCGAGAAGTTCGGCATCGAGGCGGTGCGCGGCTCCGGCGGACGCCACGACAGCCGCCATCTCGACAAGGGCGGCGCCAAGGCCCTGATTGCCCTGAAAAAGTCGCTCGATGCGGGCAAGAACGTCGCCATGATAGCGGACATACCGCACGGCAAGCCGCGCGACGCCGGCATGGGGATCATTCTTCTGGCTCGTCTTTCGGGTCGTCCGATCATCCCCGCGGCGATCGCGACGAGCCGCCGCAAGGTGCTCGAGCAGAGCTGGGACAAGACGACCATCAGCCTGCCCTTCGGGCGCAGCGCAGTGGCGGTCGGCGACCTGGTCCATGTGCCCAAGAACGCCGATGAGGCGGAAATGGAGCGCATCCGCCAACATCTAACCGACACCCTCAATGCCGCCACCGAGAAGGCCTACGCGCTCGCCGACGGTGTGCGATGAGCGAGCGTTGGGCGCGAACCGTGCTGGCGGCGTATCGGTTCGCGGGTGCTGCGGCCTTCCCGCTGGTCGGCCCCTACGTGGCATGGCGCGCCACCAAGGGGAAGGAAGACCCCACCCGGCGCTATGAGCGATCCGGCTATGCCGGCAAGCCACGTCCGGAAGGCCCGCTGATCTGGGCGCATGCGGCCAGCGTGGGCGAGACCATCGCCATCGTGCCGCTGATCGAGAGCATCCTCGGCTACGGCGTCAACGTCGTGCTGACGACGGGGACGGTGACCTCGGCGCAGGTCGCCGAGGAACGCCTCGGCGACAGCATCATCCACCAGTTCGTGCCGCTCGACCTCAAGCCGGCGATCGGCCGCTTTCTCAACCACTGGCAGCCCGATCTCGCCATCATCGCCGAATCCGAGATCTGGCCGATGACGATCATGGAACTCGGGTACCGCAGGATTCCGCAGGTCCTGGTGAATGGCCGCCTGTCCGAGCGGTCCTTCCAGTCCTGGAAGAAGCGGGCAAACATCGCCGAGGCGCTGTTCGAGAACCTGTCGCATGTCGTGGCGCAATCCGAGGTCGACGCCGAGCGGTTCGAGGCGCTCGGCGCGCGGCCGGTGACGGTGTCGGGCAATCTCAAGGTCGACACCAACCCGCCGCCCGTGGACGGGCGCGCGCTGCACGCGATTTCGCGCCAGCTCAGCCTGCGTCCCACCTGGGCCGCGGTCTCGACGCATGAGGGCGAGGAACGCATGGCGGCGGAAATCCACCTGATGTTGCGCTCGCGCCATCCGGGCCTGCTCACCATCATCGTGCCGCGCCACCCCGAACGGGCCGCGGCGCTCGCCGATGAGTTCGCGGCGATGGGGCTGCGCTCCGTGACGCGCAGCTCAGGAGACCGCATCCGCTCGGACACCGACATCCTGCTCGGCGACACGATCGGCGAAATGGGGCTCTACCTCAGGCTGACCGAGATCGCCTTCGTCGGCCGCTCGCTGACCGCCGAGGGCGGGCAGAACCCGCTGGAGCCGGCGATGCTGGAGACGGCGGTCCTCGCCGGCCGCAACGTCCAGAATTTTCGCGAGGCCTACCAGCGGCTGATCGACGGCGGCGCGGCAAAGCTGGTCGCCAACCGCGACATGCTGGCCGGCGCCGTGAACTTCCTGCTCCTCAACGACGCCACGCGCCGCAAGATGATGGCGGCCGGCGCGGCGACGGTCGAGGACATGCGCGGCGCGCTGGGAAAGACGCTGAAGGCGCTGGAGCCGTTCATCCATCCGCTGGTCGTGAAGGCACGGCTGAAGGGCGTGCGCTGATGGCGAGCGAGGCGCCTCCGTTCTGGTGGGAAAAGCCCGACTGGCGCGCCTACGGGCTCTACCCGCTCTCGGCGGTGTACGGGTTCGTCGCCAGGCGACGCTTGATCGATGCGCGGCGCGAGAAGCTCGACGTTCCGGTGATCTGCGTCGGCAACTTCACGGTCGGCGGCACCGGCAAGACGCCGGTCGCCATCGCGCTCGCCAGGCAGGCGAAGAAGATGCACCTGACGCCGGGGTTCCTGTCGCGCGGCTATGGCGGCAGCATTCACGAGCCGCATGTGGTCGACGGCAAGCGCGACAGCGCCCGGCAGGTCGGCGACGAGCCGCTGCTGCTGTCGGACCACGCGCTGACGGCGACGACGCCGAACCGGGTGGCCGGCGCCAGGCTGCTGATGCAGATGGGCTGCGACCTGCTGATCATGGACGACGGCTTCCAGAGCGCGCAGATCCACATGGACTATGCGCTGGTGGTGGTCGACGGACGCTATGGCGTCGGCAACGGCCATGTTCTGCCGGCCGGACCGCTGCGTGCGCCGCTGATCGACCAGGTGCGCTATGCGACCGGCATCGTGCGGATGGGCGAGGACAAGGCGGGCGAGGCGGTCGTCAGGCAGGCGGCGCGGGCGGGCCGGCCGATCTTCGAGGCGTGGCAGCGCCCGGTCGGCGTGGAAAAGATCGCCGGACGGCGGTTTCTTGCCTTCGCCGGCATCGGCCACCCGGACAAGTTCTTCGACACGGTGGCGCAGGCCGGCGGCGAAGTGGTGATGGCGCGCCCCTTCGCGGACCATCATTTCTATTCGAACGACGAGCTGAGGGAACTCGTCCAGACGGCCGCCGCGGCCGACCTGGAACTTGTCACAACGGCCAAGGACGTGGCCAGGCTGCGCAACAGCATCACGCCGGCCGGACTGCTCGGCAAGCTGAATGTCCTGGAGATCGACGCGGTGTTCGAGAACGCCAACGCGACGAGGCGCATCATCGAGGAAGCGCAGGACGCCTGGCGCGAGCGCCGGCTCGACACCTAGCTACGTCCGGCGGTCACCCGCGGCGCAGCTCCGGGTTCGCCTCCATCTCGCGCTTCAGCGATGCGGCTGCGTTCACGTAGGCCTCCTGGCGGGCCACGCTCCAGTATTTCAGCTCGTCGATCGGGATGGACTCGCCGGTGACGGCGCAGCGCACGAACGACCCCGGGCTCGTCACCTGGAAGTCTCCGTCGAGATAGCGGATGCGGGCTTCCCTGGCGCCAGGGCCCTCGAAACGGTTCATCATCGCCTTCTTCCGCCACAAAACCCCTTGCAGGTCAAGCGGGCGAAGCACTGGCCCGCCGCCGCTACATCGGGCGTCTGCGCAGGCTACCGCCGGCCGAACAGCCGCTCGATATCGGCGAGCTTGAGCTCGATATAGGTCGGGCGGCCGTGGTTGCAGGTGCCCGAGCCGGGCGTCGCCTCCATCTGGCGCAGCAGCGCGTTCATCTCCTCGGCCTTCATCAGCCGGCCCGAGCGCACCGATCCGTGGCAGGCCATCGTGGCGGCGATGCGGTCGAGCCGGTCCTTCAGCGTGTCGACGGTGTCGTTGTCGGCAATCTCGTCGGCGAGGTCGCGCACGAGATCGCCGACATTGGTCTCTCCGAGCATCGAGGGCGTTTCGCGCACCGCGACCGCGCCCGGGCCGAAACGCTCGATGCCGAGGCCGAAGCGGGCCAGCGTTTCGGCATGCGTGGCCAGCCGGTCGGCGTCTTCCTCGGGGAGGTCCACGATCTCAGGCATCAGCAGCATCTGCGCGGGGATCGGCCGCGAATGGAGCGCCTGCTTGAGCGCCTCGTAGACGAGGCGTTCATGCGCCGCGTGCTGGTCGACGATGACCAGCGAATCCCGGGTCTGCGCGACGATGTAGTTTTCGTGCACCTGCGCCCGGGCGGCTCCGAGTTCCGCGCCGAGCAACGCATCGTCGGCGGTTCCGACGCCGGCGCGGGCGTCCGCGCTGGGCATCGGCGCGCCGCCGAAAGCCGCCTGGGGGGCTTCGCCGAAGCCGAGGTCGAGCGGCCGGTAGGGGGACCTCGCGGCATTGAAGCCGGCGGCGCCGTCGAAATGCCGGCTGCTGCCGCCCTCCCAGCCGGCGGCCGCGCCCTGGCCGCTGGCGGCCGTGCTCGGACGGAATGCGTCGGCCAGGCCGGCCGCGCCGGTGGTGGCCGAACGGATGCCGGCAGCGGCCAGCGCCTGCCTGAGCGCGCCGACGATCAGCCCGCGCACAAGGCCGGGGTCGCGGAAGCGCACATCGGACTTGGCCGGGTGGACGTTGACGTCGACCAGCGCCGGATCGAGCGCCAGGAAGAGAACGGTGACGGCGTGGCGGTCGCGCGGCAGCACGTCGGCGTAGGCGCCCCTGATCGCCCCGGCGATCAGCTTGTCGCGCACCGGCCGGCCGTTCACATAGGCATATTGCTGCAGGGCGTTGGCGCGGTTGTAGGAGGGGATAGAGATGTAGCCGGTCAGGCCGACGCCGTCCCGACCGGCGTCGACCGCAATGGCGTTGTCGGGAAAATCGGACCCCATGACCTGGGCGATCCGGGCCAGCTGCCCGTGGGGGGAAGCTTCGTTCGCCGGCAGGTCGAGCGTCGAACGGTCGGTCCCGGAGAGCGTGAAGCGAACCGCCGGAAACGCGATGGCGATGCGCTTGACGACGTCGGTGATCGCCGAACTTTCCGCGCGCTCGCCCTTCATGAACTTCAGGCGGGCCGGAGTCGCGAAGAAGAGGTCGCGCACCTCGACCGAGGTCCCGCGATTGGCGGCGGCGGGCCGGATTGCAGAAACGTCGCCGCCTTCGACGGAGATTTCGGCGGCCGCGTCGGCATCGGCGGTTCGCGAGCGGATGGCCAGCCGGGAGACGGAGCCGATCGACGGCAGGGCCTCGCCGCGAAATCCGAGCGAGCGGATGTCGTGGATGTCGGTCGACAGCTTGGAGGTGCAGTGGCGCGAAACGGCGAGCGCCAGCTCTCCGGCAGGGATGCCCGCGCCATCGTCCACCACGCGCACCAGCGAAAGGCCGCCGCCGCCGGTGGCGACCTCGACGCGGGAGGCCCCGGCGTCGAGCGCATTCTCGACCAGTTCCTTGGCGACGCTTGCCGGTCGCTCGATGACCTCGCCGGCGGCGATCTGGTTGATCATCGTTTCTGAAAGCTGTCGGATCGGCATTCGCCGATTATACAGGGATTCGGATGGCCGCGTAGCGACCGCAAGCCGATGATCACATGATCATGCGGCGGCCCGCATTTCCTTGCGTCATCCCGCCGGCCTGGCGCGCAGGCCCACGGTTCCGGCAAGGTAGCGCCTTGCCGCCGCAGCATCGGCCGTCCGGCCGCAGAGGCCGACATGGCCGTCCGGCCGGATCAGGTAGAACGAGGGGCGCGGGATCGCCAGGCGCGCCAGTTCGGCGTCGTTGTGCGGATCGTGGGGCACCGTCCACGTCCGGACGCGGTCGCCGAAGCCGATCGCGTCGGCGGTGGGTGCGCCCTGTCCAAATGCGACAAGATTGAAACAGGTGTCGTCAAGGGCCTGGAAAAGGTCTTCCACCGGCCCGCCGTCGCGCAACCGCAGGCGAAGCCAGGGAAAGCGGTCGCCGGATTGCGGTGCGGCGGCCGGCAACGCCTCGACGTTCGCGGAGAGCGGGCTTGCGCGGTAGCGGATGGCCGTCTGCGAAACCGTCCTGAAGGCGAGGTCCTGTATGCGTGGGACGGACATGGCGAAGGCGGCGATGCGGGCGAGGACGCGGGTTCGCATGAGGCCGGCCAACCACCCGTCGGCCACGGCAAGCTTGAAGGCGCGATCCGTGGTGGCGAGTAGACGCCTTGCGACCGGCAGGCGCTCGCCGCCATAGCTGTCGAGCAAGGCCGGATCGGCTTCGCCGCCGCAGACCAGCGCCAGCTTCCAGGCCAGGTTGTAGGCGTCCTGCAGGCCGGTGTTCATGCCCTGTGCGCCGGCCGGGCTGTGGATGTGCGCGGCGTCGCCGAGCAGGAATGCCCGGCGGTCGCGGAAACGCTCGGCCGCCCGGTGGTGGATGCGGTAGGACGAGAACCAGCTGCAGCGCGTGATCGAGAGTTCGGCCCCGGCCTCGTCGCGGAGCGAGGGCATGACCGCGTCGAGGTCGATTTCGCCGGCGCCCCGCTGTTCGGGCGGGACGATGCCGACGATGCGCCAGTGGTCTCGTCCGCGCATCGGGAAGAGCAGGTGAAAGCCTGTCCGCCACAGGTACACGTTGACCTCGTCCGGAACCATCGTGCCGGTCATCTCGACGTCGGCGACGAAGAAGACATGCTCGTAGGGCGCTCCGGGAAAGCTGATGCCCGCGATCTTGCGCACGGCGCTGTGCGCGCCGTCGCAGCCGGCGACGTAGGCGGCGGTGAGGCTGCGCATGCGGCCGCCGGGCGTCGTCAGCACGGCCGTCACGCCGTCCGCATCCTGCGTGAAGTCGATCAGTTCCGTGTTCCACCGAACGGAAACACCGAGTTCGGCCAACCGTTCGCCCATGATCATCTCGTTGTCGTCCTGGCCGAGCACCAGCACGAAGGGATAGGGCGTGGTCATGCGGCCGGCGTCGCCGAGCGGCACATGCGCCATGCGCCGTCCCTGCGCCCAGAGCGTCGCTCCCGTGCCGCGCTTGCCGAGTTCGAGCGCGCGGTCGACGATGCCGAGATGCGCGTAGATTTCCAGCGTGCGGGCCTGCACGCCGAGCGCCCGGGTCTGGCGGGCGGGTCCGTCGTGGCGGTCGACGATCTCGACCCGCACGCCGCGCCGCGCCAACTGGTTGGCCAGCATGAGGCCGGTCGGTCCGGCCCCGACAATCAGGACGTCGGTGTCCATGCAACTCCCCCCGTCAAGACGGAACGCGCCTGTCGCAGGATAGCACGGCCAGCCCCGCAGCACGCCGCCGGCGTCGCTTAACAGGCAGAGTTGGGCGCGAAACGGAAATCCCGAAGCCGCAGGGCGGGCTACCGTGCGAGCGTTCCCAGCCAGGGAGACGTCGAATGGAAGTGGTTGCGGCCGGACAAGGCGTTGATGCGGGCAAGCGGCGCGAGCGCGCCGGAGGGCGCGTCGCCCGTCGCGAACTGCGCTCGCACGGAGCGGAAGGGCTTGGCCGCCCCTATATCGTCCGCAACATTCCGACCTACGATATCCTCTCCGAGGAAAACCTGGTCCGTATCGAACAGGCGGCCGACCGCATCCTGGCCGAAATCGGCATCGAGTTCCGCGACGATCCGGCCACGCTGGACCACTGGCGGCGGGCCGGCGCCAGCATCGATGGCGCGCTGGTGAAGTTCGAGCCGGGCATGCTGCGCGAGATCCTGCGAAGCGCGCCGACCGCGTTCACGCAGCATGCGCGCAACCCCGAAAATTCCGTGCTGATCGGCGGCAAAAGCGTCGTCTTTTCGCCGGCCTACGGGTCGCCCTTCGTGATGGACCTCGACCGGGGGCGACGCTACGGGACGATGGAGGACTTCCGCAATTTCGTGAAGCTGGCGCAGTCGTCGCCCTGGCTGCACCATTCCGGCGGCACGATCTGCGAACCGGTCGACGTTCCGGTCAACAAGCGCCATCTCGACATGGTCTACGCGCATATCCGCTATTCCGACCGCGGCTTCATGGGCTCGGTGACGGCCGAAAGCCGCGCCGAGGACTCGGTCGACATGGCGCGCATCGTCTTCGGCGAGAGCTTCGTCGACGAGAACTGCGTGATCCTCGGCAACGTCAACGTCAATTCGCCGCTGGTCTGGGACGCGACGATGACCACGGCGCTGCGCGCCTATGCCCGCGCCAACCAGGCGGCGGTGATCGTGCCCTTCATCCTCGGCGGCGCGATGGGCCCGGTGACCAACGCCGGCGCGATCGCGCAGTCGCTCGCCGAAACCATGGCCGGCTGCGCCCTGACGCAACTGGAGCGACCCGGCGCGCCGGTGGTCTTCGGCAACTTCCTGTCGTCGATGTCCCTGAAATCGGGGTCGCCGACCTTCGGGACGCCGGAACCGGCGATCGGCTCGATGGTCGTCGGGCAGCTGGCGCGGCGCCTGAACCTGCCGCTGCGCTGCTCGGGCAACTTCACGACGTCGAAGCTGCCCGACGCCCACGCCATGAACGAAGGCACGATGTCGATGCTGGCGGCGGTGCATTGCGGGGCGAATTTCATCCTGCATTCGGCCGGCTTCCTCGATGGCCTTTTGTCGATGTCCTACGAGAAGTTCGTCATGGACGCGGATTTCTGCGGCGCCCTGCACACCTATCTCGACGGCGTGAAGGTGGACGACAACCAGCTTGCGCTCGACGCCTTCCTGGAGGTCGGGCCCGGCAACCATTTCTTCGGCTGCTCCCACACCATCCAGAACTACGAAACCGCCTTCTGGGGCTCGGAGATCGCCGACAACGAGCCGTTCGAGAAGTGGGAGGCGGCGGGCTCGGAGGATGCGGCGACCCGCGCCAACAGGCGCTGGAAGCAGGCATTGGCGGAGTACCAGCCGCCGCCGCTCGACGCGGCGATCGACGATGCCCTGAAGGACTTCATCGCGCGCAAGAAGGCGTCGATGGCGGACGCGTGGTACTGAGATGAAGATCACCGGCGTCAAGGTCACCCATGTCAACGTGCCGCTCGATGCGCCGTTCTGGTGGACCGCCGGCCTCTATGGCGGCGCGTCGAAATCGATCGTCGAGGTGGAGACGGACGCCGGCGTGGTCGGTCTCGGCGAGGCGCCGTGGTGGCATTTCGGCGAGGTCATCAAGGCGGAGATCGCACCGGCGTTGATCGGCGCCGATCCGCTCGACATCGCCGACTGCGAAAGCCGCTGCGTGCCGCCGTGGCAGATCACGGCGAACACAGGCGAAAACGCGTCCTCGGTCGCCTTCGGGTCGGTGGAACTGGCGCTGTGGGATATCCGCGGCAAGGTGCAGGGCGAGCCGCTCTACAAGATGCTGGGCGGCGCGGTGCGCAAGGACATCCCGTTCTCGGAATATTTCGCCTTCCGCCCGGAGCAAGGCGGCGCCGGCGGCGAGATGACGCCGGAAGCGATCGTCGACTACTGCCTGAGGATGCGCGAAGAGCACGGCTCGACGATTTTCGAGGGCAAGCTGATCATGGGCGATCCGGCGCTGGAGATCAGGACCGTCAGGATGCTGCGCGAGGCGCTGGGCGAGGGGCCGCAGATCAAGCTCGATTCCAACATGCAGTGGTCGCTGACCGCGGCGCGCTGGATCCTGCGGGAGATCGAGCCCTACAACATCCGCAACTACGAGGATCCGGTCGCCACCTTCGAGGAGATGGCGGCGCTAAGGCAGCATTCGCGCATCCCGTTCTCGACGCATGTGCCCGACCTCAGGCGGGCTGTCGCGCTCGGCGCGCCCGATACGTTCGTGTGCAATTTCGCGGCGCTCGGCGGCCTGTCCAAGACGCTGAAGTTCATCGCCGCCTGCGAGGCCATGGGCAAGGGCTTCTGGTGCTACTCGAACGATCTCGGCATCATGACCGCCGCCTATCTGCACGTGACGGCGGCGACGCAGTGGATCACCGAGGCGTCGCAGTCGCTGTTCCGCTGGCAGGTGGGCGACGTCATCAGGGACGGGCCGTTCCGGCAGGTCAACAACACCGTGCGGGTGCCGGAAGGGCCGGGGCTCGGCGTCGAACTCGATCCGGCCGCGATGAAGAAGTGGGCGACCCACTTTACCGAACATGGACCGATGGGGCATTTTCACGATCCGGGAAGGGCAGGCCGCTACCGCCGCCTGCCCCTGAACTAGTCTCAGCGGATGCTTCCTGGAGGAGGGCGCCATGCGGGGTGGGATCGGAATCGGGATCGGAATAGTCATGTCGACCGCGTCGGCGGCCGCCGCCGAAGCGCCGAGCGATGTCGTGAAGCGGTTCTACCTGCAGCCGGGGCTGGAACTCGAACAGTCGAGCCGCTCCTACTTCATCGATCCGGCGCGCAAGGTACTCATCCAGAACGACGCGATCAGGCAGGGCGGGGAGGAGGGCTGCCTCGACCCGTCGCTTCCGTTCAACGACACCAATTTCGACCCGGCCGAAGTCGCCGGCAGCCTGAAGCTCGAGGAACTCGTCAGCGGAACGGAAGCGACGGTCGTCGCGAAGTTCATGGCCGAAGGCGAGGAGCAGGCAGTCCAGTGGCGTCTGAGGCAGATCGGCGAGACCTGGCGCATCTCCGACATGATCTCGATGTCCAAGGACTGGGCGCTGAGCCGTTTCCAGTGCGAATAGGTCTGCGAGCCCATTGCAATCAAGGTCTCGGGACGGCCGCCGAGCAGGAGCGAACCCGATGACCAGCGATCCGCTCCTCCAGCCCTTCCGGCTCAAGCACCTGACGCTGAAGAACCGCGTCATGTCGAGCAGCCACGAGCCGGCCTATTCCGAGGACGGCATGCCCAAGGAGCGCTACCGCCTCTACCACGCCGAAAAGGCGAAGGGCGGCATGGCGCTGACCATGACGGCCGGCTCGGCGATCGTGTCGCGCGACAGCCCGGCCGCGTTCGGCAACCTGCAGGCCTACCGCGACGAGATCGTGCCGTGGATGCGGGCGATTGCGGCGTCCTGCCACGAGCACGACTGCAAGGTGATGATCCAGCTTACCCACCTCGGCCGCCGCACCGGCTGGAACAAGGCCGACTGGCTGCCTGTGCTGAGCGCCTCGCCGGTGCGCGAGCCGGCGCACCGGTCGTTTCCGAAGATCGCCGAGGACTGGGACATCGAGCGCATCGTCGCCGACTATGCGAGCGCCGCCCAGCGCATGCAGGAGGCCGGGCTCGACGGCATCGAGTTCGAGGCCTACGGCCACCTGATGGACGGCTTCTGGTCGCCGGCGACGAACCATCGCGACGACGACTATGGCGGTTCGCTCGACAACCGGCTGCGCTTCACCTGGCAGGTCATCGACGCGGTGCGCAAGGCTGTCGGGGACGACTTCATCGTCGGCATCCGGATGGTCGCCGACGAGGATTTCGCCGCCGGCCTTTCGCGGGACGAGGGCGTCGAGATCGCACGCCGGCTCGCGGGCTCGGGAAAGTTCGACTTCCTCAACATCATCCGCGGCTCGATCGAAACAGACGCGGCGCTGACGAAGGTCATCCCGATTGCCGGCATGCGTTCCGCGCCGCATCTGGATTTTGCCGGCGAGGTGAAGGCGGCGACGAAATTCCCCGTTTTCCACGCCGCGCGTATCTCGGATGTCGCGACGGCGCGCCACGCCATCGCGTCGGGCAAGCTCGACATGGTCGGCATGACGCGCGCCCATATTGCAGACCCTCATATCGTCCGGAAGGTGATCGAAGGCCGCGAACACCAGATCAGGCCCTGCGTCGGCGCAACCTACTGCCTCGACCGCATCTACGAGGGCGGCGAGGCGCTCTGCATCCACAACGCCGCGACCGGGCGCGAGGCGACGATCCCGCAGTCGATCGAGCGGTCGTCCAGGCCGGCGAAGTCGGTCGTCGTCGTCGGCGCGGGCCCCGGCGGGCTCGAGGCGGCGCGCGTGGCGGCCGAGCGCGGCCATGCGGTGACGGTGCTGGAAGCTTCGGGGCAGGCGGGCGGCCAGGTCCGGCTCGCCGCGCAGAACCAGCGCCGACGCGAGCTGATCGGCATCGTCGACTGGCGGCTGGCGGAACTGGAAAGGCTGGGGGTCGAGATCCGCTTCGACACCTGGGCGGAAAAGGACGACGTGCTTGCGCTGTCGCCGGACGTGGTCGTGGTCGCGACGGGCGGCCTTCCGCAGAACCCGCCGCTGGAAGCCGGCGGCGACCTCGTGACATCGAGCTGGGACATCATTGCCGGCGCGGTGAAGCCTGCCGAAAACGTGCTGCTCTATGACGACAATGGCGGTCACCAGGGCATGACGGCGGCCGAACTGGCCGCCGAGGCCGGGTCGAAGCTGGAACTGCTCTCGCCGGAACGCTTCTTCGCGCCCGAGATGGGGGGCATGAACCATGCGCCCTACATGCGCGCCTTCCACGAGAAGGGCGTGGCGATCACCATCAACACGCGGCTGCGCGCGGTGCGGCGAGAGGGCAACCAGCTTGTCGCGACCCTTTCGTCGGATTTCGCGCAGGGCTGGCAGGGCGAAAGGCGGGTCGACCAAGTGGTGGTCGAGCACGGTACGCTGCCGCTCGACGATCTCTACCTGGCGCTGAAACCGCTGTCGAAGAATGGCGGCGCGGTGGACTACGAACGGCTGGTCGAAGGCGGCGACATCTTCCCGGAGACAAACAGCGACGGCGGGTTTGTCCTCTACCGCATCGGCGACGCGGTCGCGGCGCGCAACATCCACGCGGCGATCTACGACGCCGTCAGGTTCGGCATCCGCTACTAGGCTTGCGCCAGCGGCCGCGCAAAGTAGCGCACCGACTTCTTGCCGCCATGGATCGAGGCCTGGCCGACCTCGGAGAAGCCGAGCGCGGCATGGAAGGCATCGGAGCCGGGATTGGGCGGATCGGAATTGACCTCGCAGACGACGACCGAATGGCCGGCGCGGGCGGCGGCGGCAAACAGGTCCTCGTAGAGCCGCCGCGCATGGCCGCGCCCGCGCGCCGCGGCCGCCACGGCGACGCGGTCGACATAGGCGAAGCGCGGATAGCGCGCCTTGAACCAGAGGAAGTTGGGGCTGTCGTAGTCGCCGTCCTGGTCGAAGGCGATGAGAAATGCCTCGGCGCGGCCGATCCGCCTGGCATGGAAGGCCTCCGACAGCAGTCGGGACAGGTCTTCCGGCTCCAGCCAGGACAACTCCTCGGCATGCGCGTTGTTGAGCGCGAGGATGTCGGGTTCGATTTCCGGCGTGACGGATTCAATCATCGATGTGCGGACTGCCTTGGGACGCGAAAGGCCCGCTTGTCGCACGGATTTCGCCAGCGTGGGCGAACTAATGTGTGCCAGCAGGCGCGCTACGCGCGGTTTCCCGTCACCACCGTCAGCTGCGGCTTCTTCGGGCTGCGCAACGCCAGCCATTCCTGGGCCTGCTCGGTCGGCATCGGGAAGGCGATGGAATAACCTTGCACCTGGTCGCAGCCGATCGATTTCAGCGAGGTGAGCTCCGCCTCGGTCTCCGCGCCCTCTGCGATGATCGAAATGCCGAGGCCGCGAGCCAGCTCGGTGATCGCCCGCACGATCTTCGTGTTGTCGCCGTTCGAGTTGATGTTCTGGACGAAGCGGCGATCGATCTTCAGCCGGTCGATCTCGTTCGGGTTGACGTGGCTGAGCGACGCATAGCCGGTGCCGAAATCGTCGAGCTCGAGGTGCACGCCGGCCGAACGGATGTGGCGCAGCTTGGCGGCGATGCCGGTCTTCTCGTCGTCGAGGATGACGGATTCGACGATTTCCAGCGACAGCTTCTGAGGCGGCAGGCCTTCCGCCTCCAGCGTATCGAACAGGAAGGCGTCGAAATCGACCTCGCGCAACTCGGTGCCCGAGACGTTGACGGCGAGGCGGCCGAACTGCAGCCCGGCGCGATGCCATTCGCCGGCGGCGCGGATGGCCTTGGCGATCACGACGCGGCCGATGTCGGCCATCAGGCCCGACTTCTCGGCGACGGGAATGAACTCGCCGGGCGGGATCATGCCGCGCGTCTCGTGCTTCCAGCGTACCAGCGCCTCGATGCCGGCGATGGCTCCGGTCGTGAGCGACACCTGCGGCTGGAAATAGACCTGGAAGGACTTTTCGGCGATGGCGATACGCATGTCGTGTTCGAGCAGCTTGCGATGCTCCAGTTCGCGGCGAAGCTCCTCGGAGAAGAAGGAGAACGCCCCGCCGCCCTGCTTCTTTGCCGAATAGAGGGCGAGGTCGGCGTGAACGACAAGGTCGTTGGCGTTGTCGGCGTCGACCGGATAGACCGCGATGCCCGCGCTGGCGCCGGGCAGGATGGTGGTACCCTGGAAGCTGATCGGCTCGTTGATGCGCCGCATGATGCGCTGCGCCACCATGTTGATGTCTTCGGTGCTGCCCGCGCCCTGGAGGATCATGACGAACTCGTCGCCGCCGAGCCTCACGCAGATGTCGGAGGCGCGGCAGGATTCGCGCATCCGCTGCGCGGTGACGACCAGCACGTAGTCGCCGGCCGCATGGCCCAGCGTGTCGTTGATCTGCTTGAAGCGGTCGAGGTCGATCTGCACCACGGCCATGCGTTCGCTGCGGCGCTGGGCACCCTTGATGAGGGTGTCGAAATGGTCGGTCAGGAAGGTGCGGTTGTGCAGGCCGGTCAGGCCGTCATGCACGGCCAGGAACGCCATCGAGTTGCGGGCGTCCATCAGTTCGTCGGTCTTGCGCAGGATGACGTCCGACATCGGCCGGAAAATGAACAGCGCGACGAGGACGATGACGCCGATGGTGGCGTAGAAGAGTGTCCTGTGCAGGCTTGCCGTGCTGTCGAGGCGCGCGTCGGCCTGGGCGCTGATGCGCTGGCTGAGCGCGGTGAAGCCCTCCAGCGTGGCCTTCGCCACGGTTTCGTCGAGCACGGCGCGTTCCTTGCCGGCCAGGTAAGTGCCGTATCCGACGCCGAGTTCCGTCTCCAGCGCGGAGATGAACCGCCAGCCATTGTCGGCGAGGCTCATCGACAGGGCGTCGAGATGGTAGGGCTTGCCGTAGAGGACGCTTTCGATGGAGGCGGGATCGAAGCGCGCCGGCGACGCGGGATCGGCGCCGGTCCGCTTCAGCAGGAGGTCGTAGTTGGCCTCGAACTCGGCGTTGGCGGTCCGCAACGACGAGAGCAGCCCGAGCTTTTCCCGTTCGGGCGCGTCCTGCACCGCGCCGGCGAGGAAGACCACGCGCTGGGAAAGCGTCTTTTGCGCGCTCGCGAGCGTGATCAGGGCGTCGTCATGTTCCTGCGCCGCCATCATCTGCTGCAGCAGGATGAAGGACGCCATGGACATCGCCGCGATGATCAGCAACGCGAACCAGTACGCACCCTTGATCAGGACGATCAGCCGGCGTGAACTGGCGTTCACGGGCTGATGCGTGACGAACGGTTGTCTGGGGCGAACAGCAGCATCCATGCGCCGATCCATGGCAGGCGAACGGTTAACGGGGTTTCCATGACCTGCCTGCCGGCCCGGCCCCGCGCCGGGCAATTCGCGGCAATGGTTATCGGACTGTTTTGCTTTTCGCCTGCTTTTGTGCGATCTGCGCCAATCAACCGACCGCGCAAGGCAGTTCACGCCGGGCGCGTTTGGGTTTAAAGCCTTCACGGACAGAACTTCCGGGACCGACATGAACGCTGAATCCAAGATCGCCGCCTCGAACTACGTCTGGAACGACCCGTTCCTGATCGAAGACCAGCTCAACGAAGACGAGCGCATGGTGCGCGACGCCGCCGCCGCGTTTGCCGCCGACAAGCTCGCCCCGCGCGTCCAGGACGCCTACATGGAAGAGAAGACGGACCCCGCCATCTTCCGCGAGATGGGCGACGCCGGGCTGCTCGGCATCACGGTGCCCGAGGAGTATGGCGGGCTGGGCGCCGGCTACGTGACCTACGGCCTGGTGGCGCGCGAGGTCGAGCGCGTCGATTCCGGCTACCGCTCGATGATGTCGGTGCAGTCGTCGCTGGTGATGTATCCGATCTACGCCTACGGCTCGGAGGAACAGCGCCGCAAGTACCTGCCCAAGCTCGCATCCGGCGAGTGGATCGGCTGCTTCGGGCTGACCGAGCCCGACGCCGGTTCCGATCCCGGCGGCATGAAGACGCGCGCCGAGAAGACGGCGAACGGCTACCGGCTGACCGGCTCCAAGATGTGGATCTCCAACGCCCCGATCGCCGATGTGTTCGTGGTCTGGGCGAAGTCGGCCGCGCACGACAACCAGATTCGCGGCTTCGTCCTGGACAAGGGCATGAAGGGCCTGAGCGCGCCGAAGATCGGCGGCAAGCTCTCGCTGCGCGCCTCGATCACCGGCGAAATCGTGATGGACGGCGTCGAGGTCGGCGAAGAGGCGCTGCTGCCCAACGTCTCCGGCCTGAAGGGGCCGTTCGGCTGCCTCAACCGCGCGCGCTACGGCATCTCCTGGGGCGTCATGGGCGCCGCCGAGGACTGCTGGCACCGCGCCCGGCAGTACGGCCTCGACCGCAAGCAGTTCGGCAAGCCGCTGGCCGGAACCCAGCTCTTCCAGAAGAAGCTCGCCGACATGCAGACCGAGATCGCGCTCGGCCTGCAGGGAAGCCTGCGCGTCGGCCGGCTGATGGATGAGCACAAATTCGCGCCCGAGATGATCAGCCTCGTCAAGCGCAACAACTGCGGCAAGGCGCTGGATATCGCCCGCCAGGCGCGCGACATGCACGGCGGCAACGGCATCCAGATCGAGTTCCACGTGATGCGCCACGCGCAGAACCTCGAGACGGTCAACACCTACGAGGGCACGCACGACGTGCATGCGCTGATCCTCGGCCGCGCCCAGACGGGACTGCAGGCGTTTTTCTAAGCCGTTCCTGGAATGGTCCGGCCGGCAACAGCCCGGCCGGAGGCGTTTCTAAGCTGAGGCACTGAACACCGGGTCGCCTAGGGCGTTCCGGTCGACCTCTATCCCCAGGCCCGGACCACCAGGCAGTGCCATGCTGCCGCCAGCGATCCGGAAATCGGCCTTCGCGTTGGCTACCGTCACCCAGTTGTGGAAGTCGACCGTGTGCTGCCTGAGGCCCTCGGGCGTGGACAGCATGAGCCCCGCATAGGCGGCGGTGTCGATCTGCGCCCCGCCGGTGTCCTCGATCGTCACCTTCAGGTTTCGCGCGATGGCGACGTCGCGGATGAGCCGCGCCCTGGTCAGGCCGCCGACGCGGGCAAGCTTTATCGTGATGCCGTCGACCAGCGCGTCGGCGAGCGCGCGCAGCAGCGCTTCGACGCCGTCGATGCTCTCATCCAGGATGAGCGGCCGGTCGCAGGCGGCGCGGATCGCGAGATTTTCCTCATAGGACGCGCAGGGTTGCTCCAGCGCATAGTCGGTGGCGCGGGTGGCCGACAGGAATTGCCTGGTCTCGGCCGTGCCCCAGGCTGCGTTTGCGTCGCAGATCAGCACCGTGTCGGAGGGAACGGCGGCGCGCACCGCTTCCAGCCGCTCGATGTCCTCGCGAACGTCGAGCCCGACCTTCACCTGCAGGCGTCGATAGCCTTCCGTCACGTATTTTCTTGCGCGCGCGGCCATCGCGTCCGGCGTCTCCTGCGCCAGCGAGCGGTAGAGCGGCAGGCTCACGCCTTCGGCGCCGCCGGTCATGCTGGCGAGCGACCGGCCGGAGCGGCGGCCGGCGAGATCCCAGAGCGCCATGTCGATCGCCGACTTGGCGTATGGATGGCCCTTGAGCAGCAGGTCCATGCGGCGATTGAGGGCGTCGATCCCATCCGCCGGTTCGCCGACGAGGCTGGGCGCGAGTTCGCGCATCGCAGCGCGCGCGCCTTCCGCGAAGGCCGGGTCGTAGAAGCTGCCGAGCGGGGCCATCTCGCCATATCCGGTCGCGCCGTCGCGCGAGACGATCTCGACGATGGTCGAATCGAAGCCTTCGGCGCTGCGCCCGCCCGAACATCGGTAGGTGCCGTCGCGAAACGGCTGCCACTGCCTGAACAGCGTGATGCTGGAGATGGTCATCGCGCGAAACTCCCCGTGGACTGAGTCAGGCTAGCCGCGAACCCGGTGCGGCGGTGCGAAGGAAACGGCGGTCCTGGGCGTCGCATTTCCAACATGCCCCGGCCGTCCAACTGGTCCTGCCAGACTGTATCGGACACGGATACGAACTCCGATTCCAGTCACGTTCGAACGGTTACAGCCGGGGTCTACCCCTTATGAAGGCGGGGTTCCGGTTCGGAACGGGAAGGAAAAGGCAAATGACCGTCCATACGACGATCGGTGATTCGAGTGAGTTGTTCTGGTTCAGGGGCACGCTTGTGAACGTTCGGCTCTCCTGGCATGCGGGCGAGGACCGCGTGAGCGTGGTCGAGCATCTGATGCCCTACGGGAAGTCGCCTCCGCTGCATATCCACCGCAACGAGGACCAGGTGTTCCATGTCCTCGAGGGTGAGATCCTCATTCATATCGACGGCGTCGAGACAGTGGCCCGCGCCGGGGAGACCGTGCTTGCACCCAAGGGCGTGCCGCATTCCTTCCGCGTCGAGTCCCGCGAGGGCGCCCGCTGCCTGACGATCACGTCGGGCGGCGACCTCGAGAAGATGATCCGCGAGATGGGCGAGCCGGCGCTGAACGCCGAACTGCCGCCGCAGGTGGAGCCGACGCCGGCGATGATCGCGGCGCTCAGGGACGCCTGCGCCCGCAACGGGATCGATATCATCGGAGGTCCCCTTACCTAGCCAGGGCGGGGAAGGGGCGCGGATGGGCGAGACGGCGTCCCAACGTCTCGCCCATTCTGCCGTCTGACGGGATTTTCGTGGATTTTTGCCGCGCATCGCGCAACAGTCCGCCCGGACTCCATGCACGGCGGAGCGCGTGATGACCGGTACGTTCCTGAACCATCTTTCGAACGAACTCGCGGGGCTCAAGGCGGCAGGGCTCTACAAGTCCGAGCGCGTCATCGCCTCGCCGCAGTCGGCGCAGATCGAGGTCGGCGGTCAAAGGCTGCTCAATTTCTGCGCCAACAACTATCTGGGCCTCGCCGACAGCGAGGAACTGCGCGAAGCGGCCAAGGCCGCTCTCGACCGCTACGGATACGGCATGGCGTCGGTCCGTTTCATCTGCGGCACCCAAGAGGTCCACAAGCAGCTCGAAGCGAAGATCTCCGGCTTCCTCGGCATGGAGGACACGATCCTCTACGGCTCCTGCTTCGACGCCAATGGCGGGCTGTTCGAGACGCTCCTGTCTGAGGAAGACGCGATCATCTCCGACTCGCTCAACCACGCCTCGATCATCGACGGCGTGCGCCTCTCCAAGGCAAGACGCTTCCGCTACGCCAACAACGACATGGCGGCGCTGGAGGAGGAACTGAAGAAGGCCGAGGGCAGCCGCTTCAGGATGATCGCCACCGACGGCGTGTTCTCCATGGACGGCATCATCGCGAACCTCGCGGGCGTCTGCGACCTCGCGGAAAAATACGATGCCATGGTGATGGTGGACGACAGCCACGCGGTCGGCTTCGTGGGTCGCCATGGGCGCGGCTCTGCCGAGCATTGCGGGGTCGAGGGCAGGGTGGACATCATCACCGGTACGCTCGGCAAGGCACTCGGCGGCGCGTCCGGCGGCTACACCTCCGGCCGGCGCGAGGTTGTCGACTGGCTGCGCCAGCGTTCGCGCCCCTATCTCTTCTCCAACACGCTGATGCCGGCGATCGCGGGAGCCTCGCTCAAGGTGTTCGACATGCTCGACGGGGGCGATGGGCTGCGCCGTCGCCTCTACGCGAATGCCGAGCGCTTCCGCGCCGGCATGACCAGGCTCGGCTTCACGCTCGCCGGCGCGGACCATCCCATCATCCCGGTGATGCTGGGCGAAGCGACACTGGCGCAGCAGATGGCCGAAAGAATGCTCGCCCGCGGCATCTACGTCATCGGCTTCTCGTTCCCCGTCGTGCCGAAGGGGCAGGCTCGGATCCGGACGCAGATGTCGGCGGCGCACTCGCCCGAAGACGTCGACCGGGCGATCAAGGCGTTCGCGGCGGTCGGCAGGGAACTCGGCGTCATTTCCTGAACGCCGGCAAAAGGGATTCACAAACAAGGCATTCGGGAGATGTTTGAATGTCCAACATGATGCGTGCGCTGGTGAAGGCGAGGCCCGAGCCCGGCATCTGGATGGAACAGGTGCCCGTCCCCGAGATCGGGCCGAACGACGTGCTGATCAAGGTGAAGAAGACCGCCATCTGCGGCACCGACGTCCATATCTACAACTGGGACCAGTGGGCGCAGAAGACTGTGCCGGTGCCGATGGTGACCGGCCACGAGTTCGTCGGCACGGTCGCCGACTTCGGCGCGGCGGTAACGGAATACAAGATCGGCCAGCGCGTCTCCGGCGAGGGACATATCGTCTGCGGCCATTGCCGGAACTGCCGGGCGGGAAGGGGTCACCTGTGCCGCAACACGCTGGGCGTCGGCGTCAACCGGCCTGGCGCGTTCGGCGAATACCTCGCCATCCCGCAGCACAATGTGGTGCCGATTCCCGACGACGTTCCCGACGAGATCGCTGCGATCTTCGACCCGCTCGGCAACGCGGTGCACACGGCGCTCTCCTTCGACTTGGTCGGCGAGGACGTGCTGGTCACCGGCGCCGGCCCGATCGGCATCATGGGCGCGCTGGTCGCACAGGCCGTCGGCGCGCGCAAGGTCGTGATCACCGACATCAACCCGACCCGCCTGGCGCTGGCCAGGAAGCTCGGCGTCCACCACGTGGTCGACGCCTCCAGGGAACGGCTGGCCGACGTGATGCGCGAGGAAGGCATGCGCGAGGGTTTCGACGTCGGCCTGGAGATGTCCGGTTCCGCCAACGCCTTCCGCGACATGATCGACACGATGAACAACGGCGGCAAGATCGCCATCCTCGGCATCGCCCCGACCGGCTTCGAGATCGACTGGAACAAGGTGATCTTCAAGATGCTGCACCTGAAGGGCATCTACGGCCGCGAGATGTTCGAGACCTGGTACAAGATGATCGCCCTGGTGCAGGGGCCACTCGACGTCTCGGGGCTGATCACGCACCGGATCGGCGTCGATGACTACATTGCCGGTTTCGAGGCGATGAAATCGGGGAATTCCGGCAAGGTCGTGATGGACTGGTGAGGCCTGCCGCCGGTCGCCGGCGGCCGTGACCGGATTTTTCGCTTTCAGGGCGAACTTCGCAAACTGGTACCCTGCCGCAACGCCGAGTCTCCTGCTATTCAGCCGTCCTCTGGTCCTGGGGCTTTGCATGCGCCGACATATCCGCACCTACACCGCGCGGCACGAGCCAAGCGGGCAGGTGCTCTCGAATCTCAAGTCGGGCGCGGGCGCCGTGCTCGGCATCGGCGCCGTCGGCGGGTTGTCGGTGGCGACCGGCCTGCCGCTGCTCCTGGCGCCGCTCGGGGCAACCGTGGTGCTGCTCTTCGGACAGCCCGCGAGTCCGCTGGCCCAGCCGGCCAACATCTTCGGCGGCTACCTCCTGGCGACCGTGGTCGGCGTGGCGGCGGCGGTCCTGTTTCCGGGGCTGTGGTGGGTCGCGGCGATTGCCGTCGGACTGGCGATCGCGGGCATGCTGATGCTGCGCATCACCCATCCGCCGGCCGGCGCAGTGCCGCTCGTCGCGCTGGCGTCGCCTCTGGAGGCAACGACGCTCTTCCCGACGATCCTGATCGCCTGCGTCAGTCTCGTCGGCCTGGCGGTCGTGCATCACCGGTTGCCGCCGCGTGCGCAGTACCCGCGTCAGATCCCGCTGGATTGATCCCGGCGTCGTTTTCCAGTCAGTTTGTCGTCAGTTCGATGCGCTGACGGTCGCTCGCAAGGCTGATCGGCTGCTTGGCGTAGGTGAAGAGCTCCATTTCCTCGGAGACGCCGGGCAGCCGCTGGCGGCCGATGCTGACCCACTGGTCCGGCTGCAGCGCGACGATGTCGCGCGTCACCAGCGCGTCGACGCCGGTCGCCTTGGTGAGTCCTTCAATGCGCGAGACCTCGTTGACGGTCGGGCCGATGACGGAGAACGCCAGCCGCTGCGATATGCCGATGTTGCCGAACATCACGGTGCCGGTGTTCAGCCCGATGCCGAACCTGACCGGGAACAGGCCCTTTTCGCGCCGCGCCTCGTTCAGCCGGTCGCGCGCGGCAAGCACGTTGCGCAGCGCCGTCGTCGCGGCGCCGACCGCCGCCTTCTGCTCGTCGGCGTCGTTGTAGGGGAAAATCGCCAGCACGCCATCGCCGATGAAGTCGAGCACCTCGCCGCCGGCCTCGATGATCGGCGTCGCCGTGCAGTCGAAATATTCGTTGAGGAGCTCGATGAAGTCCTGGCCCGCCATGGTGTCGGCGAGCGCGGTCGAATTGCGCATGTCGTTGTACCAGACGACCGCGCGGGTCTCGGCGCCGTCGCCGCGCCGGATCGACCCCGCGAGCACACGGCTGCCGGCTTCTCGGCCGAGATAGGTTTCCGAGATGTTGCGGGCGATGCGCGCCTGGATGACGGTCTTGCAGGCGACTGCGAAACGGCGCTGGATCTTCTGCAGCGCCTCAAGTTCGGAGTTGGTGAAGCCGCCCTTGCGGTCGGCCGACCAGGTGCCGATGATGCCGATCTGGCCGGTCGTGGCCGTGTCGTTCTTGACCGACAGGCCGGTGCGGATGACCAGATAGTCGGTCATGCCGTTGGCGGCGACCTCCTCGAGGACCGGAAAGTCGAGCAGCCGCGACGGCCCGTCGAGGTTGCGGCGCAACAGGTCGATGTTGGCGTCCATCATGTATTTCATGGGACTGCGCAGCCAGGCCTCGGACGCGGTCTCCTGGTGCACGAACTGCTCGAACTCGGTCTCCTTGCCGCGGGTCCACAGGATCGTCTCCGCCTGGAACAGGGGATGCAGCGTCGGCCAGGTCAGCCTGGCGCGGCCGAGCGGGACGCCGATCGCATGGATGCGGTTGCACAACCCCTCGAACATCGTGACGATGTCAGGTGAGCCCAGCGCCTGATCGACCAGCCACTCGTTGATGCCTGTTACCAGCGTTGCGTCTGTCATGAATGGCCTTAGGAGAATCCGCTACCCGTCCGCGAATACACCATGTGGCATCGCCAAGCCGCTTTTTTAAGTGCGCCGGCGAAACGAGACTGCAGTTTTTTCGTATATCCTGACATTCAGCCGGAGAACGCGCCGTGACGCCCGATACCGCAATCTTCACCCGATCGCTGCCGGTTGGGGGCGAATTCCGCGCCGTGCTCGACGGCGACCTGTACCGGCCGGCGCCGGACGACTGGCTGATCGCGGTGAGCGACGTGGTCGGATCGCGCAAGGCGATCGCGGCGGGCCGGTACAAGGCCGTCAACATGGCAGGTGTGGCGCTGATCAGCGCGTTGATGAACGCTCTTGAGACCCAGCAGCTTCCCTACATCTTCGGCGGCGACGGTGCCGCCATCATCTGCTCTCCAGCCGACCGCGACGTCGTTGCCGATGCGATGGCGCGAACCGCGGCATGGGTGCGGGACGATCTCGGGCTGGAATTGCGCGCCGCGCTCGTTCCGGTTTCGGTCGTCAGGGCCGAGGGCTACGACGTGCAGGTGCAGGCCACGCGGGTGTCCGAGGCGGTCAACAACTATGCGTTCCGGGGCGGCGGGCTGTCGCGCGCGGAGGCGCTGATGAAGAAGGGCGAGTATGCCGTCGCACCGGCGCCGCCCGGAAGCCGGCCCGACCTGACAGGCCTTTCCTGCCGCTGGTCGCCGATAAAGCCGGATGACGGCAAGATCGTCTCGATCATCATCGAGCCCGGCGAAGCCGCCGGCGACAGCTTTCCCGCAATGGCCGAAACGCTGCTCAACCTTGTGGGCATGCAGATGGCCGGGGGCGGTTCGCCGGTGCCGAAGCAGGGGCCGAGCGGCCGCTGGCCGCCCGAGGGGTTGGAAATGGAGGCGCGGGCTACCCGTGGCGAAGGTTCGCTGGCCCTGCGCAGGATCGCGCTCTACGTCTGGACACTGTTCGCCTGGATCATCCTGACGTTCGGCCTGAACGTCGGATCGTTCAACGCAAGGCACTACAGGGAATTTACATCTCTCAACACGGACTATAGAAAATTCCAGGACGGATTGCGTGTGACCGCATCGTTGGGGGAGACTGAACTGGCCAGACTGAATGAGTTCCTTGAGGGTGAACGCGTGGCGAAGCGACTTCGCTACGGTCTTTGCGTTCAAGATAGTGCAATCCTGACCTGCTACGTGCCATCTGCGACGTCGGATTCACATTTTCATTTCCTCGACGGGGCAGGCGGAGGCTATGCGCAGGCAGCGGAGAACATGAAGTCCTGACCATAAGCCGACATTCGAGAGGTGCGCAAAGCGGTTGCAGGGGGGCATGATTGCCTAATCAGCCGCCACCTGAGGTAGTCGATGCGGTCGCGCATCGTCAGCGGGTTTGGGGAACGACGAGTTGGATGAGGGTGAGGTTCTTCGCGTCAACGATCTGAGGGTGGCGTTCGACGTCAACGGGTCGCCGGTCGAAGTCGTAAAGGGGATCGGCTTTCGCGTCTGCTCCGGCGCCGTGACGGCAGTCGTCGGCGAGTCCGGTTCTGGCAAGTCGGTCACCGCCCAGGCCATCATGCGCATCCTTCCGAAGAACGGCAGCATCGTCGGCGGCTCGATCGATTTCCGGCCGAAGACGGGCGAAATCGTCGACATGGCCTCGCTGGAGGCCAACGGCCCGGTCGTGCGCTCGCTGCGCGGTTCGGCGATCTCGATGATCTTCCAGGAGCCGATGTCCTCGCTGTCGCCGGTCCATTCGGTCGGCAACCAGGTCGAGGAGAGCCTGCGCATCCATGCGCTCGGCAAGGGCATGAGCCGGGCCGAATTGCGCGCTGCGACCGAGGAGACGCTCGGGCTGGTCGGGTTTCCCAACCCGCACCGCGCCTACGACATGTATCCCTTCGAGATGTCGGGCGGGCTGCGCCAGCGCGCGATGATCGCGATGGCGCTGATCTGCCGGCCCTCGCTCCTGATCGCCGACGAGCCGACCACCGCGCTGGACGTCACGGTGCAGGCGCAAATCCTGAAACTTCTCAAGGACTTGCAGGCAAAGCTGGACATGGCGGTCCTGCTCATCACGCACGACCTCGGCGTGGTCGCCAACCTCGCCGATGAGGTGGTGGTGGTGTATGACGGCCGCGTCGTCGAGGCCGGACCGGTCGACGAGATATTCAGGGACCCGCGGCACGACTACCTGAAGGCGCTGCTCAACGCCGCGCCGCATTTCGAGATGGCGCCGGACCAGCGGCTCGTGGCGCTGCGCGGCGGCCAGCGCGAGATGCTGCAGTCGAAGAAGAACGGGGCCAAGCGCGAGCAGCCGAGCGATCGGCCGCTGCTGACCGTCTCCAACCTCAGCAAGGTCTATCATCTGCGCAAGGCCTCGTTGCTGGGCGGCGAGGCGAGGGTCATTCGCGCCGTCGACGACGTCAGCTTCACCATCCGGAGGGGCGAATGCCTCGGGCTGGTCGGCGAAAGCGGCAGCGGCAAGACCACCGTCAGCAAGATCCTGACGCGCGCGATCACCGCCGACAGCGGATCGGTCGTCTTCGACGACGGCCAGCGCCAGGTCGACGTGCTGAAGCTCAACGAAAAGGACCTGAAGGCCTTTCGCCCGCACATCCAGATGGTCTTCCAGGACCCGGTGAGTTCGCTGTCCCCGCGCATGACCATCGCCGACATCCTGCGCGAGCCCATGCAGATCCACAACCAGGGCAGCCGTTCGGAACAGATAGCCCATGCCAAGCAGTTGCTGACGGCCGTAGAACTCGGCGCCAACGCGCTGAACCGCTATCCGCACAGCTTCTCGGGCGGCCAGCGCCAGCGCATCGGCATCGCCCGCGCGCTCGCCATGAACCCCGATCTTCTGATCCTCGACGAGCCGGTGTCGGCGCTCGACGTGTCGGTCCAGGCGCAGGTGCTGAACCTGCTGAAGGACCTGCAGAAAGAACTCGGGCTTACGTATCTTTTTATCGCGCACAACCTTGCGGTCGTGAACTACATGGCCGAACGTGTCGCGGTGATGGCCGCCGGACGCATCGTCGAGATCGGACCCAGTCGCGCGATCTTCGAGGCGCCGACGCACCCATACACGCGGGCGCTGCTGAAGGCGGTGCCCTTCGCCGACCTCGACCGCCCGCTGGTGCTTGACGAACTCGTGCTCAAGGGTTCGTCGGATCCGCGCAACTGGCCGGACGCATTCCGCGGCGACATGGACGATCTTGCAGCCATAGACCTCGGCGGGGGACATCAGGTCCTGGCGCGACAGACGGTGGATATCAGGGAGTTTCACGCATGAGAATCTTCGCTGTAGTTCTTGCCCTCGCGGCATTCTTGGCGGCGCCGGCCCTGGCCGAGGAAGCGCCGCTGCTCGCCCCTCTCGTGAAGGACGGAAAGCTGCCGCCGGAAGCCGAGCGGCTGCCCAAGGAACCGCGCGTGATGGCCATCGACGACTCGACGGGCCGCACTCCCGGCAAGCGTGGCGGAACCATCCGCACGCTGATGGCCGAGCAGGGCGACCTTCGGCTCATGACGGTCTACGGCTATGCCCGACTGGTCGCCTACAACAGTTCGCTCGAAATGCAGCCGGACATCCTGCTGAGCTACGAGAACGAGGGCAACAAGGTGTTCACGCTGCACCTGCGCCCGGGCCACAAATGGTCGGACGGCTCGCCGTTCACCGCGGAGGATTTCCGCTTCCACTGGGAAGACATCCTGACCGACAAGGACATGGATCGCGGCGGGCTCGATTCTGCACTGCTGGCCAACGGCAAGCCGCCGAAGTTCGAGGTCATCGACGAGGTTACGGTCCGCTACACCTGGGAAGACCCGAACCCGCTGTTCCTGCCGGCGCTGGCCGGCGCCCGCCCGCTCGACATCTACAGCGCCTCGGCCTACCTCAAGCAGTTCCACGCCAAATACGCCGATGCCGACGCGCTGGCCGCCGAGGTTGCCAAGGAGAAGGTCAAGGACTGGACCCGGCTGCAGATCCGCAAGGGGCGCAGCTACCGCTTCGAGAACCCCGACCTGCCGACGCTGCAGCCTTGGACGAACAGGACCTATTCGCCCGCCAACCGCTACGTCTTCGAGCGCAACCCCTTCTATCATCGGGTCGACCAGAACGGCGTCCAGCTGCCCTATGTCGACCAGGTCGTCGTCAACATCGCCGAAAGCTCGATCATTCCGGCCAAGACGGGGTCCGGCGAGACCGACCTGCAGGAACGCTACCTGAGCTTCGCCGACTACACCTTCCTGAAGGAAGGCGAGAAGCGCAACGACTACACCGTCAGGCTGTGGACGGTCGGCAAGGGCTCGGCCGTCGCGCTCTTCCCGAACCTCAACACCAACGACGCCGGCTGGCGCGAACTGTTCCGCGACGTGCGCTTCCGCCGCGCGCTTTCGCTCGGCATCGACCGCTCGCAGATCAACCAGGTGCTGTTTGCCGGCCTGGCCAAGGAAGGCGCCAGCACCGTCCTGCCCGGCAGCTCGCTGTTCCGCGACGAACTCGGCAGCGCCTATGCCGAACTGGACGAGGACAAGGCGAACGCGCTGCTCGACGAGATCGGGCTGGAGCGCAACGCCAAGGGCATCCGCACGATGAAGGACGGCCGCCCGCTCGACCTGGTGGTCGAGAGCACCGGCGAGAGCTCCATGGAGGCGGACGTTCTCGAACTGGTGACCAGCGACTGGGCCAAGCTCGGCATCAAGCTTCTGACCCGCACCAGCCAGCGCGACATCTTCCGCAGCCGCGTTGCGGCCGGCGAGACCAACATGTCGGTCTGGGCCGGCGTCGACAACGGCGCGCCGACGGCTGAGTTCAGCCCGCAGGAGTTCGTGCCGAGCGACCCCTACCAGCTGCAGTGGCCGATGTGGGGAACCTATGTCAGCACGCAGGGCACGGCCGGGCAGAGCATCGACGATCCGTCGGCGCAGAAGCTGGTCGACCTCTACAAGCAGTGGCTGGTTTCGGAGGATTCCGAGACGCGGCACAAGATCTGGACGGAAATCCTCGACATCCACGCGGACCAGGTCTTCTCGATCGGCATCGTCACCGCCACGCTGGTGCCCGTCGTCATCTCGAACAAGCTGCACAACGTGCCCGCCGAGGGCATCTCCAGCTTCGATCCCTACGGGTATTTCGGCGTCCACGAGATGGACGCCTTCTGGATGGATTAGGGCGATGCAGTCCTTCCGCCCCCTTGTGGTTCCTATCGCACGCCCCGCCGCCGGCGGGGCGCAGGGGGGCGGAGCCTTCCGGCTTGCCGCAGGCGTGGCCTAGGCGATGCTGTACTACATCTTCCGCCGGGTCCTGATGATGATCCCGACGCTGGTGATCACCAGCGCGCTGATCTTCGCCATCATCGAGGCGCCGCCGGGCGACTATCTCGAGAGCTACATCGCCGAACTGAAGGCGCAGGGCGAGGCGGTCGACACCGCCCGGATCGAATACCTGCGCAAGGAATACGGCTTCGACAAGTCGCCGGTGGAGCGCTACTTCACCTGGGTCGGCGGCATGTTCGTCGGCGATTTCGGCTACTCCTTCGCCTATGAGCTGCCGGTCACCGCGGTCGTCGGCGACAGGCTGTTCCTGACCATCGTGGTGTCGATGGCGACCATCATCTTCACCTGGCTGATCGCCTTCCCGATCGGCATCTATTCGGCGACGCACCAGTACAGCTGGGGCGACTACGGCTTCACCTTCCTCGGGTTGCTCGGGCTGGCCACGCCGAACTTCCTGCTCGCCCTGATCCTGATGTATCTCGCCAACGTCTGGTTCGGCACCTCCATCGGCGGGCTTGTCGATCCCGCGCTGATCGACAAGCCGATGAGCTGGGCGAAGTTCGTCTCCGTGCTCGAGCACATCTGGGTGCCCGTCATCGTCATCGGGACCGCGGGCACCGCCGGCATGATCCGGCGTATCCGCGCGAACCTGCTCGACGAACTGCAGAAGCAGTACGTCACCACCGCGCGCGCCAAGGGACTTCATCCGTTCCGCGCGCTGGTCAAGTATCCGCTGCGCATGTCGCTGAACTTCTTCATCTCCGACATCGGCTCGCTGCTGCCGGCGGTCATCTCGGGCGCGGAAGTGGTCGCCATCGTGCTTTCGCTGGAAACCACCGGCCCTCTATTGATTTCGGCGCTGCAGCAGCAGGACATGTACCTGGCCGGATCGTTCCTGATGTTCCTGTCGCTGCTGACGGTCGTCGGCGTCCTGATTTCCGACATTGCGCTTGCCTGGCTCGACCCGCGCATCCGGCTGAGCGGCGGAGCGCGCAAATGACCCTTCCCGCAAACGCGACACGCCTGCCGCACACGGTCTCGGACCTGCCGTTCGATCCGGACGCCATCTACAAATACACGGATGCGCAGAAGGCGCTGTTCGAGGCGTCGCAGCTGCGGCTGATGTGGTGGAAGTTCAAGCGCCACAAGCCGGCGCTGATTTCCGGCATCTTCCTCGCACTTCTCTATCTCTCGATCCTGATCTCCGAGATCCTGGCGCCGTACAACCTCGAGACGCGCAACGCGAGCCACATCTACGCGCCGCCGCAGTCGATCCATCTGTTCCACGAAGGCGAGTTCGTCGGGCCGTTCGTCTACGGCTACGACTTCAAGCTGAACATGGAGAACCTGAAGCGCGAGTACGCGCCCAATCCCGAGAAGGTCCAGCCGATCCGCTTCTTCTGCAGCGGCGACAAGTACGAGTTCTGGAACCTGTTCGAGGCGCGGTTCCATATCGTCTGCCCGGCCGAAAAGGGGACGCTGTTCCTGCTCGGCACCGATCGCCTCGGCCGCGACGTGCTGAGCCGCATCATCTACGGCGCCCGGATTTCGCTGACGATCGGCCTGCTCGGCATCGGTGTCAGCCTCGTGCTCGGCATCGTCATCGGCGGCATGGCCGGCTACTACGGCGGGCTGTTCGCCGTGCTGAGCCAGCGCCTGATCGAAGTCATCCAGTCGCTGCCCTCGATCCCGCTCTGGCTGGCGCTGGCGGCGATCCTGCCGATCACATGGTCGCCGATCTTCGTCTATTTCGGCATCACGGTGATCCTCGGCCTGCTCGACTGGACGGGTCTTGCGCGCACGGTGCGTTCGAAACTCCTGGCGCTGCGCGAGGAGGATTATGTCTCGGCAGCCCAGGTGATGGGCGCAAACAGCAGCCGCATCGTGTTTCGCCACCTGGTTCCCGGTTTCGCCTCGCACCTGATCGCCACCGCGACGATCGCCATCCCGACCATGATCCTCGGCGAGACGACTCTGAGCTTCCTGGGGCTCGGCCTCAGGGCGCCGATCACCAGCTGGGGCGTGCTCTTGTCGGAGGCGCAGAACATCAACGCCGTGGCGCTCTATCCCTGGCTGCTTTGGCCGGTGCTTCCGGTTATTCTGGTTGTCCTCGCGTATAATTTCTTCGGGGATGGCCTGCGCGACGCCGCGGACCCCTACAAGTGAGGCTGGGGCGGGAATTGGGTCAATGACGGCCGGCTGCGGACGGCCTTGAAAGCTTGCGAAAGACGACTCCGGACCTGGGCGAACCGTCTATGAACGACCGCATGGAGCAGAATCTTTTCAGATACATCTGGAGCCATTCAAAGCGCCAGCAGGTCTGGATTCTGTGCATCGTCCTGCTGTCGATGCCGACCTACTTCCTGGCCTTCGACATTCCCAAGCTGATCGTCAACGGGCCGATCCAGGGCAGGGGGTTCGAGTCTCCGGACGCTACTCAGAACGTGCTGCCGATCACCATCGGCAACCCGTTCGGCGACCAGTCGTTCACCCTGTTCAGCGGCTTCGAACTCGACCGCATGGGCGCGCTCATCGCGCTCTCGCTGGCCTTCCTCGGCTACGTGATCATCAACGGCGCGTTCAAGCTCTACATCAACACCTACAAGGGCAGGCTTGGCGAGCGGATGCTGCGCCGGCTGCGCTACCAGCTTGTCGACCGGGTGCTGCGTTTTCCGTTCCCGCAGTACCGCCGCGTGCGCAGCTCCGAAATCGCGACGATGATCAAGGACGAGGTCGACCCGCTGGGCGGCTTCATCGGCGAAGCCTTTGCGACGCCGGTCTTCCTCACCGGCCAGGCGCTGGCGGCGCTGCTCTTCATCATGCTTCAGAGCTGGGCGCTCGGCCTCGTCACGCTGGCGATCCTGATGATCCAGACGCTTTTGATCCCCAAGCTGCGCGGGCGGCTGCGCAGCCTGGCCCTGCAGCGCCAGCTCACCGCCCGCGACCTGTCGGGACGCGTCAGCGAGATCGTCGACGGCGCCACCGACATCCGCCTGAACGACAACACCAATTTCGAGCGGGCCGACATTTCGGACAGGCTGGCGAAGATCTTCTTCATTCGCTTCGACTTCTACCAGTGGAAGTTCATGGTGAAGTTCATCAACAACTTCCTCGCCCAGTTCACGCCCTTCGTCTTCTACCTCGGCGGCGGCATCCTGGCGATCCGCGGCAACCTCGACATCGGCCAGCTGGTGGCCGTCATCGCCGCCTACAAGGACCTGCCGGGGCCGATCAAGGAGCTGATCGACTGGGACTACCAGCGGCTCGACGTGCAGGTGAAATACACGCAGGTGGTCAACGCCTTCGACATCACGCCGCTCGCGCCGGCGAACTCGCAGGAGCTGCAGACCAGCCGGGTGCCGCACCTGGAAGGGCCGTTCGTGTTCCGCCAGGTGGCGGCGGCGGACGAGACCGGCAAGACGCTGCTGAGCGGCGTCGACCTGACGATCGAGCTGCGCGAGAACGTCATCGCCATCGGCGCGGCCGGCGACGGCGCGGAGGTGATCGGCGAGCTGCTTGCCCGGCTGACGCCGATTTCGGGGGGAACCCTCAGCATCGGCTCCACGGCGCTTTCGTCGCTGCCGGAATGGCAGACCGGCCGGCGCATCGGCTATGTCGGCCCGGAACCCTTCTTCGCGCACGGCACGGCGCGCGAGGCGCTGCTCAGCGGCCTTCGCCACGCGCCCTTCCGTCCGCCGCCCCCGGGTTCGGCGATGACGCCGCTGATCCTCAAGGAGGCCGCGGCATCGGGAAATCCGCCGTTCGACCGGCGGGCCGACTGGATCGACTACGAGGCGACCGGCGCGACCACCGAGGAGGAACTGGCCAAGCGCATCACCCAGGTGCTCGCGCTGGTCAATCTCGAGGAGGACTTCTACGCCTTCGGCCTGCGCACCAAGCTTTCCGATGCGACCGAGGGCGACGGCGAGGAGATGTTCCTCAACGCCCGCCGCATGTTCCTCGAGCGGCTGACGAGCGGCGACAACGCGGCCGACGTCGAGCCGTTCGTGCTGACGCAGTTCAATTCGCAGCTTACCCTGTTCCAGAACATCGTGTTCGGCGCGGCCTCGTCGCCCGACATGATACCCAACGAGTTCCCCGCGGACTCGCCGCTGTGGCAGTTCCTGCAGAATGACGGGCTGGACGAGCAGCTCTACAGGCTCGGGCGGGAAGCCTCGGCCGTCATCGTCGACCTGTTCGGCGAAGTGTCTGACAACATCAAGATCCTCGAGCGCCTCGACCTGATCGACCCGACCAAGCTGCCCGACTACAGCGCGGCGCTCGGGCGCACGGAAGGCGTCGCCTTCGCCGACGTGGCGGCTGCGGACAAGCAGCGGTTCATCCGCGTTGCGCTGAGCTACAACGAGCCTCGCCACCGACTGGATCTGATGACCGGCGAACTCGGCGAGGCCATCGTTCGGGCGCGCATGGTCTTCCGCGAAAGAGTCCCGCCCAATGTCGCGGCCGAGTTTTCGTTCCACGATCCCGACGAAATCAACCCCTATGCTTCGCTGCAGGACAACATCCTGTTCGGCCGCATCGTCGACAGCCGCGCCGGCGCGGTCGACAGGGTCAACGCGCTTCTCAGGGCGATCCTGGAAGAGCTTTCGCTCTCCTACGTGGTGCTGGAGCGTGGCCTGAAATACGAGATCGGGTCGGGCGGTCGCCGGCTCTCGCTGTCGCAACGCCAGCAACTGGGCCTTGCGCGCGTCCTGATCCGGCGGCCGGACTTCCTGATCGTGAACCGAGGCCTGAACGCGCTCGACAACCGGACCGTGGAAAAGGTTGTCCGGGGCATTCTGGACATGGCAAAATCGAACACCGGCGGTTTTGGCGTGCTCTGGATCACGTCTTCGGAAGCCCAGGCGCCCCTGTTCGACAGGGTTTTGAAGTTTTCCCGCGGTGCCTTGATTTCGGACGAGACGACAGCATGAGAAGACCGATGAACATTCCGCCTGCATGCAGGAGGGTCGCATGAGCCTCGAAGAAGACGCGTTGCTTCTCGCGAAAGTGGAGCTTTTCGCCAACGTCGCGCCACGGCGTCTGAAACTGCTGGCGCTGGCGTCGAGCCGCGTGCTGTTTGCCTCGGGCCAGGACCTGTGCGTGGAAGGCGACGAGGGCTACGAAGCCTTCATCGTGGTTTCCGGCGAGGCGGACGTGAAGATCAAGACGCCGTCCGGCGTCGCGACCGTCGCGCGGCTCAAGCGCAACGACATCGTCGGCGAGATGGCGATCCTGCGCGACATGCCGCGCACCGCGACCGTTACCGCGGTATCCGATGTCTCGACGCTGCGCATCGGCAAGCAGGATTTCCTGAACCTGCTCAAGGAGTTCCCGGAGGTAACCGTCGAGGTCATGCGCTCGCTTGCCGACCGCCTGGCCCGAACCACCAGCGAGCTGGCGAATCTACGGTCCGCCGCAAAGGCGTGATTGGCATGGAATCGCAGTCTGCAATCGACATACGGGTATGGGGCGCGCGCGGAACGTTCCCCATGGTCGGCGCCGATGCGCTCGAATTTGGCGGGCATACCGCTTGCGTGGAGGTGCGCGCCGGCGACAGCCTGATGCTGTTCGACGCCGGCAGCGGGATCATCCCGGCGGGCAAGGCCCTGCTCGAGGAGGGCATCACCGAGATCAACCTCCTCTTCAGCCACGTCCACTACGACCACATCATCGGTCTGCCCTATTTCCTGCCGGCCTTCTGGAACAAGGCGAGGCTGCGCATCTGGGCCGGGCACATGCAGGACGGCTCGACGCCGGAGCAACTGGTCGACGGCATCTTCCGGCCGCCCTACTTCCCGATCACCAAGGAGTACATGCGCGCCGACGTCGAGTACCGGCAGTTCACGCCGGGCGACGTGCTGGAGCCGTCGCCCGGCGTGCGGCTGGTCACCGGTTCGCTGACCCATCCCAACGGGGCGGTCGGCTACCGCGTCGAATGCAAGGGCGCGACCTTCTGCTACCTCACCGATTTCGAACACGACGGCGGCGCGGGCGACGCCGAGATCGTTCGCCTGGCCCGCAACGCCGACCTTGCCATGCTCGACGCGACCTACACGCCCGAGGAATATCCGCGCTACGTGAAATTCGGCCACTCGACCTGGCGGGATTGCGGCGCCCTTTGCGCCAAGGCCGGCGTGCGCGAATGGGGCATGTTCCACCACATGCACATGCGCGCCGACATCGACCAGCAGGCGATCGAGGACGCCGCGCGCAAGGAATACCCGAACGCCTTTGCCGTGCGGCAGGGGCAGCACTTCCATCTCGCCGCAAGGACGGAGAACGCGGGCACGTGATTGCCTTGCCGATGCGCTACCGGCGTTGGCTGGTGCCCATCCTCGGGCCCCGGACGACGAAGGCCATGCCGACGCGCGTCGAGGTCGCGATCCTAGAGCAGGAAAATCGCGGCGAGGTGCTGGCCAAGGTTGTCCAACTGGTCATCGCCGCCGCCTGGGGCGCGCTCTACCTCCTGTCGACGCCGGTCCGCCAGGAGGGTTTCGTCGTCATCCCCTACGCGCTCGGAATCTACGTCGCCGTCAACGGGATAGGCCTGTTCTGGGCGATGCGGCGGCGGCTGCCGAACTGGGCGGTCTACTTCTCCATCGTCTTCGACATGACGCTTCTCTACGTGGTGATCTGGCGCTTCCACGTGCTCGCGGACCAGCCGGCGGCGCTGTATCTGAAAGCCCCGACGCTTGCCTTCGTCTTCGTGTTCATCACGCTTCGCGCGCTGCGGTTCCAGCCGGCTTTCGTGCTGGTGGCCGGGGGAACGGCCGTGCTGGGCTGGCTGATCATGGTGGCCTATGCCGCGCTGGCGGACCCGGGCGCCGTGATCGCCAACAATTTTGCCGACTATTTCACCGGAAATGTCATCCTGCCGACCGCCGAACTCGAGAAGATCCTGGCAATGGCGCTGGTGACGGGCATCCTGGCGCTGGCGCTCTACCGCGGCAGGTCGCTGCTCATCCGCGCCACCACCGAAACGGTCGCCGTCAGGCAGCTTTCGCGCTTCTTCGACAGCAGCGTCGTGGAGGACATCCGCTCGGGCGAAAGCCCGCTCGCGCCAGGCGAGGGGCGCGCGTGCGAGGCGGCGATCCTGAATGTCGACATTCGCGGCTTTTCCAACCTTGTCGAGCACATGCCGCCGTCGGAGGTCATCGCGATGCTCGCGGCCTATCAGAGCCGCGTCGTGCCGATCATCCAGGCGCATGGCGGCGTGATCGACAAGTTCATGGGCGACGGCATCATGGCGACCTTCGGGGCCGTGCGGCCGACGGACAGCTATGCCGCCGACGCGCTGCGCGCGATGGAGGCGATCCGCCGGGACATTGGCGACTGGCCGCAGGAGAGCGAACTCGCCTCGGTCGCCAGGCAGGGCATCGGGATCGCCGTTTCGGCCGGGCCGATCGTCTTCGGCGCGGTCGGCGACAGCGACCGTCTCGAGGTGACGGTGATCGGCGCCAGCGTCAATCTCTCGGCGAAGCTCGAGAAGGCCAACAAGATCCTGGGCACCGAGGCAGTGGCCACCAGGCATGCCTACGACACCGCCATCCAGCAGGGCTACGCCCCCCGGCATCGGCCGGACTTCATCGCGGCCAGCATCGAGGGCGTCGCGCGCAACACGCCGGTGGTCGCCTGGGGCCTTTCGAGGACGGAGCGATCGTCGCCCTAGGCGTCCGGTCGGCTCCGGGCGCATTCGTGAAGCGGTGGGGTCCAGCGTGCCGCGCCGCTGCCAAGCAGGGTCTCGACGATGGATTCGGTGAACGACCAGGTCGGGTCGTCCTGCACGAGGTGGTGGGTCAGGAGCCCGTAGGGTTCGGCGTTGTCGGCGTCGCCGCTCCTGCGCGCTTCGAGCTGGCGGGCGATCTGCGCGTCGAGCAGGCCGGGGTCGAGCAATCCGCCGCCGGATTTCCAGGCGACCGGGTCGAGGTGGGTGTTGACCTGGACGAGCCCGGGGGCCGCGTATTTCGCCGTGCGCGGCGTGAAAGTGGAAAGCGCCAGGAAGCCGAGCGCGCCGAGCCGGTCGGCGACGTCTTGTGACAGCCGGTTCCAGGGCGGCGTGAAGACGGGCAGCATCTGGTCCGCGAAGATTTCCTTGAGCAAGCTTCGTCCCGACGCGATCTCCGCGCACATCGTTTCGGTGTCGCGATGCGGCCCGAACTCGGCCTTCTTCTGGTCGGGCGGCGCGTGGTTGGCGTGCTGCCAGCCATGCACGAGCACAAAGACACCGGAGGCGTCGCTCAGGCGATCCGCAAGCTCGTGCGTCGCCGTCGCCGGAATCACGGCAAGGTGCAGCGGCGCCTGGAGGCGACCGGCGAGACCGAGCAGCCGTTCCAGCGCTGGGGTCGGCGCGACCGCGTCGTCGTCTCGCCACCAGACCGGCAGGGTCAGGCCCGCATCGCGCCAGCGCGCCAGTTCGACGCGGGTCGCTGCAAGCGGAGCGGTCATCGGCGCGCCCGCAGGAGTTCGTCGAGGATCCGCGCGGTCTGCGCCGCGCCGCCGAATTTCAGGCCGTTGACGCTGACGCGCCCGTGTCGCACGGCGGCGTCCGCGGCGTCGGCCAGGTTCTGCGGCGTCAGCTCGTCCTCGGCGATGCAGCCATAACCGTAGCGCTGCCGAAGCGAGGCCGCGCGCAGCGTCTGCTCGACTTCGCCGGCTTCGGCAAAGGGAACGAAGACGCCGGGGACGCCCGCCTGAAGCCAGTCGATCGCCGTGTTGTAGCCGCATTGCCCGACGGCCGCGGCGCAGCGCGTCAGCATCGACCGGTAGTCGGCCCGCAACGGCTCGGCGAAGGCCGGCGCGCCGGCGGCGGCTGCATTCAGCCTGGCGCAGACCTCGGCGGCATCGCCGCCGCCGACGAGCAGGCGCCAGCGTCGTTCGCCGAGCCTTGCGGCCTCGATGGCGGTGTCGAAAAGCCTGCGGCCGACCGGCCCGCCACCTGCCGTGACGACGATCTCGCCAAGCCCCTCGCCGGCGGCCGGCTCGATCGCGGGCAGGGGCGGGGCGATGAAGCCGGTGTAGTGGAGCAGCCGTTCGATGGCCGGTGTCACCGGCCAGCTCGCCTGCAGGGGAACGACATCGATATCCGAATGCACAAGGACGCCATCGTAATACTGGGCGAGCCAGGCCTCTGTCTGCTTCGCCTTCTTCTCGGAGGACGGCGGCGCGAGGATGTCGCGGATCGAGCAGAGGACAAGCGGAGCAGGGTCGAGGCTGCCCGTCAGCGAGAGCGCCGCCTCGAATTCCTGGCGCAACACCCGGCGCCCGAACGGGAAAAGCTCGGTGATCAGAACGTCGGGCGGGCTTTGGCGAAGGGCGTCCTCGAGCGCCTCGATGCGCTCCTGCATGAATTCCGGCGAAACCGGCTCTCCGGCCGTGTCCAGCAGCCGCGTGAAGCTGGCGCCGTCCGAGCGGACCGGCGGCAGTTGCACGAAATCCAGCCCCGAGAGGTCGAGGTGGCTGGTCGGCATGCCGCCCGAAATCACCAGCGGCGCGAACCCGGCGTCGCGAAGCGAGCGCGCCAGCGTCATCGAGCGGCTGAGGTGCCCGGTGCCCAGGAGGTGCGTGACGAGGATGGTGACGCGCTTCATGAGCCGGGGACTTCCAAGAGGCGAACGGGGCTGCCGTCGTGGGAAAGCGCTCCGCTGTCTTGCACGTCGATGCGGTAGAGCCGATCCCGCTTGATCCTGAACGGTGGCGGGCCCTCAAAATCCCAGCCGGTCGCGCGCGCCAGAAGGACGCGCATGATGCCGATATGCGACACCACCACGGCCTCGCCCTCCAGGGTGCGGAGCCACGGCTCCAGCCGCTCCCAGACCGCAGCCGGGGCCTCGCCGCCAGGCGGACGGTAGGTCCATCCCCACTCCTCGATGTGGCGATAGCCCGACGCCGGGTCTTTCAGCATCTCGACCCCGTACTGGCCTTCACACTGGCCCCAGTCCATCTCGATCAGTTCGGGGACGATGACGGGTTCGCTCCGGCCGACGATCCGGGCCGTCTCGGCCGCGCGCACGAGGGGGCTGGAGAAAAGCGTCGCGCCGGCGAACTCGTCAGGCAGCCGCAGGCGCGAAAGGTGCTGGCGCGCCTCGGCGTCCAGCGGCTCGTCCGTGCGGCCCTGTATTCGGCCGGCGCGGTTCCACGCGGTATGGCCGTGGCGCAACAGCGCAAGACGGGCGGCAATCAGCTGGGTCGTCCCCCGATGAGCGGCGCCAGCGCGCCACGAAGGGTGGCGCGGGCCGCGGGAAGAAGGTGATTGGCGGCAATCCGCCTGCGCCCGGCAATCCCTGTCGCGGCCCGCCTGTCCGGATCGGCGGCGAGCGCGTCGATGGCGCTTGCGTAGGCAAGCCGGTCTCCGGGGGGAACCAGCCAGCCGCCGTCGCCAACAACGTCGCGCACGCCCTGCCGGTCTTCGGCGAGAACCGGACAGCCCTGCGCCTGCGCCTCGATGTAGACCATGCCGAACGCCTCGCCGACGCCCGGCCAGACGAGCAGGTCGCCGCCGCGGAACTCCGCGGCCACGCCATCCTGGTCAAGCGCGCCCAGGAAGCGCACCTTGCCTGCGAAGCGTTCGAACAGCGCTTCAACCTCCGCCCGTGCCGGCCCGTCGCCGACGATGCGCAGCGACCAGTCCGGCGATCCTACATGCGCCAGCGCCTCGGCCAATGCCCGGTAGCTCGCCAGCTTGTCCCCGGCGCGGAACATCGCACAGGCAAGTAACCGAATAGTGTCGGAATGCGCGCGCTCGGGCAGGGCGGGCAGCGTCTCCGCCGCCAGGAAGGGCCGCAGCCTGGCCAGCCGCTGGTCGCGTACGCGGTCGCGTTCCAGCGCCTCGCGGTCGTATTCCGTGAGGTAGAAGATGACGTCGGCGCTGTCGCAGGCCTCTTCCGCGGCCTTGGCGAAGCGCGCGTAGGGCCCCCGTAGGCGGCTCGACGCCCGGGTGCCTTCGACGATGGCATAGGGGATGCCCCAGAGCCGCGCCAGGCGCGGCCCCAGAAGGTCTGGCGCCTTGTAGTAGCTGTGATAGGTCACCCACAGGTCGGGGCGGGGACCCGAAGAAAGCCGTTCGATCTCGATTTCGGCCGCCTCGAAGATGCGGTCCTGCGCCGACGCCTCGCCCGCGCCGTCGCGGCTGCGCAGCGTGCTGACCAGCCGGACCTCGCCGAGCCCAGCGGTATCGAGTGCCGCCACCAGCGCCCGGGCCATGGTCCGGTCGCCTGAGGGAACCGGATCGTCCGGCGGCTTCATCGGCGCGTAGAAGGCGACGACGCTCATCGGGTGGCTGCCAGCGCGTCGCGCAGCCTGCCAACAAGCAGGCCGATGCCGGCATCCATGCCGAAACGCTCGACCAGCCGCAGGCGGGCGGCCGTCGCCATCTCGGCGCGGCGTTCGGGATCGGCGATCAGGCCAGCGAGCGCGGCCGCCAGCGCGTCGGCCTCCGGGGCGACCAGCACGCCCTGCCTGCCGTTCTCGATGAACTCGGGAATGGAGGAAACGCTGGTCGAGAGGATAGGCAGTTCCTGGCTGGCGGCTTCCATCAGCACGTTCGGCAGCCCGTCGCGGTCGCCGTCGCTGGCGATACGCGAGGGCAACACGAAGAGGTCGGCCTCGCGCAGCGCCGCGATGACCTCGCCCTGGTCGCGTGCGCCGCGCCATTCGATGCGGTCCGCAATGCCGAGTTTCGACGCCTTGTCCTTCAGCGTCTGCGAGAGGTCGCCTCCGCCGATATGGACGAAACGCCAGCTGGTCGTCTCGGGCAGCATGGCGAGCGCCTCGAGCAGCAGGTCGTAGCCCTTTTTCTCCACCAGGCGGCCGACGGACACCACCGTCACCGGTTCGCCGGTCCCGTCGCGGCGGGGACGCGGCGGGGGCGGGGGCGGGAAGCGGGTCAGGTCGAGCCCGTGATAGACGAGCGAGAGGCGGGCGGGATCGACGGACAGGTCGCGCAAATGTTCCGCGCCGAGGCTGGTGCACGTGACGCCGAAGGTGGCGCGTGCAAGCTTGTCGCGTTTCTCCCATTCCGGCGACTTCCATATGTCCTTGGCGTGCGCCGAGAACCCCCAGCCGACGCCGCGCATCATGCTCGCATAGAGGGCGACCGACGACGGAGTGTGCAGGAAATGGGCGTAGACGAACGCAAGGTCGGGCGCGGCCTCGCGGGCCAGCACGGCGGCCTGGCCGAAACGTCGCACGCGGTTCGGCGTCGGGTCGCGCAGCAGGTGGGAGAGCCACAGCCGCAGCGCCCTGCCGAAGCCGGGCAGCCGCATCGCATGACCGAGGCCCTTCAGCACCCGCGAAGGCTCCTGGTAGAGATATTCCGGCAGGTAGCGGACCCGTGCCTTCAGCGCGTCGTGCAGCGCGTGCCGCTTCTTGTCGGTTGGGTGGCGCATGGACCAGACCTCGAATTCGAGGCCTTGCGCTTCGAGCGCCACGAGTTCCTGCGCGATGAAAGTCTCGGAGAGCCGTGGCCAGCCCTTGAGAACGATGGCCAGCCGCCCCGCCGACGATGTCCGTTCGGTCATGCTTCGGCGGGCGCGCTGATCAGCGACTTGGTCAGCGTGATGATCTTCTCGAGGCCGTCCATGAAACCCGGGGGGGCCTTGCCGGAGGGCGGGCTTTGCATGGGAAGCTCGCGGATGGCCCGGGCCATCACTTCGGGGCCGCTTCCGTCGCGCTCGCGGTCGAGCATGCGGATGAGGCCGAGCCGCTCGGCGACGGACGCGCGGATATGCTGCTCCATGCGCGGCACGGTGCGCGGCGCGATCACCGCGCGGCAGTCGAAGGACAGGATCTCGCAGAAGGTGTTGTAGCCACCCATGGCGACCACGCCGATGGCGTTCTGCATCAGGCCTTCGATGCGCGAATCGAAGCCGACGGCGCTGACGCGCGGTTCGAGCGCAGCGACGCGCTGGTCGAAGGCCATGCGGCGCTCGCCGTTCAGGAACGGGCCGTAGACGATCAGGGCGTCGGGCTGCAGGGTCGGATCGTTCTCGTAGGCGCGCAGGGTCCAGTCGACGAGGGCCTCGCCGTCGCCGCCGCCGCCCGGCGTGACCAGCACGTAGGGCTTGTCCGGCAGCGCCGCCGGGGTCTCGTGCGGGACGACGCGGCGCAGGTAGCCCGTGTAGTGCAGGCGGCGCTTGAAGTCCTCCGAGATGTCGAGGCTCTGGAGCGGGTTGTAGACGCTCTGGTCGCCGTAGACCCAGAACTGGTCGTAGAACTTGTCGGCGATCTCCAGCGCGCCCTTGCGCTCCCACTCGTGGCTGAGCGCTTCGGGCGAATCGAGGATGTCGCGGATGCCGAGGACGATCTTGGCCCGCCCCATCTCCTTCAGGATCTCGAGCGTGGTGACCAGTTCGCCGCGAAATCCGCCCGGCTCCTTGTCCACGATGACGAGATCCGGATTGAACGTGACCGCGGCCGCCAGGATAACCGAGGCGCGCAGCGCCGTCGTCTGCTCGATGTCAAGGTTGAGCGACTCGGAGATGTACTCGGCGTCGACGGTCTTGACGATGCCGGGCATGCGGATGTGGTCGACGCCGGGCGGAAAGGTGAAGCGGCCGGCGACCGGCGATCCGGTCAGGATGAGCGCCGAGGAGCCCTCGATCGAGGAGACAAGCGCCTCCGCGATGGCGCGCGAACGCCGCAGATGCCCGAGCCCGAACGTGTCGTGACTGTAGAGCAGGATGTGCGGCGCACGGTTGGCCTGCTGGACTCCGTCACGCATGCATTGGTTCCGCTCGTATCAACTGGCCGTGCAATGGAAATCCGTTCCCCCCAGGGTAACGGTACCATTAGACGCCAGCCATCGCTTTGTGAATAGCTTCGGGCAAACGCGCCTGCAACTTCGCGGGCGGCAGAGGGCCTTTCACTATTGCCGCCAAGGCCTTAAATGACCGAGGCGGGTCCGCACAGGGCCGGCTTCGGAACCCTACATACGATCCAGAAGGCAGGCAAGCATGGTCAGAGCCGATGCCCAACGCATCGCTGCATCGGGGCGGACTCCCGAGGAGCACGAGGATATCGTGCGAGCCCTCGAATCCGATCCGCGTGGCGGCAGCAGCGTAAGGCTGGACTTCGAGACCGGCGACCTGACCGGCTGGAGCGTCAGGCGTCTCGCCAGGGACTATTCGGCGGTCGTGCAGGGCGAGGTCGTGCGGACCGGGTCCAAGGCCTGCCGTTTCGAGATCAGGCCGGGCGACCGCGTCTCGCAGGGGCTGCGGGCGGAACTGCGCGACTGGTACAACGCGCCGTTCGAGGCAGACACCTGGTACGGCTTCTCGACCTACCTGCCAGCGCATTTCGCGCCGCCGAAAGGGGTCGGCGTGGTGCTCGCGCAATGGCATGACCAGGCCGAACTGGGCGACCCCGCCGGCAAGCCGCCGCTCGCGATGCGCTATCTCGACGGGACGCTGCGCTTCACCGGGGCATTTGACGAGATGGCGTCCCAGGATCCGGAGATACGCTACGTCTTCCACGAGATCGCCGACATACCGCACGATACCTGGATGGATTTCGTGTTCCGCATCCACTGGTCGCGCACGGGCGATTCGCGCATCGACGCCTATCTCGGCGGCGAGCCGATGTTCCGGTTCGAGGGGCCGCTCGGCTACCGCAACGAGATCAAGGGCCCGTACTTCAAGCTCGGCGTCTATGCGAGCGACGAGATCGATGGACCGCTGGTCGCCTATCACGACAACTACAGCCGCTCCGACAGTTTTGCGGCGGTCGATCCGAGCATCGTCCACGGGCCGGCGGAGCACGCATGAGCAGCGTCGCCGTCGTGTCGATGCCGGGCGCGGAGGCCCCGGCGCTGCCGAGGGCCGGCGCGTTCGACGCCGTCCTTCGCCTGTCCCTGGCGCACGATGCGGTCGGCCCGCAGGCGGGCAAGGCGGCGGTCGAGATGGCCGAGCGGGCCGGGGCGGACTGGATGGTTCTGCTGGGGCCGGGCGAGGCGTTGCGCGACGACGCGTTCGAACTGGTTGCCCCGGGTCTCAGGCGCTACGACGCGATCTTCGGTTCGGCCCATGTGCGCGGGAGCCCGCAAGCCGTGGCGAAGCTGACCAGGCTCGCCTTCGATACGCCCGACAGGCTGCCGCACGCCCTGCTGAACTGGTGGATGCCGGACGCCCATCTGGTGCGAACGGAGGTCGCGGCGCACACGATCGGGCGGATTGACGTCCGCGCAGGCACGCATCCGAGGCTCGACTACCTGTTCGACCTCTGGGATAGGGCCCGCTGCCTGAAATCGGCGCAGCCACTGCTCGATCTCGACTCGGAGCCGCGGCCCCTGGACGCCTCTGGCCGGATGCAGGTGCTGAAACGTCTTGCGCGACACCCGGTTTTCCTGCCTGTCGTGCACGGTGACGTGGTCTACGAACTGCCCTATACCGGCATGAACGCGGGCATCGAGCGCGAGCAATCGCGGGGCCGGTTCTTCGAGGCGATGGAACTCGAGGAACTGCGCAAGATGGTCAGGCCCGGAGCGCGCGTCGTCGACGTCGGCGCCAACACCGGCAACCACGCGATCTTTTTTGCCGGCCCCATGAAGGCTGAGTCGGTGCTCGTGCTGGAGCCCATGCCCGCGGCGATCGCCGCCCTGCGCGCCGGCGTCGAGCGCAACGGTCTTTCCAATGTCGACCTCTCTCGACTTGGGATCGGCATCTCGGACGTTGCCGGGCGGGCGAGGTTTGTCCGCTCGGAGAAGGGGGGGCTCGGAGCGACCGGGCTGGCGCCGGATCCGGAAGGCGAAATCGGTGTTGCCACGCTCGATTCGATGGTATCGGATCGCGTGGATTTGCTCAAAATCGACGTCGAGGGAATGGAGATGAGCGTGCTGGCAGGCTCACGGCAACTGATCGAGCGCTCAAGGCCGCTGATCTTCATCGAGGTGGCGAACGACAACACGCCGGCCCTGACGGCTTGGCTCGACGGCGCGCGCTACGACGTCGTACGCATCTTCCCGGACAAGGGCCACGCCAACTACCTGCTCGCGCCGGAGGCGGGCCGGTGATGCGCTTCCTGATCACGGGGACGGCCGGGTTCATCGGATTTCACCTTGCGCGGCGCCTGCTCGACGACGGGCACTCGGTAGTCGGCTTCGACGGCATGACGCCCTATTACGATGTCAGCCTGAAGCGGCGGCGACACGAAATCCTCGGCACGTATCCGGCCTTCGTCGCCGTCGAGGCGATGCTGGAGGACGCGCCGTCGCTGCGGGCAGCAGCCGAGGCCGCCAAGGCCGACATCATCGTCCACCTGGCCGGACAGGCCGGCGTCCGCTACAGCCTGGAACAGCCGCACGCCTACGCCAGCGCAAACCTCGTCGGCATGGTCAACGTGCTCGAGCTCTGCCGCGAGGTGAAGCCAAAGCATTTTCTGTTCGGCTCGACCAGTTCGGTCTACGGCATGTCGGACAAGCCCGAATTCGTCGAGACCGACACGACCGACCGACCGGTATCGCTCTATGCGGCGACCAAGAAGTCGGGCGAGGTGATGGCGCATTCCTATGCGCACCTGTTCGGCATTCCCACCACGGTGTGCCGCTTCTTCACCGTCTACGGCCCCTATGGTCGCCCCGACATGTCGCTCTTCAAGTTCGTCAAGGCGATCCTCGACGACGAACCGATCGACGTCTTCGGCAATGGCGTGCACGAGCGCGATTTCACCTATGTCGGCGACCTGGTCGAGGCGGTGACGCGGCTGGCCGGCTGCATTCCCGAGATCGGCCGGCCGGTCGACGCGGAAGGCGTGGTCGACACGCTGTCGGCGATCGCGCCCTATCGCGAAGTCAACATAGCCGGCGGCCGCACCGTCGGCCTGATCCGCTACATCGAGACGATCGAAGAGATTCTCGGCAAGAAGGCGCGGCTGAACCTCTTGCCGATGCAGGCCGGCGACGTCATGCGCACCTCCGGGTCGGCGGCGCTTCTCGAGGCGCTGACCGGATACCAGCCGGAGACGGACATCCGAGCGGGCATGACGCGCTTCGTCGACTGGTACGTGGCTGAGATGCATCCTTCGGCGGGGCCGGCGCGCTGAGATGGACCTCGACGGCAAGACGATCGCTGTCATCGGCCTCGGCTATGTCGGGCTGCCGCTGGCGCTGGAGTTCGGCAAGACGCGGCCGGTGGTCGGCTTCGACATCCGGCGCAGCCGCATCGACGAACTTCTGGACGGGCGCGACTCCACGCTCGAGGCCGATCCCGAGGAACTGAAGCGCGCCAGCCGGCTGGAATTCACCGACGATCCCGACGCGCTCAGGCAATGCGGCATCTTCATCGTGACGGTTCCGACCCCGATCGACTCGGCGAACCGTCCCGACCTGGCGCCTCTGATCCGCGCCACCGAGACGGTCGGCAGGGCGCTCGCGCAGGGCGGCGTCGTCATCTACGAATCGACGGTCTACCCCGGCTGTACGCGCGAGATCTGCGTACCGATCCTCGAGGAGCTCTCCGGCCTGAAGCTGAACGAGGGTTTTTACGTCGGCTACAGCCCCGAGCGCGCCAATCCCGGCGACCGGCAGCACCGGTTGACCAACATCGTCAAGGTCACCAGCGGATCGACCCCGGAAGCCGCCGCCGCGATCGACGCGCTCTACGGCTCGATCGTCACCGCCGGCACGTACAAGGCGGGTTCCATCGAGGTCGCCGAGGCCGCCAAGGTCATCGAGAACACGCAGCGCGATCTCAACATCGCGCTGATGAACGAACTGGCCATCATCTTCAACCGGCTCGGCATCGACACGCTGGAGGTGTTGGCGGCCGCGCAGACAAAATGGAACTTCCTGCCGTTCAGGCCGGGCCTGGTCGGCGGCCACTGCATCGGCGTCGATCCCTACTACCTGACGCACAAGGCGCAGGAGGCGGGCTATCATCCCGAAGTCATCCTCGCCGGGCGGCGCATCAACGACGGCATGGGCCGCTATGTGGCCGACCGGGTCGCGAGACTGATGATGAAGCGGGGCTTTCCGGTCGTCGGCAGCCGCATCCTCGTGATGGGGCTGGCGTTCAAGGAGAACTGCCCGGACATCCGCAATTCCAAGGCGATCGACATCGTGAAGGAGCTGCAGCAGTTCAATGCCGCCGTCGATATCTGGGATCCCTGGATATCGGCCGGCGCCTGCCGGGAAGAGACCGGGCTCGACTGCCTGGCCGCGCTGCCGGGAGCCGGCGTCTACGACGCCGTGGTGGTGGCCGTCGGCCATCGCGAGTTCGTCGCGGGCGGCGCAACTGGAATTCGTGCGCTGGGCAAGGAGAACGCCGTGCTCTACGACGTCAAGGGCATCTTCGCCAAGGACGAGACCGACGGCCGGCTCTAGGAGCCGGAACCACCGGCGGTCGCCTCGTGCGCCTCATCCTGTCTGTCGAACGGCCCGAGCCGGATCGGCGTCGCTTGTCCCGGGGGATCCGCGCTCCCGCCGCGCCAGACAGCCTCGTTGAGGAACTTGGTGAGCGGCGTATGCCGCCAGTAGGCCACGCGCCCGTCCGCGAGGTCGAATTCGACCGTTGCCAGGCGCGCCGATGGGCGCGCGCCTGTTGGCCGCCCCAGGCTTCGCGCCTCCGCCAGCAGGCGAACGCGCTTTCCCGAGACCTCGATCGTCACGCCCGGCCGCTTGCGGAACACGCTGCACATCGATGCGAGTTGCGCCCGCGTCCAGTGCGGTTGGACGACGGGCCGAGGGGCGTCCATGCGGGCATAGGGATAGCTGCCCGGCGGCTGGGGCCATCCGCGCAGCGCGCCCGAGCAATAGCGCGGGACGACTTCCGTCACCATGCGCACCATCGCGTCGTGGAGGAAGCCGGAGGCGTCGCCGACCCTGCCGGCGTCCGCCATCGCCGCCTGGGCAACGATCGGCCCTTCGTCGAAGCCGCCGGTCATCTCGTGCAGCGTGACGCCGCCGTGGCGCCGCCAGGCATTGTCGAGCGCCAGCCAGTGGAACGGCTTCGGGCCGCGATAGTAGGGCAGGAGTGCCGGATGGAAGTTGAGCGCGCCGAGCGGGAAGAGCGACGTGACACTTTGTGGCACGAGCCGCATGAAGCCGTAGGTGATCGCCACGTCGGGCTTGCCTGCCTCAAGGTCGGCGCGCAGCCGGTCCCAGTCGAGGGGGCTTTCAGGCTCGACCAGCGGAATGCGGTGGCGACGAAGCATCCTGACGATGCGCCATTGGAAGGTGACCCATTTCCGGGGCGACGTCAGCGGGCTGGGGCGCCCCTGCCGGTATGCGACGACGGCGCTGATACGGTGACCGGCGTCGAGCCAGGCCTGCATCGTCGCGAGGGTGGTTGCCGAGAGGTGCAGGAAAAACACCGCTGTGAAGGCAGTTGGGCGTTCGTCCGCCAAGGATCTGGCATTCCTCTATGGGTTTGACCGCGACGCCCCTTGGAGATTATAGGGGGAGCGTTAGGGAAAGCGGGGAGATCTAGCGTGAAGAAGCAATATGTGACACCGGCGCTTGTCAAGCGCGAGCTTATCTCGGCGGTCGCAGCCAAGCCGCTGCCGTCAGGGGTGGTGGATTGATCTTGACAGGGCCCGCCGACGCTCGGGCCTACGAAAATAGACGCCACGAGGGCACGTCGCCTGCCTGAGGATGGTCCTGATGTCGCTCGATGAAGTGTTGACGCTTTCGCCTGTGGCGTCGTTCCAGTCGGTGGGAGACGGCGCCGTGGTGCTCCTGGCCGACAGCGGCCAGCTCTACTCGTGCAACGACACCTCGCAGGCGTTCCTGCGCCATGTCGACGGCAAGCGCACGCTCGCCGAGATCGTCGACCTGATGGCCGACGAGTATGAGGTCGAACGCGACGTGCTTGAGGCCGATCTCGCCGAACTAGCTGCCAATCTGAAGAACGAAGGTGTGATCGTCAGCGGCACATGACAGCTTCTGCACGGCCCGCCAACCGCTTGACTGCCTGCCGGTTTCGCATCGACCTCTGGCTCGCCGCGAAATCGTTGCCCTGGCGCGTCGCCGGCAAGTCGTTCGAGCAGATCCTGGCGATGGCGACGCCCGGCGGACGGGTCGACTATGCAGGGTTGCCGGTCGACTATGTTTCGCGGCGGGTGCGCAAGGCCGTGCGCCGCCCCTGGCTGATGCGCGACCGGCGCTGCCTGCGCGAGGGCCTTCTCGGCTTCGAATTCCTGCGCAGGGCCGGATATGACCCCGAACTGCATTTCGCGGTCGATCCCGACTCGATTGCCTCCGACAGGATCTCCGCGCATTGCTGGGTCTGCCTGGACGGCAGGCCGGTGGTCGGCGACCGGCAGGGCGACCAGGTGACAATCTTCATACACCGCCCCCCGCAGTCCGGGCCGGAAAGCGGCGGAGCGGTCCATTGATCGTTCGTGGATTCGACCTGATCGGATCGACGCTCAACGTCGAGGCCGAAGAGCAGGCGCTGGTCGACGCTTTCGCCGTCCTGATGCGGGGAATGGATGTCGAGCCGGCGCGAAACCCGGCATTTACGCTTTCGGTGAGGCGCGGGGCGCCGGCGCCGATCCCGGCCTCGGCCGTGCTCGTCTATGAAGGGCCGGTCTTCTGGGAGGGCGACTGCACCTACGTGTCCGACGGCGACCGCCTGCACCTGCTGTTTCCCGACCGCGTGTCGCTGGTCGTCGATCCGCACCGCAAGGCGGCCGAGATCGTCGTCGCCGAAAACGATGTCGCGCGGGCGGGCGCCACGGCCGGCGTGCTGGCGCTCGACGCGGCTATCGACGAGTCCGGCCAGTTCATGCTCCATGCCGCGGGCCTGACGCTTCCGGGCCGCGACGAACAGGTCCTGGTCTTCGCGCCGAGCGGCACCGGCAAGTCGACCACGTCGCTGGCCCTTGCCGATCGCGGCTTCGGCCTCTGCGCTGACGACACGATGGTGATCCGCCTCGAAGACGGTCGGGCGACGGGCTGGGGCCTGCCGCGCGACCTCAAGGTGCATCGCAACACGGCGGCGATGATGCCCTGGCTGCACCAGTATCTCGGCGACAAATGGAACGACGAGGACGAGCAGGCGCTCACGCGCGCCGCGCTTTCCGATCGCGTCAGGATCGAGAAGGCCGAGCGTCGGCCGATCGCCGGCATCTTCATGCTGGAGCGCGGCGAGACCGCCGGAAGCCGGGCCGATCCGATGAGCCAGACCGATACGCTGGTTTCGCTCGCCGCCGACAATGTGAGGACGGGCAGGGCGGGCCTGCTGGCCTCGCATCGTCGCCGCTTCGCCTGCCTGGCTGGATTGGCCTCGACCGTGCCGACCTACAGGCTGACGGTCGGCTCGGAGCCGCGTTCGGCCGCCTCCGCGATCGTCGAGGCGCTCGGCCGTGCAAAAGCTGCGTCTGGCCCGTAGCCTGAAATCGACGATATCGGAATTTCTGGTGCCCCCGGACGGGATTGAACCGCCGACCTTCGGTTTACAAAACCGTGAGTGACGTTTGAAAAGGTTCAGCTATTTCTGCTCATGTCGCGTGTGTGTCGCATCAGCTCAGTAGTGCGCGTTCCGCAGCCGCCATTTCTTCCGCGTCATCACCGCGAGGGAACAGGTGGCCATAGCGATCCATCGTTAACACAATAGTCGAGTGGCCCATGCGCTCCTGGACCATCTTTGGAGGAAGCCCCAAGCCGCCGTCCTGCTGCCGGTTGATGGACCACGAAGCGTAGAAGTGCCGTAGGGCGTGCATGCCCGTATATTTTGCGGCTTTATTCCCGTCAGCGCCGACAGTTGTTACACCGGCTGCGATCTGTGTCGGGATTAGACCGCGACGAATGATGTTGCTTAGACCCTCGATGTTACCACTGCCGTTTGGAAAAACGAGATCGAGTTGCCCGCGGGGGCAACGCAGTTTCCATTCGCGGAGCGTGTTGACGATCATTGGAGGCAGTGGAACCGAACGCTCTCCGGAAACTGACTTTGGCTTGCCAATGGCGTTGAACCGGTCGGCACGTTGACGGACACTCAAGTCCCGCCTGTCGAGGTCCACATCTTCCCACCGAAGGCCCCGCAATTCAGACGCGCGGAGACCGGTAAATATGGCTGTGAGTAGCAAGGGTCGCCACCGCCCCGCTGCGGCTTGCACAATAGCTCTTATTTCGTCCCGAGTCGGAATGTCCACGCCAACCTTTAGTTTGCCTTTGTGGCGTTTATCCAGGCGTTCTCCACGGCGGCGGCGACCTCTCAAATCCCGCACTACATTGCGCGTTACAAGACCGCGCTCCTGAGCATCGGCTAGGAGCGTTCCGAGGCTCACCATGACGCGCCGCACCATTGCCGGCGATCTACCATTGTCGCGCAGCATATCCTCAAAGCTTCTCAGGGCAGGGACGTTCAGGTCAGAAAGCCGCTCGTTGCCGAGGAATGGTTTCATGTGCAGGTCCAGATGCGACCGATAGGCCGCGACGCTGGCGCGCTCGAGTCCATCTTCCTCTGTGCCTCTGATCCACAATTCGCCCGCGACCGAAAGCTTTACGCTTTGGCTATCCGCCACGTGAATACCTTGCCTGATCTCGACGCCTGCTTGATCACGGAACGCATCGGCATCCTTCTTACGACCGAAAGTTTTCAGTCTTCGCTTTCCTTTGGCGTCGACATAATCGACAACCCAAGCCTCTTTTTCGTTGCCGCTTCCGTTGATCCATCTGCGTTTGCGGATCGACATTTCTATTCTCCAGCTCGCTTCAAGATGTCGCTAACTTGTGTTGCGGCCCAAGTGCCGCCTCGTGCTGTAGGAATGCCACGTGCGTTGAGTGCAGCAGCGATCTTCCGCATCGAAAGGCCAGCAGACTGGATTTCGCGAATGATGGGGAGCACGTTGGCCGCAAAATCGTCAGCGATCTCCGAGCGCCGTACAGCAGCCACTTTCTGCGCTGGACCGATGTTAGGGTTGCCTAGCTTGACTCCCCGAGCCCTGACGGCTGCCAAGGCTTCTTTTGTCCGCTGAGAGATCATCGCTCGTTCCTGTTCTGCGACGGCTGCATAGATATGCAGCATGAATGGAGAGACGTCCGCGCCGAGCTCCGCCACAACGAAGGGAGTCTTTTTCGCCATTAGAGATGATATGAAAGCCACATCACGAGAAAGCCGGTCGAGCTTCGCAACCACCACCGCACAGCCTTTGCGCTTTGCCAGTGATAGCGCCGCCGCTAGTTGCGGGCGTTTATTGAGGGCGTCCGAGCCTTTTCCGGTTTCGATCTCCTGAAACTCCGCGATCAGGTCGATACCCTCAGACGCGGCGAATTTTGCTATAGCTGCCCGCTGAGCCTCCAAACCAAGCCCAGACTTGCCTTGCTGGGCAGTAGAGACGCGGATGTAAGCAATGGCTTCGGACATGTCCTTACCTCGTTTGTAAGGACATTATATGCCTGTTTAAAATCCTTACAATAGCCGTTTCTTGGTCTATAGGCTTTTCGAGAAATGTCCGGTTTGGGGCCGTATCCGGTCTGTCCGGTATGGACAGGAATTCGGGACTAGCTGCCGGTCAGCAGCCGACCCAATGTGGTCGGTCGTAAGGGCAAAGTCAGAGTTCCGTACCACCTCGTGGCCTGGAGCTTCCGCTCGACGAGCGGCGAAGCGGCGTGTTCGATGCCACGCGCATCAAAATCCGTCGGGAGGGGCAAAGAAGCAGTTCGCGTAATCTTCTGTTGGATGCAGGCAAATGTGAAAATGGCTGTCGCCGGAGGGAATGACGTCGCCATATGAAATTCGGAACAAGTGTTGCTTTGTGACGAGGTGATGGTCGCCCGGATTAAGCAGCACTCTGAAACCGTCAGGAGCGGCTCTCACGCTGGCGTTCGGAATTTCTTGGCAATCGCCTAGCTCCTTGTCTCCTTGGCAACAAGCGGGTGGATAGGTCCATCCTGACTTGCTGTCGTGGGCGGCCGCGTCATTCCAGCAAGACAGCGTCGCCACGATAGCTGAGAAACGGCAAGCGCGATTCATCTTTCGTTTTCCGAGACGGCAGATCGCAAGTCCGCTAGCAAATGTGAGTGAGGTCCTTCCGGATGTAACGAACGGATTCCGATCAAAATGCGAAATTTCCCCGATCAGCATCTTCCTCCGACCAATTGTCGCGCTTCAGAAGGTTATCTGTATCGCGGCCTAATGGGTCGATGTGCCTGACGGAGCACATGGTCGAGAAGGCAGTTGGAAAACAGCGGGGTGGGGCCGTCGTTACCCGTGTTCGGCTCAGCCACGATAGCAGAGCCTATTCAGGGACCCCTGCCGTCCGCAACGCAGTTGCAAGGGCTTCCATCAAGTCCGGCCGAAACAGGTTCGTTCGCACGTAGCTGCCGACCGTGAAATTCGGCGCCACCTCGATTAGTCTTTTTGCCGCTGCGTTAGCAGCTTCGACATTGCCAAGGCCGACGTGGCTGGCGGCCAGATAGGCGTAGGGGATGCTGAAGCCGGGGTTGGCACGGACCGCCAGCGCGGCGTATCTGGCCGCGTCGGCGAAGGTGCCGGCAAAGAGGTACGTAAGCGCGAGGGCGCAGTAAGGATGGTAGCTCAGCGGATCGTCGAGAGGGCTCAGTCGCAGCGCCTTGTGCGCATGTTGGACCGCCCGCTTGTGCCGCTCGCTGTGGGCACTGACCAACGCGCTGAAGCCGAAGGCTAAGGCCGAATTGTGGTTCAATGCGATGGCCCGGTCGAGCACTTCGATGCAGGCGTTGTAGTCACGGGTGAGGTTCGCGCGGACGAATGCGCCGATGCTCATCGCCTGTGGGTCGTCGCTGTTGATGCCCAATGCTATGTCAGCGTGTTTGAGCGCGGCCGCTTTGTCTGTAGGATTCAACCCATTTCGGAGGTAGCGCTGTTCGTAACACCATGCAGCATAGCCATGTGCAGCAACATAGTCCGGTTGAAGCTCAATCGAGCGCGCCAGCAGTTGCAAGGCCTTGTCCGTCTCGACGGGCGAATTTGCATGTGCGTGCGGCAGTGCTCGAAGATACAGATCGTACGCGTCCAGACTTTCAGGGCGCTTGCGGCGCGCACGTTCGATTTCTGCACGGCGGACGCTCGGTTCGATCGATCCGACAATCTGCTCCGTTAGCCGATCCTGAAGGTCGAACACGTCTGTTGCTGCGCCCTCGAACCTGTCGGCCCACACATGAGTGGCCGATGAGCCATCGATAAGCTGCGCATTGATCCTCAGTCTTCCTCCAGACTGCCGCAAGCTGCCTTGCAGCAGGTAGCGAACGCGTAGTTCAGCAGCGATTGTGCGGGGATCAGCCTTCTCGCCCCTGAAGAAGAAAGAGGAATTGCGAGCGATGACAAACAAGCCCGGAATCTTCGAGAGGTTGGTAATAATGTCCTCGACCAGGCCATCGGCGAAGTAATCATGAGGTTCGTCGCCGCCCATGCTGGCGAACGGCAGAACGGCGATCGAAGGGCCCCCGAGTGTACTCTCGTCACCACGCTCCAGCAGCAGACGGTAGCCCCGCCGCGAAACCGTGGCCAAGACCGCATGCCGTTCGTCGCCGAGCGCTCGCCGGATCTCGTGGATGCATTGGACGAGGCTGTCGTCCGTAACGGCGGTGCCACCCCATACAGCTTCAAGCAACTCCGCCTTGCTGACCAGCCTGTTCGCGTTCTGGACGAGGTGAAGAAGGACGGCAAAGGCCTGCGGCCTAAGGGCGATTGCGTCGCCGTTGCCAAGACGGAGCGTCTCGCCTTCCAGGTCGATGACAACCCTGTCATTGAGGACAAGGGTAGCAGTTGTTGGCGAACCGACCATGACGATCCTTTGCGAATGACGGATCCCGTCGCGCAGCATACACTAGGTCTTTGCGCGAGGCTCTCCACCCATTGCAAGCAGTGGTCGGCACAGTTTGATCAAACGATTGCCCGACACCTTCAGGTGGCAAATTCTGCGCTTGAAAAAATTGCGCCAGCCCTAGCCGTGCTAATTCTCAGCCTCGTGGCGGAAGTCTCCCGGCAGGTCCAAAATCCTCCAACTGCACCAAGCGCGGCTTGGTTGAACCTGACGGCTGGATCAAGTTTCGATCGGCTTCGACGTCTGCACCATTGCGCGCTAGCATGCCTGGTTTCTGATCGACGCTGGCTGCCAGTGCTCGAAGGGCCATTGTGTANCCAAGCGCGGCTTGGTTGAACCTGACGGCTGGATCAAGTTTCGATCGGCTTCGACGTCTGCACCATTGCGCGCTAGCATGCCTGGTTTCTGATCGACGCTGGCTGCCAGTGCTCGAAGGGGCCCTTGTGTGGTACCGTACCGATGCGAGATGACAATCAGGTCCGTTTCAACCTCTACTCCAAGGCAACGTCTTAGCGAGGCGCTTATTTCCAGCGTCCTTGTGCGGCGCACCCCTACTGCCGCGATCGACCTCTCGGATGCTGTCGTTGATTGGATGGCAACCGTGAGGCGCGCCAACGGGGATTTCGTCGGACCGGCCTTGTCGCAGGCGTTCTCGGACCTGGGAATTGCCGATGCGCTACCCGCCGATGTTCGGGACTACCTGCAGATGCTTCATACCGAGAATGCACGCTGCAACGTCGAGATACGCCGGCAATGCGATGAGATCGGTAGCGCACTCGCCGCTGTTGGCGTGCAAGGCGTCCTTCTCAAGGGCGCAGCCTGGTTTTACGACGCGGGGCCGGCCGTCGCCGACAGGATGGTCCGCGATATTGATCTACTCGTCGATCGCAGGCGGGCTGATACGGTTCGTATTGCATTGCGCGAACGCGGCTATCGTGACGTCCCGAATTTGATCCGCGAGCCGGGCCATATCCATGAGGCTCCGATGGCAACTCCCAATGGTTTGGTCAACGTAGAAGTCCACTACGAACTCGCGACGCGCACAAGCCTTTTGCCAGCTGTCGAGGTACTCGAGGATGGGCGACCCGTTGCCAGAGGCCTTGCCATTCCATCGCCGACGCATCGCTTGACCCATGCGGTCATCCACGCCGAAATCGTCAATGGCGACTATTTTGGCGGCACCGTAAGTCTCCGCGATAGTCTGGATGTATCGCGGTTGGTCGTTGATTACAGCGACGAGATCAACTGGCAGGCGCTTTTGGATACCGCTCGGGCAAGGGGTTTCTTCCCGATGCTTTCCGGGGCTTTGCACAAGGCATCGCAGTTCACGGGCGCTCCGCTTCCGGATGTATTCGCCGACGACATCCGCGGGCGTCGGCATGCCGCGCGCTGCCTTTTCCAGAGGCGCTGGCCGGCGCTGGAAGGTGGAATGGGTCGCCTGGGCGTCCTTCGCCGGGCACTCGCTTGGCAGCGCGACAGCTACGCTCTCGGCCTGGGAGATGAGCGTGGCTTTTACGCTCATCTCCAGGTCAACAGGCGCCGGATTGACCGTATCAGGAGCATGCTCGCTCGCTCTCTGAAGGGAGCGTGAAGTCTTGCGGGCGACGAGAGCAGTGTCTAGCGTTGCCGCCAACTGCTTTCCGGAGACCGCCATGAAGATCGCCATGCCACCCGGAGCGTCGAGTGCTGTCGCGGGTGGCGCGGAGGCGGTAGACCCGCTCAACATGGACATGCGCCGAAAGGCGTGGGGCCTCAGCCGCAGCGGCGACAACGCGGCGGCGGCCGAGGTATGGCGTGCCATACTTGCAGCCCGCGGCAACGACGGTGACGCCGCTGCAGAACTCGGAGCGGTCCTCGCTGCGATGGGCAAGCACGATGACGCGGTCCAAGCATTCGAGCGGGCGCTTCAGTTTGGCGCCGACCCCCGGTCGGCAAAGCTTGGCCTGGGCGAGGCGCATCTAAAAAAATCGCGGTTTCCCGAAGCTCGTGTGTATTTTGAGGACGTGCTTGGGCCTGATCCGGACGACGTCGCCGCCCTTTGCGGCTTGGCTGCGGCATTGCGTGGCGCCGGAAGGTTCGAGGCTGCCCTGCAGCAGGCGAACAGGGCGCAGGAATCCGATCCCCTTTCGGCTGACGCCGCTTTCCAATGCGGCAAGGCGCTGGCAGAACTGAAGCGAAGCGAGGAAGCAATCGAGTTTCTCCGCAGGGCGATGGAATGTCGACCGGATCACCGTGACGCTGGTGTTGCGCTCAGCAGTGTTTTGCGCGATCTGAAGAGAGCAGCAGAAGCGGTGTCCACCGTGACGGCGCTGGCCGAACGGCACCCGGACGACGTTGGGGTGCTCTCGGAGTTGAGCTTCGTGATGCTCGATCTGCGTCGATATTCCGAGGCAAGCGCCTGCAACCGTCGCCTAATAGCGATCGAACCAACCTCGGTCGTCGCCCGCTGCAACCTGGCAATATGCCTGTCCGGCCTTGGTCGCGTGGAGGAGGCGATCGAAATCTGCAAGCAGGCGCTGACGATCGAACCGTGGTCGCGCAATGCTCAGTTCACGCTTGCAACCTTGTACCTTTCAATGGGGCGCCTAGACGAAGGCTGGCCGCTCTACGAATTTCGGTTCTACGACAAGGACACGACCGTCCGAAAGGAATTGCTCGCCGCGCCTTGGTGCGGTGAAGACCTGGAGGGAAAATCCATTGTCGTCCTTGGTGAACAGGCCAACGGCGACTACTTTCATTTTATCCGATACTTGGAGCCGCTCTCGCGCCATTCAGGCGCCACGATTACCTATATCGGGCCCAAGCGACTCGAGCACTTGCTGAAAACCACTTCAGCAACCGCAGAGTTTCTAAGCGAGTTTCCGCTCGACCGCCGCTTCGACTACCAATGCCATCTCGCGAGCCTTCCGTGGCGCTTTCACGAAAAGGGCTGGCCCGTACCTCACCCGCCGTATCTGGCAGCTGAAGCGCACGTGATCGAACGCTGGTCGAAGGTGATTGGTTCGGAGGGATTTCGAGTCGGCGTCGCCTGGCAGGGAGCAGTCTATGCCGGCCAGCAATCGGAGCGATCTTATCCGCTGCATCAACTGATGCCTGTCGCGCAACTGCCTAGCGTCCGCCTTATCAGCCTGCAAATCGGCAAGGGTGAAGAGCAACTCGACACGCTGCCCCCAGGGATGGTGGTGGAATCGTTGGGCGTCGATTTCGACGCGGGCGACGACGGGTTTGTCGATGCCGCGGGGGCGATAACCAACCTGGACCTCATCATCACCTGCGACACGTCGATGGCCCATCTGGCCGGCGGCCTTGGCAAGGAGGTCTGGATCGCCCTCAACGAGGCTCCAGAGTGGCGGTGGCGCCGCTCCGGTCGAGAGACGTCGTGGTACGCCAATGCCAGGCTCTTCCGTCAGAAGACACGCGGGGACTGGGACGGGGTATTTCAAGAAATGGCGAACGAACTGAAGGCTCGGCTGGCGGAACAGGCGCGGCCGCGAACCAAGCCGGAAGGCGCGACCCCGCATGTGGCGCGAGTTCCTGTGTCTTGGGGCGAGTGCTTGGACAAGGCCACAATACTAGAAATCAAGGCGCGCCACGCGAAGACAGGGCAGACATTGAAGAACGTTGAAACCGAGCTTGCAGCCCTGAATCAGGCAATCTCGGCCCTTCAGCCTCTTGATCACGGACTGAACGAACTGAGAGAGCGGCTAAAAGCGGTCAATGAGACGCTATGGCGCGTCGAGGATGATTTGCGAGGCTACGAGCGCCAAGGCTTATTCGATGCCGGTTTCGTGGAACTTGCCCGAAGCGTCTATCGTTTGAACGACGAGCGCGCCGCGATAAAAAGGGCAATAAACGCAGCGACAGGCTCCACGATCGTCGAAGAAAAGATATACTCAGCCGAATCCGCTAGTCCGCAGACGGCGTTGGAATGATTGTCAATGTCGTCGTCGTAGTGGTGGTGGTGCCCGCTGATCCAGCTTGGGCCCGCGCGGAACCGGTTGCGGACAACATCAAGGCGACGGCTGGCGGTGTAACCACGGCAAATCGCCCAGCTTTCTCAAGAAACAATCGACGCTCAGCATCGGCCTTGTCCACATTCCTGTCAGTCATAGCTTGACCCTCACGGAGGCGTGGGTGTGAATGCGATCGTTGTCGTTGTCGCTAACGTTGTGGTCGTCGTGACCGTAGTGGTCGTTGTGCCCGCCGATCCTGCCTGGGCGCGTGCCGAACCGGTCGCCGAAAGCATCAAGGCGACGGCAGGCGGCGTAGCCGCCGCAAATCGACCGGCCTTCTCTAAAAAGAGCCGACGCTCGGCGTTGGCCTTATCGATTTCCCTGTCAGTCATGGCGAGCCCCTCAGAACAGCATCTAGATTACCACCCTCGCGCATTCATGCAAAGGTCTTCCAGCGCTACAGCAGCCTCAGACGGGTCAGCTACGGCCAACTCGAAATAGCGAGTTCGCTCATGCCACAGCAGAAGTCGCGTAACATCGCTTTCCGTAAACCCGAGCGGGACGTACACACATAACGATAGCAGTTGCGTCAATGCCGCAAGAGGGTCGATCGCAGTCAGACCCGCTGCCTCCGCTTCGCCGAGGCGGGGGAAAACGACAATCGTAACGTCGGCCGCATTTCCTTCTGCCTGAACCGGCAGGTATTTCACCTTGCGTCCATAACGTATGTGCTCGGACACGTCCCGAAGGCTTGGATGCCATTTCTCGATGCGGGAATAGTTGTCGGATTTGATGCAAGGTGGAAGCGGCACCCCGCGCCAGCCCAGTTCGCGGTCGAGGAGCGCCATCTCGTCGGAACGGTATCTCCAGCCCCTTGAGGAAAGCACGGCACTGAGGGTCGACTTTCCGGAACCTGATGGAGCGGCGAACAGCACGCCGATATCGCCGCATTGCATAAGCGCGGCGTGAAACGCGAGGAAATGGCGGACACGGGGTACCATTTCCTCGTACACGAACCGCTCCATCTCCGGGACGATTCGATCTCTGGTTGCGATGCCGAAGACATTCTGGTGGAAGTGGACCTGGCAAGTATCGACTTCATCTGTGATTTCGACAGCAATATCAGGCGTTCCCGAGTTTTGGCGCCGCATCCCTCCCAAGAGAGAATCGATTGACTTTAGAGTAGACACGCCCGCGTCTATGCGAAGCGTCTGTCCGAGCAACTGATAGTCGACGCCGCGCGCGCCGACTTCGGCCTTATCTTGATGCGGCCACTCCGGGCTCGGCGATACCGCGACATCGCCTATGACCTTGAAGTCACTGATCGCTTGGCCAACCCATAGTTCCGCAACGGTGCCGTCCACCCCAAACGTCTCTCTTAGATCGACGATGAGCGCTGCAGGCACCTTTCCATCACGCAAGCCGAGCCAAACGAATGCCGCTGCGTCGTTGAGCGCGAAAAGCCGCCGTGCTTTGCGGTGGTAGACTACACCTCCGCCATTTACCGGGTGGAACGTTGTTTCGCGAAACAGACGCCGGAACTCACTCGCTCCCAACGGCGCCACCCCCGCACAGCACACCCTCCAATATCACGGCATTGTCACTCATCACGTGCAGCGCGTCATTGCCTACCGCCGTTGGATAGATGAGCAGATTGTTGGACTCCAAGCTTACCTGGCGAACTCCCTCCGCCAACGCACCGTCAGCTATTTGATCGCGCAGGTTTATGCTTCCGAACACCTTTGCTGACTTCGTGAGCGGTAGCAAGGCGACCAAAGAGACAATCGAACCCCTCACGTTCAAGCCGACTGCAGAGCTATCATTCGCTTGCAACGCTCTGAGATTGAGGTGACGATCAGCATCGTTTGTTTCTATTCCAAACGCCGTCAGCGCGTCATCGATCGCGCGGATCAAAGCCCGTTCGGCGTCGATCGGCAGACGATCAAGTGAAAACTCGCGAACGTTTGCGGCGATCGGCGAAGAGTTGGCCATCGAAATTGCCGCCTGCAGGTTGGCAAGCGTGCCGGGCGTGAAGAAGTTGGAGACCAGCACGAACGGTGCAGGCGACGAAGCGCCGGCAAACGTTGGTTTGGCAAAAGCGGAATGTCGCCCTTGGCTGTCGAGTTCGGTGATCGAGACGGCAACGAGCGACGAACGCGTGACGAATAGCCTTTCGCCGGATTTTGCCTCAAGTTGGATGAGGCCGTCAGGTGGCAGGGACGCATCCACCGTGGCGCCTGGCAGAGCAGACACCAGCCCGGTCACCATCGGGCTGCCTGCCTCGGCGACAAATTCCCATTGGTGCCCACCTTGCAACGACACTTTGACTGAGACATCCATACAAGATCCCCAAGCGCGGACATTCCCGCCGATAGAGAGCAGCCGAATGGACAGTTCTCTCGAATCCGGACCGTTTATGTCAACGATCCCCGTGTACTGAGGCGAAATGAGGCTGCTGACGAGACTCCGTTACGATTGGATCCTGCGCCCTCATTTCCGGGCAGTTTGGCAGGGATGTGGCGTAGCGCTGCCCAGGCCGAAACTGGAGATCACGGGGGCTACGGAATATCCATACGATTGCGGTATCAGTCGTGATGAGACTGGATACAGGGTCCGCGTAAGCGATACGCCTGACTTGGATATCATCCGTATAGATAGTTATCTCTACTGGCTCTCGCTTTGCCCTCCATGGATCGACAACATCCTCGGCGACTTGTCGGATGGCAATCGCCGGTCGCGCGCGCGCTACGCGATGTCGGTGCGCGATCCAAACGTCACTGCGCTTCCGGACTCCTACTTCTTCTGGTCGCGCGGGTTCAGGCGCTATCGTGAGTACATTGAGGACAATCCGGTTGATTGGACAACTCGCTCCGAGATCATCCGATGGCGCGGAAGCACGACCGGTCAGGGCCGGGTGGACAAAATCACGTTGGATGCCGACGTCCTTCCTCGAATACGCTTGGCATTGATGCTCAAGAATTTGCCGGGATGCGACGCCGCCTTCATTTATAGCACTCGCGGCAAGCAGACCCAGCAACTGCTTGAGCAGGCCGGGCTTTGGAGGGGATGGCTGGACCAGTTTACATGGATCGGGGACAAGTTTGCCGTCGATATCGACGGCAATGCCAACACTTGGAGCAATTTCCTCCTGCGCCTCCATCTTGGCTGCTGTGTCCTGAAAGTCGACAGTGCTTCAGGCTATCGCCAGTGGTACTATGACCGCATCCGCCCTTGGGAGCACTACGTCCCGGTGAAGGCAGACCTTTCAGACCTCCTCGAACAGATCGACTGGGTCCGCAGCAACGACGGCAGCGCTCGTGAGATCGCTGCACATGGGCAAGCATTTGCAAGAACAATGACGCTCGAGAGCGAAACGTCGATAGCCGTTAGTTCGATCACGGCGACAGAAAAGGCCTTGCGCTAAGAGTTGAGCCAAGCAAGACCAGCGTGATTTTGGTGCCCCCCGCCTTTCGCGCGCTATCGTGCAAATTGTCAACGACCATTGATTGGGCAACCGTTCTCAGGACGCATCGCAGTCAGGCAATTTGGGGGCAACGTCACAGGTCTTGGTGACGGCGATCTTACCAAGGCGGTGACGCGCGCCCGCTGGCTGGGTGGAAGTACTCCGAAAACTGGTGGTGAAGCCGCCATTCGATTAGCCGGAACGTCCGGTTTCAAGTCGCAGCCACGAATCCTCGAACGTCCGGATTGGGGGCGCATTCCGGTCAGGCAGCTTCGGGGCCGGTGTCCGACCGTCCGCTTCTGGGCGTCGAGGACCGCATCTTGCCCTTCAGCGGGCCCAACCTCAAAGGTAGCTGCCATCCCCCAAATGACGCGTGGTTTGCGCACGCACCGAATGACCGCTGGTGCCCAGCCTGCCTTCGCACGTTGGGCAGATTAGCCTTCCTCGGTCAATCCGCGAGTGCTGACCGAGACGGGATCGGGTCCAGGATCGCCGCGTTCCGAATAGATTGCAAAGCGATCCAGGAAATGGGCCACCCGATGCGGTGGTTTCACAGCCGCGCTGTCCTTCCAATGGGCGATGGCATTTCAAGCCTTCGGCAGGATGTTCTGGTTCAGGTGAAAGACATTGCCAGGATCATACTTGGCCTTGATCTTCTGCAGCCGCGGGTAGTTGACGCCATAAGCCGCCGCGGCGGCATCGATTGCTTCGTCATCGCCAAGATAGTTGGAATAACGCCCCAAACTCGTGAACGGCTGCATGGCGGTATAGGTCTCGCGCACCCAAGCCGTGCAGGCCGGTGTTGCGGCGGGATCCAACCATTGCCCGAGGACAAGAAGATTGAAGCCTTCGGCGCGATGCGGGAATGCCGTTGCATCCGGCGCAACCCGGCAGGCCGCGCCATGCAAATGTTCCACCAGCATACCTCCCATCGGAGCCGGGCATCTGGCGTAGCAGTCGATCATCGTGTCTATCGCAGCATCGCTGAGTTCGCCGAGGAAACTCGACTTCCAGTAGTTGAGCGCACCCTTCGGGTTGCCGGCATCGAGGATAGTGTTGAGCGTGCTGTAGGGAATGGGACCTATCGCATCCATCACCGGCGGTCCGAAGGCCTTGAGCGGGCGCATCGTCGCTTCGCCAGCGGCCAGGTCGCCACAATGGGCCGCAGCCAGGACCACCATCTTGGCTCCCGGATCATCGGGGGCTTTCACCAGCGCGCTGAAAGCGCCAAACTCGTCGGGCGGCGACTTGGTCACGCCTCGAAAATACTGCATCACTTCGCGCGCCTTGGCGAAGGGATGGGCGACCATGCCACCGGTGACGATCGGCCCGACCGGATGCAGGCCGAATTCAAACGAGGTAACCACGCCAAAATTTCCACCGCCGCCGCGCAATCCCCAGAACAGATCAGCATTGGTGGAAGCATCAGCCGTCAGCACCTTGGCCTCGGCTGTGACCAGTTCGACGGAAATGAGGTTGTCGAGCGACAATCCGTGTTTGCCCATCAGCCAACCGATGCCGCCGCCCAATGTCAGTCCCGCAACACCGGTTGTGGAAATGACGCCACCGGTCACGGCAAGACCGTGAAGCTGGGTCTCGCGGTTGACGTCCCCCCAGGTGGCACCGCCCTGCACCCGGGCGGTTCGCTTCTTCGCATCGACGTGAATGCCTCGCATCGGCGACAGATCGATCATCAAGCCGCCCTCGACCGTCGCCCGTCCGGCAACGTTGTGGCCGCCGCCTCGCACAGCGATCTCTAGGCCTTGTGCAAGCGCCAGCTTCACCGCATCGACGATGTCGGCGGTGTTCCGGCATTGCGCGATAAGGGCCGGGTGCTTGTCGATCATCCCGTTGTGCAGCTTGCGCGCATCCTCATAACCCGGATTGCCGGGGACAAGGAGGCGTCCGCTGAACGAACTGGAAAGCGTGGCGACAAGCTGCGATATCTGTGTTTGCGACATGTTCTCGCTCCCATTGAGACTGCGGCGAAATACCCGAGCCCAGCAAGCTGCCAATAAATGACCATAGACCAGGACGGCAATCCGGTCGACGTTGCCGCATTCACCGGACTGGTGCGCGGGGATATCCCCGAACTGGCTTTGCCGCCCGAAGCCCAGGATTTTTCGCAGAAGCACAACCGCTGGTACGCTGCCTACTCCTTTCGGCAATATCTCTATCAGGATCCGTCGAATCCGGCCGAAGGCTGGGGGAATCTTAGGCGAGGTAGGGGTCTCGGACGCCAATCCGAATGTGCTCGGCTGTGAAGCTGTTTGCACGTAGTGCCAGATGTGCAACAAGCCGAGGCGCTGCGGCAGTTATGGGACCGCCTCCCGGCTGCGTTAACCACGAAACGACAACCTGTTCGCTCAAGAATTCCAAGTCATCCGTTGCGATGGTTTAAGGGTGGCTGGGCTTGGGGCGACTGTTGCGGAGGAAAAATGCGGCCGCGCCTTACGTCCCTGATCACGGCACTGTGGGGCTTCGTGCTAGTCGGAGCATTGATCGCCGCTGGCGCGGCAGTGATGCTGCTTCGAGATCGCCTGAACGCAGCCACCGAGGATGCGCTGGCCGAAGCGGTGACCATGAGATCACAAGGGCTTGCGCTCGATTTCGCGCGTGCGCTGCACGAGGAATGGAATGGCGCCCGCACAATCGCCAGCGAAATAGCGCCGCGCGATCTTGAGGCGGTGCGTTCATCGCTGGACCTCGTCGTCGGCGACGGGTCGCGGGTCTCCTGGGCGGGAATTGCGGCGATCGACGGCCGGGTCACGGTCGCTTCAGGTGGGCTGCTCGAGGGCCAGGACGTCTCTTCGAGGCCCTGGTTTCAGCGCGGCCTGGAAGGGGATTTCGCCGGCGACGTCCATGACGCACTGCTTTTGGCGAAGCTGCTCCCGTCGATTGACGGTGAACCGCGCCGCTTCCTCGACCTTTCCACGCCCGTCAAGATCGGCAACGATACCGTTGCAGTGCTCGGACTGCATCTGGATGCGGCCTGGGCGAAGAAGCATGTGGCCGAGTCAGCCAAGGCGATGGGGATCGATGCCTTCCTCGTCGATCCAAGCGGCAACGTGATGCTTTCATCCACAGACGATCCTGCAACTGCCCTCGACCTGCCGAGCATCCGCGCTGCCCAGCTTGGCGCTGCCGCGACCTCGCTTGAAACCTGGCCGGACGGCAAGAGCTATTTCACGACGGTGCTCCCGAAGTTCGGCTACGCGGACCTACCATCGTTTGGCTGGAGCCTCGTTGCGCGCATCGATGACGGCGCATTTTCGAAACGTGGCCTGGCGATCTCACAATACGTAGCCCTCTATCTGGCCGGAATAGGACTCCTCCTAAGCGTGTTGACTGCAGTCTTTGTGACCACCTTCCTGTCACCGCTGCGCCGCCTGGCGAACAATGCCGCAATCATATTGCGGGGGGATGAGGTCTATCCGTTTGAAACGAGAAGTTCGGAAGAAGCAGCGCTGCTCAGCGCCGCGATCGCACGCCTGCAGCACAATCAGATGAACGAAAGCCCTGCTGTCGCTTCATCCTCTTGAGAACGAGAATCGGCGGCCAAGGTCGGCGAGCAGGGTTCCATAGCGGGTCTGCGATATGCCGGGCGCGGAACCCGATCCATAGAAGCGGCGAAACAGGGCGTCGTGCTGTTCCATCGTGGGTTCGAGCAACAACCGGGCGCCATCTGCCGTAGGTGAGGAGACAATCGCCCGGATTTTTCCGATACCGGCAATGTCGATAGAGACCGGCTGATCGTCGGGCAAAGCAGCGCCGCGCACGCGTACGGTGTTCTGCGTGAGCCCGGTGATCCAGACGCGGACCATGCGCCCTTTGACTTCAATCGCCGCCTGTTCCGGCTTTTCGTCCAGATGCCGCTCACGGCGCGGCAACTCGATGCAAACGATGATTGTCACGGCAAGGACCAGCAGGTTGTAGAACGTCCAGACTAGGATCACGAGCTTCCCGTCGCCCGCGTCGTTGAAGGCGTAACTATCTGAAAAGATACCGATTATGCTTGCCAGGAACGTCAAAGCGAAGACCGCGGCGAAAGGCGCGATGAGCCGCCACTGCACGAAGGTTCGCGTCCGGTCGCCGCCCTTGGCCGTGACCGAAAACGAGTGGCCTTTGGGCTGAAACAAACCGCCATAGGCGGCGCGCGTGATCGGCCAGGCGCCGAGCAACTGGCTGACGTCGTTGACGATAGGCACCACCATGCCGCCGGAGATGAAGTTGAGGCTCACCAGAACCCAGATGAAATAGACGCCGAAATAGCTGAGGACGTCGGGTACCGTGGCGTCGACCACCGTTATGTTGAAGAACCAGTAGAGCAACGGAAAACCCAGAGCGGCGATCCTGAAGCTGTACGTTGTGGTCCAGAACAGCACCGAGTCCACCACGCTCCAGCGGTCGCGCAGACGCAGGTTGTTGCTGCCGAGCGGGCCGAGCCGGCTGCGCGCAATCTGCATCAGGCCGAGGCACCAACGTGCGCGCTGGGTGATGTATTCCTTCAGGCCTTCCGGAGCGAGGCCTTCCGACAGGGCCTCGTTCAGGTACACGGTCCGATGGCCGCGATCCTGGAGCGCCAGGGTCAGCATGAAATCTTCGGTGATGCTCTCGGTCGGAAAGCCGCCGATTTCGTGAATAGCCGCCCACCGGACAACCGAGGACGTGCCGCAGCAGAATGCGATCCCCCAGCCGTCTCGCGCCGGCTGGATGTGGTCGAAGAAGAAGCGCTGTTCGTCGGGATAGGAACGGCTCAGGTTGAGATTGTGCTGTATCGGGTCCGCGTTGAAGAAATGCTGCGGTGTCTGGACCAGGCCGACGGCCTTGTCGTGGAAGAGGGCGATGGTTCGGGTCAGGAAATTGCTGTGGGGTACGAAGTCCGCATCCAGGACGGCAACGAAGTCGGGCGTTCCCGAGGCTTCCAGCAACCACAGGGCGTTGTTCATGTTCCCCGCTTTGGCGCCTTGGTTGTCGGAACGCGTCACATAGTGAACGCCGCGATCGGCACATAACCGGCTTAACCATTCGCGCCGGCCGTCGTCGAGGACGTAAACCCCGAAGTCGGGGTACTTCATGGACGTCGCGCCGACGATCGTGCGTTCGAGCACATCCCTTTCCTCGTTGTAGGTCGCGATCAGCACGGCTACGCGCGGCGCCTTTGCATCCCCCCACCAGTTCAGGTTGCGGGTCGCCTCGCCGCTTCGCATGCGCAGCCGCGACAGGATGAGGTACGCGCTCAGCGATGAAATTGTCGCGCCGAGTTCCAGTGCGAAGAATGATCCGCTCGCAACAAAGTCCAGCGTCAGGCCGGCCGGCGCCAACGTCTCCGTGGCGCGCCACCAGAGGTAGCGTAACGACAGCAGGGCAGCGATGCCGAACAAAAACGCGCGATGAAATGCGCTTTTTCGGCTAAGCACGATCGGCACGACGATGCCGGCTGAGAACACCAGAGCGATGTGGACCAGGCTTGAGCCCAATTCGCTCAGCAGTACCGGCGGTAGCATCTCAGCCCCAGATCCGGCGCAGGAAGTCGAACGGCCTCGCTTCGAAGAAAGCTCTCCCCGACCTGCCGATTCCGCAGGCAAGATCGGGGTCCTGCCTGAGCGCTGGGACGAGCAGGGCCACGTCGAACCGCTCGAGGTGGCGGCCGCTCGGCGCGACGGCGAGTTGGCGATAGATGGTCGCGGCGCCGGCGCCGGCAAGCCGGGTGATCGTTCCCTGGAACGACCGGCCGTCTCCGTTGAACCGGAACATCGCGGAGTCGCCCGGCCTCAGTCTGTTGTATGTGCTTTCAGCGACGCTGAGCGTAACGATCGTGGAAGCGCAATCGACCAGCCGGAGCACGTCCTGACCGCGCTGGACGGTTTCGCCGTCGGTCGCAAGAATTTCCCAAACGCTGCCGTCAACGTTTGCCTTCAACTGCGCAAGATCGAGCCGGTTCTTGCGCAGCCGCTCCTCGTCGATGCGCTTTTCGAGGTTTCCAGCCCGCAGCTTCTCGGCGTCAAGCTGCGCCCGCATTTCTTCGAGGCGCACAGAAAGGTCCCAGAGCCTCTGCTCGGAGGCCGGCGCGTCGTTGTAGCCGTCGCCGAGGAAGGTCCCTTCTCGGGCGGCCTCCAGCGCGATTTCAGCCACGGCATCGGTTCCGGTCCGAGGCTCAGCGCCGAGCGCGGCTTCGAGTTCGCGGATGCGCCAGGTTCGATAGAGATCCGTTCGCGACTGCAGCATCGCGACTGCAGCCTCATGGCGCGCGATTGTCGCGTTCAGGCGCCCGACTTCGGCGCCGACGTTGGCGCGGTCGAGGAGGAGATCGTTCAGCCTGACATCGTCATCGGCCGGAGTATCGACGGAGCCGAGCGTCTCGCCGGCCATGACCCTTGACCCGAGAGTCCGGCTTTCAAGCGAGAGCGTGCCGGAGATGGGCGATCGCACAGTGGTTGTCTGCGCGTTGACGACGGCGTCGGCGCTGGCTCCGGACAGCTGCTCGCCCGCGATCAGGAATAGCGCGATGGCGATGACGAGGAAGCCGACGATCAGCCTGACAAACCGCATGAAGACACTCCGCAGAGGTTCGAGTTTTGTCCAGCCCCAACGGCTGCAATTTGGTTCCCCCTAGATAATTTGTCGTTAACGGCCGGCCTCAGCTTCGAGCTCCGCCAATCCGTACACTAATATATCAATTTTCGTTGACTCCCCGACGATGACCGTGAAGATTGCGCGCCTGGCAGTCATGGGAGGATGAAGTGCCGGCGAACCGGAGCTTGAAAATCGGGCTCGTTGGGACGGGCTTCATGGGCCGGACCCACTCCAATGCGTACCAGCAGGTCCAGCGCTTCTTTCCGGGCGAAGCGGGCGTGGCGCTCGCGGCCGTGTGCTCGCGCGACGGGGTGAAGGCGCGGGAATTCGCACGGCAATGGGGCTTCGGCTCGCATGAAACCGACTGGCGCAGGCTGGTCGAGCGCGAAGATATCGATCTCATCGACATAGCCAGCCCGAACGACACACACGCCGAGATCGCGGTTGCCGCCGCCAAGGCCGGCAAGATGATCGCCAGCGAGAAGCCGCTCGGCCGCACGCTTGCCGAGTCGATGCGCATGGCCGACGCGGCCGACGCGGCGGGCGTCACGAGCATGGTCTGGTACAACTACCGGCGCGTGCCGGCGCTGGCGCTCGCGAGGCAGATGATCGAGGAGGGGCGGCTCGGTCGCATCTTTCACAGCCGCTTCAAATTCCTGCAGGACTGGACGATGTCGTCTGAACTTCCGCAAGGCGGCGCCGGCACCTGGCGCCTCGACGCGGCCGTGGCGGGGAGCGGCGTCACCGGCGACCTGCTGGCGCACTGTATCGATGCGGCGCTTTGGCTCGTCGGCCCTGTGTCCGAGGTCTCGGGTACCGCCGAAACGTTCATTCGCGAACGCGTTCATACACAAAGCGGAAAGCGGCAGGCGGTGACGGCCGAGGACGCCAGCCTGTTCCTTGCGCGCTTCGCCAACGGATCGCTTGCGACATTCGAGGCGACGCGTTTCGCACGCGGCCACAAGGCGCTTTTCACCCTCGAGGTGAACGGCGAGCACGGCTCGATTGCCTGGGATCTTCACGACCTGCACCGGCTTCAGTTCTTCAGTCATGACGACGACGGCAAGCTGCGTGGCTGGCGGTCCATCCACGTTTCCGACGGCGACCACCCCTACATGAAGGCATGGTGGGTGCCCGGCTTGCAGATCGGCTACGAACATACCTTCGTCCACCAGGTCGCCGACTTCCTGGCCGGCCTGCGAGTCGGCGAGAAGCGCGTACCGGACTTTCGAGACGGACTGGCGGTGGATGCGGTGGTGGACGCGGTGCTGCGTTCGGCGACGTCGCGCCAATGGGAGGTCGTCGAAGACGTCGGCTCGACGCTACGGCATGAGGGTGCAGGCTAGGGCAGGGCGCCGTCGCAACGGCGTTGGAAGCGCGAAGCGACGGCCGCGTTCGATTGTTCGTGCGCAGCGGACGAAGGAGGAAGAATGGCGCTTCTCGAAGTGCGGGGCGTATCGAAGAGTTTCGGGGCCATCCGGGCGCTGACGGACGTCAGCTTCGCCATCGAACCGGGCGAGGTGGTCGGTCTCATGGGCGACAATGGCGCCGGCAAGTCGACGATGGTGAAGCTGATCGCCGGCAACTTTCCGCCAAACGAGGGGGAGGTGCTGGTCGACGGCCAAGTCTGCCACTTCCACAAGCCGATCGAGGCGCGGGCGGAGGGCATAGAGGTCGTCTACCAGGATCTCGCGCTCGCCGACAACCTGACGGCCGCGCAGAACGTGTTTCTGGGGCGCGAGATCAAGAAGGGTTTCTGGCCGTTTCGCATCCTCGACAAGAAGGCGATGATCGAACGGTCGGCAGCGCTGTTCGCCGAACTCAAGTCCGAGACCCGCCCGCGCGATCTCGTCCGAAAGATGTCGGGCGGCCAGCGCCAGGCCGTGGCGATCGCGCGCACGCGGCTGTCAAACGCCAAACTCGTCATGATGGACGAGCCGACTGCCGCGATTTCGGTACGCCAGGTCTCCGAGGTTCTGGACCTGATCCGACGGCTCAAGGCGCAGGGCGTCTCGGTGATGCTGATCAGCCACCGCATGCCGGATGTTTTTGCCGTGTGCGACCGCATCATCGTGATGCGACGCGGCACAAAGGTCGCCGACAAGCCGAAGGCGGAGACGTCGCCGGAAGAGATTACCGGACTGATCACGGGAGCGATACGTGAAGCCTAGCCATCCAGACATCGCCTCGGAATCCAAGGCCGCCAGCCATGCGATCCTGGACGAGGTCTCCGATGTGCGCGAGCAATCGGCGCTGCAGAAGCTCTTGCGGGCTCAGTCGTTCTGGGTAACCGTCGCGCTGGCCGCCCTTATGCTTGGAATGAGCGTGCTGGAGCCGACATTCGGTTCAGCCGAAAATCTCGGCAACATCTCGCGCAACTTCGCGCCCTTCGGCATCATGGCGCTCGGCATGACGGTTGTCCTGATCACCGGCGGCATAGACCTGTCGGTGGGGTCCATCATGGCGCTCGTGGCAATCGTCGCCGGCCTTTTCCTGACTTGGCATTATCCTTGGTACGTGGCCTTCTCTATGGGCATGCTCACGGGGGTCGCCTGTGGCGTAGTCAACGGCTTTTTCGTCGCCTACCTGCGCATGCCGTCGTTCGTCGTAACGCTCGGCATGATGTCGTTCGCGCGATCTCTGGCCGTTGTGTTTTCAGGCAACCAGATGCTGTACCAGTTCGGGCCGGATGCGCCGATCGTCAAGGCGATCGGGCAGGCGAAGTGGCCGCTGCGCGAGCCGGCCGGCTGGGCGCCCCACTGGATGCCGGAGTTCTCGTCGCATTTCTGGACGCTGATCGTGCTCGCGCTGATCGTCGGCTGGATATTCAATTTCACGGCGTGGGCGCGACATCTGTTTGCCATCGGCGGCAACGAGGACGCCGCCAGGCTGACCGGCGTGCCGGTCGACTGGATCAAGTTCCAGGCCTACGTCTTCTCGGCGTTCACCGCGTCGGTCGCCGCCATCTTGCTGCTCGGCTACAATGGCTCGGCGCTGAACGCGCTCGGAACCGGCTATGAACTCCGAGTTATCGCGGCAACAGTCATCGGCGGAGCCAGCCTGATGGGAGGCTATGGCACGGCCTTCGGCGCCGTGGTCGGCGCTGCTTTCCTCGAGGTTATCCGCAACGCGTTGCTGATGGCCGGCGTCGACTCCAACTGGCAGGGCGCCTTTGTCGGTGCCTTCATCGTTCTCGCGGTTCTGCTTGGCATGCAGACCGGAGGCACGTCGCTGCGCGCCCTGGCCCAGCAGTGGGTCCCAATCAGGCGTCGCTAGGAAATCCACGGAGGTGGAACCGTATCGTCAAATCAGTGGAGGAGCGTGTTGAGAAGAAACCGACGAACGCGATCTAGGCAAGCGTAAGTGCAGCAAGTCGCCCTGCGGGGCATCGAGTGAAAATCTGGAGGAGAATCGCATGAAGACTGTTCTTTTGGGCGCCACAGTCGCCTTTACGGCCCTCGCGGGCGCACACGCCTTTGCGCAGGACAAGCCCGTCTTCGCGCTCGTGCCGAAGGCTATGGACAATCCGTTCTACGACCAGGCCCTCGCCGGCTGCAAGAAGGCCGTGGAGGACGCGGGCAACAGCTTCGAGTGCCAGTACATCGGACCCGGTGCCCATGGCGGCGGCGACGAGCAGGTGCAGATCGTGCAGGACCTCGTCGCCAAGCGCGTAGCCGGCATCGCGGTCTCGCCGTCCAACGCCGTGGCGATCCTGCCGGCGCTTCAGGCCGCCAAGGATGCGGGCATTCCGGTCATTACCTTCGATTCGGACGTCCTGCCGGAGAACAAGGATCTGCGTGTTGCCTATATCGGAACACACAACTACGAGATCGGAACCAACATCGCCAAGATCCTGCAGACCATCAAGCCGAACGGTGGCACCATCTGCATTCAGTCGGGCGGCGCTGCCGCGGCCAATCTCAACGAACGCATGCAGGGCATCCGCGACGGCCTTTCGGGCCAGCAGTCGGCCACGTCCCCCGGTGACCCGCTTACCGGCCAGAACGGCTGGACCGAGGCCGAGGGCTGCCCTCTCTACACCAATGACGACTTTCCGCTCGCCGCGCAGCAGTTCCAGGATCTGCTGACCAAGATGCCGAACCTTGACGCCTTCGCAGCGACCGGCGGTTTCGCGCAGTTCGTGCCGGATGCAAATCGCGCCGCGACGGAACCGTTCAAGGACAAGATCGCCAAGAACGAGCTCGCGGTCGTCTATGCAGACACGCTGCCGACGCAGATCGACCAGATGAAGGAAGGCCTGTCTCAGGGCCAGGTCGGCCAGCGTCCCTACGAGATGGGCTACAAGTCGATGATGGCGCTCAACGACATCAAGGCCGGCAAGCCGGCACCGGCGGACCCGACCTACACGGGCCTCGACGTGTGTACGCCTGCAAACGCCGACACCTGCATCGCAAAGTAGCAGAACGCCTTGTATGAACAGATCGAGGCGGATGTGATCCGCCTCGATCTCAGCAGGTTCGCAGCGGACGCAAGACCATGGATCTCGACACCCCGCTTCTGAAACGCGGCGTTCCGTTGAGCGAGCAGGTTTACCATTTTGTCCGTGCGTTGATCGTTACAGGCCGCATGCGGCCGGGCGAGGCCGTCATCGAGGCGGCCCTTGCAGCGCGGATCGGCGTGTCGCGCACACCGGTGCGCGAAGCGCTGAAACGGCTCAGCGACGAGGGCCTGATCGATGTCTTCGCCCAAAGCGGCACCTTCATCGCACCGATCAGCCTCAAGGCGCTGGAGGAGGCCTATCTGATCCGGACCGCATTGGAGGCGGAAAGCGCTTCGCGCGCAGCGGGACGCCTGACCGAGGCGGACAAGGAAGCCTTCTCCGACAACGTCGCCGCCCACGAACTCGCGATCAAGCGCCAGCGCTTCGGCGAGGCGATCAGGCTGGATGACCTGTTTCATCGAATGATCGCCGAGGTGAATGGTTTGCACATGCTCTGGCGCGCAGTCGACATCTCGAAGGCACAGATGGATCGCGGGAGGCATCTCGCCATACCGAAGCCCGGACTCGGGGCCGTGACGATCCGCGAACACAACAAGATATTGAAGGCGATCGTGTCCGGGGATGCCGCCGGAGCGGAGCGATATATGCGCGCGCATCTCGCAACGTCGCTGCGCAACACGCTCGAGATCGCGGCCGACCTGATTGCATGATCAACGGCTCATCAGCTGGTTGCCGACGCGGCTGGTGAAAGTGGCTTCCTGAGCAGGATTCGACTTTGCTTGTGACGCCCGGAAATCGACCGATGAGACATACCCGATCGGTCTATTTCGGAACGCTGTGTACGGCGTCTTTAAGGACTAAGAATTGGAGCGCATTGCTGCCGCTAGTTGGCAGCGGCCCGACCGTTCGGTTTCAGGCGCAGGCAAACTTTGTCCGAACGTCCGGATCGGGGGCGCAAAGCGGACGTAGCCGGCAGGTCCGGAATCGAAATCTGTTGGCTAACTTGACTGTTCAAACCAGTCAGGCCCAAGCAGCCTGGCAACGCTCTGCATACAACCCCAGTCTAATGCAGCTTCGTATCGATCAAATTTCGCCTCTGCACTTCTATAGGTAGACCACCGCATCCATTTTGGCTTTGGCGGCAACGACCATTCGGCCGGATCGAATGAACCGATTGAGCAAAGCTTGCGATTGATGCGGTCCTGTCCAAGATGTGCTCTGCCAATCGAGTCGAGGAACTGAGATTGGTAAGCCACCTGTCTTCCCCAGCGTTGGCGACACGCGAAGGATTGTGCACCCGGCGGCATCCAAAGGACAGATGCACGCCTGCCGGTTCGTGGGCATAGGAAATACCACTGCCGACCACCGAGATGGCGAAACTGCGTGGTCAGCGACACGGTCTGTTGCAAGCTGCCAAGGTCGATCTTCAACCATCCGCCAAATTCGTCTGACATGTCAGCCGTGATAACGCCGGAGGCGATCTCGTCGCCGGAGTAGTTTTGAGTCCAAACAATGCAGCTCCGAGAGTAAGCACCCCGCCGGATAGACCCGCGTCTGAGGAGCCTGTTGAGGTCTAGCTTCAGTCCGGCCTCCAGTGTGGCGCGGTCGCGAGATCGAGGCATAGGGAACTCCGAAAAAAGGGTTCATTGAAGTGACGCGAGTAGCTCGCGCGCGGCCGCCGTGAACGATGCCCTCCGTCCTCGGATCGGCGCACCCTTCTGACGCTGATGGTTGGTCACCGCTTCGAATGCGGGCGATAGCGGGAGTCGCTGCTTCGTCCGGTACGCGACCACCTGAGCCAGACGGCTTCTGGCGAAAGACCGCGCGACTACCGTTTCGTCCGAATAGCGATCGAGGAGATCGAAATCCCTGACGTCCAGTCTGCACATGTGATGGCCATGAAGGGATACAGCCGAAGATTTTTCGTATGTGGTAACGCCGATAAGCGGCCGGCCGCGACGCTTCAGGCTTTGCCCAAGCTTCCTGACGACATCAACGCACCAACGCTTTCTCTGTTGATCGCTGCCTTCGCAGGGCATCATGTCGAGATACACGTTGAAGCTCGCCGCATGGGCGAGCCGGGAAATGTCTTTGACTTCGGTCCAAGTCAGTCCCGAGGACGCACGCCAGCCGCCCTTGCGCCGTCGTCTCGCCGTGCGTCTGGAAGTCCCCCTGCGCTTCGGCAGGGATGCGTTACGCCCGCTAACCATATATGTATCGGAAACGAGCTAGAGCTGGCGCTGGCCGCGCGTTAGTCACTGAAATAATGCGGCTATTCGGGCTATGGTCATGACGTGGCGTGTGAACAGTTGGGTTCTCACCAAAGGCGCGCATGGCGGCTCGATCGAGGCCGCTGAACTGGGTTGTATGCCGCATCGCGAGCCACAACTCAGTCCTTCTCGACATAGAAGGTCGCGCGAAGCCTGGACGGCATCGCTGCCCATCTGCCGCCTACTTTTTTAGCCGGCAGGTAGCCTTGTTCCAGCATGTGATATGCTTGCTTTGGTCTCAGCCCGCAAATCTCGGCAATGGCTGCGACGCCCCAGACAGGACGCTCTGACTCGGACGCAACAAAGGGCTCATGCGTTGACATGAGTTGCTCCATTAAGGTGAGGGGAGGACGATGCGGACGTTGCCGCGCTTCTTTTCCGCCTGCCTGCGATTTCACCGCGACATCAGAAACAGAGATGGCCGCCTCAGCGGATGCTGGGCGGCGCTAGGTTTTGGACAATACTTCCCAATGGCGAGAAGCGGCGACTTGCTTCCCTGGAGCCCGGCCTGAGTTTTCCACTCCCCTTATGGGAGGTCCGCACAGCAGCTCGTACTTTCCGCCTAGTACAATGGGCTCGAACGCATTTCGCCCATTACCGTTTCGTGCATAAATTCGATTGCCGTGAATGTCAAGATATTGCGGCCCACTCTGAGCCAATCCACAATATGTAGAAAGCATGCCGCGCCCATATGTTGCATTTCATGTCGCGTCGACCCGCCGGGATTTTTTGGGAAGCGTTGAAACTCCTTGGTTTTTTTTAGCAACATGCACGCGACACGGTACTATTGCATGAGCCAATGCCAAACACGCAGGGTATTGAAATCGCTATATTATTGATGGTGCCCCCGGACGGGATTGAACCGCCGACCTTCGGTTTACAAAACCGCTGCTCTACCGCTGAGCTACAAGGGCACGGGCGCCCGTTAGCATATCTCGCGCGGCAGTGGAAACAAAAGTGAGGTCGCCGCCGCTGCTGAAATCACGGCCGCGGCGTCCTACATCCAGGCGGTGGTTGCCGACCCCGGAGGCTTGACATGCTCAGACTCGTCGTCATCGCGCTGATCGTGCTCGTTGCCTGGATCGTGCTGGTCAAGCTGGCGCGCGACATCCGCGCAGCCAAGGTCGACTGGAAGGGCTGGGCTTTTATCGCCGCCTTCATCGCGCTCGCCTTCTACCTCAGGCACATCACCGGCATCGGCGACTTCTGAACCCGGCCAGTGCCGGCGCCCGGCAGGCAGGGCGCAACCGCCCTCCAGAAAATTCCTCGGAGGCGTCGAACCTTTTCCGGCGTCCGCGCGACTGACGATCATGAGGCGGCCGACGCCTCGCCCGAAACAGGAGATCATCATGTCGTTCAGGACCACATTCGTTTCCGGCCTTCTCTCGCTCGGCGTCGTCGCCGGCGCCATGGCCGGCGCGACCGGCCAGTCCCAGGCGGGCAGCCTCAGCAAGGGCGAGGTCGCGGCCATCGCCGGGATCGGCGGGCTGGCGCTCGGCCTCGGCATCGCAAGCGCGGCCCACGGGCCGGAATATTACGACTATCACCGCAGCCCGTGGGAACAACATGTCGAACGCTGCTATGCCCGCTACCTGACCTACGACCATCGCACCGACACCTACATGGGTAACGACGGATACGAGCATCGCTGCAAGCTCTGAGAGGAGGTGATCGACCGGCTTCAGCGCATTCAGGGGAGGGGCGCGGCTGCGTCTCTCCCTTGCGCCGCGCGACGCGGTGTCGGTCTTCTTGCTAGCCGCCCAGGTATTTTCGTGCGGCGTACATCGCCACCGCCGCGGCGTTGGAAACGTTGAGCGAGCGTATTGCGCCGGGCATGTCGAGGCGGGCAAGCGCGCTGACCGTTTCGCGCGTCTTCTGGCGCAGACCCTTGCCTTCCGCGCCGAGAACGAGCGCGATCTTCCCGCCCGAGAACGTCTTTTCCATCTCGTCGGGGCCGTCGGAATCGAGCCCGACGGTCTGGAAACCCGCCGCGTGCAGCTTGCCGAGCGCATCGGCGAGGTTTTTCACCTCGATGTGGTCGATATGCTCCAGCGCCCCGGATGCCGATTTCGCCAGCACGCCCGACTCGGTGGGGCTGTGACGCTGGGTGGTGATCAGCGCGCCGGCGCCGAAGGCGACCGCCGAGCGCATGATCGCGCCGACATTGTGCGGGTCCGTCACCTGATCGAGCACGATGACGAGCTTGGCGTCGCCGAGCGCGTCGAGCGGCTTTGCGCTGAGCGGCTTCGCCTCGACCACGACGCCCTGATGCACGGCTTCCGAACCGGTGATCCTGTCGATTTCGCGGGGCTCGACCAGTTCGGCCGCGAAGGGCAGGGCGGAGAGGTCGGCCAGCCCGAGCCGCTCGGCGGCATTGCGCGTCACCAGCATGCGCGAAATCCTGCGCCGCGGATTGTCGAGGACGGCGCGCACGGTGTGCAGGCCGTAGAGCCTGACCAGCCCGTCCGCCGCCGCCTCGCCGGGCGGCACCGCCGGCCTTTGCCGGAAAGCCGGCGCGCCAGGCTTGCCGCCGGCCTTCTGGTCGCGGTGCGCGCGCCGCAGGTTGGCGTAGTGCTTGTCCTTGGGGGTGCCCGTCGGGCCAGGCTTCTTGCTGTCGCTCATGCCGGTTCTATATCGGCAAGGCGCGGCATTGCCTATGGCCGCGATCGGCGAGCCCATGCCTTTCGGCAATGCTGCGTTGCACTGGCGGGCTTGCCATTTGCCGCGAACTGGCCCATATGCGCCGCCATAGGCGCTTGGGCCGGGTTTCCGGCTTTCCCCTGGATGGGACTGGTTGCGTCTGTTCCTCCCTTTCCGGCGAACGGAAACGCGGCGGGAAAGTCCCGCGGACGGTCTGCGGGCGCGACAGCGCAACCGGTGCGGACAATAGCGTCCGCCGCCTTGTCGTCCAACAAGACATCTCCGCCCGACGCAGGCTGCGCCTGCGGCCCGGGCCGTTTGCGGGCACGCGTCCCGCGTGAAAGAAGAAACGAATTGACCATCGAAAACACTGCGGAACTGACCGGTTTCGCGAAACTCGGCATCACCGGCCCGCTCCTGAAGACGACGGCGGCGGCCGGGTTCGACGCTCCCAAGCCCGTGCAGGAAAAGGCGATCCCGCCGCATCTCGCGGGCCATGACGTGCTCGGCGTCGCGCAGACCGGCTCCGGCAAGACGGCGGCTTTCGCGCTGCCGATCCTGACCAAGATCATCGGCCTCGGCAGCAAGCGCTCGCCGAAGACGGCGCGCGCCCTGATCCTGGCGCCGACGCGCGAACTCGCCGTGCAGATCGAGGACACGGTAAAACTCCTGTCCAAGGGCCTGCACATCTCGACCGCGCTGGTGCTGGGCGGCGTGTCGCGGGGCAGCCAGGTGAAGAAGATCGCGCCGGGCGTCGACGTGCTGGTGGCGACACCCGGCCGCCTGACCGACCTCGTCCGCGAGCGGGACCTGAACCTGTCCGAGACGCGCTGGCTGGTGCTCGACGAGGCCGACCGCATGCTCGACATGGGCTTCATCAACGACGTCCGGCGCATCGCCAAGGCTGTGCATCGCGACCGGCAGACCGCGCTCTTCTCGGCCACCATGCCGGCGGAGATCGAGGAACTGGCGCGCGGCATCATGAAGGATCCGGTCCATATCGAGGTCGCGCCGCAGGGCACGACCGCGGCCGAGATCACGCAGAGCGTCGTGCTTGCCCGCCTCAAGCAGAAGCGCAAGATCCTGTCCGACATGCTGGCCGATCCGGCGATGACGTCGGTCATCGTGTTTGCCCGCACCAAGCACGGCGCCGACCGTGTCTTGCGTGACCTCGAGCGCGACGGCTTTGACGCCGCGGTTATCCACGGCAACAAGAGCCAGAATGCCCGCCAGAAGGCGCTGAACGGTTTCCGCGACGGCTCGGTGCGCATCCTTGTGGCGACCGATATCGCCGCGCGCGGCATCGACGTGCCCGGCATCAGCCATGTCGTCAACTTCGACCTGCCCGACGAGGCGGAGAGCTACGTCCACCGCATCGGCCGCACCGGCCGCAACGGGCGCGACGGCGCTGCGATCACGCTGGTCGACCCTTCAGAGAGCGCCAAGCTGCGCCAGGTCGAGCGGATCATCCGCATGAAGCTGCCGGTGGCGGCCGACCATACCGGCGAACCCGATCCGGCGCGTCCGGCCGCGGAGCGGCGCGAACCGGCGGCGGCCAACGACCGCGGCGAAAGGCAGGGCGAACAGCAGCGCCAGCGCAAGCCGCATCACCGCGGCCAGGGGCCGAATCGGCAGGGCCAGCCTGCGCAGGGCTTCGAGCACAGGCAGCATGCCGCCAAGCCCGACGACGGCAGGCACGGAGCCGGGCGACCGGCTGAGGGCAAGCCAGGCAAGAAGCGTTTCCGCAACCGTCGCAAGGGCGGTTTCGGCGGCAAGCCTGCGCGCGCCGCATAAGCTGACCGAAACACTGCCGGCACTGGTCCAATTGCCGTTGGTGGATCAATAGGATAGGCGGTCGGGGCTTTGTCCCGGCCGCCTTTTGCATCGGGCATTGCGTGGGGAGAGCTTGATGGCCGGCATCGCCGCCCTCGCGATCGGATACGTTCTTTCGCAGTTCTATCGCTCGTTCCTGGCGGTGCTGACGCCGGTGCTGACGACCGAGCTCGGCATGACCAAGGTCGACCTGTCGGTGGCGTCCGGGGCGTGGTTCGCCCTGTTCGCGCTGGCGCAGTTCGCCGTCGGCGTCTGGCTCGACCGGTTCGGACCGCGCCGCACGGCCTCGATCATGCTGGCTCTTTTCGGCGGCGCGGGCGCGATCCTGTTCGCGATCGCCTCCGCACCATGGATGATCGTCGCAGGGATGGCGCTGATCGGGCTGGGCTGCTCGCCGATCCTGATGTCTGCGCTGTTCATCTACGCCCGCAACCATTCACCGGCGCGCTTTGCCGTGCTCGCCTCGTGGACGATCGCGTTCGGCACCGCCGGCAACGTGATCGGCGCGGCGCCGCTTGCAGAGGCGGCGCAGATCTTCGGCTGGCGAACGGCGATGGGCGCGCTTGGCATCTTCACCATCCTGACCGCCGCGGCGATCGCCATCTTCCTGCGCGACCCGCCGAAGCCGGAAGGCGCCGTCCACGCCGCGACCGGCCTGTCGGGCTACCGCGAACTGTTCTCCATCCGCCGGCTGTGGCCGATCATCCCGATTACCGCGCTGAACTATGCGCCGACCACGGGCATTCGCGGCCTGTGGTCTGGCCCCTACCTGGCTGACGTGTACGGCGCGGATTCCATCGTGATCGGCGAGGTCGCGATGTTCATGGCGCTGGCGATGGTCGCCGGGTCGTTCCTCTACGGTCCGCTCGACCAACTGTTCAGGACGCGCAAATGGGTGGCGGTCGCCGGCAATGCGGTGACCGTTCTGGCGCTGATCACCCTGGCGCTCAATCCAGCCGCCGGCCTGGCGACGACGACGCTGCTGTTCATTGCGATCGGGCTCGCCGGCGGCAGCTACGGGGTGCTGATGGCGCATGCCCGCGCTTTCGTGCCGGCGCACCTGACGGGACGCGGGGTGACAATGATGAACTTCTTCTCCATCGGCGGCGTCGGCATGATGCAGTTCGCCACGGGCGGCGTGGTGACGGCGTGGTCGGCGCCGGGTGACCCGACCAGCGGCTACGTCGCCCTGTTCTGCTTCTACGCCCTGGCGGTCGGGCTGGCGCTGCTGGTCTATCTCTCGTCGCGCGACGCACGGCCTGAAGCAGCGCGCTCCTGATCCGGTCAGTCCGGCCGCACGGCCATCGCCGCGGCCCGCTCCAGAAGAACGGCCCGCTCGCGGTCGTTACGCGTCAGCGAGGCGGCTCTTTGGAATTCCGCCGCCGCCTCTTCCAGCCGGCCGAGCTTCGCCAGCAGGTCGGCCCGGACGCCGGGCAAGAGATGGTAGGCCTTCAATTCGGGTACATCGACCAGTTGGTCGACGAGATCGAGGCCCGCCTGCGGCCCGAAGGCCATCGAGATCGCAACGGCGCGGTTGAGTTCGACGACGGGCGAGGGGTTAACCTGCGCCAGCGCGAAATAAAGCGCGGCGATGCGCGGCCAGTCGGTCTCATCCGCCGTCGGCGCGCGGGCATGACAGGCTGCGATCGCCGCCTGGAGGGCATAGGGACCACGCCGCGTCGCGAGCGCTTCTGAACGGTCGAGGGAAGCCAGCCCGTGCTGGATCAGTACCCGGTCCCAGCGACCGCGATTCTGGTCGGCGAGCAGGATCGGCGCGCCGCCCGGACCGGTCCGCGCCTTCAGCCGCGAGGCCTGGATCTCCATCAGCGCGACGAGGCCGTGGATCTCTGCGTCCTCCGGGACCAGCCCGGCCAGCACGCGGCCGAGCCGCATCGCCTCCTCGCAGAGCTGCGGCCTGATCCAGTCCTCGCCCGACGTCGCGGAATAGCCCTCGTTGAAGACCAGGTAGATGACGAAAAGCACCGAGGCGAGCCGTTCGGCGCGGTCCGCCCCGCGGGGCACCTCGAACGGCACGCCGGCCTGGGCCAGCGTGCGCTTCGCGCGCACGATGCGCTGGGCGACCGTCGGCTCCGGCACGAGGAACGCGCGCGCGATCTCTTCGGTGTCGAGGCCGCCGACCAGCCGCAGCGTCAGCGCGACGCGCGCTTCGGGCGACAGCACCGGATGGCAGGCGGTGAAAATGAGGCTGAGCAGGTCGTCGCCGATGTCGTCGTCGAGCGCGGCATCGATATCGGCCCCGCCATGCATCTGCTCGATTTCCATCTCGTGGCCGATCTGGCCATGCTTGCGGTCGAGCATTTTTGCGCGGCGCAGGTGGTCGATGGCGCGGCGCTTGCCGGTCGCCATCAGCCATGCCGCCGGCCTGTCAGGCATGCCCTTCTCGGGCCATTGGGCAAGCGCCGTGACGAGGGCGTCCTGCGCGAACTCTTCCGCGAGGCCGACATCGCGAACCATACGCGCGATCGCGGCGATGATCCTCGCCTGCTCGATACGCCAGACAGCTTCGATGGTTTTCTCGACCGACGCAGCCGGCATGGCTAGCGGCTCGTCCTCATCTGCTGGCGGCCGGCAGGCTTGCCGGGCCCTTCGTGCGGCCAAGCCGCGACAGCAACTGCAATCCCCGGAAGGCCTTGCGCCGGGCATGCGACAGTGCGCCGGATGTGCTCATGGCGTCGTGGATGGCGGCCGGCGTGACCAGTCGCTTCGACAGTCCGGCGGCCAGGCTGGACGAGAAGCGATCAGCGAGATCGAGCACCTGCGGATCGTCGAACAGCCTGCCTGCGAGGTTGAGCGATACCGCGAGCTCGAGGTCCGCGCCGATCGCCCGCGACGCCGCCTGGAGCAGGGGCAGGTCGGCATCCGTTACGGCGCGACCCGCCTGCAGGATGTCGACGGCGAACTGCAGCCGGTGGAACTTGTGGCCGCACGCGCCATGGATGACGGCGGTCATCAGCATCGCCGACGGCGCTGCGGGATCGCCGCCGCCGGCAAGCATCAGCTCCGCGTAGGAATAGGACAGCAGCCGTCTGAACGAGGCGTAGTGAACCAGGTCGCCATGCAGCTCGATCAGGAGGTTGGGGTTGTCCGAACGCCCCCATTTGTATTCCTGGTTGCTTTCCGACTTGTCCCAGATCTGTTTCGTCAGCGCGACGTAGCCCAGCGAAGGCAGGATCGCGTTCGCCCTGGCCAGTTCCTCCGGCGCGGTCAGCAGGTCGATGTCCGTGAACGGGCGGTCGGACGCATGCTCGTAGAGACGCTCGGCGAAGACCGGCCCCTTGACGATCGCCACCGGAATGCCGGCTTCGGCGAAGGCCTTGGCGATGGTCCCCCCGTGGTGGCGCAGCAACAGAGACTGCCCGGCCATTATCGCCACCATGTCGCCCGCTGCCTGCAGCGCGTCGCGCACGGGCTCGCCGAAATCGGCGTCGAGGCCGGACAGCTTCCTCCAGACGATCGGCAGGACGCCGTGCGCCCGGGCCGCAGCCAGCATGCGCGCGGCCAGCTGTCCGTCTCGGAGATCGTTCGCGTCGATCTGCCTGCGGGGGTCGGCAAGCCCGGCGAACAGGACCTGCTCGCGCGGCGAAAGGGGCGGGTGGCGTTCGTCCGTCGGCATGGCCACGCCGCGGTCAGGCCGAGGCCTTGCGGCCTGCATAGAGCAGCGCCACGTCGGCAACCGACGCAATGCCGGCGATCTCCTCCGGCGCGAGGGGCCTGCCGATCTCGGCCTCGATCTCCAGCACGATGTTGACATGGCCGATGCTGTCCCATTGCGGCAGGCTGGCGACGCTCGCGTCGGCGGCAACGGCGTCGAGCGAACATTTGAGCGCATTCGCTACCGTCGCGCGGGCCCTGAGGTCGACATCGTCAGGCATGCGCCATCCTCTGCTTCTGCCAGTCGGACTTCAGGAGTTCGAAGATCAGCGTGTCGAAAAGCTCTTTGCTCACCGGATCGTAGTGCGCCTGGTGAAGCGTGCCGACATGCCTGAAGCCGAGCTTCTTGTAGTTGAAGACCGAGGCGATGTTTCGCGCGTTCACCGTGCAGCACAGGCGGTCGATGACGCCGTGCTCGAAGGCATGGTCGATTATGGCCCTGCGGATTTCGGCCACGACCTGCTTGCCCCAGTAGGCGCGGTCGTGGATCGCGACGACCAGGGTCGCGCTGCGATGCTTCTGCAGCGTCATGCCGTGAATGCCGATCGGCTCGCCGCCGTCCCTCGGCACGATCGCGTACGAGAACTTCGTCTTGCCGTTGACCCAGACCATCTTCTTCAGCCAGCGCCACGGATCGAGCGGCTTTGCCGAGTGGATCAGGTTGCGCATGATCTCCTGGTCGTGGTTCCAGTTGCTGCGGCCGATGCGGTAGGCCTCTACGCGGCCGAGAGGGCGCAGGACGAAGCGCTCCGTCTCAAGCCTCTGCAGCATGGGGTGCGGCTTGCCCATCAGCGGCGCGCGCCCGATTGCGCCAGCGCGGCCTCGCGCACGACGGCGCGGACGATCTTGCCGCGTTCGTTGCGCGGAATCTCGTCGAGCCGGAAAAGCTGCGACGGCACCGCCTCGGGGCGAATGTGCAGCCGGCACCACGCCTTGATGGCGTCGTCGCTCGCCTCGGCGCCGGGCCGCATCACGATCGCCGCGGCGACGGCCTCGCCGGACACCGGGTCCGGGACCGCGAATGCGCTGGCCTCGCCGATGGCGGGATGGCGTTCGAGCAGCATGTCGATCTCCTCGGCCGGCACCTTGACGCCGCCGCGGTTGATCTCGTTCTTGATGCGTCCGACCAGGGTCAGCCGCCCCTCCGCGTCGATCTCGCCGATGTCGCCCGTCCTGAACCAGACGCCGTGGAACACCTCCGCCGTCTTGTCGGCCATGCCGTGGAAACCAAGCATGATCGTCGGCGAGTTCAGGACGACTTCGCCGGCGCCGGCCGCGCGGACGCGACCGTCTTCGCCGACAACGCCGAAACTCCCGCCCCAGGCATGCCCGACCAGTCCGTCGCGCGCCGAGGGCTCGTCCAGGGACGCGCCGCCGATCCAGTTCGCCGTCTCGGTCATGCCGTACATGTTGAAGACGCGCCGCGTTCCAGTCCACGCGGCGATGCTTTCCCAGAGCTCGATGGACAGCGGCGCCGAGCCGACATGGACGCGTTGCAGCGGGTGTCGCGGCTGCCCGGACAGGCGCATGGCGATCTTCCAGAAGGACGGCACCGAACTCATGAACGTGATGTGCTCGCGGTCGATCAGGTCGGCGAGCGAGCGCAACTCGGTCATGTCGGGGTCGGTCCAGACGTGCAGCGCGCCGCCGGCGGCAAGCGCCGTCAGGCAGTTGCCGATCAGCCCGTGTCCGAAGAATGCGGGCAGAACGTTCAGCGTGCGCACGAGGTCGGCTCGGCCGATGGCGGCGATGTTGAGGGCGAGCCGCGCCGACAGCGAACGAAGGCTGTGCACCACGCCCTTCGGCGCGCCGGTCGTGCCCGACGTCATCAGCATCAGCGCCGGCGCGTCGAGGCCGAGCGCGCGCCCGGCGAGGAGTTCCGCCGCGGGTCGCGCCTCCGCGTCGAGCCGCGCGCGGGTTTCCTGGCCGGTCGGGCCGAGCCAGGCGGTCGCCCCGGTCGCGGCCAGGACGCGGGCCTGTTCGTCGGCGGTCAGCCTCGGGTTGACCGCGACCGCGACTGCTCCGGCCGTCCAGCCGGCGAAGACGTCGAGGATGAAGCGGACGCCCTCCGGCTGCCCGATGACGACGGCGTCGCCGCGCTCGACGCCGCCTGCCACCAGCGCTGCGGCGCGGTCGCACGTCGCCTGCCAAATCTCGTCGCGCGAAAGCCGTTGGCCGGAGCGCACGTCGACGAGCGCCGCCGTATCCGGAAGGCCGGCGACGATGGCGGGGAGCAATGCGGTCGGCGGGGGCTGGCTCAACAGGTCTCCGGCGGTCGTGCGCTCTGCGTGGGTTGCCTCACATCGGCTTCGGCCGCGCGACGGCGGCGGGGCGTCGCCCCCGCTACATGGTCGCGCCGATCTGCCAGGGAACGAACTCGTTGTCGCCGTATCCCAGCTCTTCCGACTTGGTCTTCTTGCCGGAGGCGACGGCCAGGATCTCGCGGAAGATCTGTTCGCCCTTTTCCTGCAGGGTGACGCCGTCGAGGATGTCGCCGCAGTTGATGTCCATGTCGTCGACCATGCGTTCGTACATCGGCGTGTTGGTCGCCAGCTTGATCGACGGCGTCGGCTTGCATCCGTAGGCCGATCCGCGACCGGTGGTGAAGGCGAGAACGTTGGCGCCGCCGGCGACCTGGCCGGTTGCCGCGACCGGGTCGTAGCCGGGCGTGTCCATGAACACGAAACCCTTCTCCGTCACCGGGTCGGCATAATGGTAGACGGCGTTCATCGTCGTCGAACCGCCCTTGGCCGCGGCGCCGAGCGACTTCTCGAGGATCGTCGTCAGGCCGCCGAGCTTGTTGCCGGGGGAGGGGTTGTTGTTCATCTCCATGTTGTTGCGGGAGGTATAGTCCTCCCACCAGTGGATGATCTCGATGAGCTTCTCGCCCACTTCCTTGTTCTTTGCGCGCCGCGTCAGCAGATGCTCCGCCCCGTAGATCTCGGGCGTCTCGGAGAGGATTGCCGTTCCGCCGTTGCGGACCAGGATGTCGGCGGCGACGCCGAGCGCGGGGTTGGCGGTGATGCCGGAGTAGCCGTCCGAGCCGCCGCACTGGAGCGCCAGGATCAGTTCGGATGCGGGCAGCGTCTCGCGCCGCGCCGCGTTGACGGTCGGCAGCATCGCCTTGACCGCCTCGACGCCGGCCTCGACGGTCTTCCTGGTGCCGCCGGTCTCCTGAATGGTCATCGTGCGGAAGGTTTCGCTTTCCTGGACGCCGTAGGCCTCCTTGAAGCGGGGAATCTGGAAGCCCTCGCAGCCGAGCCCGACCATGATGACGCCGCCCATGTTGGGGTTCGTCGCATAGCCCCAGGTGGTCTTCTTCAGCGTGTCGAAGATGACCCCGCGGTAGTCGATCACGCAGCCGTTGGCCTGCTTGAGCGCGACGATGCCGTCGATGTTGGGGAAGTCGTCGAGGATGCCCGAGCGCTCGATTTCGCGCGCAATGAAGCCGGCGACCGTGGTCGAGCAGTTCACCGAGGTCAGGATGCCGACATAGTTGCGCGTGCCAGCCTTGCCGTTGGCGCGCCGGAAGCCCTGGAACGTCGCCTGTTCCTCGACCGGCAGGATGTTTTCCGGCCGGGCGCCCTCGGCGATCTGGTAGTCGCGGTTGAACGCGCCGTGTTCGGGACCCATGTCGCAATTGTGCTCGTGCACCCAGTCGCCCGGTGCGATCGGCTGGCTGGCGAAGCCGATGATCTGCCCGAACTTCCTGACCGGGGAGCCGGCGCCGATCGGGGCGATCGCGACCTTGTGGCCGAAGGGAATGCGCTGCCGGGCGACGATGCCGGGTGCAACCGTCACGCCTTGCTCTGTCCTCTCGGTCGCGACGACGACATTGTCCTCGTCGCTCAGGCGAAGGGTCCTGGCTACCTTGTCAAGCATCGTATCGTTCCACGTTTGGGACCAGACCATTTACAACAGCAGGTCTGGCAGCGCTACCGTAGACTTGACGCCCGACGTCAGCCGGTCGGCGCATCCTCGCGCATCAGCCCCTCGGCCTTCAGGTCGCGCCAGAGGTCCTGCGGAATGGCGGCGTCGAGGATGGCGCGGTTGCTCTTGACCTCTTCCGGGCGCTGGCCGCCGGGGATCAGCGAAACGACGGAGGGATGCAGGGCGGGGAACTGCAGCGCGGCTTCGATCAGCGCCACGCCGTGACGCCGGCACACGGCCTCGATCCGGGCGACCCGTTCGAGGATGTCGCGCGGCGCTTCGGAATAGTTGTAGTAGGCTCCTGGCTTCGGCCCCGTCGCCAGGATGCCGGAATTGTAGGGGCCGCCCAGCACGATGCCGATGCCCCGCTTCTGGCAGAGCGGCAGGAAGGATTGCAGCGCCTCCTGCTCGAGCAGCGTGTATCGGCCAGCGAGCAGGAACAGGTCGAAATCGCCGCGCTCGGCAAGCGTCTGGCAGACTTCCCATTCGTTGACCCCGGCGCCGAAGGCCTTGACCACGCCCTGGTCGCGCAGCGCCAGCATGGCGTAGTAGCCGGAGCGCATGAACTCCTCGATGCGCGCGTCCGAAGCCTGTTTCGAGCCGTGCGTGAAGATGTCGAGATCATGCGCGAAGAGAATGTCGACGCTGTCGACGCCGAGCCGCTCGAAGGACGCCTCGAGGGAGCGCATCACCCCGTCGTAGCTGTAGTCGTAGACCTCGCGCCGGGATGGCGTGTCGAAGAACTTGCCGATGCCGGTGCGCTGGTCGGGAGGACAGACCTCAAGCAGGCGCCCGGCCTTGGTGGACAGCACATAGTCTTCGCGCTTCTTGCCGCGCAGGAACGGGTTGAGGCGCGCTTCCGACAAGCCTAGGCCGTAAAGGGGAGCCGTGTCGTAGTAGCGGACGCCTGCGTCCCACGCGGCGTCCAGCGTCGCCTGCGCATCGGCGTCGGAGACGGGGCGGTAGAGGTTGCCGAGCGGCGCGGTGCCGAAACCGAGTTCGGTGAAGGTCAGGCCGCCGTTTCCGATGCGATCCCAGGTTTTTGTCTTCACGAGCGCTCCTCCAGTCTTGACGTGCGTAAACAGTTAGCGGCGGATGATGCAAATTCGGCGGGGCCGGTCCAGCAGATTCGTTGGGCGCCCGCCGTCGGCCGTTGGACACGGATTCCGATGGTTGCTAGCATCAAAGTGCATGGAAAGGGAGAGATCGTGACGCAGAAGTTCAGGCATGTGTTTGGCGCAGGAAAGCCGGTGATCGGCATGGTGCACCTCGGTGCATTGCCGGGGTCGCCGCTGTTCGACGTCGACGCTGGAATCGACGGGTTGGTCGAGGGCGTCGTCAAGGATGTCGATGCGCTGCAGAAGGCCGGCTTCGACGCGATCATGTTCGGCAACGAGAACGATCGCCCGTACGAATTCGCGGTCGACACGGCGTCGACGGCCACGATGGCCTATGTCGTAGGCCGCGTGCGCGAAAGGATCACGGTGCCGTTCGGCGTCAACGTCCTTTGGGACCCGATGTCCTCGATCGCGCTCGCCGCCGCGACCGGCGCGGCGTTCGTTCGCGAAATCTTCACCGGCACCTACGCCTCCGACATGGGGCCGTGGACGCCGAACGCCGGAAAGGCGATGCGCTACCGCGACCGCCTGCACCGGCAGGACCTGGCGCTGCTCTACAACGTCTCGGCGGAGTTCGCCCATTCGCTCGACCAGCGCAGCCTGCCCGACCGCGCCCGCAGCGCGGTGTTCTCAAGCATCCCCGATGCGATCCTGGTGTCCGGCCAGATCACCGGCGAAGCCGCGGCGCTGAGCGATCTCGAGGCGGTGAAGAAGACACTGCCGGACACGCCTGTTCTGGCCAACACCGGCGTCAAGCATGCGACGGTCGCGGACGTGCTGAGGATCGCCGACGGCTGCATCGTCGGCTCCTCGCTCAAGGTCGACGGCAACACGTGGAACGCGGTCGATCCGGAGCGCGCCATCGAGTTCATGCGCATCGTGCGCACGGCGCGCGGATCATGAGCGGCGGCGAAGCGAAGGGAGAGGTCTCGGCTCGACTGAAAAGCGAACTCCGCGACCTCATGCTGATACCCGGGCTTGCGGGCTACGAGGGCAGGGTGCGGCGTCACCTCGCGGCGCAGATGAAGGCGCTCGGGCTGGAGACCCGAACCGACCGCCTCGGCAACCTGATCGCCACGCGAGAGGGCGATCCCGGCGCGCCTTCGGTGATGCTGTTCACGCACATGGACCAGCTCGGCTTCATCGTTCGCAAGATCGAGCCGAACGGCTTCCTGAGGATCGAGCGACTGGGCGGCGTGCCGGAGCGCGCCCTGCCGTCGCAGGAAGTGCTGGTTTGCGTGGCGCCGGGGCGCGACCGCCCGGGCGTCATCGCCAACAAGAGCCACCACGCGACGACGCCCGACGAGAAATACCGGGTCGTGCCGTACCAGGATCTCTATGTCGACGCCGGTTTCGGCAGCGCCGACGAGGTGCTGGCCGCCGGCATCGATGTCGGCCAGCCGATCGTCTACCGGCCGCATTTCGTCGAGTTGTCGGCGGAGCGCGTCGCCGGCACGGCGATCGACGACCGGGCCGGCTGCGCGGTTGTCGTGGAGGTCGCCCGGCAGCTGGCGGGACGCAAGGCGCCGACGGTGCATTTCGTGTTTTCCGTCCAGGAGGAGTTCAACCTGCGCGGCGCGCTGACGGCGGCGCAGATCCTGCAGCCGGACATCGCGATCCAGCTTGACATCATCCTGGCCACCGACACGCCCGACATGGGCTATCGGGGCGAGGTGCAGCTTGGCGGCGGCCCCGGCATGAGCATGTACTCCTTCCACGGCCGCGGGACGCTGAACGGCACGATCCCGCATCCGGCGCTGGTGTCGCTGTTCGGCGGCGTCAGCGAAAGCCTGGGCATGCCGCTGCAGCGGAGCGCCCACACCGGCGCGCTGACCGAGACGTCCTACGTGCAGCTTGTCGGGCAGGGGGTGGCGGCGATCGATCTCGGCTTCCCGATGCGCTATTCGCACTCCTCGCTCGAGGTCTGCGACATCGGCGATCTCGATGCGCTGACGACGCTGCTCGTCGAGGGCATCGGCCGGATCGACGCGGGGTTCAGCCTCGACCGAGACGACTACGAATGAACCACTATCTCGGGATCGACATAGGCACCTTCGAATCAAAGGGCGTTATCGTCGATGCGGATGGCCGCGTGGTTGCAAGCGCGTCCAGGTCGCACAAGATGCTGGTTCCCCAGCCGGGCTGGGCAGAACATCGTCCCAGGCAGGACTGGTGGGGCGACTTCACCTTCATCTGCAAGAAGATGCTGGCTGAAAGCGGCGTCGCGCCCGAGAGCATACGGGCGGTCGCCACCAGCGCGATCGGCCCCTGCATGCTGCCGGTCGACGAGAAGGGCGAGGCATTGTGCAACGCTGCGCTCTACGGCGTCGACACGCGCTCGGCCAGGGAGATCGAGGAACTCGACGCGGCGATCGGCCGCGAGCGCATCCTCGAGCGCTGCGGCAACGCGCTGACGTCGCAGTCGGTCGGCCCCAAGATCCTGTGGCTGCGCAAGAACCGTCCGGACATCTTCCGCAAGGCCGCAAAGATAGTCACTTCGACGACCTATCTGGTGCAGAAGCTGACCGGCGAATGCGTCATCGACCACTATTCGGCGGCGAACTTCTCGCCGCTCTACCTGCTCGACCGGCAGGGATGGAGTACCGAGCTCAGCTCCGACATCATCGAGATCGAGCGGCTGCCGAAGGTGATGTGGGCGACCGACATCGCCGGCCATGTGACGGCGGCGGCCGCACGCGCCACGGGGCTGGCGAAGGGCACGCCGGTCACGGTCGGCACCATCGACGCCGCCGCCGAGGCCGTCAGCGTCGGCGTCGTGAACGCCGGCGACATGATGGTGATGTACGGCTCGACCATCTTCACCATCATGCTGTCCAGGAAGCGCATCGAGGACGCGCGCCTGTGGTACGCGCCCTGGCTCGTGCCGAACGTGCACGCCTCGATGGCCGGTCTGGCCACCAGCGGCACGCTCACCCACTGGTTCCGCGACACGACCGCGCGCGAACTCGACAGGGGCGCCGCCTTTGCGGCGCTCGCGAAGGAGGCGGAAGCGTCCCCGCCGGGGGCCAACGGTCTCGTCATGCTTCCCTATTTTTCCGGGGAGCGGACGCCGATCCACGACGCCGACGCCAAGGGCGCGGTCTTCGGCCTCAACCTGACGCACGGGCGAGGGGACCTCTACCGCGCGTTGCTCGAAGGGATCGCCTACGGCACCAACCACATCGTCGACACCTATCGCGAGATCGGCACCGTTCCGAAGAAGCTCCTGGCGGTCGGCGGCGGCACCAAGAACCGCGTGTGGCTCCAGGCGACGTCCGACGTCTCCGGCATGGCGCAGACCGTCTGCGAGAAGACGATCGGCGCGAGCTATGGAGACGCCTTCCTCGCCGCGCTTGCCGTCGGCGACGTGGCCAGGAAGGATATCTTCAGCTGGAACAGCGAGGATCGGCGGATCGTGCCGGACAAGAAGACCCGCGCGACCTACCGCAAGCGCTACCGCGTGTTCCGCGAACTCTACGATCGCAACCGCGACCTGATGGCGGAGCTGCCATGACGACGATGGACGACCCATTCGGCCAGGCCCTCGGCGAACTCGCCGGCGTGCTGCGGCGGGTGGATGGGACGTCCATCGAAAAGACCTGCCGGATGCTGGCCGAGGCGCGCCGCATCGTGGTCTACGGCTGCGGCCGGGAAGCCCTGCAGGTCAAGGGCTTCGCGATGCGCCTCTATCACCTCGGATTGCCGGTTGCGGTGGTCGGCGACATGACGACGCCCCCGGTGGGAGAGGGCGACGTCTTCTTCGCCAGTTCGGGGCCGGGGGAAACGACGACGGTGCTGACGCTGATGAAGGTCGCACGCGACGCCGGCGCGACCAATGTGCTGGTCACCGCGCAGCCCGAGGCCAGCGCAGCCGCGCTCGCCGATTTCGTGCTGGTCGTTCCGGCGCAGACCATGGCCGACGACCAGGGCCCCGCCGTGACGTCGTTCCTGCCGATGGGATCGATCTTCGAAGGCGCGCTCTTCCTGCTCTTCGAGGTGATGGTGCTGAGGTTCAAGTCGATGCTCGACGAGCCGGCGGAGGCGATGCGCGCCCGGCACACCAACATGGAGTAGCCATGCGCTACGAACTCATGCTGCCGAACCAGATACGCACGGCCATCGAGGAGCGCTGGCCGGTCGTCCTGCCGCTCGGCGTGCTTGAGTATCACGGAGAGCACATGGCTGTCGGCATGGACACGCTGGCCGTGGTCCGTATGCTTGAGCTGGTCGAAGCCGAGATGAACATCGTCATCCTTCCGCCCTTCTACTACGGCGCGGCAAGCTATGCGGTTGCCGGGCCCGAAGGGTCCGGAACGGTGCAGGTGGGCGGCAATGTCCTGGCGCCCTTCGGCGAGGCGCTGTTCCACGGCCTTCTGCGTATCGGCTTTCGCAACATCCACGCGATCATCCACCACCAGACCGAGAATTTCGTCGCCGGCATGCCGACCGATCTCGCATTCAAGGCGGCGGGCCGCCAGGCGATCTTCCGCCTGCTCGAGGAAAAGAGCGGAGAGGGGTGGTGGGGCGACGATGCGATGGCCAGCTACTATTCCGAGCACGGCGAGGGGCGCAACCCGTTCAACTGGATCCAGGTCCATCCCCTGATGAGCCCGGAAATCCTGGCCGAATATCCCTTCGACCATGCCGGCCAGGGCGAAACGTCGCTGATGCTGGCGCTCTGCCCGGAGGCGGTCGACATGGCGCGACTGGCCGAGAACAAGGGCTGGTACACGGCGACCGCGAAGGATGCGAGCGCCGAGCTCGGCGCCAGGGGGCGCGACCTCATCCTGGCGCGCCTCCTCACCCTGTTGAAGCAGGACTAGCGGAACCGCCTTCGCATGGCGGTGGCTCCGGCGCGGCCTACTTCACCGCGCCGGCGGTCATGCCCTTGATCAGGTAGCGCTCCAGCACCACGCCGATGACGATCAGCGGCAGGATGGCTGCGAAGGACAGCGCGGCCATCGACCACCAGCTGATGCCCTGGCTTCCCGTCTGCGATGCGACCATAACCGGCAACGTGTTGGCGTGGGTGGAGGTCAGCAGCGCGGCGAAGAAATACTCGTTCCAGGTCAGCACCAGGCTGAGGATGAAGGCCGCGATCATGCCGGGCAGCGCGATCGGCAGGATGACGCCGAAGAAGGCGCCCCAGATCGACAGCCCGTCGACCAGTGCCGCTTCCTCCAGTTCGGTCGGGATCGATTCGAACTGGTCGCGCATGATCCAGATGACGATCGGCAGCACGGTCAGCGTGTAGAGCAGGATCAGCCCGATGCGCGTGTCGAGCAGCGCAAGCTGCTTGTAGAGGACGAGGAACGGCAGCGCGAGCACGACCGGCGGCAGGATGAGCTGCGACAGGAAGAAGAACGAGATGTCCGAGTTGCGCATGAAGCCGAACTTGTAGGAGAAGCGCGACAGGCCGTAGGCGGCGAGCGAACCCAGGATGACCGCGATCGACGACGAGGCGATCGCGGTGATCGTCGAGTTGAAGAAGCGCTTCAGGAACTCGTCGCGCACGGTGCTCTCGGCCCAGATCGTGTCGGGCGACATGCCGAGCGACCGCCAGCCGAGCCAGGCCGGCGTGTAGTCGACCCAGGGGATCATGTTGCCCTTCATCACGTTCGGGGCGATCTTGAAGCTGGTCGTGATCGTCCAGTAGATCGGGAACAGGCAGATGATGGCCCACACGATCAGCAGCAGGTAGATCAGGGTCTTGCCGGCGAAGCGCTGCGCCTTGAAGGAGCGGTCCGATTCGCCGTCGCGGAAGATGGCTTCGCTCATGTGCGTGGCCTCGCGAAGCGGTCTGCAATTTTCATCAATATGGTCATCGCGATGATGATGATCACGAGATAGACCATCGCCAGCAACGTTCCGTAGCCGACGTTGGATCGATCCCGATATTCACGGAAAATGAAAGAGGTGACGGTGTCGGTCGCACCGCCCGGGCCGCCGGCGGTCAGGTTGATGACGATGTCCGCCAGCTTCAGCTTGAAGATGATGCGGATGAGGATCGCCGTGATCGACACCGGCAGCATCAACGTTAGGGTGACTTCCCAGAAGGTCTTCCAGGGACCTGCGCCGTCGACGCGGGCGGCCTCGGTCAATTCCTTCGGGATCGCCTGCAGTCCGGCCAGGATCATGATCATCATGAACGGAATGAAGGTCCACGCGTCGAGCAACATGATGGTGAGGCGCGCAATCTCAGGCGAGCCGAAGAAGGACGGGTTCTCCCAGCCGACCCAGCGCGCAAAGCGCGCGATCGGCCCGAAGCGGATTTCCAGCATCGACTTGCCGATCATCCAGCTCACCGCGACCGGCGAGAGCATCAGCGGCAGCAGGAACGCGACGCGGAAGAACTTGCGGGCGCGGATCTCGGCATTGAGCAGCAGCGCCAGGCCGAACGCCACGGCGTACTCGACCAGGATGGCGAGGCTGTACAGGACCATGTTGGTGAGCGCGTTCCAGTAGAACGGGTCGGCCCACATCTGGCGGATGTTGTCGAGCCCGTTGAACTGGCGTCCGAGCGGGGACGACAGGTTCCAGTTCGAGAAGGCGATGACGAGTCCGAACAGGAGCGGGAATACGGTGAGCGAGATGACGAACAGCGCCGCAGGCAGAACGAAGAGCGTGCGCTTGCCCTGTTCGCCGCGAATCAGAACCTGGCTCCAGCAGAGGCAGATGGCCCACAGGATGTAGGCGTAGAGCGTCGGGCGCCAGGTCTCGAAGCCGAACTGCGCATAGCCCATCTGCTGCGCCGTCTGGGCGGCCGCCACCAGCGCGACGATGAGCGCCGAGCCCCATACGATGGCGCGGCCGAAGGCCTTGCGCCGGTCGGATATGTCGTCAGCCGTGACGACGTGAAGGAGATCCCCCTGGCTCATGCGCCCCCGATAGCCATATTCCTGAAATTGCAAAAGGCGGCTTGCGTGTCGCCGCCCGACCGAATGTATGGGGTGCGCGCCTCAGGGCGCGCACCCCGCCGTGTTACATGCCCAGCGAGGCCTTGTAGAGCTTGATCTGGCTCTCGCGACCGATCTGGTCGGTGATCTTCTCCCAGGCCGCGGCGATGGCGTCCGCGGTTTCCTGCGCCGACTTGTACTGGCCGGCGAAGCCCTTCGCCAGTTCGTCTTCGGCCACGGAATAGTACTGGAAGATACCGGGGATGCGCGGCTCGATCGCCGCGTTCGGGTGGTTGTAGCTGTCGGCGTTCGAGCCCAGATAGTCCTCGATGAAGGCGCGATCGTAGCCGGCTGCTTCCCACTCGTCGTAGTTGAAGTGCGACTGGCGGTAGGGCTGGAAGCCGGACGGATAGGCTGCCGTCCAGAGCGACAGGTCCTTGCCGCCCAGATGGGCAGCCGCGGACCATGCGGCCTTGCGCTTCTTCTCGTCGGACGAGACGCGCGAGGTCACGTATACGCCCCAGCCGATGTAGGCCATGTTCGGCGCGAAGTTTTCCTTCTCTTCCCAGGCGCTCGTCTTGGAGTTGTAGACCTTCTTGGCGCCGGGGTTGATCGAGAAGCCGACGACATCGCCGACGACCGAGGTGTCGGACGTGCGTGCGTTCGAACCGACGTCGCCCCACCAGGTCAGGGCCGCGCCGGTGCCGGCGAGGAACTGCTGGAAGGCGGTTGTGCCGGGGTCGGCGTTGATCTGGTCCGGCGGATAGGCGCCGGCCGCAATCAGGTCCATGACGTCCTGGATCGCCTGCACGAAGGCCGGGTTGTTGACGCGCGGCTTCATGGTGTCCGGATCGAACAGCCAGGCCTTGTCGTCGGGATGCTTGGCATAGGCCGACGCGCGGTCTTCCAGGAAGTAGAAGCCGAAGCCGCCCCAGCCCTTCAGCGGGTCGAGGAAGCCGTATGCGGGCAGGCCGGTCAGCGGGTCGGTCTTGCCCTTGACGGCGATCGACGCGGCGTTCACGTCGTCCCAGAACTTCGGCACTTCGGCCATGCCGGTGATGGAGCCGTCGCCGAAATAGTCCTTGCGGTAGGCGAAGGTGTGGCAGTCGCCGTCGATGGTGATGCGATAGCTCTTGCCGTCCCAGGTGCCGACCGGCGGCTTCAGGTAGCCGACGAGATCGTCGGCCTCGATCTGGGTCGCGACCCAGTCGGGCATCTCGTCCAGCAGTCCCTTGCTCGCGGTGTCGCCTTCGAAGGGCGCGCCCATCTCGATGATGTCGAAGTCGACGGTGCCGGTGGCGATCGACTGCTGCAGGCGGGCGTTGTAGTCGGCCTGGGCGAGGTCGATCCAGTTGATCTTCGCGCCGGTATAGGCCTCCCACGGCTTCAGGAAGCCGCGGAACAGGAAGTTGTGCAGGTTCTGGTTGTTCAGGCCCATGAAGGTGAGCTCGACGCCGGCGAATTCGCCCTCGGCGACGTTGGCCTTGGTCGCACCGAGGCACAGCTCGCCGACCTTCTGCCAGTCGGCGTCCGTGGGCGAGCCCTTGCCGACGCCGGGGATCTGCAGGATCTGCGCGCGCAGGGCCGCGTCCGCGGACGCCTGACGCGTCAGCATGCCGAGCGGGCCGGTCGACGCAGCGGCAACGGCCGCGACGCTGGCAGCGCCCTTCAGCAGCTGCCGACGCGTAGCGCCCGCCCGCATCAATTGATCGTAGATTCCAGTTTTCATCTAGGTTCCTCCCAAGCTTGGTTCAGGGTTGCGTTTGGTCGCTCTCCGAGGCCGAATATCACTGTCACTCCCACTGCCGGCCCGGGCTGATCGAATTAGACTGTCTGCCCGTGTCCGCGCGGGATGTCGGAGATGCTAAATCGATAGAAAGCGTCCGACACTAAGGGGCAATTCCGCTTGAAGTCAACGCGATGCGCAATGTTGTTTGCATCGATTGAATCGACCAGTGGACTCGGCCTGTCCAGTTGACTAGTTTCGGCCGGAAATTTGCATCGGGGGGACGATGGCGCAGGTCGCAATCCGCAATGTGTCGAAGGCATACGGGTCCGTTCAGGTCCTGCATGGAGTGAGCGTCGATATCGCCGACGGGGAGTTTGTCGCGCTGGTCGGTCCGTCCGGCTGCGGCAAGTCCACATTGCTGCGCATGATCGCGGGTCTCGAGGCCATCTCCGGCGGCGACATCGCCATCGGCGACCGCGTCGTCAACCATCTGCCGCCGAGCAAGCGCGACATTGCGATGGTGTTCCAGAACTACGCGCTCTATCCGCACAAGACCGTGGCTCAGAACATGGGCTTCGCGCTGAAGCTGCGCGGCATCGATCGCGCGCAGATCAGCGAGCGCGTTCGCGCCGCGGCCGAGATTCTCGATCTGGCGCCGTATCTCGACCGCTATCCGCGCCAGCTTTCCGGCGGCCAGCGCCAGCGTGTGGCAATGGGCCGCGCCATCGTGCGCGATCCACAGGTCTTTCTGTTCGACGAACCGCTGTCCAACCTCGACGCGAAGCTGCGCGTGCAGATGCGCACCGAGATCAAGGAACTGCACCAGCGCCTCAAGACCACGACGATCTACGTCACCCACGACCAGGTCGAGGCGATGACGATGGCCGACAAGATCGTCGTCATGCAGGCGGGCCGGATCGAGCAGATGGGCGCGCCGCTGGAGCTCTTCGACCGTCCTGCCAACACCTTCGTCGCCGGCTTCATCGGATCGCCGGCGATGAACATGCTGAAGGGCAAGGTCGAGGCCGGCGGCGTCCGCGTCGACGGCGCCCTGCTGCCGATGTCCGGCAGCCAGCAGGTGGCCGAGGGCCGCGACGTGATCTATGGCGTCAGGCCCGAGCATTTCGAGATCGCGGACGAGGGGCTTGCGGCTCGCATCTCCGTGGTCGAGCCCACCGGGTCGGAAACCACCGTCGTGCTGCGGTTCGGCTCGAGCGAGGTCGTCGCCCTGTTCAGGGAGCGCCACGACTTCAAGCCTGGCGACACGCTCCACCTGCGGCCGCGCGCCGATGCCGTCCATCTGTTCGACCCGGACGGCGGCAAGCGGCTCTGACCGGCCCTTCGGGCCAAACCAGTTCGGGAGGAATTGAGTGAATGCTTAAGGGTGTCCATCCGCTGCTCAATGCAGACGTGCTCTACGCGCTGCGCGCCATGGGCCACGGCGACGATCTGATCATCGCCGACACCAACTTTCCCTCCGATTCGGTGGCGCGTCAGACCCGGCTCGGCAGGGTGCTCAGGATCGACAACACAACGGCCGCCGAAGCCGCGGCGGCGATCCTCTCGGTCTACCCGCTCGACAGCTTCGTCGACGACGCCGCCGCGCGCATGGAGATCGTCGGGAAGCCGAAGGAGATACCGCCTGTCCAGAAGGAAGTGCAGAAGGCGATCGACAAGGCCGAGGGCAAGCGCTGGCCGATGATCTCGATCGAACGCTACGCCTTCTACGAGCGCGCCAAGCAGGCCTACTGCGTGATCCAGACCGGCGAGCGTCGCTTCTACGGCTGCTTCGCCTTCCGCAAGGGCGTCATCCCTCCGGACGCGGACTGACACCAGATGCCTGACCAGAAGCCGGTCGTAATCCTTGGCGTCTTCGTCGCCGACACGGCCTATCGCGCGGCCCGGGCGCCGCGCATGGGCGAGACGATCCTTGGATCGGATTTCAAGCTCGGACCGGGCGGCAAGGGGTCCAACCAGGCCGTCGCGGCGGGCCGGCTCGGGGCCGACGTGACCTTCGTCACGCGGCTCGGCAGGGACCCGTTCGCGGACATGGCGCGCGCCACCTGGAAGGACGCGGGCGTCAAGGCGGCCGTCATCGAGACCCCGGAGAGCTACACCGGCGCCGCCTACATCTTCATCGAGGAGACGACAGGCAACAACGCCATCATCGTCTGCCCGGGCGCGGCTTCCATGATCTCGCCCGAGGACATCGACGCCAACGCCGCGCTCATTCGCTCCGCCGGCGTGTTCGTTACCCAGCTCGAGCAGCCGGTCGCGGCCGCGCAGCATGCCCTGGAAATCGCCAGGCAGGCGGGCGTGACCACGATCCTGAACCCGGCTCCGGCGGCGACGCTTCCAGACCGGATGTTCGCGCTCAGCGACTATGTGACACCGAACGAGACGGAAGCCGGCGAACTGACCGGCATGGCGGTCGAAACGGTGGACGATGCGCGCCGCGCGGCCGACAGGCTGCTGGCGATGGGTGTCGGCACGGTGATCGTCACGCTGGGCGAGAAGGGCGCACTGCTGCACGCGAAGGGGGCGTCGGAGCACGTGCCCGCCGTTTCGGCGGGTCCGGTGGTCGAGACGACCGGCGCGGGCGACGCCTTCAACGGCGGTCTTGCCGCGGCTCTGTCGCGCGGCTTCGCGCCGCCCGAGGCGGTGCGTTTCGCCTGCGCCGTCGCCGGCATCTCGGTGACGCGGCCCGGAACCGCGCCGTCGATGCCGTCGCTCGCCGAGGTCGAAGCGCTGTTGCGCGCCGGCGGCTAACGGTCCCCGTTTAGCCGAGAGGGAAGGGTGCTCGCGCCGCGCTCCCCGCCGCCTGGCGCTTTGCCGGTTGCGCGGGGGTCCAGGCCGGCATCGCCGGCACCGGGTCTGCATCGCGAGAGGGCAGGCGGCGGACATTGGCTGCGCATGCCTGCTCGGGCCTGGTGATCCACTCGACGAAGCCCTGGATCGGCGCCCAGCCCTTGTGGCGAAGCGGTGCGCCGACGCGGTAGCGGCTGTGTTCGGTCCGGCTCTCGGCGCAGAGGACTTTCAGCCGGCCCTGCCGGATGTCGTCGGCCACCAGGAATTCGGGCAGCAGCGCGATGCCCTGTCCGGCCACGGCCGCCTCGATCAGCACTGCAAGGTCATCGAAGCGTGCTTCGCTGGCCGTCGAATCGTTGCAGTCCTCCGCCGCGAACCACTGCTGCCACAGGTCCGGTGTGCGGTTGCATGCGAGGCGCGCCATGCCGGCAAGCTGCCGCGGGTCCACGGCGCGCACCCCGCCGCCGGCCATGGCCGGCGATGCGACGACGATGCTCGGTCCGGAAACCAGGGTGCTCGTCTGGCCGTCGCGCCACGGCAGGGGTCCGTCGCAGATCATGCAGTCGGCCTCGACCAGCTGCGGGTCGTCGGACGAACAGAACGACAAGAGGTTGACGGTGCAGTTGGGAAAGGCGCCGGAGAAGCCCGCGAGCCTCGGCACAAGCCACCGAATCGCAAAGGCCGTCTGCGCGGCGACGCGGATGCTGTCGCGCCCCTGGGCGGACGCACGGATGTCCTCGGTCGAGGTCTGCAACTGGCGCAGGAGCTTGCGGGCATGTCCGAGGTAGGTCTGCCCGATCTCGGTAAGCGAGACCTGGTTGGTGTTGCGCGTCAGCAATTGGAAGCCGAGCACGCCTTCGAGCTGGCGAACGCGCTTGCTGACCGCGCCCTGGGTCAGCGCGAGATCCTCGGCCGCGCGCGAGAAGCTCAGATGCCGCGCGGTCGCCTCGAATGCGATGAGGCCGGACACCGAAGGTATGGATCGTCGAGGAAGTTCCATCGTGCAAATGTCCAGGTGGAGGGACGGCCGCCCCGCGACCGTCCCGGTTGCATCAGCTAGAACAGGTGGTCGAGAATTCCCTGCCGAAGTGGCGGTCCATCAGGTATTTCGCGACCCAGTAGTCGAGGTGGCTGCCGCCGCCGTTCTTCATCATCGTGATGTCGCTGTCGCTGGTGCGGCCTTCGGCCTTGCCCTGGATCAGCTCGAACAGGTCCGCCCTGACGTGGGACGGCGCGATGACACCGCGCTCGAACGGCCCCAGGAACTCGCCGGAGCGGGTCGTCGTCTGGCGGTGGTCGACGAATATTTTTGCGCGCTTGAGCACGTCGTCGTCGGCTTCGCGCATCTCCGGCGTGAAGGAGCCGATCAGGTCGACATGGCAGCCAGGCTTGAGCAGCTTGCCCTTGAGGTGCGGCGTCGTCGCCATGGTGGCGCTGCAGATGATGTCGGCTTCGGAAACCGCTGCGTCCAGGTCGCCGGCGACTTCGGCCGAAATGCCCTTCTCGGCGAGCTTGGCGGCCAGCGCCTCGGCGTTCGACGATGTCCGGTTCCACAGCAGGACCCGCTTGATCGAGGGACGCACCGTGAGATGTGCCTCTACAGTGTAGGGCGACAGCGCGCCGGCGCCGATCATCAGGAAGGTTTCGGCATCCGGCCGCGACAGGATGCTGGAGCCGAGCGCGGAGTCCGACGAGGTCTTGCGGAAGATGATGGCCTCGCCGTCCATGACCGCCTCGGTGATCCCGGTCTGGCCGTTCATCATGCAGTAGAGCGAATTGACGTTGGACACGCCGTGCCGCTCCCTGTTGTTGGGGAACGAGGTCACGAACTTGGCGAGGATCGCTTCCTGCGGTTCCCACGCCGGCAGGATGATGAAGATGTCCGGCTGCCCCGCGGGATTGGGCTCCTGGTAGATCAACCGGTCCGAGTGCTTCGGCATGCCGCCCTTGTGCGCCTTGCGCAGCGCCTCGACGAGGCCTGCGAAGTCGCCCAGTTCGTGCACCCGGCGAGCGTCGATCATTTCCATTGCAATTCCTTTCCGTATTTCAATTCCAACATGTCGGCGATGCGCGGCTAGCTCCGCAGCACGGCCACCGATTCGGGGCGCAAGGCTGCCTTGAAGACCTCGCCGACCTCGGCGACGTCCTCCGCGCGCGCGTCCGCCAGCAGCGAGCGTCCATCCTCGGTCTCGAAGCGCACATGCACGCGATTGCCGAGGTAGGTGCGTTCGCTCACGCGGCCGGCGAGGCTGAGCCCGCCCGCCGCTGGCGTGGACGCCTGGAGATGCTCCGGCCTGACCAGCAGCGTCACCGCCATTCCGGGCGTCACGTCCCCCGGCGTTGTCACCGACGATCGCGGCAGCACCGCCTGGAAGGCGCGCGAGACGACGCGCATCTGTTCGCCGTCGACACCGTCGACCGTCGCTTCGAGCAGGTTTGCCGCGCCGACGAAGCTGCCGACGTAGAGGCTGACGGGGCGCGAATAGATGACTTCCGGCCGGTCGAGCTGCTCGATGTGTCCGTCGCGCATGACGGCGATCAGGTCGGACATCGACATGGCTTCCTCCTGGTCGTGGGTGACGAACACGAAGGTCTTGCCGGTCTTGCGCTGCAGCGACTTCAATTCGCGCTGCATTTCCAGCCGAAGCTTCAGGTCGAGCGCGCCGAGCGGTTCGTCGAGCAGCAGCGACACCGGGTCCGGGGCGAGTGCGCGGGCGAGCGCGATGCGCTGACGCTGGCCTCCCGAAAGCTCGTCCGGGCGGCGGTGGCCGAGTTGCGGCAGCTGTACGAGGTTGAGCAGGTCGTCGACACGCTTCTCCCTGGCCTGCCGGGACAGGCCCTGCATCTCGCAGCCGAAGCCGACATTTTCGCGCACTGTCATGTGCGGAAACAGGGCGTAGTCCTGGAACACCATGTTCACGGGCCGCGCGTTCGGCGGCAGGCTGGTGACGTCGCGTCCGCCGATCAGCACGCTGCCGGAATCGGAGGTGATGAAGCCGGCGATGGTTCGCAGCAGGGTGGACTTGCCGCAGCCCGACGGTCCGAGCAGGGTCAGGAACACGCCCGGCGCGACGGACAGCGAAACGTCGTCGATGGCGCGCATGCTGCCAAACGACTTGACGACGTTGCGGACCTCGATGGCGGGCTGGAGAGGAGCAGTCATGTATTGTCCAGTGCTGGGATATCGGAGGAGCTGTTGAGCTTGCGGCGACGGATGAAGCGCTCGGCGTACAATCCGACGAGTACGCTGACGATCAGCACCATCGTGGAGATGGCGGCGAGGCCGGGATCGAACCCGAAGCGGAGCTTGGCAAAGAGCAGCACCGGGAAGGTCGGCTCGAAGCCGCCGAGGAAGAACGAGCGCACGAAATCCTCGAACGACAGCAGCATGGAGAACACCGCTCCGCCGAAGATCGCCGGCATCAGGTACGGCAGCGTTACCCGGTAGGCGACGATGAATTCGTCCGCACCGAGGTCGCGCGCGGCGTCGGCGAGATTGGGGCTCATCGAGCCGAACCGGGTCAGGATCATCACCACGACGAAGGGAACGGTCGAGACGGCGTGGCCGAAGATGACGGCCGGTATGCCCGTCTGCAGGCCCAGCACGCCGATGAACATGCGCATCGAGATGGCGGCGACGACCACCGGCAGGAAGGCCGGCAGCACGATGATCGCGATCATCACCGCGCGCCAGAAGCCGCGTAGCCTCGCCACGAAGAACGCCATCGGAATGCCGATCACGAGCGACATCACGGTCGCGCCTAAGGCGACCTTCACCGAAACCCAGATCGACGACATCACGTCGCGCTCGAAGATGACCGTCTGGTACCAGCGTGTGGTCCAGGCCTGGATCGGGAATGCGACAAAGTTCGAATCGCGGAAGCCGACGGCCGCCATGATCGCCAGCGGCAGGAACAGGTAGGCGACGAACAGCCAGAAATAGGCCGGCAGCGCAAAGCGGTCGAGCAGCCTCATGCGCGGCTCCTGCGTGACTGGAAGAGCGCCATGAAGATGGCGACGATGACGAGCGACGTGCCGATCAGGATCACGCTGAAGGCGCTGCCGAGCGGCCAGGAATCGCCGGCGCGCGAGAAGACCTGCCCGATGATCGAGGCGAACAGCGTGTTCGAGGGGCCGCCGAGCAGTTGCGGCAGAGCGTAGAGGCCGGTGACCAGCAGGAACACCAGGACGCAGCCGGTGATGATCCCCTCGCGCGACAGCGGCATGATGATGCGCCTGAGGATGGCGAAGCGGGAAGCGCCGAGGTCGGAGGCAGCCTCGATCAGGCGATCGTCGATCTTTTCCAGCGCCGCGTAGAGCGGCAGCAGCATGTAGAGCGACGTCAGGTAGAGCACGCCGATGGTCAGCGAGATGTTGTTGTAGAGGAGCTCGATCGGGCGGCCGATGAGGCCCGTCCAGATCAGGAACGAATTGATGGCCCCCTTGTTGGCCAGCATCAGGATCCACGCGAAGCTGCGGATCACCTCGCTGATCCAGAACGGCGCGATCGCCAGCAGCAGCAGGCGCAGGCGCTTGTCGCGCGGAACCACCTTGGAGATGTAGTAGGCGATCGGAAAGATCACGACGAGGGTGAGCAGCGTGGCGAGCCCGCCGAACACGAACGTCCTGACGAACGCCGACAGGTAGAGCGGGCGGTCGACGAAGGCCTGGTACTGCGCCAGCGTGAAGCTCGGGGTTTCGCCGGGAGGCAAAGGGAAGCGCTCGTAGAAGCTGATCAGCACCATGCGCACGAGCGGCGCGATGTCCGCGACCACGATCCACAGCAGCGGCACGACGGCCACAAGCGCATAGCGCAGGCGCGGATGCGTCGACAGCATGTCCGCGAATGCGCGGTAGGGACCGAAACGTCTCGCGAGTATGAGCAGGCGGGTCATCGCAAAATCCAGAAAGCGTCCGCCCCGAACGGGCCAGGGCGGACGCGGTTTCGTCAGGCGGCGCGGATTTCTTCCGCGGCCTTGTCGATCAGGTCGAAGATGAACGGCGCCGTCTCGACGTCCACCCAGGACAGCCGTCCGGTCTCTTCCGGGGTCAGCCCAAGCGCCTCGCGCTCGGCGTCGTTGAGCAGCGCGTCGGTGCCCTTGATGGTCGAGCTGTACCCGGTCGAGCGGACGATCGCCGCCCCGTTCTCCGGCGAGGCGATGAGCGCGTCGAGGAAGAGATAGGCGTTGTCGAGGTTCTTCGCGCCCTTGGCGATGTTGAAGCCGTAGGCGTAGGCGAGGCCGCCTTCCTTGGGGATCGTGTAGCCGGCGGCAAAGCCTTCCTGGATGATCTGCGAGGCGGGGCCGGAGCCGGCCTGCGCGAAGTCCGCGTCTCCACTGACGAACATCTGCTGGATTTCGGTCGCCGCGTCGTAGTAGCGGCGCACCTTGTCCTTGTGCTGGATCAGGAAGTCGCGCGTCGCGTTGACCGCGTCCTGCGCCTTCTGCGGATCGTCGACATAGGACGCGGCCGAGCCGTCGTAGCCCAGGTAGTTCATGACGATCTGGTAGAAGTCCTGGATCTGGTAGGTCGTCTTGCCGGCGTTGGCCGGATCGAACATCACCGACCAGCTCTCGGGAGCGGCAGGAGACACTTCCTTGTTGTAGAGCAGGCCGGTCGACACGAGCACGATCGGCACGCCCCACACCTGGTCGCGTCGCGACACCCATTTCGCGTTGGCGATGGAGTCGTCGATCTTGTTCCAGTTGGTCATTTTGTTGAAGTCGATCGGGGCTAGCAGTTCCTTGTCCACGAACTGGTAGAAGCGGTGGCCGGCGCAGCAGACAATGTCGGCGCTGTGATTGCCGTTTTCGGCGACCATCAGGTTGAACTGCTCGCCCTGGTCGGAGACCGGGCGGATGTTGACGGTGATGCCGGTGTCCTTCTCGAACTTGCCCTTGAACTCGTCGGTGACGAAGCCCGAGTAGCTCCACACGTTGAGCTCCTTCGACTGGGCGAAGGCGGGGCGGATCAGGTAGGGCGCGGCGAGCGTGCCGAGGGCAGTGGCGCCGATGCCGCCGAGGAGGGTTCTGCGTGTCGTCTGGAATGTCATGTCAGTGCTCCCATTGTTATCATCTGAACTGATCAAGTCACGAAACCGGTACGGCTTGCGCCGCGTCCCGGCCGGTCGCCAGCGGCCGCAGCGCGGCTGCCAGCCGGTCGACTTCGTCTTCCGTGTTGAAGGCGTGCACCGAGGCGCGCACCACATGCGTCAGGCCGCTGGAAAGGAGATCGGTTCGCGTCAACTGGACGGCCGACACGGACGTGTTGATGGCGTGTTCGCGCCGCAGCCATGCCGTCAGTTCGGCGGCGGGAACGGCGCGGCTGCTGAAGGTCACGATGCCGCTCTTGACCGCGCCCCTGTCGTGGACGTCGAAGCCGGGCAGTTCGGCGAGCAGCAACCGGAGCCGCGCCGCCAGCATCTGGATGCGCTCCCACACGAGGTCGAGCGAATGGCGCACCGCATAGGCCGCCGCCTTTCCGAGGCCTATCTGCGCCGCGACGTTGTTCTCCCACAGTTCGTAGCGGCCTGCGTCGTCCATGATCTCGAAGCGGTCGACCTCGGTCCAGCGCGCCGAGCGGATGTCGAGCATTTCCGGCACGAGGCGGTCCTGCCATGTCCTGTCGACCCACAGGAAGCCGGTGCCGCGCGGCCCGCGAAGATATTTGCGTCCCGTGGCGGTCAGCATGGTGCATCCGAGGCCGGTCACGTCGATCGGCATCTGGCCGACCGACTGGCAGGCGTCGAGCAGGTAGGGGATGCCGTGCGCTTTGGCGATGCGACCGACCTCTGCCGCGGGCTGCACGATGCCGTCATTGGTCGGCATGTGCGACAGGGAGATCAACCGCGTCCGGCCGGTGATGGCGCGCTCGAGCGCCGCGCAATCGATGCTGCCGTCGGCCTCGTCGGGGACCAGCACCGTCCTGATGCCGAGGCGTTGTTCGGCATGGCGGAAGCTGATCATGTTGGAATTGTACTCGGCGCTCGACGTGAGCACCTCGTCGCCGGGATTCAGGCCAAGCGCGAGAAAGGCGATCTGCCAGCCCCGCGTCGCGCTGTCGACGAAGGCGATCTCGGATGGTTGCGCGTTGATCAGGCGTGCGACCGAAGCGTAGAACGCGCCGACGTCCCCTGCTGCCTCCGTGGCGGCCTCGTACCCGCCGATTTCTTCCTCGCGTTCGAGGTGCCTGGCGACCGCTTCGACCACCATCCGTGGCTTCAGCGAGGCGCCCGCATTGTTGAGGTGCGTGAACTGCCCGTTGCATCCGGGCGTCTCTGCGCGCAAGCACGCAATATCCAATTCTCGAACTGCCATTGCTCTCGTACTGTGCGGTCCTGCGTCGCGTTTCGCGCCGCTTCAGGTTGCCGCAGGCACAACGATTGCATCGATCCGATGCCGCAAAAAGGTGGATAAGTTTCATCGATACTATAAGCTGGGTTCATGGTCCTGCGTCGCCGTCTGCCGTCGTCGAACTCGCTCTTCGTCATCGAAGCCGCGGCGCGGTTGGGCAGTTTTTCGCGGGCATCAGAAGAGCTTAATATAACTCAACCTGCGGTCAGCCATGCGATCGCGGCGCTCGAAAAACACCTCGGCCAGCAACTGTTCGTACGCAACGGGCCGCGCCTCAGCCTGACCGAGAACGGGCAGCGCCTGGGCCAGGCAACGACCCGCGCGTTTGCCTCGGTCGAGAACGTCATCATCGAGATGGAGAACACTTCGGAGCGCGGCGAAGTTGTCACCTTGTCGACCTCGACCGGCATGGCGACGCACTGGCTGATGCCGCGCTATTCGCAGTTCCTCGAGCGTTTCCCGGAGGCAACGCTGCAGTTCCAGCTGATGCCGATCCGCGTCTACGGCCCGCTGAACGGCTGCGACCTCGGCCTCAGGATCGCCGATCCCGAGGAGTCGCGCCGCCTCGACGGCCGGTTTGCGCCGGAGCGCATCATGGTCGTCGGCTCGCCGGCCTATCTGGAGGAATTCGGCACCTTCGAGCGGCCGAAGAAGCCGCACACCCTGACCAACCTGTCGGGCCATCCCGTCGACTGGACAGATTTCACCGGCGGCGCGCCGATCGACCCATCCTGGAGGACGCTGACCTTCTCCGACTATTCGGTCGTCATCCACACCGCGCTCAGGGGGTTGGGACTGGCAATCGGCTGGACGTCGGTGATCTCGAAGCTGATGCTCGACGAGCAGTTGGTTAGGGCGAGCGATACCGTCATCGAAACCGGTCGAGTCTATCACCTGGTGACAGGGAGCAGCGAGCCGCGCCCGCTCGTCCTGGCCGTGCGCGACTGGATCGCCGAGCAGATGTTCGAGGAAGAGCAGCAACTGAAGGCCCGGGGTATCGCCTGACCGGCGTCCTGGTGCGTCGGCGCACGCACTATTCCAAAAGCGCGGGGGCCTGAGCGAACTATTCCGTGGTCCATCGGCGGACCGGCGCGACATAGTCGCGTCGTTTGATTCAGTCGGGACCTGCGCATGATCGTATCCGCCGCCAACATTTATGTCGTCCCGTGTGGAAACCGGCGCGGCGTCATCCTCGAGCTGGAGACTGACGCCGGCGTCACCGGCATCGGCGAGGCGGGCATCGCCTATGGCGCCGGGACCATGGCCTCGGCCGAGATGCTCCGCGAAATGGTCCAGCGCTTCGTGGTTGGCCGCGATCCCGGTCCCGTCGAGCTGCTCTGGCACACGATCTACGACAACGGCTTCTGGACCAAGGGCGGCGGCGCGATCTGCTTCGCCGCGCTCAGCGCAATCGATCACGCTCTCTGGGACATCAAGGCGAGGGCGCTCGGCGTGCCCGTTCATTCGCTGTTCGGCGGTCCGTTCGTGGAAAGTCTGGAGACCTACGCCAACGGATGGTGGATGGGCTGCGATACGCCGCAGGAATATGCCGCTGCCGCGGCCAGGACCGCGACGCGCGGGTTTCGTGGGCTGAAGCTCTATCCGCTCGGCGTCGCCGACCCAGTCATGATCGTCAAGCATCCGGTGCGCCGCAGCGTCGAGCGCGCCCGCGAGCAGCTCATCGTCGAGCGCTGCGAGGCCGTTCGCGAGGCGGTCGGACCGGACGTGGAGATCATGCTGGATTTCGGCGGTGGCCTGACGATGGACCTGCTCGTGCCGCTAATCGCGCGCCTGGAGCCGCTGGGCATCTGCTTCATCGAGGAGCCGGTCGACCCGGCGCTGCCGGACGTGTTCTCGACCGTTGCCGGAAAGACCCACATCCCCCTGGCCGCAGGCGAGCGCTTCTATGGTCGGTCAGGCTTCCACAAGGCGTTTTGCGCCGGCGGCCTGTCGATCGCACAGCCCGACATCTGCAACACTGGCGGCTTTTCCGAAGGCCTGAAGATCGCGGCGGCCGCCGAACTCCACAACATCCGCGTGGCTCCGCACAACTACGGCAGCCCGCTGGCGACCGCCATCGCCGCGCAGTTCGCCGCGGCGATCCCGAATTTCATGGTACTCGAGGCCTTCCCCGACTTCGAGGTCGAGCCGGGCTACAACCCGGTGGTGTCGGCGCCGCTCGAACGGACGATCCGCGAAGGCGAGATGCCGGTCCCGGCCGGGCCGGGCCTCGGCGTCACGCTCGACCGCGACGCTGTCGCGCCGCACCGTTGGGCGACAGTCGGCCTCTGATGGTACGGGCGGCGGCCGTCGTTTCAGGCGCTTCGCCGCTCGCTGTCACGGACCTGCGACCGACATGAGCGGCGCGCGCGGCGGCGATTTTCCGGTAACGCATCGCGCCGTACTGACCATCGCCGTGCCGATGACAATCGCCTATCTGTCGACGCCTCTGGTCGGGCTGGTCTCGACCGGCGTGATCGGCCAACTCGGCGATGCGGCCCTGTTGGGCGGCGTCGCGATCGGCGCCGTCGTCTTCGACGTCGTCTTCACCTCCTGCAACTTCCTGCGCGGCGCGACCACCGGGTTCACGGCCCAGGCGGTAGGGGCGGGCGACCGGCAGGAAGAGCAGGACGTGCTGCTGGCCGGGCTGGGCATCGCCCTTCTTCTGGGCATCCTTCTCGTCCTGTTCCAGGGTCCCATAGGCGTGCTCGGCGTCAGCCTGCTGGGCGCCGATCGCAGCACCGCCAGCCCGGCCCTCGACTATTTCTCCGCGCGGGTGTGGTCGGCGCCGTTCGTGTTCATCAACTTCGTCGTCTTCGGCTGGGTGCTCGGGCGCGGCGAGGCGCTCGTCGGACTGCTGCTGCAGACTGTCCTCAACGCGGCCAACATCCTGCTCAGCCTGCTGCTGGTCCTGCACTACGATTTCGGTGTCGCCGGCGCCGGCTGGGCGAGCGCGCTCGCCGAGGTGCTGACTGCCGGACTTAGCCTGGTGGTCGTCGCGTCGCGCATGCCGGCAGCAGGTTGGCGGTTCTCCGAATTGGCGAACAGGAGAAGGCTGCGGCGGCTCGGCGGCGTCAACACCGACATGATGATCCGCTCGCTGGCGCTGCTGGTCGGCCTATCCTTTTTCACGCGCCAGAGTGCGCTGCTCGGCGCGGACGTCCTGGCAGCCAATACCATCCTGCTCCGGTTCTACTTCGTCGCGATCGCCATGCTCGACGGCGTCGCCATGGCGGCCGAACAACTCGCCGGCCGGGCGGTCGGCGCGGGTTTTCGCGCGACCTTCGACCGTGTCGTCCGGCTGACGACGGTCTGGAGCGTCCTTTTCGCGCTGGTCACCAGCGCCGGCATCTACCTTGCCAGCGACCGGGTGGTGGCGTGGGTCACGCCGATCGAGGATATCCGTGTCCTCGCCTCGGTCTACCTGCCCTACGTCGTCGCGCTGCCGCTGGCCGGGGCGGTGGCGTTCCAGATGGATGGCGTCTTCATCGGCGCCACCTGGTCGCGCGAGATGCGCAATATGATGCTCGTGTCCTTGCTGGTCTATCTGCTTTCCTGGGCCGCCCTTGCGCCGTTCATGGCCAACCATGGGCTCTGGCTGGCGCTGCTGATCTTCCACGGGATGCGCAGCATCGCGTTTCGCGCCCGGTTGGAGACGCTGACGTCACGGACGTTTCCGGTTTCACCGGCATAGAGGAGGCATCATGAGAAAAGACCTGCGAACGATCGATGGCCGGACCTACGATGTCGTCGTCATCGGCGGCGGCATCAGCGGTGCGAGTTCCGCCCAGCATCTCGCCGCCGCCGGATATTCGGTCCTGCTGGTCGAGAAGGATGACTTTGCGTCGGCCGCGACGTCGCGGTCGGGCCGCCTCCTGCACTGCGGGCTGCGCTACCTCGCGCCGACCTATTCGCTGCTCGAGTTCGCACGCGATCCGAAGCGCTTCCTCGCCTCGCTGGGTTCGGCCTACCGGTCGATCGTGGCGAGCACCGAATTCCGCCGCACCACCCCGGAACTGGCGCGGCCGATGACGCTGGTCTTCGCCATCACGCGGACGATGCCCTATCGGGGCTGGCACGTGAAGGCCGGCGCCAGGCTGCTCGAGTGGGCAAATCGGGGCAAACAGAAGCTCAAGGTAGAGATCCATTCTGCCGATCAAGCCGCAAGCAAGGTTCCTTTCGTGGGATGGCTCCGCGACCGGGAAGCCATCGAAAGCGTCGTGACCTTCGAGGATCACCATTTCAACTGGCCGGAACGCGTCTGCATCGACGCCGTCCTCGACGCCGATCGTCTCGGCGCGACGGTGCTGAACTACACGGAGGCAACCGGGCTCAGACAGCAGCCAAACCGCTCATGGGACGTCGATCTCAAGGACGGCGTCAGCGGCGTCGCCGCGTCCGTCAACGGCCGGGTGCTGCTCAACATGGCGGGCCCGTGGATCGACAGGGTCAACCAGACGGTGGCCGACGGTCGGCCGGTGCCGCGCAAGGTGATCGGCGTCAAGGGAACGCATTTCCTGGTCCGCCTGCCGGAGCAATGCCGGGGACACGGCATCATGGGCACGAACCGGGAAGGAGAGGCCATCACCTGCATGCCATGGGGCGACCTGCACTATGTCGGGCCGACCGAAACGCCCTACGAGGGCAGCCTGGACGACGTCCGCCCGACCGAGGAGGAAGTCGGTTTCCTTCTCGACGAGGTCAACCATTTCATGCCGGGCATCGGGCTCTCGCGCGGCGACGTGCTCCAGGCGTGGGCGGGAGTACGCCCGATCACCTACGACCCGGCGTTTCCGAAAGGCCGCCGCATCCCGTTCAGCGTGTTTCAGGACCTCGGCCGAGATGGCCTGCCGAACGTGCTCACGACGACGTGGGCGGCGATCATGTTCCACCGCTCGGCCGCGCGCGAAGTCGTCGAGGCCGTGCGCAAGCGTCTTGCGCCGTCCGGCCCGCCCAAGCCTGCCTCGTTTGCCGCGCGCCGCTTCCCCGACAACCAGAATTCGCCGCCGCTCCTGCCGCATTATCCCGAGGTCACCATCGCCGACATCGTCCATTCGGCGAAGCGCGAGCAGCCGAGGCACCTCGTCGACATCCTGTTCCGGCGTACCTCGGCTGGCTGGAACGCGGCCATTCCGCCAGAAGCCGTCAGGCGGGCCGCCGAAGCGGTCGCGCCGGTCCTGGGATGGGACGACGATGCGATCGAGAGGGAGATCGACGCTTTCGTGGCCTACCAGGCCCGCTACCACATGCAGGCGGGCGAGGGCGATTGGCGCAGCTAGGGTGCGCGATCCCGGGACGCGAACTCATATATGATGGGACGCCGAGCGTTGTCGAACACGAAAGGGCTCAATCCCAAGATCGATGCCGAGTTGTGCAATTTCGGACAGCAGGCGGGTGTCGAAGACCTCACCGCGCTCACCGACTGTCCAGCCAACATAAAAGTTCATTCGGCCGCCTGTTTCACGCAGCCAGTCCAGATATTGCCGCTTTGGCTGGAGGATTTTTACGGCGTCTCTGAGGCATTTTGCCAACTTGCCGTCGTTTCCGCCACCAAGCCGAAAGAGACAGTAAGTCTCATGATAGTGCCCCGACAAGTCGGCACCGTTGGGCGCTGATCGGCGATCACCCACCTTGCAGCTTCGGCTTGCTTGGATAGCTATGCCGTCCACGATGTCAGCGGGATCGGCATCTGGGTGATACACCTGAAGTGAGACTTGGTAGTCGAACGCCATGGTGCCGATCATTGCTGTCGAATCATCTGTCCGCAATGGGTCGCTTAACGGTTGAGGCTTCCATATCACGCCATTTTCGGATTCATGCTCCGCACGTACAAGGCGCGCAACTTCGTCGAACGCTTCTTAGACAAGGCCAAGCAATACCGTCGTATCGCAACCCGCTACGACAAGCTCGCTGAGAACTATCTTGCCGCCCTCAACTCGTCGCAATCCGCATCTGGTTAGGTGGTAATGAGGCGACGTCCTAGTCGAGCCTGCCGGTCTCGCCGAACAGGTGGATCGTGTCGACGTCGGGCTTCAGCGCGACGCGGTCGCCCGGCTTCACCGCCGGCCTCATGCGGAAGGTCGCCGTCACGTCCTGGCCGTTGCGGCGCGCAAAGATCATCGTCTCGGCCCCGGTCGGCTCCACCACGGCGACCTCGGCCTCGAAGCTGCCGGGCGTCCCGATCTCGACGATTTCTAGATGCTCCGGCCTGACGCCGTACTGCGCCGTACCGGTGGCTCCGTAGCGTTTCGGCAGCGGAAGCACCGCGCCGTCGTCGAGCCGGACGCCCTGCTCGGTCAGTGCGCCCGTAAAAAGGTTCATCGAGGGCGAGCCGATGAAGCGGGCCACGAATGCGTTGGCGGGGCGGTCGTAGATTTCGAGCGGCGGGCCCGACTGTTCGACATGCCCGTCCTTCAGCACGACGATGCGGTCGGCCATGGTCATCGCCTCGACCTGGTCGTGGGTGACGTAGATCGTGGTGGTGCGGATGCGCTGGTGCAGTTCGCGGATCTGCGTGCGCATCTGCACGCGCAGCTGCGCGTCCAGGTTGGACAGCGGCTCGTCGAAGAGGAACGCCTGCGGGTTGCGCACGATCGCCCGGCCCATCGCCACGCGCTGCCGCTGACCGCCGGAGAGCTGCCGGGGATGGCGGGCGAGGAGGTCCTGCAGCCCGATGATTTCGGAGACCCGGCGCACCTCGGCGCGGATCACCTCGCGATCGACGCCGCGCATGCGCAGCGGGAAGCCGATATTGTCCTCCACGGTGAGGTGCGGGTAGAGCGCGTAGTTCTGGAAGACCATCGCGATGTCGCGGTCCTTCGGCGGCAGGTCGTTGATCAGCCTGTCGCCCAGCCGGATCTCGCCGGACGTCACGCCCTCCAGCCCGGCCACCATGCGCAGGATCGTGGACTTGCCGCAGCCGGACGGTCCCACGAACACGCAGAACTCGCCGTCCTCCACCGTGATGTCGACGCCGTGCACGACTTCGACCGCGTTGAACGCCTTGCGCAGGCTGGTGATCTTGATGGGGGCCATGGTCGCTCGCGAAACCTATTTGACGCCGCCGGTCAGGCTGCCGCTGACCATGCGCCGCTGCAGAAAGAAGAACAGAACGACCACCGGAAAGGCGAATACAATCGAGGCCGCCATCTGGGGTTCGAACAGGGTGAAATACTCGCCGCGGAAGGAGGTGAGGCCGGCTGCCGCGGTCCACAGGTTTTCGGACTGCACGAAGTGGCGCGGGAACAGGAAATCGTTCCAACTGGTGACGAATCCGTAGACGAAGATGGCGGCGAGGCCGGGCGAGACGAGGGGGATCGCCACGAACCACAGCGCGCCGAGCCTGCTGCAGCCGTCGAGGCGCGCCGCGCCCTCCAGTTCCTCCGGCAGGCTGTCGAAAAAGCCCTTGCTCATCCAGATGGCGAGCGGCAGGACCAGCGAAATGTGGCCGATAACCACGCCGTGGATGGTGTTGAGCAGGCCGAGGTCCATGAACAGCGTATAGAGCGGCACCAGGATGCTGGTCGACGGAACCATCTGCGACGCCAGCACCAGCACGAGCACGACGTAGGAGCCGCGGAAGCGCAGCCGGCTCAGCGCATAGCCGCAGGACAGGCCGATCAGCATCGATATGCCCGACGAGAGCGTGGCGACGAGCGTGCTGTTCCACAGCCAGCGCAGCATCGGCCGCTCGACCACCAGCGATGCGAAGTTGTCGAACGTCAGGTCGCTCGGCAGGATCGAGGTGATCTGCCGGCTGAAGCCGAGCGGCGTCATCGCCAGCACGATCATCCAGTAGACCGGGAATGCCACCACGATGGCGAGGCCGGTCAGCGCGACCATGTGCAGCGTGCGCGCCGCCGCCGAGCGCCGCATGGCCGGCCCGGCGCTCACGACGCCGCCTCCGCCTTGCCGTTGCGCAGGGTCAGCTGGAGATAGATCAGCACGAGCACCATCGAGACGCAGATCGCGAGCACGCCGAGCGTCGCGGCGTAGCTGAAGTCGTAGGAGCGGAAGGCGGCGTTGAACGTCGCGACCGTCAGCGTTTCGGTGCGTCCTCCGGTGAGGAGGAAGATCACCGGAAAGGCCCTGAAGCCGAAGATCAGAAGCAGCACCACGATGACCGACAGAACGAAGCGGATCTGCGGCAGCGTGACGAACAGGAACTGCTGGAATGGCGAGGCGCCGTCGACGCTTGCCGCCTCGTACAGTTCATCGGGAATGGAGTGCAGCGCGGCGAGGAAGAAGATGTAGGCGACCGGGAACTCGTTCCACACCTGGACGACGATGAGAGCCGGCAGGATGATCGACTTGTCGAGCAGCCATTCGACGTTGCCGTCGACGAAGGGCAACATCCTCAGCAACTGGTTGAGGATGCCGAAATTGGCATCGTACATGACGCCCCAGACCATCGCCGCTACGATCGCCGGCATCGTCCAGGGCAGGATGAAGATGCTGCGCCAGAGACCGCGGAAACGCACGATGCGCCGCGTCAGGAGGGCGGCGGACAGGCCGAGTACGATCGAGCCGAAGACGGTGCCGCACATGTAGAGGCAGCTGCGCAGCACCGCCATCCAGGCGTCGGCGTCGCCCACCAGCCTTGCGTAGTTGTGGAAGGTGAAGTCGCCGGCAAGCTTCGGCCGTGTCAGCACGACGCGGTCGAAGCTCAGCATCACCGCCTCCAGGACGGGAAGCCCGACAACAAGCGCGAGCAGCATGAGCGGCGGCGTCATCATCAGCCACAAAAAGCCTGGACCATCCGTGAAGAACTCACGGATGGCTGCCGGGAGCGGGCGTCTCGAAACGCCCGCCGCTGCCGCGTTTGCCATGTCGGGAGGCACCGGTTAGCGCCCGGGCCTCATTCGCCGCAGCATTCCTCGAGCTTCGCCTGGGCGTCGGCCAGAACCTTTTCCGGCGCCTCGCCGTCATGCAGCGAGGCAACGACCGCCTCGGCGACGATCGGCCAGATCGTGTTGAACTCGTCCTCGTGCCCGCGTGGCACGATCGGGCTCGCCGTCGGCAGGCTTTCGGCCCAAGGCGTCAGGTAGGGCCGCGCATCGAGCTGGGCCTTGGTCAGCGCGCCGACGCCGTAGGGGATGTAGGGCGAGTAGTCACTGAAGGTCTGCTGCATCTCCGGCGACATGGCCGTCTCGAGGAAGGCCCAGGCGGCTTCCGGGTTGGCGGCGCTCGCATTGATGCCGAGCCCCTGGTTGGTGCCGCCGGTCGCCGGCCCCGACCACGGATGCCTGGCCGACTTGTAGCAGTCGTAGTTCGCGGCGTTGTTCTTCTCGATGAACGGGAACTGCCACTGGCCGTCGATGGTCATCGCGGTCGCGCCGGTGGCGAACAGCGAACGCTGCTCGGTCTCGGTCAGGCCGCGCGGCACCGCGCCCTCGTCGTAGAGCGCCTTCATGTAGGTAAGCGCCTTCACCACCGGCTCCGAGGTCATCAGGAACTTGCCCTGGTCGTCGGTGAGCGAGCCGCCGAACGCGATGGTCCACATCAGCAGCATCTCGTAGGTCGGGTCTTCGTTGGCATTGACCATGTTGGCGCCGTAGCGCGTGACGTTGCCCGAGCCGTCGCGCACCGTCAGCGCCTTGGCCATCGACATGAACTCGTCGGGATTGGTCGGGGGATTGTCGAACCCGGCCTCCTTCAGGTGGCACGAATTGTAGATGAGTTCGAGCGTGCGTCCGGTCACCGGCAGGCCGTAGTAGTCCGCGCCGACCGCCAGGTTGTCCCACGCGCCGTCGACCAGCTTTTCCTTGGCGCCGGGCCGCGCGACGAAGTCGTTGAGCTTCAGCAGCGTGCCGGTGGCGGTCAGTTCGCGCACGTTGTTGGCGTTGACGATGATGACGTCGGGCGCCGACTTGGTGGCGGCGAGCAGGGTCAGCTGCGAATAGTATTCGGCGGCCGGCGTGTTGACGATCTCGACCGTGTTCCCGGTGTTCTTCTCGTACTGCGCGACGAGCTTCTGCCACCACTCGCCCAGCCCGGGCTCGTTGTAGCCGATCACCATGAAGCTGATCTTGTCGGCGAGCGCGAGGCTCGTGGTCGACAGCGACGTCGCGACCAGCAGGCCTGCGACGGATAGGACTTTTCTCGATGCGTCGATCATAGCTTTCCCCTGTTTCAGTCCGACGGCGGGCCTTGTCTTGGCGCATGCGCGAACAGCCCTTGTGCGAAGGATCGCATGAGGCATCCGGAGGGGACCAACTACGTTTTGGAATAAGCGATGGATAATCGGTGATGGGGTGAAAGGCGCAGGCGCGGTTGCAGGCGGCAGAACGTCAACCCCACGCGGGTCGCCGTAGTCGGGAAACGGTATGGCTGGGGAACCTGGATTCGAACCAGGACTAACGGAGTCAGAGTCCGTGGGTCTACCGTTAACCTATTCCCCAGCAGGGTCGGGCGCGATTCAGACGCCACGCGGTATGCGCGCCGGTTCGGCGCGGGACGGCTGCCTTGTAGCCACGTACCGAAAATAGTCAAGTGCGCCGCCACATTCAATGTCGCCTCTTGCTCGCATCCGGGGGGCGGGCCGGGCGCAACCGGTCCGGTTTCGGCGCGGCGTTCGGCCGGTTTGCGCATTTCTCGGCCTGCCGTCGCGAAATTGGCGTGGCGCGCCGCTTGGTGATTGGCGCTGGCGCTGCTATCTTCGCAACAACTGAAGAACAGAGCGCCTGCTGCGTCCGAAAGGTCTCGCGCGGCGCAAAAGGACAGCACAGTGGAAGACCGCGATATCGGCGTCGATGCGTCGACGCCGGGTGTGCATTCAGGTCTCCAGCCGGCGGACGGCCAGGAAACCAGGTTGACGGGAGGAGCCGGCGCGTTCGCGCAGGGCGACGGCCCCGACCGCGCACAACCCCCGAAAACCAAGGGCAAGCGCCGTCGCAAGCGCAAGCGCGGCCGCAAGGTTTTTGCGCGCGAAGAGGGCGCGCCGGCAGGCGCTTCCGCGCTGCCCGGCGCGCCGAAGCCGGCCGTCGCGCCGGCAAGGCCCGTCGCGCCGCCGCCCATGGCGCAAAGGCGCGAGCCGCGCCGGCCGCAGCCCTTCGACCTGCCGGTCTTCGCCGCGCTCGATCTCGGCACCAACAACTGCCGGCTGCTCGTCGCCGTTCCAGGGCGGCCCGGCCAGTTCCGCGTCATCGACGCCTTCTCGCGCATCGTCCGCCTCGGCGAGGGGCTGGCGGCCAGCGGCAGCCTGTCGGTGGCGGCCATGGACCGCGCCGTCGAGGCGCTGAAGGTCTGCGCCGACAAGCTGCGCATCCGCCGCACCGCGAGCGTGCGGCTGGTCGCCACGGAGGCCTGCCGCGTGGCCGCGAACGGCGAGGACTTCCTTGCCCGGGTGACGGCCGAGACCGGGCTCGAACTCGAGGTGATCGACCGCAAGACCGAGGCGCGCCTGGCCGTGTCCGGCTGCGGTTCGCTCGTCGAGCGCGACACCGAGGGCGTCGTGCTGTTCGACATCGGCGGCGGCTCGTCCGAGATCGCGCTGATCGACGTGCGCGGCCGCCGCTCGCCGCGCCTGGCCAGCCACATCGTCGCCTGGACCTCGCTGCCGGTCGGCGTGGTGACGCTCGCCGAAAAATTCGGCGGCCGCGACGTGACCCCGCAGATCTTCGCCGCCATGGTCGACCATGTGAAGGACCTGCTCGACGGCTTTTCCGGCCGCGACCGCCTGAATGCGCTGCTGGATGGCGGGCGTTTCCACCTGCTCGGCACGTCGGGAACCGTCACCACGCTCGCCGGCGTTCATCTCGACCTCGACCGCTACGACCGGCGCAGGGTCGACGGCCTCTGGATGGACCGCCGGAGCGTCGATGCCATGGTCGCCAAGCTGCTCGGCTGGGATTTCGGCCAGCGCGTCGGCAACGCCTGCATCGGCGCCGACAGGGCGGACCTTGTGCTGGCGGGCTGCGCCATCCTCGAGGCGATTCGCGCGGTCTGGCCGTCCGAGCGGCTGCGCGTCGCCGATCGCGGCCTGCGCGAAGGCATCCTTTCCGAACTGATGGGCGACGCCGGCGTCTGGCGCCGCGACTGGAACGCCGGAGCGCGGCCGTGACCAAGAAACCCGTGGATCCCGGCGCCACCCGCGTCCTGCGCACCAAGGTCAAGAAGAAGCGGGGCCTGAAGGAATCGTCGCGCCGCTGGCTCGAGCGCCACATGAACGACCCCTACGTGCAGCGCTCCAAGGCCGACGGCTACAGGTCGCGCGCCGCCTACAAGCTGATCGAGATCGACGACCGCTACAAGCTGCTGAAGCCGGGCATGAAGGTGATAGACCTCGGCGCCGCGCCGGGCGGCTGGTGCCAGGTTGCCGCTGCCCGCACCAAGTCCGAACCGGCCAGCCCGACCGTCGTCGGCATCGACTATCTCGGCATGGACGCCGTGCCGGGCGCGGCCGTTCTGGAGATGGATTTCCTGGACGACGCGGCGCCCGCGCGGCTGGTCGAGGCGCTCGGCGGCGAGCCCGACATCGTGCTCTCCGACATGGCCGCGCCGACCACCGGCCACCGCCGCACCGACCACATCCGCACCGAACACCTGTGCGAGGTCGCCGCCGATTTCGCCATTTCCGTGCTGAAGCCGGGCGGGCATTTCCTGTCGAAGACGTTCCAGGGTGGCACCGAGCACACGGTGCTCGATCTCCTGAAGAAGAATTTCCGCTCGGTGCACCATGTCAAGCCGCCGGCCTCGCGCGGCGAATCGGTCGAGCTCTACCTGCTGGCGAAGGACTTCAAGGGCAGGGGCTGACGCCTCGCGGGGCGCCCCCGGGCGGACGCCCGCAATCAACCGCTTTCCTTCGCCTGCGGGACATGGTACCAGCCGCTGCCAATCCTGAAAGGGAACTTTCGAGTCGGCGCGGTCCAGTGGTCCCGCGCCCGTTTCGCATTAGAAGGATCGGCAATGGCGAAGATCATCGAGACTGCAACCGGCGCCACCGCGCTGACCTTCGACGACGTGCTGCTGCAGCCCGGGCATTCCCAGGTGATGCCGGGCGAAACCGACGTCGGCACCCGAATCGCCGGCGACATCGAGCTCAACCTCCCGATCCTGTCGGCCGCGATGGACACGGTCACCGAAGCCCGCCTGGCGATCGCCATGGCGCAGGCCGGCGGCATCGGCGTCATCCACCGCAACTTCAAGCCGGACGAGCAGGCCGAGCAGGTCCGTCAGGTCAAGAAGTTCGAATCCGGCATGGTGGTGAACCCGGTGACCATCGGGCCGCAGGCGACGCTCGCCGACGCCCGCGCGCTGATGAGCCTGCACGGCATTTCGGGCATCCCTGTGGTCGAGAACGCGGGCGCGAGCGGGCAGAAGGCCGGCCGGCTGGTCGGCATCCTCACCAACCGCGACGTCCGCTTCGCCTCCGACCCGCAGCAGCGGGTGCACGAACTGATGACCAGGGACAACCTCGTCACGGTGCGCGAGACGGTGGATCCGGACGAGGCCAAGCGCCTGCTGCACCAGCGCCGCATCGAAAAGCTGCTCGTCGTCGACGGCGAGGGCAACTGCGTCGGCCTGATCACGGTCAAGGACATCGAGAAGTCGCAGCTCAACCCGCATGCGTCGAAGGACGCGCAGGGGCGCCTCCGGGTCGCCGCGGCGACCAGCGTCGGCGATGACGGCTTCGAGCGCGCCGAGCGCCTGATCGACGCCGGCGTCGATCTTCTGGTCGTCGATACCGCGCACGGGCATTCGCAGCGCGTGCTCGATGCCGTCACCCGCGTGAAGAAGCTTTCGAACTCGGTGCGCGTCATGGCGGGCAACGTCGCGACGGCGGAAGGCACGCAGGCGCTGATCGACGCCGGCGCCGACGCAGTCAAGGTCGGCATCGGGCCGGGCTCGATCTGCACGACGCGCGTGGTCGCCGGCGTCGGCGTGCCGCAGCTGTCGGCCATCATGGCGGCCGTCGAGGCGGCGCACCGCTCCGGCGTTTCCGTCGTTGCCGACGGCGGCATCAAGTTCTCCGGCGACCTCGCCAAGGCGCTTGCCGCCGGCGCGACCGCAGCCATGGTCGGCTCGCTGCTCGCCGGCACCGACGAGAGCCCCGGCGAGGTCTATCTGTACCAGGGACGCTCCTTCAAGGCCTATCGGGGCATGGGTTCCGTCGGCGCGATGGCGCGCGGTTCGGCCGACCGTTACTTCCAGGCCGAGGTGCGCGACACGCTGAAGCTGGTGCCCGAGGGCATCGAGGGACAGGTGCCCTACAAGGGGCCGGTCTCCGGCGTTCTGCACCAGCTGGCGGGCGGACTGAGGGCCGCGATGGGATATGTCGGCGCGTCCGACCTAGCGGCGCTGCGCGAGCGCGCGACGTTCGTGCGCATCTCCACGGCCGGCCTGCGCGAAAGCCACCCGCACGACGTGACCATCACGCGCGAAAGCCCGAATTATTCGGGGTGATCTGGTGGGCCTGGGCGGCTGGTAGCGGCCGCTCAGTCGCCGACGTTGAACACGGCGATCCGGCGCTTCTCGAAGCGGATCGCGATCTTGCCCTGGACGAGCCGCAGCGCCTGTTCGCCGAATACGGTGCGCCGCCAGCCATGCATGGCCGGCACGTCCGCAGCCTCGCCCTCGCTGGCTATGCGGTCGATGTCGTCGCTCGAGGCGAGGACCTTGGCGGCGACGCCTTCCTTCTCCGCCACGAGGCGCAGCAGGACCTTCAAGAGTTCGGAGGCCGCGCTCGAGCCTTCGGTCTGCTGTGGCGCCTTGGGCAGGCGCGGCATCTGCTCGCGCGGCGTCGCCAGCGCGGCGTTGACGGCGCCGAGCAGCGCGCCGGCCGCGGCAGAGCGCTCCCAGCCCTTCGGCGTGGTCCGCAGCCTTGCCAGGGCGGCCGCGTCGCGCGGCTGCTGCTGCGCGATCTCGTAGATGGCGTCGTCCTTCAGCACGCGCCCGCGCGGCACGTTGCGTTCGCGCGCCTCGAGTTCGCGCCATGTCGAGACGGACTGCATGACCGCCAGCTCCTGCGGCTTGCGCAGCCGCATCTTGAGCCGCTTCCAGGCGTCCTCAGGCTTGGGGTCGTAGGTCGAGCGCGAGGTCAGGATGTCCATTTCCTCGTTCAGCCAGTGTGCGCGGCCCTCGCGCTCCAGCTCGGCCACGAGGTGCCGGTAGACGTCGATGAGGTGCGTCACGTCGGCCAGCGCGTAGGCCAGCTGCTTGTCCGACAGCGGGCGATGGCGCCAGTCGGTGAAGCGCGACGACTTGTCGAGATGCGTGCCGGTAATCTTCTGCACCAGCTGGTCGTAGGAGACGCTGTCGCCGAAACCGCAGACCATGGCCGCGACCTGCGTGTCGAACACCGGATGCGGAATCAGTCCGCCCAGGTTGAACACGATCTCGATATCCTGGCGCGCAGCGTGGAAGACCTTGGTGACCGCCTCGTTGGCCATCAGCCCGAAGAACGGCTTCAGGTCGATGTCGGGCGAAAGCGGGTCGACCAGCGCGGTGACGCCCGGCGCTGCCATCTGGATCAGGCAGAGTTCCGGCCAGAACGTCGTCTCGCGGATGAATTCGGTGTCGACCGTCACGAAATCGGATTTCTCCAATTCGCCTATGACGGCTTCCAGTTCGGTTTGGGTGGTGATCACATGCATGAAAGGACTTCGGTCTGCGGCGTCGCCTGCTTCCATCCCAGCCATGGACGCGTTCGTCAAGGTCGCCGGCGTCGCACGGGCGGTCATTCCCCGTCCGCGCCCTTGCCCGGGCCGCCGCTTCTGCGGGCCAGGCGGGCGAACACGGTGGAGGTCCGCAATAGCGCGGTGAACACGCCGCGACGGTTTGCCGGAACGGCTTCGCGTGCCTGCATCCTGTAGACGATGATGAGGATCAGGATGGCGTAGACGGCGGCGCAGAAGATGAACAGCCATTGCGGGCCGAACCGCTGCATGAAGGTGGACGCGATCATCGGGCCGCCGATCGCGCCGAACGAATAGAACATCATGAGCGCCGCGTTGACGAGGACGAACTCGCCCTTGCCGGCGCGGTCGTTGGCGTGCGCCGCCGACAGCGAATAGAGCGGCATCGCGAAGGAACCGAACACGAAGACCAGCGCGAAGTTGGCAAGCGGCCCCGTACCGGCGAGAAACACGATCGCCAGCGCGGCGGCCATGGCGCAGGCGGTGGTCACCAGCAGGATGCGCCGCCGGTCCCAGAGGTCGGAGAGGTGGCCGAGCGGGTACTGGATCACGGCGCCGCCGATGATGCCGATGCTGACGAAGGTGACGACGTCGGCGACCGACATGCCGATCTGCTCGGCATAGACGGGCGAGAGCGTCCGGAACGCGCTGTTGGTCATGCCGACGGCCACGCAGCCGATCGCCGCCAGCGGCGAGATGCGCCAGACGCGGGCGAGGTCGAGCTTGACGTCCTCGGGCGGCGACGGGTTGGAGCGGTCGCCGAGCGAAACCGGCACCAGCGACAGCGTGATCATGATCGACATGATCGCGAAGATCGCGAAGCCGTCGGCGCCGAAGACCGGGATGAGGAACTGCGCGCCTGTGACCGAGCCGATGTCGATGATCCGGTAGAGCGCGAGCACCCGCGCCCGGTCATGGTTCTGGGCACTGGAGTTCATCCAGCTTTCCATGATGGTGAAAAGGCCGGCGAAGCAGAAGCCGGTGGTGAAGCGGATCGCCGACCAGAATACTGGATCGATGATCAGCACGAGAAGCAGGGTGCCTGCGGACGCGATCGCCGCCAGCGCGGCGAAGGAGCGGACGTGCCCGACCGCCTTCATGATGCGGGTGATGAAGACGCAGCCGAGCAGGAAGCCGCCGAAATAGGCGGTTCCCATGAAGCCGATGGTGGCCGGCGAAAACCCTTCCTGTGCGCCGCGCAGCGCGATCAGCGTCCCCTGCAGCCCATTGCCGCCGAGCAAAATGCCTGCAGCGATGAGAAGCGGGATCAGGGGGCGGATGGAGGACATGTTCGACTGGATAGCCCGGCTTGGCCGGCTCTTCTTGGGCCATGGCGAGATCGATTGCCAGCGCAATATCGTCGGCCGATGGCGTGAAACCGCCTTTGCCTTGACAAATCAGGGTGCCCATGCGCTTTTCCGCGCGAATTTCGGCCGGCTTTGGCTGCCGGCGCTCCAGAATCCCGGATCGAGACATGACGACGCATCGCTACCGCAGCCACACCTGCGCACAATTGAAGAAGTCCGACGCCGGCAGCGATGTCCGGCTTTCCGGCTGGGTCCATCGCGTGCGCGACCACGGCGGGCTGCTGTTCATCGACCTGCGCGACCACTACGGCATGACGCAGATCGTCGCCGATCCGGATTCGCCGGCGTTCAAGACGGCCGAGGCGGTGCGCGGCGAGTGGGTCATCCGCGTCGATGGCGAGGTCAAGGCGCGCATGGCGGAAGCCGTCAACCCGAACCTGCCGACCGGCGAGATCGAGGTGTTCGCGCGCGAGATCGAGGTTCTGTCGGCGGCCAAGGAACTGCCGCTGCCGGTCTTCGGCGAGCCGGACTACCCGGAAGACATCCGCCTGAAGTACCGTTTCCTCGACCTGCGCCGCGAGACGCTGCACAGGAACATCGTCAGCCGCACGAAGATCATCGCCGAAATGCGCAGGCGCATGGGCGACGTGGGTTTCACCGAGTTTTCGACGCCGATCCTGACCGCATCTTCGCCCGAGGGCGCGCGCGACTTCCTGGTGCCGAGCCGCATCCACCCCGGCAAGTTCTATGCGCTGCCGCAGGCGCCGCAGCAGTATAAGCAGCTGATCATGGTGTCGGGCTTCGACCGCTACTTCCAGATCGCGCCCTGCTTCCGAGACGAGGATCCCCGCGCCGACCGCCTGCCGGGCGAGTTCTACCAGCTCGACCTCGAGATGAGCTTCGTCGAGCAGGACGACGTGCTCTCGACCATGGAGCCGGTGCTGCGCGGCGTGTTCGAGACGTTTGCCGAGGGCAAGCCGGTGACGCAGCAGTTCCCGCGCATCCCCTACGACACCGCGATGCGCAAATACGGTTCCGACAAGCCGGACCTGCGCAACCCGATCGAGATGCAGGAAGTCTCCGACCACTTCCGGGGCTCGGGCTTCAAGGTCTTCGCCAACATCCTGGCCAACGACGCCAAGGCGGAAGTTTGGGCGATCCCGGCGAAGACCGGTGGTTCCAGGGCGTTCTGCGACCGTATGAACTCCTGGGCGCAGGGCGAGGGCCAGCCGGGCCTTGGCTACATCTTCTGGCGCAAGGAGGGCGACAAGCTCGAAGGGGCCGGTCCGATCGCCAAGAACATCGGCGAGGAGCGCACCGAGGCGATCCGCGTCCAGCTCGGCCTCGACGACGGCGACGCCGCCTTCTTCGTCGCCGGCGACCCCAGGAAGTTCGCCAGCTTCGCGGGCGCGGCGCGTACCCGCGCCGGCGAGGAACTGAACCTCGTCGACCGCGACCGCTTCGAGCTCTGCTGGATCGTCGATTTCCCGTTCTACGAATGGAACGAGGACGAGAAGAAGATCGACTTCGCGCACAACCCGTTCTCCATGCCGCAGGGCGGCATCGACGCGCTGAACGGCGAGGAGCCGCTGTCGATCAAGGCGTTCCAGTACGACATGGTCTGCAACGGCTTCGAGATCGCGTCGGGCGGCATCCGCAACCATCTGCCGGAAACGATGGTCAAGGCGTTCGAGCTGGTCGGCCTCAGCCGCGAGACGGTCGAGACGGAGTTCGGCGGCCTCTATCGCGCCTTCCAGTACGGCGCGCCGCCGCATGGCGGCATGGCCGCCGGCATCGACCGCGTGGTGATGCTGCTGGTCGGCGCGAAGAACCTGCGCGAGGTGACCATGTTCCCGATGAACCAGCAGGCCGTCGACCTCTTGATGAATGCCCCGTCCGAGGCGACGCCCACGCAGCTGCGCGAGTTGCACCTGCGGTCGATCCCGCCGCAGAAATAGGATCAGGGATCGCCGCCAAGCGGTTCATCCGATTCAAAAAAAGCCCGGCTTCCAAGCCGGGCTTTTCGTTTGACGGTCGATGGCCCCGGGCTAGGGCGCGTACTCAATAGGCCTTGCTGATTGGTCGCGGTGTTGATTCAAGGGTTCCGGAAGGAGGCCTTGAAATGGCGCGATACGATCTGAACGAGGCGGAGTGGCGGATTGTCGAG
>NZ_JBFOCI010000029.1:0-943 GCF_040813675.1 Mesorhizobium marinum | reverse complement strand
TGTCCTCGGGTACACGGTGCCCTATGCGATTGCGAACGTTATCCTGACGCTTCTTGGTCCGGTCATCGTGCTCACGGTCTAGCGCGTCGACGGACCAATGGCGGGCAAGCCAGCTGAAGAGGAAGAGGAAATGAAACGACTTCCACAATGCGCTCAGTTGGGCTCAGCCCTTGTGCTCGTCGCCGCCGCCATGATCCCCAGCGCCCTGCACGCCGATAGTATCTTCCAGCCGATCGAATACACGCTCGGCGACGGAACCGTAGTTCGCATTTCCGGCCAGATCAACATGGGCGTCCTGAACTACGATGACGGACAGGGCAGCTTCACCAATGTCGTCAACAACGACAATTCCAGTTCCAGGGTGCGCCTTCAAATTCTGAACACAACCGGCGAGTGGAAGTTCGAATCGACGATCGAGGCGGAGTATCAGCCGCTGGCGTCAAATGTGGTCAGCCAGTACCAAGATGAGCCGAACTGGGACTTCCCCGCGACCAATATCCGGAAGGCGGAGGTGGCGCTATCGCACGACAATTTCGGGAAGCTGTGGCTTGGCCAAGGCAGCATGGCGAGCGACGGTACCGCCGAGGTCGACAATTCAGGCACGTCGGTCATCGCATATTCAAGCCTGTCGGATACCGCCGGCGGATACTTTTTCCGCAATTCGGGCGATGGACTGTCCGGCATCAGCGTTGGCAGCGCATTCTCAAATTTCGACGGGCTGGGCCGCAAGGTGCGTGTACGCTATGACACGCCAACCTTCCACGGCTTCGGGCTGCGAACCTCCTATGGCGAAGATGCGTTTGCCGACAAGGACTTTCCGCTCTACGACATCGCTGCGGTCTATTCGGGCGACTTCGACACAATCGATCTCGACGCCGCAATGGGTTATGCTTGGAACGACGAAACAGACATCGAGACCCTTTCCGGCTCAATTTCCGGTCTT
>NZ_JBFOCI010000028.1:0-953 GCF_040813675.1 Mesorhizobium marinum | reverse complement strand
GACGATATCGGCACCTGGAACATCAGCCACCGCAATCTCGGGATGATGGGCTACCGGACGCCCAACATCGACCGCATCGCGGCCGAAGGGCTCGCCTTCACCGACTACTACGCGCAGCAGAGCTGCACGGCGGGCCGCGCGGCGTTCCTGGGCGGCAACGTGCCGGTGAGGACCGGCATGACCAAGGTCGGCCTGCCCGGCGCCAAGGAAGGCTGGCAGACGACCGACGTCACCATCGCGACGGTGATGAAGAGCCAGGGCTACGCGACCGGCCAGTTCGGCAAGAACCACCAGGGCGACCGCGACGAGCACCTGCCGACCAACAACGGCTTCGACGAGTTCCTCGGCAACCTCTACCACCTCAACGCCGAGGAGGAGCCCGAGAACCGCGACTATCCGAGGGACAGGGTCCTCGCCAACGGCAAGACGTTCCTCGAGCAGTTCGGCCCGCGCGGCGTGATCCACTCCTGGGCGAATGCGGACGGCACGCAGAAGATCGAGGACACCGGCCCGCTCACCAAGAAGCGCATGGAGACGATCGACGACGAGACGGTGGCGGCGGCCAAGGAGTTCATCACCAAGCAGAACGCGGCGGGAAAGCCGTGGTTCGTCTGGTGGAACGGCACGCGCATGCACTTCCGCACCCATGTGAAGGAAGAACACACCGGCATCTCGGGCCCGAGCGGCGACGAGTATCATGACGGCATGGTCGAGCACGACATGCATGTCGGCGAACTGTTGAAGCTCGTCGACGACCTCAACATCGCCGACAACACGATCGTCTTCTATTCGACCGACAACGGCCCCCACTACAACACCTGGCCGGACGCCGGCACGACGCCGTTCCGCAGCGAGAAGAATTCGAACTGGGAAGGCGCCTATCGGGTTCCGGCCTATATCCGCTGGCCGGGCAAGTTCCCGGCGGGCACGGTGCTCAACGGCATCGTCGCGCA
>NZ_JBFOCI010000027.1:0-998 GCF_040813675.1 Mesorhizobium marinum | reverse complement strand
TTCGCGAGTACTTCTGCAACAATTTCTGAACAGCCAACTGCTGAACGTATTTTCGGCCGGATAGCCGGCGTCCCTCTATCTTTTGTTCGAAGTCAATCCGCCTGACTATGACGGCGAGTTCGACTTGCAGAAACGCGGGCAAATTACGCAGCGATTTTTCACTCCAATCGTCTGCATCAAAGAATCTCCTCAGCTCCTTTTCGAATGTCATCATCCTGCGAATGGTTTCTAGGCATAGGTTGCTTCCCAGAGCAGCCCATGTGTCGGCGATACCAATTTTAGTGACCGTTGCCCCNCCAATTTTAGTGACCGTTGCCCCCTTGATCACCGAATTCGCTTCGATCGTGAATGCTTCCTCAATAATTTCTCTAAATCTCTTGAGCTCATGCATTCCGACTTCGAATTGAAATTGAACCGCATACACGGCAGCTCTATCCCAAAAGCGGCCGAGCAGTTGCAATGCAAGTTTTAGGTCACCGATCTGAAACGCAAGTTCGATATGTCCTGCAAGTTTGTTTATAATCTCGTTTTCAAGCCACTGATGGTCCGGGTTTTCTTCAGTCAGCATGTGCTGGCTGCTTGTTTGCAGCGCCATGGATGTCGCAGTGTCCCCAGCTAGGAACCATTGTTTGTGTTTTTTGCGCCTTGGGAACCAGTAGCTGTCACGATCAATTTCGTGTTTTCGATGCAGATAATGCAGAAGCAAAGCTGTGTAATCGGACGTCAACGCGGGTAAGCTAGTGCTCAAGGCGGCTTTGTTCTCTCTGATTCGATCATCGATGTACGAGAGTTGCTCAAGCGCCTGTTGCGCAGCTTTTGAATGATGGTTGGCTAAGGACGCGGAAGTACTGTGATACCCTGCAGCTTCGATATGGCGCGCAATGTTTGGAAGTATGTCGCTTCGCACAAGAACGTTGAGATCGAAAAAATTGAACAGCCTTTGGCCTAATGGAAACAGGGCTAAAGTGCTCAAGAATGTTAGCATCGTCCCAACGACA
>NZ_JBFOCI010000026.1:499-1049 GCF_040813675.1 Mesorhizobium marinum | reverse complement strand
ATGCATCTATTCATGCCCGTCCCCACATGTTCACATGACAGACACCCTGTGACGTGCCTAAGCCATAGCTATTTTCGGTGCCGTCTAGGCACTGTGCGCCGAGCGAACTTCAGGCGATTGCCAATGGGTTCTCAGCGTTGCCAATGATGGCGTAGGCAGGCCCATAACGGCAAAGCACATGCGTACAAACTTTGGTCCGCCGGCATTTGCCAGGGGGCCGTCCTTCGCCGTCGAGAAGCGGTACTCCTTGCCTGTCAATTGCTTGTATAGATTCGGCAGTTTGACGCCTGCAAGGCTTCGCGCGCTGGAAATTTCACGGGTTGCCGCTTCATCGGAGCCCGTCGCCGCCCTTTCCTCCTTGATGATTTCTGTCACGAGACGAGAGAATAGGACATTGTTTCGCAGCCACGTTCGGACAACGATGTGAGAATCATAGTTGTGCCAGAAGGGTCCGGCCGGATTGGGTTCGAAGCCGCGGGTTGTGACGGGCACTTTTGTGTGCTCGAAGCCGTGAGCCTTGGCTTCCTCCCAGCGTTCATATCGACCTGGT
>NZ_JBFOCI010000026.1:0-428 GCF_040813675.1 Mesorhizobium marinum | reverse complement strand
GTTTGTCACTCTCCAAGCGCAAGCCATCAGCCCAGAAGTGCGCTGCGTTCTCAAGCTTCTTTTCGGCCATTTTCAGACGCGGTCCAGCATTGTCGGCCAGTAGGAGTTCTGAAAACTGTGCAATCATCGCAAGTGACTTTTGGATTTTGTCCAACTCCTTCACTGCGTCACCCGCGCGCTCATAGGTTTCCATGTTGCGCGCAAATCGGTGCGACAATGAAAAGTTTTGAAGTCGGACATAAAGCCGGGCAGCACGAAGCCAATCCAACCGTAGCTCTTCGGCCAGATCGATCATGGCATTGCCGGCTTCAGGCCAGTCGCGCACCCGCGTCCATTTCACAATGAATCGCTGAAGCCGGATATAGCGGTCCAATTCGTTGGACCTGGCAATCTCGCTTCCCGTGGGAAGCGCGTCAATTGAGTCAACA
>NZ_JBFOCI010000025.1:0-1061 GCF_040813675.1 Mesorhizobium marinum | reverse complement strand
GCGCTATCTCCTCATCAGCAGCGAACCCGGTATGCACGCTCCGGTTTCTCCCATGCACATCTTTGCTAGGACCGCGGCACGCCCTTCGTGTTCGAATGCAGCCGTGACGAGAAACACATCGCCGTAGTGGTATGGGTATTCGTAGGTGAACTGGTTGCACAGAAATACAAATGCGCCGAACTGGTAGAAATCTCGATCATGGACGCACGTTGTGATGGCGGCATATCCCGACCAAACAACGATGTATCCTCCGCCCGTGAGTTCCGGCAGCGTCTCGGCCATTGTCTGGAAGGTCAATATGCAGNAATACAAATGCGCCGAACTGGTAGAAATCTCGATCATGGACGCACGTTGTGATGGCGGCATATCCCGACCAAACAACGATGTATCCTCCGCCCGTGAGTTCCGGCAGCGTCTCGGCCATTGTCTGGAAGGTCAATATGCAGGATGCGAGAAAGGCGGCCACACCGCACCATCTTGTTGCCACCGGTCCAACCCTCTCTGCGTATCTTAGCTCCAAAGGGGGAGTGTTTCCCAATCAACGGGAAAGCCAGCATCCGCTAGTTTGATGTTTGGCGCGTTGGGAAACGTGGATACATGTGCCTTGAGGCGATCCGCCCACTTGGTCCTCGGGTTAACCCGCTTGAGCAAGAACTTCATCACCGCCAAAGCAGCGTACAAACGCTGATTGCCACCCGGCGCTGATGCAAGGTGGTCCAGCTCCGGCACTGCGCCTTTGGCGGGTAAAGCCGGCTGATCAATTAGCGGCTTGTTCCACAGGCGAGAGTGGTGCGCACAGACATTGCGCAGAGCGCTCATCGACCGAATCCATGATTTTACTAGATGAGGCTGCTGCAGGCCGTAGCTGTTGGAAATGCGCTGCAGATCGGGGTAGCGCATACCTGAAAGAAATATGGAGAGGGGTCCAAAATCTAGGAGTTCGACAGCGATCCAGATGGGCATCTTTTCGCCAGGATACTTTGCGCGAAAGTGGTTGGCGAACTCCTCCTTCGATGACGCCTCTTTCGCATCGAGTTTGTTCAACCACTCAGCGTACTTGG
>NZ_JBFOCI010000024.1:0-1063 GCF_040813675.1 Mesorhizobium marinum | reverse complement strand
TTGGCCCGTTTCGGGGTTCACCCAGGTCGAATGCAGGTGACCATTCCAACTGCCGTTCAGGTCTGGAAACGTGAAGCGTTGAAGCGCCGGGACAATTCGGGCGAGGCGAAACCAGAACACCTCGGCCGATAGCGTCAGCACTGACCCCACGATGAAGAGAGTGACTGACAGCCGCTGCAGAAATGTGCCGGGGTTGTCAGTGAACCAAAGATAGGCGCCCTCCGTCGCTTTAATCGTCACAAGTATCGCAATGGCCACGATGGCAAGCTGCGCCTTCCGGGAAAGCAAGAACCACATCAGTCGTCGCCGAGGTGCCAAAGAGCGAGGCGCACAAACTCCTGTGCTTGTTCGAGTGTCCAAGCCTGCCCGCNAACCACATCAGTCGTCGCCGAGGTGCCAAAGAGCGAGGCGCACAAACTCCTGTGCTTGTTCGAGTGTCCAAGCCTGCCCGCCGAAGAGCGGTTTGATGTCGTTGATTTCGAGAAGCATGTAGGTGGCGAGGCCCGAGTTCAGACGCTCGGAAATACGTTGGAGAACGCGCTTCACCCGCATGTATCGATCGTCAGTTTCTACCAAAAAATGGTAGTCCTCGACGAGATAGACCAAGCATTCGATGAGAAAGGACGGGACCCGCCGCCGCAACAATCCATGCTCCTCCATGTCCGACTGCAACCGCTTGATGGAGCGCACGATCCGTTTGAATTTGAGGCCGGTTCGCAGGCGTTTGGCTCGACCATTCGCAATGTGCTGATCTGGATAGTTGAACGTCCAATGCCCAGTTGGGGACAGCAGCGCGACCCCGTCATCTTTAGTGACACCCGCTAGCCCAGCAGTGCGAATGTGGTGGAGCGTGAAGGTTGGGACCACGTCAACTTCAGAGCGGGTTCCCTCGTTGCCGGAAACCTTGATCGCTTTGCCGCCAGTGGCGTCCACATTGCTCCGGCCAAACACCCTGTTGAGTTCGGACGTGATCTCGTCGCGCATACGTCCCAGGACTTCGGCGTACGTCACACCTGCATCCCTGTAGTCGCCCAAGATCATGGCGCTGGTCAAACTGACGCCT
>NZ_JBFOCI010000023.1:0-1069 GCF_040813675.1 Mesorhizobium marinum | reverse complement strand
CCACCGGAGCGCTTTCAATGCCCATTGATTTCGGACAAGCTGGACGGAATAATTGTGGTGTCCCTGTCAATCGAGTACCAAATCTGCTATCTGTGTGGCGTCGTCACTCGGTGCGCTGAACTGCGCAATCCGCGCAGCCGCAAGTCCATTTCCAAACGTTGCCGAGACAAACGCTGGAGCGCTTCAATCTACTGAGCAAACGAGCGTAAAGTTGGAAACCAACGACAGGTGCCGCCCAATTTACCAGACGGCCGTCTCAAATGTAAGAATGGTGGTTAAGATACCTCCTGCTTGCGGATTAAGCTTGAGCCGTGGGTGAAGGTCATCGAATAGCGGTTTCATTCTAGCAAAGCCCGATCGGCATAAATGTCGATTGGCACGTCTCCGTTTTTGCCGTGACAATCAAATCCATTGGAGTTCGAACACTGTTGACGACACCCGCTGCGTTCATCTCCCAGAGCGAACTTGCCAATCGAGCTTGGCCCAGGATCCTGTATAACTATCGAAAACCTCACCGGGGCCGCAGCTTGTTCGAACTGGCGGTGACGCTAGTCCCGTTTATGGCTCTTTGGACGCTTGCGGCGCTTTCCGTGCATCATGGTTTCTTGTTGGGCTTCTTGCTGATTTTCCCGACAGCAGGCTTGCTGCTTCGCCTGTTCATGATTCAGCATGATTGCGGCCACGGGTCCTTTTTCGCTCACCGCACGGTGGATAACTGGATTGGCCGCATGCTCGGAGTTCTCACGCTGACGCCGTACGATTACTGGCGTCGCGCGCATGCCGCCCATCATGCTTCTGCCGGCAATCTCGATGAACGCGGCGTCGGCGATATTACGACGCTGACCGTGGCCGAATACAGATCCCTGCCCCTCGCACGTCGGCTTGCGTACAGGCTCTACCGAAACCCGCTCGTTATGTTCGGCCTGGGCCCGATTTGGCTCTTTCTGTTCAAGCAAAGACTGCCCTTCGGCATGATTCGTTCCGGCATGGAGCCTTGGGCTTCAACCATGGCGACCAACTTGGCAATCGTCGTTCTCGCGACGGGCCCAATCTGGCTTTTCGGTGTGGG
>NZ_JBFOCI010000022.1:0-1074 GCF_040813675.1 Mesorhizobium marinum | reverse complement strand
CGCGGACCTATGTCTATGACGGCAAGACGGTGACGCAATACGCGCCCGGCCTCGACCTCTATTCCGTGTTCGAGGCGCCCGCGACGATCGCCGACATGCTCGACGAAGCCGACGAGAAATACGGCGTCCAGTTGCCGCTCGCCGATCTCTTCTTCTGGGGAACCGACCGCAGCAACGTCAAGGAGATCACGTCGGCCTTCTTCGTCGGCGAGAGCCTGATCGCCGGCGACACGTGCGACCACTATGCCTACCGCGCGCCCGACGTCGATTTCCAGGTATGGATCCGCGCGAACGGCGATCCGCTGACATGCCGACTGGTGATCACGACCATGGATGACGAGGCGCGGCCCGAGTACCAGGCGACGCTGCAATGGGACCTGGAACCGGTGCTCGGCGAAGGCATGTTCTCCTTCGCGCCGTCGGCGGGGGTCACGCAGATCGAGCAGGAACCCGTCGAAGACGGCGAACAGGGAGGATGAGGCGATGAAAGGGGTTCTCGGCAAATCCTTCAGTTCGGTCATCAGCGCGCTCTTCGCCACCGCGATGATCGGTGCGTCGTTCGACGCGGCCGAGGCGCGCGGCCGCGGCGGCAATGTTCGCCTGCATTCCAACCACGGGCATCACTCGCGCCCAAGCCATCGTCCGAACCGTCCGAACCATCGGCCGGACAGGCCGCATCATCGTCCGGATCACAAGCCCGGGCACGGCAACAACCACCACCACCACGGGCACGACCGCTGGCACTACGACCACCACTACTACGGTCGCTGGGGCGCCGGCCTTGCGACCGGGCTCGCCATCGGAAGCATTGCCTACGGCTTGCCGCGCGGCTGCCGCGTCACCTATGTCCGCAACGTCAAGTACTGGGACTGCGGCGGCGTCTGGTATCGCGCCCGCTACCAGGGCTCGGACGTCGTCTACGTCGTGGTCGACCGGCCATAGGAGAGGTTTAGGGTCTTCAAAAGACCAGCCACAGCGCCGCTATCCAGAACGCGGCGCTGGCCGCGCAGACGAGAAGCAACCCGTAGGACCAGCGCTGCGGTCTTTTCGATATGCCATTGTCGATCAAAACAG
>NZ_JBFOCI010000021.1:0-1141 GCF_040813675.1 Mesorhizobium marinum | reverse complement strand
GTGCGGCCGCCTTCACGGATTGCGAAGCGCAGCTTCTCCTCCATGGCGATCGGCACGATCAGCTGCACGTCGACCGTCACGTTGTCGCCCGGCATCACCATCTCCGTGCCTTCCGGCAGCGTCACCACGCCCGTCACGTCCGTCGTGCGGAAGTAGAACTGCGGACGGTAGTTCGTGAAGAACGGCGTGTGGCGGCCACCCTCTTCCTTCGTCAGGATGTAGGCCTCGGCCTTGAACTTCGTGTGCGGCTTGACCGAACCCGGCTTGGCCAGGACCTGGCCGCGCTCGACGCCCTCGCGGTCGACGCCGCGCAGCAGCGCGCCGATGTTGTCGCCAGCCTGCCCCTGGTCGAGCAGCTTGCGGAACATCTCCACGCCCGTGCAGATCGTCTTCGTCGTCGGACGGATGCCGACGATCTCGAGCTCGTCGCCCACCTTCACGATGCCGCGCTCGACGCGACCCGTCACAACCGTGCCGCGGCCCGAGATCGAGAAAACGTCCTCGATCGGCAGCAGGAACGGCTTGTCCACCGGACGCTCAGGCGTCGGGATGTAGCGGTCAACCTCTTCCATCAGCTTGCGGATCGCGTTCTCGCCGATCTCCTTGTTGGAGTCCTCGAGAGCCGCAAGCGCCGAGCCCTTGACGATCGGAATGTCGTCGCCCGGGAACTCGTACTTCGACAGAAGCTCGCGAACCTCGAGCTCGACCAGCTCCAGAAGCTCCGCGTCGTCGACCTGGTCGACCTTGTTCAGGAACACAACGATCGCAGGAACGCCGACCTGGCGCGCCAGAAGGATGTGCTCGCGCGTCTGCGGCATCGGGCCGTCGGCCGCCGAAACAACCAGGATCGCGCCGTCCATCTGCGCCGCGCCCGTGATCATGTTCTTCACGTAGTCGGCGTGGCCGGGGCAGTCGACATGCGCATAGTGGCGGTTCGCCGTCTCGTACTCGACGTGCGCCGTCGAGATCGTGATGCCGCGCGCCTTCTCCTCCGGTGCGGCGTCGATCTGGTCATACGCCTTGAACTCGCCGAAGAACTTCGTGATCGCCGCGGTCAGCGACGTCTTGCCATGGTCAACGTGACCAATCGTGCCGACGTTCACATGAGGCTTGGTGCGCTCAAATTTTCCTTTTGCCATTT
>NZ_JBFOCI010000020.1:0-1210 GCF_040813675.1 Mesorhizobium marinum | reverse complement strand
GACTGTGCTGTGGCTGATGAATTTCAATATCCGCTTGCAATGCTTCAAAGCGACACCCTATGCGATGAACGATGAGTTGTTCCTAACAGTGGAGCAAATCATACCGACACGAGATGCTGAGGAGTTCATGATCGGTCTCGCATCTAAGGCTCAAGATGAGGTTGTTGGAGCAGAAGCTCAGATAGTGAGGCATGCGCTTCGACGCGAATTCTGGGCTCAATTCTTAGCAGAAATGAACCGGCGATCGGAACTCTTCCAGAACATCACGACGTCACAGACTAACTGGCTGATGACAGGGTCCGGCACCAAGGGAATTGGCTTGAAGTTCACTGTGACAAAGGATGCTTGCAAAGCCGAGATCTACATTGATCGTGACAACGAGGCGGAAAACCGGAGAGTCTTCGACGCTCTTTCCGAGCGGAAGGTGGAAATCGAGAAAGACTTTGGTGGCCCTTTGATCTGGGAAGAGGTTGAGGGACGCCGAGCCTACAAGATTATGGCTAAGATGCCTGGGAACATTTTTGACAAATCAAAGTGGCCAAACATGACTCAAGCCATGGTGGGTGCGATGGTTCGGCTGGAGCCCGCGTTTCGCAAACAGGCGGCTGCTGTACAAATGGCATTGGCCGAACCCTTGTGACGGCCCACTCGTTGCAGTGTCTGGCTCAACGAACGAGGCGCTGGAACAGTTGCTCTACGTCAGCAGGCCTGCGCAGAAAACGATTTGCGTTCAGAAAGCCTGCGCGCGGCGCTTCATCGCCTGGCAGTGTGTTGAGATCACCGAGGAACATTGCCCGGTCAAATCCCACGTTCATCCCTCGTTGAGAATCTGACCGGTTAAGGAAAACAGACAGGATCGTAAAAGTTCTGCCGTCCCGCATGCGGGAGACACCAATACCAGTGGGTCGAGAAGAAAGGCGCAAACTGTTTTCCTGGGCGAGGCGGATCGCGGTCTCCAGCACCTCCGACAATCCAATCTCCGCTGCCATTCTGCGGAAGTCTTGAAGCGACGGTGCTGGCCGGCGCTGAGCCTGGCCGACCATAACCGGGACTACAATCTCTCCAGAGCTAACTTTGGACAGATCCGGCAACGCTTGGTAGCGCCAGAGTTCCTCAATCTCGTTTCCGTTCCATTTCCAGATGCGGCTGTCGAAGAACCATTGGCCTCCGCGTTCGGCAAGCATTTGGCTCAATTCGGCCAAACCATCAG
>NZ_JBFOCI010000002.1:991396-1101598 GCF_040813675.1 Mesorhizobium marinum | reverse complement strand
GAAAACCTAAAGCTGAATCCGTCCGAAAAGGGCGGCGGGGCGAACCAGGCGCTTGCGATCGGCGGCGAAACCATTCCCTAGCGCCCTATGGCCGGCTGCGCAATTCTTCGGCAATCGCGCCGTTCATGATCGCCTCCAGCCGTTCCAGCGCCCTGGCGACGCTGGCCCCGTCCATGAAAGGCTACGATAGGCTAGAAATCCTCCGTTCTCAGTTAAGCCACTTTCGTCCAAACAGTTCTGACGCCGGAGGGCAGACGGCTGAGGGTTGTCTGCCATCGCTGCAGTTCGCCGAGCCCTTCAAAATTCAACCGATCAAACCAATGAACCCCGGAACTATGATTTCCGATCGTATAATGCCTTCAGCAATTGGGACTCAAGGCGTTGCAGGCCAATCCGGCAATCGAGGATTTCAACTGCATAGGTACGGGCGTTGTTTGCCAATTGCGACAACAAGGCCCGGGAAGCGAGAACGGTCCGCAATCTGTCGCAGTAAGCCTCAACATCATTTTCTGGCGTTAGAAAGCCATTCACATGATCAGTCACATGTTCAGGAATACCGGCATGCGCGGTCGCGATGATTGCATTTCCCGCAGCCATCGCCTCCTGCACTGAAGTTGGCATCCCTTCAGTCTCGCCGTGTTCATCTGTGACAGAATGTTGCAAAAACACGCTTGAGCGAGACAACAACTCGCGGACAAATTCATGGTCGCGATATCCGTGAAGACGCACTCGTTCCGCCAATCCGTTCGTTTTAACAAAAGATTGGCATCGGCCGAGCAATTCCCCATCACCTACTATTTCCAGGCAAACATTGGGAAATTCCGATGCAACGCGCCGGAACGCCTCGAGCGTGGCCAAGTGGCCTTTTTTTTCGATGAGGCGCCCGACAGAGCAAAGCAAATTGGGATCTTTCATGCCGGGGGCGAAAAGTTCTGTATCTACTCCGCTCGGAATAACGACTGCGTTCGAGTGTACGATCCCCCTGCTTGCAAGTTGGTCAAGCAGGAACTGAGAAACGGAGAATATGCCTTCGACGCTGCCTATCATCTCGCGCAATCTGCCGACATATTTAGGATAGTTTAGCCAACGAGATGCGTCTGCCCCGCGAAAGTAACAAAACATTGGAATACCGAATTTTTCGGCCTCGCGATACAAATTGACGCCGCAATATCCAAATTCGGCCAGTATGACTTCAACATTGTTGCCGCGGAGAAAATCCTCGAGACCTGCAGACTGCCACACCTTTGAAATAAGAGACATTGGGCGCAACACCGTCTTTAAGCGTAGACGGGGTTTATCGTAAACGAATACCGGCTTGATCGGATCATTGGAACCAACCGGTCTTCTACTGATGACAACTGTGTTTCCCTGAAAAAGAGAGTTGATATGACGATTGACGAACGTCTGTCCTGGCTTGTCAAACTCATCCACCACGACTGCTATTTTGAAACCCAACCTGCATCCCTTCGCGTTCCAATCGTGACCCCATTTTTCGCCGAACACACGCCCATTTCATTTGCACCGAGCTCGATTAACGCCTCGCAATCGGTCTGAAAAAGGCTCCAGTGCCATAACAGGCGCATTTTCATAAAGTTATCTCGGTTTCGTTTTCGCGGACGATTTTTAGTCCTTCTGGGAGCAAGGCGCGATTTTGCGATGGGGAGGACACAAGGATGTTTGACGGCGCTTATCGGAAGCCAGATTTTGTTGGTTCTTAAGTGGTACGACATGTTGGCTTTCACGTCTGACAATTCGCCCAAGCTTTTCCGCAAACCTGCGAAACGGCCGGCTAATCTCAGACTGGAATTTAGCTTTGCCCCTTGGTTTCTCAAGCCGCCGAGCCACCTTTCCGGGGCGGACGATAGTGGGACTAAAGCGCGCCGCTTCCGAAAAGAGAACACTATCCTGTATACAAATTGCCGGGTTGATCTGCCAAGACGTGAGATCATTCTTTACTCGCACCGGATCAAACATGAATATGTCAACCGGCCACCTTATTTCATGAGACCGGGAAATTAGTTTGATCGCGCCGGACCGGGAAATCAGGTAACCGCCTGTGCCCCAATGCTTGGATCTGAGTTCATGGATATTGAATTCGTCGACTTTTTTTGCCGTTGTTGACAACATTACCTTCTGGAGGGTGGTTTCGAACCGCAACAATTCGATGCCACCGGGTATCCATTCTGCCGTCCGCAAGAGTTTCTTGGCGCCAGGTGCAAAGTGGAGATCATCCTCAAAGATTGCTGTGAAATCCTCCTCTGCTACCGCAGCTCGTTTCCAGCATTGCCTGTGGCTTAGGAAACAACCGATTTCTCCGGCGGTCCATTCAACTCCAAGTCCATTCGGCATTAGGACGCAGTCATCAATGTCGCCAAACGTTTCCGGGCTGGACGCCGGAACCCTGACGAAATCGAGCCCAAGATCTTCGAAGGCATCTTTCATCCATTCCAAGCGATCCAGAGAGCTGTCGAGGTTGATGACCAGTCTTAAAATGGAATTCGTAGATGTCATTTGATAGGTCTTGAGTAAGCTCGCTCAGAAAATTAGCTGGCTTGATCCATTCAGACTTAGATCGTGCGGATTGGGGCACCGAAGCAGGCCCGTAAAAAATGCCGGAGTCAAGGCGTTTGTCCGACGTCAGCGCTGATGGGCGAAGAATCCGCTTCGCACATGACAGCCAACCAAGCGGCTGGCGAATATGTTCGCTACGAAGGCGCCGAGTCGATCCATTCCGACACAATTGAGAACGTGTTCTCGGTGTTCAAGCGCGGCATGGTCGGCGTCTATCAGCACTGCGGCGAAGCGCATCTGCACCGCTACCTTGCCGAGTTCGATTTCCGCTACAACCGTTGCGCCAAACTGGCCTCTATAGTCGGAGGCGGCGTGACGTTGAGTTCAGTGCTTGAAGGAGAGACAAAGCCAGAGGTCAAGGGCGCCGCTCCATCGGAGCGCAATTCGAGCCTCAGCCGANGAGTTCAGTGCTTGAAGGAGAGACAAAGCCAGAGGTCAAGGGCGCCGCTCCATCGGAGCGCAATTCGAGCCTCAGCCGATCCGGTGGGCGCACATAATAGGTGCTGACGCCGGCGGTCTGGATCTTCTGGCCGTCCTCGGTGACCTCGTCGACCGTGAAGTCGGCGGTCAGTTGGAACTGCGACAAGGTTCGGAGATAGGCCGCCATGCGATCGAGCGCTTCGATCGCCTCGGGCTGATGGGACAAGCCGTCACGAGGCTCATCGCCCCGTCGAGCAACGCGAACTCAGCGAACTTTTCTGCCGCCTCCGGCGATCGAGAGCGCGTGCCGCAGGACCGAGCTTTCGACAATCTCGTCCCACACACGAGCAATCGCATCCCGGCCTGGATCATTTCGCAACCGCGCGACAACAACGCGCAATCGGCGGTGGGCACTCCGATCCCACCTGTCGGCAATCAAATCCCGGATACCGACAATCCGTTCCCGGCTTCCGGCAACTTTTCGAGGCTATTTTCCCTGTTTTGCCGGCGCGTTTCCTTGCTTTTCCGACAAAATTCCCTGATAGCCTGTGCAGGGAATTTCATCGTAACCAGTTGATATAACGCGGAAATATCTGGCGCTGACAGCGCCATCCACTCAAAAGATGCGGATTTTCCCTGTTTTTTTTCCTGTTATCAGGGAAAGCGTGAGCAGAGACTTGTTAGCCGTGGACTGCTCGACCCACCAAATCCTCCCTCAAATCGCATCCGGCCCGCTTTTTCACGCAGAGTGGTTTGAGTTTCGAACCGCCTGAATTGCTGATCCCGCCTGCGGCTTCGAAGTCGTCGAGAGCCTCTTCCACCTTCGCCGAACCTTGACCTCTGAGCCGATCGTCTTGACAGCTTGGCGGCATATCTAAACGATGGCTTGGGGTGGGCGTCGCTTTTGGCGACCGAATGGGGCGTTGCTATGCGCAAGGGCGGGATAGTCCGCGCTTGTATTGGGTTTATGTTGAGAGCCTGGCATGAAGCGCGCCATTGCAACCTCGTCGTTCATGCTTGAAACGGCCAGCGCAAAATACTTGCCGCGCGTCTTTCTCAACGGTGATTTCCGCGACAATCGATGGAGGACTATCGTGAGACACAGCTTCATTGCGGCTGCATCGGCGCTTCTGATGATGCCCGGCCTGGCATGCGCCCAGGAGATCGCCGATACGATCTATTCCGGCGGCCCCATCCTCACGATCGACGATTCGTCTCCGACCGCGGAAGCGGTCGCCGTCAAGGACGGCCGGATTGTCGCGATCGGATCGCTGGCCGACGTCAACGCCCGCAAGGGTGAGCAGACCCGGATGTTCGACCTCGAGGGTCGCGCCATGCTGCCGGGCTTTGTCGACAGCCACGGACATGTCGTCCTCGGCGGCATTCAGGCGCTTTCGGCCAACCTGCTGGCGCCGCCCGACGGCGAGGTGACCGACATTGCGAGCCTGCAGGCCTCGCTCAGATCATGGCTGGAAGCCAACCGGACGGCGGTCGAAAAGGTCAACGTGATCATCGGCTTCGGCTATGACAACGCGCAGCTTGCTGAACTGCGTCATCCGACGCGCCAGGATCTCGACGCCGTCTCGACGGATATCCCGATCGTCATCGTCCACCAGTCCGCCCACCTCGGGGTCGCCAATTCCAAGGCGCTCGAAATGGCCGGCATCAATGCCGCCAGCGAGAATCCCGAGGGTGGCGTGATCCGGCGCGACGCCGATGGGGAACCGAACGGCGTGCTTGAGGAGTACGCCTTCTTCCGGACCCTGGTCCCGCTCCTGTCCGGTCTCGGCCCCGAGGGAATCCAGACCTTCGCCAAGGCCGGCGCCGAGCTGTGGGCACGGTTCGGCTACACCACAGCGCAGGACGGCCGATCGTCCGGCGGGTTCGTCGAGGCGCTGAAGGTGGTCGATTCCAAAGGCGATCTGCCGATCGACGTCGTCGCCTTTCCCGACGTGCTCGAAAGCCGGGACTACATCAAGGATCATGTCTCCAAGAAGTACACCGGCCATGTCCGGGTCGGCGGCTGCAAGCTCACCATCGACGGCTCGCCGCAGGGCTTCACGGCGCTGAGGGACCGGCCCTACTACGATCCGGTCGGCAGCTATCCTCCAGGCTATGCGGGCTACGCCGCCGTCACAGCGCAACAGGTCCAGGACGCGGTGAACTGGTGCTACGGGAACGGCATGCAGATCCTCACCCATGCGAATGGCGAAGGCGCTTCAGACATGCTGATCGCCGCGCTCGGCGCAGCCCAGGAAAAGTACGGCGACCCGGGCAACCGCCCGGTGCTGGTGCACGGCCAGTTCCTGCGCGAGGACCAGGTCGACAGCTACAAGCGGCTCGGCGTCTTCATGTCGCTCTTCCCGATGCACACGTTCTACTGGGGCGACTGGCACCGCGACCACACGGTCGGGCCCGTCAACGCGGAGAACATTTCGCCGACCGGCTGGGTGAGGGAACGGGACATGATGTTCGGATCGCACCACGATGCGCCGGTGGCTTTCCCCGACAGCATGCGCATCCTCTCGGCGACCGTGACCCGGCGCACCAGGTCGGGCGACATCCTGGGACCGAGCCAGCGGGTCGACGTCATGACGGCGCTGAAGGCGATGACCATCTGGCCGGCCTGGCAGCATTTCGAGGAGAAGGACAAGGGTTCGATCGAAGTGGGCAAGATCGCCGACTTCGTCCTCCTGTCGGCGGATCCTACGTCGGTCGACCCAGAAACGCTTGCCGATCTCAAGGTTCTGGCGACCATCAAGGACGACAAGGTGGTCTACGACGCGGAAACCGACGCGCGGCGCGGCAGCCTGGTGCCGACGGTGCCGATGTTGGGCGATCCGGAAGCGGCACACGAGATCATGCACGCGATGCGCGACGGGCTGGACGCCATCCAGCGCTGAACGTCCGGCCTCGTCAGCCGCCGAAGGTGTTGGCGGCGATCGAGGCCGGCTTCATCTCGATGGAGAAGCCCGGCGCCTTCGGCGGCATATAGGCCGCGCTGTCGATGACGCAGGGCTCGAGGAAATGCTCGTGCAGGTGGTCGACATACTCGATCACCCTGCCCTCCTTCGTGCCCGAGACGGCGACGTAGTCGATCATCGACAGGTGCTGGACGTACTCGCACAGGCCCACGCCCCCGGCATGCGGCCACACCGGCAGGTCGTATTTCGCCGCCAGCAGCAGCACCGACAGCACCTCGTTCAGCCCGCCCATGCGGCAGGAGTCGATCTGCACGATGTCGATCGCGCCGCCGGCGATGAACTGCTTGAACATGATGCGGTTCTGGCACATCTCGCCGGTCGCCACCTTGATCGGCGCGACCGCCTGGCGGATGGCCCTGTGGCCGGCGACGTCGTCGGGGCTGGTCGGCTCTTCGATGAAGAAGGGCTTGCAGAACGCCAGTTCCTTCAGCCAGTCGACCGCCTGTCCAACCTCCCAGACCTGGTTGGCGTCGATCATCAGGTAGCGGTCGGGCCCGATCACCTCGCGCGCGATGGTGAGGCGGCGGATATCGTCGGCGAGGTCGCGGCCGACCTTCATCTTCACATGGTCGAAGCCGGCGTCGATCGCCTCCTTGCAGAGGCGGCGCAGCTTGTCGTCGTCATAGCCGAGCCAGCCCGCGGACGTCGTGTAGCAGGGATAGCCCTCCTTCTCGAGGATGGCGATGCGCTCGGCCTTGCCGGGCGCGGCCCGCTTGAGGATCGCCAGCGCCTCGTCGGGCGTGATGGCGTCGGTGAGATAGCGGAAGTCGACGATGTCGACGATTTCCTCCGGCGACATGTCGGCGACCAGTCGCCACACCGGCTTGCCGGCCTCCTTGGCCCAGAGGTCCCAGAACGCGTTGACCACGGCGCCGACGGCAAGGTGCATGGCGCCCTTGTCCGGTCCGATCCAGCGCAGCTGGCTGTCGCCGGTCAGATGCCGCCAGAAGCGGCCCGGATTGGCCTTCATGTCCTCCAGGTTCTGGCCGACGACGAGATGGCGCATCGCCTCGATGGCGGCGCAGCAGATGTCGTTGCCGCGGCCGATGGTGAAGGTCAGGCCGTGGCCCGCAAGGCCGTCACGGTCGGTGTCGAGAATGACATACGCCGCCGAGTAGTCCGGATCCGGATTCATCGCGTCCGAACCGTCGAGATGCTGCGACGTCGGGAAGCGGAGATCGAAGACGCGGAGGCCGGTTACTCGGGTCATGGCGTATGTCTCTGTGCGGATTGCAGCGCGGGGGATCAGATGGTCCAGCCGCCGTCGATGGCGTAGGCCTGGCCGGTCGTGTAGGTCGCGCCGGCCAGATAGACGGCGAGGTCGGCGATCTCCTCGGGGGTACCTATCCGCCCGATCGGCTGGCGCGCGATGAACGCCTTGCGGGCCGCCTCGTAGTCGCCCTGCGCGCGCAGGCGGTCGTCCAGCGACGGGCTTTCGACGGTTCCGGGGCAGATGCAGTTGCAGCGCACGCCCTGCGCGACATAGTCGGCGGCCACCGCCTTTGTCAGGCCGATGACGGCCGCCTTGGAGACGCCGTAGGCGAAGCGGTTGGGCACGCCCTTGATGCTGCCGGCGACGGAGGCGATGTTGACGATGGCGCCGTCGGCCCGCTCGAGCATGCCGGGCAGCACCGCGCGGATGGTGCGGACCATCGAGCGGACATTGAGGTCGATGGCGAAGTCGAAGTCCTCGTCCTTCATGTCGAGGATGGTGCCGGCATGCACGAAGCCGGCGCAGTTGGCCAGCACGTCAATGCGGCCGATCCCGCCGATGAAGCTCTTCACGGCCTCATCCGAGAGCACGTCGAGCTTGCCGGTCGTGATGTTGCCCTTGCCGTCGAGATCGGCGAGCCGGTCGATATTGATGTCGGTGGCCACGACCTTGGCGCCGCTTGCGGCGAAGGCCAGCGCGGTTGCGCGGCCGATGCCTTGCGCCGCCGCCGTGACGAGAACGGTTTTTCCGGTGAGATCGCTCATGGTCTTTCCTGCTTTTGTTCCTTGCAAGTCGACGAAGACGGCGCGCCGCTTCGGGACGGCATCCGTCCTATGTCTTCGGGCGACGCTCGACAATGTAGATGTGGTCCGCGGCCAGCACGACCTCGTCGCGCTGGTTGACGACCTCGACGCGCTCGACGACGCGTCCGTGGCCCGGTCGCTTCGGATCGTCCCCCTTGGCGGCGATGCTGGTCCTGGTCCTGATCGTGTCGCCGATGAAGACCGGCTTGATGAAGCGCAGCCGGTCATAGCCGTAGGAGAAGGCGACCGGATTGACCACGCTCGCCGTCAGCCCGACGCCGATGGCGAACACCATCGTGCCGTGCGCGATGCGCTGGCCGAACGGGGTCGTCTTCATGAACTCGACGTCCATGTGGTGCGGGAAGAAGTCGCCGGTGTGGCCGGCGTGGACGACGAAGTCGGTCTCGGTGATGGTGCGCCCGAAGGTGGTGCGGCCCGCGCCGATCTCGTAGTCCTCGAAATAGGTTGTCTGTTCCATCGCAGGCTCTGGGGTTCAGGGTTTCGGGGCAATCGGCGTGGCCGGCGACGCGCTCGACCGGTAGGCGGCCTCGACCAGCGCCATGGTGTTCCAGGCGTCCTCGACCGAGCCGACGAGCTCGGCGTCCTCGCCGGCGACGTAGCGCTGGAGATTGGCCATGCGCCCCGCGAAGCCGTCGGGGAACCAGGTTCCCTTCAGCGGCACCTCGACCCAGCCGTCGCCGCCCTTCGGATGGATCTCGAGGATGTCGGGTTCGCCCCTGGGATAGTCGAGATTGACGCCGAGCTTCAGGTAGGCGGCGCCTTCGGTGCCGCAGACACGGAACTCGCAGGCCTGGTACCTGCGGCCGAAGGCGTGGTCGTGGTTGATCGAAAGGTTGCAGCGCACGACATCGCCATAGTCGAGGATGGCGCTGGTGCGCGTCTGCGCGATCCTGTGATTGGGGTGGCCGAGCGTCTTGGCGTGGACGCCCCGGGGATCGCCGAGAAGCTGGCGGATCAAGTCGAGATAGTGGATCGAATGAAGTGCGATCTCGACGCGCGGTTCGCGGGCGACGAACTCCCAGAGGCTCCAGGGCGTCGACAGCGCAAGGAGCACGTCGACGTCGACGACCTCGCCGAGCCAGCCCCTGGCGATGGCGTCCTTCAGCGCCAGCATCATCGGCGCGAAGCGAAGCTGGAAGTTGACGGCGGCCTTGAGGTTCTTGCGCCGGCAGATCTGAAGGATCTCCGTCGCCGCGTCGAGGTCTCCGCCCATCGGCTTCTGGATCAGCACAGCCGCCCCGTCGGGCAGCGCCTCGAGCACTTTCGCATGCGCCGCGGGCGGCGTGGCGAGATCGAAGATCGCGCCCTTCACCGACGCTGCCTGCTCGACGCTCGCGAAGGCGACGGTTCCCCATGCGTCCGCCAGCCGGCGCGCCTTGTCGCGATCGGGATCGTAGAGGCCGGCAATCGGAACGCCGCTCTTCCTGTAGGCGGGGTAGTGCGCGTCGCCGACGATCGATCCCGCGCCAAACGTCACGACCGAGCACGGCCTGGATGGCGCCGGCCACGACTGGGCCAGCGAAGTGGGATCGAAGGCCGTGCTAGTCGACATGGAACACGTCTTCCATTGCCGCCCACCATTCGCCTTCCTTGCGGGTCTCAAGCGGCGCTTGCATGGGCATGCAGATCGCCCACCATTCCTGCGTCTTCGGATCGGCCGCCATCTTCGCGGCATCGGCGGCGAAATCGCTGCCGTGATACTCGAAATAGGAGAACAGAAGGTTTTCTGGCTCCTTCAGGAAAATCGTGTAGTTGCGGATATTGCAGGCCGCGATCATGGCCAGAACCTCGGGCCAGACGGCGGCGTGGATGCGCTTGTATTCGACGATCGCTTCCGGCTTGATGCCGAGTACGTTTCCCATCCGCTGCATGCCTGCCTCCCTACGCTGATATCGTCGTGTCGAACTCGGCGATCGCGGCCTTGTTGACCCTGTCCCAGTCCCAGTCGATGCCGATGCCGGGCTCGTCCGGCGCGTAACCATGGCCGTCGGCGATCTTCATGCGCTTGCCTGTCAGGTCGTCGAGCTGCGGAATGTACTCGACATACTTGCCGTTCTGCACGGCGCAGACGAGGCTGACATGCAGTTCCATCAGGAAGTGCGGGCAGACCGGGATGTCGAAGGCTTCGGCGGCATGGGCGACCTTGAGCCACGGCGTGATGCCGCCGATACGGCCGACGTCGACCTGCACGATGTTGCAGGCGCCGCGCGCCATGTACTCGCGGAAATGGCGGATCGAATAGAGCGACTCGCCGACAGCGATCGGCGTTGAGGTCGAGTTGGACAGCCGGACATGGCCGTCGATGTCGTCGGCCGGCAGCGGTTCCTCGATCCAGGCGAGGTCGAGTTCGCGCAGCCGTCCGGCGCGGCGGATCGCCTCGTCCACCGCAAAACCCTGGTTGCAGTCGGTCATGATCTCGTAGTCGTCGCCAAGCGCCTTGCGCACTGCCGCCAGCCGCGCAAAGTCCTCCGCGCCGGTCGGCTTGCCGATCTTGACCTTGGAACCCCGGAACCCTTTCGCCCTGGCCTGGAGGGCATCATCGACAAGCGCCTGCGGCTCGATGTGCAGCCAGCCGCCTTCGGTGGTGTAGAGCGGCGCCTTCTCCCTGGCGCCGCCGGCCAGCTTCCAGAGCGGCAGCCCCTTTTTCTTGGCCCGCAGGTCCCACAGCGCGGTGTCGATCGCGCAAAGCGCAATCGCCGTGATCGCGCCGATCGTTGTGGCGTGGGTGGCGAATTCGAGCTTGTGCCAGATCGCCTCGATCATGTCGGCGTCGTCACCGACGATGCGCGGCGCCAGATGGTCGGCGAGCAGCCGCATGACCGAGGAACCGCCGGTCCCGATCGTGTAGGAGTAGCCGGTGCCGGTCGCGCCGTCCGAATCTGTGATGGTGACGATCGGGGTCTCCTGCGACACGAAGCTCTGGATCGCGTCGGTGCGGCGGACCTTAGGCTTCAGGTCCACCATCCTGAGCTCGACCCGTTCGATCCTCGCCATGGCGTCAGTCCTTCCTCAGCGTCTTGCCCGTATCGGCGGCGAACAGGTGTGCCTGCGACAAGTCGAATGTCATGCCGACCCGCTCGCCCGAGCGAAGCGGCTTCGGGTTGAGCATGCGCGACACCCAGTCCCGCCCGTTGAACTCGACGAAGACCAGCGTCTCGTTGCCGAGCGGCTCGGTGATCGACACCGGCAGGTCGATCTCGTGCAGGTCCTGCGCCTCGCCGGCATGGATGCCGTGCCCGCTCGGATAGATATCATCCGGACGCAGTCCGAACACCACTTTCTGGCCGGCACTCACATGATCCCTGAACCGGCGCGGCACCGGCAGGCCCTGGCCGCCTTCGAAACGCAGGGCGCCGTCGTCGACAGTTGCTTCCACAAGGTTCATCGGCGGCGATCCGATGAACCCGGCGACGAAGCGGGTCGCAGGCTTCCGGAACACCTCGTCAGGCGTGCCGACCTGCTCGATATGCCCGTCGCGCATGATGACGATGCGGTCCGACAGCGTCATCGCCTCGACCTGATCGTGCGTCACGTAGATGACGGTCGACTGCACCTTGGCATGCAGCTTCTTGATCTCGGTGCGCATCTGGGTGCGCAACTTCGCGTCGAGGTTGGACAGCGGCTCGTCGAACAGGAAGACGTCGGGACTCCTGACGATGGCGCGGCCCATCGCCACGCGCTGGCGCTGGCCGCCGGAAAGCTGCGAAGGGCGGCGGTCCATGAGCTGGTCGAGGTCGAGGATGCGCGCCGCTTCGGCCACGCGCCTTTCGATCTCGTCCTGCGGGCGGCCGGCGATCTTCAGCGAGAATCCCATGTTCTCCCGGACCGTCATGTGCGGGTAGAGCGCGTAGGACTGGAACACCATGGAGATGTTGCGCGAGCGCGGCGGCAGGTCGTTGACGACGCGGTCGCCGATGCTGATTTCACCGCCCGAGATGTCCTCGAGGCCGGCGATCATGCGCAGCGTCGTCGACTTGCCGCAGCCTGAGGGGCCGACCAGCGCGATGAATTCGCGGTCGGCGACCTCGAGATCGATGCCGTGCACGACGGCGACCGGGCCGTAGCGCTTCTCAAGCTTTTTCAGGGATACGGTAGCCATGGCCTATCCTTTCACCGCGCCGGAGGTCAGGCCGCCGACGAGATGCTTCTGGACGATGAAGGTGAGGGTCAGCGCGGGGACGATCATCACGACGGCGAGAGCGCACATGCCGCGCCAGTCGATGGTGAATTCCGCGGTGTAGTCGAGCAGCCCGACGGGAAGCGTCTTCGAATTGACCGATCGCGTGAGCTGCGAAGCCAGCGCGAATTCGTTCCAGCACGTCAGGAACGCGAAGATGCCGGCCGAGGCGATGCCGGGCCCGGCGAGCGGGAACTCGACCTGCCAGAACGCCTGCCAGCGCGTGCAGCCATCGATCTGCGCGGCCTCGGCGAGGTCGCGCGGCACCTGGCGGAAGAAGCCGTCGATGAGCCAGATGGTGAACGGGATGTTGAGCGCCACATAGGCGAGGATGAGGCCGAAATGCGTGTCGATGATGCCGAGCCGCGCATAGACGAAGAACAGCGGCAGCGACAGCGCGATGCCTGGCACGGTGCGCGTCAGCATCAGGCCGAGGAACCAGCCGGACTTGCCGCGGAATCGGTAGCGCGCGAAGGCGTAGCCACCGGACATGCCGATGACGATGGCGATCACGGTCGAGGTGACCGAGATGATCAGCGAGTTGCGGAAATAGTCGATGACAGGGATGCCGCCCTTGCCGATGCCCGAGAACATCGCGACATAGGCGTCGAACGACAGTTCGTTCGGAATCCAGACCGGCGGCTTGGCCATGATCTCGACGGTCGGCCTCAGCGACGACAGCACGATCCAGAGGCCGGGCAGGCAGATCGTCAGCATCGCTAGGAAGAGGCCGACCCAGTAGGCGAGGCGCAGGATCTGGCGCTTGAGGCGGGCGGTCGCGTTTTCGTCCATTCTCGACATCCCTACCACTCCGCGCCGATCTGGTTGCGCGCAGCCGCGAGCTTCCTGAAGAAGTAGACCGTGAACAGGATCGACAGCAGGATCGAGAAGTAGGCCATCGCATTGGCGAGGCCCATGCGCGCATCGCTGTAGGAGGTGCGGGCGACCAGCGTCCACAACAGTTCGGTGCGGCCGGCCGGGCCGCCGTCGGTCATGATCTTCACGATGTCGTAGGCGCGCGCAACATCGAGCGAGCGGATGGTCATGGCGATATAGGCGAACGGCATGACGAAGGGCAGCGTCACATAGCGGAAGGTCTGCCACGGCGTGCAGCCGTCGACGCGGGCCGCCTCGATCGGCTCCTTCGGCATGGCCAGAAGCCCGGCCAGGATCAGGATCGCAAAGACGGAGGTCGACGACCAGACCTCGGCGGTGGTGATGGCGATGAAGGCGAGGCGGCCGTCAATCAGCCACGGGATGGCGTCGCTGGCGAGCCCGAGCGACTGCAGCGCGTTGTTCACCAGGCCGATATTGTCGTTGAACATGAACTTGAACTGGAAGCCGACCAGGATCGGCGAGAACATCATCGGGAACATCATCAGCGTGCGCAGCAGCCGCTGGCCGCGCGTCGCCTTCTCGACCAGCATGGCGAGCCCGAGGCCGAGGAGCATCTCGAGGTTGAGCGCGACGGTCAGCAGGAGCACGGTGCGCCCGAAGGCAATCCAGAAGTCCCAGTTGGACAACAGGTTGGCGTAGTTGCGGAACCCAACGAAGACGTAGAACGTCTCGGGCCGCGTCAGCCGGAACGGCGTGAAGCTGGAATAGAAGGAAAGCGCGAGCGGCACGATGACCACGGCGGCCAGGACGATGATGGCCGGCATGAGCAGCAGCGTCGGCGCCGAGGGCTTCCAGTTTTTCATGGTGTCGCGCGCTGGTTCTTGCCCCTCGGGCTCAAGGACCCGAGGGGTGGAAAGGGGCGATGGCCGGGCGACGCTATCGCCCGGCCGCGATGCGCCGGCTCAGAGTTCGCCGGCGTCCTCGAGAATCTGCGTCGCCTTGGCGGCGGCGTCGTCGAGCGCCTGCTTGCTCGTCTTGTCGCCGAGGATGGCTGCCTGCAGTTCCGGATAGACCGCGTTGGAAATCTCGATCCACGACGCGGTCTGTGGCACCGCGAAGGCGTTCGCCGCCGCTTCCTGGAAGGCCGTCAGCACTTCGGCCTTGTACGGATCGTCCTTGGCCTGCTCGATGTCCCAGGCCCAGACCGCGGTGCGCGTCGGCAGCGGGCCGGCGGCGGCTTCGAGCTTCTGGCTGTCCTCGTTGGTGAGGAACCAGACGAGCGAGGCGGCGGCCTCCTTGTCGGCGCAGGCCTCGGTCACCGAGAACCCGTGGTGGCCGGACCAGCCGGTACGCTTGCCCGACGAGCCCATCGGCTGGACCTTGACGCCGACATTGCCCGCGACCTTCGACGAGGCCGGGTCGTTGAAGAAGCCGGCCCAGCCCGGCCAGTCGAGGTTAAGCGCGACGGTGCCCGACGCGAAGCCCTGGCCGAGATCGTCCCACAGGTAGTTAGTGGTGCCGGCGGGAACCGCCTTCGCCTTGTAGAGGTTGACGAACCAGTCGAGCGCGCGCACTCCGGCCTCGGAGTTGAAGGCGGGCTTGCCGTCGGCGTCGAGATATTCGCCGCCCTCGGCCACCAGCATCTCGTAGAAGCGACCGTTGATCGCTTCTTCCTTGCCGGCGAACTGCGTGCCGTAGAAGTCGGGCGGCGAGGCGAAGAATTCGGCCTGGCGGGCCAGTTCTTCCCAGGTATCGGGCGGCACGAGATCGTTGCCGGTCTTCTCCTTGTAGGCGGCCTTCTTGGCCTCGTCGGCATAGAGGCTCTTCTGGTAGTAGAGCGCCGACACGTCGAACTGCGCGCGCGGCAGCATGACCAGCTTGCCGCCGAGCGTCGACGCCGCGACGTTGGCGGGCACGAACGCCTCGACCTCGGCCTTCGGCAGAAGGGCGTTGAGGTCGGTGTAGATGCCCGGGTACTGCGGCGCGAAGGACGAATGGTTCGACGCCACGCACCAGGTGATGCTGTTCGATGCGATGTCCGACTTGATCTCCTTGTCGAGATCGAAGTGGTTCTTCTTGGAGATCACGTTGACCTTGGCGCCGGTCGCCGCTTCCCATTCGGGGATGCGTGCGTAGAGGGCCTCGTACTGCTGCCCACCGATCAGCTTGGCGTCGATTGTGACGCCCTCGAACTTGCCCGGAAGATCCTGGGCGAAAGCCGCGCCTGTACCAAGCGCCAGCAGCAATGCACCGGCGCAGACGCCGGATCGCAATCCGTTCATGAGTTTCCTCCCTACGCCGAGGGCACGCGCCATCGGCTTCCGACCGCGCCCGTGCGCGTCATTCATATGTAAATCACATCTTCACTATTCAGTCAAGCGAGCGCCGGGCAGCGCGCAGCGCTTCCAATTCGGATGCGCCCATGCGTATATGCAGGCCGAAATTCACAGGGGAGGCATGCTTGTCGGACAGCGAGACGGAGTCGGACGCCGAGCGATACCGCGCGCCCGCGCTGGACAAGGGCCTGGACATTCTCGAACTGCTTGCAGGCGTCGACGGCGGCCTGACCCAGGCGGAGATCGCCAAGCGCCTGAAACGCAGCCCGAACGAGTTCTACCGCATGCTCGACCGGCTGGTTCGGCGGGGCTATGTCACCCGGCTCGAAGGCGACCGTTATTCACTGACGCTCAAACTCTTCGGTCTTGCACAGCTTCATGCGCCGGTGCGGCGACTGGTCTCCTACGCCACGCCACTGATGCGGGAACTGGCGGAGAAGTCGCTGCAGGCCAACCAGCTCGTCGTCTTCGACCGCGGCGCGGCGGTGGTGATCGCGCAGCAGGAGGCGCCCGGCTACTGGGGCATCTCGATCCGCGTCGGCTCGCATATCAGCCTGTTCGACACCGGCTCCGGGCATGTGCTGCTGGCGTTCCGGCCGCAGCCCGAGCGCGAGATGATGATCGCCGAGCAGGTACGCGACGTCGACATCCCCAAGCCGGTGAACGAGTTCTTCGCGCGCCTCGACCAGGTGCGCGAGCGCGGCTACGAGATGATGTCCAGCCTGCAGACGGCCGGGGTCTACAACCTGTCGGCACCGGTGCTCGGCGCCGACGGGCGCGCCATCGCCGCCCTGACCGTGCCGTACATCACGCTGGTCAACGCGCCGGGGGCGCCCGACATCACCCGCACCATCCAGCTGATCCTCGAGACCGCAGAGAAGCTGTCGCACCTCGCAGGCTCGGACGTGGCGCAGGCGCTGCTCAGCGCGTCCGGCCCGCCCTGATGCGCAGCCGCCCACGGCTCACGCCGGATGGGCCGAGAAGCTCGTCCGGAAAAGCCGGTTGATGTCGGCGACCACCGAGCGGCTCTCCTCGCCGCGCCTCAGCCCGGCGTTGATGCGGTCCGACGCCTCCTGCTGGAAGGCCATGTACCCATTGTGGCGCGGACGAACCCAGGCACCCTCCAGCGTCGCCCGCGTATTGCGGTAGAAATCGCCGGTCGCGGCGTTGACGGCCGCGTCGGTCCATCCGGCGTCATGGCCGGGCTGGCCGCCGGATGCAGAGTAGAGGCCGCCCTGCGCCTCGCTGCCCGCCACCCAGTAGGCGAAGTCGATCGCCGCATCCTTGTGCCTGGAGAAGGCCGAGACCGCGATGCCGGTTCCCCCGAGCGCCGAGCCGACCGGCCCCTGGCTGCCGGCGACCGGCATGTCGGCGAATGCGAGCCGGTGCGGCCGGAATCCGTCCGTCGCATAGCTGACATAGCCGTAGATCAGAGGCGAGCAGAGGACCGGCGATCCAGCCTCCGCCATCCGTTCGGACACGGCGATCGGGTCCATGTCGAAGCAGTCGGGGCCGACGAGCGCGGCGATCGCCCGCAGCATGTCGAAGGCGCGCCCGCCATGCGCCACGGAAATCAGGTCGCCCGGTCCGGTTGCCGCGCAGAGTTGTCCGAGATTGCCGCACAGCGAATAGAAGGACATCAGCGAATGCGGCGGGCGCAGCGAGAGCAGGACGCCGCCATCTTTCGCCAGCGCCATCACCGCGTCCCAGGTCGCCACGGGTCCGGCCAGCCTGTCGGGCCGATAGGCCTGCACCTGGGTCGCCGCATCTATCGGAAACGCCCACTGCCGGCCCTGCCACGTGTAGCTCGGGTAGGATCGCCCGACCGAGCCGGCGGCCAAAGCGCTGCGCTCGCCTTCGCGACCAGCCACGTCGAGCGGCTCGAGGCAGCCTTCGGCGGTGATCTGTCCGACATGCGGATGGTCGATCACGATCAGGTCGTAGGCGCGCGCCAGATCCTCGACGGGATAGGATTCGAAGTCCTGCAGCGAACGCTTGTCCCATTCGATCGTGACGCCGGTTCGCACCTTCCAGGCGGCCGAGCAGGCGACCATCGGGTCGTAGCCGCGCGGATGGCTCCAGGTCATGCCCTTCAGAACCGCCCCGCTCACAGGTCGAACTCCGCGCGGATCCGGTCGCTGTGCTCGCCGATGCGCGGCGCCGCGCTGCCAGCCTTGCCGCGCCTGCCGTCGATGCGCAGCGGCGAGCGCGTCGTCTCGATGGAAACGTCGTCGTCGCGCGTCACCGTCTGCAGCATGTCGAGCAGCCGGAATCCGTCGTGCTCCATCAGTTCCGGCCAGGTCAGCACCTTGGCGCACCAGATGTCGGCGGGTTCCAGGATCGACAGCCAGTGGTCGACCGGTTGGGTGGCGATGCGTTTCGCGATGATCGCCTTGATGTCGTCGCGCGCGCTGAACCAGCTCGACGGGTCATCGGCGTAGCCGGCCAGTTCCACGTCGAGACCGAGCAGCGGCGCGAGCTTCGGGATGGGCGTCATGGCCAGCGCCAGGAACCCGTCCTCTGCCGGATAGACGCCGTAGGGCGCCGACAGATAGGCGTGCGCGCTGCGGAAGCTCGAACGCCTGGGCAGCCGCCGGCTGTCGTTGAGATGCGTCGTCAGAACCTCGAACTGGAAGTCGACCAGCGCCTCGAGCAGGCTGGTCTCGACCAGGCCGCCTTTGCCGGTGACGCCGCGCCTGACCAGCGCGGCGAGGATGCCCTGGCAGGCGGCGGCGCCAGCCAGCATGTCGGCAACCGCCAGGCCGAACGGCACGGGACCCTGGTCCTCGTCGCCGTTCAGCCACATGACGCCGGAACGCGCCTGCGCGAGCAGGTCCTGGCCGGGCCGCTTGACCCATGGACCCTCTTCGCCATAGCCGCTGATCGAGGCATAGACGAGCCGCGGGTTGATCTCCTTCACCCGCGCATAGTCGAGGCCTAGCCGCTCGATCACGCCCGGCCGAAAATTCTGGATCAGCACGTCGGCCTTGGCGATCAGGCTTTTCAGCGCGGCCATGTCGGCCGCATCCTTGAGGTCGGCCGCAAAGCTCTCCTTGCCGCGGTTGATGGCGTGGAAGATCGTAGAATCGCCGCCGATCTCGGTGTCGCTGAGATAGAGCCGGCGCGAGAGGTCGCCGCCGTCAGGCCGTTCGACCTTGATGACGCGTGCGCCGAGATCGAGCAGCCTTAGCGAACAATAGGGACCGGACAGGAACTGGCTCATGTCGAGCACGACAAGGCCGGAAAGCGGTGGTGCGGTATCGTCGCTCATTGCCTGCTACTTCTCCGTCTGTCCGGCAAAATCGGCCGGGTTCCTGTATTTCACTGTCTGCAGATGCTCGCAGTAGAGCACCAGTTCGCCCTCGCCCTTGAACACCTCGTAGCTCGCGCGGATCAGGCCCATGTCGCGATAGCGCGGCTTTTTGTCGAGGTTGGTGCGGACGGTGTAGATGGTGTCGCCGACGAAGACCGGCTTGATGAAGCGCAGCCGGTCGTAGCCGTAGGAAAAGGCGTTCACGCAGTTGGTGGCGACCAGTCCGAGGCCGGCGGAGAACACGAAGGCGCCAGCCACCAGCCGCCTGCCGAAGACGCCCTCGCGTTCGGCGAACATCTGGTCCTGCACATAGGGGTGGATGTCGGTCACCAGCAGGTTGAACAGGTGGCTGTCGCCTTCGGCCATGGTCCGGCGCAGCGAGCGGATCTTCTGGCCGGCCGGCCAGTCCTCGTAGAACCAGTTCTCGGCATTCCACACCGGGATGGCGGCGTGCTCCGCCGGCATGTCGGACGGATTGGTCGAGGAGACGCCAACGGTCGGGGCGTGCGTGGTCACGGCCGGCCGCGCCTCCGGCGCCCTTCTTCGCGCAGCCTGGCCCGCGCCTCGAAACACGGCATGACGTCCTCCCGATCTTCTTTTATAAATAGTATTTTCACATATGGGGATATTTTGCAAGAGCCCGACGCGTGTACCTGCGGGTCAGCTGCGCTGTCGCAAGACGAATCGCAGACGGACGTAGTATGCAGATGAGGCTCGGACGGTCGCTTTGCGCCTCGGCCGCGCAGCAGTCCGGGAATTGTCGCTCATGCCTAGGGAAAAGCGCCTCGTCAGCCGCGCGCGCAAGAACAAGCCGATCAGGCAGGTCGCGGCGATTCCCTTTCGGATTGGCGACGATGGCAAAGTCGAGGTTCTGCTGGTGACATCGCGCACGACGCGCCGCTTCATCGTGCCCAAGGGCTGGCCGATGAAACGCAAGAGCGGCAAGTCGACGGCCGTGCAGGAAGCGCGAGAGGAAGCCGGCGTCGCCGGAACGCCGTCCGGGAAAGCCTTTGGGGCCTATTCCTACTGGAAGCGGCTGTCCGACAGCTTCGTGCAGGTAAACGTCAAGGTGTACCTGCTGGCGGTCGAAAAGATCCTGGCCGACTGGGAAGAGTCGGGAAAACGAGCCCGTGCATGGCTACCGCCGGAGGACGCGGCATCGCTCGTCGACGAGCCTGACCTCGCGGCCCTTGTCCGGTCCCTCTCGGGCCGCACCGAGGCAACGATGCAAAAGCTGCTCGCGGCCTCCTGACTTGCCAGTCTAGAGCCGGTCGCCGACCAGGTGCGCGATCTGGGCGCCGGCCTCGTAGTAGAGTTCCTTGATCCCGCGCATCGGCGCCGGCGACATGCCGACCATCGGCAGCGGCAGGTCGTTGGCCGTCTTCTCACCGAGGATCAGGAGCGCCATTTCGCGGCCGAACACGGTGCCGGGCGAGATGCCGCGGCCGTTGTAGCCGAACACTCCGATGGCGTTGGGCCCGAAGCTGTGCAGGCGCGGCACGGCATCGTCGGTCATACCGATCTGCCCGTACCATTCGTACTCGAAATCGACCCGGCCCAGTTGCGGGAAAAGCCGCGCGAGCGCGCGCCGCGCCCAGGCCTTGTGGACGCCGGCCCCGCCGCCGCGCAGGGCTCCGACCGAACCGAACACCAGCCGGCCGCTGCGGTCGAGCCGGAACGAGGACAGGATGGTCTTCGTATCCCAGACGCCCTCCTTGCCGGGCAGGATGGACTCCAGCAGGGCAGAATCCAGAGGCTGCGTGGCGAGATTGAAGTAGGGAAGCCGCACCTGCGCCTCCTGGGTGCCGCGCCAGGGGCCCGTTCCATAGGCGTCCGTCGCCACCACCAGCCAGTCGGCGTCAACCTGCCCGCCCGCGGTGGCGATCGTCCACCCTGCGTCGCGCCGTTCAACCGACGTCGCTTGGCTCGCCGTGTGGATCGTTGCGCCTGCGGCGATTGCGGCATCGGCGAGGCCGCGCGCATAGGCGAGCGGCTGCAGGGTGCCCGCCCTGCGGTCGAGCAGAGCGCCGCGATAGGCGCTGGTGCCGATGCGCTCGGCCGTCTCACTCGCGTCGAGCAGGCGGACCGGCGCGCCGCGCTTCAGCCATTGCGCCTCGCGCTGCTTCAACTCGTCGAGCCCGGCGGCGTCGGAGGCGCAATGCAGCGTGCCGTTGTCCTCGAGTTCGCAGTCGATGGCGTGGCGGCTGATCAGCGACATGACCAGGGCCGGGCCGTCGCCCAGCGCCGCGAGCAGGCGCTCGCCATGGACCGGGCCGACCGCGGCCGAGACGTCGTCCGGCATCAGCCACAGGCCGGCGTTGATGAGGCCGACATTGCGGCCAGCGCCCCCGAAACCGATCTCATGCGCCTCCAGCACGATCACCGACTTCCCGGCTTCGGCGAGATAGAGCGCGCAGGAAAGGCCCGTGTAGCCGCCGCCGACGATGACGACATCGGCGTTCGCCCTGCCCTCGAGCGGGCGCGTCGCGGGCGCGCGCGGCGCCGACGCTTCCCACAGGCCGTGCGAGCGAGGGTCGTTCAGCATGTCGCGTCCACCTTTCGGGCTTTCAGTTCCTGAGCGCGTCACAGGCCATGGCTATACGCGCCAGCGCCTCGCGCAACTCGTCTTGCGATGTTGCGTAGGAGATTCGGAAGAAGGGGGAAGCCCCGAAAGCCGATCCCGGCACCACGGCAACCTTCGCCTCGTCCAGCAGATAGGCGCAGAAGTCACGGTCGCTTGCAAGCCGTCGCCCATCCGGCGTCACGCGCCCGAGCAGCCCGGCGCAACCGGCGAAGGTGTAGAAGGCGCCCTCGGGTCGCGAGCAGTCGATGCCGTCGATGGCGTTGAGGCCATCCACCACCAGGTCGCGGCGCGCCCGAAAGCTTTCGCGGCGCGCCGCCAGCACGTCCTGCGGCCCGGTCAGCGCCTCGATTGCGGCGGCCTGCGATATCGACGACGGGTTGGAAGTCGATTGGCTCTGGACCACCGCCATCGCCCTGATCAGCGCCTCCGGCCCGGCGCCGTAGCCGATGCGCCAGCCCGTCATCGCATAGGCCTTGGAGACGCCGTTGACGGTCAGGATGCGCTCGCGCAGCGCAGGCTCCAGCGCGGCTGGCGTGACGAAGCGGAACCCATCATAGACGATGTGCTCGTAGATGTCGTCGGCCAGAAGCCAGACATGAGGGTGTCGCCTGAGCACGTCTAGCAGTGGTCGGTAGTCGGCTTCTGAATACGCGGAGCCCGTTGGGTTTGACGGCGAGTTCAGCATCAGCCAGCGGGTCGCAGGGGTGATGGCGGCTTCAAGCTGCGCCGCGGTCAGGCGAAAACGGTTGGCGGGACCGCAGTCGACCAGGACCGGCGTCCCGCCGGCGATGCGGATGATGTCGGCGTATGAGGTCCAGTAGGGTGTCGGCACGATGACCTCGTCGCCGGTGCCGAGCGTCGCCATGAAGGCGTTGTAGATAACCTGCTTGGCGCCCGCCGCGACGCTGATCTCGGCGGTCGAGAATTCGATGCCGTTGTCGCGCCTGAACTTCTCGCGCACCGCCTCCTTCATCGCGGGCGATCCGTCGAGCGCGGTATATTTGGTGTCGCCGCGCCGCATCGCCGCGGCGGCGGCATCCTTCACGTTGTCCGGCGTGTCGAAGTCGGGCTCGCCGGCTCCGAGGACGATGACGTCCTGGCCGTCCCTGCGCATGGCAGCCGCGCGCGCGCCGATCTGCAGGATCTCGGAGACGCCGATTTCGGCGATGCGTGCCGCCGGCCTGAACGGCTCGGCGGCTTCTGTCCTGGCGAGGCTCGCGAGCATGCCTGCGCTCAATCGATGTCGAAGGACACGCCCTGCGCGAGCGGCAAGGCCTTCGAGTAGTTCACGGTGTTGGTTGCGCGGCGCATATAGGCCTTCCAGGCGTCGGAGCCGCTCTCGCGGCCGCCGCCGGTCTCCTTCTCGCCGCCGAACGCGCCGCCGATCTCGGCGCCGGACGTGCCGATGTTGACGTTGGCGATGCCGCAATCCGACCCTTCCGCCGACAGGAAGCGTTCCGCCTCCTGGATGTCGCGGGTGAAGATCGAGGAGGAGAGGCCGGCCCCGACCGCGTTGTGCTCGGCGATCACCGCGTCGAAGTCGGAATACTTCATCACGTAAAGGATCGGCGCGAAGGTCTCTTCCATCACTGGGCCGGTCTGGGACGGCATCTCGACGATGGCCGGGCGGACATAGAAGGCCTCGGCATGGCCCGCATCGACGCGCACGCCGCCCGTCACCGAGCCGCCGGCGGCCTTGGCCTCTTCAAGCGCCTTCTGCATGCCGTCGAACGCGGCCTTGTCGATCAGCGGTCCGATCAGCGCCTTGCCCTCAAGAGGATTGCCGACAGTCACGCTTTCATAGGCCTTCTTCAGGCGCGGCACGATCTGGTCGTAGACGCTTTCATGGACGAACAGCCGGCGCATCGTGGTGCAGCGCTGGCCGGCGGTTCCCATGGCGCCGAAAGCGATCGCCCTGAGCGCCATGTCGAGATCGGCCGACGGGCACACGATGCCTGCATTGTTGCCGCCGAGCTCCAGCACGGCGCGGGCAAACCGGCCGGCAAGGCGCGGGCCAACCGCCCGGCCCATGCGGGTCGAGCCGGTCGCCGAGACGAGCGGCACCCTCGGGTGGTCGACCAGTGCCTCGCCGACGTCAGCGCCGCCGACCAGCACCTTGAGCAGGCCGTGGGGCGCGTCGTCGCCGAAGCGCTTTACGGCGCGGGCGAAGATCGCCTCGCAGGCCAGCGCCGTGAGCGGCGTCTTTTCGGACGGCTTCCACACCACGCTGTCGCCGCAGACGAGCGCGAGCGCCGCGTTCCAGGACCAAACGGCGACCGGGAAGTTGAAGGCCGAGATTACGCCGACCACGCCGAGCGGGTGCCAGGTTTCCATCATGCGGTGGCCGGGCCGCTCGGTGGCGATGGTCAGGCCGTAGAGCTGCCGGGAGAGCCCGACCGCAAAATCGCAGATGTCAATCATTTCCTGCACTTCGCCCAGACCCTCGGACGGGATCTTGCCCACCTCGATCGACACCAGCCGGCCGAGTTCGTCCTTGTGAGCGCGCAGTTCCTCGCCGAGCAGCCGCACGAGTTCGCCGCGGCGCGGCGCCGGCACCTTGCGCCACTCGAGGAACGCCGCATGCGCCTCGTCGATGGCATTGGCGGCGGTGGCGGCCGAGACCTGGGCCACCGTGGCGATCGTCTCGCCGGTCACCGGGCTTGAGACGGCGAGGTCGCCGGCGGACAGGGCTGCCGCGGACACGCCGAGCTTGGAAAGCAGCGCCGAAGTTTCGTTCACGAGCGTCATGACTTCACCTTTCAGTTTGGATTTCGGAGGCGGCAGCTCGGTCAGAGCCTCACGGCGCCGGTCGCGGCCGGAGACGTCGCCAGTTTGAAACTCGTCGCCATATGCCTGAATTTTGCCGGCGTAAGGCGGTCATAGATATGCTGGTTGCGGCGACCGAGGCCGTGCTCGGCGCTGAAGCTGCCGCCGTACCGTTCCACCGCCACGTCGGTGACGCGCGAGCGCAGCCGCGCGGCCAGATCGAGGTCGACGCCGCCGTCGGGGTCGCGCGGCATGACAAGGTTGAAGTGAACGCCGCCGTCGCCGACATGCCCGAAGTCGCAGATCTCCACCTCGGGGAATTCGGCTGCCAGCACCGCCGCCATCTCGTCGCGGAACCGCATCACTCGGCCGCGCCGGAAGGAGAGATCGAGCCCGACAACGTAGCCGGCCGACTTTGCGCCTTCGGACAGCGCATGCCTGAGCGCCCACATCTCGGGGGCCGCGCCGACGAAGGCGTCGTGGAGCGGCCCGCCGGGCTGTTCCCAGATGTCGCCGAGCAGTTCCTCGAGCACTGCGTCTAGCGGCTGCTCAGACTTGCGCCTCGGCCAGGAGCGGGACAGTTCGACGAGGATGACATAGCCGGGAACATCGCCGCCCGGAAACGGATTGCGCAGCGATGGCGCATGCGCAAGCGCGTGGCGGATCGCGACGCCGGACATGCCCTCGAAGGCGCTGAGATAGGCGCCGGCCCGCTCCTCCATTTCGGCGAGCAGAACAGCAACGGCGGCCCCGTCGCGCGGCACCAGGAAGGCGGTGGCGATCTGCCTCGGCAGGCGCTCGAGGCTGAAAGTGCATTCGGTGACGATGCCGAAGGCGCCCCCGGTGCCGATGAAGAGCTGCTTCCAGTCCGGCCCGGTGTTGTCCTTGCGCAGGCCCGAGCCGCACTCGATCACGGTTCCGGCTTCGTCGGAGAGCACCAGCTTGAGGCCGAGCGTGTTGCGGCGCACGTCGCCGAACCGCAGGAACCGCGCCCCGCCGGTGTTGGTCGCCGCCATGCCGCCGGCCATCGGGTCGGCGCCGAGGTCGACGGGAAAGAACAGCCCGTGCGGTTCGAGCCGCGCGTTGATCTCGGACAGCCTGAAGCCGGCGTCGACACGCAGGCTGCGGTTGTCCATGTCGAGGTCGAAAGTGGCGCGCAGCCGGTCGAGGCTGAGGATGCCCTGCTCGCCGCTCTCGTCCGGCGTCGAGCCGCCGACTAGGCCGGTGTTGCCCGACTGAGGCACCAGCGCGATCGCATTGCCGGTGCAATAGGCGACGACCTCGGACACCGCTGCGGTTGTGCGCGGCCGCGCGACGAAGGCGGCGCGCCCGCGGTCGTAGCGGGCGCCGCTTTCATAGGGCGCCATCTCGTCGGCGGCCGTCAGCAGGCCCTGCGGCCCGAGAATGGCGCCGAGCGCCTCGATATGGTGGCTGGCGAGCGCCATCAGGCGGCCAGCACCCTGACGGCGGCGAGGCACCGCTCGATCGACGCCCGCTCGATCCTGGCGTAGTGATCGAATTCGTTGAGGACGGTTGCGCCGAGCGCCGTTTCGAACAGCTTCTGGTTGGGGCTCGCCGCGAAGTCCTGAACCGACTGGTCGCCGAGGTTGGATTGGAAGATGCCGGCGGCCGAGACCGGCAGGAAATCCTCGTAGACGATCGGGTCGAACCTGACGACGCCGACTTTAATGAGCGTCTCGATATCGGCCGCCCCGAGATTCGAGAGATCGGCGTCCGGCGCGACCGAATAGTGGAAATAGCCGAGACCGGCCAGGCGGAGTGCGTCCCAATCGTCGGGAAACGCCGCGAAACTGTGCTCCAGCGCGCTGCGATAGGCCTCGGCATTGGAGCCGTCGGCGGCAGGGCGGACATGGGCGCGCGCCTCGCCGAGAAGGCGGTCGTAGAGGGCGCGGCCCTTCGGCGTGAGCGCGATGCCCCTCTGCTCGATCTCACCGAAGCGGGCGGTATGCGAACCGGTCGCCAGCGCGCCTGCGTCATCGGGGAACGAGACGCGTTCCTCGATTGCCTTGAACGACGTCTGGCGCAGCAGGATCGGGCAGGCACGGCTTGGCGGTCCCTCGACCACGGCCTTCGGCGTGATGCCGCGGCCCGGCATGCCTTCCTGCACGGCGTCGATGTCCAGCGTGCGCGGCGTCAGATGGTTGATGTGCGGCCCCTTGAACGAGACGACATCCGCGATCAGGCGGTGGGCCGCGTGCAGGCGCTGATACATTGCGAGGTTGACGCTCGCCACCTCGTGCCAGCGGAAGGTGTCGAGCACCTCGGCGACAAAGCGCGCGGCGTCCGTGTGCGAAAGCCCACCGTCGCGCTCGGCCTTCTCCACCAGGGCAACGGCGCCCCCGGAAAAGATGCAGCGCGCCGAAAGCGTCTCTCGCGCCGCTTCGCGCAGGTCCGGATCTGCGATCAGGTCGAGCCGGAGCAGCGAGGTGAACACGCGGAACGGGTTGACCGTCAGCGCCGCCGCGTCGACGGCCCGAAAGGCAGTCGAGTGGACCGGTACGCCGGCCTCGCTCAGATCGTAGTAGCCGACGGGAAACATACCCATCACGGCAAACACCCTGCGCATCATGGCAAGTTCGGCTTCGGTGCCGAGGCGGATGGCGCCATGCCTTTCCTGCGAGATGCGGTCCAGGGTTTCCGTAGCCTGAAGGCTGGCGCGCAGCGTCGGGTCGCGGCGGAGCGTCGCCTCGTTCACGTCGGCGACAAGCTCCATCAACGTTCCGTAGGCCGGCACTTCCTGCCGATACATCGCTGACATCGCCGCCGAAAAAGCGTCGCGGATGGCGTCGCTGGACATCAGGGGACTGGCTGGCATGGGCTTTCCGATCACGTCAGTGGCTGGGCAACTTGATGCGCAGAACTCCCTATAGCGCCGGCGATCGGCACTGAATTACAATGATCTCGCCTTACTTCATGCAAAATTTGTATGAATGTGGAGGGTCCGGGCAAGCCGGTCCTCGATGAACCTGACCGCGTCGGATACCCCGTCCTCGGCGCGGACAGCCCTGCCGAGGTCGGCTGCGCGCGAACGCATGCCGGGGTCGTCCATCGCAAGCAAGGCGGCAGCAATGTCGTCGGCCGACATCGCACGCTTATCGAGCGGTTGCGGCCCCACGCCTAGCGCGGCAACGCGGCGCGCCCAGAAGGGCTGGTCGCCCAGGAAGGGGCAGATCGCCGTCGGCTTGCCGGCGCGCAGCGCAGCGCCAGTGGTGCCGGCCCCGCCGTGGTGCAGCGTGGCGCCGACGAATGGGAACAGCCGGTCGTGCGGCGCCTCGCGTATCACATGCACGCGGTCGTCCGAAACATCCGTCGTCAGCGCGCCGCCGGCCGTGGCGAGCAGGCCGCGCTTGCCGGCCTGACGCAGCCCGTCGAGCACAAGCCCCGTCAGCCTTTCCGGATCGGAACCGGGCATGCTTCCGAAGCCCACGTAGATCGGCGGCTCGCCAGCCGCAAGGAATTCGGCGAGACCGACCGGCGGCGTCCAGTCTCCCTTTTCGAGAAACCAGTAGCCCGTCACCGCAACGTCCGGCCCCCAGTCGCGCGGCCTGGCCAGCACATGCGGGCTATACGCATAGAGCGTGCCGGAAAGGGAAGCGGCGTTGCCGCGGGCCGGCAGCGCGAGCACGTCGGTGCGCCATGCGCGTATCGACTTGGCAAACAGCACGCCGCCACCGTGGATCATCAAGGCGTGGCTCAAGCGGTTGAGCGGGCCGAGCGAACAGACGGGCAGCACCGGCGACGCAAAGGCCGATGTCGGCGTGAAGCCCGGAAGCGGCGACGCCAGAAACAGCGGGATGCCAAGCTTCGCCGCGATGTGGGGCGCACCAAGCGCCTTCGGGTGAAAGATGATGGCGTCCGGGCCGAACACGCGCGCCGCGTCCCACTCGGCGTCGAGGAGGCGAGGGCCAATCTCGCGATAGAATTTCAGGAGCTTCAGTCCGGCGCCGAAGCCGGCGCCCGATCGCCCGAGGATGGCCTTCGCCTCCGGCGAGTCGAGGATTGCAAGAAACTCCTGTGGCAGCGGCGCAAAGTCGATGTCCTCCGCTGCCGCCATTGCGGCGAACTGGTCCGGCGCTACGAGCAGGACATCGTGGCCGCTCCGCCTGAGCCCGCGGGCGAGCGCGAGATAGGGTTGCGTGTCGCCTCGCGTGCCCAGCGTATGGATCGAAATTCGCATCTTTTGTCCTTTCGGATGCGCAAGCGGTTCCGGGGCGAACATCCGCCCCCGCTCCAGAACGCCGCTCGATTGGCGGCCCAGGGTGTTCATCGCGCGGCAAGACACGAGAGCAGTTGCCGATAGGTCGGGGCGAGTTCCCTCAGAAGGGCGGCCGCCTCGGCGTCGTGTCCGGCCACCAGCGAATATTGCAGCGCCCCTACCAGTTGCGCCTGGTCGCTGGCGATGCGCGACGCGGCCGCCAGACCGATACGATCGAGGCATGCGGCGGCATCCGCCAGTCGCCGGGCGCCGACGCGCACCCCGAAATGAATGAGGTGACCGCGCAGATCCTCGCTGCAACCTGCCTCGATCATCCTGGCGAGGGCCTCGGCGGCCTCTTCGTTGCCGATGGTGCCGTCGGGCAGGTGCCGGCCGCATTCCATCGACAGCAGGCTTGCGGCATAGGAGACGGAGGCCTGGATGATCTCCTCCTCGTCGACCGCGCGGACCCGCCGGAAATCGCTCCGCATGGTGTAGCTTCCGCCATAGTCGACCGTCTCCGCGCCCCAGGCGGACAGGAAGTCGTCCAGGGGCAGCCGCGCAAAGGGGTGGCCTTCGGGATCATGCATGTGGACCTTGTCGTCCTCGAGGCCGAGCACGACGAGGTAGTGGTCGGCTCCGATCGGTCCGTTCCTGCCGGGCTGGTGGCGAAGCCAGCCCATCTCGACGGGGCCGATCCAGACAGGGCCGTCGCCCAGTGCGGCCCTGAGCCGGCAAAGGGCATCCTGGACATCCCCGCCCCGGGCGACGGCGGATTCCCACCCCATCGCCTCCAGGGCGGCTTCGACGCCGGCTTCCGGGGTCCATCCGTAAGGATCGAAGAACGGCATGACGCCGCCGACGAGCTGCATCCCGAAGGGGCTTCCCGTCGCGAATTCGATGACTTCAATCGCCGGCGCCTCGCGGCCGAGCATCATCGCCAGGGAATTCGAATAGCAGTAGGGGCCGGCCCCTGTATATGAGAAATGTTTCATGGAAGAGCCTCCGCGTTTTCTTCAAGAGGCTGGCCAAGAGCGGCAAATTCAAAAGAATTGTCAAGGTGTCGTCGATCCGAACAAGAAAATCACGGATGAATTGCAAATTTTGACTTTTTTGGCGCTCGATCATGAGAAGCGCGCAACGTTTTCAGAAACCCATATATGCAACGAAATACGGCGGGCCGGCCAAGCAACGGAATTGCGTAGCCGACGACACGTCAGCCGCGGATCGCCCGGTAGGCGTCCATCGCGCGATCCCGGGCCTTCGCGTGATCCACGACCGGCAGGGGGTAGTCCCTGCCGAGTTCGATTCCGCAACCGGCAAGGACCGACCGGGGGGCATCCCAGGGTCGGTGGATATAGCGGTCGGGCAGTTCGGCGAGTTCCGGCACGTAGCACCGGACATAGCGGCCGTCGGGATCGAACTTTTCGCCCTGCAGGACCGGGTTGAAGATGCGGAAATACGGCGCGGCATCCGCACCCGACCCGGCCACCCATTGCCAGCTGGCCGGATTGTTCGCGGCGTCCGCGTCGACCAGCGTATCCCAGAACCATGCCTCGCCCTCGCGCCAGTCGATCAGCAGGTCCTTGATCAGGAACGAGGCCGCGATCATGCGGACGCGATTGTGCATCCAGCCGGTCTGCCACAGTTCGCGCATGCCGGCATCGACGATCGGATAGCCGGTCTGCCCGCCTTGCCAGGCTTTCAGCCCGCCCGGATCGCGTCGCCATCCGAAGCCATCGAAGTCGGGCCGGAAGCTTGCGTGGTGAAGTTCGGGCCGACGGAACAGCAGGTGGTAGGAAAATTCGCGCCACGCCAGTTCCTTGCGGAAGGTCTCGGCGTCGCGGCCCTGCTTGGCGCGCAGGGCCGCCATGATCTGGAACGGCGAGATCTCGCCATGGGCAAGGTGCGGCGACAGGCCAGACGTGCCGGCCTCGGCAGGTCTGTCGCGGCTGTCGGCATAGCCGTCGAGGTGCTCTTCGAGAAAGTCGTCCAGCCGCGCGGCCGCGCCAGCCTCGCCGGGCCGCCAGCGTTCCGCGAGGCCGCCCGACCAGTCGGGTTTGTCGGGAAGCAGGCCGAACGCGGCAAGGTCGCCTGCCGGCAGCCTGCCCTTCCAACCGGTCAGGCCGGTCGGCGCATCGACCGGGTCGCGCGGGTCCCCCTCGGCGGCGAGCCTGCGATAGAATGGCGTGAACACCTTGTAGAAGGCGCCCGCGCCCGTAGCCAGGCGCGTCGGTTCGTGCAGGAGGAAACCGTCGAAGCTCTCGGCTTCCACCCCTTCCTCGCGCAGACCTGCCTTCAGCGCGCGATCCACTTCGACATGCGGCGGCGCATAGCGGCGGTTCCAGAACACGCTCGTCGCGCCGGTAGCCTTCAATATTTCGGCGACGATTTCGTGCGTCCCGCCCCGCCGCAGCACCAGCCCCGCGCCAAGCCGTTCCAGCGACGCGCCCAATGCGGCGAGCGAATGGTGCAGCCACCAACGGCTGGCCGCGCCGGCCGGCCGGGAGCCGTTTTCGTCGAGGATGAAGAGGGGGACGACCGGCCTGCCGCTGTCCGTCGCCGCGGCGAGCGCCCGGTTGTCGGCGACGCGCAGGTCGTTCCTGAAGAGCACGAGGATCGGAGCGGCGGAGGTCATGCTGCCTATGCCGCCTCGTGGCCGGCGACGTGCGGCATCGTACCGCCCGCTTCGCCGCATCCGTCTGCTTTCAGTCTCATCCGCCAGCCATAGCAGTCGCAGCCATCGCGCGTGAAGCCGTCGATGCGGGAAACCAACATTGCCGGCCGGCCCCGTCGTCGCCCAACGGCCTCAGGCATCGGCACGGGTCTGATCGATCATTGATGTCACCCCGCGGCGCAGGCTTGGCGCGCCGGCTCTTGTCTCTGTTGTCGGACAGGTGGCGGCCACATCGCTCAAGACGGGGACGGGATTCGCGACGAAGGCTCCAGCCATTGAAGCTCCTCGACAACGGCCCTTGCAATCGCCGCCACGGCAGCAAATTGCTCACCATGTTTCCGGCCCCAGCGAAAAGTCTGCATGCCACGCCGACTGTTGCGGCCATCGTGAAAATTGGTATTGTGTTGGTATTATTCTCGCGATGGACTGCAGGCGTGACATTCCTACAAATTTTCGCTGCGGCCAGGAGCAATTTGGGTGGTGCTTTACCGGCCTATCGACGTTTGCAGGCAGCCTTGGGCGATGCGATCGCCTCAGGCGCCTTGAAGCCAGGGGCGGCGCTTCCCGCCGAGCGTCAACTGGCCCTTGAACTTGGTATTTCGCGGGTTACCGTCCGCCGAGCGATGGCCGAACTCGTGCAAGAGGGTCTCGTTGTCCAGCGACACGGCAGCGGGACTTTTGTGTCCGGGACGCCCGAGCGCGTCGTGCAAAGCCTGAGCCGACTTTATTCCTTTTCCGAAGACATGACGTCGCGCGGACGCATCCCGGGTACGTGGTGGCTGGGACGCGAGCTTAGTGTGGCCAATGCCGACGAGGCGCGGCGGCTCGAAATCGCCAACGGCGAGTCTATCGTTCGAATGAGCCGGCTGCGGCTGGCTGACAAAGAGCCGATCGCGTTGGAAACCTCATTGATCCCGGCTGCGATGCTGCCCGACCCGAAGCAGATCGAGGACTCCCTCTACCAGACATTGCGTGACCTTGGTCATGTTCCAACCAGGGCCGTGCAACGGTTCTCGGCGATTAACCTCGACGATGAAAGCGCACACCTTCTCAGGGTGCCTAGAGGCGCCCCTGCGCTCGACATTTATCGGACAACCAGGAGGGAAGATGGGGCCGTCGTTGAATTCAGTCGGTCGATCTTTCGCGGCGACGCCTACGATTTTGTTGCCGAGCTCGGGCTGGGCAGGTGAAACGTGTGCGGGAGGGTGCCTGCCGTTTCCGGCGACACCGGCAAGGTCCTTCATGAATATCTGAAAAATGCGGACTGACGTCTGGGGGGCACAGTATCGACACCCCGGCGACGCAGGCGCGTCCGTGAATCGCCAGCATTGCATGTCAAATCAGAGACAAGACCAATTCATGACCAACTATTTCCTAGGCATCGACGCCGGCTCGTCCGTGACCAAAGTCGCGGTGTTTGACGAAAATGGCCAGCAGCTCGGCATGGGCTTTCGTCGCATCCGTCTGCAACGACCGCATCCGGGCTGGTCGGAGATCGATCCCGACCTTGCATGGAGTGCGGTCAGCGCGGCGATCCGTGCGGCTCTCGACGATGCAGGTGTCATGGGAAGCAACATTGCCGCTGTGGGCCTGTCGGCTGCCATGGTGGGGGCATGGCTGGTCGATGACAGTGGCAGCGCCTTGCGCCCTGGTATTGTTTGGGAAGACAGCCGAGCTCAAGGCTTGCTGGAGCGACGGGCGACCGAAGTTCCGGATTTCTACAAAAGGATATTCCAGTCGGACGGCTGCGTAGTGCAGCAGGGCTGCACGTTGCCGCTCCTTGCCTGGTTGCGGGAACATGAGCCGGATGTGCTGGATCGGGCAGCGCATGTCTTCAGCTATAAGGATTTCCTGCGCCTGAAGCTGACCGGGCGGGTCGCCGCCGATCGAACGGAAGCCGCCGTGGCGCCAGGCAGCGCGCGGCTGCGCGACCGCAGCCCCGAAATGCTTGCGTTGTTCGATGTCGCCGATCTGGCGCACAAGCTGCCGCCAGTGGCTGATTCCGAAAGCATAGGCGGCTTCGTCACGGCCATCGCCGCGGCCGCCACCGGCCTCGCCGAGGGCACGCCCGTGGCGATCGGTGCTGGCGATGTCCCGGCGACGGTCATCGGCGCCAGCGCGCTCGAAACAGGGAAGGCTATGGCCGTTCTTGGGACGACCTGCATGGTCGGCGTCGTTTCGGACCATCCGGTCTTCACCCCGCCCGACCTCGGCCTGCTGTTCACGCTGCCGGGCGAAACCTGGTATCGCGCCATGGTCAACGTTGCCGGTACGCTCAATCTCGATTGGGCTGTGGAAACACTGTTGCCCGACTTGGCGAAGGAACCAGACCTCTATGCCCGCATGGAGACGATGATAGCGCCGATCCCAATCGGCAGCGAGGGCGTCGTTTATCTCCCCTATCTCAGCGAAAGCGGCATCATAGCGCCGGTGGTGGACCGCGAGGCGCGCGCTGGTTTCCACGGCCTTTCGCCCCGGCATGGACGACCGCATATGATCCGCGCCGTTTATGAGGGCGTGGCGCTGGCGCTGCGCGACCTGTTCCAGGATCTGGAAGGCACGGGCCACGAAATCATGCTGACCGGCGGCGGCGCGCGCAGCCCGACGTGGACGCAGATGATCGCCGATTGCCTCGGCAAGACCGTGCTGGTGCCGGCAGGAACCGAATTCGGCGCGCGCGGTGCCGCCCTGCTTGCCGCCACCGCCATCGGCCGCTTTTCATCGATCCGCGAGGCGTCAGTCTCAACGCGGAAAATACAGCGCCGGCATGAGTCGGACGGCGCCGTCAAACCCGCTTGGGACAGCGCGTTTGCTGCCTATCGCGACCGTCGCGACAGCGCTTTGGGGAAATAGGCGGCAAGCACTTTACAGGGCGCCGCGGAGTGGTGTATACCACCGATAGAAATGGAATATACCAGTACCCATGACGGCTATCACCGCCGACCAGCAACCGCTCTACCAGCGCATCGCGGATGACTTTGCGGCGCAGATCGCTTCCGGCGCGCTGAAGGTCGGCGAAAGGCTGCCTTCGGAACGTCAAATGGCCGACGATCTTGGCTACAGCCGCATGACGGCGCGCCAAGCGCTGAAGGTCCTCGAGCGGCGCGGGCTGGTCGAAACCCGCACCGGCCGCGGGGCATTCGTTGCCCATCCGCAGATCGAGCAGCGGCTTTCGACATTAAGCGGCTTTACCGAAGACATGCAGCGCGACGGCCGCGTCGCCTCCTCGATCGTACTGGACGCCGGCGTAGGCGCCGCCGATCTGGAGGCGGCAAACGCTCTCGGTATCGTCGAGCATGCGCCGGTCCATCGGCTGGTGCGCGTGCGCCTTGCCGATGCCAAGCCGGTCGGCCTCGAACGCACCGAAATCCCGGCCGCGCTTGCGCCGAAGCTGCTCGACCGCGCCGACTTCACCACGGACTCGCTCTACCGCGTGCTTCGTGAGGACTACGGCATCTATCCGAGCGAGGCAGAGCAGCGGCTGTGGTCGGCGCATCCAGATGCCTCGAGCGCTGCCGCGCTCGGCATCTCGACGCAGAGCTCGGTCCTCATCCTCACCCGTCGCACGCTCGACGCGACACGCCGACCGATCGAATATGTCCGCTCGGTCTATCGCGGCGACTGTTTTGTGATGCGGGTCAACCTGGCACTCGGAAAAGACGCATGACCAAGACCCCGCACGCCGCCACCTATCTCGCCGACCTGACCGCGCGCATCGGCCGGCTGATCGAGGAAAACGCCGCGTCGATCGCGGCGGCAGCGGACGCGGTGGAGCGAACCGCCAAGTCCGACGGGCTGGTCTATGTCTTCGGCACCGGCCACAGCCACACAATGGCCGAGGAGGCGCATTACCGTGCCGGCGGGCTGGCGCTGACCGTGCCGATCCTGTCCTCCACCACCATGGTGCATGAAGGCGCTGTTGCCGGAACGGTCTTCGAGCGTATGTCGGGCATCGTCGCGCCGATCTTCGAGCGCTACCCGATGGGGCCGAACGACGTGCTGATCATCGTCTCCAACAGCGGCGTCAACACCGCGACGGTGGAGGCCGCGCAGATCGGCAAGGCGAAGGGCGCGACCGTCATTGCCATCACCTCCGAAATCTATTCGAAGCAGGCCGCAAATGGACGCACGCGGTTGGCCGACATCGCCGACATCATACTCGACAATGGAGCGCCTCCCGGCGACGCGACGATGAGCGTGCCGGGCAGCAAATTGCGCGTCGGGCCGATATCGACCTCGATCGGCGCCGCCCTGATGAACGCGGTGTTCGTGGAAGCCGCTGTACGGCTCCAATCCAGCGGCGTCAGCGCGCCGATCTATCTCAGTGCCAACATGCCGGGCGCCAAGGAGGCCAACGAAGCACTGATCGCCCGCTATCGGCCGCGCAATCCGCATCTTTGAGGAAATTTCGAGGGCTCAAGGGGAGCCTCGGATCAACGGGAGACTATGACGATGGGGACTACTAGACTTCTGACTATCGCCGGCTTTGCGGCAACACTTCTGACCGGCACCGCCTATGCCGCGCCGGTCGACCTGACGCTGTGGCACATGGAGCAGCCGCCGCATCGGGTGCAGCGCATGAAGGAACTGCTCGACGAATTCAACGCCGCCCATCCCGACATCCAGGTCAAGCAGGAGCCGCAGAGCTGGGGCGAAGTCTACGCCAAGGCGCCCGCCGCCTTCGCCGCCGGCAACGGCCCGGACCTGCTTTTCACCATTCCTGATTTCACCACGGTCCTGAAGGGCATCGACGCGGTCGTGCCGGTCGACGATCTGGTCAAGGATCTCGATGCCAAGCACGGCTTCGTGCCGGCAACGCTGGCGCCCTACAAGTATGATGACCACGTCTGGGCGGTGCCCGCCTACAACATGGCGATCTCGCTGTGGTACCGCAACAGCGTGCTGAAGGCTGCCGGCGTCGAAGTGCCTAAGACCTGGAGCGAGTGGCTGGCCGCAGCCGAGAAGCTCAGCACCGATGGCAAATACGGCATCGGCCTGCCGGCCAACAAGCAGCTCTACACCGACCAGACCGTATACAGCTTCATGGTCAACAGCGGCGCTGCCGACATCTACAAGGACGACGGCTCGATCGACTTCGACAAGCCGGCAACGGTCAACGCCTACGACTTCTACAGCAAGCTCGCCAAGCTTTCGCCGGCCGACAACGGCTCGTGGACCTGGGGAGAGGCCGAAGCCTGCTTCGCCAGCAATACCTGCGGCATGATCCTGCAGTTCGGCGTCATCAACACCTATGACACGCAGGCCGAAGGCGACGCCGCCGATCTTGGCGTGGCGCCTGTCCCGCATGCCGACGACCAGGGCGAATCGGCGACCATTTCCTACTCCAACGCCATCATGCTGACGACCAAGGACGAGGCCAAGCAGGCCGCCGCCAAGGTGTTCCTTGCCTGGCTGATGGAGCCGGCAAATTATGGCCGCTTCCTGACCATGGAGCCCGGCCTGTTCCTGCCGGTGACCGGTGACGGCGCCAAGGCTGAGTCGTTCTGGAGCGACAAGACCGTGACCAAGTACAAGGGCCAGGTCGAGACGATGATTTCGAACTCGCAGCACGGCAAGCTGTTCGGCTTCACCACCGGCAAGGTGTTCCCGTCGATCGGCGCCATTTCCGCGCAGAACGTGATCGCCGAGACGTTGCAGCACATAGTGGTGGACGGGCAGAGCGCGGCTGATGCCGTCAAGGGCGGCCAGGCACGTATGTCCGAAATCGCCAAGAAGTAGGCGACAGGCGGGGCGGGGACGGACCCAATGAAGAACACGACGCTGGCCTTCCTGTTCGTGTCGCCTGCCCTGCTGTTCCTGCTGGCCATTCTCGGCTGGCCGCTGGTTCAGGCCGTCATCCTGAGCTTTCAGGATGTCGGCGTGATCGGCTCGCAAGGCCAATACGTCGGCCTTGCGAATTATTCAGCGATCCTCGGCGGCGCCGGTTTCTGGCGTGCGCTCGGGCGAAGCATCGTCTGGGTTCTGGGCAACGCCGTGGTGCAGACCGCGCTGGCGCTGGCAACCGCGCTGATCCTCAATCAGAAATTTCCCGGCGTCCGCATCGCCCGCACCTGGGTCATCCTCACCTGGATCGTGCCGACCGTGGTCGTCGTCATCATCTGGCGCTGGCTGCTGTCCTCGTCGGGCGGCATGATCAACCCGCTGCTCATTCAGGCCGGCATCATCGAGCGCCCGGTCGGCTTCTTCGCCACCCGCGAAAGCGCCATGACCACGCTCATCCTGATCAATTCCTGGCGCTGGTTTCCTTTCACCGCGTTGATGATGCTGGCCGGGCTGACGCGCATTCCGGGCGATCTTTACGAGGCCGCCCGGATCGATGGGGCCGGAACCTTCCAGCGCTTCAAGCGCATCACCTGGCCACTGCTGCAGCCGACGCTGCTGGTGCTTGGCGTCGTCGGCACGCTGCTTTCCTTCAACGTCTTCGACGTGATCTGGCTGCTGACGGCGGGTGGACCGTCGGGTGCGACGCAGACGCTTCCGGTGCTGATCTACGACACGGCCTTCAAGGGCTATCGGTTGAGCGAGGCGGCAACCATCTCGGTGCTGACCAGCATCCTCCTGATGGGCTTTGCCTTCCTCGCCACGCGCGCCATGACCGCGCAGGAGGCCGCCAGATGAAACGCACATTCGGACAGGCGCTGTCGCTCTACGGCGGGCTTTTGCTGATCGTACTCCTGATCGGCCTGCCGTTCTGGTGGGTGATCACCGGCTCGATCAAGCTGCCGCGCGAAATCATCCAGCGCGTCCCGACGATGTTCCCGGAGAGCTTCACGCTGCAGCATTTCGAGAAGCTGCTGCAGGCGTCCGACTTCCCGGTCTATCTCATCAACAGCATGATCGTCGCCTCGTTCTCGACGGCGTTCACGGTGCTGCTCGCCTTGCCCGCCGCTTACGCCTTCTTCCGCATGGAGTTTCCCGGCCGCAACGCGCTCTACCGCACCATACTGCTTGCCTATGCCTTTCCCGGCGTCGTGGTGCTGATCCCGCTTTACGGCCTGTTCGCCAAGGTCGGGCTGATCGACAGCCCCGTGGCGCTGGTCCTCGTCAATGTCGCCTTTGCGTTGCCCTTCTCGATCTGGATGATGCGCTCCTTCCTCGCCACGGTCCCGCGCGAGATCGAGGAAGCGGCGGTGGTCGACGGCGCGCCGCCGACGACCATTCTCGTGCGCATACTGATGCCCCTGATCGCGCCGGGCATCGCCAGCGTCGCGATCTTCGCCTTCATCTCGTCGTGGACCGAGTATCTGTTCGCCTCGGTGTTGATCGTGTCGGACGCGCGGCGCACCATTCCCGTCGGCTTTGCCGGCATCATCGGCCAGTATCAGATCGACTGGGGCCTGCTGCTTGCCGGCGCCACAGCCGCGATCATCCCGGTCGTCGCCCTCTTCGCCCTTGTCGGCCGCTGGTTCGTTTCCGGCCTGACCGACGGCGCGGTCAAATAGTTCGAAGGTAGAAAAATGGCGGGCCTGTCGCTCCAGAAAGTGAAGAAGCGCTTCGGCCAGGCCGAGGTGATCGGCGGCGTCGATCTCGACGTCAAGGATGGTGAATTCGTCGTCTTCGTCGGCCCGTCCGGCTGCGGCAAGTCCACGCTGCTGCGCATGATCGCCGGGCTCGAAACCACCTCGGACGGGCGCATCGAGATCGGCGGGCGGGACGTGACCGGCGAAGACCCCGCCAAGCGTGGCATCGCCATGGTGTTCCAGACCTATGCGCTCTACCCGCATATGACCGTGGCGACCAATATGGGCTTTCCGCTCGAAATGTCGAAGCGGCCCAAGGAAGAGATCGACCGCAAGGTGGCGGAAGCTGCCAAGATCCTGCGTCTCGAGCCCTATCTGCAACGCAAGCCGCGCGAGCTTTCCGGTGGCCAGCGCCAGCGCGTGGCGATCGGGCGCGCAATCGTGCGCCAGCCGGGCGTCTTCCTGTTCGACGAGCCGCTGTCCAACCTCGATGCCGAACTGCGCGTGCAGATGCGCATCGAGATCGCGCGGCTGCATCAGGAACTCGGCACGACGATGATCTATGTCACCCACGATCAGGTCGAGGCGATGACGCTGGCGAGCCGCATCGTGGTGCTGCGCGCAGGCCGCATCGAGCAGGTCGGCGCGCCGCTGGAACTCTACGAGAATCCCGACAACAGTTTCGTGGCAGGCTTCATCGGCTCACCACGCATGAATTTCGTTCCGGCCACGGTCACGGCTGTCGAAGACGGGCGCGCCGTGGTGGCGGCGCCGGAAGCCGGGCTCGCCGGCTTGGCCGTGGCTACGCGCGGCGAGGCGCCGAAACCGGGAACATCCGTCAGCCTCGGCATTCGTCCGGAGCATTTCGTGCCTGCCGAAGGTGCGGCTGGAACGCTTTCCGGCAAGATTTCCCTTGTCGAGCACCTCGGCGGCGTCACCTACGCGCATGTCTTGCTCGCCAACGGGTCGATGATTACCGTCGAAAGCCGTGACGCAGGTGCGTTCGAGATTGGCAAGACGCAAATCTTTGGCGTGGGTTTCCAGCGCGCATTGTTGTTCGGCGCCGACGACATCCGATTGTAGGGCTGCGACAGTCCCGACAGTCTGGCGGTGCGCCTCGATTTGGCACCTTCAGTGCCGCGCACAGCCGGCCGAGAGAGATGGCGCACCCGACAGGATTCGAACCTGTGACCTCTGCCTTCGGAGGGCAGCTTTAGCTAGGTCAGAGCTTGATGAAAGCTCGATAGGTTCTTCGAATAATCCCGTTCATACAGTCGGTTAGCGGCACATTGGTATTTTGATCCCAGTTGGCTAGTCAACCCTTTTTTGTGTCCAAATTGGCACCAGGTAGGCACGGGAAGCCTCTGCCTAGGCTAGGCCACGGGGGAGACGCGCGGTCGATGTTTGTTAGATACCCGCACGAAAAAATTCGTCGATTTTGGACTGCAGTTAGACATCTTCCGGATCGGTCACTTGCAACTCGAAAATAGGAAATTCCTTCCACACTGCTGTCTGACTAAATTTAGCAACAATTTCGCCTTTGGTTTTGGCCACTGGTTCGTAGGCTACTGAGACGTAATGTTCTGCTTCATCCAATGCGTGATAGCGAATGGTGCTAAGGTGCTTTGAGGAAAACAGCCAAGCAGTCCCTTCCGGAAAATCCGCACCGCAAACGTGGATGCCCTCTACTGTAGCCAGATACGAGGGAAGGCCGCTCCCAAAGCCGGTAGTTGAGATTGACATTGGCGGCGGAACGTCACCTCTTTCAGCATATACAAAGCGCCGTAGGGAACGCCCTTCTGCTCGACGCGAAACAAGCAATATGGGTTCTGGACCAACCTTTGCGGCAACGGAGCGAATGCCATTCCAGAATGCCTCATCCTCGATTTTATGATCTATCGCGAAGCCTTCCTTGCCCTTTTGACAAAAGAGCCCCCACAGATGTGCCCCGGCAGCGTTCTCAATCCTACTGACGACTATCTCATCATACGACGCTGACGGATCATCCATTGGAGGCTCTACAAATTGGGCCTTATCGACACCAGTAAAACGAGCCACGAATGGTTTGACGGTATGGTCCGCCGCTGCCTTCTCTATCTTGAAGTCGCGAAACAAGCGTATTTGCTCTCGCGGAGCTAATATCTTCGATTGGGCTCGTGACCTTATCCTTTCAACTTTGCTTTCGTCGATCGGCGCGGCCTCCAGCCGCGCGGAACGAGCAGCCTCAATCGCATTAATTGACGTGTTCAAGATTTGGTCCAAGGCGGCAACTGATTTGCTGTTGTCGAACTGATCGTTGAAAAACCGAGCGGCCTGCTGAACGCTCTCTGCTGGCGGACTGAGCGCACCTACAATTCTTTGCAACTCGTGCACTGCGTTTCGGAGAGATAAGTCGCCTTCCGGCAGCACGTCCGGGCTTTGGGAAATCCCCACAATCTGATCGCCCAAGCCGTCATCGCCCGACGCAGGTACAAGGGCAAGTAGGAAGGCTACAAAGGCAGTTAGAAGGCCGTGTCGACCGTGCAGTGTCGATGGCGTAAATACACGTCCTGCAACTACTCGGCGTTCGGTCATATTATCGAGGGACGAAACAAGGCCATCGAGTTGTGCGCCATATGTATCCTTTTCAAAACGACGCCCAGCTTGTTCCAATCTCATTAGGTCCAAAAGTATGTGCCTAAACGATGTTTTGCCCACTCCTGGCATATCGTCTTCGTCGTCGGGCTCGCTTGCCTGACGGTTTAGCAATGCCCACGAAGTGTTAGCGGCTAACTCGCTGCCCTGCTTCTTGCCCATCGACCAATACGCAACGAGAGCTGACGTAATTAGGACTGTGTCGTTGTGCGCATTTCGTTTTGCTAGCTTGAACAGACCCGAAGGTGTTGGAGGAGGCATACGTGGATGCACGAGAGGCTCTATGGACAGCAGCGCATCGTTCCACTTGTGACTAAACACGTCCGGAAATAACAGCCGAGGTCTTGCTAGGTGGTAGGCGCTATGGCCCTCTTCCCCGAGGTGCATCCCCCAACGCACGAGGGCATCTCTATAGAATTTTGAACCAATCTCGTCGTCATTCCAAACTGCCACAGCCAGTAGATATGCTGTATTGGTCAAATGTTGCCACAGGTACGGCCAACTCGCACGAAGCCTCTCCCATTGTTCGTGGTCCGATTTGGCTTCTCGATCCCTCCAGTCAAATAGCGTAGGCGCGTGGTCAAGCAGGCTTTCCCAAGTTCCCACTACATCTGTCACGACGTCGCTGTAGACCTTCCTCTGCAATCCCTGCAGCGAAGGGCGGCGCTTATGGCCTTCTTCGGAAACCGCATGGCGCGTTACCCATGCCTCCAACCTGTGGGCATACATCGGACCAATGTCGAGGATCGAACGAAGAACTGCCGCTGACAGCGCCGGTTCGCCCCGGTGCGGCAAAAGTCTGCTGGGGACGTGGGTCAACGAACGGAAAAAGCTTTGATCAGTCATCAATTGGTCAACGGCGTTTTCGTACAGTCGTCTGTACTGACGGTTCCACTGATGGTGTGGAGCGTTCCATTCCATTCCAGCCACTTCAGCGTAGTTGAACGGAACCCCGTCAGGCCCTGTAGAAGCGTTGGCCGATAGCAGAAAGCGGTGATAGCTAATCAACTCGCCAAGGGCCGCCTCGAACGAAACTGGTGCTAGTCGCTGAATTTGAGCGGCTACTTTGTCAGCTAGTTCTTCCAGTATCTGGCTTGGGCTTGGCAGATCATTCATCGCGAACGCGCCTCTGGAATATGAACGCACGTTTTAACACCCAGCGTTCAATGCCTGTAAGAGGTACGCCACCACGGCGCTTACAAATCGCAAACGTCCCGGTCATAGCCTGATCCAGGAATATGCAGAACGACAATAGCGGCTTCTGATCCTCCCCTCGTTCAGCCTCTTGTGGGAGGCTCGCACTGCGGCACCGCTTTGTCCAACGCCTAACGACCCATCCGATCCAAAGCATGCGGACGTCGTGGAGCGCGACGGTAGTGTTGAAAGTCCGCTGCACCTCAACCGTCTCCGGCGACCCCAAGTCATAGCCGAAACTGAGTTGCACGTGCTTGGCTTCCGTACCGCTGGTGCTCGCCAGACTGTTTGCCGCTGAATGGTAGAGCTGTTCGCGGAGGCGCTTTGTCATTTGTGCGGGAATAACAAAATAGGCGGTGTACTGCTCTCGTATCCGTTCTCTGTGCACGCGTTGTACAAAGAAGAATGTAGTCGATATAAAGTTCGCAAGTGCAACAAGATTTACCGAAAGCCACCCTATATGCACACACATCAATACAACTTTGAAAAATTGGAGGTGAGTTCCCGCGCCCATTCGATGCAGTACAAATTGCGCTGGCCATACCAACTGTATGCACACTACCAATAGCAATGCGATACAGCTACTCACCACTTCCACAGAAAGTGATTGGTGATAATACAATTTTACGTCCGTGCTAGCATCTTCTCGCTGTGCGATAAGAGATACTAAACCTATCGCAATCGATATTACTCCTAGAACGCCCACCTGTGCGGTCACTAGGTACCCACCAACGGCCAAGATGAAAGCCTTCAGATTTATGTCGTCTTGATTTGTCAAACTCCATACTGGAATGCTATCGTTGAAATATCGTCCAGCGATAAACTCAATTAGTACGCATACCAGATTGATCGCTATGTAAATTAGTAAGTAATCTGAAAAGCTGCGACCGACGAATAACCAATTAATCATTCGACGGAGCAGCGGTGGTCTCGCCTTCCTTATGGCAACATTTTTCTCCATGTGCTCGCGAACTTCGCGTCGCACCCACTTGTTCAAACTGCCAGCCGGTCCCCCTCTACGCCAATCTATCATTTTTGTAGAAATCGCCCCCCGAGAACGTTGCTAATTAACTTAGGACAATGATCCGGATTTCGCTACTTATTCACCAAATACCATCACGTTCTTCATTTTCCCATCGATACAACGAAGATAGATGCGCGGATGAAGACGGGGCACTAGGCCCCGCCCTTCATTCGGTTCTCCCGCCTCCATAGAGGCTGCAGGTTTGTGTAGTGGCAGCGCCGGATCAGGTCATCCAGATCGGATGCCAGCCCCAGCGGCTCAATGTGGTCAACCTCCCATTGCCGGTACCGCCCCCATGTCATGCCGGGACGGAACCGGGCGTGAATGTGATCGCGCAGCTTGACGTGATCGCAGCCGACCGCATACGCGGGGCTAGCGCGGCCTTGGAGGGCCATTCCGGTGCGCCGGAGGGTATTGCGGTACATGCGATAGGACGGCTCCCAGAGGCCCCTTAGAACCTCGCGCTGGCGAGCCTGCCGGGCATTGCAAACGACGCACTGCCGATTGCCGACAAATCGTTCGGCCCGGTGGCCTTCCCTGCACAACTGCCCCGTATAGAAACGCGAAAGGCCGCGCTTGGCGGCCTCTTTCCTGTCCAGCACGATAGGCGTGCCGGTACTCTGTAACGACATTCTGTGTTCCTAGTCTTTGATAAAACAAGCCTCCCTTCCGCGCCCTGTTTGGTAGAGATATTGAACTGCAAGCGAGGTGAGCTTTTGGGTCAGGGGCGACCGGCAGTCACGCAGCTTGGCCGTTAGCCTATCCAAGCTAGCCGGGTGCATACCAAGCTCCGCAAGAACCGCAGCTTTGGTGTAGATGCCAGGGTCCGCATCCGCGAGGTATCTCGTCAGTTTGTCCTCTGTGGGCACCTTGAGCGCTTTGCGCTTCGCCGCTCCGGCTTCCCATTGTTTAATCCGTATTCTGGGCATTTGCTGCCCAATGGCCCGCAAGACAACCTCCGCAATCTTGCCCTTGGGCAGGAGCATGTAGAGGTCAACGGGTGAGCAGTTTCCCTGAATGTCGATGCTGTTGCGGCACCGGATACGGTTGATCGCCTGTACGACGCTTCTGGCGATGAAGCCGGTACCAAGAGCGCTGCATATGTCGTGGTGTCCACCGTAGTTGCGGACGCCAGCAAACCAGTCATCAGGTTGAGGCCCTACTTGTGCAATGAAGCTATGTACCGGGGCTATGTCGTCTAGGTATGGCAATCCGAACAGAACGAGTGCGTCGCACGCATTCCAATCGTTCTTGCCGTCGAGCTTGCCCCAGTTCGCAAACTGGACATGACCGTTTCGCAACGCGTAACCCGATACGATCGGCAGCACGTCCTTATGCGCGCACACAAGTACGTTCTTGCCGTTCAAGCGCTTCTGTAGATCGCCCCAGATGAACGGCCATGCCTTTGCTGCGTGATTGGTCAGGTAGCGCTTACCTACCGCATGTCCGTACGAAACATGCAGCGTGGCGTTGCTATAATTGCGGATGCCCTGTGGTCGGGGCAGTAGCTCCACATGACGCGGCATAAGTGCATAGGCCGGGTCCACGTCTGCGGTTGCATCAAGAATGATGCCCTGTATGCCGTCGATACCAAGCAACGATCGCGAGCTATGTAGAAGGGCCTTGCCTTTCCGGTAGCTAATCCACCCGTGCCCTATGTTCGCGACGGCATGCAAGGTTCGTAACAGATCGAGGTAGCTCGCCTTGTACGAAACCGGCTTCCGGTCGGTACGCTGGTCCGGCTTCTGGTCGGCATCAACCCATTCCGCAAATACGTGCTCGGGTATTTTTTCCACGGCCTCACGCAAGCGAGAGAGGTCCGTAGGTTCAAGCACCGAAAGCTGTTCCTTGTTCAGGGTACGGTCTGACAGGCATTCGGGCCCGACATCGGCCAAGCCGATAGCGAAGGTCTGCAACCGTCGGGCGATAGTCCGTAGTTCAGTCGGTAACGCACCGCACAGATCGCCTGACAAAGCCCGTAGATTGCCCAGATTGACGCTGTAGGCATCAACCCAGTCGAGGGCTTCGTCGATGAATACCCACCTACGCTTTCCAACGTAGTAGGTCAGTAGCCGGTCCCATTTGGGGCTTTGTTCGCAGTTGTCGGCCAGTTCTTGCAATGCGAGCCTGTAGGCAGCATGCGTAGTTACCAGAGCAGGAACTAGACCCAACTCTGCACCCTGGGCTGGTGCCTTCCGGTGCACCGACCGGGCCATATTCCAGCCCGCCAGTCTGTTGATGTCTCTCGCAATCCTATCTGCCTCATCTTGGAACTTCGTCACGATGAGGATGCCAGGGTGAGTTATCGGGTGCTGTAGTGAGCAGAGCACCTTCAGGGCTTCTGTCTTTCCTGACCCCGTAGGTAGCTGGTAGACCTGCCAGTGTCCCGGGTTGGAATTGAGCCGGATTGTTGCTTGTTCTAGCTGTTGCCAGCCCTCGATATGGGCTTCCGAACTGGCTAGCCCAAGGGTCTGTGTCCAGTGTCGGTTCATTCGGTCTGTGAACGTAGTCTGCATCTGATCCTTGCTGATTGGAAATGCGAAAAGGCCCACCGGCTGTCACACCGGCAGGCCCTGCTTGTGAAAGTCCCGCAGCTATCCCAAAGAATTATTATGGGAGAAATGCGGGAGTTTTTGACTGGCTCCAGAAACCGAAGCCGACCTAGTTCCTAATAGGGCGGGAATTAGCCGAGGCTGCTATTTCTCCGGCCTTGGAAGGTCCACACACTCTCCCATCCCGCCCCTTGCGGCATGCGTCCAAGCGATGATGCTGACCAGCTTCGGGAGCAGCGCGATGAACTCCAAATCGTGCGGCCCCGTAGGGCAATCAATGGTGTTCCTCGTATAGGTAGTTATGGCTCCGGTATCGTGATGAACTTGCACTAACGATACCAACAGCGCCGGCCTCTCTCGGAACCATTTGCGTTTCGATACGCATATGAAAGCTACAACTAGGTCAGTGCCATCTTGGTAAGAAAGCGGGCACATAATCGAGTTGTCACCTCTGACTGGAAGCAGGCCCATTCTGGTCAGCGGCATGTGTACCAACTCTGCGACGTAATCCGGCATTGGAAGCTTGCGATTGGTCATGCTGCCGCCCTCGCATTCAAACCCCGTAGTTTCGCTACGATGTCCTCCGGCTTAAGATGCGTGTAGCGGAACAGCATCCTCGGGTCCCGATGCCCGCTGATCGCTGCAACCTCCGGCACGTTCAAACCTAGTTCAAAGAACCGGCTTACCGCCTCGTGCCGAAGATCGTGGAACCTTAGATCAGCAATGCCCGGCATCTGCTTCGCGGCTCTGTGCTTGCATCGTTCCCATGCGAGACGGAAAGCGTTCGCCGTGACAGGTAACAATCGGTCATCGGTCCCGGTGGCCTGCATGCTGCGCAGGATCGAAACCGCGTTCACTGACAAGGGAATGGTGCGCGGTATGTCCGTCTTTGTTTCTGGTATCGACAACAGATGGTTGGCTAGGTCGAGGTCTGCACGCCGCATGTTGAGAAGTTCGCCACGACGCATGCCGGTTTCGATAGCAAGCCTGATGCCCGGCTCTAACCAATCGTTCCGGCTGTCTGCACAAGCAGCTAGCAGGGCCGTGAGTTCATCGGCATGAAGCCGCCTATTCCGTCCGCTGGCGGCCTTCGGCTTGCGTACGTTAGCAAGCGGGTTCGCGTGCAAGGGCACATCCCATTCCCGCCGTGCGACTTCAAACACGGTACGCAGCAGACCCAATTCCCGTATCACCGTTCCGGCCTCAACCTCCCTAAGCCGCTTGTCCCTGTGCCGGGTGAATGCCTGTGGCGTAATCCGGGCCAAGGTTAGGTTCGCCCAGTCGTAGCGTAGGAACACTTCGATCCGCTTGGCTTCTGACGCATGACCGCGCTTACCCGGTGTCACGTCACGTACGTAGCGGCGCAACAGGTCCGCAACGGTCGTGCGCTCCAAGCTGGATGGATCATAGGCAAGCGCGGCACGGTCTAGCTCCTGTTCGGTCTGCCGTATCCAGCGCAGCGCATCGGTTCGGTTTATGAAGCTCTTTGTTCGGGGCGTGTGTCCAAGGCGTCGAACACGGGCCTGCCACTTGTCGTTTCGTCTCTGTAGGGAAGCCATGAAAAATCCTTCCGTTGGCACCAGATTGGCACCGACTGCGGAAAGGGGTATTTCCACGGCTATTAACGCGGCTCGAAACCCTTGTGTTTCAAGGGCTTCCAGTGGCGCACCCGGTAGGACTTGAACCTACGACCTCTGCCTTCGGAGGGCAGCGCTCTATCCAGCTGAGCTACGGGTGCACACCGCCGATATGGGCGGGCCGGAGGGCTTGCGTCTCATAGCCGATGTCGCACGGCGCATCAACGCCCTAAAGATGACAGCCGGGCCTGCGCTTCCGCGCCAGGTATTCGTCGACCAGCTGGCGGTACCGCGTCGGCCCGAAACTCGGGAAGTGCCCGCCATGCACGACCGACACCGGCAGGTCGCGGATCGCCTCCATGGTCGCCAGGTAGTCGCCGGCGTCGGAATGGTAGGCGTCGTCGATCAGCGGCCCGTCGTAGACGATGTCGCCGGAGAGCAGGACGCCCGACGCCTTCTCGAACAGCGCAATGCCTCCCGGCGAATGACCGGGCGTGTGGATCACCTCGAAGGCGCGGTCGCCAAGATCGACGACGTCGCCGGCCTGAAGCAGGCGGCCGGCCGGCGCGGCGTCGACGCGGTAGCGCGCGGCGTCCCAGCCCTCGGGCTGCGCGATGAACATCTCGTCCGTCGCGTAGCGGTCGGCGAGCGTCAGTTCGTTGCGCGGATCGGCGAGGATGCCGGCTTCGGCCCTGTGGACGCATCGGTCCGGAAACTCGTGATGGCAGCCGATATGGTCGAAATGCGTGTGACTGGCGACGCAGACGAGCCGCCGCTCGCACACCAGCGGCACGTGCCGCCTGAGGCTGAAATGGCCGAGCCCGCTGTCGAAGAGAAGGTCGCGGTCGCGCCCGCGCACATGCCAGATGTTGCAGCGGTAGAACGGCTTGATCCACGGTTCGTGGATGAGCGTCACGCCGTCGCCCATGCGCAGGGTCTCGTACCAGTCCTGTCCGGCGATCCTGTGCATCAGCGCGACAGCAGAACCATGTCGGCGGGCGAAGCGAAGAGCTCGACGCTGTCGCCGACCGTGACGGGCTGGCTCGACCGCAGCTTGGCGATGAAGGCGACCTCCGGGTCTTTTGCCGAGGTCGCGGCGACGCGCTTGAAGCTGCCCTGGAAGACGACATCCGTGACGGTCGCCTCGCCGAGCGACACGGAGCCTGCTTGCGGGCCAAGCGTTATGTGCTCGGGGCGGATCGCCAGCGAGACGTCGAAGCCGGGCTCGCCGGCCGCCGCCAGCGAGACGAGACCGACCTGTGTATCGACCCTGATCTCGTCCATGCCGAGATCCAGCACCCTGCCCGACAGCAGCGTCGATTCGCCCATGAAGGTGGCGCTGAAGCGCGACGCCGGCCGCGCGTAGACGCGCTCGGCGGGCCCCTGATCCTCGATATGGCCGTTGTTCATCACCACGCAGTGATCGGCCAGCGCCATCGCCTCCTCCTGGTCGTGAGTGACATGGATGAAGGCGGTGCCGACGCGCTTCTGCAACGCCTTAAGCTCGTCCTGCATCTGGCGCCGGAGCTTCAGGTCGAGCGCGCCGAGCGGCTCGTCGAGCAGCAGCACGGCGGGTTCCACGACCAGCGCGCGCGCCAGCGCCACTCGCTGCCGCTGGCCGCCCGAAAGCTGGTGCGGCCGCTTGCCGATCGCGTCGGCGAGTCCGACCATGGCCAGCGCCTCGCGAACGCGGGCCATGCGCCTGGCGCGCGGCATGCCCCGCATCCTGAGGCCGAAGCCGACATTGTTGCCGACCGTGAGATGGGGAAACAGCGCATAGTCCTGGAACACCGTCGCGGTCGGCCGGCGCGCCGGCGGCGCATTGGTGACGTCGCCGCCGCGGATAAGGATGCTGCCCTCGTCGGGATGCAGGAAGCCGCCGATGATCGACAGCAGCGTCGTCTTGCCCGAGCCCGAGGGTCCGAGCAGCACGGTGTAGCTGCCGGGCTCGATGTTCAGCGAAATCTCGTCGAGCACCCGGTGGCCGCCAAAGGCGTGCGACACCTTGCGTATCTCGACCAGGGGGCCGCCGGTCATGTTCGGTTCCTCCTGAGAAAGGCGAGCTCGAGCAGGAGCGCGAGCACGATGGAGACGCCGAAGACCAGCGAGCCGATCGCATTGGTGCGCGGATTGAGGCCGGAGCGCAGCAGGTTCCAGATCTCGACCGGCAGCGTCGTGTCGAAACGGGTGAGCAGGAACGAGATGATGAATTCGTCCCAGGAGAAGGTCATCGACAGGAAAAAGGCGGCGAAGATCGCCGGCCACAGTACCGGCACGCTGACCAGCAGCAGGACCTTCCATTCCGAAGCGCCAAGGTCGCGCGCGGCGCGCTCGAGATTGACCTGGTGGTCGCCCATCTGGCTGTAGGTGATGGCGAAGCAGAGCGGCAGGTTGATCACCACATGGCCGATGCCGGCGACGCTCAGCGACTTCGGGATGCCGGCCGTGTTGAACAGGATCAGCAGGCCCATGCCGATGATCAGGTAGCTGACCGTCAGCGGCAGCGTGATCAGCCCGCGCATCAGGCCGGAACGCGGCAGGTGGTGCCGCGCCAGGCCCCAGGCGGCGAGGAAGCCGAGCGCCACCGCGAGCGCGGACGACAGGAGCGCGACCGCGACCGAGTTGACCAGCGCCGTCGTCAGGCGCGCGTCGCCGAGGACCGCCTCGTACCAGCGCAGCGACGGCCCGGTGAAGGGCGGGATCGGGAAGGAGGTCGCCTGCAGCGAGAACAGCACCAGCACGATGACCGGCAGGAAGATGAAGCCATAGACGGCCAGCGCGTAGACCGAGGCGAGTATCCTGACCAGCGCGCGCATCAGGCCCGCTCGATCTTCAGCCAGCGGGCGCAGAAGAGATAGGCGATCGACACCACGGCCATAAGGACGATGGCGAGCGCCGAGGCCAGCGGGAAGTCGCCGCGCCGGCCGATCTGCATCATGATCAGCTGCGGCATCAGGAGCTCGTTGTTGCCGCCGAGGATCTGCGGGGTGATGTAGTCGCCGATGGCGAGCACGAAGGTCAGGAAGGCGCCGACCATGATGCCCGGCAGCGTCAGCGGCAGGATGACAAGCACGAAGGTGCGCACCGGGCCTGCGCCGAGGTCGGCTGCGGCGCGGCGGTAGCTCGGCGACAGTTGCTTCAGGTTGGCGAAGATCGTCAGCGTCAGCAGCATGACGAAGAAATGCACGAAGCCGATGATGGTGGCCGTGCGCGTGTTGGCGAGCTGGACCGGCGCGTCGGCCAGGCCCGAACCGGTGAGCGCCTGGTTGACCACCCCGTTCTGGGCGAGCACAAGCAGCCAGCTGTAGGAGCGCACGACATAGGAGGTCCAGAACGGCAGGATCGCCAGCACGAGCGCCAGCCGCTGCAGGCGCGCCGGCACCATGTCGGCGAGGATCCAGGCGAAGGGATAGGCGAGCACGACCGAGATCGCGGTGACGATCAGCGTCACCTCGAGCGAATTGACCAGTGCCCGCCAGTAGCTCGGATTCTCGAAGAACTGCCGGTAGTTGGCGAAGGTGACGCGACCGTCGCCGTGGTCGAGGAAGCTGAGCGCGACCATGGCGACGAACGGAAGGACGAAAAAAACGAGCGTCCACAACAGCGCTGGCGTGACCAGCGCCCAGGGCACCAGCCGGCCGGGCGACGATTCGTTCACAACGCGATTATTGCGCCTGGAGCATTTCTGTCCAGATATCCTGCATCTTCTTGTCGAGGTCGGCGTCGGGCGCCGGATAGGCCTGCGCGCGCGCCAGGAATTCCGGCTGCTCGTCGAAGCGCAGCGTCTTCTTCTCGTCGTCGCTGAGCGCCGCCTTGGAGTTCGCCGGCATGCCCCAGTAGCAGGAGGATGTGGCGAGGCGCGCCTGCCCTTCGGGGCTCATCACATACTGGATGAACTTCAGCGCCAGATCCTTGTTCTTCGAATCCTTGAACATGGCGAGCGCCTGCGACCACAGAACGGCGCCCTCCTTAGGGATCGAGAAGTCGAGCGCGGGGTTCTCCTTCGCCAGTCCCGCCGTCACCCATTCGCCGCCGCCGACGAGGATGTCGACCTCGCCGGTTGCCAGCGCGGTCTGGCTGGCCACCACCTCGCCGACCAGCTTGGCGTTGGCCTTCATCTTCATCAGCTCGTCACGCAGCGCCGGGAGGTCGGCTTCCGTGAGATCGGCGGTCTTCTTGCCCAGCGAAAGCGCCGCCATGCCCATCACCGGCAGGTAGTAGTCGTAGATGGCGATGCGGCTCTTGTATTTGGGGTCGGTCAGCGACGCCATCGACTGCATGTCGGCGACGTCCACCTTGGTGTTGTTGAAGCCGATCGTATTGTAGCCGAACTTCTCGGTGATGCCGTAGCGCTTGCCATCGACGAGCGTCGAGGCGTCCATCTTCACCTCCGGGAACAGGTCGGCGAAGGGCAGCTGGTCCTCGGGCAGCGGCTCGAACAGCCCCTTCTCCACGCCGCGCGGAACGTCGATGGAATCGATCACCATGACGTCCCAGTCGCCCGGCTGCGATTGCTCGACCAGCGCGAGCCCGGCCCCCGTGCCCTCGAATTCCTTGACGTTGACCTTGACGCCGTTCGCCTCCTCGAAGGGCTGGAGGAGCGCCGGATCGGCGTGGTCGCACCAGATCAGCGCGTTGAGCTCCTGGCTGAGCGCCGGCGACGCGGCGACGACGGCGAGCGCCGCGACTGCGAATGTGGCGGCGCGGGCATGCATGCGGACGAGACGGTTCATTGCGGTTCTCCCATTGCCGTTCCGGCTGTTTGCGAAAAAACTGAACCAGTTCTAAACTTGAGTCAATTGCAGTTTGGGAGGGGCATCGTCTCGGCGTATGAGCGGGTTGCGCGAAAAACACCGTGCCGACAGGGACCGCCGCATCATCGAGGCGGCGGCGGTGCTGTTCCGGCAGTCGGGCTATGAGGGCGCCAAGATCGAGACGATCGCCGCCGAAGCCGAGGTCTCGGTCGGCACGATCTACAACTACTACCGCAACAAGGGCGACATCCTGGTCGCCATCGTCTCGATGGAGGTCAACGAGGTTCTCAACGCCGGGCGTGGCGTCGTCGCGATGCCGCCGACGAACGTCGCCGACGCGATCGACACGCTGATCGGCATCTATATCGACCACTCGCTGATCTATCTGTCGAAGGCGATGTGGCGGCAGGCGATGGCAACCTCGACGCAGCAGCCCGACAGCCCGTTCGGCAAGACCTATGCCGCGCTCGACCGCGGCCTGACCGACCAGACCTGCGAACTGGTCGAGCGGTTGCGCGCGCTCGGACTGGTCAGGCAGGAGGTCGACGTGCGCGCGGCCGGCGAGATCGTCTTCAACAACATGAACATGATGTTCACCGAGTTCGTGAAGGACGAAGCGATGCCGATCGCGATGCTGCGCGCTGCGATCCGCAGGCAGAACAAGATCCTGGTCGGCGCCATCAAGGCGTAAGCCACTGCTTACCTTTGCATCAGGATCGTCGGGACGCCATGGTACGCGGTCCGTTGCCTTTCGCGGTAGCCGGCCTTGTGCGCCACCGCCAGCGACGCCGCATTGTCGGGATCGATGATGCAGACCGTGCTGGCGAAGCCGGGCCGGTCCTGTGCCCACTCATGGATGCGCCGGACCACCTCGGTGGCGATACCGCGGCCATGGACCGCCGGCAGGAACGCCCACCCGGCTTCCGGCGTTCCCTCGAAGCTGGGGACGATGTCCCGCTTCATCTCGTGGAAGCCGGCCTCGCCGACCAGCCTGCCCGTCGCCTTCTCCTCGACGATCCAGAGGCCGTAGCCGACGAGTTGCCACATGCCGGCGTAGCGCAGCATCCTGATCCAGCTTTCCTCGCGCGTGCGTGCCACGCCGCCGATGAACCGCGTCACGACAGGGTCGGCCCAGAGGGCAGCATAGTCGTCGAGGTCTTCGAGCCTGTGCGCCCGCAGGACAGTGCGCTCGGTTTCGATGGTCGGTGGCGTCGTCATGTGCAGATCCCCGGTGCCGGGAGGCTTTTGCAGTAGGCTGCGAAAGATGCCAAGGGCCACCGGCGGCGCTTTCGGGTGGCAGGAATTGCGTCGATGACAGGCGGGCGGGCGCCTCAGCCGCGCCAGGCCATGTTCATGTAGACGCCACCGCGTTCCAGTTCCCGCAGCATCTGAGCCAGACGCTTTTCCCTGGTCGCTTCGCGCTTCGCCGCCGCCATCCAGCCCAGATAGTCGTTTTGCTGGTATGGCGGCCGCGCCTCGTAGGCGGCCGTCAGGCCGCGCGCCTTCAGCGCGGCGCGCACGGCGTCTGGCATCGGATGAAGCGCGCGTCTCAAGCCTGTCATCCGGCCACTCTAGACAGCGCACCGGCCGTGGCAACTGACAGCCACTGTCAGAATGGACATCGGCGGCCAAGCGGCTACGTTGAGGCTGCGGCCTGAACCGCGGGCCAGCGCGAACCGGAACAAGGATCGGACATGGACGTCGTCGACCTGATTCTCGCCATCCTGCACCACTTCCTCGTCTTCGCACTGGCGGGCCTGCTCGCGGCGGAACTGGCGCTCATCCGTCCGGGGCTTTCTGGACGCAATCTCGGCCTGGTCGGGCGCCTGGACGGCGCCTATGGCGGCGTCGCCATGGCCGTCATCGTGGTCGGTGTCTGCCGGGTGATCTTCGGCCTCAAGGGCTGGGAGTTCTATGTCTCCAACCATGCGTTCTGGGGCAAGATGATCGCCTTCGTCATCGTCGGCCTGCTTTCGATCAAGCCGACGATGCGCATCCTTACCTGGCGCAGGAGCGGCGCGGACGCCGTCCCGGACACCGAAATCCTCGCCGTCCGCTCCTGGCTCAAGGGCGAGGTCTTCTTCCTCGCGCTGGTGCTGGTGTTCGCCGCCGCCATGGCGCGCGGCTTCGGCGCCTGACGGTCAGCCCGGTTCGGCCGCCAGCTCGACCAGTGGCGCCGGAATGCCGCTGGTCTTTTCGGCCGCCTTGCAGATGTCGGCGATCACGCAAGCGCCGCAATCCGGCTTCCGGGCCCTGCAGACATAGCGCCCGTGCAGGATCAGCCAGTGGTGGGCATGGCGCATGTATTCTTGCGGGATGATGCGCACGAGTTCGTCCTCGACCGCCTCGGGCGTCTTGCCGGGAGCCAACCCCAGCCGGTTGCCGATCCTGAGGATGTGCGTGTCGACGGCCATGGTCGGCTGGCCGAAGGCCATGTTGAGCACCACATTGGCGGTCTTGCGGCCGACGCCGGGCAGTTTCGTGAGGGCGTCGCGGTCGTCCGGCACCTCCCCGTCATGATCGCGGATCAGCGCCTCGGACAGGGCGATGACGTTCTTGGCCTTGTTGCGCCAGAGCCCGATCGTCTTGATGGTTTCGCCGACCCTCTGTTCGCCGAGCGCCAGCATCTTCTGGGGCGTGTCGGCGACTTCGAACAGGGCGCGCGTCGCCTTGTTGACGCCGGCGTCGGTCGCCTGCGCCGAGAGCACGACGGCGACGAGCAGCGTGAAGGCGTTGACGTGCTCAAGTTCGCCTTTCGGCTCGGGCCGCTGGACGGAGAAGCGGCGGAAGATCTCGTGGACCTCCGCCGCCGTGTAGCGCGAACGCCGCTTCGGCGGACGCGCTACACGCTTTGCGCCGGCTGGCTTGCGGGCCGCGGGTGCGGCGGTTTTTCGCTTGGGCTTTTGCATCGCCCCTCTATAATTGCGCGGCATGAGCGAGACAAACGCTGCTGACGAACCATTCTTCCGGGCCTTGCTGACGCCGCACCGCTCGCTGGGCCGCACCGGGTTCGCCATCCTCATGGGCGCGCTTCTGTTCGGCTGGCTGGTCACCGGCGCGATTTTCCTGGCGCACGGCGCATGGCCGGTCTTCGGCTTCTTCGGTCTCGATGTCCTGCTCGTCTATGTCTGCTTCAGGCTGAACTATCGTGCCGCCCGGGCGCGCGAGGAAGTCTCGGTGTCGCGCACCAGCCTCGACATCACGAAGATCGCGCCGTCGGGTCGCGCCGAGGCGCACCACTTCAACCCGTTCTGGGCGAAATTCGCGATCGCCAGGCACCAGGAAATCGGCATCACGCGCATGGCAGTCGAGGGACAGGGGCGGTCGGTGGCGATCGGAGGCTTCCTCAATCCCGACGACCGCGAGAGCTTTGCCGCCGCCTTCTCGCGCGCGCTGGCGACGGCGAAGAGGCGGTAGACGGACCGTCGGCCGCCGCAGGAATCGGGTGGAGAACGGCGCCGGGACGCCCGATAGTCGCGTTCAAGGAGAACATTGCCATGAACGCCCTGATGCCTATGAATGCCCGCATGCCGATTTCCGCCAGCCTCGAGACCGACATCACGCCCGAAGGCGACGACTACGAGACCGTGCGCCGGGTGATCGAGAAGATCAGCCTCGACTATCGCGACCAGCCGTCGCTGGACGAACTCGCCGCCGAGGTCGGCCAGTCGCCGACCGCGCTGCAGAAGCTGTTCACCCGCTGGGCCGGGCTTTCGCCGAAGGCTTTCCTGTAGGCGGTGACGCTCGACCATGCGCGGCGCCTGCTGGACAGCGGCATGCCGCTCCTCGAAGCCTCCTACGAAGTCGGCATGTCCGGTCCCGGGCGGCTGCACGACCTGTTCGTCACCCACGAGGCGATGTCGCCGGGCGACTACAAGACGCGCGGCGCCGGCCTGACCATCCGCTACGGCTACCATATCTCGCCGTTCGGCGTGGCGCTGGTCATGGTCACCGAGCGCGGGCTCGCCGGCCTCTCCTTCAACGATCCCGGCCACGAGCGCGAGGCCTTCGCCGACATGTCCGGACGCTGGCCGAATGCGACCTATGTCGAGGACATGTCCGCCACCGCCCCCTACGCGGCGCGCATCTTCGACCCGTCGCGCTGGCGCTCGGAGGAACCGCTGCGCGTCGTGCTGATCGGCAGCGACTTCCAGGTCCGCGTCTGGCAGGCGCTGCTCAGGATCCCGATGGGTCGGGCGTGCAGCTATTCCTCCATCGCCTCCGAGATCGGCGCGCCCGCCGCCAGCCGCGCCGTCGGCGCTGCGGTGGGCGCCAATCCGATCTCCTTCGTCGTGCCCTGCCATCGGGCGCTCGGCAAGTCCGGCGCGCTGACAGGCTATCATTGGGGCCTGACCAGGAAGCGGGCGATCCTCGGCTGGGAGGCCGGCCAGCTGTCCGCCTGAGCTTCGACCTACGGAAGCGCTGGAAAATCGCCGGCGCAGGAGATAGCTTCCCGGCGCAATCCGGGAGGCATTCTTGATCACCGTCGTCGGCTCCATCAATCTCGATCTCATCGCCAATGTCGAGCGACTGCCCGACCCCGGCGAGACCGTCCGCAGCGGTGGCTTCGCCACCGCGCCCGGCGGCAAGGGCGCCAACCAGGCGCTCGCCGCGGCCCGCGCCGGCGGCGAGGTGCGCATGATCGGGGCGGTCGGCAAGGACGGCTTCGCCGCGGAAGCGCTCGCCTGCCTCAAGGAAGGCAAGGTGCAGCTGTCGGGGGTGCGCGAGGCCGCCGCGGCCACCGGCATAGCCCTCATCTTCGTCGATAGCAGGGGCGAGAACGTCATCGTCGTGGCGCCCGGCGCCAACGACACGGTGCTGGCCGGCGACCTCGCCAGGGCGAATTTCGAAAAGGGCGAGGTCGTGCTGCTGCAGTTCGAGATTCCGCTCGCAACCGTCGAGGCGACGCTGGCGGCGGCGGCCGAGGCCGGGAGCACCAGCGTGCTCAACACCGCGCCCTTCCGCCCCGAGGCGGCGAAGCTGCTGGCCATGGCGGATTTCATCGTCGCCAACGAAACCGAGTTCGATCTCTACGCCGACGCGCTGCAGCTTGAGGGCGACGGCAGGCAGGCCCGCATGAAAGCGTTCGCCGACCGGACCGGCCGGACCGTCATCGTGACACTCGGCAGGGACGGCGTGATCGCCACGACGCCCGATGGCGAACTGACGGTGCCGGCGCTGGAGATCACCCCCGTCGATACCGTCGGCGCCGGCGATACGTTCTGCGGCTACCTCGGCGCCGGGCTCGCGGCCGGACTGCCGCTCGAAGAGGCGCTGCGCCGCGCGGCCGCGGCCGGCTCGCTCGCCTGCCTTAAACCCGGCGCGCAGCCGGCCATCCCGCATGCCAAGGAGGTCGATGCCGCCTTGGGCGAGGCGGCGCGGTGACTGGAGCGCACCCGGGCGCACGCCTCGCATGGTCCTGCCTGCTGGCGGCCTGCATGGCGACGCATCCCTTCGCCGCGCGAGCCGACTGGAAGCCGGTCGAAAAGGACGTGCCCTACAAGATCGCCGGCAAGACCGGCCCCGAGCTCTATGCCTCGATCGGCGAACGCGGTCCGAAGGCCGGCGTCGGGCGCGCCATCGCCTTCACCAATTTCAAGCTGACCTGGCAGCGCGACTACCGGCCCCAGCCGGACGGCGCCTGCACGCTGGCGACAGCGCGTCCCAAGCTGATCATCAGCTATCACCTGCCGGAGCTGGAAGGGGAACTGCCCGAGCCGGTCGCAACGAACTGGAAGGTCTTCATCGACGGCGTGCGCAAGCATGAGGCGGTGCACGGCGAAATGATCGTCGACATGGTGAAGCAGATCGAGGCCTACAGCATCGGTCTTTCGGCCGCCGACGATCCCGGCTGCAAGAAGGTGCGGGCGAAGCTCCAGGAGCGCCTGCCGTCCATCTCGCAGGCCCGGCAGCAGCGAAGCCGCGACTTCGACCGCGCCGAGTTGAGCAATGGCGGCGCCGTGCACCAGCTCGTTCTGAACCTCGTCAACGGCGGCTAGGTCGCGCGGGCGGGGCCGGCCTTCGGCCTGCGATTGCGGCGAAACGATTGGACCGGCTATCTTCTCCGTGCAGCGGCGAAGGAGACATGGCCATGCGGCTTTACCGATTTCTGAGCGGCCCCGACGATTCCACCTTCTGCCACAAGATCACCGCGGCGCTGAACAAGGGCTGGCACCTCTACGGTTCGCCCACCTACGCCTTCGACGGCGAGACGAAATCCATGCGTTGCGGCCAGGCGGTGGTGAAGGATGTCGACGGTATCGACTACGATCCGGGGATCGCGCTGTCGGACTACTGATCGGCGCTTTCCTCGATCCGTTCCATGTCGTCGTCCGAGAGGCCGAAGTGGTGGCCGATCTCGTGGATCAGGACATGCGTGACGATCGCGCCGAGCGTCTCCTCGTTCTCCGCCCAGTAGTCGAGGATGGCACGGCGGTAGAGCGTCACCCGGTTGGGGCCCTCGCCCGTCTGCGGGTTCCAGCGTTCGGCGATGCCGCGCCCCTCGAACAGGCCGAGCAGGTCGAAGGGCGTCTCCAGCGAGAGGTCGTCCATGATCTCGTCGGTGGGGAACTCGGCGACCTGGATGACGATTTCGCCGGTCATCGAGCGGAACTGCTCGGGAAGGTGCGCATAGGCTTCGAGCGCGAGCAGTTCCATCTCCCCCATCGAGGGCGATAGCTGGTCGTGCCATGAACGGGTCTGGTAGATTCGGGCCATTCTTTTTCCTTTGCGGGAGCATATAGCCGTTCGTCCCCGCCGTTTCGAGGCTGTTCGGCGAATAAGGAAAACACCCGGTCCGGCAGACATGCGAGAAGAGGAATAAATTCTTTTCGGACTCCGCTTGACTCCTCCCGCCGGCTCTGGAATCTATAAGAACATAACAGGAACATTTTCGAACGAGACAACGTCATGGCCACGTCAGCCTTGGCGCGGGAAACCATTTCGTCCTTGCGCCACCGGATCGCGAAGATCGAAGGCCGCCTCGCCGAACGGCTCGGTCAGGCGGGACCGGAAGACGTCGATCTTGCGCGCCGCCACGGGTCGATCATTCCGGCAGGCGGCCTCCTCCCTACCGGCGCTGCGCGGTTCGACGCGGCGCTGGGCGGCGGCGTGCCTGCGACGGGACTCACCGAGATTCATGCGCCAAAAACCCGCGACGCGGGCGCCGCCGCCGGCTTCGCGCTGGCCCTCCTCCGGCTTGTCCTCGAGGCGCGACAGGCGCCGCTTCTGTGGGTCGGCATGGCCGAAAGCTTTCGCGAGGCGGGCTTTCCCTATCCGCCCGGCCTCCGGTTCCTCTACGGCGTCGATGCCTCCCGCCTCCTGGTCGCGCAGGCGGAGAAGCTGGCGGATGCGCTATGGATCGCCGAGCAGGCCGCCGCGCTCGATGGCTTCTCGGCCGTGCTCCTGGAGACCCGCGGCGCTTCCGCCCATCTCGATCTCACGGCGACGCGCCGGCTGCATCGCCGCGCCCGCGACGCCGGCCACCCGCTGTTCCTGCTGCGCCAGACGGCGCGGCCGGAACCGACCGCGGCGCCCTTCCGGCTCATCGTGAAATCCGCCCCCGCCAGCCTGCGCCGTATCCTTGGAAAGCCTCTCGCCCGCTCGATCGGCCCGCCCGCATTCGAGGTCGAGATCAGCAAGAACCGAACCGCTCCACCCGCCTTGTTCACATTGGAATGGAACAGCCATGCACGCGCCCTTCAGGAAAGAGCGGCGGAGAATCCTGTCCCTGTGGTTCCCGCATCTGAGCACCGAGCGCCTGCTGCGGCAGCGGCTGGGACGCTCCTGGCGTTCGCTCCCGCGCCAGGGCCGGCCGCCGCTGGTCGTCAGCCGCCAGGAAAACAACACCCAGCGCATCGCCGCGCTGGATGAGGAAGCCGAGCGCCTCAGGCTGAAGGTCGGCATGGGCATCGCCGACGCGCGCGCCATGTATCCGGCGATCGAGATCGTCGCGGAGGACCCGGCGGCGGACCGCAGGCTGCTCGAGGCCCTGGCCGACTGGTGCGACCGCTACACGCCGCTTGTGGCGTTCGACGGAACGGACGGCCTGTTCCTCGACATCACGGGCTGCGCACATCTCTTCGGCGGCGAGGAAGCCTTGCTCGACGGCATCCTCGCCAGTTTCTTCGAACAGGGTTTCCGCACGCGGGCCGGGCTTGCCGGGACACCCGGCACGGCCTGGGCGGCGGCGCATTTCTCGCTTCCCGGAAAGACCCTGGAGGACGGCGACGAACGATCCTTTCTGGAAGACCTTCCGCTTTTCGTCCTGAGGCTCGAGCCGAAAACGATCGCCAGCCTCGAAAGCGTCGGCTTGCGCACGGTCGGCTCCGTCATGGCCGCGCCGCGCGCGCCGCTCGCCCGCCGCTTCGGCGCCATGCTGCTCCTGCGGCTCGACCAGGCGCTGGGCGAGGTCGAGGAAGCCGTCTCCCCGCGCCTGCCCGTTCCCGCCCTTTCGGTCGAGCGGCATCTCGCCGAGCCGATCGGCCTCGTCGAGGACATCGAACAGCTGATACCCAAGCTCGCCACAAGCCTGAAGCAGGACTTCGAACGGCGCGGCGAGGGTGCGCGGCTGTTCGAACTGCTGCTTTTCCGGGTCGATGGCGCGGTGTCGCGCATTGCGGCCCGCGCATCGCTGCCTTTGCGCGAGCCGGTTCCGGTCGGCCGGCTCTTCCACGAAAGGCTGGCCGCGCTCGGCGCGGCGCTCGAGCCCGGATACGGCTTCGATCTCGTGCGTCTTTCGGCGTTCGAGACGGCGGCGCTCGACACGCCGCAGGCCGATCTCGACGGCAAGGCGGCCGCGGCGGACGAAGACGTCGCGCTTTTTTCCGACCGGGTGCGCGCCCGTCTCGGCCGGGCTGCGATGCTGATGCCGCTTCTCGTCGACAGCCATCTGCCCGAACGCGCCGCATCCCTCGTCCCTGCCGACGGCGGACCGCCGGAACGCAAGGCGCCGGCCGTTCCGCGGGAAAACGACGACTATCCCTCCCGCCGGGCGCCGGAACGCCCGTTGCGACTGTTTTCCCGTCCCGAGCCGATCGACGTGCCGGTGACGGAAATCCCGGAAGGGCCGCCGCTCACGTTCCGCTGGCGCCGCGCCATGCACCGCGTGGCACGCGCCGAAGGCCCCGAGCGCATCGCGCCCGAATGGTGGCTGCAGCCCGCAGCCGAGGCTGCGGCGGACATCGCAGGGGACGGAGGGAAGGACCGCAGGAAAGCCGGAAGACAGGCGGCCGAGGACGCCGGGACGGCGCGGCTGACCCGAGACTATTTCCGCGTCGAGGACGCGGACGGCCGCCGCTACTGGCTCTTCCGCGAGGGCCTCTACGGCAAGACGGACGCCGTTCCGTGCTGGTACCTGCAGGGCGTCTCGGCATGAACGCGCCTGCGGTCCCGCCCTATGTCGAATTCGGTGTCCAGTCGAGCTTTTCGTTCCTGCGCGGCGCTTCGATGCCGGAGGAACTCGTGCTGGGCGCCTTCGGCCTGGGGCTGGCCGGCATGGGACTGGCCGACCGCAACACGGTGGCCGGCGTGGTGCGGGCCTGGAGCCAGTCGAAGGCGGTTGCGACCGGCCCCGGCGGTACGCCCGTCGCCTTTCCCTACCACCCGGGCAGCCGGCTGGTCTTTGCAGACGGCACGCCCGACGTGCTCGCCTACCCCCGGGACCGCAAGGGCTGGGGCAATCTGTGCCGGCTCCTGACGCAGGCGAACCTGCGCGACGACAGCCCGAAGGGCGCGCCGCTCCTCTACCGGAGCGACCTCGATGAGTGGGGCGACGACATGTCGCTCGCCGTTTTGCCTGATCTCGATGCCGGTCCCGACGAGACCCTCGCCCTCCTGCATGGCCTCGTCGACCGTTTCTACAAGAACATCCGCCTCGCCGTGGCGCCAGCCTATTGCGGCAACGACCCTCTGAGGCTGGAGCAGGCGGCGGCCCTCGCCGGGGCGGCCGGCATGCGGCTGATGGCGACCAGCGACGTGCTCTATCATGCCCCCGGGCGACGGCCGCTGCAGGACGTGCTCACCGCGATCCGGCTCGCCGTTCCGGTATCCGACGCCGGCTTCGAGCTCTGCGCAAATGCCGAACGGCACATGAAGGCGCCGGCGGAGATGGCGCGCCTGTTCCGGAACCACCCGGAAGCGCTCGCCGAGACGATCCGTTTCGCCGGCGAACTGAAATTCTCCCTCGACGAACTCAAGCACAACTATCCCGAGGAAACCACGGCCGAAGGCGTCGACCCGCAGGTCGAACTGGAGCGGCTGGCATGGGAGGGCGCCGCAGCCAGGTATCCGGGGGGCGTGCCCGGAAAAGTGTGCGGCCTGCTGCGGCACGAACTGGCGATCGTCGCCCTTAAGAAATACGCACGCTACTTCCTCACCGTGCACGACATCGTCCGCCATTCGAAGACGATCGGCGTTCTGTGCCAGGGGCGCGGTTCCGCCGCCAACTCCGCGATCTGCTTCTGCCTCGGCATCACCGACGTGGACCCCGAACGCAGCGAGGTGCTGTTCGAGCGCTTCGTGTCCGTCGAACGCGACGAGCCGCCCGACATCGACGTCGATTTCGAGCACGAGCGGCGCGACGAGATCATCAAGTACATCTACGAGAAATACAGCGAAAAGCGCACCGCGCTCGCCGCTGCCGTCATCAGCTATCGCGGCCGGTCTGCGCTGCGCGAAGTGGCCAAGGCGATGGGCCTGTCGGACGATATCCGCAGCGCCATGTCGGGCTCGATCTGGGGCTGGTGGTCCTCCTCCCTCGGCGAAAAGGAGGCCAAGGCCGGAGGCCTCGACCAGGCCGATCCGCGCACCGGCCACGTCATCGCGCGGGCCAACGAGATCCTCGGCTTCCCGCGCCACCTCTCCCAGCATGTCGGCGGCTTCGTGATCACCAGGGACCGGCTCGACGAGATCGTGCCCATCGTCAAGACAGCGATGGACGAACGCAAGATGGTCGAGTGGGACAAGGACGATCTCGACGCGGTCGGCATCCTCAAGGTCGACATCCTGGCGCTCGGCATGCTGTCCTGCCTGCGGCGTTGCTTCGATCTCCTGAAGCAGCATTACGATGCATGCAATGAAGGCGGCGAGCCCATAGCCTCTCTTGCAGCGCTCCCGGCGGAACAAACCGAAGTCTACGACATGATCTGCCGCGCCGACACGCTCGGCGTCTTCCAGATCGAGTCGCGCGCGCAGATGTCGATGCTGCCCCGCCTGAAGCCGAAGCGTTTCTACGACCTCGTCATCGAGGTTGCCATCGTCCGGCCGGGCCCGATCCAGGGCGACATGGTGCATCCCTATCTGCGCCGGCGCATGGGGTTGGAAAAAGTCGAATATTTCAAGCCCGAGCTCGAAGCGATCCTGAGCCGCACCCTGGGCGTTCCCCTCTTCCAGGAGCAGGCGATGAAGATCGCCATCGACATCGGCGGGTTTTCCCCGAGCGAGGCGGACAAGCTGCGCCGCGCCATGGCCACGTTCAGGCGCAACGGAACCATCCACCTTTATCGCGACAGGATGATCCGGGGCATGGTCGCGAAGGGCTACCCCGAAGAATTCGCAAACCGCTGCTTCAGGCAGATCGAGGGGTTTGGCGAATACGGCTTTCCCGAAAGCCACGCCGCCTCCTTCGCGCTGCTCGTCTATGCCTCCTGCTGGTTCAAGGCCTTCTATCCCGACGTCTTCTGCGCCGCGATCCTCAACTCCCAGCCCATGGGCTTCTATGCGCCGGCCCAGCTCGTGCGCGACGCCCGCGACCACGGCGTCGAGGTTCGCGCGGTCGATGTCAATCTTTCCGCCTGGGACTGCATGCTCGAGCCGGACGGATACGATCCCGCCCGCATTCTCGACCGCCACGCCGGAATGCGCGGCGTCATCAGGACCGCTCATGCCGTGCGGCTCGGTTTCCGCCAGATAAAGGGCCTGTCGGAGGCCCGCATGACCCTGCTCGTCGAGCGCCGCGGCGACGGCTACGCCAGCGTACGCGACGTCTGGCTGCGCTCCGGCCTCGACGTCGACGAGATCGAAAAACTCGCTCAGGCCGACGCCTTCCGCTCGACCGGCCTCGACCGCCGCGCCGCGCTCTGGCAGGTCCGCGCGCTCGACCGGAAGTCGGCGGTCGAGACCATGCCGCTGTTCGACAGGCCGGGCCTCCGTCTCCCGGACAATGAGCCGGCCGTGGCGCTGCCCGTCATGCCCGCCGGCGAGCATGTGATCCACGACTACCGTGCGCTCAGCCTTTCGTTGAAGGCGCATCCGGTGTCGTTCCTGCGCGCGCGGCTCGACCGCGCGGGCGTGACACCCAATGAAGGGCTCGTCTCGGTGAAGAACGGTCGCCGCGTCTGCGTTTGCGGGCTGGTCCTGGTGCGTCAGCGGCCGGGCAAGGGCAACGCCATCTTCCTGACTCTGGAAGACGAAAACGGGATCGCCAACATCATCGTCTGGAAGCGCGACTTCGAACGGCTGCTTCCGGTCATCATGGGCTCCAGGCTGATCCGCGTCGCCGGCAGGCTGCAATGCGAATCGGGCGTCATCCACATCGTCGCGGAAAGCATGGAGGACATGACCCCCTGGCTTGCCGACCTCTCCGAGAAGGCGCAGTCGATCGACAGCCTCGCCCGCGCCGACGAGATCAGGAGACCGGGGACGGATTCCCGCTTCCGGCCGCGACGGTCCCGACAGCCGACGCCGCCGGCCGACAACGATCTTTTCGCGGAAGCGAGCAGGGCGATGCCGAAAGGCCGCAATTTTCAGTAAGCGCCGCGGGCCGAACTCAGTCCTTCGTCGCGCCCGGCGGCGACAGGGCGTCGAGGGCGCGCGCCTCCGACGGCAACAGCACGGGAATGCCGTCGCGCACCGGATAGGCGAGCCTCGCCAGCTTCGACACCAGTTCGCAGCGCTCCTCATCCCAGACCAGCGGTCCCTTGGTCAGGGGGCAGGCGAGCAGCTCGAGCATTTTCACGTCGATGCCGGATTTGCGCTGGATGTCGCTCACGGTGTCTTCCCTTGCCGGCTCCGCCCCTACTGCAGGCTCGAGCCGAAATCCTCGTTGTCGCGCGCCAGCGCCATCTCGGTCAGCGCGATCAGCGTGTCGGCGCGCGCCTTCAGATCGGGCGCCTCGAGCAGCGCCTGCTTCTCGGCGGGGCCGTAGGGCGCCATCATCGACAGCGCGTTGACCAGCATCGCATTCTCGGCGCGGCTGACGCTGTTCCAGTCGGCATCGAGTTCGTTGGCCTCGAGATAGGCGCGGAAGGTCCGAAGCAGCGCCGGCCGGTCGACATCGGCGCCCGAGCGGTCCTCCTCCAGGTCGGCGCCAAACGGCGCCACCCGGCATTGCCTGAACGGCGTCTTCACCGCCAGTTCATCGACCACGCGGAAGCGGCACACGCCCTGCAGGGCGATCATGTAGCGCCCGTCGCCGGTTTCGGTCAGCGAGGTGACGCGGCCCATGCAGCCGACATTCACAAGCTCGGGCTCGCCGTCGCCGCGCTCGGCGCCGTCGAAGGACGGCTGGATCATGCCGATGATGCGATCGCCGGCCATCGCCTGGTCCACCATCTGCAGATAGCGCGGCTCGAAGATGTTGAGCGGCATGCGCGCACCCGGCAGAAGCAGCGCCGCCGGGAGCGGAAACACCGGGATCGCCGAGGGCAGGTCCGCCACGCGCCGGTAGTTGAAGTTGCCCGCCTGCATGCTTCGATCCTCCTCCGCACAATCTGGCGCAGCGCGCGGGAATCTCAAGGCCTGCGCGGGCCGCGCCGGCGGGGCCGCCGCCCGCCTAGGAGAACAGCAGCGAGGACAGCTTCCTGCGCGCCGACAGGGTCGCGTCGTCGGTCATGCCCCACGCGTCGAAGAACTTCAGCAACTGCGCGCGGGCGCCGTCCTCGTTCCACGTCCGGTCCGCCTTGACGATGGCGAGCAGGTTGTCGGCGGCCTCCTGCCGCTTCCCTTGCGCGTTCTGGACCATGGCGAGGTCGAAGCGCGCCTGGTGGTCATTCGGGTTCTGCGCCAGCCTGCTCTCGAAATCCGCCGCGTCGCCAAGACCGGCCGCCTCCGACGCAAGCTCGATCTTCGACCTGACCGCGGCAATCGCCGGCACGTCGCGCTTGTCGTCGGGAACGCGCGAGAGCAGTTCCTCGGCGCCGGTGGCGTCGCCCGCCTCGAAAAGGATGTCCGCGAGCCCGGCGATCGCATCGAGGTTCTCCGGCTGCTGCTGCAGGATCGCGTCGAAGATGCCCGCCGCCGTCTGCAGGTCGCCTGCGTCCCTCGCCTCGCCGGCCGCCGCCAGCGCTTCTGCGATTTCCGGCTGGCCGCCGTTCTTGCCGACGAGCTTCTGGATGAAGTCGCGGATCTGGCTTTCCGGAACGGCGCCCATGAACCCGTCGACCGGCTGGCCGTCGCGGAAGGCGATTACGGCCGGAATGGACTGGATGCCCAGTTGCCCGGCGATCGACGGATGCTCGTCGATGTTCATCTTGACCAGCTTGACCGCGCCCCTGGCCGCCGCCACCACGCGCTCGAGCGCCGGCTGCAGCTGCTTGCAGGGCCCGCACCAGGGTGCCCAGAAATCCACCAGCACCGGCAGCTTGCGCGATTCCTGGATGACGTCGGCCGCGAAGCTCGCCGTCGTCACGTCCTTGATCTCTACCTCGCCCGCCGCCGGGGCGGCCGGTTCGGCCGCGCCGAAGCTCATGCTGGTCGAATACTGGCTGCCCATGCCGCCGAACGGATTGTCGTTGTCGCTCATCTCAAACCTTCCGATTCCGGGCCGGATCCTTGCCTGCGTCCGGCCACCATGTGGCAATCAACTCGAGACTTTCAAGATGGCCGGCTCGTGCCCCGTCGCCCGAACGAAGGCCAGCAGGTCCTCGGAGCGCACCGAGGTGGTAGCCTCGTTGGTCAGCGGGTGCGCGTTGATCGTTTCCTGCCGCACAAGGTCGCTGTCCACCACGAAGCGCACCGCGCCCTTGTCGTCGTTGATCAGCCCGAAGGCGGTCACCGCGCCCGGCGCCACCCCCAACAGCGCCATCAGCGCCTCGGGCTTGCCGAAGGACACCCGGCTCGCCGCGCCGATCATGTGGTGGATCTGCTTGAGGTCGACCTGCGCATCCTCCTCGATCGTCACCAGGAAATAGTTGTCCTTCTTGTCCTTGAGGAAGAGGTTCTTGGTATGGGCGCCCGGAATGTCGCCGCGCAGCGCCTGCGAATCGGCGACGGTGTAGAGCGGCGGGTGCGAAACGGTCGTCACCTGGATACCGAGATCGTCGAGATAGGCGAACAGGTCGGCGGGAGTTTTCGGCATGGCGCGCGTCCGGAACAAGAATGGCCGCACCTTTAGAGCCAAACTCGCCTTCCGAACAAGCCCGAAGCCTCGATCCAGGCGCTCAGGCGACCCCGAGCCGCCGATCTCGCAGACGCGAGATTTCCCTGTTGCATTCGGATTGCTCTTCGGTCATATAGGCGCGGCTTGCGGTCTTGAGACCGCGCGAGCGGGTGTAGCTCAGGGGTAGAGCACAACCTTGCCAAGGTTGGGGTCGAGCGTTCGAATCGCTTCACCCGCTCCAAATTCCTTCGGGAAATCAGGCTATTAAAGCGGCTGCCCTTGGGCGGCCGTTTTACTTTTTATCTCCTGTCGCCACCCTGTCGCCACCGCATGGCTCCCAGAACCGATGATCGTTCTCTTGTTCGGGCTGGCAGGGAGTACGGCCCTTCGTCGCGCTAGTGGAGACGTGCCCAAAAAATACCGAACAGCAGTCATTTTTCCCTTTTCCAGTTTGACAACCTGAATCGCTCGAATCAGAGTGATTCAGCGAATCTCTTTGCCCGTATTGACCAGGTGACCTCATGCTCTTGAACCCTTCCGTTAGGCCACAAGAGACAGAGAGAACTCGCTTGTTCGAGTCGATGGCTGACAAGCTTACGACCAACGAAGCTCTCACCCGCAGCCTTGTCTCTTTCCAAGGGAACAAGAAACAGCCGTTTTATCGGTGGCTCAAATACAAGGAAGCGTTCTCGTCTGACTTTGTCCGGCTCATCCTCGACAGATATGCTCCAAAGGGGGGCGTCGTGTTCGACCCCTTTGCTGGTTCGGGGACAGCCCTCTTTGCGAGCGTGCAGGAAGGCCACGTCGCAACCGGCACTGAACTGCTTCCTATAGGCATCGCCGTAGCGGCAGCGCGCGCCGCCGCACAGAGGGTAAAGCTTGACAAGATGGTAGAAGCGAGGCGAAACCTCGCCTCTTTAATGGTCGGCCCCGGCAAACCCCTTCGCCATCTGCGGATGACCAAGGGCGCCTTTTCCGAAAGCAACGACGCAGCGATTGCCTCTTACCGCGGCGCCGTATCGCGCATCCGGGACAAGGACGTAAAATGCCTCCTTCATTTTGCCGGACTTTGTGTCCTCGAAGAGTCCAGCTTCACTCGCAAAGACGGCCAATACCTTCGCTGGGACTACCGCTCCGGCAAAAATGTGGACTCCAAATTTCATAAGGGCGTTATCAAAACGTTTGCGGAAGCCGTCGGGAGCAAACTCGATGAGATGATCGAAGACATCGCGGGACGCAAGGAAGGCGTGCCCATGGATGTTGCGATCAATCAAGAATCTTTCTTTTCTTACGGCCTGAAAATGCCAAAGGCGTCGGTTGACCTCGTGGTGACCTCTCCACCGTATTGCAACCGCTACGACTACACGCGAACCTACGCTCTCGAGCTTCTGTACCTTGACTACACAGATGCCGATGTCAGCGCATTGCGACAATCACTTCTCACGGCAACCGTAGAGAACCGTCCGAAGATGGAAGCGTTGCGAAGCCTCTTCGCAGAGCATGACGAAGACACACGCTTCGCGGAAATTCTGGAAACGTACGAATCGGTAGGCGCGCTCCATGAGGTAGTCGCCATACTGGAACAAGCCGCCACAGACGGGAGTCTAAACAATCCCAACATACCTCGTATGGTGCGCAACTATTTCTTCGAAATGGCCATTGCGATTAGCAACCTGAGCCGCATCACAAAGCGCGGCGCCAAGGTTGTTATGGTCAATGACAACGTGCGCTATTTTGGCGAAGAGGTTCCCGTCGACTTGATCCTGTCTGCGATGGCCGAACGGCTCGGTTTCTCTCTTGAGGGCATCTGGGTATTGCCAAGAGGCAAGGGAAACAGCAGCCAACAGATGGGTGCACACGGGCGCACCGAAATCAGAAAGTGCGTCTACATCTGGAAGCGGCGTTAGAATGGCCGACGACTACGTAACCGCGCTACGTAAGATTCGAGCTATCCTGATCACTTCGAAGCTTAAGGAGCGCCTTGACCAGATCGCGCGAGGCAATCTCGATGGATTTGCCGAAGAGCTCGATTGGAGCAAACTGGACGAACTTGGGATCGACGAGGACGCTTGGAAATACGTGACGCAGCAATTGGGCATCGACCCCAAAGTGGTTTTCTGTCACCCCGACATCCTCTCACATGATCCGAGTTTGAGCCTCTATTATCGGGGCATGTCCACCTTGTCATTGAAGGCAATCCGAGAATATGCCGGTTCGGTCGAGAGCGCGGAATCGGGGAAGGGCCGCAAGTTTTCTGCCAAGCAACTGCCGGCCCTTACGAGCACCTATAACCAGTTCATTTCGGCAATTATCGGCGGCGTCGATGATTGGACCCCAGACGACGGTCACAGAGCGATCATCGCCACCATGGGGATCACGCTAGATGGAGTTATGCGGAACAAGATCGGCGAAGTTGCCGAAGGTCATGTCCGCAAAATGGTTGTCGTCGCCGCGCATGAAGCCGGGCTAATCCTCGAACCCCCGATAAACGATGAGATCCTAGCCAAGGAACCCTTGCCACGGCGCTATTTGCTCGATGGCGACGTGAGGATGACATTTGGCGCCGAGCCTGACATCTCCTTCCACAAAGTCGCCGGCGACCAAAATACGCTGGTCTGCGTGATTGAGATAAAGGGCGGGACAGACCCCGCAGGCGCTCTTGAGCGCTATGGCGCGGCTCAAAAGTCGTTTCAGAGTGCCCTTGGTGAAAACAACAAGTGCCAGAACTTTTTCTTGTCTGCTGTCTACACGGATGAATTGACCAAACGTATTGCCGCAGATGCATTGGTACATCGCTTCTACGACATCATCGAACTGCTGGAGGACAAGGACGTTCGTGACACCTTCCTCAAAGAGGTTTTTCATTTCACGCTACGGATTTCTTAAAAACCTCCTCACCATCGTTCGGGCCGCGAAGCCTTTGCGATCTTGTCGCAGCATTTGACGCGCTCGCACTAGTCACAGACGAAATGAACCTGCGCGTGACAAATTGACAGGCCTGGTCACTCCGACTGAGGGTTCCGATAGTGGTCACTCACGCCATAGACTGTGACGGATGTGGCAGGGCAGCCTCATTCAACTGTTGCATGCGTTTGTGCGCGCACATGTGTACACGGTGTAATACGGACGTTCCGTCACATCCGACACAGACTATGATTTCACGGCCATGGGGAAGGGGAGAACCATTCCGGGCAGAGTCTGAGTCTTTAGGCGTAGGCCGATAAATCCTCGTCCGGCCCGTGTATCGCTCTTCTTGAACCCACGATCTATGAGAGCCTGTGAAAATCGTTTCTGGGCGACGACGTACTCGCCTGACCGTTCGGCCCAAAATTTGAAATTTTGATAGAGAGTCGACGATGATTGCCAGACCTGGTCATCACGCTCGCAGCACTCTTCAATCCATTGGCCAAAGCAATCCTCTGAAGTCAGATACTCGTTTGTCGCGTCCCTAACGACGCTTGGCGCTGCTAGGCCGATGCGTTGCCATGACAAGCAGCCTTCAACGGCCCATCGCAGAATGGCGGGCCATTCAGATTCTAGTTTTTCTTCGAGGTTCGGATCGCGTTCATCGGCCGAAATTTCAGCTGTGAATGGTATAAGATGAAAACGACGACGCATCGCATTATCGACATTACGCAAGCCGGGCTTATGGTTCCCGGCGACAAACAATTTAAAATTCGGCTGATAGGTGAAAAAATCACCGCGCATAAATCGCGCTGTGATCGGATCGCCCCCGGTCAGACTTTTGATCCTGCTTTCTGCCCAGCGCCTCCCCTCCTCCGTCTCTTGGGCTGTCACAAGCCGTGAACCACGCAGAAATGCTAGATCGGTAGGATGACGGTCATGAGCGCTTGCCGAAAATGTCTCGATAGGCGCCACCGCTGCATAGTCATTCAACATCCGATTCAGCGTATTAAGCAGAACGCCTTTGCCGTTGCCTCCGCTTCCGTAGCCAAAGAACAAGGCATGCTCTCGCGTACTGCCAGTAAGGCAATATCCTGCGATACGCTGAACGAATGAAATCATTTCGAGATCGTTGGTGAAGGTTCGATTTAGGAACGCAATCCATTTCGGACAATCCGCCCGGTCCGCCATTGGAACCCGCGTCATCTTTGTAATGTGATCGTCGGGATTGTGTGGTCGGATCGTTCCCGTACGCAAATCAACAACACCTGCGGGAGTGTTGAGTGACCAAGGATCGGTGTCCCATTGTTCCGAGGTTGCCGCATGACGACGATCGGCCTTGGCGTGTTTCTCGACGGCGGAAACTGTGGCAGCCGACACCAGCTTGTTGGTCTGCGTCTGGCTTCCGACAATATGGCTGACCGCCTCCCGGCATACACTACGAACCAGGTCGTAAGCTGCAATGGTCTCTTCTTTCTGCCACTTACCTCCTTTCCAAATCATCCACGTGTTCCACTTGGCGACATAGCGAAGCACGTTCGCGAATTTATCGGAGAACCGCTGAGCCAAAACGTCTTCATTTAGGCTGCCTGGTAGGATGGAATTGACGACAGGCGGCGCAAATTCGGCCGAACGATCGTAGACGGCCCGACATCCGGCGATGGCGTTGCGGATTGTAGAATTCCGATAGTCCGCCCGTTCCGCATACTTGGATCGCATCAAACCTGATCGACGAAATAGCCGATCCATACGTGACCCACTTTTGCCGGTCCAAAATGCTAGATGTGCCATCAGCGCCGCGTCGGCGGCGGAGCGATCATACGCGTCATTCGAGGGAGACGGAAAGAACTGACACAGCAAAGCTGCGTCGGCTGCCCAAAGGGATTGTATTGTTGCCTTGGAACCAAACGCAGCCCCGATCGAACCCCGTGAGGCGAGCATTCGGCGGACAAGTTCATCATCATCGTCGGGCCCGGCAAACCCGGTTCCGGGGTCGCATTCTGCGGCAACGTCACGTTTAGGGACAAGTTGAAGGATTTGTGCCGTACAATCCTGATCGAAGTTGCCAGTCCAGCCATGACCAAACGCAACGAAGCGCTTTTGGCTGTAGAACTCCAGCCATCCGTCCCACTTGTTCTTCAAATTTGTGACAAGGGACTGTTCGCACCGTCCCATGACGTGAATGCCGCTTCCCGATTGAGAAACCTCGCACGCAGCGCCTTTGAACATCTGGAATATGCGTACTGCCTCCGCCGTCCACTCGTTGTCCCGGCGACAGTGATCCATATCGATGAAAAAATACGGATCGCTTGCCGTTAAGACAAATCCCACGCGCTGGTCGAACGAAAGTGCACCAGCATGCGACTTCCAAAATGCCGGGTCGTGCGGATTTATCGACTTGCCAGTGCCGGGATCATAAGGTTGCTTCGTTTCACGGCCCCCAACAACGATAAGGCGCCAGTTGATAAACTGGTCTGGTAGCTGGCGGAAACCCGCAGCGATAACATCTGTCTCCGCCAAGCTGACACGCTCACCCTTCTATGGTGAGACGGTATGCTTCCGCCGCCTCTTGAAGCGTCATCGTCTCAGTAATGGGGTGGAACGGCGTGCCATCGCGCCCGGCAACTTCGACCTTGTCTGTGAACATTCCGAAATAGCGGCCAAGATTCGCTAAGGCCGCGATCTTGTCGTGCATCGTCAGGCGCGGCCCGTACTTCGTCAGCTCGACAGATTTGACCGAATAACGAACATGGTCCGGCAATCCAGAGAGCCGTTCCGATAGAGATCTTGTTTGATCATCGGTTGGCTCCAATGCCCGTAAGGCCTCATCCATGTTTGCGGTCGCGATCTGCACCAATCTGCCCAGCACCATTGCGACGCTGGCATTGACAGCTTCGGTATGCTTGAACTTCCCATCTTGAATAAGGGCTTGAACGCGCGGATCGTTCATATATTCGGTTGCGATGCGCCGTGACACGCCTGCGCGCTGCGCGGCTCTACTCACCGTAAAATCTATCAAGTATTCCGCTGCGAAACGACGCGCACGATCGTTGAGTTCATCGACTGCGATGCTCATGACCAACCTCTCAATTTTTCATATTACGGGGTGCGATCGCCCCCGCCTTCCATGCTGCTGCAATCAGCCTTTGCGCCACGCGTTGGCAATGCGATGAACGTACTCGGCGTAACCGGAGTCTACCGGGCGGGCAGGGGCGGCGATTGGTTCGCCACGCCATGCATTTGAAATTCGCCAAACGTAGTCGGCGTAACCGTTGTCGCGATCCGCGCAAGAAATCCAAGAAGTCTTCGAATCTGACATCAACAGTGGGACACGCACGGTGATTTCTTCGTCGATTGAGACATCGCTTTTTGACATTCTTCAGTCACCACTAAGAAGGTTGCGCACTGGCCGATCGAAGTGGCCAGGCAGTTTCACCATGTGCGTCGAGAAGCCGATCTCCTTGACTGATCGGACCACGGCTAGCCCAAGGCGTCTTTTCTGTTCGCGAGCGTCCAGATATTCGCTCAACAGGGCGGATAGTTGGGACGCCAGTTCGCCGTATTTCGCCTCGATCGCGTGAACCGCGTCGGCATGGCGTTCAATCGCAATGCGTTCCGCCTTCTCGATACTTGATTGATGTTCTTGATCGCGCCGTGCGACAAGATGGGCGTTCAAAGCCTGAACCGCCGAAGATATGCGGTCAAAAAAGAACTGCTTGTCTACCATCAAGTCGCGAGCTTTCCGCGCATCTTCTGGGGTGGTTTTTGGATCGAGCGCTATCTGTTTGGCTTCTGCGTGATCTTCACGGGCGCGTATCTCCGCTTCCGCCGCGGCATCACGGATTTCCGCGATGACTATGCTGCTGATCGTAGCCGACGATAGAGCATCCGAAATTTGCTGATCCAGAGTGTAAGTCGCTGCGGCGATCGCCTCGGCAATCTCGTTCGAAGGCGCAATTGATTGAAGCGACGAGACCATTTTCCGGTCCTCCTTCTTGAGTGCATCAAGATGCTGAATATTCGCTTGTCGAAGTGAATTTGCGCTTCGTCAGGCGTTCAGCGGCCCATGCATCAAGGTCCTCAATGGAATAGAGGGGAATGCGACCACCAAATTTCACGAACGCAGGACCGCCGCCGACGACGGCCAGTTTGTTAAGGGTGGTGCGAGCACACGGGACTCCGATCGTCTTGGTCAGGTAGGCAGATGCTTCATGCCGTCTCAGATATCGCGACATCGCTTGTCTCCATCGCTAACTGTCGATGGATCGAACGTACTTCGGGCTACCGAGATGTAACCGCCAAAAACCCACTATTTTTGGCGGACTATGCGGAACGACTCTTCGGGCGGTTTACCTGCTTGATCACCTCATCGACGTCCAGCTTATCGCAATGGTACATCTCCTCGATATCGCGACATGCGCCTGCAACAATGCCTCTACTTTTTTCGGGATCGAGAATTCGTTCCTCGCCGATTGCATGGCGATAGCTGGCCAAGATTTCCGTGGCCCGTCTTGCCGCCATTTTCTTGAACGTTTTGCTGGGGCGTCCAACCGGACGATTCCGTTCTTCGAAAAAGTCCGCTAGCAGATCAAAATCATCGTCAACCAGTGGCCTATGCGCCCTGAGGCGGTGCACAATGGATTCTGCTTTGCCGCGTTTTAAGAGGCTTATCGATTTTTTGTAGTTCTCATCAAACCCGGAGAGATACCAGGCGTCCTTCATCCGATGGAAAGTTGTCACGACCGCCCTTCCTTCCTCAACTTCAAGACCCTCGCCTCGCTCCGACCCCCGCTCATCGCCGTTTCTATGAGGCCACCAATCTGCTCGGCTGCCTCACCTGCTCGGTCTGTCACGTGGCTGTATGTGCTAAGCGTCGTACGCGGATTTGCATGACCGAGAATGTTCGCAACACTCACTACGTCCGCGCCGGCAGCTAGCGAAAGAGTGGCGACCGAATGCCGAGCGTGGTAACGGACTTTTCCGCTAAGCCCCGCACGTTCCGCCGCGATCCTCCATAGCTTTTTGCTTCCGACAAAGTATCCATCGCCACGAGTTGCCGGGAATACGTAGGGTGATCGCTCAATTCGTGGCTGTGAGGCGATAACAGTCATCGCGGCAGTCGAGATTGGCCGCACAGAATGGCCCGTCTTAGTCTTATTCAGTCTTAGACAACGTGCCGCCAGGTCGACTTCGGACCAGCGCAAGCTTTCAATCTCCGAAGGCCGAGCGCCTGTAATCAAAAGCAACCGCAAGATCGCAATTCCAGCGGCGTTCATACCCTCGCTTTCCATCTCGTCAAGCGAACTCGCAATTTTGGTTATGTCATCGACGCGCAGAAAATCACGCCGCTGGTTTGGGGGCGGCTTCTTCACGCCCACAACCGGGCTAGTCTTCACAAAGCCTCTATCGATCGCAAAATTGTAGATTGTCGCGATATCGGTCACGGTCCGGCGCGCAGTCGATTCTCCTCCGCGTATCCTTATTCGTCCACGCGCCTTCTCACTTTTGCCCTCAAAGGCCGTGTCGCCTTTAACGATCCGCCGAACGGCATTGTTAATGTCGAGAGTCGTAACGGAGCCAATCTTCCTGGTACCCAACAGAGGCACTACATGCGCCCGCAGCCGGCCAAGCGTGTATTGAATGGTAAGTTCGCCTAAGGGCTTTCCACGCCGACCGACCGGCTTCTCGGATTCCCACAACGCAACCAGATCGGCAACAGTCATTTCCTTCCGCTTGCTCTGGCGGTCTGCCAATGGGTCGTGGCCTTTCCGCACATCACCCAACCGATCCTTGGCCAACTCGCGCGCCTCATCCGGCGTGAGTTCACCGACACGGCCAATCGCCATCCGTTTTTTGTTGGTCAACCGACCGCCGCCGTCAGGTCTGTACTCGACAACGTAGCTTGCAGTACCCGATGGCATAACGCGAACGCCAAAGCCTTTCAGGGAGTCGTCGTAGACGACAAACGGTTTGTCTTTGGGCTTTAAAGTGTCAACCACGCGTTTCGTTATCTTTGGCACGGATAACCCTCAGAAATCGCCACCATGTCGCCACAAGGCGGGAATCAACGGTAAACTCGATGGCAGGATCGTTATCCTAAAATGCTGAAATTGCAATAAATTTTGCAAACGCGACAAATTGTAGTAAACCGCAGAAGCCTGCTTCACCATCTTTGCCAAGGTTGGGGTCGAGCGTTCGAATCGCTTCACCCGCTCCAAATTCTCAAGTCCGAAAAGCCGCGGTTCGCCGCGGCTTTTTCGTTTTTCCGGAGTGTTGAACCGCAGCCTAGAAGACGTTGTCCGGGGGCGCGGGTTACACGCGGGTTACCAGTCTGCCGAAGTTCGTCGGTTTCATTCAGCGCAAAATGCGAACAATAGCCCGCAGTCGTATCATGGACGAGACTTTTTCAGTTTGATATCCAGAAGGTTGTTGGCTCTGGTCTCACGGAGCCTGGTCGCGACCGCTTCGCGGCGATCACTTCCATTTGGGATTCCCCACGACCTGTTGCCTGCATAGCAGTCTAGAATACGGCCGAAGAATCCAGTAGCTGAACGCGGTACGACGTCCGCGAGCGTGTTATGTCGCATCTGGCTCACTTGGTGGGAAGATACGACCCGGACGCCGTCTGCTTCATAAATCCAAACGTACGCTCCCTTGCTGCCCGCTACCTGTCGCATGCGCCGGCATGCGTCTTTCAACTCGCCCCGATCGAGGTTTCGATCATATTTTGCCTGGATGAAAATACCTTTGTCGAAACCGTCGTGCCCTTCCAGAGAGACAGAGAGAAAAAGGTCCGCTCCAATCACTCTCTCCATCGACTTAGGCCCGCGATCGGGCAATGACTGCGCAATGACCCGAAAGACATAATCGCCCACGCGCGAGTTGTCTAACTGGTCCTCCAATCTCTGACACAGCCTAGATGTGATCTCCGCTTCCTGAACAGCGCTGATCCCATCGATCCTTTCTGAATAGAGGTCTGTGACCAATTCATCTATTGCTTTCCCAATACGCTCCATTATTTGGCGGCGATTTTCCTTGCTCAGCATTGTCCCCCTCAACCATTCCTCGCCATCCAATCCTAGGCGAGCCGTCAGGAATTGCTTTTGTCCCGACCATAGCGGCGCGCACGGACATCGGGGATAAGCTTTTCAACCCAATCCGCGAGCTTATCCACCTCTGTAATCGCGGCGCTTAGGTTCTCCTGTGTGATCTCAAGTCGTGGCGCAAGCCAAGTGTCGGGATCAGCACCCTCATCCACCCACATCTTGAGCTCGCCTTCGCTCGCAAAAATCAGATCGCGATGCTTCGCAAGCGTGTTCGCGTCGTGTCGAGCACCAAGAATCGACAGGCGATCGCCATGCTGCGCCCGGTTTCGGGCTAGCACGATCTGCTCAATAACCTCGAACCGTACGGGGCAGTTAGTCCAATTCGTTTCGAGAACTTCGCCGAGGGCATTTTTGTAGGCCGCCAAAAAGCCTTCTCTTTTGGCGGTCGCTTTGCCCTCTGCGCTGAGGCGGAAATCCAGTTGTTGTTCCAGGGCCTTAAAGTAGAGTTTAATTGAATCAGACAGCAGCGATACCGCCGAGCGGCCGACTACCTGCACTATTTCGTCTGCCTCGATATACTCGTCCAGGAAGGCAGGCTCACCGCCTTCCGGGTCGAAAAATGGCGGTGTTTTGTCGTAAGGACTTTCCTCTGCATTGATCTTCCGCTGAATGTCGCGGAACGGTTTGACGCCGGTAGCATAGTAGCGGCGGATTAAGCTAGTCCGGCGACGGAGAAAGAAGGCGGCGTCCATTTCTATTCCACCACGACATCCTTCTCAGGGATGGCCGACGCATCAGCTTCGAAGCCGTCTAGACCGAGATCCTCGGCCATGACTTCTTCAATCGCTTCCTGAAGGAGTTGATGTGCTCTTTTCGGTACTTCGAGACTGAAATGTGTTGGATTGCCCATAACTATCCCCCATAGACCGCCAACATATTAGCATGGTACCCAAGAAGGCATCTGCAAGGATTCAAAGCCCTCAAAAGCTAGTGCTTGTTAGCTTCAGCGGCCCGGATTACCTTATGCGGATCTACGCCGATTGCTCGTGATACGGCAATAAACTCCGCCACGTCGAGACGCCGCTCGCCGAGTTCGAATTTTGATACGAATGTCTGGCGCTGCCCGATGCGTTTCCCGAGTTCGGCTTGGGTTATGCCCGCGTCTTTCCGAGCCTGCACGAGCAGCTCGATCATTCGTTGGTAAAGATCGGAACGAAGTGAGGACACGGAAAGCGCCAGTGCAAAGACCAGCGCTCCAATAGAACCCGATTTTTGAGTACCCCAAATTCGGGTATTCTGGCATGGTCGCCCCAGGAGGATTTGGGGCGTGAAAGACCAAACTCACCTTGATCGCGAATTCCGCTTGCCGCCCGAGGTACGACCGCTTTCCGAAGCGAGAATTGCAGTCCGGGACCACTATCGCCGCAAGGGGCTGCGTCTTGAGTTTACGTTCGACGGCAATCTCGTTGGTGATTTTGGCGAGGCCTGCGCGGTAGAGGAATATGGCATGAAGCTTGTCGAGGCCAGTTCGAATGCTGGTTTCGACGGCTACTCGCCGGACGGGAAAATGACCATCCAGGTCAAGGCCAAAGGCCCATCCACGAAAAGAATTGCGTTCAGTTACTCAGAAACGCAGGCCGACCACCTGCTCGTCTTGGAATTGGACTTCGACGGGGGCACCGGTCGCGCAATCTACAACGGACCAGAACACTACGTTCGAGAGTTCCTGCCCAGCGAGCCTTGGAGGGGGCAGAAGCCAGTTTCGATCTCGCAGCTGCGCAAGGCCGCAACCCGCATCGTTGATGGCGAACGCCTTCCGATGATCCGACAGGCGACCGAGTAAATTGACAGCCGTTTTTCGGAATGTTTCCGTTTTCGCTTTTCCCTTTTGCGGCCTGGAGACCCCACATGAACAAGAAGCTGCTGGCAGGCACCGCGCTGCTGTTTTCGGCGATGGCTCTGTCTGCCTGCGCGCCGGTAGAGACAAGAACGTCGCTGACAACCCCGGTTGCCAACGGCGCGATGACCGCCGGCCCAGGCGACGTTGTGCTGAACTTCCAGTCCCGACGAGCGCTGCCCAATGCCTTCGGCAAGGCAGACCTGTTCGGCCGGACGACGAATGCCGGTGGCACGACTGTGCGCTACGTCGGAAGCCGGGGCGGGCGGGCCGTGTTCGAGCGGACGGACGTGCAGGTCGTAAGCAATGCCACGACGATGAGCGACACGCCGCTAATCGTTCCCGCCACTACCAATACGCGCGTGACGGGCGTCGTTGGGCACACGCCGGTCACTGGTCAGGCGACCTCGACGTCCTACCGATATGTTCCGCCGCGCGGCTCAAGCGAGTATGCGACGGCGCAGCAACCGATCACGTTTAGCCTCGATGCAGGACGCTGTTCCTGCGGCAACCACCAACGACCATCGCCGGTTCAGGGCCCCCGACGCCCGGAACAACACTTAGCCGATCATCGAAGTTTTTGCTTGCGCCGTTTGCGGATCGCATATTAGTTAGCGACATGGCTAAGCATGATCCCGACCTTTCGCTGCTCTTCCACGCGCTCGCCGATCCGACGCGCCGGTCGATCATGACCCGGCTTTCCGAAGCGCCGGCGCGGGTCACCGACCTGGCGGGCCCGACCGGGCTCAGGCTGCCGACAGTGATGCGGCACCTTTCCGTGCTCGAGGAGGCGGGATTGGTTGCAACGTCCAAGGACGGGCGTGTGCGCACATGCGCCATCGTCCCCGAGGCGCTGGCGCCGGTCCGGACATGGCTCGACGAGCAGCGGGCGATCTGGGATGCCCGGCTCGACCGGCTGGACGCATTTGTCATGACCATGATGAGGGAACCCCCGACATGAGACCGACCATCGCCGCCGACGAAATCGGGCGCGCAGCCGCCGACGACACGGGCGGCCGCTTCGCCACCCTGTCCTTCGAGCGCGACGTCGCCGCGCCCACCACGGTTCTGTGGCAGGCCTGGACGGCTCCGGCCGCGCGGGCGGTCTGGGCAGCACCTTCGCCCTCGATCGCGGTGGCGTTCCTGGAGGCCGATAGCTGGGTCGGCGGACGCGAGGTCTCGCTCTGCAAGGTCGAGGGCCGGCCGGAGATCCGCTGTGAGGTCGGCTGGCTCGAGTTGCAGCCGCCGGCGCGCAGCGTGAACTACGAGATGATCTCGAGCAAAGGCGTCACCCGGTCGGCCGCTTTGGTGACGGCCGACATCCGCGATCTTGGCGCGCGCAGCCGGCTGTCCGTGACCGTGCAACTGTCTTCGCTCGCCGACGACATGGAGGCGGGATACCGTCAGGGCTTCGCGGCGGGACTGGACAATCTCGCCGGCGTGGCCGAGCGCACGATGGTTCTGGAGCGGGTGATCCGGGCGCCGCGATCCGCCGTCTGGGCCGCGTGGATGAACCCCGAGGCGCTGCCGCAATGGTGGGGGCCGGACGGATATTCCTGCCGCACCAAGCGGATCGATCTGCGAAAGGGCGGCGAGTGGGTCTTCGACATGATCGCGCCCGACGGCACGGTCTTCCCGAACCATCATCTCTACCACGAGGTGCGGTCCGAGGAGGCGATCGGCTACGTCCTGCTGTGGGGCGAGAACGGACCGAAACACGCCGATGCCTGGGTCTCGCTCGCCGACCAGGGCGGCGCGACGAAAGTGACACTGGGCATGGTGTTCAGCACGGCCGCCGAGTTTCAGGAGGCGAAGGGGTTCGGCGCGATCGAACTGGGGCTGCAGACGCTGGGCAAGCTGGAGCGCTTCGTCCAGACGGCGTGAGCGCATCCCGCCACCTGGCACTGCGCGGGATCGGCACGATGCCGGACCGGACCGCCGGGGAGCACGTCTGTCAGAGCGCGAGCGCTGAACGTGCTCTAGGTCAGGCCCGCCTTCGACAAGCCGTCCCGCAGATGCTGCAGGTCGGCTTCGTTGGCGTAGTGGATGGTGGCCAGGAAGGTTTCCAGGTCGAACTGCGGGTCGAGCCGGCGAAGCGCCGCCACGTGCGCATCGGCGGCCGTGCGGTCTCCGAGCCAGCCGTGGCTCGCGGCAACGAAGATGTGCGCGAGAGCGTCCATGGTCGGCAGCCGCATGAAAGCCTCGATCGCACGCGCGTAGGCTTTCGCCGTGAAATGGGCCTTGCCCAGGTGACTCCAGAACCGGGCCGGATGATGGGGGTTCAGCCGCATCGCCTTTTCGATCCACTCGACGCCCTCGGCGGGCGAGCCCAGCCACGTCAGGAGCTCACCCATCTGCACGACGACCAGATCGTAGTTCGGGTTGAGCGCCAGCGCCCGTTCCTGATGGTAGCGGGCGCGTTCGAAGTTCGAACGGGTGATGTTCACTGCGGCGAGAATGCGATGCACGTCTGCGTCGTTGTCGTCCAGCATCAGCGCCCGATTGAGGTCGGCTTCGACCTTAACGAATGCCGCTTCCCTGTCGGCGCACCAGCCATAGCCCCACGCCTGGCCGAGGATGCAGCCCCGCCAAGCGTAGGCGTGGCCATATTCGGGGTCCAGCCCGATTGCCTGGCCGATCAGTTCCTGCGCTCTCGCGTTGTCCTCCCGCGTGCTCCGGTGGTGCAGCACCTTGGCCGCGAGCACGCTTTCGTAGGCGGCGAGATTCGATGGCTTCTTGCGCGCCAACTGGTCGTTCTGCGCCGCCTCGAGCCGCCCCGGCAACGTGGCGACAATTGCCGTGGTGATTTCGTCCTGCACCAGGAAGATGTCGTCGAGCTTGCGATCGTAGCGCTCGGCCCAGATATGCGTGTCCGTCGCGGTATCGATCAGCTGGACCGTGATCCGCAGCCTGTCGCCTGCCTTGCGAACGCTGCCTTCCACGACATACTGGGCGCCCAGCTTCTTCGCCACATCCTGGATGTTTACGGCCTGGCCCTTGTAGACAAAGGTCGAGTTCCGGGAAATCACGAACAGTTCCCGGCGGCGGCTCAGCTCGGTGAGGATGTCCTCCGTCAGCCCGTCGGCGAAAAACTCCTGTTCCGCGTCCCCGCTCATATTGGCGAAAGGCAGGACGGCAATCGCCGGTTTCGACACGGCCTGCGCCTGGGCTTTCGGGGCCTGGCCCGGGGCGGGTTCCACGCCGGGTTCATCGATCACGGCGCGGTAGACGCGGATCGGACGGCTGATGTTCTTCAGCGACTTTTCGCCGAGATCGTCAAAGGCGATGTCCAGCCGCCCCGACACCTGATCGTGGACGGATGCCGCCACGCAGACGCCGCCGCTATCGGCAATCTGCTCGATGCGAGCGGCGATGTTGACGCCGTCGCCGAAGATGTCGTTGTCGTTGAAGATGATATCGCCGAGATTGATGCCGATGCGGAACTGGATGCGTGCGTCGGAGGGAACGTCTGCATTTCTGCGCGCCATGCGCCGCTGTATCTCGACCGCGCAATTGACGGCGTCGAGCACGCTCTGGAACTCGACCAGCATGCCATCGCCCGTGGTCTTGATGATCCGCCCGTTGTTCTTGGCGATGGCCGGATCGATCAACTCGATCCGGTGCGCCCGCAACCGCGCGACGATGCCCTGTTCGTCCGCTTCCATCAGCCGGCTGTAGCCGACCATGTCGGCCGCCATGATGGCGGCCAGCCTGCGCTCCATCGGTTTTTCCAACATGGCTCGATACCGACTGCCTCGCCGAATACGGCATTATGGCCCCGCCAGCCCGATGGCGCCAGCGATCGCGACGGGAAAAGGCCGGTCCATTCGAACGGGTGCCCGCATGCCGCCGCGGAGAAGGTGGCGGGGCGGAACACCCCCCCCCCACTCCGATCAGCGTCCGTTACGCATGCGGATCGTCTCGAAGGGCAGGCCTTCGTCGTCCTGCGGCTGCCGGCTGACTTCGTCGAAGCCCAGCCTCTCGTAGAAGGCGCGCGCGCCTTCATTTTCCGCATAGACGTCCAGTTCGAGTTCGCCCTTCAATGCCATCGCATGATCGACGAGCGCGCGCCCGACGCCACGGCCCTGCAGCCCCTGCGCGACGAACAGCCCGCCGATGAACGCGTCGATCAGGCCGATGAAGCCCACCGGCCTTCCATCGCACAGGGCGACCCAGACTTCGGCGTCCGGCAGGTACACCGTTTCGATCAGGTGCCTCTGCTCGCCGAGGCGCTCCGTCCCGAGAAACGAATGGACCCGCTGCGAGGTCTCGAACCAGATCGTCGACAGGGTTTCGAGGTCCGATGCCTCGTAGGCACGGATCACGACTTCAGAATTTTTCATGATGCTTCCGTAGAATTGAATATGCACAGATACGCGCGGCCACGATGGCCGTGCGACGATTCCGCATGGGTGCGGCCCGCGATTTAACCTCTGCGCATAAAGCTCCTTCTACGAACGGTGCGAGCCCTACCGGTGCCGGAGGAGGATGTCAATCGACCCCGCCGCCGCATCGGTCGATCGACTGAACCCGTGATGTTGCACTGCAACAAATCGGTCTGTTCGATCCCCGGATTTGTGCTAGGATCAGGCTTCGACGGACTGGAGGCAAGCATGACCGACGACCGGCAGCATCGCATTCGTCAACGCGCCCACGCCATCTGGGAAAGTGAAGGCCGGCCGCACGGCCACGATCGCCAGCACTGGGATCGAGCGACCCGCGAAATCGACGCGGAAGATCTGGGGGCGGCGGCGAAGAAGAAACCGTCCCGTGCTGCTTCGCCCGCGAAGCCCAAGGCCACCACGACGAAGGCGAAGGTGGTGCCCAAGGCGCCCGCCGCCAGGAAGCCGGCGGCAAAGCCGAAGTCGAAATAGCTTCGCATCCTGCCTGCAACTGACCCGCTCCCGGCAGCCCGCGCAGCGGCGCGCCAAGGGACGTTGCGTCGAGCGGACGGACGGACGCCCGCCGGCCGCAGCGCAAACGCCTCAGTCGCCCGGGCTGCCCTGCGGATAAGAAATGATCGACAGGTAGCGGATCGGCAGCTTCGTCAGTTCCTCTGGTCCGTGCGGCGCATCGGCGTCGAAGAACAGACTGTCGCCCGGCTGCATGCGGAACAGGTGCGAGCCGTGCCGGTAGACCACCTCGCCCTCCAGCATGTAGAGGAATTCCATCCCTTCGTGCTGGAAGGTCGGGAAGACGTCCGAGTTGGCCGACAGGGTGATCAGGTAGGGCTCGACGACGACGCCCGACGTGTTGGCGTCGACATGGCCGAGAAGGTTGTACTGGTGTCCGGCGCGCGTTCCGCGCCGTTCGATCTCGACGCCTTCGCCGGCCTTCACGAAGACGACGCTGCGCTCTTCCTCGAAGCGGCGGAAGAAGGCCGTGACCGGAACGCCGAGCGCCCGAGACAGCGCCTGCAGCGTGGTCAGCGACGGCGAGGTGATGCCGTTCTCGATCTTCGACAGCATGCCGAGCGACAGGTTGGTCGCCGCGGCGAGGTCGGCGACGGTGATGCCGAGCTTCTTGCGGTAGGCGCGCACTTCCCGGCCGATCGCAACTTCAAGCACCTTCTCGCGGGCGTCGCGCACGGCGTGCGGGTTCTGGGTCAGGGAGCGGATGGCGTGAATCTCGGCCACGGCCTGCTTGAAGGGCTTCAGCCCTTCGGCGTTCGCCGCCTTGGCGGGCGGCTTCCTGCGCTTCTTGTCCGATTTCTCGCTGGCCATTTCCCCTCGCTTTGCCGCCGGGCACAAGCCCTGGATGCGCCGGCCTTCCCCTAATGCACGGGCCGGTTTGGTTCTGCAAGAACAGCACCGGGCGATCACCCGGCGGCGCCATGGGCGCGAGCCGATTGACAGCATTACAGGAGAATTTATTGTCCTCACAGTGAAAATTGTTTCCAACAACGACAATGGGGAATCCGCGCGATGGGAGTATCGAACAAGCGTGTCGCCGTCATCGGCGCCGGGCCGTCCGGCTTGGCCCAGCTCAGGGCGTTCAAGTCGGCCGCCGACAAGGGCGCCGACATCCCGGAGGTCGTCTGCTTCGAGAAGCAGTCCGACTGGGGCGGCTTGTGGAACTACACCTGGCGCACCGGCCTCGACGAGCACGGCGACCCCGTGCACGGTTCGATGTACCGCTATCTCTGGTCGAACGGCCCCAAGGAATGCCTCGAGTTCGCCGACTACACGTTCGAGGAGCATTTCGGCCGGCCGATCGGTTCGTACCCGCCGCGCGCCGTGCTTTGGGACTACATCAAGGGCCGCGTCGAGAAGTCCGGCGTCCGTCCCTGGGTGCGCTTCAACACGCCGGTGCGCATGGTGACGTGGTCGGATGCGACGAAGAAGTTCACCGTCACCGCGCATGACCGCGGCAACGACCGCACCTATTCGGAGGAATTCGACAACGTCGTCGTTGCCAGCGGCCATTTCTCGACGCCGAACGTGCCCTATTTCGAGGGGTTCGAGACATTCCAGGGCCGCGTGCTGCACAGCCACGATTTCCGCGACGCCACCGAGTTCAAGGGCAAGAACGTGCTGGTCGTCGGGCGCTCCTATTCGGCCGAGGACATCGGCTCGCAGTGCTACAAGTACGGCGCCAAGTCGATCACCGTCAGCTACCGCTCGGCGCCGATGGCCTTCACCTTCCCGGAGGGGTGGGAGCAGAAGCCGCTCCTGACCAAGGTCGTCGGCAAGACCGCGCATTTCAAGGACGGTTCGACGAAGGAGATCGACGCGATCATCCTGTGCACCGGCTACCTGCACCACTTCCCCTTCCTGACCGACGACCTCAGGCTGAAGACCAACAACCGGATGTGGCCGCTCGACCTCTACAAGGGCGTGGTCTGGGAGAAGAACCCGGCGCTGTTCTACATCGGCATGCAGGACCAGTTCTACACGTTCAACATGTTCGACGCGCAGGCGTGGTACGCGCGCGACGTGATGCTCGGCCGAATCACGCTGCCTTCGGCGGCCGAGATGGCCGCCGACAGCGCCAAGTGGCGCGCCCGTGAGGAGACGCTTGCCGACGCCGAGCAGATGATCTGGTTCCAGGGCGACTACACCAAGGAACTGATCGAGGCGACCGACTACCCGTCCTTCGACATCGAGGAGACCAACAAGACCTTCATGGAGTGGGAGCACCACAAGATGGAGGACATCATGGGCTTCCGCGACAACGCCTACCGCTCGCTGATGACCGGCACCATGGCGCCGAAGCACCACACCAGGTGGATGGAGGCGATGGACGATTCGCTGGAGAGCTACCTGCAGGCGAAGTGAGAGCGCGAGCTTTCCCTCCCCCTTGCGGGGAGGGTGGCGAGCGGAACGAGCCGGCCAGGCGCCCAGCGTTCCTTTCCCGGCCAGTCGCTGGTGATGGGCTCCCTGCCCGCCGCGCTACTTCCCGAACCGCGGCGAACCGTGATGCTGGGCGATCTTCCAGTCGCCGCCCTCTCTGACCAGCACCCAGGTCATTCGATAGGGGCTGGGCTGGTCGCCGTCGGCGAAGTCGACATGGCCTGCGGTGACCGCCACGGCGGGCGCGACCTCGCGCACCTCCGGCATCGGATATGACCGCACCCGCACGCCCGGCGGCCGGCGCCCGAAATAGGCCCTGATCGCGTCGCGGCCGCGCTGCAGTTCGTCGACCGAGCCGAACAGCAGCGCCGCCTCGGTGTAGAGCGCCATGTGGCGGTCGAGGTCGTGCGCGTTGAAGGCCGCGATCCACTCGGCGAGCAGCGCCTCGACGGTCGGGGTGGCGGTCATCGCGTCGTTCCTTTCCGCTCAGCCCAGCCGCGCCCGCGCCCGCGCGCTCCAGGCGTTGAACAGCCGGTCGGCGATGATGCCGATGAAGGCGATCGCCAGGCCGGCGACGATGCCGCGGCCGGAATCGGCCTTCGACAGGGCGATGAACACCTCCTGGCCGAGGTCGCGCGTGCCGATCATCGCGCAGATGATGATCATGGCGAGCGCCATCAGGATCGTCTGGTTGATGCCCAGCATGATCTCCGGCAGCGCCAGCGGCAGCTGGACCCTCCAGAAGGTCTGCCGCCTGGTGCAGCCCGACACGACCGCCGCCTCGATCAGCTGCGGCGAGACCTGCCTGATGCCGTGATTGGTGTAGCGGATCGCCGGCACCACCGCGAAGGCAACCGTGGCGATCATCGCCGTCACGTCGCCGACGCGGAACAGCATCACCACCGGGATGATGAAGCAGAACGACGGCAGCACCTGCAGCGTATCGATGATCGGGGTGATGATCTTCTCGAAGCGGTCGCTGCGCGAGGCCGCCAGGCCGAGAGGGATGCCGATCAGGCAGGCGATGACCACCGAGATGCCGCACAGATAGACCGTCGCCATGGTCTTTTCCCAGAGCCCGGTCACCGCGCAGAAGGCGGTCAGCGCCGCCACCAGGGCCGCGAGCCTGGCGCCGCCGAGCTGGTAGCCCGCGAGGCCGAGCAGGAAGACGGCGCCGAGCCAGGGAAATCCCTCGCAGAAGGCGCGCACCGGATTGAGCACGTAGAGGATGAGGAAGACTCGGAACGCCTCGATCGCGTCAAAGAAGTTGACGGTGATCCAGCTGACGGCGGCCTTCCAGGCCGGCGCGGTCGTGAAGGTGATGGCCTTGGGGACATCGTCGAAGAAGGGGATCGCCAGGCCGAGCAGCGTCGTCGCCGCCAGGATCACCAGGGCGAGCGTCAGGTTCGGGTTGCGCAGCCAGAACGCCTGGCCTTCGTTGATCTCGCCGTGTTGCTGGGACTGACGCCTCGCCGCCGCCTGGCTCAGACGGTCGAGGGCAATCGCCAGCGCGACGATGGCCAGCCCGGCCTCCATCGCCTCGCCCACCTTGAGTGCCCTCAGCGCCAGGAGCACGTCGTATCCGAGGCCGCCCGCGCCGATCATCGATGCGATGATGACCATGTTGAGGGCCAGCATGATCACCTGGTTGACGCCGACCATCAGGGTCGGCCGCGCCGAGGGCAGCAGCACCCGCCACAGCTTCTGCCGCGCCGTGCAGCCGGCCATCTCGCTGAATTCGTTGATCTCGGTGGGCACGCGCGACAGGCCGAGCATGGTGGCGCGCACCATCGGCGGCGTGGCGAAGATGGCGGTGGCGATCATCGCCGAGACCGGGCTGTTGCCGAACAGCAGCAGCATCGGGATCAGATAGGCGAAGGTCGGTATGGTCTGCATCAGGTCGAGTGCGGGAACCACGAACAGCTTCTCCGCCCATGGCCGCCGCCACGCCCAGATGCCCAGCAGCAGGCCGGTGAAGATGCAGAAGGGCACCGCGATGGCGATCAGTCCGAGGGTCAGCATCGCGCTCGTCCACTTGCCGAACAGCGCGATGTAGAGGAACAGGCCGCCGGCCAGCGCGCCGAGCTTCCAGCCGCCAAAGGCGCGGCCTGCGAAGAAGGCGGCGGCGCAGACGCCGACCCAGGAGAGGCGCGGCAGTTCGACCGCGGCCGCGCCGGAACCGACCTTGAAGCCTTTCGCCAGCAGGTCGAGCGCGAAGTTTAGCGGCACGCCGAGGACGGCTGTGATGGACCGCGTGAGCCAGCTCAGATTGACCTTGAGCCAGGTCATCACGACGCTGATCCAGTCGGCGACCGGCACGACGGCGGATGCCGGATACTTCACCGCCCAGGCAATGCTGTCGCGGGCCAGGAACACAACCAGGGTGGCCGCCAGCGCAGCCGCCCAGATCGCCAGCCATGTCTGCGCCGGACGCGCGGGTTGCCGGGCGGCGTCGGCCGCGACGGTCACGCCTGCGCCTCGCCCGGAGCGCCAGCCAGCAGTTCGATCACGGCGTCCGGCGTCACCTCGCCGATCGCGGCGCCATCGCCGTTCACAACCGCGAAGGGCTTCCTCGCCGCCACGATCTGCGCCGAGAAGCTGGCGATCCTTGCGTCGGGCGACACCTCGCCGGCGGACTGCGACTTGCCGCGCGGTCGCATGATGCTGCGCGCGGAGATCACCTTGGCGCGCTGTACGTCGCGGGTGAATTCGGCGACGTAGTCGGTCGCCGGCTTCACCACCAGTTCTTCCGGCGTTCCGATCTGGATGACCTCGCCGTCCTTCATGATGGCGATGCGGTCGGCAAGACGGATCGCCTCGTCGAAGTCGTGGGTGATGAAGACGATGGTCTTCTTGAGGACCGACTGCAGTCGCATCAACTCGTCCTGCATCTCGCGCCGGATCAGAGGATCAAGGGCCGAAAACGGTTCGTCGAGGAACCATATCTCCGGTTTGGTCGCCAGGCTGCGCGCGATGCCGACGCGCTGCTGCTGGCCGCCGGAAAGCTCGCGCGGGTAGAAATGCTCGCGGCCGCGCAAGCCGACGAGTTCGATCACCTCCCTGGCGCGCGCTTCGCGGGCGGCGCGGTCCACGCCCTGGATCGACAGCGGAAACGCGATGTTCTCCAGCACGTTGAGGTGCGGCAGCAGCGCGAAGTTCTGGAACACCATGCCCATGCGGTGGCGGCGCAGTTCGATGAGCTCCTTTTCGGAGATCGACAGCAGGTCCTTGCCCTCGAACTCGACCTTTCCGTAGGTCGGCTCGACCAGCCGCGACATGCAGCGCACCAGCGTCGACTTGCCGGAACCCGACAGGCCCATGATGATGAAGATCTCGCCCTGGCGGATCTCGAGATCGACCGCCCGGGCCGCGCCGACCAGTCGCGCCTCGACGAGCTCGGCCGAACTCGCCTTGCCGTTGCGCTGGCGGATGAATTCCGAAGCGCCCGCGCCAAAAAGCTTCCAGACGTTTCTGCAGGCAAGCTTGACGGGACGAGCATCGACCGATTTGCCCGCAGCCGCCGGGCCAGATGCGTTCGTCATGCGCGGCCTTTCACCATGTGCGTCCAACGATGACGGCCCCGATCGTCACCCGAACGGGGCCGTTTGTCCACGGCAGTCCCAGCCTACTGGGCCCAACCCTTCCATTTGGCTTCGTTGGCCGCGATCCACTCGGCCGCGACGTCCTCGGGCGACTTGCCGTCGAGATCGACCTGGCCGCTCATGGCGTTCAGCTCGTCGGAGCTGAGCGAATAGTTCTTGGCGACCTTGTAGGCCACCGGCCATTTGTCCTTCATGCCGGCCCAGGCGTACTTGTAGATCTCGCCGAAAGGCTTGCCGCAGTCATAGGCTGCGTCCTTGTTGATGCCCCACGACGGATCGGCGTAGCACTCGGCCGTGTATTCCGGGAATTCGACCCACTCGCCCTTGTACTTGGCCGGGGCCCAGTGCGGCGAATAGATCCACAGCATGATCGGCGCCTGCCGCTGGTAGGCGGACTCGAGCTCCGCGAACATCGCCGCGTCGGTTCCGGCGTGGATGACCGTGAACGGCAGGCCGAGCGCGACGACGCGCTCGTCGTCGAAGCCTTCCCACGTCACCGGGCCGCCGAGGTAGCGGCCGTTCGGCGCCGTCTCCGGCGTCGAGAACGCTTCGGCGCATTTCGGGTCCTTCAGCGCCTCCCAGTTGGGCAGGCCCGGGCATTTCTCCTTCATGTATTCCGGGTACCACCACTCTTCCTTCGCCTTGGGGCCGAGCGGCCCGAGGCGTTCCGTCTGGCCGGTCGCGTCGGAGGCTTTCATCGCCTCGCCCGCCGTCGTGTCCCAGAACTCCATGGCGAGCGACAGGTCGCCATTGGTCAGGCCCGTGGTAAGGCTCGAGAGGTAGTCGGCGGTCGGATACTCGACCGTGTAGCCGAGCTTCTCGAGGATGCCTCCGATGATCTTGGCGTTCAGGTTGACGCTGGTCCAGTCGAAGAGGGCGATCTTGATCGGATCGCTCGATTCAGGCGCCTGCGCGCGTGCGGCCGGCGCAAAAAGGAGACCTGCCGCCGCAAGCGCGGCAGCGCTCATTCCCAACAACTTGGCTTTCATGCTGTGCTCCCATTGTACGAACTGCTGTAGTCACGTTCCCCATGAGGCGCCTTTGTCGGCGCTTCGTTCGCGGCTGGCCCGCGCTTTTTCATGTTATGAAAATTTATATACCAACAACCCGGACGCGCAATGCCAGAAGTGCATCGCAGCGCCTTTCGTCGAGAACGGATCGGGTCAGTGGAGGCTGGCCGCCTTCGCCGTCCCGGCCGCGGCGGTGGGGTGCAGCTGTCCGCCCGCGATCTTGAGCGGGGCGGGATGCCCAAACAGGAAGCCCTGGAACACGTCGCAGCCGGCTGCCCTGAGGAGCGTCGCCTGGTTCTCCGTCTCGACGCCCTCCGCGATCGCGTGGACGCCGAGCGCCCGCGACAGGCCGACGATGGTCGAGACGACGGCGCCCGAGTTCTGGTCGGTATCGATGCGGCTGACGAAGGAGCGGTCGATCTTCAGCTTGTGGATCGAAAAATCGACCAGATAGCTGAGGTTCGAATAGCCGGTGCCGAAATCGTCCACGGCAACCGAAATGCCCATCGCGGTCAGTTGCTTGAGGATTGCCTCGGCCCGGCCGCGATCCTGCATCATCGCCGTCTCGGTCAGCTCGAGCTCCAGGCGTCGAGGGTCGATGCCCGTCTCGCGCACGATGTCGCCGACCATGCCGACAAAGTCACGCGTCACGAATTGGACAGCCGAGATGTTGACGGCAACGAAACAGTCGTCGGGCAGGTGGCGCGCGTCGGCGCAGGCTTTCCTGAGAACCCATGCGCCGATCGGCCCGATCATGCCGGTCTCCTCGGCGATCGGGATGAACTCCATCGGCGGGATCATGCCGCGCTCGGGGTGCTTCCAGCGGATCAGCGCCTCGTAGCCGACCGTCCTTCCCTTCATCAGGTCGATCTGCGGCTGGTAGTACAGGTCGAAATCGCCGCGCTCGAAGGCCGGATGCAGCTCGGCTTCGATCCACTGGCGATAGTCGGCCACCTTGCCGATCTCGGGATGGAACACCGCCCAGTTGCCGATCCCCGCAGCGCGCGCGTTCTGCAGGGCGAGATTCGAGCGGCGCAGCAGCAGGACCGGATCGTCGCCGTCCTTCGGCATCGCGACAATGCCGACCGAAACACCGATCGACTGCTGGTGGGTCGAGAGTTGGTAGGGCTCCATCAGTTCGGCGATCAGCCGTTCCGCGATGACGTCCATGGACATGTTGAAATAGGAGTCGGGGTAGAGCACGGCGAACTCGCCGGCCCCTATGCGGCCGATCAGAACGGCGTCGGGCAGGCTGGCCTTCAGCCGCTGCGCGAAGGCCCGCACAAGCTCGTCGCCCTTGCCGAAGCCGATCGCCTCGTTGACCTGCTTGAAGCGGTCGATTTCGATGTCGATCAGGAAAACCGGCTCGCCCGTCCTCAATGTCGACTGCGCCGCTTCGGCGATCCTGGCGATCATGGCAGGGCGCGAAAGCATCCCGGTCAGCTTGTCGAACTGCGTCTCCTTGACGACATAGCCTACGGATTCGTCGACGCCGGCGAAGAACGACATGGCCGCTCCGCCCGCCGCAAGCGCGCACAGCGCCGCCAGCACCGCGCCGATCGCCTCGGCCGGCAGGCCCGCCACGCCGTCTCCGAACCCGAACCGGAGGCCCCAAAGCCCCAGGATGAAGCTGCCAAGACTGGCGCTTGCGATGGTGATCAGCCGGAACACCGGGCTGCGGTTGGGATTGGCGACTGCGGGCATGCGCGAGATCCAGCTTCTGCCGCAGGACTAGCAGTTCCGTTCTTAGATTCGGTTTGGCCAACATCTCGAATTTTAACGACCGGCTCCCACGTCGGCGTCCGAATTGCCGCCACCTGTTGCAGAAAGGGAATGGAAAGCGTTGCGCGCATAGGCTAGTCCCCTACGTCAACGATGTCGGTGTCAGGCAACGAATTGAGCACATCCGTCGCAGCAGCCCCGGGAACGGCGCTGGCGGCGTCCCTGCTGCGCAGGGCGCTCGCCCTGGTCGCCATGCTGGTGCTCGTCGCCGGCTGCGCCACGGTCGGGGAGCCTACGCAGGTCCAGGCGCCGCCGCCCGGATCGCCGGAAAAATACGCGGCGCTGGTCGTCGACGCGTCGAACGGCAAGACCCTCTATCAAGTCAACGCCACCGCACAGCGATATCCGGCTTCGCTGACCAAGATGATGACGCTCTATTTGCTGTTCGAGGCGCTGGACCAGGGCCGCGTGTCGATGGCGACCGAACTGCCGGTATCGTCGTTCGCCGCGCGCCAGCCGCCGTCCAAGATCGGGCTCAAGGCCGGACAGACGATCGACGTGGAGAGCGCGATCCTCGTGCTTGCCGTCAAGTCGGGCAACGATGTCGCGGTCGCGGTTGCCGAATCCCTCGGCGGCACCGAGGAACAGTTCGCCGACCTGATGACCGCCCGCGCGCGCCAGCTCGGCCTGTCCGGCACGGTATTCCGCAACGCGTCCGGGCTGCCCGATCCCGACCAACACACGACGGCACGCGACATGGCGATGCTCGGCGCCGCGCTGCGTTCGCGCTTCCCGCAGTACTATCACTACTTCTCCCGCCGCGACTTCACATTCCGCGGGCGGCTCGTTCGAGGCCACAACGACATGATCGGCCGCGTCGATGGCGTCGACGGCATCAAGACCGGCTACATCAAGGCATCGGGCTACAGCGTGGTCACGTCGGTGAAGCGGGGTTCACGCCGCCTCATCATCGTCGTGATGGGCGCCGACAGCGCACGCGCCCGCAACGCGCATGTCGAGGAACTGATCGACAGGTACATGGGCCAGCCGAAGCCGACCGGCAACCTGCTTGGGGCACTCTCGCCCTTCGATTGATGCTCGCCGGAACTGGCCGGCTAGAAGCGCGTTTATCTCTCCGCTGAATACCGAGCGGAGATCACGGCCATGGACCAGAGCCTTCACAACGAACGCGACAGGGCGGAGCGCATGCTGTTCGGCAGCACGGTCTGCGTCAGGACCGGCGACAACACAACGCGCGCCGTCAAGTCAGTGAAGGGCGCCTGCGAGGTGCTGATCGACTGGCCGCATGCCCGGCGCGGCCCGGTCTACCAGTCGACCATGGAGGTGCTGCAGGCGGCACTGGCCGGCAAGGCGTCGGTCGAGGAAGCGCACGACGCCTTCCTTGCCTTCGCCAGCCATGCCGACGTGCTCGTCACATAGGGATCGATCGGATGAGACATCAGGCTGAAACCGGCGCCGCCGGCAGGCCCGGGCCTGCCCCTGACCCCTTCCCAGGCCCGCCGTCGGAACCCATGCCGCCCGAACCGGCGCCGCCGCCCGGCCCTATACTGGTGCCGCCAGTCAGGCGGTAGGCCCAGGACTTGACCGCGACTGCGCGGTGTTGCCTGACTATGCCGGCTCCGCGAAGACCTGCGCGCGGTGGATGCGGACAAAGCCGCGCTCGCCGGCGGTCGCGGATGTTTCGGGGGCAACATCGAGTTCGACCTGATCGCCGCTTTCGGTCCTCGCCAGAATGCGCCGGCCGTCCGGCCGGTCGATGACGCGAGATACGGTCGCGGCGATGCCCGGCCCGACCGCGGACCAGTCGAGGTCGCGCGGCCGCAGGTAGACGCTGGCACGCCCGTCGGCAAATCCGGACGCATCCACCTCGGCGCCGTCGACCGTCGCCCGGCCGTTCACGACGTCGGCGCGGATCCGGTTGGCGTCGCCGAGGAAATTCAGCACGAAGGCGGAGCCGGGCGTGCGGCAGACCGCTTCCGGCGTGCCCTCCTGCACGATCTTGCCCTCGTTCAGGATGACGACGCGGTCGGCAAGGTCGAGCGCCTCCTCCTGGTCGTGCGTCACGAACAGAGTGGTGATGCCCAGCTCATCGTGGATCTCGCGAAGCCAGCGGCGCAGGTCGCGCCTGACATTGGCGTCCAGCGCGCCGAACGGCTCGTCAAGCAGCAGCACCTTCGGATCGACGGCAAGCGCGCGCGCCAGCGCGACGCGCTGGCGCTGGCCGCCGGAAATCTGGTTCGGGAACCGTTCGCCGAGCCCCTCCAGCTTGACCAGCCGCAGCAGGTCGGCCACGCGCGCCGCCATCTCCGCCTTCGTTCGCCTGACCTTCGACACCTTCATGCCGAAGGCGATGTTGTCGGCCACCGTCATGTGCGGGAACAGCGCGTAGTGCTGGAAGACGAAGCCGACGCCGCGCTCGCGCACCGGGATGTCCGTGGCGTCCTGGTCGCCGAAGTGGATGTGGCCTCCGTCGGCAAATTCGAGTCCGGCGACCATGCGCAGGATCGTCGTCTTGCCCGAACCCGACGGTCCGAGCAGCGCCACCAGTTCGCCGCTGCCGATATCCAGGGAAACGCCGTGCACGGCGCGGAACGTGTCGAAGGTCTTCACGACATTGTCGAGGCGGATTCTCATGGCGTAGCGACCCTGGCTGGTTCCGGCTTGGCGGGTGACGGTGCTGCGAGCGAGGGGCGGCCGCCGCGGCCTGCGCCCCGCCGCTCCAGCAAGAGCTTGGCGACAATGGTGACGATGGCGAGCACCGTCAGGATGGAGGCTGCGGCGAAAGCCCCCACGGTGTTGTAGTCGTGGTAGAGCAGTTCGACGTGGAGCGGCAGCGTGTTGGTCTGGCCGCGAATGTTGCCGGACACCACGGAGACCGCGCCGAACTCGCCCATCACGCGGGCGTTGCAGAGCACGACTCCGTAAAGCAGCGCCCAGCGGATGTTGGGCAGGGTTACCGAAAAGAAGGTGCGCCAGCCCGACGCTCCGAGCGACGTCGCCGCCTCCTCCAGGTCGCGGCCCTGCGCCTGCATCAGCGGGATGAGTTCGCGCGCCACGAAGGGCGCGGTGACGAACATCGACGCCAGCACGATGCCGGGAAGCGCGAACAGGACCTTGACGCCGGCGGCGTCCAGCGCCGGACCGAACAGGCCCTGCAGCCCGTAGACGAACAGATAGGCGACGCCGGCCACGATCGGCGAGATGGAAAACGGAATCTCGATAACGACGAGCAAGAGCCGCTTGCCGCGGAAGTCGAACTTGGTGATCGCCCAGGCGGCGGCCAGTCCGAACGCCGTGTTGATCGGGACCGCGGTCAGCGCGGTGGCAACCGTCAGCCAGATGGCGTGGCGGGTGTCCGGCAGCGCGATCGTCGCGGCGAAGACCTCGACGCCCCGAGAGAAGGCCTGGACGAGGATGACGGCCAGCGGCGCGAAGATGAGCAGCGCGCCGACGACCAACACCGATGCGATCAGCGTCCGCCGGACGGCGGGGCTGTCGCCGACGCGCGGCGGTTTGCGGGCATGCGACGCGGTCATGCGCGGGCCCCGCTCATGTAGCGCAGCGCGCGGGCCTGCAGGAGATTGGTCGCGGCAAGCATGGCAAAGGCGGTCAGGAGCAGCACCGAGGCAATCGCCGCAGCCGCCTGGTAGTCGTATTCCTCGAGCCTGATGAAGGCGAGCAGCGCGGTGATCTCGGTCTCGTAGGGCTGGTTTCCGGCGATGAAGATGATGGCGCCGAACTCGCCGAGGCTGCGCGCGAAGGACAGCGACACCCCGGCCAGCAGCGCGGGTCCCAGCAGCGGCAGGATGACCCGCGTGAAGATTGCCGCATCGCTGCCGCCCAGCGTCTGCGCGGCTTCCTCCAGCGCCGGGTCGAGGTCCTCCAGCACCGGCTGCACCGTGCGCACGATGAAGGGCAGGCTGGTGAAGCTCATCGCGATCATGATGCCGAGCGGCGTGTAGGCGACCTCGATGCCGATGCGGGCAAGGATCGAGCCGAACCAGCCGTTCTCGGCGAACAGCGCGGTGAGCGCGATGCCGGCAACCGCGGTCGGCAGCGCGAACGGAAGATCGACCAGGGCGTCGACCAGCCGGCGGCCCGGAAAGCGATAGCGGACGAGAACCCAGGCAAGCGCCATGCCGAAGACGAGATTGAAGGCGGTGGCCGCAAGTGCGGCAAGCGCCGTGACGCAATAGCTGGCCACCGCGCGCGGCGAAGAGACGATGCGCCAATAGTCCTCGGGCCCGAGGCTCGCGGCCTTGAACGCCAGCGCGCCGAGCGGCAGCACGACGATCAGGGCGACGTAGAACAGGGTTATCCCAAGCGACAGTGCAAGCCCGGGCAGGACGCGGCGTTTCAACGGAAAACCCTCACCAACAGGTGCGGCCGGCAGGCCATGTCGCCCGCCGGCCGTCAATGACGTTGCCGATTGTCAGGTCAACGGTCGCCGTAGATCTGGTCGAGCAGCCCGCCCGAGGCGAAATGCTCCTCCTGGACCTTGGCCCAACCGCCGAAGACGTCGTCGACAGTCACCAGCTTGACCTCGGGAAACTGGTCCTTGAACTCGTCGACCACCACCTCGTCATGCACCCGGTTGCCGTTCTCGGCGAGGATCTTCTGGCCCTCCGGCGTGTAGAGGAATTCGAGGTACTGCTTGGCGATTTCGCGCGTGCCGTGCTTGTCGGCCACCTTGTCAACGATGGCGACGGGGAATTCCGCAAGCAGGCTGACCGAGGGCGTCACGCGCTCGAACCGGTCCTCGCCGAACTCCCTGGCGATGCCGCGCGTCTCCGATTCGAAGGTGATCAGGACGTCGCCGACCTCGCGCTCGACGAAGGTCGTCGTGGCGGCGCGGCCGCCGGTGTCGAACACCGGCACGTTGGCGAATATCTTGGCTACGAACTCCTTCACCTTCGCCTCGTCGCCGCCGAAGGCGCCGAGCGCGTAGGCGGTGGCGGCGAGATAGGTGTAGCGGGCGTTGCCCGACGTCTTGGGATTGGGGAAGATCACCTTCACGTCGTCGCGGACGAGGTCGTCCCAGTCCTTGATGCCCTTGGGGTTGCCGGCGCGCACGAGGAAGGACGGCAGCGAATAGAAGGGCGACGCGTTGTTGGGGAAGTCCTGCTGCCAGTCGTCCGAGACGAACCCGTTCTTCACCAGGAAGTCGATGTCGGTGGTCTGGTTGAAGGTCACCACGTCCGCCTCGAGCCCCTCGACGATGGCGCGCGCCTGCTTCGAGGTGCCGGCATGGGACTGGTCGATCGTGATGTCCCGGCCGGTCGCTTCCTTGTATTTCGGCGCGAAGGTCGCGTTGACCTCGGCGAAGAGCTCGCGGGCGATGTCGTAGGACGCGTTGAGCAGCTTGTCCTGCGCGCTGGCCGGACCGGCGGCGAGGGCGGCAAGCGCGGCGCCGACGAGAATGAGGCGTTTCATGGTGGCTCCTGATGGACCGATGATTTTGCCGCAATCTAGTCGAGGCGCCTGCCGGGCAAGAGGCATCGTCCTCCCCAAACATGGCGCGCCAGTAGAATATTCTTCCCCGGAGCGGCGGGTACCGACAGTTTTCGCAGTGCGGATTGCCGGAAGGCGCTCGTGCGTCCTAGCAACGTCCGGCCCTGCGGCTGAAATGGCGCGAAGCGAGCCAGCCCGCCAGTCCGGCTGCCACGCCGATGGCCAGTCCGACCAGCAGGCGCTGGTGGCTGTGGAGCGCAGCGCCGAGGATCTGCTCGGCGCCAAGGCCGAACAGATAGCCGATCCCGACGAAAAGAACCGTCCAGATGAATGCGGAAACGGCGTTGAGGACGACGAATTTCAGCGCGGGAATGCTGGAGAGGCCGGCCGCGACCCCGCCGAGCAGGCGAAAGCCATAGACGTAGCGGTTGCCGATCACGTAGAGCGCGGGATGGCGCTGCATCAGGCCGAAGGCCCGGTCGAAGCCAGGCCGCTGGCGCAGGCGCCCGACAAATGCCGTGTCGGCGAAGCGGCGTCCGCAGAGGAAGAACAGGGCGTCGCCGCCGAAGGCGCCGAGAAACACGGCCGTGAAGGCCTGCCACGGCGCGAACACGCCCTGGTGCACGAAGAAGCCGCAGAGGATCGCCGCCGTCTCGCCCTCGGCAAGCGATCCGGCGAAGGCGGCGACCAGGCCGTACTGCTCGATCAGGCGATGGATGGTATCGCTCATCATCGGTGCCGTCCCGACAGGCTCCCGGGTCCGCGTGCCATTTGACACCGCTCCGCCCGGCATGTTCTATGCGACGCGATCACGCCTGCAAGACCTGAAATGCTTCTGGAGACTGCCCGTGAAGAAGACCTACGCGAAACCCACCCTTTCCTTGAAGGGCGCGCTTGCCGCCGTCACCGCTCAGAACAACGGCGCAGCCATCGCCTCCGGCCAGGTCAAGCCGGGTTGACGCCCGCGCCCGGGCAGCGGAGATGCCCGGGCCTTCCACGCCGATTGCTCAATACGTCTTGGCGCCGTTGACCATCAACCGCACCATGTAGAGCGACGTGGTGCCCGTGATGTACAGGCAGTTGCGCTTGGCGCCGCCGAAGCACACATTCGCGACCACCTCCGGCACCTTCACCTTGCCGATCAGCGTGCCGTCCGGCGCGTAGCAGTGCACGCCGTCGGCGGCGCTCGTCCAGATATTGCCCTGTTCGTCCAGCCGGAAGCCGTCGAACAGGCCGGCGGTGCAGTCCGCGAACACCTTGCCGCCGCGAACCTTCTTGCCGCTTGAGGTAACCGAGAATACCCGCATGTGCGCCGGATGGTCGGGCACGTGCGTGCGCCCGGTGTCGACCACGTAGAGCCTGGATTCGTCGAGCGAGAAGGCGAGGCCGTTCGGCCGCACCATGTCGGTGATGACGGCGTCGACCTTTCCGGTGCCCGGATCGACACGGTAGACGTAGCACGCGCCGATCTCGCTTTCGGCCTTGTCGCCCTCATAGTCGGTGTCAATGCCGTAGGACGGATCGGTGAACCAGATCGAGCCGTCCGACTTCACGACGACGTCGTTGGGCGAGTTCAGGCGCTTGCCCTGCCAGCGGTCGGCGATGGTGGTGACCGAACCGTCGAACTCGGTGCGGCTGACGCGGCGGCCCGAATGCTCGCACGACACCAGCCGTCCCTGGCGGTCGACCGTGTGGCCGTTAGTGTTGCCGCAGGGCTGGCGGAACACGCTGACGTTTCCGCTCGTCTCGTCGTAGCGCAGGATGCGGTTGTTCGGGATGTCCGACCAGACGAGATAGCGTCCGGCGGCAAACCAGGCCGGCCCCTCCGCCCACAGGCAGCCCGTGAAGAGCCGGCTGACATGCGCGTTTCCATTGATCAGTTTTGCGAAGCGCGGATCGAGGATTTCGTAGTCGCTAGCCGGCATGTGTCCCTCCAGATTTTTTTGTCGGCCCCGATACCGCGGCCCGGATGCGTCGCTCGTGCAGCGGCGACGGAATGCGCCGCGCCCGCATCACGCAGTAGATGTGAAGGATATCGAGCGGCTTTGACAAGACCGAACCGCGCCGCCGCCGCGAAAGTCGCGGTCGTGCTAGCCCACGGTGGCCAGCGTGGCCGTCACTCGTCGGGGCGCCACTGCGGTAGCGGGATCTTTACGCCGTCGGTCGGCAGGAACGCATTGGCGCTGATCGGCGCGCCGGCCTCCGGATCGATCGTATCGGCCTGCTCGATGACCGCGGCGATCGACGTGCCGGTGTCGGTGACGCTGCCGGGGCCCCGATAGGTGGCGGCGAGTTCGGATGCCGGGGCCGGAGCGGCAAGCACGGCGCGGCATTCCTTCGGCAGGCTCGCCATCGTCATGAGGTCGCGGGCCTTGGGCGCGTCGGGATCCTTGTTGGGACGCCACGGCTCCTCGGTGAACCACCATGCCAGCGACTTGTCGCAGCCGTCGCCCGGCGTGGTGGCGGCCTGTTTCTTGCAGCCCGGCGAGCCCGGCTGGCAGCCGATGCGGATGTGGAAATGCGAATCGTGGCCCCAGAACGGCCGCACCTTGCGCAGCCACGTCCGGTCGCCCGTCACTGTGTCGCAGAGCTTCTTCTTGATGCCGGGATGGACGAGGATGCGCTCAACCTCGGGATAGCTTGCCGCGCGTCTCAAAAGCCGCATATGGGCGGGCGTCCAGACCTTGTCGTCGACGGTCAGCCCCTTCTTCTTGATCATCGACACCGAACTGATCTTCTCGCGCTCGGCCACCGTCAGCGGGCGGGCCGGCATCGGCGTCAGCCAGATGTCGGCGTCGAGGCCGATCTGGTGCGAGGCATGGCCGGTCAGCATCGGCCCGCCGCGCGGCTGCGAGATGTCGCCGATCAGCAGGCCGGGCCAGCCGTCCTTGGCAGCGGCGTCGCGCGACAGCTTCTCGACGAGGGCGATCATCGTCGGGTGTCCCCAGCGGCGGTTGCGCGACAGCCGCATCGCCTGCCAGGTCGGACCATCGGTCGGGATCGCCACGCCGCCGGAAAAACAACCTTTCGAATAGAAGCCGTAGGATTTCGCCGGCAGGGCGGCGGGCAGCGGCTCGTGGCCGAACAGGTTCTTGGCGAGTTCCTCGGCGCGCGCCGGGGCCGCATCCACGGCCGCCATCGCCATGACCGACGCCACGACCGCGGCGAACCCGGTGACGGATTTCAGGAAGCTTCTCATGGGCTGTCCCAGCTTTCGTCTGCGGCCCAAACCTGGACCTCGGTGGTTACCCGTTCGTACACGCCGACTGCCGCGTCCGAATCATACCACTTTCCAGCCCGTGCTTCGACCGTCCAGGGCTAGAAGCGCTTGATCGGGCTGCGCGCGTCGCCTTCGCCATCGCCCGCCCAGCTGCCGTCCGCCCACATGCCGTCGAGCGCCGCGCGGTAGTCGGGATAGCGGAACCGATAGCCGGCCGCCTTGATCGCCGCGTTCGAAACGCGCTTGTTCTCGCCATAGAATGACCGCGCCATTGGCGAAAGTTGGGCAGAGGCGAAAGGAATTTCGGGGGGCGCCTCGACATTCATCAGCGCGGCCGCATGGGCCACCACGTCCTGCGGCGGCGCCGGCAGGTCGTCGGTGACGTTGAAAACACCGCCCTGCCCGTCATCGGCAAGGCGCCACAGCGCGCCGGCAATGTCGGCGACATGGATCCGGTTGAACACCTGGCCGGGTTTGACCAGACGCTTGGCGGTGCCGTTCCGCAGGTTGACGAAGGCGTTCCGGCCCGGCCCGTAGATGCCCGAAAGCCGAAGCAGCGCGGTCGCAACGCCGGTTTCCTGTCCGAAATCGAGCCACGCCCGCTCGGCGCGAACGCGCTGGCGCGAGCGGCCGGAAACGGGTCGGCATTCGCTGGTTTCGTCGACCCAGTCTCCGCCGTGGTCGCCATAGACGCCGACGGTCGAGAGATAGCCGAGCCAGCGCAGCTTCGGAGCGAGCCCGGCGAGCCGCCCGGCGGTGGCGGCGAGCACGGGATCGCCGCCCTCGTCCGGGGCGATCGAGACGACGAGGTGGGTCGTCTCCTTCAGCGCGGCGACGAGGTCCGGCGACAGCGTCTTGCCGTTGAAGTGCAGTGGCTCGATGCCGGCGCGGGCGAGCGCGTCCGCCTTTTCGTGGGAACGCGTGGTGCCGGCGAAGCCCACGGGCCGGTCGGCTCGCGCGCCGGCGAAAGCCCGCGCCGAGTAGCCGGCCCCGAAGATGAAGAAGCGCGATGTCATGCAAGTCTCTCCAGCGCGACGGTCCATTCCGCCCTGACGTCGGCGTCCGGATCGACAATGTCGCCGGCAAGCCCGATCAGTTCGTCCCGGGCCGACAGCCGCGACAGCGCCCACACCGCCGCGCCGCGCACCAGCGACGACGGGTCGGCCAGCAATTCCCGGCATTGCGGAACGAGCGAAGCATCGCCCGAATTCCCGGCCGCGATCAGCACGTTGCGCAGGAAGCGGTCGCGACCGATCCGTTTGACGGGCGAGCCCGCGAAGAGCGTCCTGAACGCTGCGTCGTCGAGCGCCAGGAGGTCGCCGAGCCTCGGTTCGCGCAGGTCGCCGCGGGCGGCGAGCTTCGCTTCCGAGGCCTGTTTCGCGAACTTGTTCCATGGGCAGGCGGCCAGGCAGTCGTCGCAGCCGTAGATGCGGTTGCCGATCGCGACTCTGAACTCGCGCGGGATCGGCCCCTTGTTCTCGATGGTGAGGTAGGAGATGCAGCGGCGCGCATCGAGCCTGTACGGCGCGGGGAATGCGTCGGTCGGGCAGGCGTCGAGGCAGGCGCGGCAGGATCCGCAACGATCCTCTTCCGGCTCGTCCGGCTCGATGTCGGCGGTCGTGAAGATCGAGCCCAGGAACAGCCAGGAGCCGAAGTCGCGGCTGACGAGGTTGGAGTGCTTGCCTTGCCAGCCGATGCCGGCCGCCTCGGCGAGCGGCTTTTCCATGACCGGCGCGGTATCGACGAACACCTTCACGTCGCCGCCCGCCTGCGCGACGATGCGGCCGGCGATCGTCTTCAGCCGTCCCTTGATGACGTCGTGATAGTCCCGATTCCGCGCGTAGACGGAAATGGCGCCGCGGTCGCGCCTGGCGAGCGTTTCGCGCGGGTCGGCCTCCGGGCCGTAGTTCATGGCCAGCACCACGATCGAGCGCACCTCCGGCCACAACGCGCGGGGGTTGGCGCGCCGCTCCAGCGTTTCGGCGAGCCAACCCATCGAGCCGTGCATTCCCTCGGCCACGAACTGCCTCAGCCGGGCCGGGGCAAGCGGGATCGAATCGGGCGTGGTCACCGCCACCGCGTCGAAGCCGGCGCGCTTCGCGTCGCGGTCGATCATCCGCCGCAGCGCATCGCCGCCGGGCGGCTTGCTAGAAGTCGAGGTCCGCATAGTGAGCCACCGGGGAAAGACCCCGCACCCGGTCGGCGAGCAGCGGCCGGAAGGACGGCCGCGATTTCATGCGCGTGTACCATTCGCGCGCCGCCGTATGCCCGCTCCAGTCGATCTCGCCGAGATAGTCGAGGATGGAGAGCGTCGCCGCGGCGGCGAGATCGGCATAGGTAATGCGCGGCCCGGCCAGCCAGTGGCGCGTGCCGGCCAGCCAGTTGGTGTATTTCATGTGTTGGCGCACATTGGCGCGCGCCGCGCGGATGGCCGACGAATCGGGCGAGCCGCCGCCCAACGCTTCCGGCATGAGCGGCTTCAGCACGCGTTCGCGCACGAGGTGACGCGTCACCTCGCTCTCGGTCTTGACGAGGTACCAGTCGCAGAGGCGGCGGATCTCGGCGCGATCGAGCGGATCCTCGGCAAGCAGCCGGCGGTCCCGCTTCAGCACGCCGCGCGTCTCGTCGAGATATTCGGCGATGACATGCGCGCCGATGATCGGCACGTCGCCCTCGGCCAGCAGCACCGGCAGGGTTCCGGCGGCGTTCAGCGCCAGGAACTCCTTGCGGCGCGTCCACGGCTTTTCCTCGATCAGCGAAAGCTCTTCGTTGAATTCGCCGAAGGCAAGGCGAACGAAACGGCAGGTCGCGAACATGGGATGGTGAAAAAGCGTCAGCATGGTCCGGCGTGTGAGAACGAAAATGCGTCTGGCCTAGAGGCGGCCGCGCCGCTAAATGTGCAACGCCCCGATTCCAGGGGAGCCTCGGCCGCCCGACCTATAGGGCCGGTTCCGGCGTGTGACAAGCAATAGCGGCCTCCGCTGGAGATTGCGGGCATGGACAACCAGACACTCGTCGACGCGCTGATGCTCGGCCTGCTCGAAGGGCTGACCGAGTTCATTCCGGTCTCCTCGACCGGCCATATCCTGCTCGCCGGCCACTTCCTCGGCTTCGAGTCGACCGGCAAGGCGTTCGAAATCCTGATCCAGCTCGGCGCGATCCTGGCGATCCTCACCGTTTATGCAGGACGCCTCCTGACGATCGCCGCCGATCTCCCGAGCAGCCCCCGGGCCCGGCGCTTCGTCATCGGCGTTCTGGTCGCCTTCCTGCCCGCCGCCGTCATCGGCGTCGCCGCGCACGGCTTCATCAAGACCGTGCTGTTCGAGACGCCAAAGCTGATCTGCGTCATGCTGCTGCTCGGCGGCGTGGTGCTGCTCTGGATCGATCGCATCCAGCTCAAGCCGAAATACCACGACGTCATGGATTTTCCGCTCTCGCTCTGCCTCAAGATCGGGCTGTTCCAGTGCCTTGCCATGATTCCGGGCACGTCGCGTTCGGGTTCGACCATCGTCGGCGCGCTGCTGATGGGAACCGACAAGCGCTCGGCCGCGGAATTCTCCTTCTTCCTTGCCATGCCCACCATGGCCGGCGCCTTTGCCTACGACCTCTTCAAGAACCGCGACGTGCTGTCGGCCGCCGACCTGCCCGTCATCGGCGTCGGCTTCGTGGCGGCCTTCGTGGCGGCGGTCATCGTCGTGCGCTATCTGCTCGACTACGTGTCGCGGCACGGCTACGCGCTGTTCGCCTGGTGGCGGATGATCGTCGGCGCGGTCGGGCTCGCCGCGCTGTTCATCTGGGGCTGAGTTCGGCCTAGAGGGCCAGGAACCCGCGCCGCAGGAGATCCACGGCCAAGAGCGTGATGCCGACGCGGAACCACTTGCGGAAGGTCTGTTCCGGCATCCGTTCCAGCATCCTGGTGCCGAAGACCGTCCCGAGAAAGCCCGACAGGATCATCGCCGCGACGAGCGGCAGCCAGGGGCCGAAGGCGAAGCCGGCGATCCCGAACACGACGATCTTGAGCAGGTGCTGGGTGGTCATCGCCACCGCGCTCGTGGCGATCAGCGCCTTGCGGTCGTTCTCCAGGAATCGCGCGAACAGGGCAGCCACCAGCGGGCCGGTCGCCCCCACCAGCATCGACAGGATCGCCAGCCCGACGCTGGCGATGGCGAGGCCTGCCCGGCTCAGCCGGTCGATGCCCGGGATCTTCGACCATGTCAGCACAAGGATGAAGCCGCCGAGGACAAGCTTCAGCAGCGCGTCGGGCAGCTGGATGACGAGGAAGACGCCGAGGACTGCGCCGACGATGCTGCCGGCGATGAAGGGTTTCGCCACGTCCAGGCGTACGTTGGCGCGCTGGTGCCAGGCGCGGCCCGAGTTCGAGCCGAGCTGGACCGCGCCGTGCACCGGGATCACCGAGGCGACCGGAACGAACAGGCCCATCAGGGCCAGCATCGCCAGGCCGCCGCCGATGCCGAACGCCGCGGTGATGGCGGAAGTGAAGAAGCTGGCGACGACGAGAAGGCCGGCGACCCAGGGCTCGATGCCCCCCGGCAGGAAGGCGGCCGCCTCCATGCCGGTCGCTGCTCAGGCTTCGCTTCGATGCGTGAACTGGCCGGCGGCGCGGTAGCGCCAGAGGTAGCTCGGCAGGATCGAGGCGGTCGACTGCGGCTGGATGCCGATGCCCTGCAGCGTGCGCCCCGTCGTTTCGGCGTCCTGCGACACCACGTTGTCGGACTTCAGCAGGATCACCTGGTCGCGCGTCAGCGGCGGGTTGGGCAGCAGCCCGAGCACCGCGCCCTTGAGTTCGGCGATCCACCACGGCACCGGCGCCAGCATCCGCCGGCGGTCGATCACCTCCAGCATCTCCTCCATGCAGTCCCGGAAGGTCATCACGTTCGGCCCGCCGAGTTCATAGATGCGACCGCCTTCGACGCGGCCATCGACTGAGCGCGCGATGGCCTCGGCCACGTTGCCGACGAAGACCGGCTGGAACTTGGTCCGGCCGCCGCCGATCAGCGGCAGCACCGGCGAAAATCGAGCCATGCCCGCGAAACGGTTGAAGAACTGGTCTTCCGGGCCGAACACGACGGACGGACGGACCACGACCGCGTCGGCGACGGTTTCGAGCACGGCCTTCTCGCCGAGCGCCTTGGTGCGGCCGTAGACCGAGGGCGACCTGGCGTCCGCGCCGATCGCCGAACCGTGCGTCAGCCTGGCGCCGACGGCCTTCGCCGCCTCGGCAACGGTCCGCGCGCCCTCATGCTGAACGGCCTCGAAGCTCTGCGCGCCGGACTGGTGGAGGATGCCGACCAGGTTCACGACATGGCTGGCGCCCTCGACGGCGCGCTCGACCGACCAGCGCGCGCGCAGGTTGGCCTGCACCGGCTGGATCTGGCCGACATTGCCGAGCGGCTGGACATGGCCGGCGAGCTCGGGCCGCCGCGTTGCCACGCGGATCAGGTAGCCGCGCTTGGCCAGCGCCCGCACGACATGCCTGCCGATGAAGCCCGAGCCGCCGAAAACGGTGATGAGTTTCGGGGTCTCGATGATTTCGGTCATGGCTGGCTCCGCTCACGCCTGCGTGGTCTTGCTTGAAGCCCGTCTCATAGAGGCTTTCACCGCAGGATGGAAGCGTTGCGGTGACTGCCTGGGACGATCCGCGACGCGCATCCCAAACCACGCATGGGTGGTTGACGGGCGGCGCCATCCTCGCCGGCAACGCGGAAAACCCCGCCGGGGGCGGGGCTTTCCGGGCTGCGGGATCCCGACGCGTTCGGGTCCCGCGCCGATGCGGTTGCTCTCGAATGTGTCGTCCGGCGACGGCAAAAGGTTCACGGGTTGCGCTCTGCGCCCTCAGCCGCGTTCGGCAAAGGCGGCGATCCGCCTGACGACGTCGACGGGAACGTCGAGCCCGAGCGCCTTGGCCAGGAGACCGGCCTTGCCGCGCGACGCGCCTGGGACATGCACCCGGTATTCGAAGGCGAGGCGATCGAGCTGCGCCTTGAGGCGGACGGCGAATTGCGGGTCGATCAGGCCCGGTGCGATGGCGAGCAGGAAGAGGCCGGTCGCCGGGCTCTCCGCCCCCGTTTCGAACGACGGCGCGTCGAGCGACCAGTTGGCGCCCGACAGCCCGGCCGCCAGCACCTCCACCATCAGGGCGACATTGGCGCCGCGGTTGCCCCCGAAAGCGAGCAGCGCTCCCTTCATCGCGGCGACGGGGTCGGTGGTCGGCCTGCCGCCGGCGTCGAGCGCCCAGCCGGCGGGGATTTCGCGCCCCTCCTCGGCGGCCCGCCTGACGTTGACGAAGGCGGTCGAGCTCGACGACTGGTCGATGACGAGCGGCACGCCGTCCTCGACGGGCGCGGCGAACGACATCGGGTTGGTGCCGTAGACAGGCTTGGTCGAACCGGCGCCGGCCATCAGCGCCGGCCCGTTGGTGGCAGCGAAAGCGACAAGCCCCTCACTCGCCAGCCGTCCGGTGAAGTAGCCGAGCTCGCCGCAGGTGAAGGCGTTCTTCTGCACGAAGATCGCCACCCCGAAGAGACGCGCCGCTTTGCCGAAATCGTTGAACGCCCGGTCGAAGCCGGTATGCGCGGCTCCGCCCCCGGCGTCGGAGACGAAGACGGCGAGCGCTGGCCTGGTTATGACCGGCTCGGCGTGGCCGTCGAGGCGGCCCGTCTCGAGCGCGTCGAGATAGTCGAGGAAGTGGTAGAGGCCGACCGAAGCGACACCCTTGGCTTCGGCCGCGACGACCGACCTGGCGAGCGCCGTGGCCGTCTCCGCATTGGCCCCCGCCGCACGCGCCGCGCCCTCGCAGAGCGCGATCGCTTCAGCCAGATCCAGTCGGACCGTTTCGGCCATCCCCTATCCCAGTCTCGTCGGTATCCGGGCCTCAAGCTTGCGAAAGGCATACACCAGGATCCCGGTGATGCACAGATAGACGACCGCAAGCAGCAGCAGCGGCTCGTAGACGATGAAGGTGGACTGGCGAACGCGCGAGGCGACGGCATATATGTCGACCACCGTGATGGTGGCAACCAGCGGCGTCGCCTTGAGCTGCAGCACGGTCTCGCCGGCCAGCGTCGGCAGGGCGCGGTAGGTCGCCTGCGGCAGCCATATCCGCCGGAAGACCTTCCAGCGGCTCATGCCGAAGGCGCGCGCCGCCTCGAGCTGGCCGCGCGCGACGCCGGCGAAGGCGCCGCGCATGACCTCGCCTTCGTAGGCGGCGTAGGAGATGGTCAGCGACAGCACCGCGTAGGGCCAGGCCTGCCGCAGATACGGCCACAGGAACGATTCGCGCACCCAGGGGAACTGCGGAAACAGCGAGCCGAGCCCGTAGTAGAGGAACCAAAGCTGCAGCAGCAGCGGCGTGCCACGGACGACCGTGCAGAACCAGTAGGCCGGCCACGACAGCCAGCGCGGGCCGGTCACCTGGACGAGGCCGATCGGCACCGCGAGCAGGAAGCCGAGCGCGCAGGTCACAACGAGGATCCAGAGCGTGCGCCAGATGCCCTGCAGCGCCAGGCCGTAGTAGTCCGGCAGCCAGTCCCAGCGCATGAACATGGCGGCGCAGACGACCAGCACGATGCCGACGACGATCAGCCCGATGCGGTGCGGCTGCAGCCAGAGCGAGGCGCGCGCGCCGGCATCGACCAGTCGGGAGGCGGCCTGGTCCGACATCAGTGCGCCCCAGCCGGCATGCCGCGCCGCGCCCATTTCTCGATGCGCGCGATGATGACGTTGGAGAACAGCGTGATCAGCAGGTAGAGCGCGCCGGCCGCCAGGAAGAAGGTGAAGTAGGCCTTGGTCGTGCTGGCGGCGGTGCGCGTCTCCTGCGTCAACTCGTTGAAGCCGACGATGGCGAGCAGGGCCGTGTCCTTGGTGGCGATCAGCCAGAGATTGGCCATGCCGGGGATCGCGAACGGCAGCATCGCCGGCAGCGTGATGCGCCGCAGCATGAGCGCCGGCGACATGCCGAAGGCGCGCGCGGCCTCGATCTGCCCCTGCGGGATCGACAGGATCGCGCCGCGGATCACCTCGGTCGAGTAGGCGCCCTGCACGATCCCCAGGACGCAGATGCCGGCGACCAGCCCGTTAATGTCTATGCGCTGGTAGCCCAGGGCCTCCAGCAGACGGTTGATGAGGTCCGTTCCCGCGAAATAGAGCAGCAGGATCAGCACCAGTTCCGGCACGGCGCGGACGATCGTCGTGTAGAGTTCGAGCAGGTCGCGCAGCACCGGCCCGCCGTAGAGCTTGCCGAAAGCGCCGCCGATGCCGATGGCGATGCCGATGCCGTAGGCGCCGACGGCGATCAGGACCGAATTGGTCAGACCGCGAAGCAGGTTGCCGCCCCAGCCGGGCGGGCTCAGGGCAAGCAGGTCGAAGACACTGGCCTGCGCGAGGTGGATGAGCGCTTCGATCAGCCCGTTCCCCACTCTGGTTCGGCGCCGTCCCTTTCCGGGATCTGGTCGCCCGTTCCCCTCTGGATGCGAGACGCCGCCCCGGGGCGGCGGGGGGGGGGGGGGGGGGGGGGGGGGGGGGGGGGGGGGGGGGGGGGGGGGGGGGGGGGGGGGGGGGGGGGGGGGGG